>CAWFEB010000024.1:0-467350 GCA_963814755.1 uncultured Carnobacteriaceae bacterium
GCTATCCCGGAGCTGCTGCGGATGATCGAACAAGATCCCCGGCCGGTGCTGCGCGGGACGGCTGCTTGGGCCATCGCGGAGATCGTGCGCGAAGCCAATCCGGAATTGTTGGCATTTTTCTCCGAACGGCTTATAATCGAAACGGACGAAGAAACCAAAGCCGAAATGGAGAAGGCTTATCTGAAAATACTTGAAATCAAGGAAACAGATTAATCTAACAGAATAAAGGAGTCTCATTTATGACCAACCATATCGTACTATTTGAACCGCAGATCCCTGCGAATACAGGCAATATCGCGCGCACTTGCGCTGCAACCAATACTACTTTGCATCTGATCGAACCATTGGGCTTTTCAACCGATGATAAGCAGCTGAAACGTGCCGGGCTCGATTACTGGCATGACGTGAACATCATCCATCATGCGGATCTACCGGCTTTCCTCGAATTTCTGGGCGATCGCCAGCTCTATCTGATCACAAAGTTCGCCGACCGCATCTACAGTGAGGCTGACTTCACGAAAGACGAGGATGTCTTCTTCATCTTCGGCAAAGAGACGACCGGCCTGCCTGAATCTTTCATGCAGGAAAATGCTGAAAAATGCCTGCGCATTCCGATGAACGATGAGCATGTGCGCTCCCTGAACCTTTCGAACACAGCCTGCATGATCGTCTATGAAGCGTTGCGTCAGCAAGGCTTCCCTAATCTGGAATTGACCCACACCTATGAGAACGACAAGTTGAAGGGCTGAGCGAACCCGTTCCGCTTTTAAACCGTTCGGCCGAAGCAAAAAAGCTTCGGCCGTTCTTTTTTTATTGCGGTCGAATAGGTATAATGGATATAACGGAAAATCGAAAAGGGGATGGAATGATGGAAAAAGCTGCATTATTGGCCTTACAGAATGGATCGGATGTTCGCGGGATTGCGATTTCTACGGAAAAACATGAAGCGACGCTGACGGCGGACAAAGTGACGCGCATCGGATATGGTTTCGTTGACTGGCTTCAAAAAGGGAAAAACATCAGCTTAAGCGGCGAAAAGAAAGTCAAAATTGCGATCGGACAGGACAGCCGTTTATCCGGAGGGGACATCAAAGCGGCGCTTATGGCAGGCATGGCGCCTTATGCCATCGAGATCATCGATGTCGGTCTCTGCACTACGCCGGCGATGTTCATGTCAACGCAGTACGAAGATTACGCGACGGATGCAGCAATCATGATCACGGCCAGCCATCTTCCTTTTGAATACAACGGGCTGAAATTCTTCACCAAAACGGGTGGAGCGGAACACGAAGATATCGAAGAAATTCTGGAATACGCCTACGAAATGCCTGAAGCATTCGCGGAGAAAGAACAAGCCGCAGTTGTGACCGAGATGGATCTGCTTTCGACTTATGCAGCCGATCTCCAGGAAAAGATCCGCAAAGGCATCGCTTCAGCAGAAAACCCTGAGAAACCTTTGACCGGACGCCACATCATCGTGGATGCCGGAAACGGAGCGGGCGGATTCTTTGTGGAACAGGTACTGCAACCATTGGGAGCAGACACTGCGGGCAGCCAATTCTTGGACCCGGATGGCACTTTCCCGAATCACGTCCCGAATCCGGACAACAAGGCAGCAATGAAGAGCATCCAGGATGCGGTCATCGCCAACAAGGCCGATCTGGGGATCATCTTCGACACGGATGTGGACCGTTCCGCGATCGTCGACAGCGACGGAAAAGCTTTCAACCGCAACAATCTGATTGCCTTGATTTCGGCGGTGCTGTTGACTGAAGAGCCAGGCGCGACGATCGTAACAAATTCCGCGACTTCCGCTCATCTGGAAACGTTCATAACGGAACTTGGCGGGGTCCAGGATCGTTATCTGACCGGGTACCGGAATGTCATCAACCGCGGCATCGAATTGAATGAAGCGGGCACCAATGCGGTCTTGGCTATCGAAACGAGCGGACATGCGGCGCTGAAGGAAAACTATTTCCTTGATGATGGCGCCTACCTGATCGCAAAACTGCTGATTGCGGATGCGCAGCTGTCAACGGAGGGGAAGCGTTTGGGGGATCTGATCGCGACGCTTGGTCAGCCGGCTGAAACGATGGAGTACCGCTTCACGATCATCGAAGAACCGATTTTTGAAGTGGGCAATGCCATCATCAAGGATTTTGCGGCTTTCATCGCTGCGACCGAGGACATGGCATTGATTGCGGATCATCTTGAGGGCGTGCGCGTGAATCTGAGCGGCCAGTACGGGGAAGGCTGGTTCATCTTGCGTTTGAGCCTTCATGAACCGTTGTTGGTATGGACAATCGAAAGCGATGCAGTCGGCAAACTGCCGTTGATCGCGAAGACAGTGCTGCCTTTCTTCAAAGGGCGTCCGGAGTTGGACACAGGGCATCTTCATTAAGAAATCTCATCAAAAAAAAGACTTTGCGGCAGGCATTCAAAAGCCTGATCGCAAAGTCTTTTTCGTTTGCTTATTCTGTTGTATCGGGTTCTTCTGTTTCTTCCGAATCTGTAAAGTCGACATGGTTTTTCAGCTTCCTTGTCGTGAAGATATCGATGACGAGGATTGAATTTTTCTCTTTTTGGATCGCCTTGAAGCGGTAGCCGTGGTATTCGACTTCTTCGCCTTCCTTGACATCATATTTTTGGTCCAGCAGCCAGCCGCCCATCGTATCCACGTTTTCGTTGTCGATATCCAAGCCGAACAGGTCGTTGACATCATCGATCAACATGCGGGCACTGATGCGGTAATGGTTTTCGCCAAGCATGATGAATTCGGGTTGATCTTTCGTCTCGAAATCATCGCTGATGTCGCCGACGATTTCCTCCACGATGTCCTCCATCGAAACGAGGCCGCTTGTGCCGCCGTATTCGTCAATCAAAATGGCGACCTGGTTATGTTCCTTCTGCATCTTGACCAAGAGTTCCTTGATCGGAATCGTTTCAATGACCGTGATGACAGGGCGAACGAAGTCGGTGACGGTGAATTTGCTTTCGTCCTTGTTTTGGACAGCTTCGACAAATGCGGCGAAGACTTCTTTGGTGTTGATGACGCCTACGATCGAGTCTTTGTCCTCACGCATGACCGGATAGCGGGTATATTTTTCCTGTTGGACGACTTTCGCGATATCGCTCAGCGACATGTTGAAGTCCACCGCTACGATTTCCGTACGCGGAACCATGATTTCGCGCGCCATCCGCTCATCGAAGTTGAAGACATTTTCCACGAATTGGTATTCCTCGCGGTTGATTTCTCCGCTCTTCAAGCTTTGGCTCATGATCAGGCGGAGTTCTTCTTCGGACACATTGTCATCCGATTCGCCGATCGTTTTCATCCCGATCGCTTTGGAAATGCCGTTGGCGGTTTTGTTCAGCACAAAAATCAGTGGGAACATCACGCGGTACCAAATGTTCAACGGTTTTGCGATGCGCAGACCCATTTTCTCCGTGCGGCTCAAGGCGACATTTTTGGGAACGAGTTCACCGATGATGACTTGGATGGAAGTCAAGACAGAGAATGAAACAACAAAGGACAGGATGGTGGCGATTGCATCGGGAATCGGTAGGTTGCCGAAAAGCGTATCGAACAGGCGCTTAAAGGTAGGATCCCCTAACCAACCAAGAGCAAGGGAAGTGATCGTAACCCCCAGTTGCGTCGCTGAAAGGTAGCTGTCCAGTTTCACGGTCATATTTTTCAATAATTTTGCTTGCGGATTTCCTTCTTCAACAAGGAAATCCAGCCGGGAAGGACGTATCCTCACGAGCACATATTCGGACATAACGAAAAATGAAGCGATGAAGAGAATGAGGAAAAATAATAGTAAGCCGGTTGTAATTGACATAATTGATTGTCTGCTTCCATTAAGGACAGCAGACTTCACCTCCTGTGAAATAATGATCCTGAATAGGAAATTTCTTCACGAGATCTCTGGTTTCACGCTGAAACAAATGAAAGCGACCAAAAGAATCCCTGAAAATACACGTTTTCGAAAATTCTTTTGGTCTACAGATGATTGTCATCTGATGCGTTCTGTCCCACTGGTGCCACCTACCTTAATAATTATTTAAGTAAAATACGGTTATTTCAAAACGATACTTATGCTAAAATTATAAATCAAAATAGAGAAATTGCAACACGAGCGCACTTCTGCGACTTAAGTCGGGTTTCTTATTTGAGCGATTCCTGTTACTATGATACGGAATCCTGTTATCGCAATGTGCTTTCATGTGAAAAGCTTATGTTGTGTCTCCACTGCCACGCGCACCGCAAAGGCATTCAGCAAGCCGGGGGGATGTAGAAAATGAAGAAGGATGAAAAAATGCAAAATAAACCATTTAAGGAAATGTTAAAAGCCGGTTGGGTCCGTTTCAACGAGAAACGCAAAAACCTTTGGCGGAAATACCGGATCAATAAATTTATCGTATTGTTCTTGTTGATCGGTACATTGATCAGCAGCACCTATCTTGTCTTTTTGGCAAAGACAGCCAATGTAGAAAACCTGAAGGCTGGTCTGGAACAGACAACGGTCATCTACGATCGCTACGGCAATGAAGCCGGGGAACTCTATTCGCAGAAAGGGACATTCGTGACGATCGACCAGATTTCTCCGAATATCCAGACTGCCGTCGTTTCGACGGAGGACAAACGTTTCTACACGCATACTGGGGTTGACCCGATCGGAATCGGCCGTGCCGCTGTCGGCTTCGTGGTTAATGGCGGGAATATCGTCGGCGGGGGTTCGACACTTACCCAACAGTTGGCCAAAAATGCCTACCTGACGCTGGATCAGACGCTGATCCGAAAAGCCAAGGAATTGTTTCTGGCATTCGAAATCGAAAGCAAATACACGAAGGACGAAATCCTGGAGATGTACCTGAACAACGCTTACTTCGGTTCCGGGGTGTGGGGCGTCGAGGATGCTTCGCAGAAATACTTCGGAATATCAGCGAGTGAAGTCAGTTTAGCGCAAGCGGCTGTTCTGGCCGGAATCCTGAAGTCGCCTAGCTATTACAACCCAATTGATGATTATGATGCGAGCATTGCTAGAAGGAACACGGTCCTGCAGCTTTTGGCGGACAATGCTTTTATCGATCAAGCCACCGCTGATGCGGCAATGGCTGAAGACATCAATGTAGTGGGTACCTATTATGCAAACAGCAGTTACAACTATCCCTACTATTTCGATGCGGTCATTGACGAGGCCGTCAATACCTACGGCCTGGATGAAGAGGACTTGCTGAACCGGGGCTACAAAATCTATACCGGTCTGGATCAGGATTATCAGATTCAGATGGACAGTGCCTATATGAATGCCAATCTGGCGACTGCGGAAGAAGAAATGCCTTTACAGAGTGCTTCTGTGGCCTTGGAGCCGGCCACAGGGGATGTGCTAGCGGTCGTCGGATCAACGGTGTATAAAGGTTTTCGGAGCTATAACCGTGCAACCCAGATGCCAATGGCGCCGGGATCGACGATCAAACCACTGTCCGTCTATACACCGGCTCTTGAGGCGGGATACGAAGTCGATGCGGAAGTGATGGATGATGATTCCTTGACTTACGGCGATGACGATTATTCTGTTTCGAACTATGACCGAAACAGCCTGTTTGACACTTTGCCGATGTACCAAGCGCTTGCCGAGAGCAAGAACACGACTGCTGTGTGGCTGTTGGACAAGCTGGGCATCCAAAGAGGGATCGCCAAGTTGGAGGATTTCGGTATCCCCATCGGCGAAGCGGATGAAAATCTGGGCGCGATTGCGCTCGGAGGAATGAGCACCGGCGTGACACCTGTGCAGTTGGCCAGTGCCTATACGACTTTCGTGAATGAAGGGGTGCGCACGGAAGCGCGCTTCATCACGAAGATTGTGGATGCGACCGGTGCTGTGATTGTGGACAATACGAATCCGGAAACGAACCGCGTCACGACAGCCGCAGTCGCGGAGGAAATGACGAGCATGTTGATGGGCGTGTACGCAGATGGCGGGACCGGCGCATCGGCGCAACCATCGAACGGCATGGTGATCGCCGGCAAGACCGGAACGACGGAGCTTGACCGGGAAACAGGCTACATCAAGTCGCAATGGATGGTGGGGTACACACCAGATCTTGTCGTCGCTACCTGGTTGGGGTATGACGAAACCAATGAAGCCCACAATCTGAACAATGCCGGAAGGACGATGGCGAATTTGTACAGTGCCGAGATGGGCGCATTGCTGTCGATCAGCCCGCAGACAGAATTTGCGGTCGCTGCTGCCGAAGAAACCTATGACAGTGGCATCATAAATGGGCTGAAAAATGGATTGGATGAGTTCATGAACGAAATGGGTTCGTTCGGACAGAGCATCGGCGAGGGTTCGCAAAAATTGTTCGATTGGGCCAACGATGCTTTCGGGCAATGAAAATTGATTTGAGGAAAGACAAGCTGTGATGGCTTGTCTTTTTTTGCTCATCCCCTACGCTCTGCGTAAACGCGTTCTGAATCCCAGAAATCTGTGCCTAAGCTGACTACCACACACGGACAAAGAGCGTCCGCTTTGTGTTAGTCCTCTTAGTGCTCGATTTCTACCCGGGATTCATCACGCTCTGATAAGAACATATTTTCGTGTTTTTTGATGGCTTTATTGTTCGGATAATGTTATAGTTTATGTAATATGCGAATGGAAGGAATGGGATAATGAGTAATATTTATGATACGGCTTATGAGTTGGAAAAAAATCTGCGTGAGGCTTCTGTTTTTACTGAGTTGTCTTCAGCTTATGCTGCAATGAGAGAAGATAAAGTGGCTTTCGAGTTGTTTGAGGAGTTCCGTAATGTTCAAATCGGGCTACAACAAAAACAAATGACAGGCGGAGCGATCACTGATGATGATGTGGCTTCTGCTCAAGCAATCGCTGAGAGAGCATCCGGCAACGAAGTTATCCAATCTTTGATGGCTAAAGAACAACAGTTGAGCCAGTTGATGGAAGAAGTCAACGCCATCATCACAAAACCGTTGCAAGAATTATACGCGCCTGCACAAGATTAAGACTTAATTTTTTACGATAAGCTGTGACCATTTCCGAAAGAATGGCCGGATGATAGCTAAGGACAGGGTTCAACGCATTGCCGATCAATGCCGTCCAATGTTCTTCATCCGATATTTGGCGGAAATGGCGCAGTTTTTTTGATTTTTTAATGAACGATTCCAAGGAAATTTGATTTCCTAGATTTAGCATAGAATGCAGAGAGAAGGACAGCTTGTGATTACATTTATCCATACAGCGGATCTCCATCTGGATAGCCCTTTTAAGGGGATAAAACAGCTGGAACCGCAACTTTTTGATGCCATTTACCAGTCCACTTTTGATTCCTTTCGGGAATTGGTGACGCAAGCCATCGCGGCAGAAGTGGATTTTTTTCTGATCAGCGGGGATATCTACGATGAGGAGAATCAGAGCGTAAAGGCGCAAGCTTTTCTGAGGGATGAACTGGGGCGGCTGGATCGTTCCGGTATCCCGGTTTATTTGTCGCATGGGAACCACGATTTTCTCGGAAGGGAAGCACTCAAACTGCAGCTTCCGGAAAATGTCACGGTCTTCGAAAAAGAGGTCACGACTGAAATGCTGACCACTAAAGCAGGGGAGCGGGTGGCCATAACCGGCTTCAGTTACCCTTCCAGATGGGTCGAGGAACGGATGATCGTCGAATACCCGAACCGGAATCACAGCGTGGATTACCACATCGGGATGCTGCATGGCTTTCTGGAAGGCTTGAACTCTTCCGAAGGCGTCTATGCGCCGTTTTCTTTGGGCGAATTGAACGCGAAAAACTATGATTATTGGGCTCTGGGGCATATCCACAAAAGGCAGCAGCTGCAGACGGCTCCGCCTGTCGTCTATTGCGGCAATACGCAAGGACGCAATCCGAACGAGACCGAAGCGAAAGGCGCTTATTTGGTGACGCTCCAAAAAGGGATGGCGCCGATGCTGTCTTTTCTCCCGACGGCTCCGATCGTTTGGGAAAAAGAGACAGTGTCGTTGCTTGGATGCAAAACCCTGAATGATGTATTCGCGCGCATCGAGGAACGAATGGACCATCATCGCTCCCAGAGTGGATCGAGCGTTTTGTTGTCGCTGCTGTTCACGGACATTCAGGAGCTTCATCCAGATGTCATCAAAAAGATCGAGGACGAAGAGATGCTGGAGGGTGTCAGACAACGGTTGGAACGGCCTTTCATCTATCTTTATCAGTTGAAAATTGCGGTTGATACGGAAAAGGAACTGTTTTCGTTTGATCAGGTCATGAAGGAGAGTTTTTCGAAAAGTTGGACGGAAATCAGTGGCGATGACGTATTCTATCAACAGCTGGACAACTTTTTCCAACATCCGCTCATGAGGACGACATTCCCTGATTTAAAAAAAGACCGAAGTTTCAAAGAGGAAGTGCTGGCCGCAGCAAAGACCAGACTCGTGCAGGCGGTCGCGTTTGAGGAGGAAGACAGTGAAGATACGGAAGATTGAAATATACGGCTACGGAAAATGGGTGAACCGGACCTTTGATGATGTGCAGGATCTGCAGGTCTTCCACGGCAAAAATGAAGCCGGCAAAAGTACCTTGTCATCATTCATCAACAGCGTCCTCTTCGGGTTTCCCAGTGCCCGCAAGAAAGATCAGAATCTGTATGTTCCGAAACAAGCTCAGGCATACGGCGGCCGCTTATTTTTGGAGGACACGCGGTTCGGTGATGTCATCGTTGAACGGGTGAAAGACCGCAACAAAGGGCAAGCTCTCGTTACACTGCCGGATGGTGTCCAGCAGACGACAAAAAATCTCGGGCGTTTCCTGTTGGGGATGGACAGGGAGACATTCGAGTCGTTATACACATTCAAAATAGACAGCCTGCTTTCTTTGAAAAAAACCCAAAAAGAAGAGCTCAATCATTATCTGTTGAGCATCGGCACCAGCGGGAGCGAGCGTTTGCTGCAATTAGCCAAAGAATACCGTGACGAAGCCGCGAAACGCTTCAAACCGACAGGCAGCGTTCCGCCATTGAACAAGAAGATACAGGCTGCTGAAAAACTGCAAAGGAAGCTTCAGCAAGCAAAAGCAAAAAATGCGACCTATGAAACGTCGCTGCTCCAGTTGTCGGACAGCCAAAAACAGCAGGCCGAATTATTATCCCGTCAACAGGAACTGGAGCAGGAACAAAACGCAATCGCAGAAAGCTTACGGTTGGCAGACAGCTATCAGGAGTGGAAACGGCTGAACAAGGAAATTACGGCAGTCGACTACAGTGAAGTGCCGGAAGATGCCCGTTACCAGTGGCAGAACCAGCAGGAAAAAATGGCCGGTTTGATCCAGGCGCAAACGCAACTTCAGGAAAGGTTAGCGCAGTTGCAGAAACAGTTGGGCGAATATGTCCAGGTGGAATGGTACAAGGCGCATCAATCGGAGTTTGCGGCTTTGCAGCACAGTGCAGCCAAAACGCAAGCGGATCTGAATAAGATCACTTATCTGGAAAATGAGATCAGCAACAACAAGGCTGATTTGGCCAAACAAAAAATGGCCTTGGGGTTGAATCTGGCCCTGCCCGCTCCGGAGCCGCTCAAGGAAGAAGAACGCGGGCAGTTGCAGCAGCTTGCGCAGGACATCCGACAGATCGAAGAACAGCTGCTGCGGTTGGACCACAACATCGGTTTTCATGAGGAACAGCTGGAAACCCTCCAGCAAGAAGAGACTCGCCTCCAACACGAGAAGCTTACTGATGAAGCGTATGCTGCGCTGCAAAGCGATGTGCAACAGCCGAATCAAAGAATTGCTGCACCCGCCCCAGCGAAAAGAAATCCGCTCGGCATGATGTTACTGGCGGCTGCAGCTGTGTTTGTGGTCCTGTCCTTTGTTCTGGCGGACTTCAGGGTAATTGCTTGGGTGTTGGCCGCTTTGCTTGCTGTCGCTGGCGTTTTCCTGATGGGAAGGAAGCCTCAGACGACAATCAAGGATGCCGCCTTCCAAGAAGGCTCCTCCGAAAATGCGATGGAGCAATTTCTGAAGCAGGCCGCTGTCAGGGAAAGAATCTCGGCTGTAACAAGAGAGCTCGAAGAGTTGCAGGATAAGTTTTTGGAACTTTTGAACAGCCGGGAAGAACTGGAAGAGCGCGGAAAGATGCTCAAAACCGAATTGGAGACCTTCCTGCAGCAGAAAGGCTATCCGGCCCGCATGACGGCAACGGAACTCCTGCAATTGGACCCGGGTGCCGTGTTGGCTGAGAAGGCCACCCTGATCATCAATCAGGAAGCCGAAATGAGCGATCTTAATTTCGCTGTGGATAAATGGAACGAGCAGACTGCGTTCATCCGCAGCCGTTTCCATTTTGAACATCTGACAGTCACTGAAATGGTCGCACGCTTCTCCGAGATACAGAATGCCGTCATTTTGGAAGAAAATATGGCTTCGAATGTTCAGGATAAGATCAATGAATTGCAGCAAGAGTTGGAGCAGATCCAACGCGACCTTGCCGAGTCCCATCAACAGAGACAACGGCTATTGGATCAGGCAAACGCAAAGACTGAAGCTGAATTTTACCAGTTGTTGGCTCTGAAGGAAAAGCAGGAGCAAAACCTCAAGCGCAAAGAATTGCTGGATGAGCAGGTCAGCGGTCGCGAGCAACTCTTGGATCGTTATGGCGATGCCAAGAAAAGCACGTCCCTTTACGAAAAGAATGATCTGGAAATGCAGCAGTTGAAGGCTGAATTGTCGAAACTGCAGCGGACGGAAGTAGAACTGAAGCATCAGTTGGAACAATTGGAAGAAGGCGGTACCTACAGTGCTTTGCTGCAGGAGTTCGCTTTGGCCGAAACCGAGCTGAGGGATCTTGCCATCGAGTGGGCCGGCTTGGTTACAGCGGGAGAATGGATCGAAGGGGCATTACGGTACGGGAAAGAGGATCGCCTGCCGCTGATGCTCGATGATACGATAACCTTCTTCAGTCGGTTGACGGAAGGTGCATATACCGGGATTGCGTTCCAAAAGAACGGCATGAAGGTGCAGCGTAAGGACGGAACAACCTTCTTACCGAATGAATTGTCGCAAGGAACGGTGGAGCAGTTGTATATTGCGCTGCGGCTTGCGTTTGTGAAGAATACTGCCGATATCGTCAGCATGCCGATCTTGATCGATGATGGTTTTGTGAACTTCGATGAGGACAGGAAAAATATCATGTTTACGTTGCTGGAAGAGCTGAGTGAAGACGTGCAGGTGCTCTTTTTCACGTTTGATGACGCTTGCGTTCAACGATTTTCACAGAAACAAGTATACATGTTAAAATAGGAGTGAAAGGGGCTGGTAAGGGTGGCCAAAAAAATATATGAACACGAAATAGATGATAATTTTGAAATTTATGTGCTGATCAAAAGTGCGGATATCCGTCTGGCAAAAAACGGCAAGAAATTCATCGCCTTTACGTTTCAGGACCGCAGCGGTCAGATCGACGGGAAGTACTGGGACGCAAAAGAGGAGGACATCCAGCAGTTCCTAGCTGGACAAGTCGTTGCCGTAACCGGCAAACGGGAAATGTATCAGAACAACCCCCAATTGCGCATCACAAAACTAAGGCTCGCCCGCGAAGGGGAACCAAACAGACCTGAACTCTATATGGAGCGTGCTCCGTTGAAATCGGAAGAAATGGTGGAGGAAGTCAGCCAGATCCTGTTTGAGATCACGAGCGCACCAATCAACCGGATTGTCCGCCATATACTCAAAAAATATCAACGGGAATTTTTCGAGTATCCCGCTGCGAAACGTCACCATCACGCTATCGTAGGCGGATTGGGTTTCCATACGGTATCGATCTTGCGGATGGCAAAAACGGTCATTCAACATTACCCTTCAGTCAATAAGTCTTTGCTGTACGGGGGAGTGATTCTCCACGACATCGGAAAAACGATCGAGTTGAGCGGCAGCATGTCGACCGAGTATACCCTGAAAGGGAATCTGATCGGACACATCGTCCTGATTGATGAAGAAATCACCAAAGCCTGTCTGTCCCTGAACATCGATGAGGACAGCGAAGAAGTCATCCTGTTGAAACATATTGTTTTGGCGCATCACGGCAAACAAGAATTCGGTTCACCGGTGACGCCGCATCTTTTGGAAGCCGAAATCATCCATCACCTTGATAATTTGGATGCTTCCATCAATATGATCGACACGGCTTTGTTGCGCACGACACCGGGAACGTTCAGCGAGCGTATTTTCGGGTTGGAGAACCGCAGCTTCTACAAGCCGCTCTTTACCCAACCTACTGAAGAAGGGCAATAACAAAAAACACGCAAGTTACCAGCATCAAAAGGCTGGTAACTTGCGTGTTTTACATTATAGTTATTAGTTTGCTGATTCAGCAGTTGCAGAAGTTGCTTCTGAACTAGCTTCTTCTGAAGTTGTTGCTTCGGATGTTGCGTCTGATGAGCTTGTTTCTTTAGCAGGCAAGAATTGATCAATCGCTGCTGCCAAGTCTTCGTCTTTGATTTCAACATTCGCTGCTTGGACGATTGTGGACATGACGGATGTCAGGTAATCATTGTCGGCAAGTTTTTCGTCCATCATCACTGTTTCGATGTTTTCACGTTCTTCTTCCAATGTTCCTTTTTCTGTCTTCTCGATCATCTTGATGACGTGGTAGCCGTATTCTGTAGCGACTGGTGTTTGTGTCACTTCGCCGACTTCAAGCGCATAAGCTGCTTCTTCGAATGCTGCAACCATGTCGCCTGCTCCGAACAGTCCTGTTTCTCCGCCGTTTTCAGCAGTGGCTGTGTCGGTGGAGTTGGCTTTAGCCAATTCCGCGAAATCTGCACCTGCATTGATTTGGCTGATCAGATCTACAGCAGTTGCTTCATCCGCAACTAAGATATGCTGTACGTTGATTTGTGGTTGGTAAGCCTCATAATAGGCTTCCACTTCTTCATCCGTAAAAGTCGTTTCAGCTCTCACGGCTGCTTCGATCAGTTTGTTCAGATACAATACATCTTGGTATTCATCTTTATTTGCGAAGCCTGATTGTGACAAGATGTAGGTGAATGTTTCTTCTCCACCGTATTGTTCGATTGTAGTCAACAGTTCAGCTTCTGTTTCAGCTTCCAATTCATTATCACCGATTTTATCGTTCAATACGTCGATCAAAATCAGACGTTGCAAGACGGTTTCGCCGATTGAGGCTTTCATTGCGTCGTATAATTCATCTTTTGTGATATCGCCTGCTGGAGTCGTTGCGACAGTTTCGCCAGTCGCGCAGCCTGCTAATGTGATGGCCGTCAAGAAAGCAACGGACGTCAATGCTAATTTCTTTTTCATGAATGTGGCACTTCCTATCTATTTCTATTTATCTATCTCATGAATAACCATTTATAAATATATCATAAACGCCGTGATTATGGAAAATATTCCTTAAAAACGCTAGCAAACTTCTCAGAAAATTCATATCTGAAGCCTGATTCGGAAGCAGACAGAAAACGCAACATAGAACAAAAGAGGGCACGCTGTCCGTCGAGTTGTGGCAGATTGCTCAAAATGCCAATATTTGGTATCATAAGCTGATAAAAAGAAAGGAATGGGGGAAACTTTGTGAAATGTGAAATGAGTTCTGCGTTTTGCCAATGGCTGGAAATCAATAATTTTCATCTGAAAGTCGAGAGCACGCTGGAAAAAAGTTTGCAGACGAACCATAACCTTTCTCTGAAAGAGTTCTATGTCCTTTATTTCCTGTCACAGGAAGCGGAGCAAAAGCTGAAACTCCAGGATCTGGAGGAAAAGGTCGGCTTAAGCCAAAGCGCAGTATCGAGATTGGTCAGCAAGTTCGAGGCGAAAGGCTGCGGAGCACTGGAGCGGAATGTCTGCGAGCAGGATCGGCGGATCATCTATACGTCCTTGACGAAAACTGGTGCCACGAAACTGGCTGCAGCGGCTGCGACAGTGGAACAGGTGCTCACGGAATCTTTCGCGGCGATGCCGATACAGACGCTTTTCAAACGATCCGATAATCAGAATAAATAGGGGTTCTTGACTGGACTACTTAAGACAGAAACACAGAAAAATACGACGCTCCAAATGACCGTTTATCCGGTTTGCATTTGGAGCGTCGTATTTTTATTTCAATTATTGATTTGGTGCATCTGTCGCTGCAGGCATTTGCGATTCCATGCTGGCAGCTACTTTTTCCATGTCTTCCGTCAATACGGCAAGTTTATCGTTGATGCGGTTGATTCTGGGTTGAGCCTGTTGCGTAAAGCTCTCAATCGATTTTGTGACTTCCTCTGAAACTGCGTTGACGGAAGCCAACCCTTCGTTGGTCAATGATTGGATCGCGTTGCGCAGACCTTGGACGCTTACGTTGAGGTCTTCGACCGCAAGTGTGTTGTCTTCAAGGTAAGCTTTCGCTTTCGCGCGATTTTCTTTTCCGCTGCGGGGGGTGTTCAGCAAGCCAAGCAGACCGCCGACTACCGTACCGAATACTATTCCTTCCATAAATGAGCGCATATTTATTCCTCCAGACTCTCTTTGATGGATGCAACTACTTTTGCCAATTCTGCCTGTGAATATTTTCCTTCGTGCGTCTTCCATTTCAAACCGAAACCGTCCGAATCCGAATCTTCGTAACGCGGCAAGAAGTGGATATGCGAATGGAAAACAGACTGATAAGCTATCGAACGGTTATTGTTCAGAATGTTCAGTCCCAAAATGTCATCGCTGGAACGTTCGATTGCGCGCGCGATTTTAGGGACGCGCGAAAAGACTTCCTTCGCCAATTCTTCATCATATTCAAAAATATCAGCGACATGCTTCTTGGGTACCAGCAGCGTATGACCTTTTGTCACTTGGGATAAATCCAGGAACGCAATGACGACATCATCTTCATAGACAATGCTGCTCGGGATTTCGTGGTTCGCGATTTTGCAAAAAATACAATCTGTCATATGCTTGACCTCTTTCTGTCCATAATCTACTTTATTCTATAGCATAACTTTATCATATTTGCGTTTTATTTGATATCCTGAGGTTAAAGTGGAGCTTCGGTCAGCAAGATATTTGGGATGGGGCAAGGCTGTGCTATAATATAAGGCACAAACGCATGCGAAAGGGACGGTTAAATGTCACTATTATTGGAGAATGTCACGGGCGGCTATACGCAATTGCCTGTCATAAAAAATATAAATTTTGAGGTCAAAGCCGGGGAATTGACTGGATTGATCGGATTGAACGGAGCAGGCAAGAGCACGACCATCAAACACATCATCGGTCTGATGATGCCTTTCAGCGGTAAGATCGCGATCGATGGCCGAACGTTGCGCGAAGATACGGAGCGTTATCGCCAGTCCTTCGCTTTTATTCCCGAGACGCCGGTGCTCTATGAAGAACTCACTTTAAGGGAACATTTGGAAATAACGGCGATGGCCTACGGAATCACGGAAGCAGTAGCCATGGAAAAAGCGATGCGCTACATCCGCGATTTCCGTCTGGAGGACAAACTGGACTGGTTTCCGGCATATTTTTCCAAAGGCATGAAACAAAAAGTGATGATCGTCTGCGCATTCATGTTGGATGTGCCGGTATATGTCATCGATGAACCATTCCTGGGGCTGGATCCGCTTGGCATTCACTCGTTCCTGGAGATGGTCAGGGAGAAAAAAGCGCAAGGTGCAGCCATTTTGATGTCCACCCATGTGCTGGCTTCTGCCGAAAAAGAATGTGATAATTTCGTCCTGCTTCACCATGGTGAGGTCAAAGTGACGGGCACGATGGCAGACCTGCAGGCTGAAATGGGTATGCCGGGAGCGAGTCTTGATGAGCTTTACATCAGCTTGACGAAAGAAGTGGATCGACCATGAACCTGGACAGTATCTGGAAAAGAAGGCAGCAACTGCACCTGAAAAAATTCAGCCGCTACAGCAAATATATCTTCAATGATCATTTCGTCCTGGTGCTCCTCTTTCTGTTGGGAGCTTTGGCTTACCAATATTCCGAATTCGTTAAAACCGTGACGCCGGACTTCCTATGGGGAAAGCTTCTGATAGTGGCTATTTTTTCAGGCAGCATTTTTATCGGTAAGCTGGCGACCTTTTTGGAGCCGGCCGATCAAGTGTTCCTTTTGGCTAAGGAAAAGGAATGGGGGAGCTATTTCAGCAAAGCGAAGAAATACAGTCTGATCCTTCCGGCGATTCTGTTGTTCTTTTTGGCAGCGGCGGCGATGCCGATGCTTTTTGCCGGGAGAACGATCGGGGCAAGTGATTTGCTGCCGATTTATGCAACCTTAATTCTGTTGAAAATCATCCATTTGGATCTGCAGGAACTTGGCCTGAAGATAGGCGACAGGAAAGTTCACCAAAAAAATGATCTCTACTTGGCTTGCGCGGCGATTTTATCTTTCAGCATCGCGATATTTTTTCATCCATGGGTTGCGCCGGTACTTGTAATTCTGTATACTATGTTTCTGCGTAAAAAAGTACAAGTGGCGTATGAGGCGCGCTATCCGCTCTATCAATGGGAGCAGATGATCGCCTCGGAGGAACGAAGAAAGGCTCGCATAAACCGGGTCATCAATCTGTTTACGGATGTTCCGCAAGTGAAGAGCAAAGCGAAAAGAAGAAAATATTTCGATGGCTTGTTGCGCCGCGTTGAAGGCAAAAGCAATTCCTATCAGTATTTATACGCGCGGGCATTTTTGCGAGGGACTGATTACAGTGGCTTGTTTTTCCGCCTGTTGGCCATCGGAATGCTGTTGCTTCTGTTCACGCCGTCAGCCGGATTTTCACTAGGGCTCAGTCTGTTGTTCCTTTATTTGACAGGATTCCAGTTGCTGCCGCTGTATTTCCATTTCAATGAAAATATGCTGTACCGGCTTTATCCGACGCAGCGTGAAGATAAATTTGCTGGCTTCAAGCGTTTGCTCGTCTACCTTTTGGGAGTGGAAGGATTCCTTTTTGCGGGAATCATCTTCATTAACAACAGTTGGCAGACGGGATTGGCTGCAATAGCCTTAAACGCCGGGTTCATCTGGTTGTTCATCCAGTTTTACATGGGCGGGCGTACGGAAAAAAGAGAAGCAGCAAATTACTGATGCACGGGTTAAACGCGGTTCAGGTCCGAAACCCCATGGAATATTCTTGACTGGATATGTAAAGAAATCTAAAATGATAATTGTATGCGAGTGATGGCCGTTGCGCTTTCAGAGCAAAACGAGCTGTGTCGCCGAATGAACACGTAGCGTATGAACAGAAGAGCAGACCGAGATAGCTGGGGCTTTCGTCCCGGCTCCTTCTTTTCAATAGGAGAAAGTAAAATTTAAGACAGAGTAAGGAATGAGCTCGATGGATTATAAAATGGACTCAGGGTGGCGGCTACATCCCATCGGAGGAGACACAGGACAAGCTTATATGGGCACCAGAGCCGAGGAAAGAGTCTTTTTGAAAAGAAACTCTTCACCTTTCTTAGCTGCGCTTTCCGTTGAGGGGATCACACCGCGATTGATCTGGACCAAACGGGTCGGCAATGGGGATGTCCTGACAGCTCAGGAATGGCTCAACGGCAGGGAATTGAATCCGGATGAGATGAAAGGGAAGACCGTGCGGGACATCCTGCATCGCATCCATCATTCCGAAAATCTCCTGAAGATGCTTCAGAAGGTAAAGGGTGAAATCTTCAACCCAATCAATTTCTACAACCTGTACGTTGCGGATCTGCCGGATGACTTGAAATCCAATTCGGTCCTTCAACAGGTGACTGAATATGTGAAGAACAGCATCGCCAGCATCGACGACTCGCAAAAGACGGTCTGCCACGGAGACGTGAATCGGAAAAATTTCCTGTTGGATGAGGAAGACCGGTTGTATCTGGTGGATTGGGAAATGGTCAAAATTGCCGATCCGTTCTCGGACATCAGCACCTTGCTGGTACAATACGTTCCCCATGAAGAATGGGGAGTATGGTTGGAACAGTATGGCTTGCAGATGAATGACAATATGGAACGCCGTTTGGAGTGGTACAGCATGATGGTGTGCCTCTGCCTGATCAAAAAGAGCCATTCGCAGGAACGCAATGTGGAAATGAACCAACTGATTCTGTTGCTGAAACAGCTTTATCAGAATCGCCTAAACAGTTATTTATGAAATCCTCTTCGTTTTTACACGGACGGAAAGGATTTCTTTTTTCGAAAAAAACAGATAAGAAAGAGGAGAATTATGCGCGTAAGAAATAAACCATGGGCTGCCGAAAAATTGGCTGAAAGTACCCAATATGTAGTGATGGAACCAGCGGATTGGAAAGGGAAATGGCAGGAACGCTTCGGCAACGAGCAACCAATCCATGTGGAAATCGGTTCCGGCAAGGGCCAGTTCATCGTTGAGATGGCCCGCATGCATCCGGAAGTGAATTATATCGGGATCGAACGCCAGACGAGCGTAGCGGTCATGACGCTTGATAAGATGATCGAATCAGGTCTGAAAAATGTCCAGTTGCTGAATACGGACGGAGAGAATGTTGCGGATTTCTTTGCGGAAGGCGAAGTGGCTCGCGTCTATCTGAACTTTTCCGATCCATGGCCAAAATCCAAACACGACAAACGCCGCTTGACTTACAAAAATTTCCTGCGCAACTATGAGCAAATCCTGGTATCCGGCGGGGAAATCCATTTCAAGACGGATAACCAAGGCCTGTTCGAATATTCGTTGGCGAGCTTCTCGCAATACGGAATGACTTTGAAGCAAGTCTGGTTGGATCTGCACAAGAGCGACTTTGAAGGAAACATCATGACGGAGTATGAAGCGAAGTTCTCTTCAAGAGGAGACCGCATCTACCGCGTCGAAGCAGCGTTTCCGAAAAAAGCAACGGCTGATTCAGAAATATAGAACCAAAACAAAAGGAAGGACCAAAGCTGTGATTGCTTTGGTCCTTCTTTTTTCTGTTGTGCCATTAACGATGTCCAGCGATCCAAGCCTGCCTCGGAAAATAGATAAATCGAACCTATTGCGCTCTTCGATGCTCAGTGGCACGATTTCCTAAATTTCTTTCGAGGCAGAGCGGGCTTGTATCGCATTTCTTTTCTTTATAGTTTGTATAAGTCCAAAATGGTTCCTGTGTAGGCGTCGGCGATGAATTCATATTGCACCAATACGCCTTCCTCTTTACGTGAGATTCCGCCGTAATACACATCCGTTTTTGAAGAATAACGACTGAGCGGGACAGGGTGCAATTCGATCCATGATCCTTCGATCGGGGCTTCAGCCAAGAACATCTTTTTGACGTTTTCCAGGATTTTGTCGCCGTTTACGGTCCGTTTCTGTTCGTAGCAAAGGGCTGTCACGACTGAGCCAAGTACGAGTCCGGCTCCGAATAAAATACCGCCCAAGATTTCTTCTTTGTGTTTTTTGCACATGCATTTTTCCAAAAAGTTCATCATGTGTTCCTCCTCAAATTGATGCGCTTTCTTTTTTCTTCCTCAAGTATAGCAATAAAACGAAAAAAATAATAGGGAAACGTCGATTGCATCAGGCTTCGTGAAGGAAACGTTTCCTGGGCCGGACAATGCTTCGGATCGAATGGAATCGTTGCTATGACAAGGATGCTGCGCTATAATGGAAAGGATAGTCAGACAATGAAGGGGGACCGGGAGCGGCATAAGGATAAAGTTGTGTCCTGCTCCATTCAAATATGGAAGATAAAACATTTGCTATGATCAAAGAATTGACGGAATTGCAGGGGACTAGCGGAAATGAACGCAATATCCGTAACTATATGCATGAGAGAATGGCCCCGTTGGTGGATCGCATCGAAACGGATGGCTTGGGCGGTATTTTCGGAATCAGAGAGCATGAAGATAAAACGGCACCGCGCATCATGGTGGCGGCACACATGGACGAAGTGGGCTTTATGCTGGCAGGCATCACGGATCGCGGACTTTTCCGGGTCGTGCCGCTAGGAGGCTGGAATGCCTATGTCGTTTCGGCACAGCGTTATACGCTGCAGACGTCAAAAGGCGATATTCCTGTGATTTCATCTTCTGTTCCGCCGCATTTGCTGCGGGATGCCGGTGAAGGAAAAAAAGTCAAAGTGACGGATATCCTCTTCGATGCCGGTTTCGATACGAAAGAAGAGGCGCTGGCATTCGGAGTCCGTCCCGGAGATACGATTGTTCCCCAAGTCGAAACGATCTGGACCGCCAACAAAAAGAAAATCATTTCAAAAGCATGGGATAACCGCTACGGGAACACGGTCGTTCTGGAAACGCTGGAAGCATTGAAGCATGAAAAGTTGCCGAACACCTTGATCGCCGGTGCGAACGTCCAGGAAGAAGTCGGACTGCGGGGGACAAAAGGGGCCGTTCACAAGTTCAAGCCCGATCTGTTCTTCGCGGTGGATTGCTCGGCTGCGGATGATTTGACGACGACCAAGGATACGTTCGGTCATCTGGGGGAAGGTTTCCTTTTGCGGATCCAGGATCCCGGCATGATCACCTTGAAAGGGATGCGCGAATTCCTGTTGGATACGGCGGAAACGCACGATATCCCTTATCAGTACTTCGTTTCCAAAGGCGGAACGGATGCGGGAGCCGCCCATGTCATGAATGACGGGGTGCCGAGCGCGGTCATCGGCGTCTGCGCCCGCTACATCCACACGCATCAGACAATGTTCCACATCGACGATTATGCGGCGGCCAAGGAAATGGTCGCACAAGTCATCAAAGCCTTGGACAAGAGCACTTATGAAACCATCATGGACATGAACTGAGGGGGAGCTTGATTATGGATAAACTGAAAGATTTGGATCAATTCAAAGAACTGCGCGATTCGGGGAAAACGGTATTCGTCTTCATGACCAGCTGGTGCCCGGATTGCCATTACATCCGACCGTTCATGCCTGAGGTGGAAAATAAATTCGCGGATTTTCGTTTCGTCGAAATAGACCGCGATGATTTCGGTACGTTGGGTGAAGCGTTGCAGATTTCCGGAATCCCGAGCTTCGTCGTCTATGCTGAGGGAGAGCTTTTAGGGCGTTTCGTCTCACGCAACCGGAAGACGCAAAAAGAGATTGAAGCCTTTTTGGAACAATTGTGATACTATTTCGTTTGGGAAAAATAAATGAAGAAGCATAAAGGAGCAAATATAACATGTGGTTAAGTTTTTATAATCGTGAAGCAGTCGGGGATACATTAATGTTGACGAAAGGGGATATCGCTGTCCGCCAAGAACAAGCCTGCGAATCAAAAGGCAATGTGACGCGCATTTTCAACAACCGTACAAATGAAACGATGGGCTACAATCTATTTTCGATTTCAGATACGCTTAAGTTGGATGCAAACGGACAAGTGCTGTTATCCGATGAAGAAGCGGCAAAAGTGAATGCTTTGATCCAAGCGGCAGGTTTCAGTGATGCTGTCGTTGTCGATCGCTCGCCTAAATTTGTTGTGGGCTACGTCAAAGAGTGCGTGCCGCATGAAGACTCCGACCATCTGTCCGTTACGCAAACGGAAGTGGACAACGGAGAAGTACTGCAGATCGTCTGTGGTGCAGCCAACATCAAAAAAGGGCAACGCGTCGTCGTAGCCAAGCCAGGCGCTGTCATGCCTAGCGGTTTGATCATCTGGCCGGGTGAATTGCGCGGCGTAGCCAGCCATGGCATGATCTGCTCAGCCAAAGAATTGCAACTGGAAAACGCAAGCCCTAAAAAAGGGATCCTTGTGTTGGATGACAGCTATGCAATAGGTGCAGCATTTTCCAAATAACCCTATGGAATTTTGTCGGAAAAAGAAGTACTATAATAAAGGAATTCCATTGAAACCGGGCAGAGCATTGCCGGAAGCAAAAGAAGAGAGGAGCTGACTGGATGAGTCGCTATGATGGACCAAGTTTTTTTCGGCATGACCATCGTTCAGGGGTGGAAGGAAGTCATCCTGCAACAAATAAGTTTGATTTTCCGAATTACCTGAAAAAAGAGGACGAAGAGCATGGCATGCTGGAAGAAAAAGGCGATTCTGCACAACCGTCCTCCTATATCTCGCAAGATTTGCTGCACCCGATGGACACAGTCCCGTACATCCGCCACAACAAGGAGGCATTTGTATCCTTCAGGGATAAAGCTGTGAAGCCTGTTGAAGACGTTTTTGCGGTCGAGAAAAAAAGACTGAAGGACGAAAAGCAGAAGGAACGCCGCACGGAATTGGGTATGCACCCTTTCGCTTCCTACAAGAGCAGAAGGCCTTTCCAACTGACCGAAGTACCGGAACCGTTGAAAGGCTGGGAAAACCTGAAAGAAAAGAAAATCGATTATCGCGCGATTGCGGCAGTATTGAAGAAGAATAGCTCGGACCTGCTTATTTTCGAACTTGCGCCACCTGTTGAAGACGATGTGGTCCTGGAGGAAGACAGCGTGGAAACAAGTGAGTTGCAACCGTTGGAAGGCAAATCCAAACGGGCAATGAACCGCTCTCTGTTGGGCATCATGGAGCAGGAACGCTCTTATGATGTAGCCGGAAAATTCGTTCATGAGCCTGCCGATTCGGTAAGCCACTCTTATTTTTAGTCATCACACTGTAACATCAGGCTGATTTGTGCGCAGCACTTACTGTTGCAATGAAATTATTGACATGTTTGACCTCAAATTTTAAATAATTTTAAGTATTTTCTTAATCTGCACGTGCTATACTGGTTCCGATTCAATAAATGGACAGCAAGTCATCAGGTCCTAAGCGATTGTTTTGAGACACAAACATCAGAAGGTAGCCGAAAGACTAACCTTTCTTATTCACTTGGAGGTAATTATGGAAACGGAAACGATTTATCATTTTGTCGGCATCAAAGGTTCTGGGATGAGTGCGTTGGCATTGATCCTGCATGGAAAAGGCTATCGGGTTCAAGGATCGGATGTCGAAACTTATTTCTTTACGCAAAAAGGTTTGGATGATGCTGGCATCACAATCATGCCATTCAGCGAAGCGAACATCACACCGGGTTTGACGGTCATCGCAGGGAATGCTTTCCCTGATTCCCATGAGGAAATCGCGAAAGCGAAAGAAATCGGTTTGACGGTCATCCGCTACCATGATTTTATAGGCGATTTGATCAAAAACTACACGAGCGTTGCCATTACCGGTTCACACGGTAAAACGAGCACGACCGGTTTGTTGTCCCATGTGTTGGACGGGATTGCACCGACAAGCTATCTGATCGGCGATGGCACTGGCTTCGGCCGGGAAGATGCGGAGTATTTTGTGTTGGAAGCCTGTGAATACAGACGTCATTTCTTGGCTTATTCACCGGACTACGCCATCATCACGAACATCGATTTCGATCACCCGGATTACTATAAAGACATCAATGATGTTTACAGCGCTTTTGATTCATTTGCATCCCAAGTGAAAAAAGGCGTCATCGCTTGCGGCGAAGATGCGTATGTCCGTGAATTGAAAGGCAAATATCCGGTCACATTCTATGGCTTTGCTGAAGACAATGATGTTGTCGCCAAAAATGTCACGAAGGATACAACCGGCAGTCAGTTCGATGTGGAAATAAATGGCGAAATGTACGGTCATTTTGAAATCCCGTCATTCGGCACGCATAATATCCTTAACTCATTGGCCATCATCACATTCTGCTGGTTGGAAGGCTTGGACAATGACAAGGTAGCTGCGCAGCTGAAGACATTCACAGGCGTAAAACGTCGCTTCAGCGAGAAATACATTTCGGATATGGTCGTCATCGATGATTATGCCCATCATCCATCCGAAATCCGCGCTACACTCGATGCGGCCAGACAGAAATACCCTACGAAAGAAATCATTGCGATTTTCCAACCGCATACCTTCACGCGTACGGTTGCTCTGCTTAGTGAGTTCGCTGAATCGTTGGAATTGGCCGATAAGGTCTTCCTTTGCGATATTTTCGGCTCTGCTCGCGAAAAGGACGGACAGGTTTCAATCGGCGATTTGGCCGACAAAATCGAAAAAGGCGCAACGGTATTGAACGTCAACAACATGTCCCCGCTGCTGCAGTTCCATGACGCGGTCGCCATTTTCATGGGCGCCGGGGATGTTCAGAAATTTGAACTGGCTTATGAAGAGCTGTTGAGCCACAGCGTACCGACAACAAATTAATTTCACACACACTTATTAGTCCAGGGATCGCTTCCTGGGCTTTTTTGATGCAAGCAAGCGGGGGGCTTGTTCCGGTTTTTGGAATAAATGGTTTCAAACAGCTAAACGGCTTTTATCGGAACGGCGTTTTTGATATGATAGACATATATGTGTTCAAAGAAAGGAAAAGTGAAAATGGGTCTGAAAGATATAAAGCTTGGAAAATCGATTGATGAAATTCAAGAGGGGGATTCGTTGACTGTCACGGAAATCATCGAAGACAAAGATATTTTGCTGTATCTTGGGTTGACGAATGACGGGAACCCGCTCTATATTCAACATGATTATTCGCAGACGACTCGGTTCCATAAGCCGATCGTGCCAACCGTTTTGTTGGTGGGTATTTTGACGAGCAATGTTTCCAAACATTTACCGGGTCCGGGTTCACATATTGTGGACGTTTCTTTGAATGTGATTGAACCGATATACCACAACAGCACGATCACGTTCAATTTTGAAGTGGAACGCGTGGATGAGCGCCGCGAACAAGTGACGATCAGCGTTGTCGGAACGAATATGGAAAATGACCGTGTGTTGGATGCTGAATTGATCGTAGAGACGCCTCGCAAGTTGATTTTTGATGAGGAAGAGAACGTGATCATGAACGAGCAAACTGAAGTCGAGGCAGCCGTCGATGCGGAAGTTGATTCCGCAACCATCACAGCAGACGATTCAGAATAAGCAGAGTTAGGATGTACACAGATGACTGATAAAAAGAAAAAATTACTATTGGTGGATGGCAGCAGTGTGGCTTTCAGATCCTTTTTCGGATTGCCGAATCTGGATGGGTTCCGCAACAAGAACGGATTGCATACGAACGCGCTCTACGCCTTCAATAATATATTGGAACGCATCTTCCAGACAGAAGAGCCTACGCATCTGTTGGTAGCATTCGATTCAGGAAAAACGACTTTCCGAAATGCCCTTTATGGTGATTACAAAGGCGGGCGTGCCAGCATGCCGTCGGAGTTGTCCGAACAGTGGCCTTATTTCGGCGTCTTGGTCCATGCTTTCGGAGGCAAGACCTATGAATTGGTCAATTATGAAGCCGATGACATCATCGGGACCTACTCGCGGATGGCCGATCAGGCCGGCTATGATGTCGTCATCATTTCAGGCGATAAGGATATGATCCAATTGACGACAGATAATATCCGGGTCGACATCACCGTCAAAGGCGTATCGGAATTGAAATCCTACACCCCGGACGTCATCCGTGAAGAATACGGCATCGAACCGAAACAGATCATCGACATGAAAGGTCTGATGGGGGACTCCTCGGATAATTATCCGGGCGTCACCAAAGTCGGCGAGAAGACTGCTTTGAAGCTCCTTACCGAATACGGCTCCATCGAAAACCTTTACGAGCATGTCGATGAACTGAAGAAAAGCAAGATGAAAGAAAATCTCATCAACGACAAAGAGAATGCATTCATGAGCAAAACATTGGCTACGATCGATCTGGACTCGCCCGTGACATTGAAGCTCGATGAACTCGCGGTTGAAGGCAAACAGATCGATAAACTGACCGATTTTTACCGCGAAATGGATTTCAATGGTTTCTTGGACAAACTGGGCGTGGCATCGGAAGACCGCTCGGAATCCTTCGAGGACATCCATTTCGAAGTCCTGACCGAAATCCGTCCCGAGCATTTTACGGACCGGATGGCACTCTATGTGGAGATGCTTGAAGACAACTACCACGACGGGAAAATCCTCGCAGTTAGCTGGGGCACGGACGAAAAAATATACACGGCTTCATTGGAAACAGTGGCGGCAAGTGCCGCTTTCAAGGAATGGGCTGAGAATGCCGAAGCCAACAAAATTGTGTACGATGGCAAACGGACGATGGTCATGCTGCATTATGCCGGTATCGCGCTGGCAGGCATCGACTTTGATATCCTGTTGGCTTCCTACATCCTGAATGCGAAGGACAACAGCAAAGACCTGGCGCAAGTCGCCCAGGAATATGGCTACAACGATGTCTCTTTCGATGAGGCCATCTACGGAAAAGGCGCTAAAACAGCCGTTCCTGAGGACGCAGTGCTGCATGATCATTTGGCGCGCAAAGTGAAAGCGATCCAAGCGCTGTTTGCCCAACTGAACGCTGAGCTGGAAAGCAATGTGCAAAAAGACTTGTATTACGAAATGGAGCTGCCGTTGTCGTTTGTCTTAGCGCATATGGAAATCCAGGGGATAAAAGTGGAGCCGCAGCGTCTTTTGACCATGAAAGAGGAATTTGCCGGTCGTTTGCTGGAAATCGAGAAGACCATCTATGCCGAGGCGGGTGAGGAGTTCAACATCAACTCACCGAAGCAGCTGGGTGTCATCCTGTTCGAGAAGATGGGCTTGCCTGCCATCAAAAAGACGAAAACGGGCTATTCGACAGCGGTCGATGTCTTGGAAAAACTGCAGGCGCAAGCGCCGATCGTGGAGCACATCCTGAATTACCGACAGTTGGCCAAGCTGCAATCGACCTACGTGGAAGGACTCCTGAAATTCATCAAACCGGAAACCGGAAAGATCCATACCCGTTATCAACAGACGTTGACGCAGACCGGCCGTTTGAGTTCCGTCGATCCGAACCTGCAGAACATCCCGATCCGGATGGAGGAAGGCCGGAAAATCAGACAAGCCTTCGTTCCGCAACAAGAAGGCTGGAAGCTGTTCGCCTCCGACTATTCACAGATTGAATTGCGTGTGCTGGCGCATATTTCCGGGGATGAGCATCTGCGCGAAGCCTTCCTTGAAGGCCAGGATATCCATACTTCGACCGCAATGCGTGTTTTTGGCATCGAGAAACCGGAAGACGTCACCGCCAATTTGCGCCGACAAGCGAAGGCCGTCAATTTTGGCGTTGTTTACGGAATCAGCGACTATGGTTTGTCCCAAAACCTGAACATCACCCGAAAAGCCGCTCAAGAATTCATTGACCGTTATTTCGAAAAATATCCAGGTGTGAAGCAATTTATGGAGGACATCGTCAAAGAAGCGAAAGAGAACGGTTATGTCGAAACGTTATTCCACAGACGCCGCTACTTGCCTGATATCCATAACCGCAACTTCAATCTGCGCTCCTTTGCGGAACGGACTGCCATCAATTCGCCGATCCAAGGCACTGCTGCTGATATCATCAAAGTGGCAATGGTACGGATGGATAAAGTCCTCAAGGAAAAAGGACTTCAAGCGAACATGCTGTTGCAGGTTCACGATGAACTGATCTTCGAATGCCCGGAAGAAGAAATCCCGGTGTTGGAAAAATTGGTGCCGGAAATCATGGAGCATGCCGTCTCCTTGGCTGTGCCGCTTAAAGTGGACAGTAACTTCGGCGACAGCTGGTATGAAGCAAAATAAACAAGGAACAAACCGATAAAAGAAAGGGGGCTGCTTATGCCGGAATTGCCAGAAGTAGAAACCATCCGCAAGGGGCTCATCAACCTTGTCGGAGGAGCCGTCATCATAGATGTAGCCGTCTTTTGGGATCGTATGATCACGCCGCCTTTCTCCACGGAACGGTTCAAGACGGTTCTGCGGGGGGAGCAGATCCACACCATCGAACGCCGCGGCAAGTATCTGATTTTCTTGTTGGACCACTGGGCGATGATTTCCCATCTGCGGATGGAAGGCAAATATGAGGTGAGCGAAGCCGGTGAACCGATAAAGAAGCATACCCATGTCATTTTTTATCTCGCCGATGGCCGCCAATTGCGTTACCTTGATGTGCGCAAGTTCGGTAAATTCACGTTGTTGCCGATCGAAAAGCGGGATGAGTATGAACCTTTCAAAAAGATGGGGCCGGAACCGACCGCGGATTTCTTCAAATTGAGCAAATTTAAGAAGGATCTTGCCAAGTCGCATCGGGCGATCAAAGCGGTCATCCTCGACCAGAACATTGTTGCTGGCGTCGGAAATATCTATGCGGATGAGTCGCTTTTCCAAGCCAGGATCCATCCCCTGCAAGCAGCCGACACGATCGGACCGGCTGCAGCCAAAAGACTGCAAGAAGCCATCATCGATGTGATCAGCAGATCGGTGGAAGCCGGAGGGTCGACGATCCGGACCTACAAGAACACGTTGGGTGAGGCAGGTAAATTCCAAGTCTCTCTCGCCGTTTACGGCCAGACCGGGCAACCATGTCCGAACTGCGGGCATCCGATCGAAAAAATAAGGGTTGCACAGAGAGGGACGCATTATTGTCCGCATTGTCAACAACTGCCAAAGACGCGTTCGAAGGCAGCAGGCATCACTGATATTGCCTACAAAGGGGCGAAATAAACGAACATGAGTTATATATTAGGACTTACAGGAAGCATCGCTACAGGGAAATCGACTGTAGCGAAGCTGTTTTTGTCTGCGGGCATTCCGGTTGTCGATGCGGACTTGGGAGCAAGGGCTGTCGTTCTTCCGGGTGCGCCGGGGTTAGCGGACATCATCGAACATTTCGGGGAAGCCTATCTGCTGCCTGATGGCACGCTGGATCGCAAACGTTTGGGAGCGCTGATCTTTTCGGATAGGGAGAAGCGTAAAGAACTGGATGTGTTGCTGAAGGAGCGCATCAATGATTGGATACAGGCAGAAAAAGAGCGTTATATTTCGGAAGGGCACAAATTGATCGTGCTGGATATCCCATTGCTGTACGAAGGCGGGTATGAGGACAGCTGCGATGCTGTGATGGTCGTCTATGTTCCGGAAGAGCTGCAATTGCAAAGGCTGATGAGCCGCAACCATTTGGATGCGGAGGAAGCCACCCGGAGGATGCAAAGTCAGCTTTCGATCGAAAAGAAAAAAGAGCTGGCGGACTTTGTCATCGACAATTCCGGGACGATCGAAGAAACCGAAAAACAAGTCAACGAATGGCTGCGCGGACATCTTTTCGCCTAGCCTGATGGTCCCGGAAAGACCATCTTTCCAAGGTTTTTGAGCCACAAGTATGTTATAATGAAGCGATAATAAAGGAAAGAAAAGGGGGAAAGCCGATGCAATGCCCAAAATGTCACTATCACGGATCGCGTGTTGTCGATAGTCGTCCGGCTGATGACGGGAAAGCCATCCGCCGCCGTCGCGAATGCGAACAATGCCATTTCCGCTTCACTACATTCGAAAGGATCGAGCAAACGCCGTTGCTTGTCATCAAAAAAAATGGCGCGCGCGAAGAGTTCAGCCGTGAAAAGTTGTTGCGGGGATTGATCCGCTCCTGCGAAAAACGGCCGATCGCCCTCGAACAACTGGAGACTGTCGTCAATGAGGTGGAAGCCGAAATCCGAGCGCTTGGAGAAAATGAAGTATCCAGCATCGTCATCGGGGAATACGTCATGGATAAGTTATCCAAAATAGACGACGTCGCCTATATCCGTTTCGCAAGTGTTTACCGCCAATTTTCGGACCGGAAAACCTTCCTTGATGAATTGAAGAACATGGAGAAGAAAAAAGCCGAACAAGCGGCTGCTGAATCTTCAGACATCCAACCATCCGATGCTCCTCCCCACGAGGCAGCCCCCGGAAAGGAAGACAATGAATAATGAGTTATCCATGGCAAAATATAAGTCCTAAGGATCCTTTCAGAGCAAGCCAGACGAACTTGATTTCCGATGTGGACCGCAAAATCCTGACGCAATTGTATCAGCCCATCATCGGGCCGCAAGCGTTCAGCCTCTATTTGACGCTGCTTGCGGAGATTCCGCAGGAAAGCTATTGGAGCAAGGAGTTGCTTCACACCGAATTATTGGCTCTATCGAACAGCGGAATCCAAGAGTTCTATCAAGCGCGCGTGAAATTGGAAGGGATCGGTTTGCTGAAGACATTTCTGGTAAACGAGCCTGAGAAGCAGTACCTATACGAATTGCAGCAGCCGCTGTCCAGTCATGCTTTTTTCAGTGATGACCTGATGGGGTTGCTGTTGTACGAAAAAGTCGGCGAACGGAAATACCGCGAGTTGCAGCAGCGGTTCAGTCGGCAAGTCCGCGACTTGAAAACTGCGGAAAATATCACCAAGTCCTTTTTGGATGTTTTTTCTTTCTCGGAAAGCGCCTTTACTGAGCAAGCGCGGATGAGGCAGAACGATAATACGTTGTTGGGTGATAATGCGGCAAGCCTGCCCGTGATTGAGAACGATGGGTTTGACTTCTCGTTTTTCCGACAGCTGTTGAACAAACAATTTGTCAAACGTGATTCCATCACCAAGGAATTGGAGCACACAATCACTATCCTTTACACGCTGTATGGTTGCGACGAACTGCAGATGGCTCAATTCATTCTGGAGGCCGCCGATATCGAATCCGGCAAAGTAGACGGAGAAGCGCTCAAAAAAATTGTATCCGATGCCTATGAACAGAGACACAGCACCCGTTTGGAAGTTAAGGACAAAGTCACCCAGAGCATCCAACTGGCTAAAGATACTGAAAAAGGCCGGGAACAAAAATTGATTCAGGCACGCTTTTCCAGTGAAGAGATCTCGTTCATCAAGGCGTGCGAACAATTGACGCCGCATCAATTTTTGACCAGCATCAAAAAGCAGAAAGGCGGCATCGTGACCGCCTCGGAGACGCAATTGCTGCGTACACTGATGGAAAAGGCTGATTTCAAACCGAGTGTACTCAACGTATTGACGCACTATGTGTTGGTCATCCTCAACAATCCGCATCTTTCCAAGGCCTATGTGGAAGCCATCGCAAACGATTGGCTGCAGGACGGTGTCGATTCGCCCGAAAAAGCGTTGGCGAAAGCGAAACAATTCGCCGGCGAGATGAAAGCGAAAGCGGAGAAGCGGGCAGCCAGCCGAACAACCGCAAAGAATTACGGGAAAACGGTGGCGCGCAAGAAAGAAAACTTGCCGGATTGGGCTAAAGAGGAACATAAAGCGGTTGTGGAAACACCGCTGACGCCGGAAGCGCAACAAAAATTGAATGAACGCATCAAAAAATTAAAGAGTAGCGGAAAGGCAGGGGATGAGTGATGGATCATATCGGAAGAGCATTTTACAAATATATGAATAATCCCGAAATCAGCCAACGCTACAAAGGCATGATCGACACAATCATGAAGGATGCCGATGTCCAGGCGTTCTTCCAGAAACACGAAGAGCGACTGTCGCGGGAAATCGTCGAGAGAAGTTATTCGAAATTGCACGAATATGTGCAGGAAAAAGAGAAAATCAAGCTGGGGAAAGAATCGCAGAATCCCGGCTATGAGCCGAACCTCGTATTGAATGCCGGTTACATAGATGTCGTCTATACACCGACGGACGAGACGATGGCGAGGGAAAAAGAAAAGGAATTGCGGAGCCGGGTCCATTCAATGTCGATGCCGAAGGATGTCCGCACGGCGACGTTAGATCGGTTTGTCCAATCAAACGAGCGGATGCCGGCCATTCTGGAGTCGTTGAATTTCATTGATTCATTCAATGGGAATCCGAAAGTGCATCACCAAGCGCTTTATTTCTACGGGCCATTCGGGGTAGGGAAATCCTATCTGCTGGGTGCGATTGCGCATGAATTGGCGATGGGCGGCCATCTGACGACACTGATGCATTACCCGACCTTCACGATGGAGATGAAGCAGGCGATCCAGAGCAACACGGTCAACGAAAAGATTGATGCCGTGAAGAAGGCAGAGATTCTGATGTTGGATGATATCGGAGCGGAAGCCAATTCCACTTGGATCCGCGATGAAGTGCTCGGCGTCATCCTCCAGTACCGAATGCAGGAAGACTTGCCGACCTTCTTCAGTTCCAACTTTACGATGCAACAGCTGGAGGAGCATTTGCGCATGGGCAACCGGGGCGATGACGAGCCGATGAAGGCAAAACGTCTGATGGAGCGGATCCGCTTCCTATCGCGCGAGATTCCCATGACCGGGAAGAACCGCCGTTTCGAGCAATAGGCCGATTTCCTGAATTTCTGTCAGGGATAAACGAACCCGTTCAGCTTTTCTTATATTAAACTTGAAAACAATTATTTTTTGTGTTTAAATGGACTACAGATGAAACGAAAGACAAATCGATGAGAAAGACACCGATGGATGAACTGATTTTTAGCGAGGGATGGCTTGGTGAAACATCCTAATCAATCATGTATCGACCCCTTTCGAGAGATTCCCTGAAACTGCAGTAGGGGGAAACGGTACGCTCGTTATCGCGTTCAAGTAAGGATGAGACAGAATCTTAAGTGGATGGCTGTCGCACTCTTTGAATTTGGGTGGAACCACGTAGACACGTCCCATTTCCGGCACAAGCTGGGGATGGGCTTTTTTTATTGCCTTTTTTAACATCACCACAGTAAGATCATAATTTAATTAATTGGAGGAATCAGCATGTCAGAAATCAAAATCACTTTTCCTGATGGCGCCGTAAAAGTATTCGAAGCCGGCGTAACAGTGGAAGAAGTAGCAAAAAGCATCAGTAACAGCCTGGCCAAAAAGGCTTTGGCCGGAAAATTCAACGGGGAATTGGTCGACTTCACCCGTCCGTTGGAGACGGATGGTTCGCTTGAAATCGTGACACCGGATCACGCAGACGGATTGGGTGTCCTGCGTCACTCGACTGCCCACTTGATGGCGCATGCCTTGACGCGCCTGTTCCCTGAAATTCATTTTGGTGTCGGTCCAGCGATTGAAACTGGGTTCTACTATGATACCGATATGGAAGTGCAGCTTGCCGAAGAGGACTTGCCGAAAGTCGAAGCGGAAATGATGAACATCGTGAAGGCGAACTATCCGATCGTCAGACGTGAAGTGAGCCGCGCGGAAGCGTTGGAAATCTTCGCAAACGACCCTTACAAAGTCGAATTGATCACAGCGTTGCCTGAGGGTGACGTCATCACTGTCTACACGCAAGATGACTTCACAGACCTTTGCCGCGGCGTCCACGTGCCGGCAACAGGCAAAATCCAAGTCTTCAAGTTGTTGTCGTTGGCGGGTGCCTACTGGAGAGGGAACTCGAACAACAAAATGATGCAGCGCGTCTACGGAACAGCCTTCTTCGATAAGAAAGCCTTGGCTGAATTCATCAAGATGCGCGAAGAAGCTAAAGAGCGCGATCACCGTAAATTGGGCAAAGAATTGGACTTGTTCATGATTTCCCCTGAAGTCGGTTCCGGTCTGCCTTTCTGGCTTCCTAAAGGTGCAACGATCCGTCGCACGCTTGAGCGTTACATCGTCGACAAAGAAGTGAGCCTGGGTTACCAGCACGTCTACACACCGATCATGGCAAACGTGGAATTGTACAAAACTTCCGGCCATTGGGACCACTACCATGAGGACATGTTCCCGCCGATGGATATGGGCGATGGCGAAATGTTGGTGTTGCGTCCGATGAACTGTCCGCACCACATGATGGTCTACAAGAACGACATCCACAGCTACCGCGAATTGCCGATCCGCATCGCTGAGTTGGGCATGATGCACCGTTACGAAAAGAGCGGCGCTTTGTCAGGTCTGCAACGCGTACGCGAAATGACTCTGAATGATGCCCACGCATTTGTCCGTCCGGATCAGATCAAGGATGAGTTCAAACGTGTGTTGCAGTTGGTCATGGATGTTTATGCAGACTTCAAGATCAGCGATTACCGTTTCCGTCTGAGCTACCGCGACCCAGAAGACAAAGTGAAATACTTCGATGACGATGATATGTGGAACAAAGCGGAAGCGATGCTGAAGGAAGCGATGGACGAATTCGGTTTGGAATACTTCGAAGCTGTCGGCGAAGCTGCTTTCTACGGCCCTAAATTGGATGTGCAGTTCAAGACAGCGATGGGCTTGGAGGAAACGATGTCCACTATCCAATTGGACTTCCTGTTGCCTGAGCGCTTTGACCTGACTTATGTCGGCGAAGACGGCGAAAACAACCACCGTCCGGTCGTCATCCACCGTGGCGTCATCTCCACAATGGAGCGTTTTGTGGCGTATCTGATCGAAGAGTATAAAGGTGCATTCCCGGTATGGTTGGCTCCTGTCCAAGCAACGATCATCCCTGTCAACCTTGATCTGCATGCCGATCAAGCATATGAACTGAAAGCCGTAATGGAACAGTTGGGTATGCGCGTCGAAGTCGATGACCGCAACGAGAAGATGGGTTACAAGATCCGTGCTTCCCAGACTCAAAAAATACCTTACCAATTGGTAATCGGCGATCAGGAATTGTTGAACGGAACCGTCACTGTCCGCCGTTATGGCTCGAAAGAAATGGTTACTTTCAGCATGGATGATTTCTTGGCTGAGGTTCAATCTGAAATCAAAAACTTCAAATAATCTTATCAAATCCACATCTTTCTGAGCAAATCATGATACAATAAGTTTCAGTGATGTAGCTTTGATTCTGTTAGCTTGATGAAGGCCCGGAACATGGCAGTTTGTGTTCCGGGCCTTCGTCTTTATATAATTCGCTTAATGGGGGATGATGAGAAGATGTTAAGAGATGAATTGATGAAAATGCTGGATGGCCGCGAAGATGACATGATCGCTCTGCGCCGTCATTTCCATGAGCATCCTGAACTGTCATTCGACGAGAAGGAAACGGCTGCGTTCATCGCCCGTTTCTATGAAGATAAACCGGTTGATGTGCAGACGAACGTCGGGAACGGCTATGGCATCGTCGTCACGATCAACGGGAAACGCCCCGGCCGCACCATCGCGCTGCGGGCGGATTTCGATGCGCTCCAGATCGAGGAACAGACCGGCCTGCCGTTCGCATCCAAAAATCCAGGCGTCATGCACGCCTGCGGACATGACGGACACACCGCCTATCTGATGGTCTTGGCGGATTGCCTGATCCGTCTGCGGGACCAGTGGGAAGGGACCGTCAAAATCGTGCATCAGCATGCCGAAGAAATGGCCCCGGCAGGTGCCAAGAGCATTGTGGACTCCGGCTTGCTGGATGATGTCGATGAAATCTACGGCATCCATTTCTATCCGGACTATGAAGTCGGCACCGTCTTTTACACTAGTGGCTACGCCTATGCTGGCTGCAGCGACATCAAAGTCACGATCCAGGGGACGGGCGGGCATGGTTCGCAGCCGCACCGCTCCAACGATACGATCGTGGCGGCATCGAGCTTCGTGATGAATCTGCAGACCATCGTTTCCCGCCGCATCAACCCTTATGACATGGCTGTCGTGACGATCGGCTCCTTCGAGGCAGTCGGCAGCAGCAATGTCATCAAGGACAGCCTGATTCTGCGCGGGGATGCCCGTTACATGGATCTTGAGGTGGGTAAGGTCATCGAGGAACACTTCCACCGGATCGGCCGCGGTCTTGAGGAGATGTACGACGTGAAAGTGGAAATCGACTACAACTCCGATTACCCGCCTTTGTACAATCATCCGAAAGAGACCGCGAAAGCAGCCGCTGTTCTGGAAAAAAATGGTGTCGGGTCTTACTTGAACCAGGTCATCGCAACTTCCGCCAACACCGGAGCGGAGGATTTCGGACAGTATCTGCTGAAGATCCCCGGCGCTTTCCTGAATGTCGGCGCCCGCCCGAACCGGGCAGAAGTTTTCAATAATCATCACCCGAAATTCGACATCAATGAAAAAGCTCTATTGGTCGCGGCCAAAGCAGTCGCTGACATCACCCTTGCGGCGTTAGCCGCGGAATGAGCGTTTAGGAGGATAAATATGGATTTAGAGAAGATAGAAACCGCCGTCCAAATGATTTTGGAGGCGATCGGGGAAGATCCGAACCGCTCAGGGCTGCAGGATACACCGAAGCGGGTGGCGCGCATGTATGCGGAAATTTTTTCCGGTGTCGAGAAAGACCCTGCTGATCACGCTAAGGTGGTCTTCCATGAAGATACCGACGAAATTGTATTAGTGAAGGACATTCCTTTCTATTCGACTTGCGAACATCATCTGGTTCCGTTTTTCGGGGTAGGCCATATCGCTTATATGCCGAAGGATGGACAGGTAATCGGTTTGAGCAAGTTGGCGCGTATCCTGGATGAGGTCAGCAAAAAGCCGCAGATCCAGGAACGGATTACGACGACGGTTGCGGATATCCTGATGGAGCATTTGCAACCGCAAGGAGTCATGGTGGTTTTGGAAGCCGAGCATATGTGCATGACGATGCGGGGCGTGAAAAAACCGGGCAGCAAGACTGTGACATCCGCAGTCCGTGGCGCATTCAAACAATCATTCAAATCCAGAAGCGAAGTGTTGGAATTGATCAAACTGTAGAAAAAATACACGCTGATGAGGAGAATGTATCTTGAAATTAACGACGAAGACGAAAATATATGACCTGTCACAGCGCAGCTACATCATGGGGATACTGAATGTGACCCCCGATTCGTTTTCCGATGGTGGGGAGTGGAACACGGTCGAAAAAGCCGTCGCCCACGCTATCGAAATGGTTGCGGATGGCGCCGACATCATCGACATCGGCGGGGAATCCACCCGTCCTGGCCACACCCAGATCTCTGATGAAGAGGAAATCGCCCGCGTGGTACCGATCATTGAAGCGCTCAAAAAGGCAGTCGAGGTGCCGCTTTCAATCGACACCTACAAGTCGGCGGTTGCCCGCGCGGCTTGTGAAGCCGGCATCGATATCATCAACGATATTTGGGGCTGCAAGTACGATCCCGAGATCGCAGCGGTGGCAGCAGCATTTGATGTGCCGATCATTTTGATGCACAATAGGGAAAAACCGGATTATGCCTTTTTGATCGAAGATATGCTGGCTGACTTGGCGGAGAGCGTGCGGATCGCAGTGTCCGCAGGCGTCAAAAGGGAAAACATCATCCTGGATCCCGGCTGCGGATTCGGAAAAACCTATGAAGACAATCTGAATGTAGTCCATCATCTGAAACGTTTTACGGAGTTAGGGTACCCAGTGCTCTTGGGAACGTCCCGGAAACGGTTCATCGGTACGGCTCTGGGGGATCTCCCTTTCAAGGAGCGCGATCTGGGGACAGCCGCAACGACTGCTTTGGGCATCGTGAACGGTGCTCAGCTGTTCCGCGTGCACAATGTGAAGGCCAATGCGGAAATGGCACGGATGATGGATATCATGTTGAAAAAAGGAGAGAGCCCGATTGGATAAAATCTATTTGAATAATCTGCAGTTCTATGCCTTTCATGGATTGAATGCGGAAGAAAAGGTGCTGGGACAACGCTTCAACGTAGATGTTGTGCTGCACACCGATACAAAAAAAGCCGGCTACAGCGACAAAATGGAGGATTCGATCCATTACGGACATGCCTACAAGGCCGTCAAAGCGGTAGTGGAGGGCGAAAACTTCAACCTGATCGAAGCTTTGGCGGAACATATCGCAATCGCTTTGTTTGCGCGCTTCGACGGGCTGCAGGCTTGCCAGGTGAAAGTGATCAAACCGGATCCGCCGATCGTCGGCCATTATGATTCCGTTGCGGTTGAAATCTACCGCGAAAGGGAAGGGAGCTAAGCGCATGCCTGTCGTGTACATCGCCCTAGGCACGAATCTGGAACCGCGCGCGGCCCATCTCGAAAAAGCTTTGGAGCTCTTCCGGTCCTTGCCGGATGTGGAAGTGAAACGCGTATCATCGATTTATGAATCGAAACCGGTCGGCTACCTCGACCAACCGGATTTCCTGAACCTAGTGTTCGAAGCGGAAACGGATTTGCTGCCTTTGGATTTGCTGGACAGCTGCCAAAACATCGAGCAGGAACTCGGCAGAGTGCGGACCATCCGCTTCGGTCCGCGCACCTTGGACGTCGACATCGTTTTGTACGGAGCGGAGAGTATCAAAGAGGAACGGCTGATTGTGCCGCATCCAAGGATGCAGGAGCGTTCCTTCGTGCTGTTGCCTTTGCAGGAACTGAACCCGGAGTTCATTGTCCCGGAATGGAACAAGACCGTCAATGAATTGGTGGCGGAATTGCCAGCGAATGATCTCAAAGAAATCTGGAAATACGCACCGGAATCCTGAATATCTGAACTCGTATGTTGAAATTGAATATTTTCAGTGAAATGCTCTTGACGTTTTCATTTAAACAAGGTATACTATAAAAGTTGAGAAATTAAGCAGAGGCACCCGCTTCTCGCCTAAGTGGACAATTGCGTCCCTGGGCCAGATATGTACAAGTAACTTGCAGCAATGCGAGTATTGTCGGCGGGGTAGTATGACCCGCCGACTTTTTTCTGCGTTCTTTCTCTCAAATATCATGGAGGTGAACGACCATAGCAAAAGATATGATGGTTAACGACGGCATCCGTGCCCGCGAGCTACGCATTATCGGTAGTGACGGCGAGCAACTAGGAGTCAAATCGAAAAGTGATGCATTGCAGATTGCAGAAGCAGCAAATTTAGATTTAGTTTTGGTATCGCCAAATGCAAACCCGCCCGTTGCCCGTATTATGGATTACGGCAAGTTCCGTTTCGATCAACAAAAACGTGAACGTGAAGCCCGTAAAAACCAAAAAGTGGTAAGCCTTAAAGAAGTACGCTTGAGTCCTTCCATCGACGAAAATGATTTTCAAACGAAAATGCGGAATGCTCGCAAATTCTTAGAAAAAGGTGACAAAGTGAAAGCATCCATCCGGTTCAAAGGACGTGCGATCACCCACAAAGAAATCGGACAAAGGGTCCTTGATCGCCTTGCATCTGAGCTTACTGACGTTTCGACGATTGAATCTCATCCTAAAATGGACGGAAGAAGCATGTTCTTGATGTTGGCACCAAAAGCCGATAAATAAATTTGTAACTTAATTTAGGAGGAAAGACAAATGCCAAAACAAAAAACTCACCGTGGTTCAGCTAAACGTTTCAAAAGAACTGGTAACGGCGGACTAAAACGTTGGAGCGCTTTTACAAGCCATAGATTCCACGGAAAAACGAAGAAACAAAGACGTCAATTGCGTCAAGCTTCAATGGTTAGCGCATCTGATATGAAACGCATCAGCCAACAATTATCACAAATGAAATAATTCTAAACAACAATACGAGATAGAACTTTGGTTCTAATAAGGAGGAAATCACTATGCCACGTGTAAAAGGTGGGACAGTAACCCGTAAACGCCGCAAAAAGATTATTAAATTATCTAAAGGTTATTACGGTTCAAAACATACATTATTCAAAACAGCTAAAGAACAAGTAATGAAATCTTATACTTATGCTTACAGAGACCGTCGTCAAAAGAAACGTGACTTCCGTAGATTATGGGTCACTCGTATCAACGCGGCTGCTCGCATCAACGGCATGAGCTACAGCACTTTGATCCACGGATTGAAACTTGCTGGTATCGAAATGAACCGCAAAATGTTGGCTGACTTGGCTGTTACAGACGCTGCAGCTTTCACTGCAGTAGCTGAACAAGCTAAAGCTGCTTTGGCTAAATAATTTTTGAATCGCTGCCTCCCCGGTCTTTGACTGGGAGTGCGGCGATTTTTTGTTTTTCTTACATGTGAATGCTATACTGATATTATGTCACTAAATCAATGGGGGTATCATTTTGGAAGAGAAAGAATTACATATGTTGATCGATTTGACGGATGCTAGAGGCGTTCCGGGCAATGAAGGTGAGGTCCGCGAAGTCTTCAGACGTTATGCCGAACCTTTCGCCGAAAGCTTTTCGCAGGACGGATTGGGCGGTCTCTTTGCCAAACATACAGGCAGCGGAAGAGGGACCGACCATTTTGTTGGCGGGGCACTTGGATGAAGTGGGATTCATGGTCACGAGCATAACCGACAAGGGCTTCATCAAATTCCAAACTTTGGGAGGCTGGTGGAATCAGGTCATGCTTGCCCAGCAAGTGGAAATCACCAACTCGAAAGGCGAGCGTTGCCACGGGGTCATCGGCTGCAAACCGCCGCATGTCCTGACGCCGGAAGCGCGCAAAAAGCCGTACGAAATCAAAGATATGTTCATCGATATCGGCGCTTCTTCGAAAGAACAAGTGGCGGAATGGGGCATCAAGCCCGGCGATATGATTACGCCTTACATTTCCTTCAAACGCATGAACGATTCCAAATTTCTTTTGGCCAAAGCTTGGGATAACCGCATCGGACTGGCCGTTGCGCTCAAAGTGTTGGAAAATGTCGCCAAAGCCGGGCACCCGAATGTGATCTTCAGCGGCGGGAATGTCCAAGAGGAAGTAGGTCTGCGCGGCGCGAAGACGGCGACGCACATGATCCGTCCGGACATCGCATTTGCCTTGGATACGGGCACTGCCGGGGATACTCCGGGAATGACGCCTCAAGAAGCGGATTCCGAATTAGGAAAAGGGCCGCAGTTATTGATTTATGATGCGTCGATGATCCCGCATCGTGGCTTGCGCGACTTCATCGTCGGCGTTGCCGAAGAATGCGAAATTCCATTCCAGTACACAGTCATTACGGGTGGCGGCACGGATGCCGGCGCCCAGCATCAGAGTTTGGATGGCATTCCCTCCTTTGCAATCACGGTGCCGGTACGTTATCTGCATTCGCACACGTCCATGATCCATGAAGATGACTATCTGAATGCAGTCAAATTGGTCACGGAATTAGTCAAACGTTTGGATGCCGATACGGTCAAACAAATCCGCGAAAACGTATAAAAACAAGAGCAGCATGAATATCTGTCGAAAAGTATCCACATATTTTCGTTGATGGATAGAGTAAGATATAGATAATGATAAAGTGGGTATCAAGAAAGCGAGAGGAGGGGATGGCAGGATGGAGAAGATGAAAAGACGTATCGCGATCATCGGCGGTGGGCTGAGAGGATTGACGGCCGCTTATGAAATCGATAAAGCCATCCGGGAACAAAACCTCCCGTTTGAATATGTCGTTCTGGAGGATCGATCCTCTGTCGGCGGCATGATCCACACGACTGATATGGATGGGTATGCGATCGATGTAGGAGCTACGGCTTTCGATTCGAGACGGGCGGATATTTCCGATTTTCTGCAGGAATTGGGCTTGGAAAGCGAAAAGCAATTCAGCTCTGGGGGCAAACTGGTGTTGTTTGATGGAAATGCGGTCATTGATGACGTTATGCCAACCTACCACGGCATGCCGCTTTTTCTTAACGATATTTGGCAGGCCAATGGATTGACCTTGGATGCAAAGCTCCGAGCGTTCATGAACAGCGTTTTCCTGTCCAAAAACCTGCATGAGAACCCAGAATATTCCACCGACAACTTTTTGGAGTTCCGTTTGGGTCGGGAAGTGGTCGATTACATGGCTGAGCCCTACTATCCGGATAACGTCTATGGCTCCATGGAACTGATGCCGATAAAATTATTCGATGAAAATCTGGTGACCATCTACGGGAAGGCGCATATCGGCAAGCACAAAAAAGAGCAGCTGATGCGCTATGCCGATGGATCCGGCCAGGAGTATACCTTCAAGGAAGGCTTGGCGACTTTAACCAAACGACTGGCCCAATATGCGGAGGGCCATCTATACCTGAATCAGAAAGTGAAGTCGTTGAGCCCTGTGTCAGAAGACCTTCTGTTGATTGAATTGAACGGACGCGAATCCATGCGGGCAGGCTGTGCTGTCGTCACAACAAACCCCCAGGAATCCCTTGGGTTTTTGGAGGGGGTCTCCAGCGAAATTGCTTTTCCGAAGGCCCAAAGTACGAGTGTCGGTACAGTTTTCTTCAAAATAAATAAAAAATCAGTCAAAAACATGCCTGAAGGGCAAGGGTTTGTGATTCCGCGGAGAAGCTCCTTCCATAGCACGAAGGTTGTCGTTTTGAACAATAAATGGCCGCTGTTTAAACAAGCGGACTATTATTACGTGCTTGTGGAATTCGGCAGACGTCTGGAAGAAACATTGATAGAATTAGCCGATGATTTTGTGATGGATATCATCAAAAATGAAGTGAAGGATATTTTGGCTCTGAGCGAGGACCCTTTGCAGTCCACTTTTTATCGCTGGGAAAAGGCTGTGCCCCATTTCAGTCTGCAGCAACGGCAAGAGATGCTGGATGCAAGCTATCCAGTCCTTCAAGAGTATGCAAAAAGAGGCATTTTTGTCGGAGGGAACGGGATCACTGGTTATGGCATGGAAAATGCCGTCATTGAGGGGAAACGCTTGGCTGATGAGGCGATTCGTTACATGAAAAAAATGGAATATAATGACAGTCCGAATGAGTAATGGAACAGTCTGCCTATCTGTGTGTTTACAGATAATGGCGGACTGTTTTTAATTTCATATAGTGTTTGTTTTTGTTTGGTGCTATAATGAATTCAATGATATCGAACTGTTATTATTTATTTTTAAAACTGTTACTTTTCGTTGCCGTGAAAGAGTTAACCATTGAGGATGGCTTGAGGCATGATATAATCTGGATAGGATTCTTTGCTTATCAGATATTGGATTGGAGGACGTTTAATGGAATTGACTATTTTGGGCTGCATGGGCGGCTACCCCACAAAAGATGTCGGTACGACAGCTTATTTGCTGACATCCGATGATTTCAGACTATTGATCGACGTCGGCAGCAATGCTTTGTTGTCGCTGGAGCATCATCTGGACCCGTTGGATTTGGATGCGGTCATCCTGACGCACTATCACGCGGACCATATTGCGGACTTAGGTGTCCTGCAATATACTTTTCAGCTGAAAGAGCCTGCAGCAGGCAAGTCAAAAAAAATACTGCCGATCTACGGTCATACTGAATCGGAATTCTTCCGCTTGTTGGAGATGACGGGAGTGAGTGAAGGGATTGCCTATGCGCCAGAGGAAACGTTGGAATTGGGGCCATTCCGGATCCAATTTTTAAAAACCATCCATCCTGTTCCTTGCTATGCGTTGCGGATCGAAGAGATCGCCACAGGGAAAGTCTTCGTATTCGGTGCGGATTCAGCCTATTTGGCGGCATTTGTGCCTTTTGTGAAGGATGCTGACCTGTTCTTGGCTGATGCGAACTTGTTCAATGGCAATGAGCGTCACCATGCGCATATGACTGCAGGCGAAGTCGGAGCGATAGCTGAAGAAGCGGCAGTCAAACAGCTGATCCTGACGCATTTGCCTCAAAAAGGCGAGCTATCGGTGCTGCTGGATCAAGCGAAAGAGGCTGCACCGTCCGTGTCCGTCACTCTTGCCGAAAAGGACCGGATCATCACAATCTGATCGCGTCCATCAACCAGAACGAAGCAAAACAGTACGAAAAAACAAATCGAATGAAGAATGGGAGAGGAATAACTTATGTATTTTGTGGATAATCAAGGACAGTTGGATCCCAGCGTAAACATTGCCTTGGAGACATTTTTATTGAAGGAAAAAATCTTGGATGAGCCAATCCTATTGTTCTATATCAATGAGCCGTCGATCATCATCGGCCGCAATCAGAATACGATCGAAGAAATCAACGCGGATTATGTCGAAGCGAATAAGATACACATCGTCCGCCGTATGTCCGGTGGCGGCGCGGTATACCACGATTTGGGGAACTTCTCTTTCTGCTTCATCACGAAGGATGACGGTGATTCATTCCGCGATTTCGGAAAATTCACAAAGCCGGTCATTTCCTTTTTGCACAACGTAGGCGTAAAGGAAGCTGAATTAAAAGGCAGAAACGATTTGGTGATCGGAGAGAAAAAATTCTCGGGGAATGCCATGTATGCGACAAACGGAAGGATGACCGCCCATGGGACGATCCTATTCGATTCCGATCTGGATGCCGTGACCAGCGCATTGAAACCACGCAAAGAGAAAATCGAATCGAAAGGCATCAAGTCGATCCGCAGCCGCGTGACCAACATCAAACCTTTTGTTGATGAGGCTTATCAAAACCTGACTACGGAAGAATTCCGAGATTTGATGTTGTTGTCGATTTTTGATGTCGAAACGCGTGAAGAAGTAAAAGAGTACCATTTGACTGATGAAGATTGGAAACGCGTGTATGAAATCCGCGAAGAGTATTTCGGTAACTGGGATTGGAATTACGGCAAATCACCTAAATTCGAGATCCAAAAACATCATCGTTTTCCGATCGGGTCCATTGAAGTCCGCATGAACGTGGAGGATGGCCATATCCAACAGCTGAAGGTTTTTGGAGATTTCTTTGGATTGGGAGAAATCAAAGATGTTGAGGATGCTTTTATCGGCGTCAAATATGCCAAAGAGGATATCCTGGCCAAATTGAATGAACTTGACATCAAAAAATATTTCGGCAATGTGACAGCGGAAGAATTGCTTGAAGAATTGTACTGATAAAGAAAGAGAAGCCCCGCAATTAGCGGAGCTTCTCTTTTACATCTGTTATGGCTGAACAAACCCGTTCAGCATTTCTTGTTTATCTGTGGAGGCCGATTGCTGTTTCCATGCGTTTCAAGGTTTCGGAGGCAACTGCATTCGCTTGTTTTGCGCCTGCATCCAAAATGTCATCCAATTCTTTGGAACTCAATAATTCGTAATAACGATTCTGCATCGGTTCCAATTCAGCGATGATGGCATCGGCCAATTTTTCTTTGAAATTGCCGTAGCCCGAGCCGGCGAATTCGTTGACCAAGTCATCGATCGAGCGATCGGTGAAGGCTGAGAAGATCGTCAATAAGTTTGAGATGCCAGGCTTATTTTCTTTATCGTATTCAATGATGCCGCTTGAATCGGTGACAGCACTCTTGATTTTTTTACGGATTACTTTTGGCTCATCTAGCAAAGAGACGTACCCTTTGGTATTCTTGTCGGATTTGCTCATTTTGCTCGTAGGATCTTGGATGCTCATGATCCGGCCGCCGTCTTCGGGAATCATAGGTTCCGGCATGGAGAGGATTTTTTTGCCTTTTCCATACTTGTTGTTGAAACGCTGTACAAAGTCCCTTGTCAATTCCATGTGCTGCTTCTGATCTTCGCCGACAGGGACGAAATTCGTATTGTAGAGGACGATATCCGCTACCATCAAAGGAGGGTAGGTCAGCAATCCTGCCGAAACCGTCTCTTGTTTGGATGATTTATCTTTGAATTGGGTCATTCTCTCCAATTCGCCCAGGTAAGTGTTGCATTGGACGATCCAAGCAGCTTGAGCATGGGCAGGGACTTCCGATTGGATGAAGATTGTCGATTTGTTAGGATCGATTCCCAGCGCTAAATAAAGAGCCGCCAAACCCCGTGTCCGTTCGGTCAAAGTGGCTGGATCTTGTGGAACAGTTATTGCATGCTGGTTTACGATGCAGTAGGTGCAGTCATACTCTTCTTGACGTTGCACGAATTGTTTCATCGCTCCGATATAGTTCCCGATTGTCGGGATACCGCTGGGCTGAACGCCGGAAAATATTTTCTTTTTCATAGAAAGCCTCCTAGTTTAAGTACGTCACTTTTCATTATAACGCAAATCGGGTTTGTATTCACGATTTAATTCTGGTGCACAAAGTTGGATGATTGTGGAGGGAATGGAAGCGTTTTTAAAATTTAGACTGAATTCGGAAAAAAATAATTATCAAACGATATTTATTATAAATTGTAAAATTTCGGAATTGAGATATGTTAGGCGAAAACACCGTTAAATAAGGTTTTCACAAACTATTTACTGACTATTAAAAAGCGCAAATGTGTCGTAGATGTGACAGAATTTTGCAGAGCCCTTAAAAAAAGGATAGCTATTGTGCTTGTATTGGTTTATAATAATAGTTGTAAGTGGTTCACAAATAAAACTTACGAATAAAGGAGAGATCAGAGATGGTAACATTATATACTTCCCCAAGTTGTACCTCATGTCGTAAGGCACGTGCATGGCTAGAAGACAATAACATCCCTTATACTGAAAGGAATATATTCTCCGAACCTTTGACAGAAATTGAAATCAAAAGCATCCTGAAAATGACTGAAGAAGGCACTGAGGAAATTATTTCAACTCGATCCAAAGCATTCCAAGAACTGAACATCGACTTAGACGAATTACCTTTAAATACATTATTCACTTTGATCGAGGATAATCCCGGCCTGTTGCGTCGTCCGATCATTCTGGACGAGAAACGTTTGCAAGTGGGATACAACGAAGACGAAATCCGTCGTTTCTTGCCGAGGGAAGTCCGCGCGTTGGAATTACAAAAAGCGCAAAGATTGGCAAACTTCTAGTCAACAGCAATTAAACAGCATATGGCAGACAAGTGCACCGGACAAACGGCTGTACTTGTCTTTTTTGACCACTAAACTTTAGCATTTTGACAGGAAAGCAACGCTCAGATGAGAAAACAAATGAGAAGTTGAAAGATTTTGTGCTTTTGTCTTTACATTTTTGCGATTTGATTTACAATGGGTATAAGAAAAATAGGGAAAGAAAAGTGGGGTGAAGCATGATGGAAATGGAAAACATCAACGAAAACACAATTCGCGTTTTGATTGAGAATTCTGATTTAGAGGAAAGAGGCATCACCTTTCTGGATTTATTAGGAAATCAAAAGCAAATCGAGAGCTTTTTCTACAGCATCCTCGAGGAAGTCGATGTTGATAATCAATTTCATGAATCAGATGCAATTACTTTCCAAGTGCTGCCTAATGGGAATGGGTTAGAGTTATTCATCAGTAAAGGGATGAATAATGAAGACGACTTCGACATGGCGAATGGCTCCAATCAATTGGAGCATGTAGTGGATTACATCAAAAAACAGACAAAGAGTTTCAACGCACGTGATAAAACGGATGCGGAATCTGAAGAAGATGATATGGCACCGTTGGAAGTCGTATTTAAATTCCAGAGTTTTGATGACTTCTTGGAGCTGGCGAAACGAATGTTTTTGGAGAGCGGCGTATCTTCGCTTTACTATTATGATAATCAATATTATTTGACGGTTGTCTACTTCATAGATGAGATGACGGAAACGAATATCGACAATGAAATTTTGAAGGCCTTGGAATTTGCGGAGGAATCTGATATCGCTGTTGAGATATTGGGCGAATACGGCAAGCTGATCATACAGGACAATGCATTGGAATCAGCCAGACACTACTTTTAATAAATAATCTGATCCGACCCCGAAAAGGGTCGGATTTTTTCTTGTCCATTCGCGGATATTATGGGAAAGAGACAGAAAGGGCGGTTGCTTATGCTGATCGCTAGAAATGCAAATGGGGAATTGATTCAGGCTTACCAGGCTTCAAAAGAAAAAGGCAAGAATGGTGAAGAATATTATTGTCCGGCCTGCAAAGGGAAGTTGGTGCTGAAAAAAGGAAACATCATGGTTGCGCATTTTGCCCATCACCAACATTCGGATTGTGCCGTTTTTTCGGAAGGCGAAACGCTTCCCCACCTGAAAGGGAAGCAGTTGCTTTTTGAGAAGTTCAAGAGTGAAGGCTTTGAAGTCATGTTGGAGTGTTGGCTGCCGGAATTGCAGCAGCGCCCGGATCTCCTGCTTGTTCTTGCGGATGGAAAGAAAATTGCTCTGGAGTACCAGTGCAGTCCGATTTCTCCTGCCGATTTGTTGGCGCGGACACAGGGATACCAACGATTCGGCTACGAAGTATGGTGGATTTGCGGGATGAACTATCAACCGGGTGGCATCAAAATGACGCAGTCCATCTATCAATTCTTGAAGCATTCCGTCGCACTTGGAAGTTGGATCGGTATTCTGGACACCCAGACGGAAGAAATGGCCATCTATCACCACCTCAAGTTGGGCAGTGATGATCGGTTTCATTTTGTGAAGACGGCGATTCCGGTGGATGACCTTAAAGTTGCTACTTTAGAAAGTCTTTACAGAAAAGGTTCCTTACCCGGTTGCGGCGATTTGCTGCCGCCTTCTGCCGGGAGAACCGTTGACCGCAAGCATATGCAGGCGAAGGATATCAATCTGTTGCGGTACCGCACCGACCCGGAGCACCGGAAATTTCTGTTGGCGGTCTATCTCGATCGGAAGGACCTTTATCATTTGCCGGCATTCCTGTTCGAATTGCCTTGCCGAACATTAGGCATCCGCACACCGGCCTACATCTGGCGGTACTATCTTCTCCGGGATTTCAGCAATCCGGAAGCCGCAAAGCCGCTCACCAAAAAACAGCTGCTTGGTTGGCTGTCAAAATGCATACGCATGAACATGATCCGGATAAGGACGTCGAAGGAAGCTGATGAGGCTAATTTATGGGAACCGTTGCTCCAATTCATGATGCGTCTGGTCGAGGATGGGCATGCCGCAGCCATCGGCAGGGAAGAATGGGTCCTGCTTTCCGCGCCGTTGGAAGGAAAAACGGATATTCAGCATTCTTGCTTGGGGTAGAACCTGTATATTCTTGCCAGTATCCTTTCGGTCCCAAGGTATGATAAAATTATACTATTGAGAAATTAGAGGGGGAAACCGCATGACAAACACACAAAAACGACTGAAGAGAGCGGAGGTCCCGGAGACTTCCACATGGGATTTGACAACGATCTTTGCGACAGATGAAGCTTTCGAGAAAGCGTTGGATGAATTAGCGGGTGCAGTGCCGTTCGTGAAGGCCTTGCAAGGATCCATCGGCTCAAGCAGTCAATCTTTGCTGAAAGGGATTGAAGAAGTCCTCAAGATCAACCAGAAATTGGAACGGGTCTATGTTTACTCCCATCTGAAGAATGATCAGGATACTGCGGACAGCCTTTATCAGAACCTGCACGACAAAGCTTTGTCGATCTTGACGAGCGTCAGTGAAGCGACTTCTTGGTTCGAACCGGAGATACTGGAGATTCCGGAGGATGAGCTGGAGAAATACTTGGCAGAAAACGAAAAGCTGCAGCCGTATGCGCATCTTTTGGATAGCCTAACCTCTGCTCGCGAGCATGTCCTGTCCGCCAGAGAAGAAGAGCTGTTGGCGGGGGCTGGGGAAATTTTTGCTGCGCCAAGCAAAACTTTCTCGGTTCTCAATAACGCAGACATCACCTTCCCGACAGTCAAGAACGAGGAGGGCCAAGATGTCCAACTGACTCACGGTTTGTATGGGCAGTTGATGGAAAGTCCGGATCGGGAAGTGCGCGAAGGTGCCTTCAAGGCGCTCTACCAAACGTATGAGGGTCTGAAAAATACGTTTGCGACTACCTTATCCACGAACGTGAAGGCGCACAATTACAAAGCCAAAGTGCATAAATATGAATCCGCCCGTGCAGCGGCGTTGGCAAACAATCACATTCCGGAAGCGGTTTATGATACATTGCTCCAGGTGGTCAATGAGCACCTGCCTTTGCTGCATCGCTATGTGGACTTGCGCAAGGAATTGTTGGGTGTAGAGGAGTTGCATATGTACGATATGTATACGCCGTTGACGGGGGAAGCGCCGATCAAATACAGCATCGAGGCGGCGACGGAAGAAACCTTGCGTGGCCTTCAGCCACTGGGAGAAGATTATTTGGCTATCCTCCAGGAAGCATTCGGCAACCGTTGGATCGACTGGCTCGAGAATGAGGGCAAACGCAGCGGAGCTTATTCTTCCGGCGCCTATGACACGAATCCGTATATCCTGATGAATTGGCAAGAGTCATTGAATCAACTGTACACATTGGTCCATGAACTGGGTCATAGTGTGCACAGCTATCTGACGAGGAAGAATCAGCCTTATGTGTACGGCGATTATTCGATTTTCCTGGCCGAAATCGCTTCGACAACGAACGAAAACATTCTGACTGATTACTTGCTGAAGACCCAGACCGATCCCAAAGTCCGCATCTATATTTTGAATCATTACTTGGATGGCTTTAAGGGAACGATCTTCCGTCAAACCCAATTTGCTGAATTTGAGCACTACATCCATCAGCAAGCCTTGGCAGGTGTTCCGTTGACGCAAGATTTCATGACTTCCTATTATGCAGAACTGAATGCCAAATATTATGGTCCGACCGTCGAAAAGGATCCTGAAATCGGCATCGAATGGACCCGCATCCCGCATTTCTACTATAATTATTACGTTTACCAATACGCTACCGGCTTTTCGGCTGCAACGGCATTGGCAAAACGCATCGTGGAGGGTGAAGAGGGCGCGCTGGAGAAGTACCTTTCCTATCTGAAATCAGGAAACAGCGACTATCCGATTGAAGTGATGAAAAAAGCAGGCGTGGATATGACCCAGTCAGATTACATCGAGGATGCTATGAAAGTGTTCGAGGAACGTCTGAATGAACTGGAACAATTGATTGCAGCGCAACAAGCGTAATAAACAATAAAAGCTTCGCGGTCCGTTGAGGACCACGAAGCTTTTTCCCATCAGTGTGTGATGCGTAGGTAGTTTTTTCCGATTGTCGTAATATTCGTTTTTTTCATGTTGGCACTCTTCTGTTCGCATGCAACCGAACAATCTTTGATCACTTCATGAAGTACCTCGGCAGTGATGTTGTCCTCCAACAAAAGGCCGTATTGATAATTCAGATTATCGAAGATGACAAGCGACGGATTCGTTTTGATGTTCATCTCCTGTGCGATATGCTGATCTGCTTCGTAGCTACTTTTTACGAAAGGCGATTCTTTGTCCTCAAAGAACATGTCGACATCCAGTTTGGCTTTGGCTGCCACTTCCGCCAGTAATTCATTTGAGTAGGTGGTTTTGCCGTCCGCAAGTGATTTCTGCAGATGGAGCAAAAAGTTGCGGCCGCGTTTTTTGCCTTGCATCAAGGCAGCCTTGTATGCCAATGAGGCATCATAGATTGAACTATATATTTGGTTACGTAAGGTTAAATCTTTTTCCGGTAAATTTAATCGCTTCATATACTGAGTGACGGTATTGAAATTATGGAACGTTATGAAACGGAAGTGGACTTTAGGCCCATCCAACGAACTCATGAATTTCAGGACTTCTTGTTCCGTACGGTAGCATTTGTAGCCGATCGGGTTCACAAATAGATAAAGCTCAAAAATCTGTTGAGGAGAAGAGATAGAATCAGTTGTATTCTGTTTTGACCTATACATTTTATCCCTCCCTCTTTCCTATTTTGCTTACTTTAAGTTTACCAAAAAAAAGCCTAAACAAGTAGCAATAAGGCTTCTCGAAGAGCTGCCTTTTGAAGACTGGCCATAGTTCTTCCTTGCGACCTTCATTTTTTCTTGTTCAGTATCACTTGTTTTATTGTCAAGGTGTATTTTACGAGACAATTAACTATTTTGCAACTAAATCGACTGATTTTTTTATCTTGTATGGTCTAGAATCCGATTTAAATAGAAGGATTTCACGTTTTTGTCTGCTTTCTTGAAAGGGAATAAGCAAAAAGACCCATTCTCCGCTTGGACTTCCGGAGAATGGGTCTGACTGTAAAGGAGTGGTTGGTCACCGATTATTGATGCGTCGTCGAATTGGGATAGGCCAGCATGCGTTCAATTTTCTGTTTCGCTTTACGGACTTTGATGTCGTGAAGCTTCAGGAAACTTTGGAACGCGAGAGCCCCTTCTTCCAAAGACTCGGACTCGAATTCCAATTCGTAGTCCATTTGATCTTGGTAGAAGCTTTTATCCAAGAAGAAGGTCCCTTTGTCCCCGGGAAATTCATAGCGGATGGTTGAGAGCTGCCCGATGATCACAAGATCTTCTATAGCTATGCCTAACTCCTTCAGTTTATCGGCCACATTTCCCGATGCCTTCATTCGGTGGGAGTCGACCAAAGCTTTTGCTTCTTCAAGAGGCAGATCGTCGTTTGTTTCTAATTTTTCATTTTCCTGAATCGGCGTTTTTAGTGTGATTTCACTTTTATCTTCATACATGCGGATGCGCAGTCCGCTGTTCAGGCCCTTGAGTTTATAATCAGGTGTATCGAAATAGACGTTTGTTTGTTTGACAGGGTCTGTTTCATCAAGGTTGAAGGCAGCAAGTAATGCTTCGTATTCTTCTTTATTCAATAGGTTTTTGAATTCTTTTTCAATATTTTGGCTCATCGTCATTACTTCCTTTCGGTTATGAGGTTCGTTTTGGTCGGGATTGCTGATCAAAAATTCGAACCTTCGTTACAGTCCGTTCATCAGCATATATACTAGCAGGCGATGCGAAATCTTATTCTTATTGTATCATAAGTTTTGCGCAGTTGATTATTTAGAGCCGCTGGTGCAAATAGCAGTAACGTGTATATTTGAATGAAAAATGAATTCGGTCCTTTTCGACAAGTATTGTATAGAATCATAAATAATTGTGATAAAATAAAGTAGCATATACTATATGATAGGGTGTCGTTCTATGGAAAATAAGGAAGTTGAAAACTGGGATTCATTTTTAGCGCCGTACGAACAAGCGGTAGAGGAATTAAAAGTTAAGCTGAAGGGAATCCGTAAGCAGTATCGCGATGAGAATGTGCATGCACCCATTGAATTCATCACTGGGCGGGTCAAAAAGAAGGAAAGCATATTGGAAAAGGCGGAAGTCCGGGATATTGACCTGACCAGACTGGAACAGGATGTGCAGGATATTGCCGGCTTGCGGATCATGTGCCAATTTGTAGAGGATATACATGAAGTTGTGCGCCTTTTGCGCGCAAGAAATGACTTTGAAATCATTATAGAACGGGATTATGTTACACATAAAAAAGAGAGCGGGTATCGCTCTTACCATATGGTGATCGAATATCCGGTCCAACGTATATACGAAGAAAAGAAAATACTGGTCGAAATCCAGATCCGGACTCTGGCCATGAATTTTTGGGCAACAATCGAACATTCATTGAACTACAAATATCGGGGCGAATATCCAGAAGAACTGCATGACCGTCTGATACGCGCGGCAGAAGCCGCCTTCCGTCTTGACGAAGAGATGTCGGAAATACGCGAAGAAATCAAGGATGCCCAGCGCTATTTCTCTGACAAAAGAGATGATAGCCGATGAGATTGGTCGAGAGGAGATCGGATATGAAAATTGCACTGGTCCATAACCAGACGCCAGAGACTTTATCAGTCGCGGCGAAATTCAAAGAGATGTGCCTCTCTGAAAAAATCGAGATTGTCACGGATAATCCGGATCTTGTGGTGTCGATCGGGGGCGACGGCACCTTGCTGTCTGCTTTCCATAAGTACGAAGACCAATTGAGCCAAGTGCGTTTTGTGGGGATCCATACCGGGCACCTGGGCTTTTATACAGATTGGCGGACCTACGAACTGCCGGAGCTTATCGAAAGCCTTAAGCATGATAAAGGGGAAAGTGTCAGCTATCCCTTGCTCGATGTCCGCGTCAAGTATGCGGATGAGGAGGAAGAAACCCGCTACATCGCTTTGAATGAAGCGAGCCTGAAGAAAATGGACGGGACGATGGTTTGCGATATCTACGTGAAGGATGAGCTGTTCGAAACATTCCGGGGTGATGGTCTTTGTGTTTCCACGCCTACAGGTTCGACAGGTTTCAGTAAATCGCTTGGCGGAGCTGTTATCCATCCCCGAACGGAAGCTATCCAGTTGACGGAGATGGCCTCAGTGAATAACCGCATCTATCGGACGCTGAGCTCGCCCATGATCATCGCGAAAGACGAATGGATCGTCATCTATCCGCACAAGGAAGATCGCTTGATTTTGTCTGTAGATCATTTGACATTCAAGAAAAGAAGCATCGAACGACTGGTTTATCGGATTGCCCAGGAGCGTGTGCATTTTGCGCGTTATCGTCACACGCATTTCTGGGACCGGGTCGAAGATGCATTCATCGGTGTAAAGAAAAACGACAGGAACGAACGGACAAAGGAGCGGTGAATATGGCGACTAAAAAGTGGCTGCTGAAGACGCGTTTGAAGGAACAGCACATCGAAACGCTGAAGGAACTCTACCCGGATTACGAGATGATTACCGATGACGCGGAAACAGAAGCGTTCAGTGCAGTCGAGTGGACTGTCGGCTGGAACGACAAATTGACCAACCTATTGGAGGAAGGGCAGTTGCCTTCATTGAAATGGGTCCAAGCGATTTCGGCGGGCGTGAACAGTCTTCCATTGGCAACCTTTGAAAGAAAGGGAATCCATTTGACGAATGCGAGCGGCATCCACAGCGAACCGATAGCTGAATACGTAATCGGTGTACTGCTTTCGCATATGCGCGGATTGCGGACTGCAATCCTGAATCAGCCGCAACGGAAATGGGAACAGACCACGGAGCTCCAGGAGCTGAAAGGCAAGACGATGATGATTGTAGGGGCAGGCCACATCGGCAATCGCCTGGGAGAATTGGCTAAAGCCTTCGGCATGAAGGTCATCGCTGTCAATCGCAGCGGCAAGGAGATACCCGGTTTGGATGTGACGGTCAAAATGGATAACATCGGTACGGTCATCGACTTTGCGGATGTTGTCGTGGACATCCTCCCCCAAACGGATGAAACCTACCGTGTTTTTGATGATGCCCTTTTCTCGCGCATGAAAAAAGGTGTTCTCTTTGTGAATGTGGGACGAGGCGTCACTGTGGACACCGATAGCCTGATCAAGGCATTGGACAATGGGACAGTGGCTTATGCGGCTTTGGATGTGTTCGATGAGGAACCATTGCCTGCCGCCAGCCTTTTGTGGAATCATGAAAAGGTACTGGTTACGCCGCATTTTTCCGGGGTAGTTGAGCATTTCCGGGACAATCTGTTTGAAGTTGTCTTGGAAAATGCAGCGAGTTTCAAAAAAGACGGCAAACCAAGCCGCAACCTGATCGATTTTGAAAAAAAGTATTAACAAATAAAGCAGGGCTGCACCAGCGAGTCAGATGGTGCAGCCCTTTTTGTGGGCAATTTTTTTTGCGCGATGACGGGGCATGAGTTGTGGAATGCCCTTATTTTGGTTAGAATAGGAATGTATGTTGCCGAGCGGAATCCTGGAGGTTTCAAGACCATGGGGTTTGTTGGGTAACCTGTTCCAAGTTTGAAATAGCTCGGGACAAACTAAGGCGGCAGGCCCGCACACAGAGATTCGGTATAGAGTAGGGGTAGTGTAAAGTGATTTTTAGCTGGATATATGAAAAAGAAGAGACGACACTGATGAAGACTTTTTTACGTTCAAAGGGCGTATCAAAAAGTCTGTTGGCCACCATCAAATTCGATGGAGGCTGTATCTGGCTGAACGGCAAGGAAAGAACGGTATTGGCGACCTTGGAAAAAGGCGATAAAGTGATGATCCGCATACCGGATGAAGGGGAACATGAAACGACTGTCGGGGTGGACATGCCATTGGATATTTTGTTTGAGGACGAGCACTTTTTGGTTGTGAACAAACCGTTTGGCGCTGCTTCCATCCCATCGAAGGTCCACCCGCGTCTTTCCATGGCGAATCGCGTGAAAGGCTACTATCAACAGCAAGGCTATGTGGACCAAGTCATCCATATTGTCACGCGTCTGGATCGTGATACGACCGGCGTCATGCTTTTTGCAAGGCATGGATACGCGCATGCTCTGATGGATACGCTGCTGCGCAACAAGGAAGTCGACAAAACTTATCGTGCGGTCTTATCCGAACCTGTGCTGACAGAAACGCATGGCTTCATCGATGCCCCCATCGGCAGGACAGAGGATTCGATCATAACGCGAATGGTCCGGGAAGACGGGAAACAAGCGCTGACGGAATATTGGTTGGATAAGTCCTATCCGGATGGACAGACTGTGAAAATCAAGTTGCATACGGGCAGGACCCATCAAATTCGGGTGCATTTCACCTCAATCGGTGCGCCCTTGCTTGGAGATGACCTTTATGGAGGGAAAGCTGACCCAGACATGTTGCGGCAAGCCCTGCATTGCGAGTCATTGGCATTTGTGCATCCAATCAGTGGAGAACCTTTAAAGATTGAAGCACCATTGCCGGATGATTTCATCAAGTGGGAAAGCAGACAGAGGGACAAGGAGGCTGATATCCGTGTTGGAACCACAATATGAATTTGAACTAGACGAAGCGTTGGCGAAAATCCGCGAATCGCTCCAGGGCGAGGATATCGAAAGATTCCGTTCCGATTTTTTGGACTATCACCTCTACGATCAGGCCCAAATTTATCTGGCGTTGTCCCCTGAAGAGCGCATAACGGTGTACAATTATCTCTCCGCGAATGAAATGGCAGACATGTTCGAAATCATCGAAGAAGATGTAGAGTCGATCGAAGAGTATCTTTTGGAGATGAACAATCAATACGCCGCCGATATGTTGGCAAACATGTATGCCGATAATGCGGTGGATATGCTGAAGCAACTGAAGGATGAACGGATTTGGCTTTATCTGCGCTTGATGCCTATAGAGGCGGCGAAAGAGATCCGTGCCTTATTGAGTTATGAGGATGAGACTGCCGGGGCCATCATGACGCCGGAATTCGTCTCGATAGTAGCCAACCAGACGGTCCGATCCGCGATGGCTATCCTTAAAAGCAAAGCGCCTGATGCGGAAACGATCTACTATATCTACGTCGTCAATGTGGATAATGTGCTGGTCGGGGTCATTTCCTTGAGGGATCTGATCGTGAATGATGAAGATATGATGATCAGCGATATCATGAGTGAGCGGATTGTATCGGTTAATGTAAAAGAAGGGCAAGAAGATGTTGCCCATAAAATCAGGGACTATGACTTCCTGGCTGTGCCGGTAGTCGACGAAAACAATGTATTGCTGGGTATCATCACCGTCGATGACATCATCGACGTCATCGATGAGGAAGCCGTCAGTGACTTCTCCGGTTTGGCCGGGGTCGACGTTGAGGAGCAATCAGAAAACCCATTTGTGGCTGCATCCAAGCGGTTGCCGTGGTTGATTACGCTATTATTCTTGGGTATGGGTACGTCCACTTTGATCAGCCAATATGAAGGTTTGATTTCGGATGCATCGATCCTTTCCGTGTTTGTCACCTTGATCACCGGAACATCCGGTAATGCGGGGACACAATCACTTGCCGTCGCAGTCCGCAAGATCGGCATGCAGGATGATGAGGAGAAAAATTTGTTCCGTACCATTTTATCCGAGTTGGCGACCGGTTTGATCTCCGGGTTGGTTACTGGCGTCACGATTGCGCTTGTCATCGGTGTTTGGAAACAGAACTTCATCTTAGGTGGGATCATCGGCATTTCCATGTTGGTTGCCATCACGGTGGCGAATCTGGCCGGCAGCTTGATTCCGGTATTGATGGATCGTCTTGGCTTTGATCCTGCCGTCGCAAGCGGACCGTTCATCTCGACATTCAGTGATTTGACTTCCGTTTTGATCTATTTCAACATCGCGAAGCATTTTATCAGCACACTCATGTAGGTGCAAAAAAACAGGTAATGGACAAGCAGCCGCTTTGGCTGTGTCCATTGCCTGTTTTTTTGGCTCAGTGTTGGTGTCTACACGCGAATCATCACGCTCTATCAAACGCGTTCTGAATCGCAGACACCACTTCCGTGTCGCAAGCCGACTATTACGTCACGGCAAAAGAAGCGACCGTGCAGTACTGTCACTCCAACGTACGCTCGGATTGTCTACACTACGCGGATCATCACGCTCTATCATTTTGTCCATGTCATGGTGGAGAATCCCGGCTTCTTCGTATTCTTCACCGCAGATGGTGTAGCCGACTTTTTCGTAAAAACCGATGGCGTGGTTCTGGGCTCCGAGGAACAGGCGCTTGCCGCCGAGTTCGCGGACGTGCCTTTCGATTTCCTGCATCAGGATGCTGCCGTATTTCTTTTCCCTTACGGCTTTGCGGATGGCGACGCGCTGCACCTTGTATTTGCCGTTTTCCATCGGATAAATGCGGGCAGTGGCAACCGGAACGGATTCTTCATATCCGACGAGGTGCAAGGTTTTGTCTTCCAAATCGTCGATTTCTATGGAGACCGGCACCTGCTGCTCCTCCACGAATACTTCTTTGCGGATGTCCAAGGCATCCCTGTAGGTTTTGGATTTTAAGTCTTGTGTCCATTCAAAATGCAACAATGCGTATTCCTCGCTTCCAAAATTTGTTGGGTTCGCTGGAACCTCTTTTCTTATTTTACCTGAATCGGCATTTTTTGTCTGAATTAATTGCTTTTGCCTCATTTTGTTGGGTTCTTTTGCTATACTTATATAATCAGCAAGAGGAGTGAAGAAGATGCAAAATATAATGGAAACAATCCAACAATTGACAAACATCCCGTCGCCGACAGGTTATACGGCGGAAATCATCGAGTTTTTGGGTGAAAACCTGAAACAGAAGGGGTACGAACCTGAAAGAAATCATAAGGGCAGTCTGATGGTGACGGTTAAAGGCTCTGAAGACCAAAGCCGACGCTTCGTGACGGCGCATATCGATACGCTGGGGGCAATGGTGCGCGCAATCAAACCGGATGGAAGACTGAAAATCGACCTGATCGGTGGATTCACTTATCATTCGATAGATGGGGAATATTGTACGGTCCATAGTGCAGCCACAGGGAAAGACTGGACGGGAACGATATTGCTGCACCAAACGAGCGTCCATGTCTATAAGGATGCGCGCACAGCTGAACGAAACCAGGACAATATGGAAATCCGGCTGGATGCAGAAGTGCACAACGCCAAAGATGTTTCTGCACTTGGCATCGGCGTAGGGGATTTCATCAGCTTTGCGCCTCGGACAGAAATTACCCCGTCCGGTTACATCAAATCAAGGCATCTGGATGATAAAGCCAGCGCGGCTATCCTGCTGCAATTCCTGCACCGCATCGCGGACGAAAAATTGACGCTGCCTTACACGACTTGTTTCTTCTTTTCGAACAATGAGGAAATCGGCTACGGGGGCAACTCGAATATGCCGCCGCACACAGTGGAATATTTGGCCGTCGATATGGGTGCGATGGGCGACGACCAGCAGACTGACGAATATACCGTGTCCATCTGCGTGAAGGATGGATCGGGTCCTTATCACTTCGGACTTCGACAGCAGTTGGTCGGATTATGCGAATCGCAGGAGATTCCTTATAAGCTGGATATCTATCCGTTTTACGGCAGTGATGCTTCCGCAGCCATGAAAGCGGGTTGGGACGTCCGCCACGCTTTGATCGGACCGGGAATCGATGCAAGCCATGCTTATGAACGCACCCATCGGAAGTCCTTGGAAGCCTGCTCTAAACTGCTGGAAGCGTACCTGTCCGCTCCGATGATCGGCAAACTGCCTGAGAAACAAGGGGATATTGAATGGAACAATTAAGGAAAACGAATCTGCTTTACTGGAGTGTTTGGCTTTTGGTGATGGCGTGCCTGATATGGGTGTCCACCAAAATCGACTTTATTTTTTATCCGATCGGCGCCTTCATCTCGACGATCTTCACGCCAGTGCTTGTGGCGGGGTTTCTGTATTATATTTTCACTCCGTTCATCGAAATGCTCGAGAACAGGTTGAACATCAAACGGCCGGTAGGCATCCTCATCGTCATGGTTCTGCTGATCGGCATCGTCATTTTCTCTTTTCTGGGGCTCATTCCGAATCTCGTAAGCCAACTCGGAGAACTGTTGACGAATTTGCCTAGCGTGGTCCGTTCCTTGAATAAACTCTATCAACAAGTGATTGAACAGGAATGGGTTCAGCGACTGGATATCCCGACCCAATTGTCTCAGTTGAGCGGAAATATCCAAAGCAGCATCAGCGCCTTCCTGAACGGCTTGACGGGCAGCATCGGTTCCGTTCTCTCTGCCGTAGCTAACATCGCGTTGCTTGTCATCATCATTCCGTTGATTTTTTTCTACATGCTGAAGGATGGGCATAAGTTTCCTGAAGCGGTCGCTCAATTGCTGCCGCATGAATATTCTTCGGACGTGCTTGCGTTGTTCAAGGAAATCAACAAAACGATCGCCAAATACATCAGCGGGCAGGCGCTTGTATGTCTGTTCGTCGGGACATTCACCTTTATCGGGTATCTGCTGATCGGACTTCCGTACGCCTTCCTGCTGGGAGTCACGGCAGCCATCACGAACATCATTCCATACCTAGGGCCATACATCGGCTTGATTCCGGCAGCGATAATCGGGTTGACAGTCTCCCCGACAAAAGCGCTGTTGGTCTGTGTCGTCGTGTTGGTGGTACAGCAAGTGGAATCGAACATCATTTCACCGAACGTCTTGGGGAAAACGTTGGATATGCATCCGCTGACGATTCTGTTTCTGCTGTTGGCTGTAGGCAAAATATCCGGCGTTCTGGGAATGATATTGGCGATTCCCACGTATGCAGTCGTGAAAACCATCGTTCAATATGTCCACCGTTACGTCAAAAACAGAAAGAAAAAAGTGTTATATAAAGAATAATAAAAATTAATGTGGATTCCAAGGGTTATTGATTGCTTTTTACCTTTGGAATCCTTTATTATGTAAAAAGTGTTAAGGGCATAACGAGTCAATTTGTGCAGTTTTTATTATGAATTATGAGAACGGCGGCAATTGGTTTGTGCAAAATATATTAATACGGAAATTTTAGGAGGAAGTACAATGAAAGTAATCGTAGTGGGATGTACACATGCCGGAACGTCAGCAGTGAAGACAATTTTGAAGGAGAATCCAGGTACTGAATTAACAGTATATGAAAGAAACGACAACGTTTCATTCTTGTCATGCGGGATTGCGCTTTACGTCGGCGGTGTCGTGAAAGATCCACAAGGATTATTCTACTCTAACCCTGAGGAGCTTGCTTCACTAGGCGCAAACGTAAACATGCAACATGATGTAACAAACATTGATACAGCTGCTAAAACTGTTTCTGTGAAAAACTTAGTTACCGGCGAAGAATTTCAAGACACATATGACAAGTTAGTTTTAACGATCGGCTCATGGCCAATCATCCCGCCAATCGAAGGCATCCAAAGCAAAAATGTTTTGCTTTGCAAAAACTATAACCAAGCAAAAGAAATCATCGCACGCAAAGACGATAAAAAGAAAATCGTCGTTGTCGGCGGCGGCTACATCGGTATCGAGTTAGTTGAAGCTTTTGCTAACGACGGTAAAGAAGTGACGTTGGTCGATGGTTTGGATCGCATTTTGAATAAATATTTGGATTCTGAATTTACGGACATCCTTGAAGATGACTTGCGCGCACATGGCGTAAAAGTACAATTGAATGAAATGGTTAAAGGCTTCAAAGACAACGAAGCTGGAGACATCACAACTGTTGTAACGACAGGCGGAGAATACGAAGCTGAAATGGTCATCTTATGCGTAGGCTTCAGACCGAACACGGACCTTGTCAAAGGGCAAGTGGACATGATGAAGAACGGTGCCATCATCGTGAATGACTACATGCAAACAAGCTTGCCTGACGTTTACGCAGCAGGCGACAGCTGTGCGGTAAACTACAATCCGAACGGCGGACATGCATATATTCCATTGGCAACAAACGCTGTGCGCATGGGATTGTTGGTCGGTAAAAACATCAACGGACCTAAAATGAAATACCGCGGAACCCAATCCACTTCAGGATTGTACCTGAATGGCTTCACTATCGGTTCTACCGGTGTGAACGATGCAAGTGCTGAAGCTTTCGGACTTGAAACACGCTCTGTAGTTCTGGAAGACTTCTACCGTCCGGAATTCATGCCATCAAATGAAAAAGTGCTGATGAAACTTGTCTACGAAGTAGGTACGAACCGCATCGTCGGCGGACAGCTGATGTCCAAGTATGACATCACACAATCAGCCAATACCTTATCATTGGCTATCCAAAACAAAATGACGATCGAAGATTTGGCTCTTGTCGACTTCTTCTTCCAACCTCATTTTGACCGTCCTTGGAACTACTTGAACTTGTTGGCTCAAAAAGCATTGGAACAAGAAGCAGAATTAGCTGCTAAATAATTCAATTTCATCTTTTGGAACCCCTCCGTTAATCGCTTCGGTGATTAACGGAGGGGTTCTTTGTGGGATGGACGGTGTTTCCGGATAAAACACTTGTTTTTTTTGCCGGGTCATTAGATAATGAAAGGTAACAATGAACTTTCAAAGAGATATAAAAACGAAGGAGAAACAATCTATGACCACAGACCCCAGTAATCAGACCTTGCTTTGGCAACTGCTGCTGATTGCGGTATTGACATTGGTGAACGCATTTTTTGCGGCATCCGAAATCGCATTTGTTTCATTGAACAAAAATAGGGTGGCGAATCAAGCCATCAAAGGGGATGAAAAAGCGCGCAAAATTTTGGCGCTTTTGGACCATTCCGATGATTTTTTGGCGACTATCCAAGTTGCCATTACTTTCGCGGGCTTCCTTTCCAGTGCTTCGGCGGCCAATACATTCGCAGCCAGACTCGATCCCTATTTGAGCAATATACCAGGAGCGGAACAGGCTGCCATTCTGATCGTGACGTTAGCGCTCTCCTACATTTCCTTGGTTTTCGGTGAACTGTATCCGAAACAGTTGGGATTGCAACGCCCTGAAGAAGTGGCGCGGGCAGGTGCGGGCTTCATCACTGTCGTCCAAAAGCTGATGAAGCCTTTCGTTTGGTTTTTGTCTTTTTCCACAAGTGTTCTGGAAAAAATGACGCCGATCACGTTCACGAGCGGCAACGATATGTTTTCGCGCGAAGAAGTGCGCGAGCTGCTGGAGAAGAGCAGCGATGAAGGGACCATCGAACGGATGGAATTCAACATGCTGAAAGGGGTGCTTTCCATGGACAACAAAATGGCCCGTGAAGTCATGGTGCCGCGGACGGACACCTTCATGCTGAATGTGAACGATGATGTCGAGGCGAATATAGAAGCAGCCTTGGATTCCCCGTATACCCGCATACCGATTTATGAAGATGACAAGGACAATATCATTGGTGTGTTGCATCTGAAGAATCTGTTGAAGGAATCCAAGAATACCCCGATCAATCAGATCGATCTGCGAAAAATCATGAATGAGCCGCTGTTTGTTCCGGAAACGATCATGACGGATGAATTGATGTCCTACCTGAAGAAAAGCCATAACCAACTGGCTTTGCTCCATGATGAATATGGCGGCATGGTGGGGATTGTGACTTTGGAGGACATTCTGGAAGAGATCGTTGGCGACATCGAGGATGAATATGATGAAAGCTATGTGCTGATTGCGCGGATCGGCGATAATGTATACGAAGCCGATGGGGCTACACCATTGCATCGTTTCAATGATTATTTTGGCACGCAGCTTGAATCAGCGGATGTCGATACGATCGCCGGCTATCTCTTGACGGAGTTGGGTGAGTTTCCGGAAGAAAATGAGGAAGCATCCATCGAAGAGAACGGATTGGTCATCAAAACGTTGGAGTTCGATAATCGCCGTCTGCTGAAAGTCGGGGTATCTTACATGAACGAGAATGATCGGCCCGCAAAAGAACGTTTCAAAGAGGACGAGGCAGAGGCTGAAGAAGCCGCTGATTTAACAGAAGAAACAGAATGAATGCTGAGCAGTTTTGCCCGGATCGATAAAAGTCGGTCTGGGTGAGACTGTTTTATTGCAATCAGGATCAGCATGAACACGGATACCAACCCCTATTTGGAGGTCGGATACTGTCGCAACGACAATCTTGTGGAATGCTCGGATTTCTTGTATAATAACAAAGGTATTATCGTGGGTTAGCGTGTGCATATTGCTCATGCTATCTTTTTGTGTAAGGAAAGCATTCACGATGGAGATATTTGGAAAAAGGGGAACAATATGACTCAAACATTAGCAGATAAAGTAAAAGCAAGAAGAACATTTGCCATCATTTCCCATCCGGATGCCGGTAAAACGACCATCACGGAGCAGTTGTTGTTGTTCGGGGGCGCAATTCGCCAAGCAGGGACGGTAAAAGGGAAAAAATCAGGCAGATTCGCCAAATCGGATTGGATGGATATCGAAAAACAAAGGGGTATTTCGGTAACCAGTTCGGTCATGCAGGTTGATTATGACGGAAAACAGATCAATATTTTGGATACACCCGGGCATGAGGATTTCTCGGAAGATACGTACCGTACGCTGATGGCTGTGGATAGCGCAGTGATGGTCATCGATAGCGGGAAGGGTATTGAGCCTCAGACAAAGAAATTATTCAAAGTCTGCAGCATGAGAGGGATTCCGATCTTTACCTTCATCAATAAATTGGACCGTGATGGCCGCGAGCCGATGGATCTGATTGCAGAGTTGGAAGAAGTTTTGGGGATTGATGCCTATCCGATGAACTGGCCGATGGGCATGGGGAAAAATCTGTTGGGTCTGTATGACATCTACAATAATCGCGTGGAATTGACTCATCCTGAAGAGAATGAAGACAACGATTTCCTGCCGTTGAATGAAGATGGCGAAATCGAAGGCGATTATCAAGTGACGCAATCAACCATCTATACCCAAGCAGTTGAAGATGTTCAATTGCTGAAAGAGGCGGGCAACGACTTTTCGGAAGAAGCGATCGCGGCCGGGAAATTGACGCCTGTCTTCTTCGGATCAGCTTTGACTGGCTTCGGCGTCCAGACATTCTTGGATGCCTTTGTGGATTTTGCTCCGAGCCCAAGTGAGCATGTGACCGTAGCGGAAGAGATTGTTGAACCTACGGACGAAAACTTTACCGGCTTCATCTTCAAGATCCAAGCAAATATGAATCCGGCACACCGAGACAGGATTGCCTTCGTGCGGGTCTGCTCCGGTGAATTCAAACCCGGAATGGACGTTTATGTTCACCGTACAGGCAAAAAGATCAAACTGGCGCATACGACGCAGTTCATGGCCGATTCCCGTGAGCAAGTGCAAACGGCTGTAGCAGGCGACATCATCGGACTGTACGACACAGGTAACTTCCAGATCGGCGATACGATCTATGAAGGCAAAAAAGGCCTTCAGTTTGAAGCGTTGCCGCAATTTACACCGGAACTGTTCATGAAAGTCACTCCGAAAAACGTCATGAAGCAGAAATCTTTCCATAAAGGTGTGCAACAGTTGGTTCAAGAAGGAGCCATCCAATTATACAAAACCTACCATACAGAAGATTACATTCTGGGTGCGGTCGGCCAATTGCAGTTTGAAGTGTTCCAGTACCGTTTGCTGCATGAATACAACGCGGAAGTCGAAATGACACCGATGGGCTCCAAGATTGCCCGATGGATCGATTCGGAAGATCTGGATCCGAACATGTCATCAAGCCGTAACTTATTGTGCCGCGACCGTTTCGGCAATCCCGTATTCCTTTTCGAAAACCAATTTGCTATGCGCTGGTTCGAGGATAAATATCCGGAAGTCAAATTGACAGCTTTGCTTTGATTTGAACCATCAAAAACAAAACAAAAAACGCACATTGCTGAAAAGCAGTGTGCGTTTTGCGTTAAGAAGAGTTTTTTTCGAGTGCAGAAAATGTCAATCATTTCAGATGAGATAGCTCCACGAAGTTATGACCAGGCATAACTTCCACATCGTCAACGGTAAGGTGCAACAATTTCGTCAGCACAAAGTCGATTTCGCTTTGTTTTACGCGACGATTTTTGTTGAGGATGATGACATCCTCATGTGTTACGGCACCGGTAAAGATGACTGTAGTTTGTCCCAAAGAATAAACTTTGACAAATTGAGCATCGGTGTTGGCCAATTGCTCACGTACAAGATCAGCGTGGCTATTTGTAACATCGATCAATTTCATGGACGAACACCCCTAACTTAGGTTGGCTGTTTATAGAATAATTATATAACAACTATTCATTTATTTAAAGGGTAAAGAAATAAATGAATAATTTTCATGGCCTTTCAAAAGAAAAAGGCAAGAGTCCATTCATGAACTCTTGCCTTTTGCGAAATCAATCTTATTCAGATGCAGTTGTTTCTGTGCGTTCGACTTTGCTGACGACCATCAGATTGCCTTCTTCATCTGCGTCGACAAACAAATCTTTGATTTTCGGATTATCCAAGTAGAATTCAGCTACCTGGTCCTCGATCTGATCCTGGATGACGCGGCGCAGCGGGCGTGCACCCATGCTTGGGTCATATCCCAGATCGATAAGGCGATCTTTTGCTTTCTGCGAGACGGTAACGCTGATTTCCTTATCCTTCAACAATTCGTTGACGTCGTCCAACATAAGCGTGACGATGCTGCTCAAATTCTCTTTGGACAACTGGTTGAACTCGACGATCGCATCGAAGCGGTTGATGAATTCAGGCTTGAAGTAATCGCTCAAACGGTTCAGGATGGAATGCGTCTTCCCTTTCATGGCTGCGCCGAATCCTACACTTGCTTCCTGGACGCCCGTGCCGGCATTGCTGGTCATGATGATGATGGTGTCTTTGAAGCTGACGGTTCTTCCTTGGGAATCCGTCAGGCGGCCGTCATCAAGGATCTGCAGGAAGAGATGCATCACATCCGGATGGGCTTTTTCGACTTCATCCAAAAGCAGAATGCTGTAGGGACTGCGGCGGACACGCTCGGTCAATTGGCCGGCTTCGTCATAGCCGATGTACCCTGGAGGCGAACCGATCAATTTGGAGACGGCGTGTTTTTCCATGTATTCGCTCATGTCGAAGCGGATGATCGCATCTTCGGTCCCGAACATTTCGATCGCCAACTGTTTGGCCAATTCGGTCTTGCCGACACCGGTAGGTCCCACAAACAAGAAGGAGCCGATCGGGCGGTTTTTGCGGCTTAATCCGATCCGGTTTCTGCGGATCGCTTTGGATACTTTGTCGATGGCTTCGTCCTGGCCGATGACATTTTTCTTCAGATCGGCATCAAGATTCCTCAATTGCGTTTGTTCTTTTTCAAGCAACTCGCCGACCGGGATATTTGTTTTGATCTCAATGATCTTTTGGATATCCTGTTCCGTGACGACGGGATCACCATCGGCTGGCGTCGGATTTTGTTTCATCTTATTCAGATTTGTGATCTGATCGCGATAATAGGCAGCTTTTTCGTAATCTTCCGCATGCAGGGCTGCTTGTTTTTCCCGTTCCGCCGCTTCGATGCGTTCCTCGATCTGTTGCGGATCGATGGGCTTGATGGTCAGGTTCTTTTTGGATCCGGACTCATCGAGCAAGTCGATGGCTTTGTCCGGAAGGAAACGATCCTGGATATAGCGGTGCGATAATTTGACAGCCGCTTCCAGTGCCTTATCCGAATATTTGACGTGATGATAATCTTCGTATTTCGGACGGATGCCTTGGAGAATGATCAACGTCTGTTCAGGTGTCGGTTCATTCACGCGGACGGGCTGGAATCGGCGTTCCAATGCAGCGTCTTTCTCGATTCTGCGGTACTCGTTCAGCGTTGTGGCTCCGACCAATTGCAGTTCGCCTCTCGCAAGGGCGGGCTTCAGGATATTGCCTGCATCCATACTTCCCTCAGCGTTTCCTGCGCCGACGATTTCATGGATTTCATCGATGAAGAGGATGATTTGTTTGTTCGCGCGGATTTCATCCATCAGCTTCTGCATCCGTTCTTCGAATTGGCCGCGGATGCCGGTTCCTTGGACGAGCGAGACGACATCCAAGCGGATCACTTCTTTGTCCAGCAATTTCTGAGGAACATCACCGTCCACGATTTTTTGGGCAAGGCCTTCCACTACGGCTGTTTTGCCGACACCAGCTTCACCTGTGAGTACCGGGTTGTTTTTCGTGCGGCGATTCAGGATTTCGATGACGCGTGCGATTTCACTGTCTCTTCCGATGACAGGGTCGATGCCGCCATCGCGGGCCAATTGCGTCAAGTTGATGCCGTATTCGTCAAGCAAGCCGCCTTTGCCGCCGCCTTTTCCTCCACGGGCAGCTTCTGGGGCAGGTGGCTGTTGGAAATTCTGTTCTTGGTTTTGCTGCATTTTCTTGAAGAAGGAATCCAGATTACCGAAAGAAAAAGGGTCTACGGGGCCTTGGGATCTTGGATTCGGATTGTTTTGTTGCGATTGAGCAGCTTTGAATTCTTGATAGCAACTCTGGCATAAGTCGATTTGGCGTCTTTGTCCATTCACGCTGGCATACAGATGAATGGAAGCTTGGTTTTTTTCGCAATTTTGACAAAGCATGGCAATCTTCCTTTCTATATGGATCATAGCTACATGTATATTATAGTAGTAACGGCTAAGGAATTCTCGTGAGAAGGTATCCTGACCAACTCTGACCTTATGACCCCATTATACATTGACCTATTTTGACTTTCAAGTAGTAAGACCTGAACAAGGCAAAAAATTTCTCCGCGGGACGGCATCCGCCTAATGGGAAGGTTGTATTAAATTAGTGGCATTTCGGCAATTATGACAAAAATTTGAACGAATCTGGTTAAAACAGTTGTAGTATAAAGCGAAAGATGGTAATCTTATTCAATGAAAGGGTTATTTTTGATCCGGTTTCCCATTTTTCTGTTATAATGGAAACGTATTAAAAATACCTTAAATAAATACATCTCAAAAGGGGTTTATGACATGGAAAGAAAAGAATATCACGTAATCGCAGAAACAGGGATTCACGCACGTCCAGCAACTTTATTGGTGCAAACTGCAAGCAAATTTAATTCAGATATCAATTTAGAATACAAAGGTAAATCAGTTAACTTAAAATCAATCATGGGTGTAATGTCATTAGGCGTAGGCCAAGGCGCTGATGTTGTCATCACTGCAGAAGGTCCGGACGAAGCAGACGCTATGGCTGGAATCACTGAAACAATGGTAAAAGAAGGGCTAGCAGAGTAATATGAAAAACCACTTACAAGGAATAGCAGCTAGTGACGGTATTGCAATCGCGAAAGCATATTTGCTTACTGAACCGGATCTATCCTTTGAGAAGCGTAAAGTGGAAGATTCAGAAGGCGAAATTGCTCGCCTTTTGCAAAGCTTTGAAACCGCTAAATCAGAGGTAAGTGCAATCAGAGACAAAGCGGCAGTGTCACTTGGCGAAGAAGAAGCACAAGTTTTTGATGCACATTTAATGGTATTATCCGATCCAGAAATGATTGGATCAATGAATTCAAACATCCGCGACAACGGTGTCAATGCTGAATCAGCACTTTCTGATGTTGCCGGCATGTTCATCGGTATGTTCGAAGCGATGGAAGACAATCCATACATGCAAGAACGTGCAGCGGATATCCGCGACGTTACCGAGCGTGTATTGAGCCACTTATTGGGTGTTAAAATCCCTAACCCATCGACAATCACTGAAGAAGTGATCGTCGTTGCCAAAGATTTGACTCCTAGTGATACTGCTCAATTGAACCGTGATTATGTTAAAGGATTCGTTACCGACATCGGTGGACGCACATCCCACAGCGCAATCATGGCCCGTTCTTTGGAAATTCCTGCAATCGTAGGTTCAAAAGAGATCACACAAATCGTCAAAGATGGCGATATCATCATTTTGGATGGTTTGGACGGCGACGTCTTCATCAATCCTGATGAAGAAACATTAGCTGCATACAAGAAGAAAGCTGAAGAGTTTTCTGCGATGCAAGCTGAATGGCACAAACTGAAGAATGCAGATACAGTGACAGCAGACGGTAAACATATCGAATTGGCAGCCAATATCGGAACGCCTAAAGATTTGGACGGCGTTATCGCTAACGGCGCTGAAGCGATCGGTCTATACCGTACTGAATTCCTGTACATGGATTCTTCGGACTTCCCGACAGAAGATGAGCAATTCGATGCTTATAAAGCTGTTTTGGAAGGCATGGAAGGCAAACCTGTCGTTGTTCGTACAATGGACATCGGTGGGGACAAAGAATTGCCTTATTTGGAATTGCCGAAAGAAATGAATCCATTCTTGGGTTACCGTGCAATCCGTATTTGTTTGGCTGAGCCAGAAATGTTCCGTACACAATTGCGTGCATTGTTGCGTGCTTCCGTTTACGGTAAATTACGCATCATGTTCCCGATGATTTCAACTCTGAACGAATTCAGAGCAGCAAAAGCGATGTTGGATGAAGAAAAAGCGAATCTATTAGCCGATGGCGTAGAAGTCGCTGATGATATCCAAGTAGGTATCATGATCGAAATCCCAGCAGCTGCTGTTTTAGCTCATCAATTCGCTAAAGAAGTAGATTTCTTCAGTATCGGAACAAATGACTTGATCCAATACACAATGGCGGCAGACCGCATGAACCAACAAGTTTCTTACTTGTATCAACCTTACAACCCAGCTATCCTTACGCTGATCAAGCATGTTATCGATGCTTCTCATGCTGAAGGCAAATGGACTGGTATGTGTGGCGAGATGGCCGGCGACCAAACAGCGGTTCCGTTGTTGGTAGGTCTTGGTTTGGATGAGTTCTCCATGAGCGCATCCAGCGTCCTGAAAACACGCAGCTTGATGAAACGCTTGGATTCCAAAGAAATGGAAACATTAGCGGACAAAGCAATCAATGAATGTACGACTGTTGAAGAAGTCATTGCATTGGTTGAAGAAATGAAAGCTAAATTAGTAGACTAAGCCGATTCAGGTTAAAAAGGCCGGGCATGCTTGCATGCCTGGTCTTTTTGTGTGCCTACGATTTCAAACCGATCATGGATATTGAGCACCTGTTATTTGCGCATCCCATTTCGGGCGGATATATTTTGAAAAGTAGGTCTGCGGGATGAGTGACAAATATCAAAATGTTCTATATACTGAACATATTGAGTCATTATAAATTTGATGGGATTTTTTCGAGGTGAAATCATGAGAATAGGTATGTTTACAGATTCGTATTTTCCTCAAGTGAGCGGGGTTTCCACTTCAATCCGCACCTTGAAAGAGGAATTGGAGGCAGAAGGTCATGAGGTCATCATTTTTACCACAACCGACCCGAAAGCTGACGAAGCTGAAAAAAATATAATCCGCTTGACCAGTATCCCGTTCTTGTCTTTCAAAGATCGTAGGGTTGCGGTCAAAGGGATGAACAAAGCGTTGAAGGAAGCTAAGAAACAGAAGATTGATATCGTGCACACGCATACGGAGTTCAGCTTGGGTTTGACGGGTAAATTCGTCGGGTACATGCTGGAGATCCCGACGGTGCATACCTATCACACCATGTACGAAAAATATCTGCACTACATCGCTAAAGGGAAAGTTGTGAAACCCCGTGCGGTTAAGATAGCCTCCCGTTATTTCTGCAACAGTACGATGGGCATCATTGCTCCAAGCGAGCAAATGAAGGAGAAGTTGGCATCCTACAATATCTACAAGGAAATACGCGTCATTCCAACGGGTGTCAGGATACCCGAACAGATTGTCGGCATCAAATCCCGCAAGCGCGAGGAGTTGGGCATTTCGGATTCCGAATTGGTGCTGCTCTCCCTCAGCAGGTTGTCTTCAGAAAAAAATCTGGATAAGCTTGTTCATGCCTTTCCTGAGGTTGTCGAAGCCTACCCGTCCGCAAAGCTTGTGTTCGTCGGTGACGGGCCGATGCGTCATGATTTGGAGACGCTGGTGGCAGAAATGGATTTGACCCGTAATGTGATTTTTGTCGGGGAAGTCAGAAATGAAGATGTGAGCGAATATTATCAGATGGCGGATATTTATATCAATGCTTCAGAATCAGAGACGCAAGGCTTGACCTACTTGGAATCGATCGTAAATGGGTGTCCGGTCATTGCAAAACGGAATGACTATTTATCCGGTCTGATAACAGAGGATAGCCTAGGGATGTTGTTCGAAGAGGATGACAAAATCGGCAAGACCATCATCGCCTATGCGGACTTTTTTCACAGTTCCGATGTTGCGATCAACCAAGAAGTATGGGATGAACTGATGCAGGAAATTTCTTCAAAAGCATTTGCGGATGCCGTATTGAGCTATTATCAAACAAGTATCGACATTTATGAATCGCAGCCGCGCGAAGAATTGAAATTAAGAGTGAATCTCCTGGAAAAAATCAAACGTTGAGCCCGAACGCCGGGAAGCAGATTGCTTGGATAATCTGTTTCCCGGCGCTTTTTTGTTTTTATCTGCGCTAGGCGTAAGGTATACTGTTAACATAGCGTTTAGAAGGGACTGTTGTATAAATGGAAAAAATTGGTTTTATCGGAACGGGTGTCATGGGCTCATCCATGATCAGACATCTTTTGAATGCGGGCTATCCTGTCCATGTCTATAATCGAACGAAGAGCAGAGCCGATGCGGTCATCTCTGAGGGTGCAAAATGGTGCGATACGCCTGCCGATGTGACGGCGCAAGCAGATATCGTCATCACGATAGTAGGCTATCCGACAGACGTTGAAGAGACCTATTTTGGCGAGACCGGGATCTTCTCGCAAGCGGATGACCACCATATCCTCATTGATATGACAACGAGTACGCCGACTCTGGCGGAAAAAATATATGCTTTCGGAAAAGAAAAAGGCATTGCTACTCTCGATGCTCCGGTATCCGGGGGAGACAAGGGTGCGCAGAACGGAACGCTCACAACGATGGTCGGCGGAGATGAAGAAACATTCGATGCCGCAAAACAAGTCCTGTCCGTATTTTCCAGTAAGGTGATGCTGCAAGGGCCAGCCGGCAGCGGCCAGCACACGAAAATGGCTAACCAGATCATGGTGGCCGGAACGATGACCGGCATGACCGAATTGCTGGTTTACTCTAAAGCAGCCGGATTGGATTTGGAACGCGTAATCGAACAAGTCGGTTCCGGCAGTGCCGCGAACTGGTCTCTGACGAACTATGGCCCTCGGATCCTGAAGCAAGATTACACAGCAGGGTTCTTCGTCAAACATTTTGTGAAAGACCTTAAGATCGCACTGGATGAAGCGGAGAAGATGGGCATCGATTTGCCGGCTACAAGACAGGCGGCGCTCCTTTACGAACAATTAGCGGGCAAAGATTTCGCTGATGATGGTACGCAAGCGCTGGTGAAGCTTTGGTGGGGCGAATAAGGCGCACTGCTCAAATATTGATTTTCTTGGGTAAATTACAGTAAATTGATGCGCAGTCAGAAAAAAAATGCTAGAATAAATAAGAAGTTAGTCTTGAAAGGGGAAATATCATGAAACCTTCACAGCTCTCAGCGATCCTTCGTCGCCTAGAAGTAATGATGGAAGACAATGGTGATGTCGAAATCCGTCGTTTTGAAAAAGCAGGCGTAGAACGTTGCGTCGTTAAATACAACCGCGATACGGAAAGTTTTGAATTGGAAGAACACGATTCAAACCAAACTTATCAATTTGATGATCTTGATTTAGTTGCCATCGAAATTTACGAATTATTACAAGATTAATTCATCCATCCTTGCATGAACTAAGGCAGCGGGAAAATGAGTCGGCTCATTTTCCCGCTGCCTTTTTTTGTCTTTTCCATTTTCATGGGAATAAAGTGGCAATCATTAAAATTTTTTAATTTTTATGTAGAGTAATTCCGCAACATTCAGTATACTGTGTAATAAGGAAATAATTGAAGAGGTGGAATAATGGCAAACAAGATTTACGTAGGTTTATTAGGACTAGGAACGATAGGGACTGGCGTTGCCCGCATCATCGGCGGCCACCAAAATAAAATCAATCAAGTAGTTGGACAGGAAGTAGTCATCAAAACGGTTCTGGACCGCGATATTGAAAAATGCAAAACGTTCTTTGGCGATGCTGTTCATTGCACAGATAATTTTGATGAGATTTTGAATGACGAAGAAATTTCGATCATCGTGGAATTGATTGGATATGTTCCGGCAGCAAAAGATTACATTTCCCAAGCATTGGCGGCTGGGAAGCATGTCGTTTCAGCAAACAAAGATCTTGTGGCTTTGCATGGGAAAGAATTGGTCACGCTGGCGAAAGCGAACAAATGCGATTTCTTGTATGAAGCAGCTGTTGCTGGCGGTGTTCCGATCTTGCGTGCGATCACGGAAAGTTTCGCTTCCGACAACATCCAAAAAGTCATGGGGATCGTGAACGGTACGACCAACTTCATGATGACGAAAATGGACAAAGAAGGCTATTCTTACGATGAAGCCTTGGCATTGGCACAGGAATTGGGCTTTGCCGAAAAAAATCCGACAAGCGATGTCGATGGATTGGATGCAGCGCGCAAAATGGTCATTTTGGCTCGTCTTGCCTTCGGAACGAATGATGTGACTTTGGATGATGTAGCAGTGACGGGTATCCGCAATGTTTCCATCAACGACATCAAGTTGGCGAACCGTTTAGGCTACAAAATCAAACTGATAGGTACTGCCGAAAAAATCGACGACAGCGTCAACGTGGAAGTCGGACCGGTATTTGTTCCGGAATCGCACCCTTTGGCCAGCGTCAACAATGAAATGAATGCTGTCTTTGTCGCAGGGGAAGCTCTTGGGGAAACGATGTTCTACGGAGCCGGAGCGGGCGAGTTGCCTACCGCGACAGCCGTAGTCAGCGATGTGATGAATATCGCTAAAAACATCCTTTTGGGAACAACCGGGAACATCTTCAACGAATATGAGGTAGAGACCCGAATCGCGAAGCCTGAGCAGGTCATCAATCCTGTATTCATGCGTTTGGAAGTTACCGATCGTGCCGGCCAGTTTTTGGAATTGGCGAAAATCTTCGCCACTGCAGAAGTCAGCTTCGACAAGATCATCCAAGAGCCATTGGCAAACGGTAAAGCGATCATCGTCATCGTTACGCATCCGATGTCGAAAGCGCAAGAAAATGAAATTATCCAAGCGATGGAAGATAATGATGATATGAAATTGAAGGTCCATTTCAAAGTGTTGGAACATTGATCGGATTTCTCTCATATTTCGAATAAATAATAGATTAAGAAATGATGGACCATCGTTTTTTTGGAAGGGATTGATTAGTAGGATGTTTGATATCCGTGTACCGGCAACTTCCGCCAATTTGGGGCCAGGTTTTGATTCCCTTGGATTGGCTGTATCATTATATTTGACGTTGACCGTAAAAGAAGAGGCCGACGAGTGGGAAATTCTCCATGATTTGGGAGCGGGGATCCCGACTGACAAAACGAATCTGATTATTGAAACCGCGTTGTCTTTGGCGCCGAATATGGCACCAAGGAAAATCACGATGACGAGTGAAGTGCCTGCTGCCAGAGGATTGGGCAGCAGTTCGGCTGCCATCGTTGCCGGGATCGAGTTGGCTAATCAATGTGCAGATCTGCAATTGAGCATTGATGATAAAATCCAAATCGCGACACGCATCGAAGGCCATCCTGACAATGTGACGCCTGCCATCACGGGGGATTTCACTGTCGGAACTGTTTTGGATTCCAAAGTATATTGGACGAAGGCAAGTTTCCCTGAGGTTGCCTTGGTGGTGACAATTCCGGAAAAGGAATTGTTGACGAAAGCGAGCAGGGCCGTTTTGCCGGATTCCCTTCCGTTCAAGGAAGCAGTAAAAGGCAGCAGCATCTCGAATATGCTGGTGGCGGCTGTTTTCTCGGGAGATATCGAAAAAGCGGGCGCATTGATGGAGCAGGATGTCTTCCATGAGCCTTATCGCGGCGCCTTGGTTCCGGAGTTGAGTCAAGTCCGGAAATTGGGACATGAGATGGGAGCGTACGGTACTTACCTGAGTGGTGCCGGCACGACGATCCTCACGATGATCCATCCTGAAAAGGCAGCAGCGTTCGTAGCTGCGGCTAGAGCTGCCGTCAAAGACAGTGAAGTCAAGTTGCTGCATGTTGAAAAAAATGGTGTGCAAGTAATCAAATAATAGTGGGCCCGAGGAGAAAATCCTTGGGTTTTTTGTATTTTTGGGTAGTGTTCGCAGGCGTTAGGCCGAACGCGGACAGAAAAGATGGATATTGGAAAGTTATCCATGTATTTAGGCCGGATGAGAGCAGAAAGGATGAATAACGGAAAGTTATCCATCTTTCCAGGCCCGAGCGCAAGCGTCCGGATGTCTGAGCGCGAATCATCGCGCTCTCCGTAGACGCGCTCTGGCCTGCTGGGGATTCCGCTTAAGCTGACAAGCGCACATGGCCAAAAAAGGCAACTTTGCGCTTGTCCTCTTAATGCTCATCCGCTGGCGCAGGCTATCGCGCTCTTGTATTTTTTGGTTTATGCTTTATAATGTTACTGGAATGGGGTTATAATATACAATTGGATAGTAGTGAGGCTGGGTCAAAACTTTTTTGTGGGGTACAGGATGTTTTTTTTCGGATTGTGTGCCGTGCAGTTTTTCGGTTTTGGGGCGCGACTTGGGGGGATTTCTCTCGGGTTCTGCTTGAAAAGTGACGTTGTTGCTTTTTCCCGTCCTCTTATTTTTTTGATGAGGAGACATTATGTTAAATAAATTCAAACCGACATGGATGGTGGAGTCCATCTATCACATCACTCCGGAACAACTTGAAAAGAACAACATCAAAGGTGTACTGACCGATCTGGACAATACCTTGATCGCCTGGAATAATCCGGAAGGGACACAGGAATTGAAGGATTGGATCGCTTTGATGAAAGAAAATGCGATACCTGTCGTCATCATTTCCAACAACAGCGATAAGCGCATCAAGATAATCGCGGATAAGCTGCAATTGTCTTATGTTCCAAGATCCATGAAGCCTTCCCGCCGCGGCTACATCAAGGCAGCAGAACAGCTGCAGATTCCGTTGGACCAATGCCTGATGGTTGGGGACCAATTGCTTACGGATGTTTTTGGCGCAAATCGAGCGGGAGTCAAGAGTGTGTGGGTAATGCCGATCATCAATTCGGACGGATGGAATACGCGCATAAACCGATTCTTTGAAAGAAAACTGCTGAAACGTTTGTTGAAAAATGATCCAGGAATGATATGGAGGAAATCACTTGACTAAAGAAGAATTAACAGAAGATCTCTATTGCATCGGCTGTGGGGCAAAAATCCAGACCGATGATCCGACCGAACGAGGGTATACTCCGGCGGCCGCTCTGCAAAAGGGATTGGATTCCGGGCAATTATACTGCCAACGCTGTTTCAGATTGCGCCATTACAATCAGATGGAAAAAGTTTCCGTCACGGATGATGAGTTTTTGGCGATGCTGAACACCATCTCGATGGAAGATGCCTTGATCGTCAACGTCATCGATCTGTTTGATGTGTACGGCAGCATGATCCCCGGCTTGCATCGCTTTGCGGGCAAAAATAAAGTGTTGGTTGTCGGAAATAAAGTGGATGTTTTGCCGAAGTCGGTCAAACTGTCCCGTGTGAAGCAATGGTTGACGGAGCAGGTGCAGTCAGTAGGCTTGCGCCCGGTCGATGTTATGTTGGTAAGCGGCAAGAAAGCGACGTCCATCGATGATCTGTTGGAAACCATCGAAGAACACCGGGATGGCAAAGATGTTTATGTCGTGGGTGTTACGAACGTGGGTAAATCCACTGTCATGAACCAGATCATCCGTGCGGCTACAGGCAACAAGGAAGATGTCATCACGACTTCCCAATTCCCTGGCACAACGTTGGATCAGATCCGTATTCCTTTGGACGATGGGCATTTCCTCATCGATACGCCGGGGATCATCCATCACCATCAAATGGCGCATGTGCTGAGCCCGAAAGAATTGAAGCTCGTAGCGCCGCAACACGAAATCAAACCGATTACTTATCAATTGAACCCGGAACAGACGCTGTTCTTGGGCGGCGCATCGCGTTTTGATTTCATCAGTGGGGAAAAATCATCCTTCACTTGCTATTTCTCGAATGACTTGAAAATCCACCGCACCAAATTGGAAAAAGCGGATGAATTCTATGCAAAACATCTGGGGACCCTTCTTCAGCCGCCGTCTGCGGAAGACGCGGAAAATTTCCCGCCGTTGGTCAGACGTGAATTCAATGTCAAAGTACCGTCCGATATCGTATTTTCCGGATTGGGATGGATAACTGTCCGCAAACCAGGCAAAGTCGCAGCATGGGTCCCGCAAGGCGTGGACACAGTAATGCGCAAACCGATCATTTAATAATAAAAGACTGAGGTGTCAAATGGAATTAAGAGGCAAACAAAAACAATATTTGAAAAAAGAAGCGCACCATATGAATCCGCTCTTCCAAGTGGGTAAAGGTGGATTGAACGAAGAGATGCTTTACCAAATCGGTGAAGCATTGGAGAAAAGGGAATTACTGAAGATCGCTCTTCTGCAGAACACGGATGAGGAAACGGAAGATGTCGCTGCAGTGATCGAAGAAAAACTGCAAGCGAAAGTCGTCCAACAGATTGGACGCACGCTTGTGTTGTTCAAACCATCAACCAAAGAAAAGAACCGTCGCTATTCGACTGTCGTTGAAAAAATCTAAAGGCAGGCCAATCCCTATTTTATTGAGGTGAGAAAAAATTGATCACAACTTTAAATTTGATCGGACAAACGGATTATATGATCATCGAAGAAACCGAGGTCGAGACGCAGATTGCTTTCCAGGACCGGAAACGCATCGGCATCATGGGAGGGACCTTCAGTCCGCCCCATTTAGGCCATCTGATCGTCGCGCAGCAGGTTGGGGAACAACTCGGCTTGGATAAGATCTATTTCATGCCCGATGCCGAGCCCCCTCATGTCGATGAAAAAGAATCGATCCCGGCGAAGCATCGCGAGTCGATGGTGCGGTTGTCCATTGCGGGCAATCCGCTGTTCGATATCGAAACGATCGAGTTGGAGCGGGGCGGTAAGAGCTTCACGATCGAGACGATGAAATTATTGACTTCCATGCATCCGGACACCGATTATTATTTCATCATCGGCGGGGACATGGTGGAATACTTGCCGAAGTGGGAACGCATCGATGAATTGGTGCAACTTGTGCAGTTCGTCGGCGTCGCCAGGCCAGGATACGGAAGGGAAAGCATCTATCCGATCATTTGGGTTGATGCGCCGTTGATCGACATCAGTTCGACGGAAATCCGCAAGATGGTCAAAACCGGCCGCTCGATCCGTTATTTGGTGAAAGAGGACGTCAAAGATTACATTTTGAAAGAAGGACTCTATCTCGATGACGAATACTGAGCTTGCATATACAGGGATCTATACGGATTGGGCGCGGGAAGCCATTTTGGCGGAAGTGGAAAAACAGATGAAGCCATCGCGTTTCCAGCATGTGCTGCGGGTCGAAGCCTGTTCCATCCAATTGGCGGAAAAATACGGCGCATCCGTGGAAGCTTGTTCGTTGGCCGCTCTCCTGCACGACTACGCGAAAGAACATGCTACGGAAAGCATGAAGGCAATCGTCCTGTCCGAAGGGATGGACAGCGAAATGACCGGTTTCGGCAGCGAAATCATGCATGGTCCTGTCGGTGCTTATTATGCCGAAACGCTATTCGGAATCAAGGACGAGGCTATCCTTGACGCGATCCGCCAGCATACAATCGGTGGCGAGACGATGACCCTGATCGGGAAAGTCCTCTTCATCGCCGATTACATCGAATCGGGACGCGCATTCAAGGGCGTTGACGAAGCCAGAAGACTGGCTGAGAACAGCCTGGATGAGGCAGCTTATTTTAAAATAGAAAAAACAATCATCCATCTGGTGAAGAAAGAACTGCCGATTTATCCCGGCACAATCTATGTCTACAACAGTTGGATCCAAAGAAAAGTGGGGAAATCATAATGAAATTAACAAGTGAAGAATTATTGGAAGTAGTGGTTAAAGCAGCAGATGACAAATTGGCTCAGGATATCATGGCATTGGATGTACGCGGTTTGACATCGATCGGTGATTACTTTGTCGTCATGAACGGCCGTAATGAAAAGCAAGTCGCTGCAATCGTGGAAGCAATCGTGGAGAACGTGCACAAAAACAAAGGCGAAGTCAAAAACGTCGAAGGCAAAGATTCAGGCAAATGGACATTGATCGATTTGAACGACGTCATCGTGCATGTATTCAACCATGAGGAACGCGGCTATTACAACATCGAAAAATTATGGAGTGATGCGCCTATGGTCGACATCTCGGGGATGGTCACTGAGCAATGAGTTACGACATCTTTGCCCATTACTATGATGAAATAATGGACCAGTCTGTCTACGACAGCTGGCTTCTTTATGTTGAAAAATATACAGCCGGGAAATCCGGTCTGGACATCATGGAATTGGCATGCGGGACAGGGAAGATTGCAGTGGAATTGGCGAAAAAAGGCCATCGGGTAACAGGGGTCGATCTCTCCGACGAAATGCTTTCGCTTGCATACAACCGGATGCAGGAAGAAGGCGTTACGCTTTCGTTGGCGGTAGGAGACATGCGTTCACTGGAGCCGATGGGGGATTTTGACGTCGTGACGTGCTTCTCTGATTCTCTTTGCTACATGTCTGATGAAGCTGAAGTGGCGGAAGTCTTTCAAAGCGTCATCCGGAATCTCGGACCTGGCGGTGTTTTTTTGTTCGACGTCCACTCGATGCATCAAGTGAATGACGTTTTTCCGGGATATCAATACATCTATCAGGATGAAGCAGGAGCCTTCCTCTGGGAAAGTTTTGCCGGCGATGCTGCGAACAGTGTCGAGCATGATTTGACTTTCTTCGTGGGATCCCAGAGTAATCCGGAATTGTTTGAACGCCATTCGGAATACCATCGCGAACGCACGTATCCGCTGGAAGTCTACAAGCGGCTCCTTGAAGAAGCCGGATTCACCGATGTGACGGCCACAGCCGAATTTGGTGAAGCTGATGTGCGCGATGACAGTCCGCGCTGGTTTTTTGCCTGCAAAAAAGCTTAAGCAAGCCAAGGCAAAAAAACCGCGCAACCATACAATGAAACCAAAGGGGGCGCTTCGATGAAAGCTTGTGGTGTAATTGCAGAATACAATCCTTTCCATAACGGTCACCGCTACCAACTGTCGGAAGCCAGGCGGATGACGAAGAGCGATGTCATGGTTGTCGCAATGAGCGGCAATTTTGTCCAAAGGGGCGCGCCAGCTTTGTTGGATAAATGGACGCGTGCGGAAATCGCTTTGCGGAACGGTGCCGACATCGTCGTGGAAATGCCGATTTTGGGGAGTTTGCAGTCCGCGGATCTGTTCGCAAAAGCAGGCATCCGCTTGTTGCAGGCGATGCAGTGCGATGCCTTTGCGTTCGGTGCTGAAGAAGGAGCAGCGGAAGATTTCGTTTCGCACAGCCGCTTCTTGCGCGAACACGAAGCGGAAATCAATCGGATTTTTCAGACTTACCGAAATGATGGCAGAACCTATGCTGCGCAACTGGAAACGGCCATTGCCGAAGTCCTGCGCCCACAAGGTTCTGCTATTTCCTTTTCAACGCCCAATAATCAGCTCGGATTGGCGTATGTCAATGAAAATGAACAATTCCCCGAACCGATGGAAACGGCCATTGTGCTCAGGCGAGGTGCCGGACACAACGACAGTGATGCTTTCGGACAAGAATTTGCAAGTGGGACCGCCATTCGCGAATGGTCACTCCACCACGGGAAAGAAACCGAAAGGAAGGACATGGGCAGGTTTGTGCCGCAAGCGACGTTAGAGGCGCTGGAGAGGCGCCCTCTGCTTGATTGGGCTCCATACTGGGCGATGCTGCAATATCAGCTCATGCTGCTTTCGCATGCGGAACTCCGGAACATCTATCAAGTTGAAGAAGGCATCGAATACAGGTTGAAAAAAGAGGCCGAGGATGCAGCCGATTTTATGGCCTTCATTCGGCGCATGAAGAACAAGCGTTGGACATGGGCCCGGCTGCAGCGGGTCTGTTCCTATGTTTTGTTGGGGATAACCAAAGCAGAAGCGACTACTTTCCAGGAAAAAGCGGACACCATCCGGTTGCTCGGATTTACGGAGGCCGGAAGACGCTATCTGAACGGCTTGAAAAAAAACACGGAGACCCCGATCGTCACGAAATTGCGTGAGCCACATACAGCGGACTTGCAACTGGAAATCAGGAGCGACCGCATCTACCGTTTGGGAGGCCTTCCGGTTTTGGAGGAGCAGAATTTCACCCGGTCACCCATTTACATCCGCAACGAGCCGAGGAATCAGGACTAAGTTTTTTAATAAAATTAATGAAAACTTTAATGAAAAATCGCAAGAAGCGTTTGACTGACTACAACCAAAGAAATATAATGGATAGGTTAATAGATGCTAGAACCTTTAATGTTCGGTTTTAGGCACTAAGGAGGACAATCAAATGAGCGAAGAAGCCAACTCCGTCAGTTTCGTTCCCGTAATCGTAGGGGGGAACAGAGGAGCCTATAGTTTGGCGAGAGCTTTCTATGAAGCGTACCAAGTTAAAACGAACCTCATCAGCCCGATGATCATAGGCCCTATCGGCAATTCCCGCATCATCAAGCATTACATCCAACCGGGAATCGATGACCTAGATCATTTTTTTGAGACCATTCAACAAATCGGCCGTGACTATCCGAATATGAAAAAAATCATCTTCGGGGCAGACGATCGCTATGCAGAACTGTTGATCCGAACGAAGGACCGCTTCAGTGATGATTGGATCATTCCGTATGTGGATGAAGATGTATTCCTTCGGGCGACCAATAAGGAAAGTTTTTACGCCATCTGTGAAAAAGTGGGTGTTCCTTATCCAAAGACTGTAGTCATGGATGAATTTTCACTGGACTTGCCATTTGAATTTCCGATCATCATCAAGCCTTCGAACGCCATCCTGTACCAGGGTCTGCATTTTGAAGGCAAAGAAAAAGTCTTCATCGGACGGGATGAAAAAGATCTTGAGCGCATCTATCATTTAGTGCGCGACAACGGCTACACAGACAACCTGATCCTGCAGGAGTACGTGCCCGGCGATGACACCTATCTTGGTGTTGTGACGGTCTACACCTCGCCAAGGGACAAGGAAATCAAGCTGATTTCGTTCGGCCATATCCTCTTGGAAGACCATACGCCATCCGCCATCGGAAATCACCTGACGATTTGGGCAAGGGAAGAGCAGAAGATTGTTGCTTCCGTTCAAAAACTGATTGCGGAAACCGAGTTTTATGGTTTCTCCAATTTTGACGTGAAGTACGATGAGCGCAAAGATGACTATGTTTTCTTTGAATTGAACGGGCGTCTGGGCGTCAGCAACTATTATGTTACCGCCAGCGGGAATAATGTTGCGAAATACTATGTTGAAGATTACATAGCCAAGAAAAAACTTGGGGTCACGATCAACACGAATGAAGCCTTGTTCACTATGACACCAAAGAATCTTTTGCTGAAGTATGTCAAGTCCGATGTGTTGCGGAAAAAAGTAAAAGAGCTATACAAAGATGGGAAAGTAGTGCACCCTTTGGATGCGCCTTTTGAAGTCAGCCCGAAAAGAAAATTCTATGTGCTGGCTTCCAAATTCAATTATTACAAAAAATTCAGAGAGCATCCGCCAGAGGAATGAGCTGAAAAAAGAAACAAACGGGAAACGAGGGATGAGAAAGTATGAAAAAATTTTTTGGTATTCTTGGAGGAATGGGAACGCTGGCGACGACCAATTTTCTCGTTGAAATGAACAAGCGTCATTTCCCCGAAAACGACCAGGATTATTTCAATTACATTCTGATGAATCACGCTGATATTCCCGATCGTACGGAATATATTTTGGATCCGACCAAACCGAATCCGGTGGAAGCAGTGATAGAAGATGTTCATATGTTGAATCTTCTTCAGCCGGAATTCATCATCATGCCCTGCAATACTATCCATTATTTCTTCGATGATATTCAAAAGGAAACGGATATTCCGATTCTGAATATGATCGATCTTACGGTCGACTACATTGCGGAACACTATGAGGGCGCAAAAAAAGTCGGATTATTTGCCACAGAGGGAACGCATCAGAGCCGCATCTACGAAAATCGACTTGTTGAGAAAGGTTACCAAGTGGTATTGCCGGACAGAGCATTACAAGACAAGATCAATAAAATGATTTATTATTACATCAAAGAGAGATCTCATTTATTTTTCCCTTTGTATTACGAAATTTTGGAAGACTTCAAAAATTGCGGTGCGGACATTGTGTTGTTGGGTTGCACGGAAGTTTCATTGATGAACAGTGAAGATAAAGAACAGCGCTATCCGATCGTCGATGCGGAAAAGGTGCTTTTGGACAAAACAATCGCTTTGGCCAAAGAATTAAAAGCATAAAAAAACGTTTTCCTTTTTTGATGTAAAGGAAAATACATTGACAAAGTTTTTTTTCACTAGTATAATTCAATTTGTTATTTTAGGGGTGATGGAAATGAAGTGGCCATTAAAAGAATTACAAGAACATCGTGGTGAACCGTACTATTTCTCTCGGATGATAGACCGGGAAAGTTCATTGATGCAAAGAAATAATGAAATCAAAGCAGTGTCGCCGATTAAGGCGGAAGGTTTCTTATTATACGAAAATCATTCTGTGCTTGCCAATTTCCGAATCGATTTAACGATTACCCTGCCTTCGTCAAGGTCGTTGGAATTAGTTGAGGTACCCTTGCAATTAGCAATCGAAGAAGTGTACACTGAGAGTGAATCGCTCTACCTCGAGCAGGACAACCCTGCGGAAGTCGTGTTGCCGCTTGAAGGTGATGAAGTGAATCTGGTCCCCGCTATCGAGGACAACATTCTGCTGAATCTGCCTCTACAAGTGTTCACGCCGGAAGAGATGGAGTCCGAGGACATGCCTAGTGGTGCTGAATGGGAAGTTGTTTCCGAAGAATCTTTCGCAAGAAAGAGACAAGAGGAAAAAACCGATCAGATCGATCCGCGATTAGCTGGTCTGAAGGCCCTGTTAGAAGACGAAGAAAAAACAGAGTGAAATTTTTGACGCTGATTTTTAACTAAATACAGCGATTAGTACAGGGAGGTGTAAGGAAATGGCAGTACCTAAAAGAAGAACATCTAAAGCAAGAAAAGCAAAAAGACGTACGCACTTCAAGTTATCAATTCCAGGCTTGAACGCATGCCCTAACTGTGGCGAATTGAAAAAGAGCCACCACGTTTGTGCATCATGCGGTCACTATGACGGAGAAGTAGTTATCGAAAAACAAAGCTAATCCTGAAATGCCATCCGCAATTCCAGTCAGCAGAATGAATTTTCTGCTGGCTTTTTTTGTTCTCATTTTTCAAGGAGGCATAATTTTCCGGAATGATGTAAAATGTATGTATGCGGGCATATACGCCATATTTTTATTAAGGAGCGTTGGGATGCAAAACTTCCACTATTTTGAACTGCTTTTGTATGTTTTTCCGATTTTAGAAATCATTCTGATCAATAAATTTTTTAGGCCGTATCTCAGGTACAAACAAATTATCCAAGTGACGGTTGCGGATGTTGTGTTGCCGTTTTTGTTCGTAGGCATCCATCTGCTGAGTGTCTATAGTTTGACTTATTCGCTCTTGCCGCACTTTCTGCTGGCGGCTTGCGTCGTCGGTCTGCTGCAGACGCTGTATTTCGACAAACGCAAAAAGATCCATCAGCCGAAGCGGTTCTATCGTTATTTCATAAAAATACTGTTTTTGATGGCACTGCTTTCTTATTACATGTTGGTGCTGTTGCGCATTTATTTCCTTGTAAGGGGATAGTCCGAAAATTGAAGAATGAGGTGGCACGTAAACATGAAAGTATTATTGTATTCTGAAGGCATGAAATACATCGGGAAATCCGGTTTAGGCAGAGCCATCGAGCACCAGAAAAAAGCTCTCACACTGGAAGGGATATCTTTTACGACAGATTACAGAGATGATTTTGATCTGATGCACATCAATACCTACTTCGGGCAATCTTATCGTCTGCTGCATAAAGTCAAAAAGCAGGGGAAACCGATCGTTTATCATGCCCACTCCACAAAGGAGGACTTCCAGAATTCTTTTATCTTCTCCAATGCGGCTGCACCGCTTTTCAGTAAGTGGATTCTGCACTGCTACAGCCACGGGGATGTTGTTTTGACGCCAACCCCTTATTCCAAACAATTGCTGCAGCGGGCGGGATTGCAACAACCGATCATACCGATTTCCAACGGAATCGATTTGTCGTTCTACCAAGCGACCGCGGAAATGGGTGCGTCCTTCCGCCAGAAATATGGATATAAAGCAACAGACAAGGTCGTCATGTCTGTCGGACTTTACATCAAACGGAAAGGGATCCTTGATTTTGTCGCATTGGCCAAAGCGCTGCCTGCCTACCAGTTCATCTGGTTCGGGTACTTGAACCTCCATCAAGTTCCGCGGGAAATCCGTGAAGCGGTGGAGACAAAATTGCCCAATCTGCAATTTGCCGGTTATGTGGCTCCTGATGAGCTCCGGAACGCATACTGCGGTGCTGATCTGTTTTTCTTTCCAACCTACGAAGAAACGGAAGGAATCGTCCTTCTGGAGGCTCTTGCCATGGGGCAGGAGATTCTGATCCGGGATATACCGATTTATGAAGATGATCTGGTCGATGGCAAGCACGTCTACAAAGGCAAAACGAATGACGATTTCCGAAGGTTGATCAGCGGCATCCTGGAAGGTGACCTGCCTTCTTTGAAGGCTGCAGGCCAGGATCATATACGCCAGAAGGACCTCAGCTACATCGGTTCGGAATTGAGGAGTGCTTACGAAACTGCCATCCAGTTGCATAAGTCCGATAAAAGCAAAATCTCGGTCCCGCAAACAAAATGATTTTTTGTGGGAAAAATCCCCACTTTCGAGAAAATTGCCGAAAACGGCTGGTCCTGAGCAAGCATTATCCGCGGGCGCTTGTGATATCCCATCCTTGCGCCACGCAAAATGATAGATGATAACTGAAAACAAATTGATTTCGATTATTTGTCGAAATCAATTTGTTTTTTTTATGAATTGTTCGGGAAAATGTGGTAGAAAGTGGGGGGATGTGGTAGACTGAAAACATATTTGAAGGTGGGGGCGAGTGTCTTTATGTTGATGGGCGAATTCAAACACAATATAGATGCTAAAGGCAGATTGATTATGCCCGCAAAATTTCGTGAGGAATTAGGCGATACGTTCATCATCACCCGTGGTTTGGACGGCTGTTTGTTCGGTTATCCGTTAAGCCAATGGGAGCTGCTCCAAGAGAAATTGAAACAGCTGCCCCTTGCCAAAAAAGATGCGCGTGCTTTTACCCGTTTCTTCTATTCAGCCGCTATGGAAGCTGAATTGGATAAACAAGGGCGCATCAATATCCCTCAAACATTATTGGATTATGCGAAAATTGAAAAAGAATGTCGTATTGTCGGAGTAGCCGACCGTATTGAAATATGGAGCAACGAGAAGTGGGAAGAATTTGCTGATGAGGCTGCCGAAAACTTCGAAGATATTGCTGAAACGATGATCGACTTTGGATTGTAGGTGTAAAAATGGAAAAATTTGAACATTATAGCGTGTTGTTAAAAGAGTCCATCGATGGTTTGAACATCAAACCAGATGGCATCTATGTCGATTGCACTTTAGGTGGTGCCGGACACAGCAGCGTGATTTTATCAAAATTAAATGAAAATGGGCATCTGTATGCCTTTGACCAAGACCGTATCGCTATCGAAAATGCTGAAGCAACGTTGGCGACTTATATCGAAAAAGGCATGGTGACACTCATCAAGGCCAATTTTCGGAATATTAAAGAAGAACTGGAAGACCGTGATGTATTTGGCGTAGACGGCATCCTGTATGATTTGGGAGTGTCTTCCCCGCAATTGGACCAAGCTGAAAGAGGGTTCAGTTACCGCTATGATGCACCACTCGACATGCGCATGGACCAAGAACAGGAATTGACGGCCCGCGTCATTGTGAATGAGTGGCCTTTTGGTGAATTAGTGAAGATTTTTTATCGTTATGGCGAAGAAAAATTCTCAAAACAGATTGCCCGCAAAATCGAAAAAATCAGGGAAACCCAACCGATCGAGACGACCGGCGAATTGGTCGAAATCATCAAAGACTGCATCCCTGCACCTGCCAGAAGAAAAGGTGGACATCCGGCTAAGCGCATTTTCCAAGCTTTGCGTATCGCCGTCAACGACGAATTATCCGCTATTGAAGATTCGATAGAAGATGGCTTGAAGATGCTGAACGTCGGAGGGCGCATGAGCGTCATTTCCTTCCAATCCTTGGAGGACCGAATCGTTAAAGTTCTATTCAAAGAAGCCAGCTCGAAAGAAGAAACCTTGCCGCTGTTGCCTATTCTTCCCGAGGAATATGAGGCGGACTACAAGTTGATCAGCCGAAAACCAATCATGCCCAACGAGGCGGAATTAAGTGAAAATTCGCGTTCTCAAAGCGCAAAATTGCGTGTCATCGAAAGAGTCAAGAAATAACAGGAGCACAGCAGCTCTGTAACTAAAGATCATCAGTCGGAACCAATAAATTGTGCCTGAGCTGCACAATTTATTGCGGGGGAGGAGAGGATTAAGTGGCATTACCTGAATATAGGGCGGCGATAGCAGAACCGACGCTGCCGAAACAACTGACGGAACCCAGAAAAGGCCAGCCTGAACCGAAAGGCTACAAGGCCGTTAGAGATAAATATGTAAAAGTTGAAAAATTTGCCATCACCATCATTCTGTTAAGTGCATTGGTAGTATTGATGTTGTCACTGGCTTCACAAGTGACCCTCTCCAATCAGAACAGAGCGTTGCAGGACTTACAAAATGATAGCGTTGCGATCGGTTTAGAGAATCAAAACTTGGAGCAGGAAGTCCAAGAACTTTCAAGATACGACCGCATCATCGAGATAGCAAAAGAACTTGGTCTGGAAATGAATGAAGCAAACGTTAGGAATGTTACGCGATGAAAAAAACAGCTAATCCTCAGAAAAACCGAAAAAAAATGACTCGCATCATGGTTGGTTTGACAGGTTTACTATTTCTTGTATTTATTTTTCGTTTTTCTATGATCATGATCACCAAGAAGGTAAATGGCGAGAATCTAAGCGAGCATGTTAATAACTTATATACCAGAAGTAGTATCCTTGCCGCAAAAAGAGGTACCATCTATGACATAGGTGGTAATCCCATTGCCTTGGATGCTACTTCTTATTCGTTGGTGGCCGTTTTGACCGATGAATGGAGTGAAGATACAGAAAATCCGAATCATATCGTCGACAAGGAAAAAACAGCCGAAGCACTGGCACAATACATCAGCATGAGCAAAGAAGAGATTCTGACCATCCTGAACCAAGAGGACTTGAAGCAGGTCGAATTCGGAAGCGCAGGAACGAACCTGAATTATGCGACTAAATCCAGCATTGAAGAGGAAGAACTTCCGGGGATCACGTTCGAGGAGACACCTTCCAGGCTTTATCCGAACGGGATTTTTGCTTCCCATCTTGTCGGCTTTGCGCAAAGTTCAGCCAGCGAAGAAGAAGCAGACACAAACGAAGAAAAGAAATTGGTCGGCATGATGGGGATAGAATCCCTTTACGATAATGAGCTGGATGGCAGCGATGGTGAAGTCACCTATCAGGAGGATTCCAACGGCTACCTGATTCCAGGAACGCAGATTCAGGAAAAGGAGCCTGTCGAAGGCGATAATCTTTATCTGACACTCGACAGTCGCCTGCAGATCTATCTCGAAAGCCTGATGTCGCAAGTTTATGCAGAGGCCGAACCGGAATCGATGACAGCTATGTTGGTCGATCCGGATACAGGCGCGATCCTTGCGGCTTCCCAGCGGCCCACCTTCAACGCCACGACCAAAGATGGCATCGATTCGCAATGGCAGAATCTGTTGGTGGAGGATACTTACGAACCGGGTTCCACTTTCAAAATTTTGACTTTGGCGGCAGCCGTGAACGAGGGGGTATTCAGCCCGTTTGCGACATACACTTCCGGCAGTGTGGAAGTGGAAGGCGGAACCATCCGTGACTACAATAAGGACGGTTGGGGAAATATCACCTATCTCGAGGGATTGGCCCGTTCAAGCAACGTGGCCTTCGTGAAACTGGTGCAAACGATGGGTTACGACGTTTGGGAGTCCTATATGAAAGCTTTCGGCATCGGCCAATCAACCGATTCAGGACTGGAAAATGAAGCAACTGGGAATTACAGCTATACGTATCCGCTGGAAAAGGCGAATACGGCATTCGGACAAGGGGTAACCGTTACGCCTTTCCAATTGATGCAAGCATTTACGGCAATCGCAAATGATGGCACCATGATGAAGCTGAACTATCTGGATCGCACAGAAGATCCGAATACTGGCGAGGTCACCGTTAACGAACCGGAAGAAGTCGGATCCCCGATCAAGGCGGAAACTGCCCAGACGGTCCTGACCTACCTGAAAGAAGTCGTCTACAACGAGAATGGATCCGGACAGGCTTACAAGATCGAAGGGACAGAGATCGCTGCCAAAACGGGTACGGCGGAAGTGGTGAATTCCACAACAGGCGCATATTACACTGGCTACTCCAATTATCTGTATTCGGTAGTCGGATTCGCGCCGGCGGATGATCCCAGCTACATCCTTTATTTGACCATGAAACGGCCCGCAAACTTGGACAGTCTGAATGGTTCCAAGTATCTGTCGGAAATATTCAATCCATTCATGACAAGGGCAATCGAGTATGACAATCTGAACACGGAAGTGACCGGGGACGTTAATCAGGCCTCGATGCCTGAAGTGACAACTTTATCCAAAGATGAAGCTTTGGCGGCTCTGACTGCTGTCGGCTATAATGATACAGCGATCATCGGCAGCGGCAGCCGGATTGTCCAGCAATACCCATACGCCGGAACACAAACAATCACGAACCAGAAGGCGATCCTCATGACGGAAGGCGCGATGACGATGCCTGATGTTTACGGCTGGTCAAAAGACGATGTCCTGAAAGTATCAGAAATCGCAGGCATAAACTTCACTTTTGAAGGCGAAGGCTATGTCGTGTTCCAGAGTCTGGAGACGGGCTCCATCCTGAACGCTGCCACGGAAGTCCAGATCATTCTGGAGTAAGCGTTCAGAAGCAACACTCATAAAATCAATCAATCAAAAAAAGTTAAACACCTATTAGGAGGAAATCATATGCATTGGACAGAAATGCTGTTGCCTTTATCGATCAGCTTTGCCATTACAATCAGCATGATGCCAATTTTCATCGGCTATTTTAAAGTGAAACAATTCGGACAGATCACAAGGGAAGAAGGCCCGAAATGGCATCAAGTCAAAAGCGGCACACCGACGATGGGAGGGGTCGTCTTCATCATCGCTGCGATCCTTACCGTTATCGGGACAGCGATCTGGAAGGATGTCCTCACCGTAAAACTGGCTATGTTGCTGTTCGTGCTGTTGTTTTTTGCAGCAATCGGCTTTTTGGATGATTTCCTGAAAATATTCAAAAAACAAAACGAAGGGCTGACTTCCAAGCAGAAGTTCATTTCGCAATTGGTCGGGTCGTTCGTCTTCGTCGCATTGTTCTTCTTGTCGGGTTCGGATCCTTTGATCACGATCCCATTCTTTGGACAGGTCCACAACTGGTTGGTGTTCGCTGTATTTACGATCATCTGGATCACAGGTTTTTCGAACGCTGTGAATCTGACCGATGGATTGGACGGATTGGTTGCCGGCACAGCAGGCATCGCCTATACCGCGTACGGCATATTGGCATACCGCCAAGGACAATTGGAAGTATTGCTGTTTTGTATTGCGATCGTGGGCGGCCTGATCGGTTTCTTCTTTTTCAATAAAAAACCAGCTAAGATCTTTATGGGCGACGTCGGCTCGTTGGCATTGGGTGCAGGACTCGCCGTCGTTTCGCTGGCGTTGCATCTGGAATGGTCCTTGTTGCTGATCGGCCTTGTTTTCGTCATCGAAACAGCCAGCGTCATGCTGCAGGTAGGGTCCTTCAAATTGCGCGGCAAACGCATCTTCAAGATGTCGCCGATCCATCATCATTTCGAAATGAGCGGGTGGAGCGAATGGCGCGTCGTCCTGACTTTCTGGGCTGTCGGTCTGGTTTCTGCAATCTTAGCCTTGTGGCTGCTTGTCTAAGCGAAAGGAGAAAAAGACATGAAAACAAATAATCGATTCGAAAACAAAAAAGTATTGGTGCTGGGCTTGGCGCTCAGCGGGATGAATGCGGCCAAACTGCTCCTGGAACTCGGCGCAATGGTCACAGTCAATGACGCAAAGGAATTGAACGACAATCCGGATGCGAAGGAGTTGATTTCATCCGGCATCAAAGTGATCGCTGGATCCCATCCGATCGAGCTGTTGGATGAATCTTTCTCGTTCATGGTCAAGAACCCGGGCATCCCGTACAACAATCCGATGGTCAAACGTGCCCTTGAATTGGGAATCCCCGTGTTGACAGAGGTCGAGTTGGCAGCGGAAATCCTCGAAGGCCGCCTGATCGGTGTGACAGGCACGAACGGAAAGACAACGACCACGACGATGATCACGGACCTGTTGAATGCGGGCAGAAAAATAGGGAAAGCCTATAAAGCCGGCAACATCGGCGTGCCAGCATCAGCAGTGGCGCGTGTGGCGACTGCTGACGACGATGTCGTGATGGAGTTGTCCAGCTTCCAATTGATGGGTATCGAAGCGATGCGGCCTGCCATCGCAGTCATCACGAACATCACGGAAGCCCATCTGGATTATCATGGCGACCGCAAGGAATACGTCAAAGCGAAGTGGCGCATAACCGAGAATCAAACCGCGGATGATTATCTTGTTTTGAATTGGGATCAAGAGGAATTGCGTAACATGTCGCAGCTTTCAAAAGCGCAAATCGTTCCTTTTTCACGCACTCAGGTTCTCGAAGATGGCGCCTATGCATCAGAAGGTTCGCTGTATTTCAAGGGCGAAAAAGTGATGGCTATTTCCGATTTGAGGGTTCCTGGCGAACACAACATCGAAAATGCACTGGCTGCGATCGCTGTAGCGAAACTGTCCGGTGTAGGGAATGAGGCTATCGTATCAGCCTTCCATCTCTTTTATGGCGTCGAGCACCGGATCCAATTCGTAGCCGAGCTCAACGGAAGAAAATTCTACAATGACTCGAAAGCAACGAATATTCTCGCAACCAAAACAGCTCTGAGCAGTTTCCGTACGCCGATCATCCTGTTGGCGGGAGGATTGGACCGTGGGAATACCTTCGAAGAGCTCGTTCCCTTTCTTGGAAATGTGAAGACGTTGATCGTCTTCGGGGAAACTGCCGAGAAATTGAAGGATGCAGGCGAGCAAGCCGGCATCAAAGAAATCGTCGTGACGGATCATGTCGCCAGTGCGGTTCCGATCAGTTACCAGTACAGCGAAGAAGGCGACACGATCCTGTTGTCACCGGCCTGCGCGAGCTGGGATCAGTACAAAAATTTTGAAGTGCGCGGCAAAACATTCACGGATGCTGTCCATTCCTTGGTCAAAGCCACGAGTGAGGAGGAAGGTTCTTTCTAGAGAACCTATGTGCTTATGAAAATAGTATTATCCGGTGGGGGAACAGGCGGGCATATCTACCCGGCGTTAGCCCTGATGAACCGAATCAAAGAAAAATATCCGGACAGCGAATTCCTTTACGTGGGAACGGACCGCGGTTTGGAAAGCACAATCGTACCGAAGGCTGGTGTGGCCTTCAAATCCGTCAAGATCCAAGGGCTGCGCCGGAGTTTATCGCTTCAGAACCTGAAGACGGTCTACCTGATGATCAAGAGCATTTCGGACTCGAAGAAAATCATCAAGGCATTCCAGCCGGATGTCGTCATCGGGACGGGTGGCTATGTTTGCGCCCCCGTCCTGTATGCCGCATCCAAATTGGGCGTGCCGACAATCATCCATGAGCAAAATTCAGTCGCGGGCGTCACCAATAAATTTTTGAGCAGAGTTGTGGACCGCATCTGCATTTGTTTTGAGGATGCCCGCAGTGATTTCTCCGCCTATCCAGAGAAGATTGTTTTCACGGGGAATCCAAGGGCGCAGGAAGTAGCCTCCTTGAAGGAAAGTGCCGATCTGAAGGAATACGGATTGAAGGAAGAAGTGCCGACCGTTTTGATTTTTGGAGGCAGCCGGGGAGCCAGGAAGCTGAATGAATCTTTCGTAGCCGCCTATCCGCTCTTCAAAGACAAGCCGTATCAAGTGCTGCTGGCTACCGGAGACGTCCACTTCAATGCGGTGGAGCAAGAAATCAAAACGCTGACTGACCGTTTGGATAACGTCCGTGTTGTGCCGTACATCCACGACATGCCGAAATTGTTCAAGCGTACCGACTTGATTGTATCGCGCAGCGGTGCGACCACATTGACGGAAGTGATGGCTTTGGGCTTGCCGAGCATCTTGATCCCGAGTCCTTATGTCACGAACAACCATCAGCAAAAAAATGCGGAAAGCCTAGTGAAGAACGGGGCAGCCGAAATGATCCTCGAGAAGGATCTGCAGGCACAATCCTTGTTTGACGCCATCGACAAGCTGATGACCGATGAATCGGGACGCAAAGAAATGGCTTTCCAAGCCAAACAGATGGGCATAACGGATGCATCAGACCGAATCATCGATGTCATCCTGGCTTTGAAAAAGTGAGAAAGGGAGGGAGACCAGATGGTTTTCGGAAAAATCCGGCAGAAGCTGAAAAGTAAGAGTTCGTCGGAAGGGACTCCCTGGCAGCGCGCGACTGCTGAATCGGAAAGGCAAAAAAAGGCACAGATAAAGCAGAAGATCACAATAAACGGCCGCCTGCATCGTCTGTTGGAAGAGAAAAAAGCGAAGTTGAAACCAAGGGAAAACCGTTCCGAAACCGCGAAAACCGGCAAACGACAAGGGTATCTTGGCTGGTACAGCATTTTCTTGGTTGGGGCCATCGGCAGCAGTTTTCTGATTTCCCCCTACGGTAAAGTCAAGGATATCTATGTGGAAGGGGCCAAAGATGTTCCGGAACAAAGCATCATCGATGCCAGCCACATCACCGGGAAACTGACCGCCTTGGGAGTCGTCTGGAATGACGAAAAGATTGATGCTTACATCACTAATACTTTGTCCCAAGTCAAAACAGCGGAAGTGACGTTGCGCGGCATGAACGATGTCACGATCCATGTGACGGAACACGAAACCATTGCCTATGTTTATTCGGGCGGCAGCTATTATAATGTCCTGGAGAACGGCACTGTGGCGGACACGGAATTGAAGGTTCCGATCGGGAATAACCCGATCATCACAAGCTTTGAAAAGAACCAGAATCTGGAGGACCTGCTCGAGCAATATATGCAATTGACGGACAGTGTCCAGAACAGCATCTCTGAAATCAAATATACCGGAACGGAAGAAAATCCATATGCAATCACGGTCTATATGAACGATGGGAATGAAGTGAAGGCGATTTTGCCATCCTTTGCCGAGAAGATCTTATACTACCCTGACATCGTGAGCCAATTGGGCGAGACGAAAGGGACCATCGATCTTGAGGTGGGTGTCTACTTTACGCCCTTTGCGCAAACAACGGAAGAGGAAGCGTCCGCTTCGGCTGATTCCACCACTCCAGCCGAATGAGCTGAAAGAGATTAGGATTGACTTGCAGTCAATCCTTGAACAATGATTCCGATCATTGTTGAGGGATTGAAGAACTTTTGTCAGACTTCCTTCTGATAGAATTATTTGTAAAAATCTTCGTAAATGAAGAATTATTATGATAAAATGATAAGGTATAGCTTTCTGGCATCACGTATCAGTAACCGACAATTTTTTTCGGAACAATGCGGATGTTTACACAAGCCATTATGTCAAACGGAGGTTTCAATAAAACCATGAAGAATTCAGGAATATACGTCAGTCTAGATATTGGAACCACTTCAATAAAAGTTGTAGTCGCAGAATATGTGAAAGATCAAATGAACATTATTGGAGTCGGTAATGAAATTTCCAAAGGTCTTAGCCGTGGCGTCATCGTTGATATCGATGAAACGGTCGAGTCAATCCGCAGTGCAGTCAGTCAAGCTGAAAGAAAAGCGAATATTCAGATATCAAACGTCATCGTAGGCATACCAAGCAATCAAATCAGCATCGAACCTTGCCACGGGATGTATGCAGTCGCAAGCGAAAACAAGGAAATCACAGACAAGGATGTGCAAAACGTCTTTGCTGCCGCAAAAGTCCGTTCCGTTCCACCAGAAAGAGAAATCATTTCCGTCATCCCTGAAGAGTTCATCGTAGATGGGTTCGACGGCATCAGGGACCCGAGAGGCATGATCGGCGTACGTCTTGAATTGCACGCAAGCATGATCACTGGTCCGAAAACAATCATCCATAACATCAAACGTTGTGTAGAAAAAGCAGGTCTTCAAATCGAAGATATGGTTGTACAGCCATTGGCCATCTCAAGCGTAGCCATGAATAAGGGCGAGCGGGATTTCGGGACCATCCTTATCGACATGGGTGGCGGCCAAACAAGCGCCTCTGTCATGCACGACGATCAATTGAAATTTTCCTTTGTTGATCCCGAGGGCGGCGATCTTGTGACCAAGGACATCTCCATCATCTTGAACACGACATTGGAAAATGCGGAGCGCGTAAAACGCGAATATGGTTATGCCATTTCCGAAGACACGTCCGCTGAAGAATTTTTCCCTGTCGAAACGATCGGGAAAGAAGAACCAGTGAAAGTGGATGAGAAATATCTGGCCGAAATCATCGAAGCGCGCCTTGTGCAGATCTTCGAAAACATCAAACGTGCCTTGGATAAAGTGGAAGCCCGCGACCTACCCGGCGGTATCGTTCTGACAGGGGGCGCAGCGGCATTGCCGGGCGTCGTCGATTTGGCGAAAGAAATCTTCGAAATCAACGTCAAGCTGTATATTCCGGAGCAGATGGGGATGCGCAATCCGATCTATGCAACGAGCATCGGCCTGATCAAGTATGTGGCGGGTCTGGATGACATTTACCGTGTCGCCAAAGGAAAAGTACAGGCGACAGGCAAAGTGATCCCTTTGCAATCGAAAGCTGCGAAACAACCGACAGTCATCGAAGAACCTGTCTATGAAAATGAGACTTATGCCGATGAGGATCATTACGAAGAAAGCTTAGTCGGGAAATTAAAACGTTGGTTCAATAATCTGTTTGAATAATCACGCTGAACATAAAAAGAATGGTATGAAATAGGAGGAAATGAAATGGAATTGGAATTCGATTCAAGCATGAGTGATGGAGCAAAAATTAAAGTTATCGGTGTCGGTGGGGCAGGAAGCAATGCCGTTAACCGTATGATCGAAGAAGGCGTTAAAGGTGTTGAATTCATCGTGGCCAATACGGACACACAAGCCTTGAATGCATCAAGTGCGGAAACAAGAATCCAACTCGGGCCTAAATTGACGAAAGGATTGGGCGCAGGCTCAGTTCCTGAAGTAGGCCGCAAAGCTGCAGAAGAGAGCGAACAACAAATCTCTGAAGCCTTGGCTGGAGCAGACATGATCTTTGTCACATGCGGAATGGGCGGCGGTACCGGTACTGGTGCAGCCCCTATCGTAGCCAGAATCGCTAAAGATCTTGGCGCGTTGACTGTCGGTGTTGTGACACGTCCGTTCACTTTTGAAGGGCCTAAAAGAGGCCGTTATGCTGCAGAAGGTATCGCTGATTTAAAAGCAAACGTTGATACATTGGTCATCATCTCAAATAACCGTCTGTTGGAAATCGTCGACAAAAAGACGCCTATGCTGGAAGCCTTCCGTGAAGCCGATAATGTATTGCGTCAAGGCGTTCAAGGGATCTCAGACTTGATCACTGCTCCAGGATATGTCAACTTGGACTTTGCTGATGTGAAGACTGTCATGAAAGATCAAGGTTCTGCTTTGATGGGTATCGGTATCGCTTCAGGTGAAAACCGTACTGCAGAAGCAACCAAAAAAGCTATTTCTTCCCCATTGTTGGAAGTTTCCATCGATGGCGCTGAGCAGATTTTGTTGAACATCACGGGTGGTTCAGACTTGACGTTGTTCGAAGCACAAGATGCAAGTGATATCGTAGCACAAGCTTCATCATCCGAAGTGAACATCATCTTCGGTACTTCAATCAATGAAAACTTGGGCGACGAAGTTATCGTTACAGTAATCGCTACAGGGATCGACGACAAAAAAAAAGATGAAAAAAAAACCGCTAATCGCGGAGGCAGTGCTTTTAAGGGGCGTAAAGAAGTAGGGAACGCACCTGTTTCGTACCCGGAGAAACAACTTCCGACTGAAAGAGCAGAAGAAAAACCAGCCAAAGACCTGTTCGGCGACTGGGATATCCGCAGAGACACAAACGTAAGAGAACAGGCGCCCCAATCGGTTCAACCTGAGCCAGAAGAATACCCTGTCAAACAAACAGAAAATAATTATCCACGTTATCACGAAAATAAAGAAGATAAAAACGGTGGAGAGGATTCATTGGATACACCACCTTTCTTCCGCAAGAGACGCAGATAAGAATGAATATTGAGCAAAATTGCCGGAAAGTGGAGTCAACTGTGGAAGCAGCCTGCTTGAAAGCCGGACGCAAACGCGAAGATGTGACGGTCATCGCCGTCACGAAGACGAAACCTGCAGAGCAAGTGGAGGAATTGTACCGCTTGGGCTACCGCCACTTTGCAGAAAATCGCCTCGAAGGTCTGCTCGAAAAGCAGGAAGCTCTTCCGCAAGAAGATATCAGCTGGCATTACATCGGTACCTTACAGACAAGGAAAGTGAAGCAGGTGATCAATCGCATCGCCTACTTCCACGCATTGGATCGTCCCTCATTGGCAAAGGAAATCAATGAGCGGGCGGAGAAGCCTGTTTCTTGCTTCGTGCAGGTCAACGTTACAGGTGAAAGTTCAAAACATGGGCTTTCCGCATCCGAGGCAGTGCCTTTCATCCAGAGTCTGGAAAGTTTTCCGAATATCATCGTTGTCGGATTGATGACGATGGCACCCATTGATGCGACAGACGTGGAGTTGCGTCAATGCTTTAAAGATCTGAAAATAATGCAAGAGCAAGTAGCGGCGTTGAACTTGCCTTATGCTCCATGTACGGAGACGAGCATGGGCATGAGCCAAGATTATCCGGTAGCGATTGCCGAAGGTGCGACCTTCGTACGTGTCGGATCGGCGTTCTTTGCTGAAACAGAAGCATAGACGAAGAAGAAGTGAGGGGTCTTATGGGTCTGAAAGATTTATTCCGAAAGTACTTTGTCATTGAAGATGAGGAAGACGGATTTGAGGAAGTCGAGGAACCATCGACTGTCGTTCCAGTCCGCAGGTCCGAGCGCAATGAAGAAGGGGCTCCGTCTTATCGGAGCACCCAAAAAAGATCGACGAAAGCAAAGGTAATTCCTATGAATCAACAAGCAATGACCGAAAAAGCCAGCATCCATGTCGTGGAGCCGAGAGTCTATTCCGAGGTGGAGAAGATTGCCGATAATCTGCTGAAGAACCAAGCAGTCCTCCTTAATTTCAAAAGGATAGATGCGGAACAAGCAAAACGGATCGTGGATTTTCTGACCGGAACGGTATATGCGATCGGGGGAGAAATCCAACGCGTTGGCGATGAAATCTTTTTATGCACCCCCGCTTCAGTCGGAGTCGAAGGCGCACTGGACGAAACACTGGAGGAAGAGCGTTCGTTCTACTAGAAAGGAAACAAAATGACACAAATATTGATTTGGCTTTTACAGATTATCCGTTGGGGCATATCGGCCTATTCAACCGTCCTGCTGGTATACGCATTGATGAGTTGGTTGCCGGGTGCAAGAAGTTCCAAATTCGGCTATTTTATCTCCAGCATTGTGGAGCCTTACCTGGATATATTCAGAAGATTGATCCCATCTGTAGGCATGATGAGCTTCAGTGTAGTGGCGGGCATCCTGTTCCTGAATTTGGTGGAGTATGGAGCGCAGGTCGTTATCCTGTTCCTGATCAGATTGCTGAATTGACGGACATTTTTTCATCAAACGAAAAAGTGAGGGATTCGTATGCAAGAAGTTTATCAACATTTCCGCAAGGAAGAGCAGCCGTTCATTGACAGTGCCCAATCTTGGATTACGCAAGCGGAGGAAACCTATTCACCGTATTTGACGGATTTCTTGGATCCGAGACAGCAGTACATCCTTGAGATGATGGTCGGGAAAAAAGGTGAAATCCATGTCCAATTCTATGGGGGCTACGAAGCGGCGGAACGCAAGCGGGCAATCATTTGCCCTGAGTATTTCAGTCCGACGCAAAGCGATTTTGAAATGGAGCTTACTGAAGTAGTGTACCCATCGAAATTTGCCAGTCTGACCCATGGGAAAATACTGGGAACGCTGATCGGAACCGGCATGAAAAGGGAACTTTTCGGCGATATCCTGTCTGATGGCACACGCTGGCAGTTTCTGTTGGCGTCAAATATAGCAAGCTATGTGCATTCGCAGGTCACTAAGATAGGCAAGGTCAGTGTCCGCCTGGAAAATCGGACCTACACTGATCTGATCACACCTATCGATGATTGGACGATTGTGCATGACACTGTCAGCTCGCTGCGGTTGGACACAGTGATCGCTGCCATCTATAACATATCGAGACAACGCGCAAAAGAATTGGTGACCAGCGGAAAAGTGAAATTGAACTGGGCTGCATTTGAACGCCCCGATTTCGAATTGGGCTTGTTGGACATCGTTTCCATCCGCGGTTATGGACGGATTCAGATTAAGGCTATAGAAGGAAAGTCCAAGAAAGACAAATGGCGCGTCGAATTCGGCGTATTGTACAAATAAGAATGACAAGAACGAAAGGTGTGTATAAGATGAGCTTGACTCCATTAGATATTCAACACAAGGAATTCCCTGTCAAAATAAAAGGGTACGATAAAGAACAAGTCAATGACTTTTTGGATAATGTCACAAAAGAATTTGAAGAAGTCATCAAACAAAATAAAGACCTGCAAAAGCAACTGAAATTTGCCGAAGAAAAACTTCAATATTTCAGCAACCTGCAGGATGCTTTGAACAAGTCGATCGTAGTGGCGCAGGATGCTGCCGACAGACTGAAAGAAAATGCGCGCAAAGAAGCTGAAATCATTTTATTCGAGGCCGAAAAGAGTGCGGATCGCTTATTGCATGAAGCGGCTGGGAAAGCAACAAAAATCAATGAAGAGACTGACGGCGTCCGCAAGGAAAGCCGCAACTTCAAACAGAAGCTGCAACTTTTGGTTGAGTCGCAATTGAACCTCATCATGAATGATGAATGGAATAACTTGTTGAACGCTTCACCGGAAGGTCAAGTTTCAACGCCAACCTTGAATGAAGTGTTATCCAACCGCACACGCATCATCGACGAATTGGTCGCCAACTCTGAAGATGCGGCTGAATTCGAAATCGGCGGAAGATTGGCCGAAGAAGCCAGAGCTGAAGAGAAACTTGCGGAAGCTGCTGTGGAAGCTATTGAAATTCCGGAAGAAAACAAGTAAAATCTAGATATTGAAGAATGGAACACCCGAAAAAAAGAAACTTCCAGCGAATTGGCGAATGGTGAAAGGCCAATAAGTCCCTCTATTTTAAGGATCCTCCATGAGAATCTTTTTGAACAAACATAAGTAAAAAAGGTCGCCTGAACAGCGTTAACGGTTTGAATGAGGAAGCATGACAGCCTGTTCCGGCCGTTGTCGCTTTAAATTTGGGTGGTACCACGAAGACTTCGTCCCTTTTGGAGACGGGTCTTTTTTTGTAGAAAAAATTAATGATAAGGGAGCTTCCGACAATGAAAATGAAAGAAACGCTGCACCTAGGGAAAACGGCTTTTCCTATGAAAGCCAACCTGCCTGTCCGTGAATTGGAATGGCAAAAGGATTGGGAAGAAAAAGATATTTATGCCAAACGACAAGAAAAAAATGCGGATAAACCGACATTTGTCCTACACGATGGCCCTCCATATGCCAATGGTGCTGTCCACATGGGACACGCCTTGAACAAGATCAGCAAGGACATCATCGTCCGCTCGAAATCCATGTCCGGCTTCCGATCCCCTTTTGTCCCGGGTTGGGATACGCATGGTCTGCCGATTGAACAAGCCTTAACGAATACAGGCGTGAACCGCAAAGCGATGAGCTTGGCCGATTTCCGTAAATTGTGTGAAGATTATGCTTGGAATCAGATCGACGGACAAAGAACCGTCTTCAAACGTTTGGGTATCGCAGGCGACTGGGAAAATCCATACGTGACCTTGTTGCCGAAATATGAAGAAGCCGAAATCCGCGTGTTCGGAAAAATGGCGGAAAAAGGCTACATCTATAAAGGCCTGAAGCCGATTTATTGGTCGCCTTCAAGCGAATCTTCTCTGGCGGAAGCCGAAATCGAATATAAAGATGTGAAGTCTGCTTCCATCTATGTGGCTTTCCAGGTCAAAGACGGCAAAGGCCTGTTGGATAACGATACTGCACTCGTCATCTGGACGACTACGCCATGGACTTTGCCGGCAAACTTAGGCATTTCCGCTAATGCTGATTTCGAATATGTGGTTGTTTCCGCTGACGGAAGAAAATTTGTTGTCGCAAAAGAATTGCTGGGTACAGTCAAGGAAGCCATCGGATGGGAATCTGTGGAAATCCTGCAAGAACTGAAAGGCTCGGAGTTGGAGTACATGACTGTCCAGCATCCGTTCTACGATCGCGAATCACTGATCATGGTAGGCGAGCACGTAACGCTTGAAGCAGGTACCGGTTTGGTCCATACCGCTCCTGGACACGGTGAGGATGACTACCTGGTCAGCAAAAAATATGGTCTGGAAGTATTATCACCGATCGACAACAAAGGTTGCTACACGGCTGAAGCGCCAGGTTTCGAAGGCGTGTTCTACGACAAAGCCAATAAAATGATCACCGAATTGTTGGCTGAAAAAGGCGCATTGCTGAAATTGGATTTCTTCGTCCACAGCTATCCGCATGACTGGCGCACAAAGAAACCGGTCATCTATCGCGCAACGCCGCAATGGTTCGCATCCATCGATAAATTCCGTCAAGACATCCTGGACGAAATCGAAAATGTTGAGTGGCTGCATCCATCCGGAAAAGTCCGCTTGTTCAACATGATCCGCGACCGCGGCGATTGGGTCATTTCCCGTCAACGTGTCTGGGGCGTTCCGTTGCCGATCTTCTATGCGGAAAATGGAGAACCTGTCATCACGCCGGAAACGATCGACCACGCTGCGAAATTGATCGGCGAATTCGGATCGAACGTCTGGTTCGAAAGAGAAGCGAAAGACCTGCTGCCTGAAGGGTTCACGCATCCAGGCAGCCCGAACGGCACATTTACGAAGGAAATGGACATCATGGACGTATGGTTCGATTCCGGTTCTTCGCATGAAGCGGTGCTTCGTGCAAGGGAAGATTTGACATTCCCTGCTGATATGTACTTGGAAGGCTCCGATCAATACCGTGGTTGGTTCAATTCAAGCATTACGACCAGCGTTGCGATCAACGGAGTAGCACCTTACAAAACAGTCCTTTCCCAAGGTTTTGTTTTGGATGGAGAAGGCCGCAAAATGAGCAAATCATTGGGCAATACTGTCCTGCCGGAAAAAGTCGTCAAGAACATGGGCGCAGACATCGTCCGTCTATGGGTGTCCAGTGTCGACTACGAATCCGACGTCAGAATCAGCGATGACATCCTGAAACAAGTTTCCGAAACGTACCGCAAGATCCGCAACACCATGCGTTTCCTGATCGGGAATACGGAAGATTTCCAACCGAAAGAACATACAGTGGCCTACGAAGAGCTGCGCAGTGTCGATCAGTACATGATGGCGCGCTTGGATCAAGTCGTTGAAACATGTGTGACAGCCTATAAGGAGTACGAGTTCTCGACCATCTACCAAACTATCATGAACTTCTGTACAGTTGATTTGTCGGCATTCTATCTTGATTTTGCGAAAGATGTTGTCTATATCGAAAAAGAGGATAATCTAGAGAGACGCGCCATGCAGACCGTATTTTACGAAGTATTGGTTAAATTGGCTAAACTTTTGACGCCGATCATCCCGCACACTACAGAAGAAATCTGGAGTTTCCTGAAGGAAGAGGAACAATACGCCCAACTGGCTGAATTGCCGGAAAGCAGCGTCCGTGAAGACCAAGCAGAGATTTTAGGCCAATGGGAAAAATTCCTGGATATCCGCGATGCGGCTTTGAAAGCATTGGAAGTTGCGCGTAATGAAAAGACGATCGGAAAATCTTTTGAAGCGCATCTGTCCTTGTTTGTTGATGAAGATACAAAAGCATTGTTCTCGTGCCCTTGATGCAAACCTGGAACAATTATTCATCGTTTCACAGCTTGACATCAAGGAATTGGCGGCTGCTCCAGCTGAAGCGATGCAGTTCGATAATCTTGCAATTCTGGTGGAACACGCACATGGGGAAACTTGTGAAAGATGCCGTGCCATCAAAGCAGAGGTCGGAACAATCGAGGACGCAACATCCTTATGCGAACGCTGTGCGGATATTGTGAGATCTGAATATCCGGAAGCACTCGTGCAAGAAGAAGCATAACCCATCCCGCCTTGAATAAAATCGTTAAAATTATGTAAACAATAAGTAAAGAGCACGCAAGCGGACGGTTTCTGACGTCATTCTTGCGTGCTTCTGTTGGTTTTAGGGCAAAGGGGCAGATGTTTTCTCCAATGTTGATAAATATTTCAAAGAAAGCGCATAACTTTCTCTTGAAATCGGGTGAGATATTCGTTATAATTATATTAGTAACTTGTACTAATATGATAGTAAATATTTGTATTAGCATTTTACCAATGAAATTTTTGGAGGTATTACACGATTATGGAACAAGGCAAAGTAAAATGGTTTAATGGCGAAAAAGGTTTTGGATTTATCGAAGTTGACGGAAAAGACGATGTATTCGTACATTTCTCAGCTATCCAAGGCGAAGGTTTCAAAACATTAGAAGAAGGCCAAGATGTTGAATTCGAAATCGTTGACGGCAACCGTGGTCCTCAAGCAGCTAACGTTGTAAAATTATAATCCTATTCTTTTTAACATTAGCGAATTCAAAGCGTATCGGGAGTTTCACTACTCCCGGTGCGCTTTTTACATGCAAAAAAAAGCGTTGTTTCAGCAATCCCTCTCAGGATCGCAAAACAACGCTTTTATAAGAAAGCAGACAACTGTCTGCTTATGTTAGGTATGGAGAGGTTACTTTTTCATGCTTCTCATTGCGAAGGATACGATGAAAATCAGGATGACTGCTCCCACTAATGCAGGAACGATATAGAATCCGCCGATTTCAGGACCCCATGCTCCAAATAAAGTTGTTCCTAACCATGAACCGATGAAACCAGCAATGATATTGCCGATGATGCCGCCTGGAATATCTTTACCCATGAACGATCCTGCTAATGCACCTAAGATACCACCAACAATTAAAGACCAAATAAAGCCCATTTCTTTTCCTCCTTTTTTTCAAATACAAATGCAGTAACAATATAGTTATTTCCAATTAACTATACTCTTATTATATATAAAATGAGTCACATTACAAATAATATGCCCTCGAGATGAGAAGTTTTCTGAGAACGGGAGACTGAAATCATCATGCCGATCCGTGAAAAGAACAAGTTTCCGCAACGAACAAGGAACCGGATAAGTGGGCAAAACCAAAGGCTGCCCCGAATGAGGCAGCCCTGTGTTATTAGTGGAGTTGCTGTTCCTGTTGGTGGATATTCAACAGTTTGACCTTGAGATCATTTTCCATCAGCGACAGTTCTTTTTCGGCTTCTCTGCGTTTGATTCGGCCTTCTTGCTGGATCTTCAGCGTCTCTTCCAATGTTTCGATCAGATCCTGCTGCGTCTGTTTGAGCGTTTCGATATCGATCACACCCCGTTCATTTTCTTTAGCGGTTTCGATGGCTGATATTTTCAACATTTCCGAATTCTTGCGCATCAGATCATTCGTGGTCTGGGATACTTGCCTTTGCGCCGTTACTGCATCTTTTTGGCGCAGAAGGGTAAGGGCGATGGCCACTTGGTTTTTCCATAAGGGAATGGCGGTGTGGATCGAAGATTGGATTTTTTCAGCCAATGCCTGGTTCGTGTTTTGGATCAAGCGAATCTGTGGCGCCTGTTGGATCGTCATCTGTCTGGTCAAGCGCAAATCATGGGTGCGTTTTTCGAGACGGTCAAGGAACTGTTTCAGATCGTTGACGATCTGCACATCCATTTGGCTTTGGGAAACTTCAGCGGTCTGGATCGCTTTCGGGATTGCATTTTTCTGAAGATCTTCCATCTTCACTTCACCGGCAGCGATGTAGATGTTCAAGGCCTCAAAATAATCCTTGTTTTTTTGGTAAAGCTGTTCCAGCGTGACGTTGTCGTTGAGCAGGCCATTCTTTTCTTTATCCAGCTTGATCGCAATCTTGTCGATTTGGGCGCCGATCTTCTGGTATTTTGCCGTCATTTCATAGGCGGATTGTTTTACCTTGCCGAAGATTTTGCGGAAGACGTTGTTGTCTTCTGCCCGCAGGTCTTCCGGTTTGGCTTCGTTGAGCCTGTACATCAGATCGTTCAGGGAATCGCCGATTTCGCCGGTGTCCTGGTTCTGAACATGGTCCAGCATCGAATGGGAGAATTCCCCCAATTGTTTTTGAGCTGCAGCGCCATAACTGATGATGGCTTGCATGTTGTTCTCATCGATTTGGCCGGCTAATGCCAGTGCTTGTTTTTGTCTTTCTTCCGGCAACCGGTCGATCAGCCGATCCGGGTTGATCACCTCGTTGGCGACTGTGGTTTTATCAGCAACCACTGCCGGTTGAGCAAACGGATCCGAAAAAGGATTGGCCAGCAAATCGTCCAATTCTTGATTGACATCCTTGCTGTCTGTTTGTCCATTTTTTCCGGTAGCATCAAATTGGTCCATCAGTATTCCCCCTATAGCTCTTCGTCTAAAGCATTTTCATTGCTCTTTCCTTCATTATCCCTTTTCAAAACTTGCTTGGCAAGTTCCAACTCGATATCCATATCCTCGATATCATTGGACATGAAGCGCACGTAGTCTTCAGCGATCAGACGACACATATCATCGATTGTTTTGGAGCAGTTATCCAAGGCTGTGTAGGTTTCTTTCGTCTTGGAAACGTGGCCATCGATTGCGATGTATTTTTCTGTCAGCTCTTTCAGGTTGGGGAGATTGGTGTATAGGAATTTATCGACTTCGTGCAATCGGTTAGGCTGATTGACGATATTTTTGAAGAAGTCCTTCAATATGTCCACCGTATCATTGCGTGCCGCGATTGCCTTTAATTTTGAGCGCTGCTTCAGATTGGATTCGATATCTTGGATCGTAGTTTTGGCTTGATCCATTGTGCTGCGGAAATAGGCAATCTGTTCCTTGGTCATCCCTTTTGAATGGTAGAAGGCTTCTTTGTCGGCGCTCACTTTTCCCAGTGTGCCTCTTTGTTTTTTTGCCTTAGGCGACCATTGCATCCTTCCGCCGAATTGGACGTAGTATAAGAAGGCGCCCAAGCCGATGGTCAGGCCGATCGAAGTCCAAAAATCGAACTCGAATATGAAAAAGAATACCACTAATGCAATCAGGCTGATGACGCTGGAAAACGTGTATTTCAATATATCTTTGATGTTGCTCCACATAAAATTTTCCTCCTTTGATAACATGCTGTTCACTTTGTCTGTGCTTATGCTATTATTCTAGCATAAAAGCATTAGGGACACCTATCGGCCGAAAGGATGATTTTCATCGCCAATACCCGTTTGGGTCGATTCGCTCGCGGCTCTTGTAAATAGCGGAAAAGATAGGTTATGATAATACATGATCAGGATAGTAGATTGGGAGGAACATAAAATGGAATTTGAAGAAAAAACATTGAAAAGTGAAAAAATATTCGACGGTGTCTTGCTGCATTTGGTTAGGGAAGAAGTGCTGCTGCCGAACGGGAAAACTTCAGTCAGAGAGATGATCAGGCATCCGGGCGCTGTAGCGATGATACCATTTACTTCCGACGGGAAAATGGTCATGGTCAGACAGTTCCGGAAACCTTTGGATCGGACAGTTGTCGAAATCCCGGCAGGCAAATTGGAGACATCCGATGCGGAACCTTTGCTGGCAGCGATCCGTGAGCTCGAGGAAGAGACCGATTACCGTGCGGAGAATTGGTCCGAATTGACGGTTTTTTATCCGACACCGGCTTATTTGGATGAAAAAATCACAATCTATTTGGCGGAAGGTTTGACGAAAGTCGAAAATTCTTTGCCGATGGATGAGGATGAATTCATCGAAATCTTGGAATTGACATACGACGAAGCGAAAGCCTTGCAGGAATCCGGAGAAATCTGCGATTCGAAAACAATCTATGCCATGCTGTATTGGGAGATGCGTCTTTTGCGGGAAAGAATAGAGGGATAGTATGTCAGAACCAAAGAAACCGCTGATCACCCGGGAACGTTATCGTCAGTACAAAAGGGACCAAACAACAAAACCGGTGACAGATGAAAAGAAAGTCGCTCCGCAGGCAAAAGAAGCAGGGCGTTCCGCTGCCGGCAACGGAAAAAAACAACAAGCAGCCATCTGCCTCTAAAACTGAGAAAAGCAGCATTCCGACCGAAAAGAAAAGGTCGGAAAACAGCAACAAAGCCAAAATAGCCAAGCCAAAGGCGAAGCTGTTCCGGAAAGCCGACAAATCCGCAACTTCAACGAAGGTGGAGCGTCTGACGGACAAGGAAAGAGGCAGAAAACTGGACAACTATCTGAACAAAGCCATCCTGATCGTCATCTTGTTGATCATCTTGGTTTTTGCGATAGCCTTCGTCCTATGACATAACAATGCAGCTACAAGGAAGGAAACACTCATGATCGGAATTATTGGAGCAATGGAAGAAGAAAACCGTATTTTATTGGAAAATATGACAGATAAAACAGAAGAAACACATTTCCACCTCGTTTTCACAAGAGGGAAAATTGAAAATCAGGATGTAGTATTGGTGCAGTCCGGCATCGGCAAAGTCAACTCGGCCATAGCCACCGCCTTCATCATCGATCGTTACCGTCCCGACTTCGTCATCAACACCGGTTCAGCCGGGGGATTAAACGCAGCTTTGCATGTGGGGGACGTCGTCGTAGCCGATAAGGTTGCTTACCATGATGTCGACGCTACGGCATTCGGTTATTCTGTGGGACAAGTGCCGCAGATGCCGCATTATTATACAGCCGACAAAAAAATCGTTGAACAAATAACGCGGGCAGCAGAAAAAGTCGGTTTGCATGCTGTGCAAGGGACGATTGTTTCAAGCGATTCTTTCATCGCTTCCGAAAGCGGCACAAGCCGCATCAAGGAACATTTCCCTGATGCCTATGCGACCGAAATGGAGGGCGCATCAATCGCCCAAGCTTGTTACGTATTGGGCACACCCTTCGCAATCATCCGCGCCATTTCGGACGGAGCAAGCGATGGCGCGGCGCTGACGTTCGACGAGTTCATCGTCGAAGCCGGAAAAAAATCCGCAGAAATGGTCATCGAATTACTGAAAACTAGCGAAGAATAGAAGCCTTGCGGCATTTTGCCGGTTCTTTGAGAGCTGAAATCAGCAATTAAGCAAGCCTGAACCACTCAACCGAAAATGGCGGAGTGGTTTTTGCTGTCTGCGGCACTTTCGGGCACTATTACTTTTCAAAAGAAAGTGCTTACTGTTGTAAGGGCTTTTCAAAATATTGTACAATAAGAATGAAATGTCAGGCTAAGGAGGGGTTTTGGATGCGCCAAGAACTGGTGATCGGGAAAGGGGACAAACCGGCAATCATCCATCTGGATAAGCTGAATCGCCACGGCTTAATCGCCGGAGCGACCGGTACGGGGAAAACGGTGACTTTGAAAGTGATTGCGGAACAGTTGAGCAAAGCGGGTATTCCGGTATTCCTTGCGGACGTCAAAGGGGACTTGGCGAGCATTGCGGAACCGGGTGAGTTGAGCGAAAAAATAATGGAAAGGGTAACGAAGCTGCAGCCGGAGGATTTTGAGCCGCGCGCATACCCCGTTGAACTCTTGGATATTTTCGGATCGAACGGTGTGCCGGTGCGGACGACCATTTCCGATATGGGTCCGATCCTGTTGTCGCGGCTGTTGGGACTCAATGAAACCCAGGAAGGGATCATGAACATCGCGTTCAAAGTTGCGGATGAGAAACAACTCCTGCTCATCGACATCAAAGATTTGCGGGCGATCCTGAATTTCGTCGGAGACAACGCCACAGAGCTGCGCCGCGAATACGGGAATATCTCAAAGCAATCGATCGGTGCGATCTTAAGAGGTTTATTGGTGATCGAGGAACAGGGCGGCAATCTTTTCTTCGGGGAGCCGATGTTCGATATCCAGGATTTATTGAAAACAGATGCAGAGGGACGCGGCTATGTGAACATTCTGATGGCGAACCGCCTGTTCATGTCGCCAAAACTCTACTCGACTTTCCTGCTGTGGTTCCTTTCGGAGCTATATGAGCAATTGCCGGAAGTCGGTGACCTTGAAAAACCAAAGATAGTGTTCTTTTTTGATGAAGCGCATGTTCTTTTCCAGGACGTTCCGAATGTGCTTGAGGAAAAAATCGAACTGATTGTCCGGCTGATCCGTTCCAAGGGAGTCGGGGTTTATTTCGTGACGCAAAATCCCACCGACCTGCCGAATGCTATTCTGAGCCAATTGGGCAACAAAATTCAACATGCTTTGCGTGCCTTCACACCAAAGGAGCAGAAGACCGTCAAAGCGGTTGCCGAAACGTTCAGGCAGCTGGATGGGGAAGAATTGGACAGAAAGTTGACGGAACTGAAGGTCGGTGAAGCGCTGGTTTCCTTTCTCGATCCGGAAGGGATTCCCGGCTATGTTCAGCAAGTCATGATTTATCCTCCGGAGAGCAAAATGGGCATCCTGGATCCGCTCGTCAAAGAAGAAAAAATCAACCGTTCCTTGCTGTACTACAAATACAGCGAGGCAATCGACAGGGAATCCTCCTACGAACAACTGCAGCGACTGTCGGAAATCAAGGCGATTGAGTTGGAGGAAAATGAAGAGCTTGCCGCAAGGGACAGGGAAAAAGCCGAACAGCTGAAGCAACTCGAAAAAGAGCACCAAAAAGAACAAACCCAGCAAAAACGAGCGAGCAGTTCCCGCGATTCGACGATGGACAGATTCACAAAAAATTTGATGTCGCAAGTAGGCAGGGAAGTCGGCCGCGTCATCTCCCGCGGTATTTTGGGCATCCTGAAAAAATGAAGACAGACCGAAAAGATCAGTCCCACAAGGGCTGGTCTTTTTGGTTTCGTTATTTCGGATGATCCGAAAGTGCATCACCGTTGGTGCTTAACACGTTTGTAAAGTGGTCCATGTAATCCAATAGTGATGGCTAGCTTCACGGGTTAGCCCTTCGGAAATTAGATAAATCGTACCTATTGCGCTCTACGATGCTCAGTCGGCACGATTTCCTAAATTTCTTTCAGGGCTGAACGAACCCGTTCCGCTTTTCTTTTATTCGCTTACTTTTTTTCATTAAAATCTCATATTTGGTATTGTGTTTTATTTCTGCATCAAGTAGAATAGCACCTATACCCTTAATTGAGAATGATTCTCAATTAGAATCGTTATCATTAAGGAGTTGCTTTTGGAAGATGGTGAATAGATGTTGAAGAAAATACTGCTTGTTCTGGCGTTGGCAGGAGTGATTGTGCTTTCCCTCGGAGTGGGGACTGCTGCTTTTTCGGTGGAACAGTTTCTGGTCGGTAGCAACACGGACCGTCTAATACTGTTGTCGTCAAGGCTGCCGAGGACGATTACGGTTCTCTTGGCTGGAGCGGGCTTGTCCTTATCCGGGCTGATCATGCAATCATTGACGCAGAACCGGTTTGCCGCTCCTGATACAGTCGGCACGGTGGATGCGGCAAGGGTAGGCATGTTGTGCGGGATGATTTTCTTTCCGGGCTTATCGGTTGTGGGGAAGATGACTCTTTCTTTCATTTTTGCGGCGGCGGGGACGTTCCTGTTTTTGGTGGTCGTGAATCGCTTGCCTTTCAAGAGTCAGATGACGATCCCTTTGCTGGGGCTGATGTATGGAAATATTTTGGGAGGGGTCGCCAACTTCTTTGCATTCCGCTTCAACGTCACGCAAAATCTTTCCGCCTGGATGCAAGGCGATTTTTCATTGGTCATCAAAGGACAATATGAGGGGATGTACCTCATTTTCCTGTTATTTTTGGCACTTTTTTATTTTGCCGATCATTTTACGATTGCGCGCTTCGGGAAAGACGCGGCCAAAAACCTCGGCCTGCCTTTTGAAGCGGTCCTGTTCATCGGGACACTGTTCGTATCCTTGGCTGTAGCGGTCATCCTGAGTACGGTCGGCAATCTGCCATTTTTGGGAGTGATCATCCCGAACCTCGTATCGTTGCGCTTCGGCGATAATATCCGCAATACCCACGGCAAGGTTGCACTGTTCGGAGCGATTTTCCTTTTGCTGTGCGACGTCTTCGCGCGATCGGTCATCCCACCGTACGAAATACCGGTGGAAACGGTGCTGGGTGTTTTCGGCGGCGGCCTGTTCTTGTGGCTGTTGCTGAAGGGAGGTCGGACGGCATGAAAAACGTGTTGAAAAATCGCATCATCATGAAACGGTTGGCTGTGATTGCAGTGGCTGTGGCTTTCCTTTATTTTTTCTGGAACCAAGGCAACGGTAATTTGTTCATCATGAAGTTGCGGGGCACGAAGCTTTTGGCGTTTGCGGTCATCAGCATCAGCACTGCCTTTGCGACTGTCAGCTTTCAGACTGTCGTGCACAGCAATTTTTTGACCCCCAGCATTCTTGGGGTCGAATCCTTCTACAGGCTTCTGCAGACAGTGTTGATGTTTTTCAGTTTCTCGCTGTTGGGTAGCCAATTGAATGCGGAATGGCAGTTCATTTTGCTGCTGTTCCTGATGCTAGGCAGTTACTTTTTGCTGTACCGGCTTTCTTGGAACCGGAAAAATTACGATATGCAGGTCATCCTGATGATCGGGCTCGTCATGGGGACCTTCTTCAACAGCATCAGTTCCTTCATGCAAGTGCTGATGGACCCGAATGAGTACGACAAATTGCAGACGAAGCTGTATGCCAGTTTTCAGAACATCAATGATTCCGTGCTTGTATTGGCTGTTCCGATCGCGGTATTTTCGATCATCAGTTTGTGGCGCAAGCGGAAGGTGTTGGAAGTTTTGGGGCTGGGTACACAGACGGCCAAAAATTTAGGGGTCGCCGTCGAAAAGGAGACAAAGCTTACCTTCATGCATGTCATCCTATTGATGACAGTCTCCGCGGCGCTCGTCGGACCGATGATGTTTCTCGGTTTTGTGGCGGCGAACATCGCTTATCGGCTATTCAGGACGTATTGCCTGAACTACCTGTTGCCTGGTGCGAGTCTGCTCAGTTTCGTGATGGTCGTGGCCGGACAATTCGTGGCAGAAGAAGTCTTCAAGTTGCAGACGAATTTGAGCATTCTGGTCGAACTGTTCGGGGGAATCTACTTCTTTTGGTTATTATGGAAGGAAAGGAGCAAACTATGAAAATCTCTAACGTCAGCAAAGCCTATGAGGATGAAAAAGTATTGGATGACATCTCTTTGGCGATCGAGAAAGGAAAAATCACGGCTTTCATCGGTCCTAATGGGGCAGGCAAAAGCACGCTCCTTTCGGTCATCAGCCGTCTGTTGACAAAGGACGAGGGCATATTGACGATACACGGGAAAGAAATCGAGGCCTGGCAATCCGATGAACTGGCGAAGGAGCTTTCGATCCTGAAACAGCAGAATGCCTATCAAGTGCGCATGACGGTGCGCGAACTGGTCTCGTTCGGCAGGTTCCCCTATACGAAGGGCCGGCTGAATGATGAAGATCATGCAATGATCGACAAGGTTTTGGGCTATCTGAACCTGGTGGAATTCTCCAACCGCTATTTGGATACGTTGTCTGGGGGGCAACTCCAGCGGGCGGCCATCGCGATGATCTTGGTGCAGGACACCGAATACATCTTATTGGATGAACCGCTGAACAATCTCGACCTGAAACAAAGCATCGTGACGATGCAGACCATCCGGAATTTGGCTGATGAATTGGGTAAAACCATTCTGGTCGTCATCCACGACGTCAATTTCGCTTCCGTTTTTTCGGACAACATCATCGCCATGAAAAACGGAAAGGTGTTCCGGAGCGGCACGGTCGAGGAAGTCATCCGGACACAAGTTTTGCAGGAATTATATGAAGTGCCATTGGAAGTCATCACGACTGCGGATGGGAAAAAACATTGCACCTATCAAGCAATTTGACATAGAGGAGAATGGAAAATGAAAAAATGGCAAAAGACAATCTTAAGTTTGGCTTCGATCTTCACCCTGGCGGCTTGCGGCGCCCAAGAAGGGGCTGCCGATGCGGCAGATTCAACAACAGCGACTGCGGAATCCGAAGCAACGGTGACCATCGAGGATGCACGCGGCTCCATAGAAGTGCCCAAAAACCCGAAAAACGTGGCTGTTTTGGATTTTGGACATTTGGACACATTGATCGCATTGGGTAAAGAGGATGCAGTCACGGGTACAGCGACCGAAAACATGCCGGCTTATCTGGCGGATACGGCAGATCAATTCGAGAATGTAGGGACACTTAAAGAACCGAATGTGGAGGCGTTGGCGAATTTGGCGCCGGAGCTCATCATCATTTCGAACCGATTGGTGGACTTTGCGGAACAATTGGAGGAAATCGCGCCAGTAGTCGTACTCAGTGTCGACTACACGGATTATTGGGGTTCGGTCCAAAAGAACATCACTACCTTAGGGACCATCTTTGACGAAGAGGCTGCAGCCGATGAAGCCATCGCTACCTTGAACGAAGAGATTGAGGACGTGCAAGCGAAGACGGCCGGAATCAGCGAGAAAACATTGACGTTGCTATTGAACGATGGCAGCATGTCCGCTTTCAGCACAGGCTCACGCTTCGGCTTCATTTACGATACATTGGGCTTCACGCCTGTCGATGCAGCTATCGAGGATTCCACACATGGACAGTCCGTCGGCTATGAAGGGTTGCTGGAAATCAATCCGCAGATTTTGTTTGTCGTCGACCGCACAGCGGCAATCGGAACAGCATCAGATGAAAACGCGGCGCTATTGGAGAATGATTTCGTCTATCAAACGGATGCTTATAAAAACAACAAAATCATCAACTTGTCCTCTGACTTGTGGTATCTTTCCGGAGGCGGGATAGAATCGATCCACCTGATGGTCGAAGAGGTCGCAGCGGATTTTCAGTAATCAAAAGATTGTCCATCTTCTGGTTTTTTCTCTATAATGATGGAAGGAAATCAGAAAGAGGTGCACGGTTTGGCAGAAAATTACTTCAATAAGGAAGACTTCAACGTTTTTGACATTCAGGGACTCGACGAGAGGATGGCAGGCATCCGCGAACGGATTCAGCCCAAGTTCCGGCATTTCGCGGCAGCGGGAGCCCGCCTCATCGTTTCGGAAGATGAGGCTGACTCAGTTCCCGTGCATGTCGCCAAGCATCTGCGCCGCACGAAACATGCGCCCGAGAATACCTGGTGCGCCATCGGTGGGGACGCGAGGGGCTACAAGAAATATCCGCATTTCCAGATCGGGATTGCGAAAGATGGAGTCAGCTTCTATCTTTGCCTGATCGATCAACCAGTCAAAGAAAAAGAGATGGCTGCTGCCTTATTGGAGCGGATTCCGGAATTGGAGCAGTTGCCGCGCGATTACGTCGTTTCGGTAGACCATACCGTGTCGGCTGTGTTGCCGATAGAGGCTGTCGATTGGCAGCCTGTCCTGATCCGGCTACGGGATGTGAAGAAGGCTGAACTGTTGATCGGCCGCAAATTGGCGCCAGCCGATCCGCGGTTGGCGACTGAAGAAGGCACGCTTGCAGTGATGGAGGAAACGCTCCGTGAACTGCTGCCGATCTACCGGGCCTGTATGGAACAGTATCGCTAATTGCGGGAACCAATACAAACCAAAAAAGGACTGAACAACGGGATTAATCGCTGTTCAGTCCTTTTTGGCTTGAAAAATATTTTGAGCATCCAAAACGTTGGCTAGCTTCACGGGTTAGCCCTTCGGAAATTAGATAAATCGTACCTATTGCGCTCTGCGATGCTCAGTCGGCACGATTTCCTAAATTTCTTTCAGGGCTGAACGAACCCGCTCCGCTTTTCCTGTACAAAAAAACGGCAAATTGCTTTGCCGTTTCCTTGAAGCTGATCTCCGGGGAGATTAGCCTAATTTGTTGTAGTATTCTACTACGAATGACTCATCGATTTCAGCTGGCAATTCTTCGCGAACTGGCAGACGGTTCAATGAACCTTCGAATGTTTCTGTGTCGAAGGTGATGAAGTCCGGACGTCCGAACAAAGCTTCAGCAGCAGCTTTAACAACTACTAAGTTTTTAGATTTTTCGCGCAAGCCGATTACTTGGCCGACAGACACTTCGTATGAAGGGATATCAACACGTTTGCCATCGACAGTTACGTGACCGTGGTTAACTAATTGACGTGCTTGACGACGAGTAGAAGCTAAACCTAGACGGTAAACTACGTTATCCAAACGTTGTTCCAATAAGATCATGAAGTTAACACCTTGTTTACCTTCTTTGATTTTACCAGCTTTTTTGAATAAAGTTGCGAATTGACGTTCGTTCATGCCGTACATGTGACGCAATTTTTGTTTTTCTTGCAATTGCATAGCATATTCAGATAATTTTTTACGGTTGTTAGGGCCGTGTTGACCTGGAACGTATGGACGACGCTCCAATTCTTTACCTGTTCCCAAAAGGGAGATGCCTAAACGACGAGCCTGTTTCCAGCTTGGTCCTGTATAACGTGACATAATAAAATTCCTCCAATAAATGTTTGATTTTTGGAGTAAAATAAGAATGATAAGTCAGCAATGCGTGCAGTTGATCCTTCAATCTTCACCTTATGCAGCCGCAAGGGTACGCAATTGAACCATCAAACGATGGCGATGAACTGTTGACGCGGGTGCTTCTTTCTCGCTGCATTATTTTACACAAAGGTTATTGTACCAAACAACAGAAGTTAATGCAATGGAAAAGTGATGTTTTTCGGACTTTGGGCGGCGGCGGAACGCTTTCGCGCCTCCAAGGGAAGGAATTCAGTTTCCTTATAATTTTCTGGTTTCTGATTAGTTCTTTCTATGTTATACTAAAAAATGAGATATATTGGGCGTTTTCAATTTTCAGATCAAATAAACGAAATTGTCGGAATAGGTGGAGGATTTATTGATGGAGTTTATATACTGGTTAGTAGCGATAATATTGTTAGTGTTGATCGGGTACGGTGCGATCATGTATTTGACGAGGCAACAAGCGAATCGGATCAAAGTAATCGATGAGAAGAAACAAAAAGCGATGGCCATACCTGTGGCCGATAACCTGTTCACATTGAAAAATATGAATTTGACAGGGCAAACGAAGCGCACTTATGAAAGTTGGCAAGCTACATGGCAGACCATCACGCGTTTTCAGTATCCTGAGATCGAGGCGGCGCTGGTCAGTGCCGAACAATACATCCAACGCATGAATTTCATCAAGGCAAAGCAAGCCATTTCGCAAGCAGATCAACTGATCGACGAAACAAAAAACAGCGTTGAAAAAGTGAACAAGGCACTCGAAAAACTATTGGAAAGTGCACAGGAAAACCGCAAAGAGTTGGAAGAAATCCAGGAACGCTATAATAAAATCCGCAAACAATTATTGGCGCACAGCTTTACATTCGGTCCAGCCATCGAAACGTTGGAGAAGAACCTGAATTACATGGAGTTGGATTTCACGAAATTCAATTCATTGACGAACGAAGGCGACCATATGGAAGCCAAAGAAATCTTATCGCGTATCGAGCAGGATTTGCTTGTTATGGAAGAAGTCGTTGAAAAGATCCCTCAGCTGAACGAAAAAATCAAAACAGAGTATGAAGAACAAGTGAATGATCTGAAAGACGGCTACCAACGCCTGTTGGATGAGAAGTACATTTTCGAAGGTGTGGATGTCTCCGTTGAGATAGCTGCTGTCGAAAAAGAAATCCAGGAAGCAAAAGATTCCATCGGCCTTGCTGATATCAATGAAGCAGGCAAGAAGATGGATAAGGTCGAACGCGATATCGAAGCGGTCTATGCCATCATGGAAAAAGAAATGGAAGCCAAGGATTTTGTGGGCCGTCATACGGCGAATCTGCAGAAGAAAATGGATCATGTCCTGCAGAGCAACCGCTATGTGCTGCTTGAAATCGACCGCGTTTCCCAGAATTATTTCTTGAACAAGAATGAATTGGGCCGTGCGCAAGAGTTCGAAGAGCAGTTGCTGAAGGAAAATGAAGCCTTGCGTTATTACGATAAGATGATGAAGGAACATGAAATTTCCTACTCGGTTGTCCGCGAATATTACGAAAAAATCAGCCAACGCCTTTCCGAAATCGACAAGGAACAGTCTGAATTGGTCAGCAACCTCAGTGATCTGCGCAACCGCGAAAAAGAAATCAAGGACAGCATCGATCTGTACGAGTTGGATATGCGCAACATGAAACGGACCATCGAGAAATACCATCTGCCGGGTTTGCCGAAAATCTATTTGGATCTATTCTTCTCAGTCACGGATCGCATCGAGGATTTGGCTTCCAAGCTGAACCGCGTGAAGATCGACATGGACGAAATCGATGCCATTTCCAAGATGTGCGAAGAGGACATCGAAATGTTGGATAACCAAACGCAAGCGATTGTTGACAATGCGATGCTGACTGAATATATGATCCAGTACGCAAACCGTTTCCGCCATTCGCATGTGGAAATCGAAAATGCCATCAACAAAGCTTTGGTGCTTTTCCATCGCGAATATGACTACGAAGGTGCGTTGGAGGCTGTCAAAATTCCGCTGAATCGCGTCGAAGCAGGGGCTGCCCGCAAAGTGGAAGAATCCTACCAGGAAGAAAAAAATCGTCGCTACTATTAAATACAAAACAAACAAAATGCAAGGGTCGGGACATTGTCTCGGCCCTTTTTTGGACACTCTTTTATGAGAAGGAAATAAAATTCAGCCGTAAGCTTTTAATGGTCAGGCATTTTCTATATAATGGATAGGATGTCCCGACGAGAGTGCAAAGTTATTAAGGAAGTGTAGATAAAGATGATTTATTTTGACAACAGTGCAACAACAAAAATGTATCCGGAAGCTTTGGATACTTATCGGAAGGTCAATGAACAATTTTTTGGCAATCCTTCCAGTCTGCACAGATTAGGCAACGAAGCCGATGCTTTGCTTCAGCAATCGCGCAAGCAGATTGCGCACTTACTGGGTGCCCAGCCGGATGAAATTTTCTTCACGAGCGGCGGTACGGAGAGCGACAACTGGGCGATCAAAGGCACCGCGATGGAGAAGTTCGCAGCAGGGAAGCACATGATCGCTTCTTCGGTTGAGCATCCGGCGGTCACCAAATCATTGGAGCAACTGGAAAAGTTAGGCTTTGAAATCAGCTACTTGCCTGTCGATGCGAACGGAATCGTATCCATCGAGGAGCTTGAGAAAGCCATAAGGAAAGATACGATCCTGCTGAGCGTCATGGCCATCAATAATGAAGTCGGCAGCATCCAGCCAATCGAGGCCATCGGCGAACTGCTGGAAAATTACCCTTGGGTCCATTTCCATGTGGATGCCGTGCAGGCTGTAGGTGAATGCGAGCCGCTGATCCGACACCCACGAGTGGATCTCCTGTCGCTTTCAGCGCATAAATTCCACGGCCCCAAAGGCGTAGGCATCCTCTACAAGAAACATGGCAAGCGGATTGCGCCGTTGTTGACGGGAGGCGGGCAAGAAGCCGGCATGCGCAGCACGACGGAGAATGTCGGGGGAGTCGCAGCGATGGCGAAAGCCCTGCGCATGACGCTTGAAGACAGCGAATCAAGCCGAAAACAAGAACGGCTAGTCCGGAGTAAGTTGGTTGCGGCCCTTTCGGAATATGAGGATGTCCGAATCTTTTCACCTGAAGATGGCGCCGGCCATATCCTCTGTTTTGCCATGAAAGGCGTCAGGGGAGAAGTGATGGTCCATGCTTTCGAAAGCCAGGACATCTTCATTTCAACAACCAGCGCCTGCTCAAGCAGAAAGAAAGGAACTCCCTATACTTTGGGATCGATGGGCGTGCCTGTTTCCTGGAGCCAGTGTGCGGTCAGGATAAGCCTTTCCGGCGAGAATACGGAGTCGGAAGCGCAAGCCTTCATTGAACATTTCCGGATTTTGCATGAACAGTTCCAAAAAATACAATAGAATAACTGACAGATTGGAAGAGAAGATAAATGGAAACACACATTCAAATCCGCTTTGGCGAACTGTCGACCAAAGGGAAAAACAAAAAACGTTTTGTCCAGCAGTTGGCGCAAAATGTCAGGATGGTCACAAAGGATTATCCGCAGATCAAAATCAAACCCGAGCACGATTTTATGTTGTTGGATCTGAACGGAGCTGATGAGGCCGTCATTATCGAACGCCTGCAGCATGTGTTCGGCATCCAAAATTATTCACCGGTTTATCTGGTTTCGCGTGATCTCGATGAAGTGAAACGGGTTTTGGTGGAGTTGCTTGCCAAAATGGAGACTGCCGGAAAGACATTCAAGATAGCTACGCGTCGTTCGGATCATGCCTACGAGCATGACACGACCTTCATGAATGCCGAGCTGGGGGCAACCGTACTGGATGCTTTCCCTGGCATTTCGGTCAAGATGAAGCAGCCGGACATCCTTGTGCGCGTAGACATCAAGACCAGCGGCGTCATGCTCAGTACGCAAACCTATCAAGGGGCTGGCGGATTGCCTGTCGGTTCCAGCGGCAGAGGCATGCTCATGCTTTCCGGAGGCATCGATTCGCCGGTGGCCGGTTATCTTGCCATGAAGCGCGGCGTGAAGATTGAGGCGGTGCACTTCCACAGTCCGCCTTACACTAGTCCCCAAGCGTTGCAGAAAGCTAAAGATTTGGCTGCCAAATTGACTAAATTCGGCGGCGAAATCCAGTTCATCGAAGTGCCGTTCACGGAAATCCAGGAAGAAATCAAAGAGAAAGTGCCGGCGGATTATCTGATGACGATCACGCGCCGGATGATGCTGCGGATTACCGATGCCATCAGAGCCGAACGCAAAGGGCTGGCCATCTTTAATGGGGAATCTTTGGCCCAAGTCGCTTCCCAGACGCTGGAGAGCATGATTGCCATCAATGATGTCACAACGACGCCGATCATTCGGCCTGTCGCAACGATGGACAAATTGGAAATCATCGATTTGGCGCAGAAAATCGATACATTTGATTTGTCGGTACAACCGTTCGAGGACTGCTGCACAATTTTTGCGCCACCATCACCAAAAACGAAACCGCATTTGGACAAGGCCAGACGTTTTGAAGCGATCCTTGATGTGGAACCGCTCGTGGCACGCGCGGTTGCAGGCATTGTCATATCAAGCATAACCGGCCGCGAGGATACCGCCAGCCAAGATGAGGCGCTCTTTTCGGATTTGCTGTAACTCTCCCTGCGAGAGCGTATCCTTACCATAAATCGCCGCTTATCTGTATAATGAGAGTACTATCGGATAAGGGGGAATGTTTTCATGCAAGTGACATTAAAAGGTGAAATTGTTGAAGTTTTAGGGACTCAGCCTGTTGTTGGGGAGAAGGCACCGGCATTTTCGTTGTACAACACAGAAGACGAAAAGGTATCTTTGGATGATTTGCGCGGTTCGGTTGTTCTGATCAGCGTATTCCCGGACATCAACACGAGCGTCTGCGACAAACAAACACGAAAATTCAACGAGACGGCAGCGAATATCGAAGGATTGACGTTGTTATCGGTTTCGAAAAATACAAAAGAAGAATTGATCAACTGGTGCTCGGCAAACGGCATCGATATGCAGATGCTGCATGACGATGCAGGCGAGTTTGGGGAAGCTTATGGACTTAAAGTTCCCAAATTAGGCAATAAGTTGGCGCGCAGTGTCTTTGTCATCGACAAAGAAGGTGTGCTTTCCTATATGGAGATCGTTCCTGAAATCGCAACGGAACCGAATGAAGAAGCAGCATTGGCAGCTGCGAAAAATTTACTTTAATCGCATTGAGATTTCAATCAAAAGGTGCTAAACTAGTGAAGTATAAATAAGCGTCGATCAAGAAGAGTAGCTTACCCGGAACCACATAAGAGAGAAAAGCGTTTGGTGAAAGCTTTTTTGGGGAAGGAAAGTGAAGTAGCTTGTGAGCAAGTTGCGTGAAGGTCCGTGGACTGGGTAGCGCAGCTCGGAGTATTCTCCGTTATCAAAAAGAGAGACAGGGATCCGATTCCTGTAATTTAGGTGGTACCGCGATTCATATCGTCCTGCATATTCGTATGCAGGGCGATTTTTTTTCGCAACAAATCAATGTAAAAGAGAGAGGAAGTGGCTGAATGTCTAAAGCAGACGCAATGCCGACAAAGTATCAACCCCAGCAAGTAGAAGCAGGGAAATATCAAAAATGGGTGGAAGCGGGGCTGTTCAAGCCTAGCGGCGACAAGAGCAAAAAACCGTATTCGATCGTGATTCCGCCTCCGAACGTAACCGGCAGGCTGCACTTGGGCCATGCCTGGGATGTGACGCTGCAGGATATGTTGATCCGCCAAAAACGCATGCAAGGATTCGATACGCTGTGGTTGCCTGGGATGGACCACGCCGGCATCGCCACCCAAGCCAAGGTTGAAGCGAAATTAGCCGAGGATGGCCTTACCCGCTATGACCTGGGCCGGGAAGCCTTCGTCGACAAAGTTTGGGAATGGAAAGAGGATTACGCTAGCGTAATCCGCGAGCAATGGGGAAAAATGGGCATTTCCGTTGATTATGACCGCGAGCGATTCACGCTGGATGAGGGTCTGTCGGATGCGGTCCGCAAAGTCTTCGTCGGCTTGTACGAAAAAGACTTGATCTACCGCGGCGCATACATCATCAACTGGGATCCCAAAGCGAAAACGGCCTTATCCGATATTGAAGTAATCCACAAGGACGTTCAGGGCGCCTTCTATCACTTCCGCTATCCGATGACGGATGGCTCAGGCTACCTGGAGTTGGCGACTACCCGTCCCGAAACGATGTTGGGCGATACTGCCATCGCGGTTCATCCGGAAGATGCAAGATATCAGCAGTTCATCGGCAAGACCGTGACGTTGCCGCTGGTGAATCGGGAAATCCCGGTCATCGCTGATGATTACGTCGAGATGGACTTCGGGACTGGTGTCGTTAAGATCACACCCGCTCATGACCCGAACGACTTTGAAGTCGGTTTGCGCCATGATTTGCCGCAAGTGAACGTCATGAACGATGATGCGACGATGAACGAAGCAGCCGGAAAATATGCAGGAATGGACCGTTTTGCAGCGCGCAAAGCGATCATAAAAGATATGGAAGAACTGGGCTATTTGGTCAAAATTGAAGAAATGACCCACAGCGTCGGACATTCGGAACGCACAAACGTTATTGTGGAACCGCGCATCTCGACGCAATGGTTCGTCAAAATGCAACCATTGGCTGAGCGTGCGGTCGAAAATCAATCCGCAGAAGAAAAAGTTTCCTTCTATCCTGAACGATTTGAGAATACTTTCCTGACGTGGATGGGCAACGTCCATGACTGGGTCATTTCTCGCCAATTATGGTGGGGACATCAAATCCCAGCTTGGTATCATAAAGAAACCGGCGAAATGTACGTAGGCATGGAAGCTCCGAGCGACAGCGAAAACTGGACGCAGGATGAGGATGTTCTGGATACGTGGTTCAGTTCAGCACTTTGGCCGTTTTCGACGATGGGCTGGCCGGATGAAGATGCGGAAGATTTCAAACGTTATTTCCCTACCAGCACGTTGGTTACCGGCTATGACATCATCTTCTTCTGGGTAAGCCGGATGATCTTCCAGAGTCTGGAGTTCACCGAAAAGCGTCCGTTTGAGAATGTGCTGATCCATGGTCTGATCCGTGACGAGCAAGGCCGCAAGATGAGCAAATCGCTCGGAAACGGGATCGACCCGATGGATGTGGTCGAAAAATACGGGGCGGATGCTTTGCGTTGGTTCTTGGCGAACGGTTCCGCACCTGGTCAGGATGTCCGCTTCAGCTATGAGAAGATGGATGCATCCTGGAACTTCATCAACAAAATCTGGAATGCCAGCCGTTACGTGCTGCTTAACTTGGAAGACCTGACATTCGACGCTATCGACATTTCAGGGGAAAAGACGATAGCCGATAAATGGATCCTTTCCAGCCTGAACAAGACCATCACTAAAGTGACGGACCTGTTCGAGAAATTTGAATTCGGTGAAGCTGGCCGCTTGCTGTATCGTTTCATCTGGGATGATTACTGCGACTGGTATATCGAAATGTCCAAGGAAGTTCTGCAAGGGGAAAATGAAGAGGCAAAACAGACAACCCGCAGCATCTTGGCATATGTTTTGGATAATGTGTTGCGCTTATTGCATCCGGTCATGCCGTTCGTCACCGAAGAGATTTGGCAGAATGTACCGCATCAAGGCGATTCCATCGTGACGGCAGCCTATCCGGAAGCGGATGACAGCTACATCGATGAAGCAGCAGAAGAAGCGATGGAAAAACTGATCGAATTGATCCGTGGCGTCCGCAATGTCCGCGCTGAAATGAACACACCGTTGTCCAAGAAAGTTCCGATGCAGTTGAAAGTGAATGACGAGGAGACCGAAGCGATTTTCCGCGCCAACGAATCGTACATCTTCCGCTTCTGCAACCCGGATACACTGGAAATCGGCCAACACATCCAGGCAGCCAGCGACGCTGTCACCGCAGTTTTCTCAGGCGGAGAGGTGTATATGCCGTTGGCTGGTCTGATCAAATTGGAAGATGAGATTTCCCGTCTCGAGAAGGAAGCGGAGAAATTGACCAAAGAAGTCGACCGTGTGGAAAGCAAATTGAATAACGAAAAATTCGTCAGCAAAGCCCCGCAGGCTGTAATCGATGGGGAGAAACAAAAAGGAACGGAATACCGCGAAAAATTGGCGGCCGTTGAAGAACGCATCGCTGCCCTAAAAGAACAGCTAGCTTAATAAGAGAATCGAATTGAACAGGAAGAACCCTATTAGCAAGTTCCTTTGTGGATAGGGTTCTTCTTAAATGGAAATGGAGTGAAGCGGTAGATGTTTGCAACTTATGAAGAAGCGATGGAATGGATCCATACCCGCAAAGGCATGGGCCCTAAACCGGGAATAGTCCGGATGAAATGGTTGATGGAAAAACTGGATCACCCGGAGCGCAAATTCAGATCCATCCATATTGCCGGAACAAATGGAAAAGGGTCGAATGTTGCTTACTTAAGAAGCCTGTTCATGGCGGCTGGCTATACGGTGGGAACCTTCACCTCGCCGCATATCGTCAGTTTCAATGAAAGGATCGGCGTGAATGGAGCGAACATCCCGGATGAAGACGTATTGGAGCAAGCGAACATCCTTTACGCACTCTATGAGGAAATCGGCCGGACGGATATGGGTCCGCTGACGGAATTCGAAGTAGTGACCGCCATGATGTTCTCCTATTTTGGCTCCCATCCGTGCGATGTCGTATTGTTGGAAGTCGGTCTGGGCGGTCTTTACGACAGCACGAATGTTGCCGAGCCGGATTTGGCGCTCATCACGACGATAGGCAAAGACCACAGCAATATTCTCGGGAATACCATTGAGAAAATCGCCTATCAAAAAGCCGGCATCATCAAGAAAGGGACACCTGTCGTCATCGGAAGATTGCCTGAAGAGGCTTTGACGGTGATGCGGAACACTGCGGAAAAAAAGGCAGCGCCTTTGCATGCATTCGGCCCGGACTTCAGCGTCACCAACTGGCATGAGGGTTCCGATTACCATGAAGTCTTTGACTTTGCCTCTCCCTTGGGCACTTTTGAAAACCTTGAAATTGCCTTGATGGGCGGCCATCAAGTCGATAACGCGGCCACCGCGCTGCAGGCCTACTTGCTGTTCTGCAAAAAATACGCTTTAAACTACTCGGAGACCACAATCAAAGCAGGGCTTCTGGGGACAGCTTGGCCAGTCCGGATGGAGATCGTTTCGCAAGAACCGTTTGTCATGCTGGATGGTGCCCATAATATCCCGGCTATGGAAGTGCTGACTGAAGCGATCAAGAAGAAGTTTTCTGACAAAGATATCACCATTCTGTTGGCGGCGTTGGCGGATAAGGACTTGGAGGAAATGGGCCAGTTGATCAAGTCGATCCCTGACAGCAAGCTGTACGTGACCAGTTTCGATTTCCCGCGGGCTGCATCTGTCGAGGAACTGTGCGAGCGGATGGGCGTGCCAGAAGCTGCGGCCTATGAAGATTGGCGCTTTGCGATCGATGATCTGAAGGCGAAGCAATCCGAAGAGGGTATGTTATTGATTACAGGCTCACTGTATTTTCTTTCCGAAGTAAGACATTATTTATTAAAGAATAAGGAGTTTTGAGATGCGTAAAAAAGCGGTCATTTTTGATATGGATGGATTGATGTTCGATACGGAAACGTTGGGCTATCAGGCACAAGGTGAATTGGCTGAAGAGCTGGCCTTGCCGATAGCGTTCGACTTCGATTATTACCTGAAGCAAGTAGGCCGATCCGATAAGGATGTGATGCCTGAATTGGCATCCGACTTCGGCGACGCTGAACTGGCGGAGCGATTCCTGAGAAAAATGAAGAAGAGGCAGACAGACATCGCCTCCGAGCAGGGACTTCCGATCAAAAAAGGCCTTTATGATCTGCTGGCCTTTCTGAAGGAGGAAGGCGTGGTGTGCGTCGTTGCTTCCAGCAGCCGGAGGAGGGAAGTCAGCTTCTACCTCGAATTGGCTGATATTTCGCAGTATTTCCGCTACCAAGTCTGCGGGGATGAAGTGGCCTTCGCCAAACCGGATCCGGAAATTTTCCTGAGCGCCTGGAAACCCCTTGGCATTCCGAAAGAGGACTGTCTGATCCTGGAAGATTCGCTTAACGGCATCCGTGCGGCTTATGATGCGGGCATTGAAGTGATCATGATCCCGGATCTGATCGTTCCGGATGACGAAGCGAAAGCAAAAACGACGGCCATTTTGCCGGACCTGCACGCGGTCATGGATTGGCTGAAAGGGAAATAACCTGTTCCGCCCCTTCCTGCGTATCTATTGAGTAGACGGAAGGAAAGAAAGGGGTAAAACAGGATGGTGCAAGAAACAAATCTGCTGATGGAGGTTCCGAAAGCCTCGCGCCCGCGTGAAAGATTGGATCAATTCGGAGAAAAAGCCCTGGCGACGCATGAATTATTGGCGATCATTCTGCGGACGGGGCCTAGGGACAGCAATGTCATGCAGTTGGCGTTACGGGTGCTGAACGAGTTCGAAGATCTGCATTCCTTGAAGATGGCCTCACTGGAAGAGTTGACTTCGATCCACGGAATCGGCCGAACCAAAGCAATCGAAATCAAGGCCTGTGTCGAGTTGGGAGTGCGCGTAGCCAATGCCACGCAATTGAAGAGCGGAACGATCACCTCGACGCAAAGCGCCGGAACACTTCTGCAGAAAGAGATGCGCGATCTCCAGCAGGAACACGTGGTGGCTGTCTATCTGAACACAAAGAACGAAATCATCAAGAAGAAGACAATATTCATCGGCAGCCTGAACAGTTCGGTTGCGCATCCGCGCGAGATTTTCCGTGAGGCGGTAAGGTTTGCCGCGGCGCGGATCATCCTTGCGCATAATCATCCTTCCGGGAACCCCGATCCCTCGGAAGCTGATCTGGTCTTTACCCGAAGGATGGTGGAATGCGGAGAAATGATGGGGATCGAAATCCTCGATCACTTCATCATCGGGGTCGATGACTATCTCAGCCTGCGGGAATACGGCATCATTTAGCCTCAGCTTCCGCAAATGTTTACGCAGACGGAAATGAAAATTTGATGGCAAAAAACTTGCAATATCGGAAAACCTGATATATCATTATATTAGTGTTTTTGTTTGGTAAAGAAAAGATTGTCTCGAACATTCCTATCGTACCAAAAGCAAGAATCACATTTTTAGTGCTTTGCACGAGGAGGAATTTTTCATGGAAAAAGGAACAGTAAAATGGTTTAACGCAGAAAAAGGTTTTGGATTTATCGAACGCGAAAGCGGAGACGACGTATTCGTACATTTCTCAGCTATCTTGGGCGACGGATTCAAATCATTGGAAGAAGGACAAGCAGTTTCATTCGAAATCGTTGATGGAAACCGTGGACCGCAAGCTTCTAACGTAGAAAAAATCTAATTTTCCTTAACTTAAACAATCAAAGGGTCCGGGACACTGTCTCGGACCCTTTTTAAATGCCGACCTGCTGGAGGAGTCACTGTGGTTCGTGTAGATATATTGTGTCAATTAGGGTGAATTGTTTACGTCAGCATTACCGATCGACGGCATTCCTGTCAAATAGATTAATTCTTTCTTTTGTTTGTTACATTGATGTTTTTCTTGTTCCGGTTTGTGGTAAAATAGAAAAGAATTTGTTTGTGGGAGAGTTTGTAGTCAATCAGACGGAAGGATGAGAAGTACTTGGTAAGTTTGAATTTTAAGGGTAAAAACATCGGAATTGATTTAGGTACGGCCAATACGATCGTCTTCATAGCCGGCAAGGGCATTGTGATCAGAGAACCTTCTGTCGTCGCCAAAAATATCCATACGGGGGAGATTCTGTCCGTTGGGGAAGAGGCTTTCCAGATGCTTGGCAGGACACCCGGCACCATTGTGGCATCCCGCCCGATGAAGGAAGGCGTCATCGCGGATTATGATACAACTGTCGCAATGATGAAATATTTCATCAAAAAAGCGACTGGAAATGCATTCATCAAACCATACGTGATGGTCTGCGTACCAAGTGGTGTGACGGAAGTCGAGAAACGGGCAGTTCTTGATGCTACCCGGACAGCCGGCGCCAAAGAAGCTTTCATCATAGAGGAGCCTTTTGCAGCCGCGGTGGGTGCCGGACTTCCGGTGCATGCGCCTACAGGCAATATGGTGGTGGACATCGGTGGCGGGACGACGGATGTCGCGACAATTTCGCTCGGAGGCATCGTTACGAGCCGTTCCAGCACAGCCGCTGGCGATCGTATGGATGAGGCAATCATTCAGTTCATACGCAAAAAGTACGGTCTGTTGATCGGCGAGCGGACTGCCGAGAACATCAAAATAACGATCGGTTGTGCCGACATCGAAAAGGCAGCTTCCTACGGCTCCATGGAAATAAGGGGCCGCGATATGGTCAACGGCCTGCCCAAGACTTTGGAGATCCATGCCGAGGATGTAGCGGTTGCAATCCACGATGTGGTCGAGAACATCATCCTTTCCGTGAGGGAAGTGCTGGAAGAGACTCCTCCCGAAATATCTGCTGACGTCATCGATCATGGCATCGTTTTGACAGGCGGCGGGGCTTTGTTGAAGAACATTGCTGAAGTCATTTCAGCGGAAGCGGAAGTTCCTGTATTTATCGCCAACGATCCATTGGATTGCGTTTCCATCGGGACAGGCGAAACATTGAAGAATATCAACGTGTACAAGCGTAAAAATTTAAGGCATTAAGATAATGAATGTAATTGAAAGTGATGTACGAAATGAGGTGTCAATGTGAATCAGTTTTTTAACAACAAAAAATTGATTATCCTATTGATCAGTGTGATCACCTTTATCAGCTTGATAGCATATTCTCTTACCAACAACAGAGAAGATACATCGATACCGCAACAAGTAGGGAACGATGTGACGGGCTCCATTGCGAGAATATTTTCTAAGCCAGCGGAAGTAGTGGCGAATTTTGTTGATTCAGTCGATAACCTGATGAATACGTATGAAGAAAACCAATCTTTAAAAAGTAAAATTGATACCGTTTATGAACTGCAAGTGAAAGTCTATAATCTGGAGCAAGAAAATGCACGGATGCAGGAAGAACTTGAGCTAAAAAGCACTTTATCAGAATATGAACAAATCAATGCTTCCGTAGTATCCCGCAACCCGGACAGTTGGCTGAACCAGATCGTCATCGATAAAGGATCCCAGGACGGGGTGGAGGTCGACATGTCGGTGATGGCGGGGAACGGTCTGATCGGCCGTGTATCCGAAGTCAATTCGACAAGCGCGAAAGTGCTTTTGTTGACCACTTCAAACGATACGACTAACCGCGTGTCAGCTGAAATCCAAACGGAATCCGGACCTGTTCATGGCATCGTCAATGGCTATGATGAAAATACGAAGATGCTTTCCATGTCCCAGATTGCCCCGGATGCAGTGATCAATCCTGGCGACAGTGTAATCACATCAGGATTGGGCGGCGTTTCGCCAAGCGCCTTGTTGATCGGAACCGTCAAAGAAGTATCCATGGACAGCTACGGCCTGTTCAAACAGGTGACGATCGAGCCTGCCGGAGAGGTTTATAATATCCGTTTCGTGACGGTCATCAAACGGCTGAGCGGGAGTGGTGAGTGATGGTGCAGAACAGATCTTTGCATCACACTTATTTCATCCCCGTGATGCTTTACTTGCTTTTGATTTTGGACGGTTTTTTGATCAATGCCTTCCCGGGCCAGTTCGTCAGTGAAGAGTATATCCTTGTGCCGCACTTGGCGCTGTTCGGATTCGTGCTTTTTGCCTACTACTTCCCAAAACAACCGATGCAGTTGTACGCAGTTCTGTTCGGGCTGTTGTTCGACAGTTATTACAGCGGCATTTTGGGCGTTTACGCAGTCGCTTTTGCGGTGATCGTGTACTTCGTGAAGAAAATGCAGAAATATTTGACGGAAAATGTTTTCGTGTTGGCTCTGTTGTTCATCTTAGCGATCGTTATGGTTGATTCATTCGTTTTTGGCTTTTACAGCTTGATTGACATTACGCAGCTTGATTTCAGCGCTTTCGCTTCAGAACGTCTGGGACCGACCATCGTGTTGAACATTGTGCTGTTCATTGTAATTTATTACCCATTGTTTAAACTTGTGGGCTGGATGTACGACTGACCATGATGAGAAATGAATGAGATCTTTTTTAATGAAATGCTTGCATTTAACGAACGCTGTGGTATTATTGTCTTAAATTCTAAATGCAATGAAGAGAAAAAGTAACTTTTGCCTATTTCCAGAGAGTTTGCGGGTGGTGTGAGCAAACAATAGCATGCAGTGAAATCACGTCTCTGAGCAAGAATGCCGAAAAGACAGCATCCGCTGTTCTCAGTAGGTTGACTCGGTTGTGCCCGTTACAGCACTGACGTTTCGAATGGAACGTTATGAGGCGGTTTCTGTGAAGATGCCGCAAAAAAAGGTGGAACCACGACTTCAATCGTCCTTTAACTTTCAGCAGGAAGTTAGAGGGCTTTTTTTATTGGAAACGGATTGATGAGGGGCCACCACAAAATACGGTAATAAAAAAGTACACATATATGGAGGAGAAGAATATGAAAAAATTAGCATTAATGTTGTTGGCATCTACAAGTTTATTGGCTGCATGCGGTGGAGGAGCTGCTGAGGATTCTTCTGCAACCGGATCGGAAGATTCAGGGATCAAAGAAACATTGGTGATGGGATTGGACGATACTTTTGCACCGATGGGCTTTAAAGATGAGAGCGGCGAAATCGTCGGTTTCGATGTCGACTTGGCGAAAGAAGTCGCTGAACGCTTGGATGTGGAAATCACTTTCCAGCCGATTGATTGGGCAATGAAGGAAACCGAATTGGCTTCCGGTAACATCGACATGATCTGGAATGGCTACACCATTACGGAAGAGCGCAAAGAGAAAGTGCTTTTCACAGAACCTTATCTGAACAACAGCCAAATCATCGTCACAATGGTAGACAGTGATATCAAGACCAAAGCCGATTTGGCTGGCAAAGTCGTCGCGACGCAACAAGGATCTGCTGCATTCGATGCCATCATTGCCGATGAAACAGGAATTGCTGCTGAGTTTGATGGAGGAGCGCCAATCTTGTACCCTACTTTCAATGACGTGTTCAACGACCTGGAAAGCGGCCGCAGTGATGCAATCGTCGTTGATGAAGTGTTGGGCCGTTACACAATGAAACTAAAAGGCGAGGAAAAGTATACCGTTCTTACCGATAATTTTGGCGAGGAAGAATATGGTGTGGGTGTCCGCAAGGAAGATGTGGCACTGAAAGAAGCGATTGACGAAACGATGAATGAAATGCGTGAAGATGGAACGTACGATGAAATCTACGCAACTTGGTTCGCTGAATAACATTATTGTTTGTTGAAGGAGGAAAGCCGCATGTTGGATAAGCTAAAAAAAGCTGCCTTGATCGGAACGGGTTTATTGTTGTTGGCTGGATGCAACGGCGGGACTGCTGATGACGCTTCCGACAGCTCGGAAGTTGTTGCGGAGGAAACGCTGATCGTGGGTTTGGATGACACTTTTGCGCCGATGGGATTCCGTGATGACAACAATCAAATCATCGGATTCGATGTCGATCTGGCGAAAGAGGTCGGTGAACGGATCGGGGCCGAAATGGTTTTTCAGCCGATTGATTGGGCTATGAAGGAAACCGAATTGGATTCCGGTAACATCGACATGATCTGGAATGGCTATGCCATCACGCCGGAAAGGGCTGAAAAAGTCCTTTTGAGTGAACCCTACATCGTGGATGCGCAATCCATCATCGTTTTGAAGGACAGCGACATCCAAACGAAAGCGGACCTGGAAGGGAAGTTGGTTTCGACACAACAATCTTCCAGTTCTGTGGACAAAATCATGGAGGATGCATCAGGGATATTTGAAAAATTGGGCGGGGATCTGGTGCTTTATCCTTCCAATAATAATTCCTTCAGCGACCTGGAATCAGGCCGCGTGGATGCCATCGTAGTCGGTGAAGTCTACGGGCGTTATTACATGAAGCAGTCCGGTAAAGACATCTACCGTGTCCTGGAGGATAACTTCGGGGAAGACGAGATGGCGGTTGCCTTCAAAAAGGACAACACTGACTTGCAGGAGCGTGTCGATGCAGCTTTGGCCGACATGAAGGAAGACGGAACCTTCGATGAAATATACGACAAATGGTTCTACAGTGAATAACGAAAATAAAGGGTAAGAAAGAGGTTTATGAAATGGACTTGATACAGACGATACTGCCATCATTGCTTGACGGCTTGAAGATGACGCTTACGTTGTTCTTCATCATAGGGATCTCCAGCATTCCGTTAGGATTTCTGATTGCCGTCATCCGGGTTTACGGACCCAAGTGGCTGGGTTTTCTGATCCAGATATATGTCTTCATCATGAGAGGGACGCCATTGCTGTTGCAATTGATGTTTGTTTTCTTCGGTTTGCCGCTGATAGGCATTACGTTGGATCGTTTTTCGGCAGCAGTTTTGGCATATATGATCAACTACGCCGCCTATTATGCGGAAATCTTCCGTGGAGGTATCACCGCTGTTCCGAAAGGACAGTTCGAGGCCATTTCGGTGTTGGGTATCGGTAAGGTCAGAGGTTTTTTCAAAATCATCATTCCGCAGGTCACCAAGATCGTATTGCCATCTGTAGGGAATGAAGTGATTGCGCTAGTAAAAGATACATCTTTGGTTTATGTCATCGGCCTCGGGGAACTGTTGCGCGCAGGGCAGATTGCTGCGAATACGTATGCTTCGTTAGTGCCTTTCCTGGCAGTGGGTATCGTCTATTTATCCGTTACGGCTGTCATTACGGTGCTGCTGAATAAACTTGAATCCAAAGGGAACTTTTAGGGGGGAGCGGCAATCATGTTATTAAATGCGATGAATTTAAAAAAGTCTTACCATGACATAACCGTTATCGATGATTTTTCATTCCACATCGATTCCAACGAAATCGTTGTGCTTGTGGGACGTTCCGGAACGGGTAAAACAACTTTGATGCGCTTGCTAAACAATCTTGAAAAAGCAGACCAAGGCACCATTTCGATCGAAGATGCAGTCTTGTGCAAACAAGGTTTGAAGGGCGCAGAATATGCGGACCGCAAAAAAAGGCGTCTTTACCAAAATAAAATCGGCATGGTGTTCCAGGACTACGCGTTGTTCCCGAACCTTACTGTGCTGGACAATCTGCTGGAGGCGCCGCTTGCCCAAAAATTGGGCAGCCGTGAAGAGTTGGCGGCGAAGGCAGCCGGATTATTGGAGCAAATGGGATTGGAAGACAAATTGAATGCGATGCCGTCGACTTTGTCCGGAGGCCAGAAGCAAAGGGTTGCGATCGCCCGGGCGATGATGCTGAATCCGCGCGTGCTTTGTTTTGACGAACCGACTTCTGCGCTTGATCGTGAATCTTCCGACAGCATCGGCAAGCTGATCCAGGAAATTGCAGCAGGAGGAACCGGCATCCTGATCGTTACGCATGATACCGAGTTCGGGCAACAATACGGCACCCGGATCGTATCCTCAAGCGAATTCGTCAAGAACCATTTAGGATAGTGTAAAGACTAGGGACTGTCCGCAGAAAATTGGACAGTCCAAACAAGAAACAGGGCAGCTGCCCTGTTTTTTTTCACCATTTTTGGTCCTCCGTGAGGTAAATGGCGCTTTATTTGACGAATGTTTTGAATTTGGTTGACTTGAGCCTTGATTTTTGATAAGCTATTAATGTTGTAAATGTGCGCACCACGGCTACAACCGCACGAATGGGAGTCATAAGACCTTAAAGGGCACTTCGTTTGGCGAGTCTAAGTAAAATAAGGAGGTGCAGAGAATATGTACGCAATTATCGTAACAGGTGGTAAACAATTAAAAGTTGAAGTTGGACAAGCGATCTACATTGAAAAATTAGATGCTGAAGCTGGTGATAAAGTAACTTTTGATGAAATCGTATTTGTAGGTGGAGAAGAAACCAAAATTGGCGCTCCATTCGTAACAGGTGCTTCTGTAGAAGGCACTGTTGAAAAACAGGGCAAAGAAAAGAAAGTAACTACTTTCAAATACAAGAGAAGAAAAGATACACACCGCAAGCAAGGTCATCGTCAACCTTATACAAAAGTAATCATTGACGCAATCAAAGCATAAGAGTGTGAATAACCATGATTGAAGTGAAATTTAAAGAAGATGACCATGGCAACCTGCTTTCTTTCGAGATTACGGGACATGCCGGGTATGGAGTAGCAGGTGAAGATATTATCTGTGCCGCTGTTTCTGTACTGGCCATCGAAACTGTGAATAGCGTTGAACGTTTAGCCGGTTACCAGATGCTTGTTGATGAAGCTGATGATGAAGGCGGGTATCTCTATGCAGAAATACTTTCCGAAAGGGAAGCGGAACAGCAATACATTACGCAGATTTTACTGAAGCATCTATTCTATTCACTGGAAGATGTCGCTCAGACATATCCAGATTATGTGACCATAAAAATGCAATAAAAACTGTACTACTTAATAAGGAGGTGCAAACCACATGTTGAAATTGAATCTACAATTGTTCGCCCACAAAAAAGGGGGCGGATCTACTACCAACGGACGTGAGTCCCAATCTAAACGTTTAGGCGCTAAACGTGCAGACGGACAAACAGTAACTGGCGGATCGATTTTGTACCGTCAACGCGGAACAAAAATCCATCCAGGTACTAACGTCGGTATCGGTGGAGATGACACTCTATTTGCAAAAGTTGACGGTGTCGTTCGTTTCGAACGTTTAGGCCGTGACAAAAAACAAGTTTCTGTATACCCTACAGCTAAATAATACTTGTACTTTTGCCGATCAACCAATTACATACACACAAAAAACCTTGCGGGGGCAAATGATCAGTCACTTCCTTCGCAGGTTTTTTTGTATTTTATAAAACAACAAAAAGTAAGGGACGGTGAACGACTTGAAAGCAACAAATGTTGAGAGTCTTTTCGGTTTAATGGATGAAGCCATCAAATTACTTCAAACGGAAGCTGAACTTTCATATGTAGAAGCGTTGTCCGAAACGCTGGAAAATCTTTCCTTTGAAGGGAAAGCACAACAAGTGGAAGGTTTGCCTTCAAATGAGGCAATCGAACGCCTGAACAGCCTCTACAAAAAGATGAATTTGGAAGCATTGGACAAAGAAATCATCCGCAAGAGCATACAACTGACTTTCATCAAAGCCACGAAAGAAGACAAGCTCCAGATGAATCATCAAATGACTCCGGACACGATTGCGTATCTGATCGCTTATTTCATCGGAGAAATAAAAAAAGATAAGACAGAAAAACTGCATGTTTCAGACTTGGCAGCAGGGACAGGGAATCTTCTCAATATCGTTCTGGCGCATTTGGCAAGCAGAGGCAATGAAGTAACTGCGGAAGCAGTTGACAACGATGACCTGTTGATCAGTGTTGCAGCCAACAGCGGATCCTTGATGGGATTGTCCGAAAAAATCCATTACACCCATTCAGACAGCCTGCAGGAACTGTTGATCGAACCCTCGGATATCATGGTATCGGATTTTCCAATCGGATATTATCCGGTAAACGAGCGCGCAAAAAACTACAAAACAGCTTTTTCGGAAGGGAATTCTTTTGCGCATTTCCTAATGTTTGAACAAAATGTGAACTATCTGAAAGAATCCGGTTGGGGGATTTTTATCGTTCCGTCCGACATTTTTGAAACAGATAAAACATCTGTATTAATGGGGTGGTTGAAGGAAAACGTTCATATACAGGCATTTTTGAGCCTTCCGGAAGATCTGTTCCACAAAAATGGAATGAAAAAATCAATCATTATTGTTCAAAAAAATGGTGAAAAATCGATTCAAGCCGAACAAGTGCTTTTGGGGGAAATTCCAGATCTTAAAAACGCACAAAAGATGCAATCTTTCCTGGATATTTTCCACAATTGGAGCGCAAAGATGATATAATATTTATTAGAGATATAAGAAAAATCAGTCAATTTAAAGGAGAGAAAAAAATGTCAAAAATCATCGCTATCAATGCTGGTAGCTCAAGCTTGAAATTTACATTATACGCTATGCCTGATCAGGAAGTTCTTGCAACCGGAATTATCGAAAGAATCGGTTTGAACGATTCCGTCTTCACAATCAAACACGGAGAAGGCGAAAAATTCCAAGTAACGGAAGATATTGCGAACCATGAGATCGCGGTACAGAAATTACTTGATCAATTGTTAGCACTAAACATCATTTCAAGCTACGATGAGATCACAGGCGTCGGCCACCGTGTCGTTGCCGGCGGCGAAATCTTCAAAGATTCCGCGCTTGTGGATGATCTTGTCTTGGAACAAATCGAAGAATTGGCTGAATTGGCGCCGTTGCACAACCCGGCGAATGCTACTGGAATCCGTGCATTCAAGAAATTGTTGCCTGCAATCACAAGTGTTGCTGTATTCGATACATCTTTCCATACAACAATGCCGAAAGTAAATTACCTTTATAGTATCCCGATGGATTACTATGAAAAATATGCTGCCAGAAAATACGGCGCACACGGAACAAGCCACAAATACGTTGCGGAACGCGCTGCCGAAATGCTGGGCAGACCGATCGAAGAGTTGAAGATCGTTACGTGCCATATCGGTAACGGCGGCTCCATCACTGCTGTCCAAGGCGGAAAATCAATCGACACATCCATGGGCTTCACGCCATTGGCGGGCATCACGATGGGAACTCGTTCAGGCGACATCGATGCATCTTTGATCGCATATTTGATGGGCAAATTGGGCATCACGGATATCAATGAATTCGTTGACATCCTGAACAAAAAATCAGGCCTATTGGGACTATCCGGTGTATCAAGCGATATGCGCGATGTCGAAACAGCAGCTGAAAAAGGCAACGAGCAAGCTCAAATTGCATTGGATATCTTCCACAATCGCATCATAAAATACATCGGACAATACGTTGCAATCATGAACGGTGTGGATGCGATCGTCTTCACTGCCGGCGTTGGAGAAAATTCTGCGCCTACCCGCAAAATCATCATCGATGGCATCTCTTGGTTCGGTTGCGAAATCGACGATGAAAAGAACAATGTCCGCGGCGTTGAAAGAATCATTTCAACTGACGATTCCAAGGTTAAAGTATTGTTGATCCCTACAGATGAAGAGCTGATGATCGCTCGCGATGTTGTACGTTTCAGCTAAAAATATTCATTAAAAATAAAAATTCCGATATGCCAATAGTTGGCATATCGGAATTTTTTTGTTGAATTTTTTCTGAGGCAGGGGGGTTAGGCCGCTGCCTATCATTTTTTAGGTTTTGGTTTGTTCTCGAGGTCGGTCCGGACGACCAGCACATCGCAGGGTGCGTTGCGGATGACGTACTCGGATACGGAGCCGATGAACAGTCTTTCGACGGCATTTAGGCCGGTCGCACCGATCATGATCAGATCCACGCCGTATTCGGCAGGCAAATCTTTTGCGATGATGGCTTTTGGTGAACCATATTCGATGACGGTATGAACATCGGTTATGCCTTCATTCGTAGCATAGGTTTTGTATTCTTCCATCAACGTTTTGGATTGGCGGACGATTTCATCCGTGAAGCTGCCTTCAAAACCTGTCGGGGTCTGTATGGCTCTTGTATCGATAATATGAGTAATGATGATGGCTGCTTTATTCCGTTTTGCCACTTCCACTGCTTTACGGAAGGATAATTCTGATTCTCTCGATCCGTCAACCGGTATCAAAATTTTCTTATACTCTTGAAACATATTAACCACTCCTCTAAACTAGTATCGCTTACAAGTTTATTTTACTTCACTTTCCCTAAAAATGAAAGCGTATGCGATTCTTTCCGGGAATTTCTTGGTCAGCGGCCCTGATCTTTCATCATGCCGGCCAGCCGGATGCTGAAGAGTGCTGTATACCCTGAAGCAACCAGTACGGCAAATGCATAAAGCAGGGTACTCCTGAAGAAAATCGTCAGCAGACAGAGAAAACCGATCAACATGTACAGGGCTCCGCCGTTACGAAAAAAGAGCCAGATCTGATGGCGTTGCTGTTCGGTGATCCGGTCCGGGGCCAACACAAAGACGGTGGGGCCTTTCAATGTCATGAAAAGTCCAGTCGAAACCAGCAATAATGAAAAAATGGCAATCAACAATTCTACCAAAGTGCGTCCTCCTCAAGGAAATTGCGGGATAATGGCTCAAAAAGTGCTTTCCCGTATATTTCAATCTGCAAAAAAAGCTGCTCAAAGAGCAGCTCCAAAAGTATAAAACTTTATTAGAAATCCGATGGTGCCGGTGAGTTATATTCTACTAGTTTTGAACCCGCATATAAGCAGGTGGGCTCCAATATCCAGTCTCTAACTACCAAATGATAAGGCGTGTTATCCACCGGAATAAACAGGATCCCAAGGTAGTAATAAATTGTTCGGTCAACACATTGAGAATATGTCGAACACCTCAGAAATCTATATACGTATAGTAGCATACTAATCAATCGTTGGCAAGCAAAATACAAGAGTTTCATTCCGGAAACATTACAGCAGCAACAGGTTAAACGCTGCCAAACAATCCTCAGGAATCTTTATTGAAGCGGTGCTGCAATTGGCTGGCCAAGGCTTGTTCATATTTCCCGGTCGAAGCGGGCTCGTAGTAGCGGCGATCTTTCAGCGAATCAGGCAAATATTGTTGTTTGATCCAGTGATCCGGGAAATCGTGCGGGTATTGATAACCGATGCCGCGGCCCAACTTATTAGCGCCGCTGTAATGGGCATCGCGCAGGCTATCCGGTATGTCGCCGGACTTTCCGGCGCGCACGTCGGCCAGAGCGCTGTCCAAGGCAAGGTAGGCCGAATTGGATTTCGGCGAAAGGGCCAAATCGACGACAGCGTTGGCCAATGGAATGCGGGCTTCCGGCAAGCCCAATTTTTCAGCAGCCTGAACGGCCAAAACGGTCCGGGATACTGCCTGCGGATTGCCTAAGCCGATGTCTTCGTAGGCACAGACCATCAAACGTCTGCAGGCGATCAGCAATTCGCCGGCTTCCAGCAGCCTGGCCAGATAATGCATGGCCGCATCGACGTCGCTGCCGCGGATCGATTTTTGGAAGGCTGATATGACATCGTAATGGGCATCGCCGTTCTTATCGTGGACCAATGCCTTCTTTTGGACACACTCCTCGGCGATGTCCAAGGTGATGTGGATGGTGCCATCCGCATCCGGTTTGGTGGATAGGGCAGCCAATTCCAAGGCGTTCAGCGAGCCGCGCACGTCACCCATCGTGCTTCTGGCGAAATGAAGCAAGGCATCTTCGTCAATCACGATCTTCTCTTTCCCCAAACCGCGTTTTTCATCCGCAATGGCCCGTTCCAGCGCCAATATGACATCCTGAGTGGAAAGGGACTTCAATTCGAAAATTTGGGTCCGGCTCCGGATGGCGGGACTGATGCTGATGTATGGATTTTCGGTGGTGGCGCCGATCAGGATGACCTGGCCGCTTTCAAGGTGCGGCAAGAGAAAATCCTGCTTGGGTTTGTCCAACCGATGCACCTCATCCAACAAGAGGATGACCTGGCCGGAAAATTTGGCTTCCTCCACGACGATCTGCAGGTCTTTTTTTGTGTCGGTGGCGGCGTTCAGTTGGCGGAAAGCCGAATGCGTCGATCCGGCGATGGCGCTCGCAATGCTGGTTTTGCCGATTCCTGGTGGGCCGTACAGTATCATGGAAGAAAGCATCTTGGCATCGACCATGCGGCGGATGATTTTATTCTCGCCGACCAGATGGCTTTGGCCGATGACTTCGTCGATGTGGACGGGACGCATACGGTATGCTAAAGGTTGTTTCATTGATCTCCGCTCCTTTTTCTCTACCCATTATATGCCATCTGATAAAAAAGAACAAACATTCGCCCGGTTATTTTTTTGCGGATTGTGAAAATTGATTGAAAAGAAAGGCAGGCAACATCTTTACTATTTACAAGCAGAAAAGCTATAATGAATACATTGAAAATTGGAAGCAGAAAGTGAGAGTATATAATGACAGATTTCAAAGAGATTATTTTAACACATAAATTATCGGCATTATTTTCGAAAGCCTCGTTTGGAATCGAAAAAGAAAGCCAACGGATAACGGGTGAAGGAACGATCGCCAAGACAAACCATCCGACCATATTCGGGAATCGCAGTTTCCATCCTTACATCCAGACTGACTTCGCGGAAAGCCAACCGGAATTGATTACACCGCCGATGCAGTCGATCGAGGAAACGCATGAATGGCTGATGGCTATCCATGATGTCGTGCTGCGGTCCTTGCCGGAAGATGAATATCTGTTGCCTTGCAGCATCCCGCCGACCATGCCGGCGAGCGAAGAAATCAAAGTAGCCAAGTTGGATAGCGCGGATGATGTGGCGTACCGAGAGTACCTGGTCTCTGTTTACGGGAACAAGAAGCAGATGGTCAGCGGCATCCACTTCAACTTCGAGTTGGATCCTGCCCTCATCAAAGAGCTTCATCAGCTTTCCGGATCTGCCGGGACGCTCAAAGCGTTCCAATCGGATGTCTACTTGAAGATGGCGCATAACTTCATCCGCCACCAATGGATCATGACCTATCTTATGGGGGGATCCATATCCGCCGACCGCTCCTACTTCGAAAAAGAAACACAGCACGATTTGCCTCTGGACAGGTACACAAGAAGCATCCGCAGCAGCAAGTACGGATACGTCAATAAAGCGGATGTGCATGTTTCATTTGAATCGATTGATGCCTACGTGCAGGATATCGAAGAAATGGTGACAACCGGCAAGCTCATTGCCGAAAAAGAATTTTATTCCACTGTCCGTTTCAGAGGGGCCAACAAAGCGCGTGATTTGCTGACAAACGGAATCGCCTACCTCGAATTCAGGCTGTTCGATCTGAACCCATTTGCTGAGTTCGGCATGCATAAAGAGGATATGTATTTTATCCATTATTTCCTGCTCTATTTATTGTGGATCGAGAAGGATGCCAGCGAAGAAGAGATGAAAATCGGGAAAGAAATGAATTACATCACTGCTTTGGAGAATCCTCTGCAGCCATCAGCATTCCAAGCTGAAGGGCTGTCCATCCTGGAAGGAATGCTGCAGATGCTGGAAGCGATCGGTGCAGAAGAGAAAATCAGTGCAATCGTCAAAGAAAAAATCGAAGCATTCCACAATCCGGAAAAGACAGTGGCTGGGCAGATGGTCAAAGCAGTGGACGCGGCAGAGGACAAAGCGGTTTGGGCCGCATCTTTGGCCAAAAAGTACAAAGAGGCTGCCTGGAAACGGCCTTATGCCTTGAGAGGCTTTGAGGACATGGAACTCTCCACGCAGATTCTGCTTTTCGACGCCATCCAAAAGGGTTTGAAGATCAACATGCTCGATCGGTACGACCAATTCATCTCGCTGACTTACAAAAACCATCGCGAATACGTGAAGAACGGAAATATGACGGCAAAGGACAGCTATATCGGCCCGCTCATCATGGAAAACAAGGTTGTCACCAAAAAAATATTGGCGGAGAACGGATTCGCTGTTCCGGACAGCGGAGAGTACCACTCGGTGGCAGCAGCCTTGCGCGACTATCCTATCTTTGCCGGTAAAGGCATCGTAGTCAAACCAAAGTCCACGAACTACGGTCTGGGGATTTCCATCTTCAAGGATGGCGCATCCTTTGAGAGTTTTGAGAAAGCTATCCATATGGCATTTGAAGAGGACGAAGATGTGCTCGTGGAAGATTACTTGTCCGGAACCGAGTACCGTTTCTTTGTCGTCGGAAACGAAACGAAGGCCGTATTGCTGCGCGTACCCGCCAATGTGGTAGGCGACGGCAGCCAGACGATCCGCCAATTGGTCGAGGAAAAGAATAAAGACAGCTTGCGCGGCAAAAATCATCGTACGCCGCTGGCATTGATCGGGACCGGGGAACTCGAGAAGTTGACGATTCAAGGCCAAGGGTATACTTTCGAAAGTATCCCGCCTGCAGGCACGACTGTCCGTCTGCGGGATAATTCAAACATCAGCACCGGCGGCGATTCGATTGATGTTACGGATCAGATGCACGACAGCTACAAGCAATTGGCTGTGCAGATGGCAGCCTCACTGGGTGTTGCAGTCTGCGGAGTGGACATCATCATCCCGGATCATTTGGTCCCGGCCGCGAAAGTGGAGCCGAATTATGGGGTGATTGAGGCGAACTTCAACCCTGCCATGCTGATCCACATTTATCCGTACCAAGGGAAAAGCCGACGTTTGACGATGGAAATCCTGCGCTTATTGTTCCCGGAAATGCAGCTGGAGGAAGAGTAGGGGGAACTTCATGAAAAAGTCATTTCTGAGAATTGCCATCCATATTACAATTGCCTTCATGATGCTATTCGGATACCTGATTGCGAATGGGTTCAACAATTGGGGCCAACTGTTGTCGTTTGATCCGATCCTCATTCCCCTATTGTTTGTCGGTCTGTTCTTATCCATCTATGTGCACATCTTTCTTCATGAAGGGGGACATTTTCTCTTCGGAAAACTGAGCGGTTATCGGCTGGTCAGCTTTCAAGTCAGACATTTCAAGTACAGCCAAGCGGATCACAGTCTGCATCATAGGCAGACTGCTTCCCCTTTGCTGGCGGGCCAATGCTTGATGGCGCCGCCGAAAGGGGAATATGCGGAATTGCCGTACCGCGGTTATCTGCTGGGTGGCATTTTGGCAAATGCTTTGACGGGGACACTCTTGTACAGCTCGGCTTTTTTGATGGAGCTGAAGGCGGGCTCCCTGTTCGTTTTGTTCAGTTTTGTGCCTGTCTGGATGGCTTTAGCGAACCTGCTGCCGAAAGGGCAGAATGATGGAGCCGTGCTGAGGGAAGTAAGCCGATCTTTGCCCGCGCGCAGGCTCCTGTTCCAGCAATTGGAAATGGCGCGCCTTATCGAAGAAAAAGCCCCTTTTACGGACTTGCCGGACGCTTATTTCGAAAGCTTAAAAGATGCTCAGTATCAAAAAACCTTCCTGGTTGACTACTTCTACATGGTCGCCTATGTCCGCGCTTTGGGGGAACTGGATTTTGAAGAAGCCGATTCATTGTTGCAGACTTTTTCAGCCAATCGTCCGGTCAAAGAGTCGGTCTATTGGCCCATCTATGTGATGGAATCTTTGTTTTGCGATGCGCTGTTCGGTCGGCTCGCTAAAGCTGAGGAAAAGTACATCCAAATACAAGCCCACCCATTGTTGAAAAGGTACTGGTATGCAAACAACAGAATAAGAGCGTCCTATGCGTTTTTCTGTCTTATCGATATTGAAGCAACGAAGAAATTATTGGGACAGGGTCCAGCAGATGCTGAAGAATCCAATACGGAATTGGACAACAGCATCGAACTGCGCCTGTACCGATGGCTGAACAGTTATTTTGAACAGTAGAAAGACTTGTGAAAGAAAGAAGGTAACAAAATGATTTATTTCGACCATGCCGCTACGACCCCGGTGCGACCTGAAGTTGTCGCGGTCATTCAGGAATCGCTTAGCGAAGATTACGGGAATCCTTCCAGCACCTATGCTCTGGGAAGACGAACTAGACAGCATATCGACCAGTCGCGCAGGATTTTTGCGGCATCCATCCAAGCAGACCCGGCTGATATCATCATCACAAGCTGCGGCTCCGAATCCAACAATACAGCGATCATACCGACTGCGTTGGCTCTGAAGGAAAAGGGCAAACACCTGATCACTTCGGCAGCGGAACACCATGCAGTCCTGCATCCGATGCATTATCTGGAAACGTTAGGCTTTGAGGTGACCTATCTGCCGGTGGACGCTGCCGGAATAGTAAACTTGCAATCCGTGAAGGATGCGATTCGCGAAGATACGATCCTTGTCTCACTGATGTATGCCAACAACGAGGTTGGCAGCATCAATCCGATCGCCGAAATCGGCGCATTTTTGGCCGAGCAGAACATCCTTTTCCATACCGATGCCGTTCAGGCTTATGGCAGCGAGCCGATTGATGTCGGGCAACAGCATATCGACCTCTTGTCCGTTTCCGCGCATAAAATCAATGGGCCCAAAGGCATCGGGTTTTTATACCGCAAAAATAGCCTGCATCTGCCCAATTTCATCCATGGCGGCAGCCAGGAGAACGACCACCGCGGCGGTACGGAAAATACGCCCTACATCAGAGGGTTTGCCAAAGCCGTCGCACTGATGGAAGCGGAACGCAAAGAAAGCAACCGGAAAAAGCGTGAACTGGGCGATTATTTCCTGAGCGGACTTGAAAAGAGCGGTGTCCCATTCGAATGCAACGGTGTCTACCCTGAAGGGGTACCGCACATCTTGAACATCTGGCTGCCCGGCATGCGTTCCGATAAAATGCTGATCCAGTGCGATCTCAAAGGGATCATGCTGGCGGCCGGATCCGCCTGTACAGCCGGCAGTCTTGAACCGAGTCACGTATTGGCAGCGATGTACGGCAAGGGGAATCCACGCGCAACCGAATCCTTGCGCATTTCTTTCGGACCGGATAACACTACCGATGAGGTGGACACACTGATCGCATTGCTGGAAAGCATCCACAATAAGCAATACAAGAACGGCTGAACGAAAGAAAAAAAGTATGTTATGATAGAGAAAACGTTATCTTGGAGGACTGCATATGGCATTCGAAAAAAATGTATCTTTAAAAGGATCCGGAAAAACCTTTCGATTGAATGAACAAGTGAAGCGCTACACTTTGCGCGACAATGGCTTTGAAGAAACCAAAAACGGCAATTTCCAAATGGTCCGCGATTTGGACAACAGCGTGCTGCATAAACAAGGGATCAAAGTGAAAATTGTCGTCGCTGCCGATCTGAAAACATTGAAAGTTTCCACAACGACGAGCAACGGATTGCAGACAGTGGATGTCTACGGCAAGGCAACCATGGCGGCTGCGAAAGAGCAGCTGGAATACATTTTGGACAGCCTGGTCGAAAACGGCGTCCTGGCTGAAGTGTCGGAGTGATCCAAACTTATTTGTGATATCTGAAAACAACGGACCGGTACAGTAAGAGTTAATCTTACGACCGGTCTTTTTTTGCATCAAATCGAAAAACGTAATCCGCTTGGATGCGTGTGCACAAAAAGAACACGATGCACACTATAAGTGCATTAATATAATTATATAAACCGTTATTTTTTTCATTCCAATTCCTATGAAATATGATATACTTATTCAGAATCGCACAAACAATTCGGGAGATGAAGAAAGTGGAACAAAAATATCAAGGCGCAGCCATGACTACAGTTGATAAAAGCGCCCTAAAGAAGTCACATTTATTTGAGACTTCACAAGTAAAATATTTCATCAGATGTATGCTTGCTGGTATGTTTTTGACGTTGGGTACAGCAATCGCTGTTATGGTCGCTGAAAAAGCAGAACACATGCTGCCAGGTAGCGGGAAATTTTTCTACTCATTCATGTTTGCATGGTCTTTGGTCATGATCAATTACATGAACACAGAATTGGGTACATCCAATATGATGTACATGACAGCAGCCATTTACCGCAAGGTGCTGGCACCAAAAAGAGCTTTAGCAATTTTATTCGCTTGTATCCTGTTCAACCTTATCGGAGGCGCAATCGCTTCATTCGTCATGTCATTCACGAATATTTTCCAAGATTTACCGGCTGAGCACTTCCTTTTCCATGCAGTTGAAGGCAAGTTGCTCAAAACACCTATCCAGATGGTAGCCGAAGGTATTTTCGCAAACGTCATCGTAAATACGACTGTATTTGTGAGCGCGCATATGAAGGATGACGCCGGCAAACTTTTCTCGACCATTTTCATCATCTTCATCTTTGCATTTTTAGGCTTTGAGCACGTTATCGCCAACTTCTCGTCCTTCAGCCTTGCGTTTTTCGCATTCGGCGGCGCTTTGCCAGGGATGACGGTCGGCAGCGTTCTGACGAACTGGTTCTTCGCTATGATCGGCAATTACATCGGCGGCGGATTGATCATCGGTTTGCTGTACTCATGGATGAACAAAGATTCCGAAGTATACGTTGACTAAGCTTCACAACTGAAAACGAGAAGGATCCGGTAGCCGGATCCTTCTCGTTTTTTTCTTCTACGGATAAAAAACTGTCCGAATGAAGATTTGTTCGTTTTTCCGGGTGGATGCTTGCCCCAACCGGCGATAACGCTTACGGATGGTTGACAAAAACGAAGATTATCTGTATTGTTTTATTGTTATTTGTTAACGGAAATAAGTCATGCTAGCCGACTGTCGCAAGCGGCTGATAGATAGAACGAAATGTGATGAAGGAGGATTTTTGTTATGAAATTGCTTGAAGAACGCATACTGAAGGACGGCATCGTGTTGGGGGACAACGTGTTGAAGGTGGACAATTTCTTGAACCATCAGATCGATCCGGTATTGATGCAACAATTGGGGGATGAATTTGCACGGTATTTTGCCGACAAAAAAATCACCAAAATATTGACGGTGGAGACATCCGGCATTGTGCCCGCAGTATTCACAGGTTTGGCATTGGGAGTGAAAGTTGTTTTTGCAAGAAAACAAAAGAGTCTGACGATGAAAGACAATCTTTATTCAGCCACCGTGTACTCTTTCACGAAAGATGTCACAAACGAAATCACAATCTCCAAACAATATCTTGATGAGAACGATACTGTCCTTATCATCGACGACTTTTTGGCGAACGGACAAGCCACCAACGGCTTGATGGAGATCTGCAAGCAGGCTGGAGCGGAGATTGCCGGTGTCGGTATCGTCATCGAGAAATCCTTCCAAAAAGGCAGAAAAATTCTGGAAGAGCAAGGCATGGACGTCTATTCATTGGCGCGCATCAAGGCTTTTGAAAATGGTACGGTACAGTTTATCGAAGAATAGAAAGTCCGGAAGACAGACACGCTCTGTCTTTTTTTGTTCCTCAGGATCTTTCGATTTCGCCTCAATATCTCCACAAAGCCTTTTGGAATTGTGGTAAAATGTTAAATATATATGAGATTATGAGCGTTATCTTAATGAGGAGGGTCAATCATGAGAATTGAAACACAATGTTTACACGAAGGGTATCACCCAGGGAACGGGGAGCCAAGTGCGCTTCCGATTTACCAAAGCACTACGTACAGATATGACTCGACAGAACATATCGGTAAATTATTCGACTTGACGGCTGCCGGACACATGTATTCGCGCATATCCAATCCTACGGTTGCGGCCGTGGAAGAGAAAATTGCGGCGATGGAGGGTGGCGTAGGGGCTTTGTGCACAACTTCCGGACAGGCAGCCACCATGATCAGCTTGATGAACATCCTCAAGCAAGGCGATCATTTCATCAGCACCGCCTCCATTTATGGCGGTACCATCAATCTGTTTGCCGTAACTTTGAAGCGATTCGGAATTGAATGCACCTTTGTCGACCAAGAACTGCCTGAGGAAGAAATCCAAAAAATGTTCAAACCGAATACAAAGGCTGTATTCGGCGAAACCATCGCAAACCCCGCTTTGTCCGTTCTGGACATCGAAAAATGGGCAGCGATCGCTCACAACAACAACGTGCCTTTGATCGTGGACAACACGTTCCCGACGCCGTACCTTTGCCGACCGTTCGAGTTTGGAGCGGACATCGTGGTCCATTCCACCTCGAAATACATGGATGGCCATGCTGTGCAGATGGGTGGGGTCATTGTCGACAGCGGCAATTTTGACTGGAAGAACGGCAATTTCCCAGAATTCACCGAACCTGATGAATCCTACCATGGCATCGTCTATACGGACAGCTTTGAGAAAGCTGCGTATATCACAAAAGCACGGGTACAGATGATGAGGGACATGGGGGCGTACCCAACCGCCAATGCTGCCTTCTTATTGAATCTGGGGCTTGAAACACTCCCTGTGAGGATGGACAGACATTGCAGCAACGCCTTGAAAGTCGCTGAATATTTCAAACAATCCGAAAAAGTCGAATTTGTGAATTATCCCGGCTTAGAAGGAGACAAGTACCACGAATTGGCAAATAAATATCTGCCGCTCGGAACGTGCGGCGTCATTTCGCTTTCGATCGAAGGAAGCAGAGAAAATGCCATCAAATTCATGGATAGCCTGAAGTTGGCTTCCAATGAAGTCCATGTGGCCGACATCCGGACTTGTGTGCTCCATCCGGCAAGTTCGACCCACAGACAGCTGACCGACGAGCAATTGGCGGCAGCAGGCATCACGCCTGGTCTTATCCGCTTTTCGGTAGGGCTTGAAAACGTGGATGATATCATCGAAGACATCGAGCAAGCTTTGGCAACCCTGAATCTGGATGCGAAGCCTTATACAGTCTGACCGAAAGTTTCCCTGACAATGAAGCAGAAATCCTTCCAAGGTTTTCTGCTTTGTTTTCTTTATTGCGAAATTTTTTTGGCAATCCACACAATTCAAGAAGATCGGAAGTGACGGAATGGCATACAACAACAAAACGGCACTCATCAAATGGATTGCGATCCTCACCATGACGATCGACCATATCGGCTATTATCTGTTTCCCTCACTGCTTTTTCTGCGAGTTGTCGGACGCATCGCTTTCCCTTGTTTTTTGTATACAACCGTGCAAGGTGTAAGGGAAACGCGTGATTTCCGCAAGTATCTGCTGCGGATGGTCCTAACCGGGCTCATCAGTATGCCGATAACCGCCCAAACAGGGAATGTCTTCAATATCCTTTTCACCTTGGCACTTTTTGCCTTATCGATCAAAGACTACCGGTTCATCTTGCCGGCAATCTTTTTGGTCCATTTTACGGAATACGGCTTGTATGGCTTGTTGATGGGCTGGACAATCTATGTGCTTTCGGAAAAACATATCGGGGCGGGAATTGCTTTGTTTTTGTTGGTGAATGCCATGCAATTCCCCTCATTGCAGGCACTCGCTGCAGTGGCGCTCATTCCCATGCTTCTGCCGGTTGATTTCCAGATCAGACCGCTGCCGAAATGGGCCGGTTATGCCTATTATCCTATCCATCAAGTTATCCTGATGCTTATCGCCAGGCTGATGTGACTGTCGGGTTGTATGCGGACAGGCGAGAAAGCTTGAAATATGCGCCGGGATGGTGTAAACTGTTTTTTTGTATCGGGTTTAACTTATATATTGTAAGAAGTGATTAAATACACAAATCAAGTAAGGGTGTGATAGGCATGCAAGACAATTCAAAAATACGCGTGGTGGTCGGAATGAGCGGTGGTGTTGACTCTTCTGTCACAGCATTGCTTTTGAAGGAACAAGGCTACGACGTCATCGGCATTTTCATGAAGAATTGGGATGATACGGATGAATTCGGATTCTGTACGGCAACGGAAGATTACAAGGATGTTCAGGCTGTCGCACAACAGATCGGCATTCCCTATTATTCCGTCAATTTCGAAAAGGAATACTGGGATAAGGTCTTCCAATATTTCCTGGACGAATATAAGAAAGGCCGGACGCCGAATCCGGATGTCATGTGCAATAAGGAAATCAAATTCAAGGCTTTCTTGGATTATGCGATGGAACTGGGGGCGGATTATGTTGCAACCGGGCACTATGCGCAAGTCGTACGTGACGAAGATGGCACCGCTCATCTGCTCAGAGGCGTGGACGACAATAAAGACCAAACCTATTTCCTGAATCAGCTTTCCCAAGAGCAACTTTCCAAAACAATGTTTCCGCTGGGCGGAATCAAAAAACCGGAAGTGCGCCGCATTGCTGAAGAAGCGGGTTTGGCGACAGCCAAGAAAAAAGATTCGACAGGCATCTGTTTCATTGGCGAGAAGAACTTTAAAGAATTCTTGACGAACTTTTTGCCGGCAATCCCGGGCAAAATGGTCACTTTGAGCGGTGACGTGATGGGTGAACATGCCGGATTGATGTACTATACGATCGGGCAAAGAAAAGGTCTGGGAATCGGCGGGGGCGGGGAATCCGATGATCCTTGGTTCGTCATCGGCAAGGATCTGGCGACAAACACGCTTTACGTGGGCCAAGGCTATCACCATGAGAACCTGTACGCCGACAGTCTGGATGCGACCGATATCCATTTCACAACCGAAGGCAAGAAACCATCCGTGTTCACCTGCACGGCAAAATTCCGGTATCGTCAAAAAGACACTGCAGTCACTGTCTATCTTAACGATGACCAAACGACTGCCCGTGTGGAATTTGCGGAACCGGTCCGCGCCATCACACCAGGCCAAGCAGTCGTATTTTATGACGGCATGGAGTGTCTGGGTGGGGGCACGCAAGATCGACGAAGGCTTATCAAGCTAGCCCGATGAACGCACTCATCTGCCAGTACGATCTTTTAAATTTGAAATATTTATCTGTGAAATGTGAGGTCGGTTTTTTTCTCCGGCCTCTCTTTAATTTGGTCGGGAATTGTGGTATCGTTCTTAAGGAATCTTGTAACAAGTCTGAATATTTTAAAAAAGGGAGGGGATCATCCGGATGGATACAGAACAAGGCTATATCGTTGGAGAAATCAAAGCGATTTTCTTTGAAAATGCGAGTAATTTCTACAAAGTCATGCTGATTTCAGTCAGTGAATCGAATCTCCCGCAAAAGCATGATGAAATTGTTGTGACGGGAAGCTTTGGGCAGATAACCGAAGATACAGCCTACCGCTTTTTCGGAGAGGTCGTGGAGCATCCAAGATACGGGGTCCAATTCCAAGCCAATTCCTATCAACAGGAAAAACCCACCTCCAAGAATGGGTTGATTGCATTCTTGTCGGGGGAACGGTTCCCGGGCATCGGTAAACGGACAGCTGAAAAAATCGTCGAGACTTTTGGCGAGGAAGCGGTCGACGTCATCCTCGATGACCCGGAGGCGCTGAAGAACATCAGCGGTATGACACCCAAAAAAAGGGAAATGATGCGCGATGTCCTGATGCAGACGCAAGGGACCGAGAAAATCCTGATCGCTTTGGGGAACTATGGTTTCTCCAATAATCAGGCAGCGAATATCTTCCATTTTTACCGAACCGAAACGCTGACTGTCCTTAACGAAAATCCTTACCGACTGATCGAGGACATTGAAGGCATCGGCTTCAAGAAGGCCGATCAATTGGCGGAGGAGTTGAATTTCGCTCCGGATCACACAAGCCGGCTGAAGGGTGGCTTGTTTGCGACGTTGCAGGAACTCTGCCTCTCGAACGGGGACACCTATGTCGACGGGACCGTCTTGCTTGAGCGGACGATCCACTTGCTTGAGCAAAGCCGGCGCTTCATCATCGAGGATGCGCCTGTCATCGAGGCGCTGATGGAGATGGTGATGGACATGAAAGTGGTCGAGGATCACAGCCGTTTTGCCATCCCATCCCTTTATTTCGCAGAAGAGGGCATCGCATCATCGATCGATAGGCTTCTGAAACGAAAGACGAAAATTGCTTATCCGGGAGTGGATTTGGATCTGGAAATCGAGCATCTGCAATCAAACTTGCAGATCCGCTACGGCGCCTCCCAAATTGAAGCGATAAAAGCAGCTTTGCTTTCACCGTTCTTCATCCTGACCGGGGGACCCGGTACCGGCAAAACGACCGTTCTGAAAGGGATCGTGCGCATGTTCTCCGAATTGAACGATCTGCCGGAAGACCCTCACGATTACAAAGACGGACTTTTCCCGATATTGCTTGCCGCTCCGACCGGACGTGCCGCAAAACGGATGCAGGAAACGACAGGCCTGCCCGGCAGCACGATCCATCGCTTGCTGGGCTTGACGGGCCAGGAAAAGGAATCCGAGGAGCTTTATACGCAAGAGCTGGAAGGCAAGCTGTTGATCATCGACGAAGTTTCGATGGTGGATACGTGGTTGATGCACAGACTCCTGAAGTCGGTGCCGCAGGGGATGCAAGTGCTGTTTGTGGGGGATAAGGACCAATTGCCGTCGGTCGGCCCGGGTCAGGTGCTGTTCGATCTTCTGAACTGCAAAGCGTTGCCGCAGGTCGAGCTGAATGAGATATTCAGACAATCCGGCGATTCATCGATCATCCCGTTGGCTCACGAAATCAAGAACGGCATCCTCCCGCGCGATTTCCGCAACAATCAAGCGGACCGCTCGTTTCTGCCTTGCCAAACGCATCAGATCGAACCGGTGATCCGGCAAGTCGTCGAAAAGGCGAAGTCAAAAGGTTTCACCGCGAAGGATATCCAGATTCTGGCGCCGATGTACAAAGGCGCTGCCGGCATTGATGCCATCAATACGATGATGCAGGAGATCTTCAATCCGAAAGGGAACAAGAAAAGACGGGAAGTCGCTTTTTTTGATGTCGTCTATCGGGTAGGCGACAAGGTGCTTCAGTTGGTGAACCAACCGGAAAACAATGTCTTCAACGGGGACATGGGTGAAATCACTGCCATCCAATTCGCCAAGGAAACGGAAGAGAAAGTCGACCAGATCACGATCCTGTTCGATACCGTGGAAGTCACCTACAATCGGAACAATTGGAACAAGTTCGTGCTGGCTTACTGTTGTTCCATCCATAAATCGCAGGGCAGCGAATTTACGATGGTCATTCTGCCGATGGTGAAACAGTACGGGCGGATGCTGCGCCGCAATCTGCTTTATACTGCCATCACCAGGAGCAAAAGCAAATTGATTTTGTGCGGGGATTACGAAGCTTTCGAAACGGCAGTCGTAAGCACCGGCGATATCCGGAAAACGATGCTGCATGAAAAACTGGAACGCAACCTGAACAATGACAAGGTCTTCACTGCGGAAGAGCCAGCCGAAAGCAAGGAAACGAAGGCGCCCGGCGCCGGGAATGAAGCTGCTGTATCGATCACCGAAACAACTACAGAATCCGCAACCCAAAAACCAGAAAACAAAGAGTCTCCAAAAATAATACCTGTCTACCATTTGACCATCGGACAGATTTCCGATGGGAGCATCGATCCGATGATCGGCATGGAAAATATAACGCCGGAAACTTTCATGAATGAAAAATAATCCGGGAGAAGTCCGCAGACAATGAAGAATTTGTCTGCGGACTTTTCAGCTGTCAGAAAATCAATCAGCGCAGAATGCTCCGATCAAAGTCGCATCCAAAGTCGGTAGGCTCAGCAAAAGAAATAAGCTACTCGCCGCCTCAATATTCTGCTATACTGACAGTAAAGCAATTTACTGGTTTTCCAAATACAGCTACAAGAAGAGAGTGGTATCATGGAACTATTTGATCAATTGATGAATCCGAACTGGAAGAACATCCCGATGGAGCACAAGCTTGTTCTGGCCAGCAGCGTTGTCCGTTATTTTGTGAATCCTCTGTTGCCTGTCGCGGATATCCGTCCGGCGTATTACCAGATGGGCGGAATCAAAACTGAGACGTTTACAGTGGACATCAACGGCGCACTGTTTGTTTTTGTGCCCGGGCACAAGGAGGCCGTCCTCGGTTGGGACAGCGGAATCAATGGCTTGGACCCATTGGATATCAGCTCCGACAGGAAAGAGATGTACCTCGCCATCGAAAATTGCCTGAAACTATCTGTTCAAGGCGCTGAGTTTTTGCATGACGATCATTGGATGAAGAAGAAAATCGAACCGATCCATTCTTTGGATGAATTGGACGAATTGGTCAACAGCCAAATGTCGCAGCTCCGGACGACAGAGATCCCGCCGTTATTGGTGGAAGTCAGTCCGACTTATGTGGGAATGACGAAAGTCGGGAATTATGCAGTCATAAACGGGAAATTTGAAGGCCAGAGCGATTGGTTCAGCATACACGAGAAAGACATTCATCAGGCCTTGATGCCGAGTGCAAACGGATCTTCGGTATTTGCGGATTTTCCGGCGCATCTTGTCCAAAACGATGCCTTCTTCCTGCGACAGAATGAAGATTTGGATACGTACACCGTATACGCGCCTTACCAGACAACGTATGCAGAAATGCGCAAGCAATTGGAGAAAGATGGCATGGGGCTGTTGTCCAGCGATGAATGGGAATATTGCTGCGGGGCATCCACACGCAGGCTTTTCCGTTGGGGTAATCAGTTGCATCGCAACCTGTTCGAACCGGATGAAAGCTACCTCTACAAAAAAAACATGTTCGGTCTGGAAATCGCGAACATGGGCTGGGGACCGGAACTCGTCGAAGACGGGCTGTTGGCCAAAGGCGGCTGGATTTTCATTCAAGCCGAGAATATACTGGAGAAACTCCTGCCTTACGCTACCTATTATGAAAACCATGCCGATGCTTTGAAAGCGAAGCAGCAAGAGCCATTGTCACCCGGTTATTACTGCGCAAGACGTTCCATCCGCATAGAAATGTGACCTAGTCCGCTTTTCTTAAGAACTGCTTGCATGCGGACGCAATTTTGGTTATACTAGTTTTTGATTGAAGCAGAGGATATAGGAATGGATAACAAAAGAGAGTTTCCGTTTGGTGAAAGGAAACACATCCGTTTATGCTCCCTTTGCGTGAATATAGTAGAAATACTATCGCTTCCAGCGTTAACGGATCCGAGAGGTAATGAATGATCAAAACATTTCATTGCAAACAAGGTGGTACCGCGTGATTCGTCCTTGTATGCAGTGGGGTGTTTTTTATTTTGTCCACTCCAAAAATAAATGAAGAGAAAAGGAAGGTAATAATGAAGAATCTGAAAAGCAGTGACATCCGTCAAATGTATCTTGATTTTTGGGCAACGAAAGGGTCAAAAGTGGAACCGAGCGCTTCGCTGATACCGGTCAACGACCCTACCTTATTATGGATCAACTCAGGTGTAGCGACATTGAAAAAATATTTTGATGGCACGTTGATTCCTGAAAATCCGCGCATCACCAATGCTCAAAAAAGCATCCGCACAAACGATATCGAAAATGTCGGCGTGACGGCAAGACACCATACTTTATTCGAAATGTTGGGGAATTTTTCGATCGGGGACTACTTCAAAGAAGAAGCGATCCCTTGGGCTTGGGAATTCCTGACTGATGAAAAATGGTTGGCGTTCGATCCGGAGTTGCTTTATGTCACTTATTATCCGGAAGACACGGACACAAAACGCATTTGGCAGGAAAAAGTCGGTTTACCGGAAGATCATATCGTTCCGATCGCAGACAACTTCTGGGATATCGGGGCAGGACCGTGCGGACCGGATACGGAAATTTTTTACGATCGCGGACCAGCCTTCCAGGATTTGCCTGACGGAGACCCTGAAATGTATCCAGGCGGTGAAAATGAACGCTACCTTGAAATCTGGAACTTAGTATTCTCCGAATTCAACCACAAACCGGATGGCACCTATGAGCCACTGCCGCACAAGAACGTCGATACGGGGATGGGTCTGGAACGTGTCACGAGCGTAGTCCAAAACACACCGACCAACTTCGAAACGGATCTGTTCATGCCGATCATCGAAAAAATCGAGACGCTGAGCGACGGCAAGAAATACGGCGAAAACAAAACATTGGATATTTCCTTCAAAGTCATCGCTGATCACGTCCGCGCCGTCAGCTTTGCGATCGGGGACCGTGCCTTGCCATCAAATGAAGGCCGCGGCTACATTTTGCGTCGTTTGATCCGCCGCTCTGTCATGCATGGACAAAAATTGGGCATCGAAAAACTGTTCCTGAACGAATTGGTTCCGGTTGTGGCAGCCATCATGGAATCTTATTATCCTGAAGTCAAAGCGGACCAAGATTTCATCATCAAAGTCATCACAAATGAAGAGCAACGTTTCCAGGAAACGATCCACGAAGGGATGGACATCCTGAACAGCGTCTTTGAAGAGATGAACGAAAAGGGCGAAACTGCCGTAAACGGTAAGAATGCCTTCAAACTGTATGATACATACGGCTTCCCGTTGGAATTGACCAGCGAATATGCCGAAGAAAAAGGCTTCACAGTCGATACAGCAGGGTTTAACCAAGAGATGCAGGAGCAACGCAACCGTGCCCGTGCAGCAAGACAAGTGGAAGACTCTTTCTCCGTGCAATCTCCGGTCTGGGCTGAAGTACTGGTTCCAAGCACGTTTTCCGGATATGCACAAACAAAAATTTCGTCCGAGCTTTCAGTGATGGTTGCGGATGACGAAATCGTCGAAAAAGCAGCTGCAGATGATCGCGTTCAGATCATTTTCCGCGAAACACCTTTCTATGCAGAAATGGGTGGACAGGTCGCGGACAAAGGAACGATCGAAACCGAAGCTGGTGAAGTGATCGCAGAAATCGAAGACGTCAAACGCGCCCCTAATGGCCAAACGATGCACATTGCGCGTGTCCTGACGGAAATCCATTCGAACGAAACCTATGTCCTGCACGTGGATGAAGCGCGCAGAAGAAGCATCACCAAGAACCATACGGCGACGCATCTGTTGCACCAAGCGCTGAAGGATGTTTTGGGGAATCATGCCAATCAAGCCGGTTCGCTTGTGAATCCGAATCAACTTCGTTTTGACTTCACCCATTTCGGGCAAGTCACAGCAGAAGAGTTGGTGCGGATGGAAGAAATCGTGAATGAAAAGATTTGGGAAGCATTGCCTGTCGTAACGGTCGAAACAACCGTCGATAAAGCGAAAGAAATGGGCGCCATGGCTTTGTTCGGTGAAAAATACGGCAAAGAAGTCCGAGTGGTTGATGTCGGCGGCTACTCTGTCGAACTATGCGGCGGGGTTCATGTACAAAATTCGCAGGACATCGGCGTCTTCAAGATTTTGTCGGAATCCGGCATCGGTGCAGGCGTTCGACGCATCGAAGCAGTTACCGGTCAGGCAGCTTACCAGTATTTCCGTACAAAAGAAGCTGAGTTGAGCGAGGCGGCACAACTTGTGAAAGCCCAACAAACAAAAGAAGTAGCCGGTAAAATCAATCAGCTCAAGCAAGAAATGAAGGAAATGCAAGGCGAAAATGAGTCCTTGAAAGCAAAAATCATGAATGCCGAAGCCAAAGATCTCTTCGAAAACGTGGAAACCGTCAACGGTGTCACGTACATCACCTATGAAACAAAAAATCAGGATATGAATGCGTTGCGTCAATTGGCTGACCAATGGCGTCAAAAGGCAGTCTCTGATCTTTTCGTGGCAGCTTCGGCCACAGACGGCAAAGTCAATATGCTGGCTGCCGTTTCCCAAGATAAATTGGAACAAGGCCTGAAAGCCGGCGATCTGATCAAGACGCTCGCTCCGTTTGCTGGAGGCAAAGGCGGCGGACGTCCGGATATGGCACAAGCAGGCGGCAATAACCCAGCAGGCATCCCGGATGCTCTGAAGCACGTTGCGGCCTGGATTGCTGAAAATACAAAATAAGCATCCTTCCCAAGGGCAGGCATCCAAAAAAAGATGCCTGCCCTGTTTTACTCGATCCGCTTCCGACAAAATGCGGAATATACAAACAGGAGGGAAATAAGAGAAGGCGCGATGCTGCTCTGCAGAAGGGCAGTGGCATTTCTTTGTTGTAGTTTTTAGTCATTTCTTGTAAAATGGTAAATATACTAAAGAAAACTGGGGTGTCGCTATGAGTTCGAAAGATGAAACGATGTTATTCAATTTTGATGATAATCTGAAAAAGAATATCCAAGAGACATTAGCCCTTGTTTATGACGCATTGGAAGAAAAAGGATACAACCCTATCAATCAGATTGTAGGCTACCTGCTTTCTGGTGATCCAGCTTATATCCCGCGTCATAACGATGCCAGAAACCTGATCCGCCGTCACGAACGTGATGAAATAATGGAGGAATTAGTGAAGAGCTATCTTTCTGGAACAGGCAGAATCATCCAATGAGGCTCATGGGCTTGGATGTCGGATCCAAAACGGTAGGAGTGGCCATCAGCGATCCGATGGGATGGACGGCGCAGGGGATAGAAATCGTCAAAATCGACGAAGCCAACGGAATATTTGGTCTTGAACGGATTGCCGAATTGGTCAAGGAGTATGAAGTTGAGAAGTTTGTACTCGGCTTGCCCAAAAATATGGACAACAGCATTGGTTTCCGGGCGGAGGCTTCCATCGCCTATGGGAATTTGCTTGAAAAAGAGCTGGGTTTGCCGGTCGATTACGTTGATGAAAGGCTTACCACTGTTCAAGCAGAAAAAATGTTGATCAATGAAGGAAATGTTTCCCGCAAAAAAAGGAAAAAGGTTATCGACAAACTTGCTGCTGTCATACTTCTTCAGAATTATTTGGACAGCCAGTAAAGAAAGTGGTTTTTTTGTCCTATTTGCGTTACAATGTCCTTTGTTTGAACGATAAAAACAACAATTAGATAAAGAGGTGCATACCATGACTGAACATAATCACGATCATGACCATAATCACGACCACGATCATGACCACGAAGATAACCACGAGCACATCACAATCGTGGATGAGAACGGAAATGAAGAGTTATTCGAAATCTTATTCACTTTCGAATCAGAAGATTTCGGAAAGTCTTACGTGCTGGTTTATCCAGCAGGAGCTCCTGAAGGAGAAGAAATCGAATTGCAGGCTTATTCCTATGTTGAAACCGAAGATGGCGGAGAAGGCGATTTAGAGCCAATCGAATCGGATGAAGAATGGGATATGATCGAAGAAGTGCTGAACACATTTATGGAAGACGAAGACCTTCAATAAATTTGTAAGTGACTTGTAAGGATAATAAGGGAGGATCGGGACAACTATTGTCTGGATCCTCTTTTGTTTTGCGGTTGCTGCGTTGCATTTTTGGGCTTTTGGCATCCAGCCGGATTCGCCCTGATAAAATGATGAGAAAACTGTCCAATATGCTCCATATGTCTATGCAAATAACAAAAAAGATTCAATTTATATAGGTTTTCGTGTATAATTACGGAAGTCGAATGGCTAATAGTCCACAAATAGCCATATACTCAAGTAAGGAGGGCCTCGTCTTTGTCACAAAATGATCAGCAAGAACCTCAAGAGCAACAAAAACTCATTCGGCCTACGTTGGAGAAAGAAGCCGTAGACAAAATGAAAATACGCAAAAAAGAACGGTCACTCGTGCGGAAAATTGTTTTTGCAATCGTAACGATAGGGATCCTGTTAGGAGTCATCGTTGGCTTTGCCGGCTACAAATATATAACAGACGCACTTCAGCCATTGGAGCCAGAAAGTACGGAAGTCGTCGAAGTGGAAATTCCGATAGGGACGTCCACAAAAGGGATCACCCAACTGTTGGAAGAAGGCAACGTCATCAAAAACGCGACCATCTTCAATTACTACATCAAGACGCAAAATGTTTCTGATTTCCAAGCAGGCTTTTATGAATTATCGCCTTCCATGAGCTTGGACGACATCATTGCGACGCTTCAAGCGGGCGGAAGTCCGGTGCCGCAATCGAGCGATCACAAAATCATCGTAAGAGAAGGCAATACGATCGAAGAAATCGCAGCGGAAGTCGAAGAGAAGACGGATTTCACAACTGATGAATTTTTGGCGAAAGTGAATGAACCGGAATTCCTGACGAATGCGGCTGCGCAGTACCCTGATATTTTGACTGAAGCATCCCAACGCACCGATACGCGTTATCGTTTGGAAGGATACCTCTATCCGGCGACTTATGATTATATGACCGGAAATAGTTTGGATGAAGTGGTTTTACAGATGTTGCAGAAGACGAATGAAGTGCTAACGCCCTATGCAGAACAGATTGCTTCTTCAGGCCATACCCTTCATGAAATTCTGACGATTGCTTCACTAGTCGAAAAAGAAGGCGTTACTCCGGAAGATCGTGCGAACATTGCCGGCGTATTCTTTAATCGTCTGGAAATCGATATGCCGATCCAATCGGACATCAGTATTTTGTATGCGCTGAATGAGCACAAGGAATTAGTGACTTTCGAGGATCTTGAAATAGATTCGCCGTATAACCTGTACAGAAACACAGGCATGGGGCCTGGGCCATTCAATAGCCCAAGCGAAGGATCCATTCAAGCGACTCTGTCACCAGCTGATACGAACTATCTGTATTTCGTTGCGGACACAACAACAGGCATCGTTTATTTTTCCGAAACATATGAAGAACATTTGCAATTGCAAAGCCAATACGTAGACAGCGAATAAGACGAATAAAGTGAGCTGCATGAAGAGAGGAAGAATACACCAGTGAAAAAACCTATCGTTATTGGGGTGACAGGGGGATCGGGAAGCGGGAAAACCAGTGTCAGCCGGGCCATCTTAGACAAGTTTACCGATGTTTCCATTTTGCTGTTGGAACAGGATTTTTATTACAAAGATCAAAGCGACCTGCCGTTTGAGGAGCGCCTGAAAACAAACTACGATCATCCGTTTGCGTTTGATACGGATCTGTTCATCGAAGATCTTAAAAAATTGATAAAATACGAGAGCGTCGAGCAACCTGTTTACGACTACTCCAAGCACACGCGCAGCGATAAAGTGATCCATCGCGAGCCGAAAGAAGTCATAATCGTTGAGGGAATCCTGATTTTAGAGGATCAACGCCTGCGCGATCTGATGGACATCAAAGTCTATGTGGATACGGATGATGATATCCGTATCATCCGAAGAATCAAACGCGACATGGAATCAAGAGGCCGGACACTTGATTCTGTCATCCACCAATATCTGACAGTGGTTAAGCCGATGCATCAGCAATTCATCGAGCCAACCAAAAAATTTGCGGATATCATCATTCCTGAAGGTGGACAAAACCAAGTCGCAATCGATCTGATGACCACCAAAATTGCTTCAATTTTGTCTGAAAATGCAGAATAATAATAGATACCTGTAATATTTTAAAAATATAATTGCTTTTACTGGAATTAAATGGTATTTTAAATTCACTATTAATCAGGCAGCCAATAAACGATGTAGAGCCACAGGAAATGATTATTTCTCTTTGGATGACATGCTACCTGTCCCAGATCCGTTTGGCTTTCGAGGACAGCTATCAATAAAAAAAGGGAACTGCAGTCCTGTGCTGCATATTGAATATTGAATCATTACTTAAAAGGGGCATATTTCTTATGATTGAAAAAGCATATCCGATGACAGCTGAAGGTAAAGCCAAATTAGAAGCTGAACTTGAAGACTTAAAAGTGAACAAAAGAAGAGAAATCGTTGAACGCATCAAGATTGCCAGAAGCTATGGAGATCTGTCCGAAAATTCGGAATATGAATCTGCAAAAGACGAACAAGCTTTCGTCGAAGGCCGCATCACAACATTGGAAAAAATGATCCGTTTTGCGGAAATCATTGAAGTACAAAACGTCGACAGCAATGTGGTTTCGATTGGACTTAAAGTGACATTCGTAGAATTACCGGATGGCGATGAAGAAACGTACACCATTGTCGGCAGTGCAGAAGCAGATCCGCTGGAAGGCAAAATTTCAAACGATTCTCCGATCGCTAAAGCCTTGTTAGGCAAGCAAATCGGCGCAGAAGTCGCCATCGGTACACCGGGCGGCGATATGAACGTGAAAATCGTCAGAATCGAACAAGCTTAAGAAAAACATTCAAGAAGAGGGTAGGACAAAAATCATTCAGAATGATTTTGCTGTTCTATCCTCTGTTTGTTTAGGTTCGGCTGGCCTGTACGACTTTAGTCTTAGCATATTATCCACCCTTAGCGCACTGTCAAAGCGGTCCGGGTAATCTATAATGGAAGCAGATACTTACGTTCCTGCTTGCCGCGCCTGCAAGTCAGCGTTCAGCGGAAATGTATGAAACATCGAAGAGGAAGGAGGGGCTTAGGATGAAAAAGGGAGCCTTGAAATTATTTATGCTCGTTGAAGGCCTATTGGGGTTGGCTGTCCTGTTCCAATTAGTGCAGGACACAGATTTGCTGCTGGTCTTTGTGTTCGGACTGATATTCATCAAATTCGGTACCGGAAAAGGCGAGCGTCGTCAGATTCTTGGCTTGATCGGATGGTTTATGGTAGGCATGAGCATACTCTCCACTTTCTCGGTGTGGCTGATGTTGATTCTTTTCATACTGTTCGTTGTCATCAATGGAAAAGGGATCTGGTCTGAGTTGAAGCTGGATACTTTTGTGGACGTTCCTTGGGAAGAAAAAGCGTTCCGTACGGTCAAAACGAAAGAACCGGAACAGCGGAACGGTTCCAGAAAGCGCCAGAAATGGATCGGAAACACCAGTATCGGGTCGGATGTCTACGAATGGGATGATGTCAATCTGACCGTATTCATGGGGGATACGATAATCGATTTGGGGAATACGTTGTTGCCGAAAGAGGAAAATATCATTCTGATCCGCAAAGGATTCGGAAAGACCAGGGTGATCGTACCTTTGGGAATCGGAGTGGCTGTCCATCATTCCACCCTCAGAGGCCAGCTTATGTTCAATGAAGACTGAACTGGACCTGATCAACGAAACGGTCAAATTATACAGCCGGGATTACGATGAGACAAACAGAAAAATCAAGATCGTATCCAATAGCCTGCTGGGTGATCTGGAGGTGATCTACCTATGAGGAGAAGCACGGTTTTGATTCTGTTCGGCACGATACTCGGCGTCTTTGCTTTTATCGCGGCAGGCGTTTTATTTGCCCTGAGGCCCTATTTAAGTTATCAGGAACTGCTTGAGGTGGATCGTTTTTATGTGCCGGCATTCCTTTACATCATCGTATTGCTGCTGTTTGCTGCGATCGTTGTAACTTGGATTGCCCACTTTTATTTAAAAAATCAAGAAAACCGCATCAAGGACAAGTTGCATTGGCTTTATCTCGGCAATTATGAGCATACGGCATTCACAAAAAAGCGTGATAAATCATTATTTATGGATCAGTATTGCAATGCGATCCATATTGAGATCGAAATGCTCAGGAAAAAGATGCTCAGCCTGTCCCGGGAAGTCCAGCATCTGAGTGCACATCCGCAGCAGGTCGGCAATGAAACAAAGGAAGAAATTCTCGAGCAGGAAAGGCATCGCATCGCGAGGGAGCTGCATGATTCCGTCAGTCAACAACTTTTTGCCGCAATGATGATGCTGTCGGCGGTCAATGAACGAGCCGATGATTTTCCGGAAAAAATACAGAAACAGATGCGTCTCATAGAAGGCATCATCAACGAATCCCAGTCGGAGATGCGAGCATTGCTCCTTCATCTTCGTCCAACCAAACTCGAAGGCAAATCCCTGAAAAAAGGGATCGAACAGTTGTTGGTGGAATTGAAGTCGAAAGTCCAAATCGCGATTAAATGGGAAATCGACGATGTCCACACGATGAGCGGCATCGAGGATCATTTTTTCCGTATTGTGCAGGAGCTGCTTTCGAACACCCTGAGGCATGCAAAGGCAAGCCATCTGGAAGTGTATCTGAAACAAACCTTGCAGGAAATCAGTCTCCGCGTTTACGACGATGGCGTCGGCTTCGATACCTCGATCGAAAAATCCGGCAGCTATGGCCTGATGAACATCAAAGAACGCGTGCAGGGGATGGGCGGGAGCTGTAAGATCATCAGTTTCCCCAAAAAAGGGACCGTGATCGAAATCCGCATCCCAAATACAAATGTGAACACAAACGACGCAAGTGCTGAATAGGATGACGGAAGTTTCAGAAAAAAGTTCCTTTAGGAGGGTTCAGGTTGATACGTGTATTGATTATCGACGATCACGAGATGGTGAGGCTGGGGTACTCGGCTTATTTGTCCATCCAAGATGACATTGAAGTAATAGGGGAAGCGGAAAACGGCTTGATCGGCTATGAAATGGCCCTGGATTTGCGACCGGACATCATTTTGATGGATCTGGTCATGGAAGTGATGGACGGCATTGCCTCGACGAAGGCGATATTGAATGAATGGCCCAAAGCGAAAATTATCATCGTCACCAGTTTCATCGATGACGAGAAGGTTTACCCGGCATTGGAGGCGGGGGCTTCCAGTTACATGCTGAAAACCTCTTCAGCGCATGAAATTGCCGACGCGATCCGTTCCACTTACCACGGCGAGTCTGTCCTGGAGCCAGAAGTGACCGATAAAATGCTGGAGCGCTTCTCGAAAAGGAATATCCGGCCGTTGCATGAAGAGCTGACCGCCAGAGAGCGGGAAGTGTTGCTGCTCATCGCGCAAGGCTATTCCAATCAGGATATTGCCGATCAACTGTTCATCACACTGAAGACAGTCAAAACGCATGTGTCCAACATTCTGACAAAGTTGGAAGTGGATGACAGGACCCAAGCTACGATCTACGCATTCAAGCATCATCTGATTCAATGACTTTGAGCAAAGTGTTATAAAATGATGCTTCCTTATGATAAGATGAATATGATAGAGAGTAGTGAGGGGGGCAGGCTGATCATCCGATCAGCGACTAGATGAAAATAGAAATCAGTGAACGCGCACAAAAGTGGTTTGAACAGGAAATGGGCATTTCAGGCAAAAAAGGGGTTCGTTTCCTTGGAAAAGTATACGGCAGCAGCCAAATACATGAAGGGTTCTCCGTGGGGCTTGATGTGGATGAGCCAGTATCTCCGATCGGAAAAGCCGAATACAATGGCATTTTATATTATGTAGAGGATGCGGATGATTGGTTCTTTAATGGCTATGATCTGCATGTCGGTTTCGATGAAAAACAACGCGAACCGGAGTACAACTTCATCGCACAAAACAAAGAGGACAAATAAAAAGAGGGCGCTGGATTTTTGATCCAGGCCCTCTTTTTGTGTTCAGTTCAGGTTTTCAGTTTCAGACGCCCATAATGACTGGTACAATCATCGGACGACGTTTCGTTTTTTCATACAGGTAAGGCTGAATGGCATTCGTGACGGTGTCCTTCAATTTCTTCTCGGTGACCGCATCAGGGCCCTTCAACAAAGAAAGAACATCTTGGCGGACGATTGCTTGTGCTTCATTAATCAGATCGCCTGATTCGCGCATATAGATGAATCCGCGGGAAAGGATGTCCGGTCCTGCCAATAAATCTTTGTTGCGGAAATCGACGGTCAATACAACGACTACAAGTCCATCTTCAGAAAGGACACGACGATCGCGCAGGACGATGTTTCCGATATCGCCGATGCCTTTTCCATCAACATATACGTCAGCTGCCGTGAAGTTGCCGGCGCGTCTTGCGGAATCCGCAGTCAAAGCGAGGATATCACCATTGTCGGAGATGAAGCAGTTTTCCGCTGGAATGCCGACTGCCTCTGCCAATTCTGTATGAATCTTCAGCATCCGGTACTCGCCGTGGACAGGCATGAAGTATTTCGGTTTCATCAGGGTCAACATCAGTTTTTGCTCTTGCTGCCCACCGTGTCCGGAGGTGTGGACGTTGTTTACTTTACCGTGAACTACGGCTGCCCCAGCTTCCAACAGCAGGTTGATGACGCGATTGACGCTGGTTGTGTTGCCTGGAATCGGTGAACTTGAGAAAATCACAGTGTCACCCGGTTGGATGGAAATCTGTCTGTGTGTACCGTTGGCGATACGGCTCAATGCAGCCATCGGTTCACCTTGGGAACCCGTACACATGATCAGCACTTTATCCGCAGGAAGGCTGTTCAATTGGCGTGTTTCGATGAACAGGTCATCCGGAGCCACGATGAAGCCCAATTCTCTGGCCGTCCGGAAGTTCGTCTCCATGCTGCGGCCGAATATAGCGATTTTTCGGTCCGTTTCGAGCGCGACTTCAGTGACTTGCTGCAATCTGTAGATGTTGGACGAGAAGGAAGCAAAAATGATTCTTCCCGAAACTTTTTGAATGATGTTTTTAAGGGATTGACCAACAATTTGCTCTGATTGCGTAAATGTAGGTGTTTCTGCATTGGTGCTGTCGCTCATAAGCAACAGGACGCCTTCTTCTCCGATTTTAGCCATCTTATGGATATTCGCCGGTTTGCCGTTTGCAGGCGTGAAATCGAACTTGAAATCCCCTGTAAACACAACGTTGCCTGGAGGAGTCTTGACCACGATCCCCATGGTGTCCGGTATGCTGTGGGTTGTTCCGAAGAAGCTGATGCTGGTTTTACGGAATTTGATGATAGAATCTTCATTGATTTCGTGCAGGATGGCATCCCTGAGCAAACCGTGTTCATCCAGTTTGTTGCGGATCATGGCGAGCGCCAGTTTGCCAGCATAGATAGGGACATTCAATTCTTTCAAAAGAAACGGGACACCACCGATGTGATCTTCGTGTCCGTGAGAAATGAACAATCCTTTGATTTTGGATTGGTTTTGCACCAAGTAACTGTAGTCGGGTATCACATAATCAATGCCAAGCAAGTCATCTTCCGGAAACATGATCCCGGAATCAAGAATGATGATCTCATCCTGGAATTGTATGCCATACATATTTTTGCCGATTTCCCCTAAACCCCCGAGAGCAAATACACCGACTTCATTGTTTTTTATGTTAGGTTTCATACATTGAACTCCGTGATTTTAAAATTAGGATCTTTTTGTTCGTACTCTAAATGGCTGCCTTCCAAAGGTTGGATGAATTCAATGTTGTAGGGGGTATTTTGTTCAACTAATCTTCTGGCTATTACGAGATCGGATGCCTCCACGTAAAGAGATTCCGTGTTCTCTCTGGTAGGTGCATCAAATTTTGCTGGTTGGTATGTTACTTTAAATATCATATAGTTCACTCCATTTTTCTTATTTGTTTTTGATAGTACTGTACTTAAAAATTACAATCTTAGTTTGTTAACTTGGTCAATAGTTGTATTTTTTCATACAATCGGTACTGTAAGTTTACCACAATTAAGGCAGTTAGTATAGAAATGACTGGTAAAATCATTTTTGCAGAGGTGCAAGCCTTTCCAAAAGTAAGGCAATTCTCTTTTGATTTTTTTAACGAAAGCAATCAATATTTTTGTAGACTTAAACACAGTAATTGGCTAGACTAGATACAGAAGGTTTGGAAGGCTGGAGAAAAAAATAAGAACGTTCTTTTTTTTTGCCCTGAAGAAACCCGACGAATCGTTTCCATTAAGGTAGGTGTATCGAAATGTCTTTAATATGGCGTTATATCAGTCGGTATAACAAATTATTTTTATTAAATGTGTTGGGAGCTTTCGGCTTTGTGCTTGTGGAATTGGGATTGCCCACGATGCTTGCGGGCCTGATCAATGAGACGGTTGCAGGCGGCGGAAAAGAGAATATTCTGCGTACGACTGCGGTCATGGTCGGCTTGGCCTTGGTCGGGTTTGTGGGAAGAATCATTGTCGCCTATGCAACCGGCAGAATCACTACCAACATGGTAGCGGACATGCGCAATGACATGTACCAAAATATCCAGACTTTTTCCCACGAAGAGTATGATCGCATCGGCGTTTCATCATTGGTGACGCGTGTCACCAATGACGCCTTCATTCTGATGCAATTCGCCCAGATGCTGCTGCGGATGGGGCTGATGACCTTCATCATGATGTTCGCCAGTGCGTTTATGATAGCGCGCACGAGTCCGGACTTGTCGATTATCCTGTTGCCGGCTTTTCCGGCACTGCTGGTGATGATCATCGTGATCGGCAAGAAATCGCAACCATTATCCGAGGCACAACAGCAAAATCTTGATGACATCAACGGGAATTTAAGGGAATCGCTTTCTGGCATGCGTGTCATCCGGGCGTTTGTCCAGGAGGCTTTTCAAGCTCAACGGTTTGAGGGAGTCAATAACGCCTACAGCGTGGTTTCAAAAAAACTGTTCCGCCTGATGGCCTGGAATCAACCTGTATTTTCACATGTCATCAATCTGATCATCATCGCCATCATGTGGTTTGGTTCCGAGCAGATCGAGGGAGGCAGTCTTCAATTGGGTGACATGACAGCTTTCATCGAATACAGTTTCCATGCCTTGTTCTCGTTTCTGAATTTTGCGGTCGTCTTCATGATGTACCCGCGGGCATCGGTTTCCGCGAAGCGGATCCAGGAAGTGTTGTCCACAACCAGCAGCATTTCCCCTAACGAAGAAGGGATCACGGAAACACTGACGCATGGTTATCTGACGTTTGAAGAGGTCAGTTTTGCGTATCCTGGGAACACAGACACCCCGGTGATCAAGGATATTTCCTTTTCGGCTGAACCAGGGCAAACAATCGCCTTCATCGGCAGCACAGGGAGCGGCAAATCGACGCTCATCCAATTGATTCCGCGTTTTTATGATGTCACGAAAGGGCGCATCCTGATCGATGGGCATGATGTGCGCGATTATAATCTGAAAGCTTTGCGCAAGAAAATCGGCTTTATTCCGCAGAAAGCCTTGCTTTTCACCGGAACGATCTCCGAAAATCTTCGGTACGGGAAATGGGATGCCTCGAAAAAAGAAATCGAGGAAGCCTCCGATATTTCCCAAGCCAAAGAATTCATAGCGCGCAAACCGAAGCGTTTCGATGAACATTTGGCGGAAGGCGGAAGCAATCTTTCCGGCGGGCAAAAGCAACGGCTATCGATTGCCCGGGCAATCGTCCGCAAACCGGATATCTATATTTTCGATGACAGTTTCTCGGCCTTGGATTACAAAACGGATGCGACCTTGCGCGCGCGGCTCAAAAAAGAGACCGGAAAAGCGACAGTCATCATTGTTGCCCAACGCGTCAGCACGATCATGCATGCAGATAAGATCATTGTAATGAATGAAGGTGAGGTCGTCGGTCAGGGGACCCACAAAGACCTATTGCAGAATTGTGAAATCTATTATGATATTGCATCCTCGCAAATGAGCAAGGAGGAACTCGCATGAAAAAAGTGGACAAAAAAACGTTGCTCCGGGTATGGGATTACCTCAAATTTTACAAACTGAAGTTCTTCGGCTCCATCCTCTTGACCATAGCGATGACGATACTGAATGTACTTGAGCCTTTCATCATCGGATTTGCCATCACGGAAATCGGCAGAAATGTTTCGGATATGTTGAAAGGCGTGGAAGGTGCCGGCATCAATTACGATTATTTGTCGAAAGTGCTGGTCATCTATTTTGTTCGGGCATTGCTTTTCCAAGCTACGAATCTCTATTCGCAATTGTTCATGACGGATGTCGTCCAGGATGCCATGCGTGATTTGCGCAAGGATCTGAGCGACAAATTGAACAGGCTGCCGATTGCCTACTTTGACCGCAACCAATTCGGCGACATACTGAGCAAAGTGACGAACGATGTCGATTCCATCGGCAATGCGCTGCAACAATCGTTGCTGCAGGTGCTGAATGCCGTTTTGGGGATCACATTCGCGCTCATCATGATGTTCGCGATCAGTTGGAAGCTGGCTCTCACCATGGTCGTGCTGATTCCGTTGGCCACCATCCTTTCCAAAAAGATCACGCTGCTGTCGCAGCCGTATTTCCGTGGGCAAGCGAAATATCTCGGGCAGCTGAACGGTTTTGTCCAGGAATCGCTGACCGGCTTCTCCATCATCAAGCTTTACGGCAAAGAAGCGGATGCTTTCGATGAGTTCCATTCCATCAATGAATCCCTGAAAAAGAATGGTTTCAAGGCGGCTTTCATTTCCGGATTGCTGTCACCGGCTGTGGCACTCGTCACCAATGCTTCCTATATCATCATCGCTGTGCTCGGGATTCTGCAAGCGATGGCTGGAGCGATGACGATCGGTAATGTGCAGGCTATGGTGCAGTACGTCTGGCAAGTGAACCAGCCAATCTCGACGATCACACAATTATCGGCCATCATCCAATCGGCTGCTTCTTCCATCCAACGCGTCTTCGATCTCCTTGATCAAGAAGAGGAGGTGCAAGCAGAAGTGAAAATGAGTTTGCCGAAGGAAATCCGCGGCGATGTCACTTTTGAAAATGTCTGCTTCAGCTATGACAAAGAAGATCCGCTGATCAAGAATTTCAACATCGACGTAAAAAGCGGGGAAACAGTGGCTATCGTCGGTCCGACAGGCGCCGGCAAGACCACGATGATCAATCTCCTGATGCGCTTCTATGAGGTGGATTCGGGCGCCATCAAAATAGATGGTTATGACACGAAAGAACTGACCCGTGCTGACTTGCGCTCCCAATTCGGGATGGTGCTGCAGGACGCTTGGCTCTATAAGGACACGATCACAGGGAATATCCGCTTCGGAAAACTGGATGCGACCTTCGAAGAGGTGGTGGATGCCGCGACCACAGCCAATGTCCATCACTTCATCCAGACTTTGGGTGCAGGCTACGATACGGTCATAAACCAGGAGGCCTCCAATATTTCCTTGGGGCAAAAGCAATTGCTGACGATCGCCCGCGCCTTCATCGCGGATCCTAAAATCTTAATACTTGACGAAGCGACAAGTTCCGTAGATACTAGACTGGAAGCTTTGATCCAAAAAGCGATGAAACGCATTATGCAAGGCAGGACCAGTTTTGTGATTGCGCACCGGCTTTCCACCATCCGCGATGCCGATTTGATCCTCGTCATGGATCAAGGCGAAATAATCGAACATGGCAAACACGCAGAGTTGTTGGAAAGAAAAGGATTTTATTACGATTTGTACACCAGTCAATTCAAAAATGAGTCAGAATAAGAGGAGCAGAAAATTTGAACAACAAAAAATTCATTTTCTTTGATATCGACGGAACATTGCTGAACGATGAAAAGATGCCGCTTGAGAGCACTGTCCAAGCTTTGCGCCAACTGCAGAAGAACGGGCACGAAATCGCGATCGCGACGGGGCGGAATCTGTTTCTGGCCCAAGAGGTCATCGATACGTTCCAATTGGACAATTACATCGTCTGCAACGGCGCTGCAGGTTACTTCAAGCATGAACTCAAGTATGAAAACAAATTGGATCTGAATGCATTCGAAAAATTGCTGCAGATTTCCGATGATAGCGGCCATCAGGTTGTCTACGAATCAGCGCATGCTCTGGCTCGTCGCCATGAATCGATTGAGAACAACGCAAGCGAAGCGATGCGCAGCATCGAGTTCGAAGTCCCTGACCATGATGTGTCTTTTTATCAAAACAATCCGCTTTATCAAGCGCTCTTGTTCTACAAAGAAGAAGAGAAAGCAATCTATGAAGACGGCGCTTTTCCGGAATTCCGCTTTGTGCGTTGGCACGATGCCGGCGTCGATGTGCTGCCGAATCCGGGGTCAAAAGCACAGACTGCCCTGTGGATGGCGAAGCATCTGGGTTTTGCGCATGAAGATACAATAGCTTTCGGCGACGGAAACAACGATTATGAACTCATTTCCAGCGTCGGCTATGGCGTCGCAATGGGAAATGCGGTCGATCCTGTCAAGGATGTCGCCAAATTTGTCACGAAAGATTGCAATTCAGGCGGAATTGCCTACGCACTTGAAAAATTAGGCTTGTTATAGAAGCGAAAATAGGGTATCATATCATTCATAAGGCGTTTTTGCCGAACGTCGTTGATACCCTGTTATTTCGGGGGCGTAGCTCAGTTGGGAGAGTGCTTGACTGGCAGTCAAGAGGTCGTGGGTTCGAGCCCCATCGTCTCCATCATATAAAAGTAATAGACCCTAGAAGCGTTGATACAGAGCCATTTCTGTATGTTTCTAAGGTCTGTTTTTTTGTTTTGACCATGTAATATGTTAAAAATTCACGTATGCAGCAAATTTATCAGCCGTTTCGCCTTTTGCTTTTTCGGTTACATGAGCATAAATATTCAGAATCACATCGCTGGACATGTTTAGCAATGCTCATTTTGAATAAGAACGGGTGTATAATTAACTTAAAGAGGTTAGCTCGGATGAATCAAAATAATTAGGACAAGGTGGATAAAGCAGTTCAATGCCAGGGCAAAAGTCGGAGAGATACGCGCGGCCGTGGAAAGGGAGAAGGCAGCACTAATTAACCAATAGAAGGCGGCGAAAGCATGAGTACCTACATCCCAGATTTGTGGATAAAGCATCCAGAAAACAAAGATCAGATAGAAAAACTGGTTCGGGAATTCGATGCCATCAACTACACGGATATCTTGCAAAGCATGGAGGACGGTCTGGAGCGACGGGCCAAAACAACAATCATCGTTCGAAAATTGTACGAAATAGGAGAAATGGAAATTGTTGCCATATTGGGGCCGGGACTTTGGTTTGAAAAAGGCAGGGCTTAAGTCGACCGTCAGGCGACAATACAAGGAAGAGGTTAAATAATGAGAAAGACAAAATATTACATAACGACGAGGGCGAATCGAAAAAATTTCCTTTTGAAATACGGCGACTGGATGTTTAAGTACGTCCCGGAGAGCAAAGCCTGGGAAGCATCCGATTATTGGTACGAAGAAATCATCATGAATGACTTCTACAGATTTCGAGGAAATAACCGAGGAGCGCGCGAAAGAGATAATCGCGAATGACGGCGTCTTTCAAATTTAATAACAAAAATGAGTATCTAGTTTAAAAAATTAGATGCTTTTTTATGCGCAAAATAAGGGGTGAAATCGTGGTATAGGCCGGCATCAAACAGGTGATAAGGATGGCTGTGGTCAACCAAAAGCCAAGCCAAGTAACCGCGATGGCCGGGAAATGGCCGGGAATAGGCAAAAAATAGACCTTGAGGGCGTTTATTTTGGAGTGTCTCATTTATTATAGAACCTAGAAACGTTGATGGAATAACATTCCTGATACTTTCTAAGGCTCTTTTTTTGTTTTCCACTCAGAAAAGCACCAAGAATTTGTAAATACATGATAAAAACTAACGCAGGCAGCGAATTATCCGCTGCCTGCGTTGGTTTTACTTAAATCTATGTTAATCATGTTATCTACTGATAGTTTTAAGTTATTAATCAATACCATCCTTGGGTTCATTGAATACATACACATTCAGGTCAACGGAATTATCCGTTACACTTTTCGCCATAATATGCATGCCTTCACACATTAATTCCTCTCCAATAAATATTGGTGTTACGCGATAGCGAACAACTGATCCATGTTGAATAGCTTCCTTCACAATATCTTCCGCAGCAAAATACATAGTTGGATAATTAGCATTGCGGTATAAAGTGACCAGATTACGCCAATCTTCTCCACTTCCACCCAGCACATCTGCTAACAGATGCCCTCTATTAAGTTGTTCCGGATTGCCTGCGTTCTGCTCACTTTTTTTCCATCCAGTTGGCAATATACGGCTGTCTGCATCTGTACCGGTGTCATACATGTTAGGCGTTACCATTGCATCCATAGTCGTCACACGATTCCAATCATCTAAATCTCCATATATAGCCCAACCTACACCTTCATACTTTAATTCAGCTGTTGTAAAGGTGCTATTTCCCGTCGTTAAGGATTGCTTCATCTTCCCCCGTGTACAGAGGAACGTCTGCTGCTGTTAAGATAGCAGAATATGATTGTTCTGATGTAACCACTGTTGCTTCAACAGTAGTGGCATTTTGGATGTCTGAATCTAAAGAAGCCTCCGAACCCAAATCTTCTATTGATTCAACTTCTATATCTGAATCTAGTTTGATTGTGGATTCTTCTAAAATTATTTTCTCTGATTTCATCGGCGATGCTTGATATTTCGTATGTTTGATTCACTTGTTTTTCCATTTTCGCATTTGGTGAATCAACGCTCATTACAATGGAAAAAACAATGGCCGGAATAAGTAACATCCCTAGTAGATCGAAAAATGGATTATTACCATCATTTCTTGACATATGGCTATCCTCCTTTCAATTACTATTTATATCTTAACATCGAAGATAAAAATTTTCCTTAGTATAATTGCTATTTATATATATTAATATTAAACTATGATTATAACGGTAATGTATTTGTTATGAGTTCTTAATAAAGGAGTAATGAAAATGAAGAAGATTATGAAACTATTTGGCGTATTACTTGCTTCCGTCTTTGTTATTGCTATTTTTCAGCTAATTTCCCCAGTGCTTTTAGTACTTTTCGGATATGGCATCTGGCATTACATGAAAAAGACACCCAATCCTAAAAAAATGAAACTGGCCATTGTTGGTACTGTCATCAGTTTGTTTGGTACCTTTGCATTAATGACATCTGGAGGAGAAAACACCGCTTCAGAATCGACGGTGAATCAAGCGTTAGTAGAGTCTACTCCTACAAAGGAAAAGACGACAGAAAGAGCTTGCAGCAGAAGAAAAGGCGAAAGCAGAATCTAATCAAGAAAAATTAGTGAAAAGTGCCACTGCCGCGATTACTGTTGCTGATGTATGGCCGTCTAGATCTAATTTTGAGACTGCCAAAAAAGCCGTTGATAAAGTAGATGAGCCTTCAAAAGTACTTCAAAATAAATTGAAGGCTGTTGAGGATAAAGTAATTAGTGAAGAAGAAAACATAACATTAGCGGAGGAAGCAATAGCTTCGGCAGAGGCAAATTTAACTAGTGAATCAATTGAGAATGCAAAAACCTATCTTGCTGTTGTCGTCACCCGGCAAAAGGACTTTTCTTCACGTATATCTAGCGTAGAAAGAACTATTGAAGAGCAGGCTGCTCAAGCAGAGGCTGATAGAATCGCTGCAGAGCAAGCTGTTGCGGCTCAAGTAGAAGCTGATAGAATTGCTGCAGAACAAGCAGCCGCCGCTCAAGCCGAAGCTGATAGGATTGCCACTGAGCAAGCGGCAGCTGCCCAGGCCGAAGCCGATAGGGTTGCCGCAGAACAAGCAGCCGTACAGACATTCGCACAAGCACCAGTGGGACAGACAGTTTATATTGCTCCGGATTCTGGGGCTAAATATCATTTTGATTCCGGATGCCGTGGGTTGAGTAATGCCAATTCGATTGTTAGTATGACATTATCGGATGCTCAAGCACAAGGGTATACGTTATGTGGTTGGGAAGATTAGTTTACTAATTCTTAACACTGATGATTTCACAAAAACAAATAACCCAAAAATGAGTTATTTCAAAATACAAAACTCTCATTTCTATTAAATTACAAGAATAACCTTTAGAAACGTTGATAGGACAATGTTCCTTCAACGCTCTAAGGGTTATTTTTTTGTTCTGACTACGGTTTCTGACTACATTTTTCACTGGAATATTCAGCTGTCATGACAGTAAATGTTTTTGGTAGGGCTTCCAGTTTCAAAAAGTAGTTGACATTATTCCCCGCAGAACGTAATGTGTGAATAATATATTATATTGGATGAAGAGAGGATGAGAATTCGGGTGAAGAAATCGGTTTTGACTTTCCGCAATGCTAAGCAGAAAAATGAGCGGCTGACGATGCTGACTGCTTATGACTATTCCACTGCCAAACTGATCGATGCTTCAGGGATCGACTCGGTGCTGGTGGGCGATTCGCTGGGGATGGTGATGCTTGGGTATGAAGACACCTTATCGGTAACGATGGAGGACATGATCCACCACACGAAAGCTGTCGCCAGAGGGGTAAAGGATGCGTTGGTCGTAAGCGATCTGCCGTTCATGTCCTATCAGACCTCCGTCTATGATGCGGTCTCCAATGCCGGCAGGCTGATCAAGGAAGGCCGGGCGCAGGCAGTCAAACTGGAAGGCGGCCTTGAGGTCTGCCCGCAGATAAAGGCAATCGTGGAAGCTTCCATTCCGGTCATGGCACATCTCGGCCTGACGCCCCAATCCGTCAATGCTTTCGGCGGCTTCAAGGTCCAAGGGAAAGATGAAGAAGCGGCGCGCAGCCTGATTGAGCAAGCGAAAGCTGTGGAAGCGGCAGGAGCCTTTGCGGTGGTGCTGGAATGCATTCCAGCCAAGCTAGCCGATTTGATCACCAAAAGCATCTCGATTCCGACAATCGGCATCGGTGCGGGAAACGGGTGCGACGGCCAAGTGTTGGTCTATCAGGACATGCTGGGGCTCTATTCCGATTTCACGCCAAAATTCGTCAAGCGCTATGCTGAAATAGGACCACAGATGCAGACAGCCATCGAAGGCTACATATCCGAAGTGAAAAGCGGCGCGTTTCCGGCAGCGGAGCACACCTTTGCGTTGTCCGATGCGGTCATCGAAAAATTATATTAGAGGAGTAATCACGAATGAAGATTGCAGCAACGGTTGAAGAAATCCGCAGTGCCGTGAAGGCCTGGAAAAAGGAAGGTTTGTCGGTTGGCTTTGTTCCGACGATGGGCTATCTCCATGAAGGCCATCAAAGCTTGATGCAGAAAGCCGTCAGCGAAAATGATCGGGTGGTCGTCAGCATTTTTGTGAATCCGATGCAGTTCGGCCCATCCGAAGATTTGGAAAGCTATCCAAGAGATCTGGAAAAGGATGCCGCTTTGTGCGAAGCCAGCGGAGTGGACCTGATTTTCCATCCCGAGCCGAAAGAAATGTACCATCCCGATTTCAGCAGCTTTGTGGACATGCATGGTCTGACGGAGAGCTTGTGCGGGAAAGAGCAGACCGGCCCATTTCCGGGGCGTCTGCACAGTCGTGACAAAGCTGTTCAACATCGTGCAGCCGGACCGTGCCTATTTCGGACAGAAGGACGCCCAACAATTGGCGGTCATCCAGCAGATGGTCCGCGACCTCAATATGGACGTCACAGTCATCGGCTGCCCAATCATCCGGGAAGCGGACGGATTGGCCAAAAGTTCGCGCAACAGTTACCTGTCAGCAGATGAGCGCAAGGCCGCACTGGTGCTGAGCCAAGCGCTCGAAGTCGCCAAGCAGTTGCTTGCGAACGGAGAACAGAATGCTGCCAAAATCCTGAAGGCCATTTCGGAAACGATCCTAGCCGAACCTATGGCGAAGATCGATTATGTGGAGTTGGTGGATGCGCGTACGCTGCAGCAAGTGGACAGCGTCGAGCGACCTGTATTGGTGGCTTTGGCAGTCTATATCGGAAAAACGCGTCTGATCGATAATTTTATCACGGAATAAGTGGGGGGAAAAACAATGCAACTAAATATGCTAAAAAGTAAAATACACCGCGCCGTCGTTGTCCAAGCGGAGCTTTCCTATGTGGGCAGCATCACTGTCGACAAGGATCTGCTTGACGCCGCAGGGCTGATTGAATATGAAAAGGTCCAAATCGTCGACATCGACAACGGTGCCCGGTTCGAAACTTACGTCATCGCAGGCGAACGCGGCTCGGGCATGATATGCTTGAACGGTGCCGCTGCCCGTTGCGTTCAGGTGTCCGATAAAATCATCATCATGGCTTACTGCATGATGGATGAACAGGAAGCGAAGGAACACAAACCGCTTGTGGTGTTTGTGGATGAGCAGAATGCCATCACAACAGTCACACGCTACGAAGAGCACGGCAGACTCAGCATGTAAGCTGTCCATATAGGAACAAAAAGAAGCGCAACCGCATCCGGCCAATCGGCCATGATGCGGTTGCGCTTTTCCTATCTCACGGATTGCAGCGTAAATTGAATATCTTTGATGGAGAGTTGCAGTTTTTCGTATTCCTCATCATCCAGCGGCAAGGGGATCTGTTTCTCCAAACCGTTCCTGCCGATGATGCAAGGCATACTGAAGGCTGCTTCGCCATGGCAGTTGTAAAAGCCGTCGACGGTTGCGGTCACAGGGAAGATGCTTTTCTCGTCCAGCATGACAGCGCGGGCCAAGGCTGCTGCGACTTCCCCGATGCCTGAATTGGTCCAGCCTTTCCAATTGAAGACATCGGATGCCGTGTGCACCACTTCTTGGCTGACGAATTTCCGGTCCAATGGTGCCGCAGGGTCCAATAAGGCATCGCTTTGGGTAAGGGTGAGTGCACCCACAGTCGTGCTGCTGAAAGCCGGGAAGGCGGTGCTGCCGTGTTCGCCCATGATGTAGCCGCTGACGTTCTTTGGATCGACCTGATAGTGGGCAGCAACAATCTGACGGTAGCGGAAAGTATCCAAAGTCGTTCCGGTGCCGAAAATCTTGCCTTTCGGATAGTCGAACTCATTTTCGGCGATGTAGGTGATCGTATCGACCGGATTCGTTATCAGGATGATGATGGCGTCTTTTGTGTGCTGGGTGATGCCGGCCATGATTTTGCGTATTTCATTGGCATTCTCCTTGCCCATCAACGCTCTTGGAGGCATATCCTCACCCGGGCGCGGCTTCTCGCTGACGCCCGCGGAAATGATGATGACGTCGGCATCGGCGCAGTCCACGTAATCGCCGGCGTATATTTTACTGTTTGTCCGGTAGCTAGCGGACAGCGCGTGGCGGTGGTCCAGTGCCTCGCCTCTTGCCGTGTCCTCGTTGCTGTCGATCAGGACGATATCGGAAAATAAGTTGAGGTGACTGCAGTCGGTCAATACTTGGGAACCGACATGGCCGACCCCGATGATGGCTAATTTTGTCTGGATCATAAGTCATATTTCCTTTCGTTTTGAGATGTTGTCATTTATGGCTTGGTGCATTTCCGCTACAGAATAGAAGGTTGGCTCCAGCACCACTTTTTCATCTTCCGGCTTGCGGCGATGGTTATACCACAAAGTAGTCCAACCCGCAGCCTGACCGCCGATGATGTCCGTTTCGTAGGTGTCACCGATGAATAGCAGCTCACCAGGAGTGGCGTTCAAAGCCTCCTGCACATGCGCGAATGCATAGGCGTGTGGTTTTGGGTAACCGATTTTTTCGGAAATGAAGATGCGCGCTGGCGGCACCCATCTCTCCAGACCCAAAGCGTTGAACTTCTTCATTTGGTGCTTTTCAGGACCGTTTGTGAAGACCGCAATCGGAATGTTCCGACTTTCCAGCTCATTCAAAAGTTGCTCGATCCCTGGGCTTAACGTGATTTCTGCTTGCCTTTTTTGGTAGGTTTCCTGGAAGTGCATTGCTTCTTCGGTAGTGAGCGCAAGACCCAGGTCGGCGAACGTATGCTGTGTGCGCATGATATGGGACTCGGTCAGCGTCAGATCCCCATTGGAGAACAGATCGAAAGCCGCATCGCAATGTTCGCGGAAAAGTGCGAAGGTTTCTTCGTCGTTATGGATGTTCTCCAAGCGGTAATTTTCCAGCACCTGGAAGAACGGACTTGCTGTGTCGTATAAAGTATCGTCCAAATCGAATAGTATAGTAAGCATTATTGAGGTAGTTCCTCCCTTTTGTCGTTGCAGTCAGTATAGCATCCGAAACCGGTTTTTTGAAACGGAAAAAATAGGGACAGTCCGTGATGGTGGCCATCGACGAGCATAGGGCGTCGGATGCCGGGGCAAAGCGCTTTTTGTTGCAAATTAAAAATCCGTACAGTATAATAACATACAATAATGTCATACGATCATACAATAATGGAAGAGGCTGCGAACATCAAGAGTAAAATGCCCGTTTGAAAGGGGTGTTCGCCGAAATACAGCGTTTGCTGTGTTGGGGTCAGGGTTAAGAATCCTGACACTGTCAAAACGATTTGCCCAAAATCGTTTGTGGAGTACTTTCGGTATTGTGGGCAGAAGGAAGCTGGATTATAGGGCCTTTTGCTTTATAGTCTATTTTTTTGCACAAAAACGGACTGAATTAGCATTGTTATGACGCTCTATGGGTCGAAAGGTGGACAAAAAAGCAGCCGGATAAGAAGAGGTATTTTATAATTTTTTGAGCATAATAAAGGACTATATACATTAGGAGGAAATAGAGATGACAGTAAAAACATGGAAAAAGACTTTGGCGGCATTGACAGGTTTGTTTATTTTGGCGGGATGCGGAAGCGGAGCAACTGATGATTCATCCGCAGCCAACGGTTCAGCGGATTCTGAAACATTCACGGTCGGAATGGAAGCGGGCTATCCTCCTTTCAACTGGACCCAAAATGACGACAGCAACGGCGCGGTGAAAATCGACGGCGCTGATGGTTACGCCAACGGCTATGACGTTCAGATGGCCCAAAAAGTGGCAGATGGCCTAGGCAAAGAACTGGTCATCGTCAAGACGGAATGGGACGGCTTGGTGCCGGCATTAGTTTCATCCAAAATCGATGCTATCGTTGCAGGCATGTCGCCGACAGAGGAACGCAAAGAAGCGATTGATTTCTCGGATTCCTACTATACGACTGAACTTGTGATTGTCGTCAAAGCGGATGGCGCTTATGCAGATGCGACAGCTTTGGCTGATTTCGCGGACGCAAAAGTGACAGCACAGTTGAACACGTTGCACTATGGCGTCATCGATCAGATTGAAGGCGTGCAAAAGCAACCGGCAATGGACAGTTTCACTTCCATGCGCGTAGCTTTGGAGTCAGGCACAATCGATGCTTACGTATCGGAACGTCCAGAAGCCATCAGCGCTTCATCAGCCAATTCCGCGTTCAAAATGATCGAGTTGGATGAAGCGGATACGTTCGAATTGTCCGCGGCTGATTCAGAAATCGCAATCGGTTTGATCAAAGAAAGCGAATTGAAAGATCAGATCAATGAAATCTTGAGCGCCATCACCGAAGAAGAACGCATCCAAATGATGGATGAAGCAATCCAAAACCAACCATCAGCTGAATAATCAAGGCGGACGGAACATCAAAAAGGGGCATACATTAAATGGAGTTTAGTTGGGTTATCCGCATCATCGAAGAAAACTGGAGACAGTTTTTATCAGGTGCATGGACAACATTATATATAGCTTTAATCGGAACAATCATCGGACTGGGGATCGGTCTTATGATTGGCGTCATCCGTACAATCCCGGTTGCAGAATCGGGCTGGAAAAAACACGTGTACAACGTGGTGAATTTTTTGCTGTCATGCTACATCGAAATTTTCCGCGGCACACCGATGATCGTGCAAGCGATGGTCATCTATTACGGGGCGGCTTTGGCATTTGATATCGACATGAACCGCATCTTCGCAGCGCTGCTGATTGTATCGGTCAATACGGGCGCTTATATGTCGGAGATTGTCCGCGGTGGGATCATTTCCATCGACAAAGGGCAATTCGAAGCCGCTCAAGCGATCGGGATGAATCATCTGCAGACGATGCGGAATGTCGTCATGCCGCAAGTGATCCGGAATATCCTGCCGGCGACAGGGAACGAATTCGTCATCAATATCAAAGATACGTCGGTATTGAACGTCATCTCCGTTTCCGAATTGTTCTTTACGACCAAATCGATTTCCGGGAATAACTTCCGTTACTTCGAATCATTCTTCGTGGCTTCAATCATTTACTTCGTCATGACCTTCACGGTGACCCGCATCTTGCGTGCCATCGAAAGAAAAATGCAAGGCCCTGATAATTATCAGATGATGGGTGCAGGACAAGACCAATTGACTACACCCGAATTAATGGCTCGCAAAAAACAAGCAGGAAGAGACAGAGCAAATTAATTGCCACAGGAGGAATCATTTGATGGAAAAAGTAATTGACGTACAGCATCTGAAGAAGAACTTCGGCCAACATGAAGTGCTGAAGGATATCGATTTCAGCGTGAATAAAGGAGAAGTTGTGTGCATCATCGGTTCATCGGGCTCCGGTAAATCGACTCTGTTGCGCTGCATCAATCTGCTGGAAAAACCTACAGCAGGAGAAATCATCTACAACGGCGAGAACGTATTGGACTCGAAGCACGATATCTTCAAGTACCGCAGTAAATTGGGTATGGTGTTCCAGCAGTTCAATCTGTTCAACAACCTGGACGTGCTGCATAATTGCACGGTAGGGCCTGTGAAGATCCTGAAAAAATCCCAGCAGGAAGCCGAAAAGATCGCCATGGGTTATCTGGAACAGGTTGGGATGGGGAACTTCATAAACGCCAAACCGGATCAGTTGTCAGGCGGCCAAAAACAACGCGTCGCTATCGCCCGCGCTTTGACGATGGAGCCGGATGCGCTGTTGTTCGATGAGCCGACATCGGCTTTGGACCCGGAGATGGTGGGGGAAGTATTGAAGGTCATGAAGGATCTTGCCAACAGCGGCTTGACGATGATCGTCGTGACGCATGAAATGGAGTTCGCGAGGGAAGTTTCCGATCGCGTCATCTTCATGGATCAAGGCGTCATCTTGGAGCAGGGATCCCCTGATCATATCTTCTATCATCCAACCGAGGCTCGCACGAAGCAATTCCTGGAAAGATATCTTACAAAATAAAAACAAAGAAGAACGGTTCTGCAGCAGCTGCAGTTCCGTTCTTCTTTTTCATTTTCATTTCCTATTCGATGATGATGACGTCGTCGGCAACTGCAAAGGGCGCTTGTTCATTGATGTGGTCGTAGAACATGACTCCGTTGAGATGGTCGATTTCGTGCTGGACCACAATGGCTGTATAGCCTTTGTAGCGGGCTTTGTGTGTCACTCCTTCGGCATCCTGGTAAGATACCGTAATGCGGCTGTGTCTGACGACAAACCCTGGCACTTCGCGATCCACTGAAAGGCAACCTTCGCCGCCTTTAAGGCAGGCGCTTTCGATGGAATGGCTGACGATTTTAGGGTTGAACATCACTTTAGCCAATTCCGGAGGATCATCTTCATACTCCCCTGGTATCAGTAGCGCAACGATGCGCTTGGATACGTCGATTTGCGGAGCTGCCAAACCGACACCTGCGCGCAGGTTAAGTTGCTCGGCGATTTCTTCGTCCTGACTGTTCGAAAGGAACTCCATCATTTCTGCGGCGATTTTCCGATCCTCCGCGGATAAAGGGAAAGTGACCAAGTCAGCCGACCTCCGCAATGTAGGATGACCTTCCCGGATGATGTTATCCATAGTGATCATGCATGCATTCCTCCTTTTGCTGGTTTTTATATTGAAATGATTGGGATAGCAAACTACAAAACACTTCTCGTTACATAGTACACGTTTCGAAAAAAAAAAGCTAGACTCATCTTTTCCTTGTAATAAAGAAGAGGTATGTGTAAAATAAGAAAATGAAAAAATGATTACACAATGGTGTGAGGTTTTTTTAATTCTATAGCGAAAGAAGAGATGATTTTTATGACAATTGCTAAAGATTATATTGAAAAAGTCTATAAGAAGGTTGAAGATAGAGGCCCGCATCAAAAAGAATTTTTACAAGCGGTAAGAGAGTTGTTCGACACGATCGAACCAGCTTTGGAAAAGAATCCGCACTACATAAAATGGAACATCCTTGAAAGAATGGTAGAACCTGAACGCATCGTTTCCTTCCGTGTTCCTTGGATGGATGACAAAGGGGACGTTCAAGTCAGCAAAGGTTTCCGTGTCCAATTCAATTCGGCTATCGGACCATACAAAGGCGGTTTGCGTTTCCACCCGACCGTCAACGAAAGCATCCTGAAATTTTTAGGTTTCGAACAAATCTTCAAAAACAGCCTGACCGGATTACCTATCGGCGGCGGTAAAGGCGGATCTGATTTCGATCCTAAAGGCAAAACAGACGCAGAAGTGATGCGATTCTGCCAATCATTCATGACTGAACTGCAAAGACACATCGGCCCTACTTTGGACGTCCCTGCTGGCGATATCGGTGTCGGCGGACGCGAAATCGGCTACATGTATGGCCAATACAAACGCTTGAACGGCGCTGAGACAGGTGTTCTGACCGGAAAACCGGTCGTCATGAACGGAAGTTTGGCTCGTACAGAAGCGACAGGATACGGTCTGGTCTACTACACACAAGAAATGCTGAAAGCGAACGGGAAATCGTTTGCCGGCCAAAAAGTGGTAGTATCCGGAAGCGGAAATGTTGCCATCTATGCCATCCAAAAAGTTCATGAATTTGGTGGCACGGTTGTGGCTTGTTCCGATTCAAATGGATTTATCTACGATGAATCAGGCATCGATGTCGCTTTGCTTCAGGACATCAAAGAAGTCCGTCGCGAAAGATTGACAGCCTACGCTGCTGAAAAAGCAACTGCGGTATATAAAGATGGCAGTGTATGGGACTTCGATCTGAACTATGATATTGCCTTGCCTAGCGCAACGCAAAATGAAATCGACAAAGAACAAGCTGAAAGGTTAGTCAAAGCTGGCGTATATTGTGTCAGCGAAGGCGCGAACATGCCGAGCACTTTGGAAGCTGTGGAAATCTATGCAGACAATAACATTTTTTATGGGCCGGCTAAAGCAGCCAATGCAGGCGGAGTAGCGACTTCTGCGCTGGAAATGGCTCAGAACAGTGCCCATAGTCATTGGACATTCGAAGAAGTCGACGGCAAGCTGCAGGAGATTATGACAAACATCTTTAAGACAGCTGAAAAAACAGCTGAAGAATACGGCATACCGGGCAACTATTTGGCAGGTGCCAACATCGCAGCGTTTGTGCAAGTTGCTGATGCCATGATTTATCAAGGTTTGGTTTAAAAAAAATTCAGCACAAATTTTTACAAAAAAAGGTCATTTCTTAATTGAAATGACCTTTTTTCTTTGTTTTTGAGCGGAATGCACAGGCTTTTTAATCCAATTTTCATAGTGGCGAGATTGTGATTTCGTGAATGAATGGAAAGGCAAGCCATAAGCCGCAAAAAAATAGCAAACTGGTTATGAAAAACTGCTGAAACTGGTTATCCAAAAAGGGGTAGTTATAATAAAATCAGCTGTTATACTTATGAAAGCCTATTCCATCAATGATTCATAATTTTAATAGAAACAGTTTTCTTGGAGATATGATACAGAGTCCTTGTGTCTGATTGCGACAATCTGTAAATATACGTAATAATAATGAATCAATAAAAAAACAGAGAGGCGAAAAAAAACACTCGTTAAATAATGAACAAAACGTCTGTGTTAAACGCTTACAATTAAGTAGCACTAGATATTATGTGCACAAAAATCGAAAACTTTCCTTTTGCCTTGCATATATCTCGGATGCGTGGTAAATTATTCATGTAACAACTGTGAATTGATACAGTTGAAATCATCTGTATAAACCTCATCGACAGAGATGAAATATCAAGGGAATAGAGAGGAAAGTGTTAGCATGGCTACAAAACAAACAAAAATCGACATTGACGCATTATTAAGCAGCACGAACACAGATTTTCGCATGGTCCAAATCATGGACGAAGAAGGGAATATTGTGAACCCTGACCTTATGCCAGATCTTTCTGATGAACAATTGGTTCAATTCATGACAGATATGGTATGGTCCAGAATTTTACATGAACGTTCAACTGCGTTGAATCGTCAAGGTAGATTAGGTTTCTATGCGCCGACAGCCGGTCAGGAAGCGAGCCAATTAGGAAGTATCGCAGCAATCGACAAGGAAGATGTCTTGTTGCCTGGTTACCGTGATGTTCCTCAATTGGTCAAACACGGTTTGCCGTTGACGCAAGCTTTCCTTTGGTCAAGAGGCCACGTGGATGGCAATAAATACGCTGACGATATCAAAGCTTTACCACCGCAAATCATCATCGGCGCACAATACGTGCAAGCTGCCGGAGTCGCATTGGGATTGAAGAAACGCAACAAGAAAAATGTTGCCATCACTTACACTGGTGACGGCGGAAGCTCGCAAGGGGATTTCTATGAAGGAATCAACTTTGCCGGATCCTACAAAGCACCTGCCATCTTCTTCATCCAAAATAACGGATGGGCGATTTCAACACCTCGCCACGTGCAGACCGCTGCTCAAACTTTGGCACAGAAAGCTATGGCTGCCGGAATCCCTGGTATCCAAGTCGACGGAATGGACATGCTGGCTGTATACGCAGTCACCAAAAAAGCAAGAGAATACGCTGTTGCCGGAAATGGCCCTGTATTGATCGAAACAATCTGCTACCGCTTTGGTCCACACACTTTGTCAGGTGATGATCCAACGCGTTACCGTGACACTGCTGAATTGGAAGGCTGGCAAGCAAAAGACCCATTGATCCGCATGCGCAAATTTTTGACGGCAAAAGGTTTGTGGTCTGAAGAAAAAGAAAATGAAGTCATCGAATTAGTCAAAGCAGAAATCAAAGATGCCATCAAGGAAGCTGACCAAGCTCCTAAACAAAAAGTATCTGACTTCTTGAAGAGCATGTTCGAAGAACCAAACCAAACTATGGCAGAACAAATCGCGTACTACGAAGCAAAGGAGACTAAATAATCATGGCACAATTAACTATGATCCAAGCCATCACTGATGCGCTTGCAATTGAACTTGCAAACGACCCAAACGTTTTGATCTTCGGAGAAGATGTTGGTAAAAACGGCGGTGTATTCCGCGCGACACAAGGACTTCAAGAGAGTTTCGGCGAAGACCGCGTGTTTGATACTCCTTTAGCTGAATCCGGTATCGGTGGTTTGGCATTCGGTTTGGCGTTGGAAGGTTTCCGTCCCGTTGCGGAAATCCAATTCTTCGGTTTTGTATTTGAAGTAATGGATACAGTTGTAGCGCAAGCTGCACGTACACGTTACCGCATGGCAGGCACGCGTAATCTGCCTATCGTTTTCCGCTCTCCTTTCGGTGGCGGTGTGCATACACCTGAATTGCACTCGGATAACTTGGAAGGCTTGATGGCTCAATCACCAGGTTTGAAAGTGGTTATCCCTTCGAACCCATACGATGCAAAAGGTTTGTTGATTTCAGCTATCCGTGATAACGATCCCGTTGTCTTCTTGGAGCACATGAAATTGTACCGTTCATTCCGTGATGAAGTTCCTGAAGAAGCGTACACTGTTCCTATCGGCAAAGCTGCCATCACAAAAGAAGGAACTGACGTGTCTGTCATCACTTACGGCGCAATGGTCCGCGAAGCTATCAAAGCTGCAGAAACACTTGAAAAAGAAGGTATTTCGGTTGAAGTAATCGATTTGCGCACTGTTGCTCCACTTGATGTCGAAACGATCATTGCCTCTGTACAAAAAACAGGCCGTGTCGTAGTAGTCCAAGAAGCACAGCGTCAAGCTGGTGTGGGCGCAATGGTCATGTCCGAAATTTCTGAACGTGCAGTGTTATCGTTAGAAGCTCCTATCGGACGTGTAGCTGCTCCGGATACTGTCTTCCCGTTCGGTCAAGCAGAAAACATTTGGTTACCGAATGCTACTGATATCGAGAACAAAGTAAGAGAAACTTATCATTTCTAAGAGCTGAAAGCTTGAACAAATACAATTCCATATCCCAGAGAATTGTATTTGTTCGCTTTTGTGCGTCGGAAATCCAAAAATAGACAAATGAAGGGAAGTTAAGAAAATGTCTTTTAAATTCAAGTTGCCTGCTTTAGGCGAAGGTATCATGGAAGGTGAAATCGTTTCTTGGTCAATCAAAGAAGGCGACACCATCAATGAAGATGACACATTATTAGAAGTACAAAATGATAAATCAGTCGAAGAAATCCCATCCCCAGTAACCGGGAAAGTCTTGAAGATTGTTGCGCCAGTAGGTACGGTTGCAGTCATCGGCGATGTATTGGTGGAAATCGACGCTCCAGGTCATGAAGATGAAGGTTCTGCAGCACCTGCACCAGTTTCAGCGGCAGCGGCAGCAACTCCAGCAGCACCTGCAGCTTCAACAGGAGGACTGTTCCAGTTCAAATTGCCTGCTTTGGGCGAGGGTATCATGGAAGGTGAAATCGTTTCTTGGCCCATCAAAGAAGGCGATATGATCAATGAAGACGATACATTGGTTGAAGTGCAGAACGACAAATCTGTTGAAGAGATTCCATCTCCTGTTACAGGCAGAGTAGTCCGCATCGTAGCGCCAGTAGGCACAGTTGCAGTCATCGGCGATGTATTGGTGGAAATCGATGCACCAGGCCAAAACGGCCCGGCTGCAGCAGCACCAAAAGCAGCCGCAGCGCCTGCAGCAGCTTCAACTGCACCAGCATCATCAGGCGTGGTTGCAGCAGCAAATCCTAATAAGCAAGTTTTGGCTATGCCATCCGTCCGTCAATACGCACGCGAAAAAGGCATCGACATCACTGCAGTTGCACCGACTGGAAAAGGTGGTCGTGTACTGAAGGAAGATATCGATAACTTCAGCGGAGTAGCTCCAGTGGCAGCAAAAGCTGTGGCTCCAGCAGTGCAAGCTCAAGCTTCGGCACAAGCGGCAGTCCAAGCGGCTCCAGTAGCGGCAGCTGCCCAAGCAACACAAGTTGCAGCGCCAGCTCAACCATTCACATCCACTATGGGCGAAGCGGAAACACGCCAAAAAATGTCTCCAACAAGAAAAGCGATTGCGAAAGCAATGGTCAACAGCAAGCATACAGCGCCTCACGTAACCTTGTTTGATGAAGTTGAAGTGTCCAAATTATGGGATCACCGCAAGAAATTCAAAGATGTTGCTGCAGCACAAGGAACAAAACTTACTTTCTTGCCGTATGTCGTTAAGGCATTGGCAGCGACTGTACGCGACTTCCCTATCCTGAATGCATCCATCGATGATGCAGCTCAAGAAATCGTATTGAAAAACTACATCAACATCGGTATCGCTACAGACACAGACAACGGTTTGTACGTACCGAACGTTAAAGATGCAAATACAAAAGGCATGTTCAAAATTGCCGATGAAATCAATAACATGGCAGCTCAAGCCCATGACGGCAAACTGGCAGCTGCGGATATGAGAAATGGTTCTGTAACTATCAGCAACATCGGTTCTGTTGGCGGCGGATTCTTCACGCCAGTCATCAACTACCCTGAAGTGGCCATCCTAGGTGTTGGAACGATCGCGCAACAAGCTATCGTCAATGCAGAAGGCGAATTGGCAGTCGGTCGCGTTATGAAACTTTCATTGAGTTTCGACCACCGTATCGTTGACGGCGCAACTGCTCAAAAAGCAATGAACAACATTAAGAGATTATTGGCTGATCCAGAATTATTATTGATGGAAGGGTGAAAATAGACAATGGTAGTAGGCGATTTCGCAGTTGAATTAGATACAGTTGTTGTTGGAGCGGGACCTGGTGGCTATGTAGCTGCCATCCGCGCTGCACAATTAGGACAAAAAGTAGCAATCATCGAAAGAGAATGGATCGGAGGCGTTTGTTTGAACGTCGGTTGTATCCCTTCAAAAGCATTGATTTCTGCTGGACATCATTATCAAGAAGCTTTGGATTCCTCGGTTTTCGGTATCACAACTGAAAATGTGAAACTGGACTTCTCGAAAACTCAAGAATGGAAAGACAACAAAGTCGTCAAAACATTGACGTCCGGTGTTGAGTACTTGTTGAAGAAAAACAAAGTTGAAATCATCCGTGGAAATGCATTCTTCAATGACGGAGAAACATTGCGTGTCTTCACTGAAGATGCAGCACAAACGTATACTTTCAAAAATGCGATCATCGCTACTGGTAGCCGTCCGATCGAAATCAAAGGCTTCAAATTTGGCGGACGCGTCATCGATTCAACTGGTGGTTTAAATTTGACTGAAGTTCCTAAGAAATTAGTCATCGTCGGTGGCGGTGTCATCGGTACTGAACTTGGCGGAGCATACGCTAACCTAGGCTCTGAAGTGACTATTCTTGAAGGGTCTCCACAAATTTTGCCGACATTCGAAAAAGATATGGTTAAATTCGTTGAAAAATCATTCCAAGAAAAAGGTGTTACAGTCGTCACGAAGGCAATGGCTAAAGAAGCCATCGACAACGGAGACAGCGTAACCGTTAAATATGAAGCGAACGGTAAAGAAGAGGTTATCGAAGCTGACTACGTAATGGTTACTGTCGGTCGCCGTCCGAATACGGATGACTTGGGTCTTGAAGTAGTCGGAGTTGAAATGACTGACCGTGGTTTGGTTAAGGTCGATAATCAAGGCCGTACAAATGTAAAACACATTTTTGCGATCGGCGATATCGTTCCTGGTGCTGCTTTGGCTCATAAAGCCAGCTACGAAGCTAAAATTGCGGCAGAAGCTATTGCAGGACATCCTTCTGCAGTTGATTACCGTGCTATGCCAGGGGTTGCCTTTACGGATCCTGAATTAGCTACCATCGGCTTCACTGCTGCTGAAGCAAAAGACAAAGGTTTGGATGTCAAAGCATCCAAATTCCCATTGTCAGGTAACGGACGCGCATTGTCATTGAACCAGACAGAAGGCTTTGTCCGTTTGGTTACGACAAAAGAAGATAACGTTCTTGTCGGCGCGCAAGTTGCCGGTGTGAATGCCAGCGAAATCATCGCTGAGCTTGGATTGGCGATTGAAGCTGGAATGAACGCAGAAGATATTGCGTTGACGATCCACGGTCATCCATCATTATCCGAAACAATCATGGACGCTGCCGAATTGGCTTTGGGCATGCCGATCCACATCTAATTCCAAAATAGTAACAGGTAGAGAGAATCCGGGTCCGGATTCTCTTTATTTTTTTTGTCATGTATAATATAGTAGAAACAGGAATCAGATGGAGGGAATAAGATGCAACATTATGACTATCCGTTCGAAGTAGAATGGTCCAAAGAGGAGATCGTTAAAGTCATCTCTTTATGGAATGCTGTCGAGCGTGCTTATGAAAGTGGAATCAGCAAAGAAGACTTTATGCAGGCTTACCGTGAATTTAAGACGGTGCTGCCTTCAGTCGGTCAGGAAAAGAAATACGGCAATCAGTTCGAGAAAGAATCGGGTTATTCTTTGTACAAAGTGCTGCAGGAAATAAAGAAAAGCGAAAAGAATAAAATCTTCCTAGGGGAGCGTTAAATGACTGGATAAGTCGCAGATAGAGGGGCGGCAGAAGGGAGGAGCCGGATGGATCAGATCGATAGAAGACATAGCCTGATCAAGTCTTGGTTGCATGAAGCTGCAGACTTGCTGCGGGAATCGTTCAACAAGGAGCTTGAGATTAAAGAAAAAACATCGCGAACGGATCTGGTGACAAACATGGATCGGGAAATCGAGTTGTTCCTGTATGAAAAAATCACTGCACATTTCCCGGATGAGCGTATTTTGGGAGAAGAAAGCGTAGGACATGATATACAGGATCTGGATGGAATTGTCTGGATCATCGATCCGATTGATGGCACCCTCAATTTCATCAAGCAGAGAGCAAATTTTGCCATCATGATCGGCATCTATGAGGATGGTGTCGGTCATTTGGGCTATATTTATGATGTCGTCCGGGACGAGCTCTATTTTGCGATCCGGCATAACGGGGCTTACTGCAATGACCGGAAGTTGCCGCTAGTGGAGGAACTGCCGTTATCTGAAGGATTGGTCGCAATAAGTAACCGATTGGTGGTCGCAGATGCAGATGAGGCACGCAGAATCGCAAAAAACAGCAGTGGCTTGCGCGTTAACGGCTCCGCCGGTCTGGAAACGGCTTGGGTTGCTTCCGGTAAATTGGTAGCTTATATCGCTCCTTCCTTGGCCCCATGGGACATCGCTGCCGGGTTGGTCATAGCCGAAGAGGTGGGTTTGGTCTATAGACAAGTCACGGGTGAAAAAATAAACCTGCTCCAGAATAATGCGGTGATTATCGCCAACAGATGTGCTTTCCAGGAGATCCGGAACGAATGGCAATGAGTGTTGGAACCTCATTAAGATTAAAATAAAGTGGACAAGATACAGAATGATGTATTTTGTTCACTTTTTTTTGGTTAACGAAAGATGTCAGGATTCATGACATGAAAAGGCATGGTTTAAACGATTTTATTCACTTATGTTGAAAAAAGAAATTACTTTTCTCAGAAAGAGAATTAGATTAAAAATAGAAAATGTGAGAAAAATTCAAAAAATGATAAATAAATGAGTATATAAGAGCCTTTTTAATGATGGTTCATGAGGGTGAATCTCATTTTAGGAACGATCGGAAGCATCCTTCTCATTTTTTCTAATGAAAAACCTGACAAACTCATGTAAGGTTTTCCCGATCGTTCTCGCGTCCTTGCGGTATTTTTTTTATTTAAAACATTTACATTTGATTAAATTATGGTTATAATTTTCGTATTAAGTGAGTTGAATGTGAAACAGATGATAAATGGGGGTTATACAATGTCAGATTTTAATCAAAATGCCATAGCTTCTTTTAGTTTAAATGGTCATCAGTATGAATACTATAAATTAAAAAAATTAGAAAACAATGAAAAAATAAAAATCGCTAAACTGCCTTACTCGATCCGAGTGCTGCTTGAGTCATTGTTACGTCAAGTGGGAGAAAGCGGCATCAAGGAAGAACATGTTGTCACTTTATCTAACTGGAGTGCAACTGAAACGAACGAGGGCGAAATACCCTTCAAACCTTCCCGCGTTATCCTGCAGGACTTCACAGGAGTACCGGCAGTCGTTGATTTGGCTTCCTTGAGAAAAACAGTCCATGATTTAGGCGGAGATCCAGCTATCATCAATCCGGAAGTGCCTGTCGATCTGGTCATCGATCACTCCGTACAAGTTGATAACTTCGGATCCCCGCAAGCCTTGATCGCGAACATGAAGATGGAATTCCTGCGTAACCAGGAGCGTTACCAATTTTTGAGCTGGGCCCAAAAAGCATTCGACAACTATCGCGCTGTACCGCCTGCTACTGGTATCGTACACCAAGTCAATATTGAATACTTGGCATCGGTCGTCACAGAAAAAGCAATCGATGAGAACAGAAGCTTAGTTTTCCCTGACACTTTGGTGGGAACGGATTCGCATACGACGATGGCAAATGCGCTTGGCGTATTGGGCTGGGGAGTAGGCGGAATCGAAGCGGAAGCCAGCATGCTTGGCGAGCCTTCCTTCTTCCCTGTTCCTGAAGTCGTAGGTGTACGCTTCATCAATTCATTGCAGGAAGCAGCTACCGCAACCGACTTGGCATTGAAAGTCACCCAGAAATTGCGTGAAATGAAAGTAGTCGGAAAATTTGTCGAATTCTTCGGTCCTGGATTATCTTCCATGACATTAGCGGATCGTGCGACCATCGCCAACATGGCGCCTGAATATGGTGCGACCTGCGGCTTCTTCCCGGTTGACGATGAAGTGCTTAACTACTTGACGTTGACAGGCAGAGATGAAAAACATGTTTCTATAGTAGAAGAATACGTTAAAGCAAATGATCTTTACTACCGTGTTGAAGATCCGGAACCAGAATATACCACAGTCGTTGAAATCGACTTGAGCACAATCGAGGCTAATGTTGCAGGACCGAAACGCCCTCAAGATCTGGTGCCGGTATCGAAATTGAAAGAAGATTTCCAAAGATCCTTGGTTGCACCGAAAGGCAATGCCGGATTTGGATTATCCGAAGATGAAACAGAAAAAGAAGTTTCGCTGATCCTCGATGGAGAAGAAGTGAAGATGAAAACAGGAGACATTGCAATCGCGGCCATCACAAGCTGCACGAACACATCGAATCCATACGTAATGTTGAGTGCCGGATTATTGGCGAAACGAGCTGTGGAGTTGGGACTAAACGTTCCGAAATACGTCAAGACTTCGTTGGCACCCGGATCAAAAGTAGTCACTGCTTATTTGGATAATGCCGGTTTACTGCCTTACCTGGAAGAACTGGGCTTCAATACTGTCGGCTACGGCTGTACGACCTGCATCGGAAATTCAGGACCGCTTTTGCCTGAAGTGGAAGAAGCAATCAAAAACAATGACTTATTGGTTTCAAGCGCATTGAGCGGAAACCGTAACTTTGAAGGACGGATCCACGCATTGGTCAAAGCCAACTACTTGGCATCGCCGCCATTGGTAGTCGCTTATGCGTTGGCAGGTACGATGAACATCGATCTGAAAACCGAGCCGATCGGTAACGGCAAAGACGGTCAACCTGTCTACTTAGCAGATCTGTGGCCGGAAAGACACGCTGTCGAAGCGATGATCCGTGATTTTGTGACACCTGAGATATTCAAAGAGGAATATTTGCATGTGTTTGATGACAATGCTGAATGGAATGCGATCGAAACGAATGATGACGCTTTGTACCAGTGGGAAGAGGGATCGACTTACATCGCAAATCCACCATTCTTCGAGAATTTATCACCTGAACCGAAACCAATCGTATCTTTGAATGGGCTATCGGTATTGGGTAAATTCGGTGACTCGGTTACGACCGATCACATTTCCCCTGCAGGAAGCATCGACATCAGCACACCAGCTGGACAATATTTGTCTTCTAAAGGCGTGGGCGTCCGTGATTTCAACTCATACGGCGCAAGACGCGGAAATCATGAAGTGATGATGCGCGGTACGTTGGCGAATATGCGTATCCGCAATCAACTGGTATCCGGCAAAGACGGCGGCTTCACGATTTACTGGCCGACCGGCGAAGAGATGAGTATCTTTGATGCATCAGAAAAATACCGTCAAAACGGAACCGGATTAGTGATTTTTGCAGGTGACGATTATGGGATGGGTTCATCCCGAGATTGGGCTGCCAAAGGTGTCAAACTACTTGGGGTCGAAGCAGTCATCGCCAAGAGCTATGAAAGAATCCACCGTTCGAATCTTGTGATGATGGGCGTATTGCCTTTGCAATACCAAACAGGCCAAGATGCAGAAAGTTTGGGACTGGACGGATCGGAAAAAATCACGATCGATTTGAACGATAGTGTCGGCATCCATGCAGAAATTCCGGTGACGGCAGTCAAATCAGATGGCCAAGAAATCAAATTCACGACCATTGCCCGTTTTGATTCTGAAGTGGATATGACTTACTACCGTAACGGAGGCATCCTGCCGATGGTAATCCGTAAAAAAATGGGGCTTGCTTATTAAGCAGCAAGCCATCCAATTTGCTGAAGAGAGGTTTTTGAGAGGAGAGAAAAATCATGGAAGTACATAAAGGATTAGCAGACGTTGTCGTATCAGAAACCTCCCTAAGCGCAATTGTTGAGGGACAATTATCCTATTCAGGATATAATATCGACGAATTAGTGGAAAAAGATGCATCGTTTGAGGAAATCATCTTTTTGTTGTGGAATTCAAGAATGCCTAGCCGGGAAGAATTTGCGCAGTTGCAGCACGATCTTCACACGCATATGGCCTTATCTGAAAGTGTCATTGCTTGCCTGAAAATACAGTGCCGCCAGAATCTGCACCCGATGAGTGTCTTGCGTACGACGGTCTCACTATTGGGCGTATTCGATCCGTATGCGGAAGATATGGATGAACGTTCTGTCTATATTCAAGCAATCTCGATACAAGCAAAAATTCCGACGATTGTAGCCGCATTCGCACGATTACGCAAAGGTTTGGATCCGATCGCGCCTCGCGAAGACCTTTCGTTCGGAGCCAATTTCCTGTATATGTTGACAGGCGAAGAGGCGAATCCGGATTTGGTCAGAGCGTATAATCATTGTTTGGTACTCCATGCCGATCACGATCTTAACGCATCAACCTTCACCGCACGCGTTGCAGCTTCTACGCTGACGGATGTCTATTCGTGTATCACAGGTGCTATCGGAGCCCTGAAAGGCCCCTTGCACGGTGGAGCAAATGAGCGCGTATTCGATATGCTCTCCGAAATCGCGGAATCAGACACCAGAGATGTTCCTGGTTACTTGAAATCAAAATTGGACAATAAAGAAAAAATCATGGGATTCGGTCACCGTGTCTACAAAACGGAAGATCCCCGCAAGAAACATTTGAAACGCATGGCTAAGGAATTGACCCAGGAATTCGGAAAAGAAGATTTATATGATCTTTCCTGCGAAGTAGAAGACTATCTGTTGAAGGAAAAAGGCTTGATTCCGAATGTGGATTTCTACTCTGCAACTGTTTATCACTGCTTCGGGATAGAACATGACCTCTTCACGCTGTTGTTTTCGATGAGCCGTGTTTCAGGGTGGTTAGGGCATGTATTTGAGCAAAAGCGTGAAGCTACCTTGATCCGTCCGCGTTCTAAATACGTGGGAGCCGTTAACCTGACTTACATCCCTTTGTCCGAAAAAGAAACTATTGGAGGTACTGCACAATGACAGTAGGCGAAAAAATTGTTATGAACGAAACAGGGTTGCATACACCTGATTTTCCGATTATCCCTTTCATCGAAGGGGATGGCATCGGCCCGGAAATTTGGCAAGCATCCAAAAAAGTATTTGAAGCAGCAGTTGAAAAAGCCTACGGTGATTCCCGTAAAATCGTCTGGAAAGAAGTGCTTGCAGGAGGGAAGGCTTTTGATTTGACTGGCTCCTGGTTGCCTGATGAGACTATGGATGTCATCCGTGAGCATTTAGTGGCCATCAAAGGACCACTGACGACACCAATCGGCGGAGGCATCCGTTCCTTGAATGTCGCTTTGCGCCAGACGTTGGACCTTTTCGTCTGCCTGCGCCCTGTCCGTTATTTCGAAGGCGTGCCGACACCACTGAAAGAACCTGAAAAAACTGATATGGTCATCTTCCGGGAGAATACCGAAGATTGCTACGCGGGGATCGAGTTTGAAGCGCAAAGCGAAGAGGCAAAACGAATCATCGAGATTCTGCAGACCCAATTCGGCGTAGACAAAATCCGTTTCCCTGAGACATCAGCAATCGGCGTCAAACCGGTTTCGATCGAAGGATCGGAACGCTTGATCCGCAGCGCCATCAAATATGCATTGGAAAATGGACGCACTTCCGTGACGTTGGTCCATAAAGGCAACATCATGAAATTCACAGAGGGCGGCTTCAAAAAATGGGGCTATGCTTTAGCTGAACGCGAATTCGGCGATAAAGTCTTCACTTGGGCCCAATACGATGCCGTAAAAGCTGCAGACGGCAGAGCGGCAGCGGATAAAGCTTATGAAGAAGCTGTTGCGGCAGGAAAGTTGATCATCAAGGACCGAATCGCTGACATCTTCCTGCAGGAAATTTTGATGAACCCTGAGAACTATGACGTCATCGCTACATTGAACCTGAACGGTGACTATATTTCTGATGCGTTGGCTGCTCAAGTGGGCGGAATCGGGATTGCACCGGGGGCTAACATCAATGAGGACACTGGACATGCCATTTTCGAAGCAACACACGGCACTGCACCGGAATATGCCGGATTGGATGAATTGAATCCTTCCTCAGTGTTGTTGTCTGGCGCCATGATGTTTGATTACCTCGGCTGGAATGAAGTCAGTGATTTGATCACCCGTGGCATCGAAAAGACGATTGCCAACAAAACGGTGACACGCGATTTCTACTATCTGATGAAGGACGAAGCTGCCCAAAAAGTCAGCTGCTCCGGATTTGCGGAACTGGTCATCAAAAACATGTAGGACCCAATGAAAAAAACAGAGGCATAATCATTCTGGATTATGTCTCTTTTTGCGGATAAATCCATAAAGAAGGCAGGGCCCTGAATCCGTGCTGGCCACGGGCATCCAAGGCGGAGTGACATCCGAAAGAAAAACTTTTTCAAGAAAGCCGTTACATTGAACTTTTTTCTTTCCAAATGGTTCCGGAGGTGATAGACTGGACAAGTTGATAGTTGTCTTCATGAGTTTTCAGCGGGTTTTCACCTATTCCGCAAACGAAAACTGATGGGAAGTTCAAATTCAGAATTGTGATCGACTATATAATGGCAGTAGCAGTTGGCATATCAAACAGCAGTGAAAAACAAGTAAAATTTTGGAGGAAAACAACAAATGGAATTTAGAAAAGATATTCGTAATGTTGCAATCATCGCCCACGTTGACCATGGTAAAACAACATTAGTAGATGAATTGTTGAAACAATCGGATACATTGAACGCTAGAACTGAGCTTATGGAACGCGCAATGGACTCCAACGATCTTGAAAAAGAACGCGGGATCACGATTTTGGCGAAAAATACAGCCGTACAATACAAAGGTACACGCATCAACATCATGGATACTCCAGGCCACGCGGATTTCGGTGGAGAAGTTGAACGTATCATGCGTATGGTTGATGGTGTAGTGCTTGTTGTCGATGCTTACGAAGGTACGATGCCGCAAACGCGTTTCGTATTGAAAAAAGCTTTGGAGCAAAAACTGATTCCTATCGTCGTAGTAAACAAAATCGACAAACCGACTGCCAGACCAGCTGAAGTTGTTGATGAAGTTCTGGAATTATTCATCGAATTGGGCGCTGATGACGAACAATTGGAATTCCCGGTTGTCTATGCTTCTGCAATGCATGGTACTTCAAGCATGTCAGATGATCCAACTGAACAAGAAGATACAATGGATAACGTTTTTGATGCAATCATCGAACACATTCCAGCTCCAATCGACAACTCTGCTGAACCATTGCAATTCCAAGTAGCTTTACTTGACTACAGTGACTTTGTTGGCCGTATCGGTATCGGACGCGTATTCCGTGGCACAATCAAAGTTGGGGACCAAGTATCCTTACTTAAATTGGATGGCACATCCAAGAATTTCCGTGTATCAAAACTGTTCGGCTACTTTGGTTTGGACCGTATCGAAATTGAAGAAGCAAAAGCGGGCGATTTGATTGCCATTTCCGGTATGGAAGATATCTTTGTTGGTGAAACAGTGACTCCTGTTGATCATCGTGAAGCTTTGCCGGTTCTGCATATCGACGAGCCTACATTGCAAATGACTTTCCTTACAAACAACTCTCCTTTCGCAGGCCGTGAAGGTAAATGGGTCACTTCCCGTAAAATCGAAGAGCGTTTGATGAAACAATTGCACACAGACGTATCTTTGCGTGTTGATCCTACCGACTCTCCTGATGCTTGGATCGTTTCCGGACGTGGCGAATTACATTTGTCCATCCTGATCGAAAACATGCGTCGTGAAGGTTACGAATTGCAAGTATCCCGTCCAGAAGTTATCATCAGAGAAGTTGATGGCGTAAGATGCGAGCCGTTTGAACGTGTTCAGATCGACACCCCTGAAGAATATATGGGTTCCGTAATCGAAACGATCAGCCAACGCAAAGCTGAAATGCAAGATATGCAAAACAGCGGCAATGGTCAAGTCCGTATCATCTTCCTTGTTCCATCACGTGGACTGATCGGTTACTCTACTGAATTCTTATCCATTACACGCGGTTACGGCATCATGGCTCATACGTTTGAAGCATACTTGCCAGAGTTGCCAGGCAAAATCGGCGGACGCAGCAAAGGCGCGCTTGTCTCTACTGAAACAGGCAAAACAACAACTTACGGCATCATGGGCGTAGAGGACCGTGGAACGATCTTCATCGAACCTGGTGTGGAAATCTACGAAGGTATGATTGTTGGCGAAAATGCCCGCGATACAGATATCGCTGTTAACATCACAAGAGCGAAACAAATGACGAATATCCGTTCTGCAAATAAAGATTCTACAAACGTGATCAAACGTCCACGCACATTGACGTTGGAAGAATCGCTTGAATTCATGGGAGAAGATGAGTATTGCGAAGTGACGCCTGAAAGCGTACGTCTGCGTAAACAAATCTTAGACAAAAATGAGCGCGAAAAATCTGCTAAACGTAAGAAAAAAGCAGAGTAATCCGAAAGCAAGTTCTGGAAAAGGGTCCGTGGCAACCATTGCCTCGGGCCTTTTTCTCTTCAGTACTCTGGAATCCGCTGGGGGATGAATGGCGGTAGGCGTCGGCCTGATTGTTTGGTATAATAGACTGGAAAGACCATACAATTTTTGTATCAACCGCAAGGAATGCGTAGTAATTCAGGATAGAATGAAGTAACTTTTGAGGGGAGGAATTAAAATGGATAGCATCAACAAAACGACTGCTTTGGAAATCTTGATGCAGGATGCTGAAAAGATCTACAAATTAATCAATAGCCAAAAAGAACACCTCTGCTTTGCGAACTGTCCAGCCTTTGAGGATGTGGTGGATACGCAAATGTACGGATTCTCCCGTGAAGTTGAGTATGCTGTGAAATTGGGAATCATCTCGAAAGAAGAGGGACACAAGATATTGAGTGATTTGGAGGCTTCCTTGAACGCCATGTACACGAACTATTTTGATCAATCGAAAAACGATTCCGCCGACAAAGGGGTTTAGTTGTCTACATGATTAAAAATGCAATCAAGAAAAAATTCTCCTATATGGATTGGCGTCTTCTGATCCCTTACATCATCCTGTCGGGTTTCGGGATACTGATGGTCTACAGTTCCAGCAGTTACCGCGCCATGACGGATTACAATAATTCGGAACACTTCTTTTATAGGCAAATGTTCTTCGCCGTCCTGGGTCTGTTCGGTGCGTTGTTCGTTTCATTTCTCTCAAAACGTCTGTTCAAAAACGAAAAGTTGCTGATGTTTGTTTTGTACATTCTTTTCGGCATCTTGGCTTATCTTTTGCTTTGGCCGGGTACGGCAACGAAAGGGGCGCGCGGCTGGATCTACTTTGGAACAATCGGGTTCCAACCTGCAGAGTTCATGAAATTGAACCTGATCCTTTACTTGTCCTGGTTCATTTCCAAACACCAGTCCCTCATCAATGATGTTTTTTACGATACGATGAAGAAACCGCTCCTGATTACGGCGGCAGCAGTGATAATGGTCTTCCTGCAGCCCGATCTCGGCGGGGCTGCCATCATTGCTTTCATCTGCCTCGTGCTGTTCCTTCATAGTGGAGTCAAGGTCAAATATGGGGTAATGATTTTTGGGGCAATCGGAGCGATCTATGGTCTGATCATCGTCATGGTGAAAACATTCGGGAGCAGCATTCCTTTCTTCCATTCCTATCAGATGGAACGGATCACATCATTCATCGATCCGTTTGCCGACATACAGGATTCCGGGTACCAAGTGGTGAATTCGTACTACGCTTTAAGCAGGGGTGGCCTTTTCGGTGTAGGCATCGGTGAAAGCATCCAGAAGTCAGGCTATCTGCCGGAACCCCACACCGATTTCATCTTGTCCATCGTCGGGGAAGAGTTGGGCCTGGTGGGTGTAGTATTCGTTTTGGTGTTGTTTTTCTATATGGTCTATCGTATTTTTAAGGATGCAATCAAAATCAAAGATCCGTTTGCCCAACTGGTCTGTATCGGAATCGGCACTATGTTCCTGGTTCAGGGAGTCATCAATGTTGGGGGTGCGACCGGAATGATGCCATTGACCGGAGTCACCTTTCCGTTCGTCAGCTATGGAGGATCCAGTTTGTTGGTATCTGCCGTTTCCATCGGGCTGGTCAACAATATGTACATCAACGATCAGATTTCCAAACAACCAAAATAAGCAGGAAAAAGAGCCGGAAATCCGGCTCTTTTTTTGAATGGGTGCTTCGATTCCGCAACCAGCGGATGCCTCGGAGCAGCAGCTGCCGGAAAGCTTTTCGCATCGAACAAAAATAGAGTATAATAGGATTTATCGTGGTATTCTATGCCATCTTACGTTCAGAAATCACAAGGAGGGATAGGGATGAAATTTTCCATCAAAGTAGCATCACTTTTTATTTTGTTCACTTTCATAGCCTATGCGCTCCCTCTCTATGTGGACAATGGGGAACGAACCACGCCGCCTGCAAGCATCGCGAGGAACGAGCAAGCATCCATTGATGAAAATGAAGGGTATCCTTTGCCGGTTACGGGCTATGAATCCTACATCGGTCAGCCCATTGCCGCCTATACGGCTAGGCACGGGGAGCCGATTCGCGTCGGCAAAGCCTACGGAGACGGTGAGTGGTGGGTGTTCGGAACAAATGCTTCAGACTATATCCAAATAGGCGTCAAGGATGATATCATCCGCTCCCTGTATATTTTGGGGAACAAAATCGAAACGGGCATGTACACAATCGGCATGACGCAGGAAAATGTACTCGATGAGGGTTACCTGGCACGGGATTTTCAGCTTACTGTCGTCGATAAGCCGTATGAACTGGCATTGTCCAAAAAACAACAAAAATTGACGCCGTTGATTCAGTTCGAGAATGACAGCTTTGTGATTTTGCTGTTTGACGACGTGACAGAAACGGTTTATGGGATGTACTTCCTTTCGAATGAGGCGCTGCTGGATTTGGAATATTATTCCGTCGTCTCAGACGAATCCTATGAAGTCGGACGTGACGACTGGGAGCGAAGCGTAGCTGCGGATGAGGAAAATGTCCTGCAAATCAAAAGCATGTTGGGCGTACTGCGGGAACGCAGAGGTTTGGCGATGTTCCAGGAATCCGAAGAGTTGCTTTCGGCTGCGGTTGAACTTATGCCGAGTGAAGCAGGAGTCAACGATTTTACGGCAGCCTTCACGTTATCTGATCAACGCATCGAGAAAAAATTAGCGGAAGTTGCCCCGGATACGCGGACGGCCTTTGTTTTTGATGACGAAGGCTACAGTGTTCCTGCGCTCTTCCTGAAGTTGCTGCAAGTGGATAACGTGATTTTTGATGACTATCTGACGCACTACGCCGTCGCGGCCAACGAGCATTACCAATTGATCCTTTTGAGCGAACAGCCTGTAGGTCCATAAAAAACGGTTGAGTCGCCCGTTGTTTCAAGCTATACTACAAAGTAGACATCATCAACATACGAGGCAGGGGAATAAGATGATCATCAATGAAGCGTACTTTGCGTTGGAAGACCAAACATTCCGGCTTGTGGAAGCAATCTGCAGCGGAGAAACTATGTCATCTTATAAGGAAGCGAAGCGTCTTCTGGCAAAAAATGAAGAGGCCAACGCTAAGATAAGGGCATTCAATGAAGCAAAAGAGGCATACGAACGGGTCGAATCCTACCCTGACTTTGCACCGGATTATGCGGAAATCAAACAACGCGTTTACCAGGCGAAGCGGATCATGGACTTGGATGAATCCGTCTATCGCTTTCGGACAGCGGAACGTGAATTACAACTGCTTTTGGACAAGGTTTCCGAGCGATTGGCGCATGCCATTTCACCGAATATATTGGTTTCTGCAGGGGACCCATTTTTTCAATCAGGGGAATCAAACATGCCTGCAGCTTGTCAGATACATATTTCCAGTAGGGGGTAAACATATGAGTTTAGAAGTGACCAAAAGGCAGGGCATCGTCGTCTGGGTCTATACCTTGAGACAGATCAAAAATTTGAAAAGATACGGCTATATCCATTATGTTTCCAACAGAATGAAGTATGTCTTATTGTACGTCGACCAAGAAGAGGCACAGGCTACGGCAGAGAAATTGAACAGTCTGCATTTTGTCAGGAAAGTGGAATTGTCGCATCGTCCTGAAATCGATATGACCCTGAAGAATGCTCTTCCTGACAGGAAAGATCGCAGTAATCCTGAAGCGGAATACAACGTGTCCGCTTTTGAAACGAAGACTTATTCTTTTTAGAATGCATACCGAAATAAAAAATATTTGTTTGTAGGTGAGGACAGATGCGAGTTATCGCAGGAGAATACAAAGGACGCAGATTGAAAAGCGTTCCTGGCAGCAATACACGCCCAACAACGGACAAAGTCAAAGAGTCCTTGTTCAATATCATCGGTCCTTTCTTTGATGGCGGAATCAGCCTGGATATGTTTGCAGGCAGCGGCGGCTTATCGATCGAAGCAGTTTCCCGCGGGATCGACAGAGCGGTGTTGTTCGAAAAGAACCGAAAAGCGCTTGATACGATCAAGGAAAACATCGCGATCACAAAGGAAGCGGAGAAATTCACTATTTATGCAGGGGATGCGCGAAAAAATCTGCGTGTCTTCGCCTCGGAAAATCCGAACACACAATTTTCTTTGGTCTTTCTTGATCCGCCGTATGCTGAAGAAAAGACAGTGGCTGACATCACTGAAATGATCGCTTTGCAGTTAGTCAACGAAGAAACCGTATTTGTCTGTGAAATGGCAAAGGAGAACACGTTGCCTGAACAGATCGGCCCGTACGGAAAATGGAAGCGTGCCGTTTATGGGACCATCGCTATCGAAATGTTCGACTACAATCAGGAAGGTTGATTCCATGAAAAAAACAGCGCTATTTGCGGGGAGTTTCGACCCTTTGACGAACGGGCACATCGATACGATTTCCCGTGCAGCCATTGTTTTCGACGAAATCGTTGTTGCAGTGTCGACCAACACATCCAAACAATCATTATTTGACGGTGAGCAAAGAATCCAGTTGGTTGCCGAAGCTTTGCGTGATTTTCCACAGGTCCGAGTCATCCGTCATACCGGTGGGCTTACGATCGAAATGGCAAGGGATGTCGGTGCCTGCGCACTTTTGCGCGGGGTCCGAAACGTAAAGGACTTCGAGTATGAACACAGCATCGCCTCGATGAACAAGCTGCAGGCCCCGGATCTGGAGACGGTGATCCTGTTGTCTTCGGAAAACTATCGCTACCTCAGTTCCAGCCTGATCAAGGAAGTCGCGATGTTCGGCGGGGATGTATCCACCTTGGTGCCGGCCAACATCAACGCCGCTATCCTTCAGAAATTCCAGGACAGCGCGTTCAAGGGTAAAAAAATATCGGAGTGAATCGAGCATTTGCATAAGGTTGGGAGAGGAGCCGTTGGTTTCTTTTCCCAACCTTTTTGTTTTGGTGACCAGATGGATCATTTTTTCGGACGGCTGAATGTTTCTGCGCCTTTTCGCGTATGTTGTCAATGGATGCGAAAGGAGGGATAGTTTGGATGCTATTCGGGAATGGCTTGCTTGCCATAAACAGGAAGTGATCAGATTTGCCGTTTTGTTTATGTTTCTCGCCGTATGTCTCTTTGGCTTGGGCAGATTGATATACGGCAACACGGCAGAAACCGACACAGGGGAGCTGCAGTTGGATGAAACCTATCTGGCGGCAAGCTCTGCTGAGTCAAATCAGTCGCCAGAGCAGCCGGAAGAGTCGGAGCCGGTCCAGGAAATCATCATCGTCGACATCAAGGGTGCCGTAACAAATCCGGGTGTATACCAAGCTGAGGCCGATATGCGCGTCATTGACATAATTGATTTGGCGGGTGGCTTGAGTGAAACGGCTGATGCCGACACAGTGAATCTGTCACAGCGCGTGACGGATCAGATGGTGATCTATATTCCTGCAATCGGGGAAGAAGCGGAGCGGCCGATTGTGGCGGTTCCGGAAAATCCGTTGGCCGAACAAGAGAGCGGAAATGGGATTGTTGGAACCGAGAAAGTGGACATCAATACGGCAGATGCGGTATTGCTGCAGACATTGAATGGGATTGGTGAAAAAAAAGCTGCGCTCATCATCGCGTACCGTGAGGAGAACGGCTCTTTCCAGACGATCGAGGAAATAATGGAAGTTTCAGGAATCGGTGAAAAAACCTTCGAGGGGTTTGAAAATCTAATCACGGTCGGAGCAAAATAAAATTGAATCAAGGGAGCGGCTCTTGTATACTTAATTTTATATATGGATGGAGGTTACTGCATGGAAAGAATTCCTTGGAATCAATATTTTATGGCACAAAGCGTGCTGCTCTCGCTGAGGAGCACTTGCAAACGCTTGGAGGTCGGTGCCACAATCGTCAGAGACAAACGCATCATAGCCGGAGGATACAACGGAAGTGTTTCCGGCGATGTCCACTGCATCGATGAGGGCTGCTATGTTGTGAACGGGCACTGTGTCCGCACCATCCACGCGGAAATGAATGCGATCCTGCAGTGCGCCAAATTCGGCGCCCAGACCCAGGATGCGGAAATATATGTGACGCATTTTCCTTGCCTGCAATGCACGAAAATGATTTTGCAAGCCGGCATCAAGAAAATCTACTATTTGGAAGACTATCATAATGACTCCTACGCCGTCCATCTTTTGGATGCAATGGACATTCCGTATGAACAAGTCCCCCTCGATCCGGATTATTTTTCTCAATTACTGAAACGAAAAGAACAATCAGATGATGGCTCTGCTGCTTGTTGCGGGCATCATGACGACTGACCATTAAAGGCTATCTGCTTTTGCCTGCCTTGCTCGTCTTCCCGGTGACCATTATCGGGTTTGACGGAACCAACATTTTTGCATGGGTACTGCTGTTTGCCCTTTTTGCGCGCCTTTTCTTTATGCAATCGAAGCTTTTGAACGTCATTGCTGCCGCGGTGGTGACCGCAAGTTTTTTGAGCTTGCTGGTCCACGATTGGTCAAGCGCATCTGCGTTCTCTGCTCAGGAAGCGGAATCGATCAGAACAGCTGCGCTGCAGTTGGACCCGAACGATATGCGGATCAACGGCGATTTGTTGACAGGTGAAGCCCTGCTGCAATCGGAAGGCAAGGAAGAAACCGTTTATTTCTATTACACGATCGAAACGGAAGAAGAAAAGCTCAACTGGGAACAGCAGCGATTTCCCCAGCGGGTCGTTGCCACAGTCCAGCTGGAGGAGCCGGAAGCTGAACGGAATCTGCACCAATTTGATTTTGAAGATTATCTGAATGCGAAAAGCATCCATTGGGTCGTCACGATTGAAGCGATGCAGTTCCGGAGCGAGGATCGTTCTTTGCGGTCCTGGCCAAGCAACATAAGGCGATCCATCATCTTGATGTTGGAAAAGTTGCCTGCTGTCCAGACGACCGACTACATCCAAACCATGTTATTCAATCAGTCGCATGCCATTGCGGGGGATACATTGGATGCCTATCGTGGGATCGGTTTATTGCATCTTTTTTCCATCTCCGGTATGCATATCCAGCTGTTGCTGTCCCAGCTGCGCTTTATCCTGCTGCGGATGAAAGTCAGCCATGAGACCACGGATAAGCTGCTGGTTGTGTTTTTGATCGCTTATGGTGTGTTGACCGGGTGGGGAATCGGTGTCTTCCGGGCTATCTGTACGCATTTTATCCTTTTGATGGGGAAAATCACCGGCCATCGGATTGAAGCGAAGGATGCCTTCGCACTTACGGTGATGATTGCTGTTTTTTATAATCCGCTGCTGATCTATTCGGCAAGTTTCCAATTGAGCTATCTTTTGGCGGGGGTATTGTATTTCGTTGCTCCGGTCAGTTCGGAATGGAAAATGAACGGGCTATTGAAGGACATCTGTTTGACGGCTCTAATGACATTGGCGTCCTTTCCTGTCGTCGCCTATCATTTTTTTGAGGTTTCGTGGCTCGGGATCTTTGTGAATGTGATCTTTTCGTTCTTTTTTTCTTGGTTGCTTTTTCCGTTGTTTTGGTTGTTGTTCTTTGCCGTGCTTTTTTCCCCGGGAACCCCGTTGCTGGGATTGCTCTGCACCGTGTCCGACAAATTGCTCACCTTATTGGAAAATTTTGCTGGAGCAGCCGCGGATTTGGATTTTGCGTCACTCATTACAGGGAGACCGCCGGCCGTTTATTTTGCGCTGGTCTGGATCGCCTTGATTCTACTCTTGCTGAGCGTTGAAAAGAAACAAAGGGATATCCGGGTGCTCTGTTTCCTGATGGCTGCTGTCGGTTTGTTTTCTTTCGCCCATCAGCTTAATCCTTCCGGAAAAGTCGTCATGCTTGATGTGGGGCAGGGGGATGCCATTCTGATCATAACGCCTTTTCATCGTCGGGCCGTGCTGATAGATACGGGTGGCATGCTGACTTTTGAAAAAGAAGCCTGGCAAGTCCAGGAAACAGCGACCACAGCCGGAGAAAAGCTTGTGTCGATCATAAAAGCCGAAGGCGTGAAAAAATTGGACAAGGTCTTTCTGACGCATGCCGATCAGGATCATGTCGGTTCGTTGCGGGAACTCGCTGAAGGTTTGTCGATCGATGCGGTTTATTTCCCTAAAGGAGCGGAAGGGAATGAGGCGTTCGCCGCAGTGCTCCTTGAACTGCAAAGTCAACACCAAGTGAGGCTATTCCCTTTATTGGGCAAGGTCGACCTAGAGATTGATGCTGATTTTGTTTTTCATATCCTGGCACCTTTAGCGCCGGGCGAAGGCGGAAATGAGGATTCATTGGTCATCCAAACAAGCATAGGCGGTTTGGATTGGCTGTTCACAGGCGATCTTGGAGAAGAAGGGGAAGATTTGTTGATGCGCACTTATCCTGATTTGAAGACTGATATCCTGAAAATAGGCCACCACGGGAGCGCAACATCCAGTTCGGAAGGCTTCTTGGATCATGTCCAACCTGAATTGGCCTTGATATCCGCAGGGAAACAGAACCGGTATGGTCATCCGGATGCGGAAATACTGGAACGTCTGGAATTGCGGAATATCCCTGTATTTCGTACGGATCGACAGGGCGCTATCCACTTCCTGTATGGGTCAGAAGAAACAGAATGGCGAACCATTTTGGAGAACAAAAAATAAAAATGATGAATGGTGGTCCAAACGTGAATTATACAACGGAGATGTCCAAAATAAAAAAAGGTCAGCTTCAGCCGGTCTATTTATTTTTGGGCAAAGAAGATTTTTTTATAGAAGAAGCGAAGCAATTGTTGCTGCGTACGGTGGTTGACGAAGCCGACAAGGATTTGAATGTCGGCATATTCAATATGGATGGGACGTTGTTGGATCGGGCACTTGAGGATGCGGAGTCGCTGCCTTTTTTTGGGGAAAGGCGTTTGGTCATCATCGAAAACCCGCTGTTTTTAACGGCCGAAAAGCCTAAAAATGGGCTGGAGCATGATCTTGGTTGGCTGGAGGGTTATCTGGAGAACCCGTCGCCCTCAACAATTCTGGCTATTTTTGCGCCTTACGAAAAATTGGACAGTAGAAAAAAAATATCGAAACTCCTGGCTAAGAAGGCCGTCACTGTGGATGTTTCTCCTTTAGCAGAAAAAGAAGCCCGCAAATTTTTGGGGGATATGATAAAAAATGAAGGCTATCAGATGGACCGCGACGCACTCGAGCTTTTTTACGAGCGGATCGAAAATCAACTGTCGCGGGGAATGAGGGAGCTGCCTAAGCTGTTTCTCGCCGGTTCTGAAGACAAGAAACTCACGAAACAGATGGTGATCGACTTGATCCCGCGAAATCTGGAACAAAATATTTTTGAATTGGTGACACAGGTTCTGAACAAGAACACGTATCTGGCCATCCAAATTTATCGGGATCTGTTGCTCCAAAAAGAGGAACCAATCAAAATCAACGCTATCCTTTTAGGGCAATTCCGGTTGTTGCTGCAAGTGAAGCTGCTCTCAAAAAATGGGTATCAACAAACCGACATCACCAAAGTATTGAAAATCCATCCTTATCGTGTGAAACTTGCTTTCCAACAAGTGAGGAACCTTTCCGAAAAAGTCCTGGCGGATGCTTTTCAGGGATTGGTCGAGACGGAATACAACATGAAGACAGGGCAAGGGCTGAAGGAAATACAATTTGAGCTGTTTCTGATCCGTTACGCAAACGCAATGCCCAAACAATAAAAAAATCATACGAAAAAGGCCGAAGACGCACCAGCTAAACTGGTGTGTCTTCGGCCTTTCGTTTTGAAGTCTCTTAAATCAAAAAATTATTTAGCTAATTTTTTAGTTAAACGAGAAATGTCGCGAGACGCTTTGTTTTGATGAATTAAGTTTTTAGAAGCTGCTGAATCGATAGATTTAACTGCTGCCTTTAATAATTCTTCGCTATTTTCAGCGCCTTCTGCTACTGCAGCTTCAAATTTTTTGATAGCTGAACGCATAGCACTCTTTTGAGCGTTGTTTTTTAGGTTAGCTTTTTCGCTAGTGCGAACGCGTTTGATTGCTGAATCGATATTTGGCATTGGGTTCACCCCTCTTTCCTTATTTCTATAACTATTAGGCTGTTTTGCCAACATGCCATATTATACATAATTTTGGAGGGTTGTGCAATAAAAAATGAAAGAGATTCCTTTTTTAATCCTAGCGACCTGGAATTTGGAGATACAAATTTTGAAATTTTTGGGTCAAAATCGGGCCAGGCGATGCCGAAAGCTCTAAAGTGTACGAAAGTATGTTTGGGTGGTAAAATACTTGTAACAGTGAGTGAAGAGGTGAATAATCTATTATGAAAGATCAATTTGAATTAGTTTCCCCCTACAAACCCAGCGGTGATCAGCCGGAAGCCATCAAAGAACTCGTCGATGGGTTGAATCTGGGCAGACGGGCGCAAACATTGTTGGGCGCGACTGGGACCGGTAAGACTTTTACGGTAGCAAACGTCATCCAGGCAGTAAACAAGCCGACGCTCGTCATTGCACACAACAAAACGTTGGCTGGGCAATTGTATGGCGAGTTGAAGGAATTTTTCCCGAACAACGCCGTCGAATATTTTGTGAGTTACTATGATTATTACCAACCCGAAGCGTATGTTCCCTCCAGCGACACTTATATAGAGAAAGAATCCAGCGTAAACGATGAAATCGACAAACTGCGTCATTCCGCAACCAGTTCCTTGCTGGAAAGGCGTGACGTTATTGTTGTGGCTTCCGTATCCTGCATCTATGGTCTGGTGAATCCCTTGGACTATAAAGAGCATACCTTATCGTTGCGGCAAGGGATGGAGATGGAACGGAATGAACTGCTGCGCAGGCTGGTGGAAATGCAGTTTGAACGCAATGATATCGATTTTCGGCGTGGCTCGTTCCGTGTGCGCGGGGATGTGGTCGAAATTTTTCTGGCATCACGCGATAACGAGGCCATCCGTGTCGAATTTTTTGGGGATGAGATCGATCGGATCCGGGAAGTCGATGTGCTGACCGGAGAAATCAAGAACGACGTCGAACATTTCCCCATTTTCCCGGCCACTCACTTCGTGGCAAATGAAGAAAAGACCTTGCATGCAGTCGACATGATCCGGGCAGAACTGAAGGATCGCCTGAAGGTGCTGCGCGAAGAAAACAAACTGCTGGAAGCCCAACGATTGGAACAGCGAACCAACTACGACATGGAAATGTTGATGGAAATGGGATATTGCAACGGAATCGAAAACTATTCCAGACATATGGATGGACGAGCTCCTGGAGAGCCACCATACACGCTGCTTGATTTTTTTCCGGATGATTATTTGACAGTCATCGACGAGTCGCACATCACGATGTCGCAAATACGCGGCATGTACAACGGGGACCGTTCTCGGAAAGAACAGCTGGTGGCGTACGGCTTCCGTCTGCCGAGCACCTTGGATAATCGCCCGTTGATGTTGAAGGAATTCGAGGAACGGGTCAACCAGATCCTTTATATTTCAGCGACACCGGGCCCTTACGAATATGAACAAAGCCCTTATGTTGCCCAACAGATCATCCGTCCGACCGGCTTGTTGGATCCGATTGTGGAAGTGCGCCCGATCAAAGGGCAGATCGATGATCTGATCAGTGAAATCAATTTGCGTGTCGAACGCAATGAACGGGTATTCATCACTACATTGACGAAGAAGATGTCGGAAGACTTGACGGATTATCTGAAGGAAGTCGGCATCAAAGTCAATTATCTGCACAGCGAAATCAAAACGATGGAGCGGGCGGAAATCATCCGCAATCTTCGATTGGGGGAATTTGATGTATTGATCGGCATCAATCTATTGCGGGAAGGGTTGGATGTTCCTGAGGTTTCGCTTGTCGCCATCTTGGATGCCGACAAAGAAGGCTTCCTGCGTAGCGAGCGCTCGCTTGTCCAGACGATCGGAAGAGCAGCCCGCAATGAGAACGGGAAAGTCATCATGTATGCGGACCGCATAACGGATTCCATGGAGCGGGCCATATTTGAAACGAACAGGCGCCGTGCGACGCAGGAAGCCTACAACATTAAGCATGGCATCACACCGACTACAATCATCAAAGAAGTCCGTGACCGCATCAGCATCTCGCATACACCTGAAGATGCAGAAGGGGACGTCAGCATTTTGAGCGTCTATAAGGCGATGACGATGGAACAACGCCGCGAAGCGCTCGATCAACTGGATAGGGAAATGCGGGAAGCCGCCAAAGCCCTCAATTTCGAAAAAGCGGCAGAAATCCGTGACATGGTATTGGAGCTGAAAGCCGAATACAAAGGTTTATAAAAAAGTGATTTTTACTTGCAATCGGTAAGGAATTAGGATAAACTGTTCCATGTATTATATATACGACCTTCAACTTGGTTAAACGAATCACCAACGTTTTACTCAGTTAAAGGTAACTTTATGAAAGAGGTGAAAAAAATGGCAATTTCAAAAGAACTTAAAAATGAAATCATCAAAGAATACGCTATTCACGAAGGAGATACTGGATCCCCTGAAGTGCAAATCGCAGTTCTTACGTATGAAATCAACCACTTGAACGAGCACGCACGCGTTCACAAAAAAGACCACCATTCTTACCGTGGTTTAATGAAAAAAGTTGGACACCGTCGTAACTTGTTGGCTTACTTGCGTAACAAAGACGTTCCCCGCTACCGTGAACTAATCCAAAAATTAGGCTTACGTCGTTAATTTCGTGGCTAAGATATATTAAGCGAGATTCCACTGTGAATCTCGCTTATTTTTTGGGATTTTTTGGACAATGAGTGCAAAAATGCTGAGCAATCAGCTATAATGGAATGAGGCTCCCGCTCTACAGACCGCTACTATACAAATGTGAGCTTATAGGCATCAGTAGGTTGACATTTGTTTAGTAGTTGGTAGATGGGAAGCATCGCAAAAGGAGAATGATAACATGTCAGAAAAAAAAGTGTTCCAAATGGACTGGGCAGGTCGTTTGCTGCAAGTCGAAATCGGCCAATTGGCTAAGCAAGCCAACGGTGCGGTATTGGTGAGATACGGAGATACCGTTGTGTTGACGGCTGCTGTAGGTTCAAGAGAACCAAAAGATACCGATTTCTTCCCATTGACTGTGAACTATGAAGAAAAAATGTATTCAGTCGGTAAAATACCTGGAGGATTCATCAAGCGTGAAGGCCGCCCAAGCGAAAACGCAACGTTGACGGCGCGTTTGATCGACCGTCCGATCCGCCCGATGTTCCCTGAAGGATTCCGCAACGAAGTGCAGATCACAAACGTTGTCATGTCCGTTGAACAGGATTGCGCGCCGGAAATGGCTGCCATGTTCGGTTCCTCTTTGGCGTTGGCGATTTCCGACATTCCGTTCTACGGACCGATCGCTGGAGTGAATGTTGGCCGCGTGGATGGCGAATATGTTTTGAATCCAACCGCTCCACAAAATGAAGCATCCGATATTGAGTTGACCGTTGCCGGTTCTCGAGTTGCCATCAACATGGTTGAGAGCAGTGCTGCAATGGTTAATGAAGAAGATATGCTTGGGGCATTGATGTTCGGCCACAAAGCGATCCAGGAATTATGCGATTTCCAAGATAAAATCGTAGCCGAAGTCGGCAAGGAAAAAATGACAGTCAAACTTTTATCTTTGAATCCTGAACTTGTAGCCGAAGTTACCGCTGCTTATGGCGAAAAAATGACGGCAGCCATCATGACAGAAGAGAAATTGGCTCGTGAAGCCGCTATTGAAGATGTGAAAGCTGAAGCAATCGTGTTCTTCAACGAAAAGTATCTGGATGACGCCAACTTTGCACAAATCTCCAAAGAAGTCCGCCAAATCGTGGAAGACATGGAAAAAGACGAAGTGCGCCGTTTGATCACAGTCGATAAAATCCGTCCTGATGGCCGTAAAATCGACGAAATCCGTCCGTTGGCTTCAGAAGTCGGTTTATTGCCGCGCGTACACGGTTCCGGCTTGTTCACGCGTGGACAGACGCAAGCATTGTCCACTTGTACATTGGCTCCACTGGGCGAACATCAGATCATCGATGGCCTGGGCATGGTAGACAGCAAACGATTCATCCACCATTACAACTTCCCGCAATTCTCGGTCGGCAGCACCGGCAGAGCAGGAAGTCCCGGACGCCGCGAAATCGGCCATGGTGCTTTGGGTGAACGTGCGTTGAAACAAGTCATCCCGACAGAAGCCGAGTTCCCGTACACAATCCGTTTGGTTTCGGAAGTATTGGAATCAAACGGGTCCTCTTCACAAGCAAGCATCTGCGCCAGCACGCTGGCAATGATGGACGCGGGTGTACCGATCAAAGCGCCGGTAGCGGGTATCGCGATGGGCTTAGTGATGGAAGGCGAAAACTACACAGTCTTGACGGACATCCAAGGACTTGAAGACCACCTGGGCGACATGGACTTCAAAGTTGCCGGAACAAGCGAAGGCATCACTGCGTTGCAGATGGACATCAAAATCCAAGGGATCACAGAACAAATTCTGACTGAAGCATTGATGCAAGCGAAAAAAGCGCGGATGGAAATCCTTGCTGAGCTGACAAGCACGATTGCAGCTCCTCGCGAAGAATTGTCCCAATATGCTCCGAAGATCGAAATGATGCAAATCAAACCTGATAAGATCAAAGTCGTAATCGGTAAGGGCGGAGATACGATCAACAGCATCATCGAAGAAACCGGCGTGAAGATCGACATCGATCAAGACGGTAACGTGAGCATCGCTTCGGCTGATACGGCGATGATTGCCCGCGCTAAACAAATCATCGAAGAGTTGACACATGAAGTGAAGGTCGGCGAAATCTACGAGGGTACTGTAAAACGCATCGAAAAATTCGGCGCATTCGTCGGAATCACAAAAGGCAAAGACGGTATGGTCCACATATCCGAATTGGCTAACGAGCGTGTCAAAGAAGTCGAAGACGTCCTAGCCATCGGCGACAAAGTCAAAGTCAAGGTCATCGAAGTCGACAGACAAGGCAGAATCAATCTTTCCCGTAAAGCACTATTGACTAAGGAAGAAAAGTAAACTGCTCATAACAGAATAATACTATACGCAAAGAACAGGCATAACCTTCACAAAAAGGCGATGCCTGTTCTTTTTGCTGATGGTGGTTAAGGTCCGCACCTGTAAGAAAACCTGCCACAATTATTCTAATAATCCTGACAAATAGAGTAATATTGATTAATTATAGATTTTAATATTAAATCAATGAATTTTTTCCATAAAAGCGTTATTATAGTGTAAAGAGAAACAAATTTTTACGACTACATTTTATGGATATATTTTCTGAGTATATCGTCCCTGTTAATGTAAGCGCTTTAAATGTTTTTGTGATTTCATTATTCGCTTGTGTGCAAGCAGCAGCAAAGTCAAATAATGGCTCCGATTTCGCCGCCAGGACTCTTTTACAGCAAAGTTGCGGACATTACGAAGCTTCCATGTAAGCTTTTGTAACAAATAATGGTATTATCAGAGAACAAAATAAAACAGTAAAGGATGAGTGCAATGGTGCCAGAATCTATTTTCTCGCAAGGTCAAATGCCGACGCTCAAGGAAGTGTTGGCCTCAAGGGAACAACGTGCCTTTTTTGAAGAGGAAATCAGCAAGACGAACGCAAATCAGACGTTGATTTCCCTTAAATGCAATATTCCTGGACCAGTCAAATATAATGCCGTCGTAAGGCAGATTTCTGAAATCGGCATCCAAGAAGTCAAAAATGCGATCCAAACAAATAAATGGAAAGTCACCTATGAAAAATTGATGGATTTGGATACAGGGCCGGAATACTTTGTCGTCGTCGATACCTATCCGACCGCTGTGAAGCAAGCCGCCATCATGATAGAAGACGGCAGTTTGCTCGGCCAGCTGTTCACGATCAGCGTGTTTTATCTGGAAGAAGGCAAGATGATCGAGGTGCAGCGAATGGAAATAGGCTATGAACCGAGAACGTGCATGATTTGTGGGGATGAAGCATTCGAATGCGAAAACGCGAATGTGCACAGCAGGGAAGAAATCCAGAAAAAAATCGAATCCATTCTGCAGGAGGATGGAAGAGTCCGTTTGGATTAAGAAACCTAGTTGATTTATTGCATCCAGAAAATCCGCGAAATCATCGGAAACAACAAAATAGTCAACATTCAGCATTCCAAACAGAGAGCCCAGGCGGGGTTTCTGCGTGGAATGTTTTTTTGGGTAATTAAAAAATAGATTAAAAAATTCTAATAAAGTATGGTAAAATGCTTAAGTGAAGGATATCCAAATCCTAAAAAAATAGATAGTACAGAAAATGAATGAGTGAGGGATCAATGATGAAAGAGTATAATGTTGCCATTGTAGGTGCTACGGGTGCTGTTGGAGAAAAAATGCTGGGCTTGTTGGAGAATGCTTCTTTTCCGATAAAAAGTTTGAAGCTGTTGGCTTCTAAACGGTCTGTAGGCAAAGTGAAGACTTTCCGAGGACAGGAACTGCAGATTGAAGAAACGACTGATGACTCATTTGAAGGCATCGATATTGCCTTATTCAGCGCTGGGGGCGGCATCACGAAACAATTCTCCCCTGCAGCGATCAAAGCTGGAGCCATCGTCATCGACAATACGAGTGCTTTTCGTATGGATCCGGAAACGCCATTGGTTGTTCCTGAAGTGAATCCGGAAGACTTGCGCAAACACAAAGGGCTGATCGCTAATCCAAACTGCTCCACTATTCAGATGGTGGTGGCTTTGCAACCGATCCGCGAAAAATTTGGTTTGGATCGCGTCATCGTTTCCACGTACCAAGCGGTAAGCGGAGCTGGCCTGCATGCTTTGGAAGAATTGAAAGCTCAAACCCAAGCTGTCCTGAACGGTGAAGAGCCGGTCGCGAATATCTTGCCTTGTGGTGGCGATAAGAAGCATTTCCCGATCGCATTCAATGCTTTACCGCAAATCGATGTGTTCAGCGAAGGCGGCTACACGTATGAAGAGTGGAAAATGATCAATGAAACCAAAAAAATCATGGGCGACAAGGACATCAAAGTCTCTGCAACCTGTGTGCGCATCCCTGTAATGTCCGGACACTCGGAATCCGTCTATTTTGAAGTGGACGATAAAAACGTTTCTGTCGCAGATATCTGGGAAGTGCTGAAAGATGCTCCAGGAGTTGTGCTTCAGGATGACACAGCTAATCAAGTCTATCCTACCGCCCGCGAATCAGTCGGAAAGAATGAAACATTTGTCGGACGTATCCGTAAGGATGTGGATGTCGATAATGGGTTCCATATGTGGGTTGTTTCGGATAACCTGTTGAAGGGCGCTGCTTGGAACTCTGTACAGATCGCAGAAAAAATGATCGAAATGGGCCTACTGTAGAATTTTTGAGTGCGGATGAGCAAATCCGCGTCAACTGAAGAATCGGATATGACAGGGCCTGTCAAAGGATGGACCGGGAAGGGTGTTTGGTTAAACATCGTTCCCGGTCCGTTCCTTTTGGCAGGTCTTTTTGTGCAGAAATTTATTTTATATTTTAACTTGTAGAGTGCTTCAATGTAAGTGTTCCACACATTTGCAAAATGTTTGATGCATCTAAATATTGTCTAGCGGTCCAAGCCTGCCTCTCGGAAATTAGATAAATCTGACCCATTGCGCTCTGCGATGCTCATTCAGGGCCAGATTTCCTAAATTTCTTTCGAGGCAGACCGGGCTTGTCCCGCTTTTCTCACACTTTCAGAAAACCGGAACAGAAACTGAAGCAAATGCTACAATTTTGCCGATAATCATGTATAATATAACAGAGAGGATATCGGTCACGTTTAGCCGGATGCGAAGAAAACGCATTCGCTTGTAGACCCTGAAGGCAGTTCGGCAAAGCAGCAGTGCTGATTTTCAGGGACGAAAATACGGAGGAAGGCATTCAAACGATCAATATAGATAACAGCATAGAAAGCTGAAAAATAAGAGGTGGTACAATGAGTAAAGTAAGAATAATTTCTCTCGGAGGTGTGAGAGAAAGCGGTAAAAACATGTATTTAGTGGAAGTGGACGATTTAATTTTTGTATTGGATTGCGGTCTGCTCTATCCGGAAAACGAATTGTTGGGAATTGATGTTGTCATCCCTGATTTCACGTACCTGGAGGAAAACAAAAATAAGATAGCGGGTATTTTCCTGACGCATGGTCATGCGGATGCCGTTGGCGCATTGCCTTATTTATTGCAGAATATCGATGCACCCGTGTTCGGTACAGGTTTGACGATCGCGCTGGCTAAACTGGCGGTTGAATCAACCGGATTGGCTACAGGCTTTGAGGATTACCACGTCATCGATGAGAACACTGAAATTGAATTTGAAAATACCAGCGTCCGGTTCTTCAGAACTACGCATACCATCCCTGATTCTGTAGGGATCTGTGTGAAGACGGAAGAAGGCAGTGTCGTCTATACAGGTGACTTCAAGTTTGATCAAAGCGCATCCCCGATGTATCGGACCGATTACGGCAAAATTACGGATATCGGCGAAGGCAAAGTATTGGCGCTATTGAGCGATTCCGGTGATGCCGAATCAACTACGGAAAACGTCAGTGACCGCAAGATTGAGGAAGAAATGCTTGATACCTTCATCAATGCTGAAGGTCGGATCATCGTGTCCTGTGTTGCAAGCAACATTTTGCGCATTCAGCAAGTTTTTGATGTCGCTCTCCAAGCTAACCGTAAAATCTTTTTGACAGGACCGACTTTGGTTGAAACAGTCGATGTCGCCATGAAACTAGGAAAACTAGTCTTACCTACGCCAGATCTGCTTGTGAATGTGAAAAACATCAATGATTACCGTGATGGGCAAGTCTTGGTGCTGGAAACCGGCAATAGCGGAGAACCGTTGGAAGCATTGCAACGGATGTCCAAAGGCAGACACAAGCAAGTGAACCTTAAAGAGGGCGATTTGGTGTATATCACGACTACGCCTTCCACAGCGATGGAAACAACAGTCGCAAAAACCAAAAATTTGATTTACCGCGCCGGTGCGTCCGTGCGGGAAATATCGGGAACATACAAAGCATCCGGACATGCTTCGCCGAACGATCTGAAATTGATGATCAACCTGCTTCGACCTATGTATTTCGTGCCTGTCCAAGGCGAGTACCGGATGCAGGCTGCACATGCCCAGTTGGCGAATGAAGTCGGCATTCCGTTCAAAAACATATTCATCCCCGGAAAAGGCGACGTCATCGAATATGCAAAAGGACGTATGCATATGACAGGGCAGGTCCCAGCCGGGAATGTACTGATCGATGGAATCGGCGTCGGCGATATCGGCAATATTGTCTTGCGCGACCGCAAACTGTTGTCGGAAGATGGCATCTTCGTTGTCGTTGTGACGATCTCCAGAAGATTGAACAAAATTTTGTCAGGTCCGGAAATCGTTTCGCGTGGTTTCGTCTACATGAAAGCGAGCGAAGAGCTTGTCAAGGAAAGTTCGAATATCGTCCGGGAAGTAGTGGAAGACAATCTGCATACGAAAGACTTTGATTGGGCCAAGTTAAAACAAGAGATACGTGATTCGTTGAGCCGTTATCTTTTTGAAAAGACGAAGCGCAAACCGGTCATTTTACCGATCATTATGGAAGCATCCAATTATCAGAAGAAGAGCTGATGCCCGTTTGCCGGAAAGGCAATGAAACGGATCGTTGTTGAAAAGGAGAGATTCATCTTTATGGGTTCTAATAGTACGAAGGCTTGGGTCGAGGCAGCTCTGTTTGCTGTCCTTGCAATCGCCTTGGCATATGTGGCCATGCCATTTGGAGAATACACTATTGTTTTTGCTTTGTTGCCGTTGCTTTTCATTTCCCTCCGCAGAGGAATATTGCTTGGACTGGTTTCAGGAACACTGACCGGCCTCGCTTTGTTTGCGCTCAAAGGAGAGGGGGCGGATGTTGCCGCAGATATCCTGAACCAAGCGGCACCGTTCGTTTTCGTGGGCCTCGCCGGTTTTTTCGCGAAATTCACGCAACGCACATTGAACAATAAACGTTTCCCGAATGCAGCCTTGAATATAGTGACGGCATCCTTTTTCGGAACGCTTGTCTATTTTGTCTGGGCGCTGATCTCGGACATATTCCTCAGCGAGGAAGCAGTTCCTGCTGGTGTTTCTGCCTTTGCGCATTTCCTTCCGGGACAGGCGCTATCGTTTGCGGCAACTTTTGCCGTCAGCGCAGTCGTTCTGGTGTTGATTGCAAAATTCGCTCCTAAAGCGTACATTCCAAAAGGCAGCCGTTTCCTGAGCAGAAAAGAAAAATCGAAACTATTAAATGATTAAAAAATAGAAGGCGAAGGACGGATTTTAATTATCCGGACTTCGCCTTTCTGTTTTTGTGGGCTCGTGTGCTATCATTAGTGGGTAACATGTTTTGTCATTATGTTGAGTTGGAGTGGTCATATGAGTATTTGGTCAATGATATTTACGGCAATCATCATTTTAAATACAATCGGTGCAATCATCACCGTCTTTAAAGAAAAAAGGGACGTCGCTGCCACCTGGGCATGGTTGCTGACGTTAAACCTGCTGCCGGTGGCGGGTTTCATCATCTATCTCTTTATAGGGAAAAAGATGTCAAAAGAAAACATCTATGATATGCGCACGCAAAAAAGCTTGGGCATGTCCCAGTTGGCGAAGGTCCAGATTGAGATGCTGGAGGATGAGGATCTGGCGCAAGGTTTGGTCGAAACCGACTATGCACAAAAAACAGCCATCCTGTTCCTGGAAAGTGATGAATCCATTTTGACTAAGGGGAACAAACTTGAAATATTCAAGACCGGCGAAGGTGTGTTTGATGCGCTAGTTAAGGACATCTACAAAGCTGAAGACCATGTGCATATGCTTTATTACACTTTTCGCTCAGACGAGTTGGGGAAACGCATTCTGGCGGCTTTGGAAGACAGGGCAGCCGCTGGTGTGGAAGTTCTGGTCGTTTACGACGCGATGGGGTGCAGAGGGAACGACCCGAGATTTTTCAAAAACCTTGAAAAATTGGGCGGAAAGACGGAAGTTTTTTTTGGGTCAAAAATACCTTTCGTCAATTTGCGGATGAATTATCGTAATCACCGCAAAATAATGGTGGTGGACGCCAAAGTTGCTTACCTTGGCGGTTTCAATATCGGCGACGAGTATTTGGGGAAAGGGGAACTCGGTGAATGGCGGGACACGCATATGAAGATAGAAGGCAATGCGGTCCTGACGCTTCAAAGCCGATTCTTCATGGATTGGAATGCGGTTGCCAATCCCAAGAATCGGAAAGATTATGCAGAGGCCTATTTCCCGATTGCCGATAAAAAAGGCGATACTGCCATGCAGATTGTGGCAAGCGGTCCGGATGACGAAGATCAGACCATCAAAATGGGTTTCCTGAAGATGATCAGCCAAGCCAAAGAATCGATTTACATACAGACACCTTATTTTATACCTGACGAGAGTCTGCACGAAATGCTCAAAATCGCGGCCTTATCCGGTGTAAGCGTCAAAATCATGATCCCTTCGAAGCCGGATCATCCTTTCGTCTATCGGGCAACGGAATATTTCGCCAAAGACATCATAGAGTACGGCGCCGAAGTCTATATGTACCAGAACGGTTTCCTGCATTCAAAAGTGATCGTGGTCGACGATGAAATTGTATCGTTAGGCACGGCAAATATGGATGTACGCAGCTTCAAACTGAATTTTGAGATCAATGCCTTTATTTATGATCGTGAAGTGGCCGAAGAATTAATCGCAAATTTTGAAGAAGATCAGGAGGAGTGCATACGCGCAACCCATGATTACTTCGCAAAACAATCGAAGGGCCGGAAATTCAAGCAGGCGTTTTCCAGATTGCTGTCGCCGATACTTTAGGGAATTGAGATGAAAAAAGGAGAAGTACAAGGCATTCCGTTAAAGACGGGATGCCTTGTACTTCTCCTTTTTTCTATGAATATATCATCAACTGATGGGAATCAACCAAGTTGGATGGCCAATATTTGACTGATGTTCAGCAGATAAGTCACTTTTTTATCGGCGGTTGTGAACATAACCTGCCTTTTCGGGGTTACGCGGGAATTGAACTTGCCCCATACCAGTGTTCTTGTATATGATTTCGGTCCCAGTTTTTCTTCGATCACAACATACACAGGGGTGTGATTTTCAAAGGCTTGATTAGCGAAACGGACAACCTGATGAATCGGCATTACTTTGTCCAGGATGGCTTCATTGATGGATTGGACGGATGATAGTGGGCGCAGGTATGATTTTTTGGAAGGATTTTCATTATTATTGGATACCGGATAGATGTAGTTTTGCATGTTGGTTCCTCCGAACGTGTGTTTGTCTTGTATCCCCATTATAAGAACATCCGTTCTTTTTTGCAAGCTATTTATTTTGCGCCCAAAAACAATTTCAGGAAAGCAGGCGTGCAACTCAGCCTGCAGTTTTGTCGCTTCGGCCGGAAATGCCCCTGGTTCTTGGGTTTTCAGGTAAAGTAATGGTGTAGGAAGAACGTGTTGGCCGCAAATTAATTTTGAAGGAGGAAAAAATTGCATACATTACTTGGAGGAATCAACGAAAAAATAGGCCACAAAAGAGACTCCCCGAGGAGGGCTTGCATTGATGCATGCTTCTTGGGGATTTTTGTTCACAAAATGTTCATTTAACTTTTTTGGAGAAATTTCAGAAAGTTTCTTCCTATTAATGAAACTGTGTTGATTGCTGAAAACGCTGAAAATCGCGTACAAATAGATTTGAACGGCCTTTACATTAACTGTATAATGAAATTACTGATTGGAAAAATCATTTTTTTTCCGAAGGAGAATCAAATGAGGGACGGAGGTGGAATGAAAGATGCAAATATTTGATGAAGTAAAAAAGATTGAGCAGGAAGCAACTGATCTGGAATTGGATTACCAGAACAAACTGCGCAAACTGGAACAGAACACGCAAGATAAAATAGGCGAAATGAAAAGGAATATCGAAAAGGAATTAGCTACTTTTCAATCCGAAGAACTTGCAAAAAAATCTGAGCAACTGGCAATTCTCAAAAACGCTTCCGCAGAAAGTGAAAAATCGGAAATCGAGAAGTTGCAGACTCGGTTTGAAGCGAAAGAAGAAGAACTTGTGAATGCCGTAATTGGGGAGGTGATGAGGAAATATGGCAATCGCTAAAATGAAAAAAATTACTCTCATTTCTTTTCACGAAAAAAAAGAGCAGCTATTGACGGCTATCCAGACATTGCAAAGCTTAGAAGTCATCGATTTGCCTGCTGCAAAAGAAAATTTGCAATCCTTATCGCCTAAAGAACGAGAGTCAATTGAGCAAAACATCAAGAAGACCGAAAGTTATCTGGAAAATGTCACGGAAGCCTTATCTTTCTTGAAGTCGTATCTGAAGAAAGAGTCTTTGATCAAACAGTATACAATCCCTAGACAATCCTTGTCTTTGGAAGAACTGGAAAAGGCTGTGGACGAATTTTCTTCCGACAATGTTCTGGATAAAGTTTTGGGTCTGAAAGCCGAACAGAAGAAGCTCGAAGATGCTAAAAAACATCTTTATGAACAAGAGGATTTCCTGCTTTTATGGAAAAAATTATCATTCAATCCTAGGGAAACGTTAGCATTTGAACACATCGCGGTTAAAGTGGGCACGATTCCTCAGACGCTCTCCAACGATTACATCACAAACGTGACTTCCACTCCACTGGTCTATACGGAAGAAATCTTCCAGAACAAAGAATCATATGGAGCAGTGATTTTCTATGATCCGTCACAAATTAAGGATGTAAACGCTTTGTTGGACAGCAATCACTTCCAGCCACTAGTTTATGAGTATGATTTGCCGCCTGCAGAGGCATTGGCGGATGTTCAGAGCCGGATTCAAGATAACCGTGAAGCGCACAAACAGTTGCTGGCGGATCTTTCCGTCATGAAAGCAGAAGAGTGGCAGTTAATGCTACTGTCCGAGTTCTATTATGCAAAACTGCAACGGATCAAAAGCCAGCAATTGCTGGTCAATGAGAAACATCTCTTCGTTATCCAAGGATGGCTTGAGGAAGATAAGGTCAAAGAAATCAGGCAAGCATTGACTGAGACTGTGTCGGAAAATGAATACGCATTGACGATTGACGATGCAGAGGGATCGGATATTTCGGTCATTCCAACCGTTTTGAAGAACAATAAATGGATCACCCCTTTTGAGAATATCACTTCCATGTACAGTTTGCCGAAATATGACGAAATAGACCCCACGCCACTGTTGACACCTTTCTATCTCTTGTTCTTTGGAATGATGATTGCGGATGTCGGGTACGGTCTGTTGCTCCTTATCGGAACATTACTGGCATTGAAGTTCCTGAACTTCAACAAAGGTATGCGCAACAATCTGTTGTTCTTTCACATTCTGTCCTACCCATCCATCTTGTGGGGATTGGTTTACGGCTCTTTCTTTGGACTGGAATTGCCGTTTGTGCTACTGTCCACGAGCAATGACGCCAATACGATCCTCTTGATATCGGTAGTGTTCGGTATTGTTCAGATTATGTTCGGCTTGGGCATCAAAGCCTATCTATCCTTGCGCGACAAAAATCCGTTGGGTGCGATTTCCGACAGCATCGGATGGTTGGGGATTTTTGTTGGTCTCATCTTCGTCCTGTTCGGAAAGATGCTTTTCCCGAGCCAGGTGCTTGTGACCGTGGGAGCAGCAGTCGCAATCACAAGTGCGGTCGCGATCGTGCTTGCTACAGCTATGGCATCGGAGAACAAAGCATTGGGTGCCGGTGCCGGTTTGTACAATCTCTATGGAATCACCGGTTACATCGGCGACATGGTCAGTTACACCCGTCTGATGGCCTTAGGGGTGTCCGGCGGCAGTATCGCGGTTGCCTTCAACATGATCATCGACTTCTTGCCGGTTTGGGCGAGATTCACCATTGGAGCGGTACTATTCGTGTTGCTCCACAGCATCAACTTCGGCTTGTCCATGCTGAGTGCCTACGTGCATGGCGCACGACTTGTGTTCGTCGAATTTTTCGGAAAATTTTATGAAGGCGGCGGAAAAGCTTTGGAGCCGTTGAAGACAGAAGAAAAATACATTTACTTAAAAAATAAAAAAGAAGCTTAGTTACTGGAGGAATTATAAAATGGAAAATATGACATGGTTACAATATTTCATCGACAACAATGGTGGTATGATGTTCGCAGCTTTAGGCGTCGCTTTGGCGGTCGGATTGGCTGGGACGGGTTCTGCTAAAGGGGTAGGTATGACCGGTGAAGCGGCTGCTGCACTGATCAAGGAACAACCTGAAAAATTCGGTAAATCATTGATTCTGCAACTGTTGCCGGGTACGCAAGGTTTGTACGGTTTTGTTATCGGATTCCTGATTTATCTGCAAATGTCTCCTGAAATGACTGTTGCACAAGGTTTGTACTATCTGATGGCCGGTCTGCCTATCGCAATCACTGGTTTGACTTCAGGTATCGCACAAGGTCGCGCTTCTACTGCCGGTCTGCAGATCTTGGCTAAGAGAGAAGAGCACAACACAAAAGGGATCATCTATGCTGCCATGGTTGAAACGTATGCGATCCTAGGATTCGTTACATCATTCTTGTTGGTATTGAACGCTTAAATCTCAAAAGCTCCAGAAGAATGAAAGAAAAAGTAAGGAGATGAGAAAGCGTGAAAGATCTACAATCCTTGTCTGAACAGATCCTGAATAAGACAAAAGCAAAAGGACAAAGCAAGCTGGAGGATGCTGAAAAAATTTCTGTCGAAAAGATAGAAGAGAGCAGATTGACTCTGGTTGAACAACAAAAGGCGCGCAAAGCTGCCATTTTGAAAAAAGTTGCCAACGATTTTGATCGTGAGCAACAAACATTGAAGAATAAAGAGCGCAATGCTGTTTTGAAAGAGAAACAGGTCATCCTGAAATCGGTCTTCCAGCAGGCTTTAGAAAAAATGAACGCGTGGGACGAAACCCATTTTGCGCAATTCCTGAACGGTGTGCTTGCTCAGGCTGGCGATTCGAAAGCCTACAGCATTGTTCCGGGCGCAAAATCGATCGCCCACTTTAAGGGGAAAGAGTTGCAGCAGCTGTTGGTCAAATATCCAGCTGTCAAGATTTCTGAGGAGTCCATTCCGAATAAAGCCGGATTCATCCTGCAGGAAGGCGGAGTCGACTACAACTATTGCTTCGATGATCTGATCGAAGATGTAAAGAACGACTTTGCAGCAGAGCTGGCGACTTTAGCATTCCAAGACGAAAAGTAAAGGAGGGGCACTATGCAAGAGATTGATTACAAAGGCGTCAATACGATACTTCGCACCTATGAATTAAAATTATTGGCGGAAGCGGATTACGATCGGATGCTGAAAGCCTCTTCTTTAAAAGATGCCTTGGATGTTCTGAAAGGTACCGGTTATGAGTTTGACGAGAAGGAAACACTGGTGAACAAAAATTTCGAAGTTTTTCTCATGAAACATCTGGCGGAGGTCTATCAGGACTTGTTCAGCATCACGCCTGTTTCTGAGATTGTGGAATTATTCGCGTTGCGCTATACCTATCACAACCTGAAAGTGTTGTTGAAACAACGTTTTTCGGGCGAAGATCTGGAACAGCTATTGATACCTATCGGCAAATATTCCATAGGCAGTCTGAAGAAATTGGTCGAAACCGGCGACGGCAACGACGAACATCCGATTCTGATAGAAGGGGTTCAAGAAGCAATCCGCGATTTCGATGAAGGTCATCGCATCGAAGCGGCCACTATCTTTATGGACACTTACTATTTCAGGCATCTGCGCTCCATCAGCAACAAGCTCCAACATCCGAGCATCACGAAAATGGTGGACGGCATAATCGATCTCTATAATCTTTCGACTATGATCCGAAGCCTAAAACAAAATAAGCCCCGCGGTTTTCTCTATACGGTCCTATCCAGTTCAGGTTCGATTTCGAAACGCGATTTGATTGAAGAATCGATCAATGGACCAAGCGCGGTCATGCGCAAGCATTATTTCAGCAAAGAATACGGCACGCGCTTATCCAATATGATTTCTGAGACAACGAACGAAGTGGACACACAGAAGCTGGATAAACTCGTAGATGAACTGACCTATGAATTGGTTGCGGAAGGCTTATACCAACCGTTCGGTCCGATCCCCTTGTTGGGTTATCTGTTTGCCAAAGAGAAGGAAGTCACCAATATCCGCTTGATTTTGGTGGGCAAAGACAATCAGATAGATGAACAAATATTGAGAGAGAGGATGCGACCTGTATATGGCTCATAATATTGCAGTTGTGGGAGATAAAGATTCCATCCTTCCTTTTAAGATTTTGGGCTTCGCAGTATTTGCATGCCATAATGCCCAGACTGCCCGTGAAACGGTAGATCGCCTGGCGATGGAGAATTATGGAATCATTTATCTGACGGAAGAAATGGCAAAAGAAATACCTGATACAGTGAGCAGGTATGACAGCAGTGTCCAACCAGCCATCATCCTGATTCCGAACCATAAAGGTACGTTGAATATCGGGAAAAGCCGCATTCAGGAGAATGTTGAAAAAGCAGTTGGACAGAATATCTTATAATTTGGAGGGGACTTTTTTGAAAAATGGAAATATAATAAAAGTTTCCGGACCTTTAGTTATGGCGGAAGGAATGGAAGAAGCGAACATCCAAGATATTTGCCGCGTCGGTGAATTAGGATTGATCGGCGAAATCATCGAGATGCGCAATGATGTCGCATCCATTCAAGTTTACGAAGAGACTTCCGGTATTGGTCCTGGAGAACCGGTAATCACAACAGGGGAAGCATTGTCGGTCGAATTGGGACCAGGCATCCTGTCGCAGATGTTTGACGGGATCCAACGTCCTTTGCATACGTTCCGTGAAATTACTCAAAGTAACTATTTGGTGCGTGGGACGGATATCTCACCATTGAAGAGAGAAAACGTCTGGGAATTCAAAGCCACGAAGAAAGTCGGCGATCACGTCATCGCCGGTGATATTGTCGGTACCGTGCAGGAGACGAAAGTCATCGAGCACCGGATCATGGTTCCTTACGGCATCTCCGGGAAGCTGACTGCCATCCAGGACGGCAGCTACACTTTGGATGACACGGCATATGTCATCGAAACGGAAAATGGCCCGAAAGAAATGACTATGCTGCAAAGATGGCCAGTCCGTCGCGGACGTCCATTCAAGCAAAAAATGAATCCGCACACGCCGATGGTTACCGGCCAACGGGTCATCGATACCTTCTTCCCGATCACAAAAGGTGGAGCAGCCGCTGTTCCTGGACCTTTCGGAGCAGGGAAAACCGTTGTGCAGCACCAAATCGCAAAATACAGTGATGTGGACATCGTAATTTATGTCGGTTGCGGCGAACGCGGGAATGAAATGACTGACGTATTGAATGAATTTCCGGAATTGATCGATCCGAACACGGGTGAATCATTGATGGAGCGTACGATCCTTATCGCCAACACCTCAAACATGCCGGTTGCGGCGCGTGAAGCATCCATCTATACAGGCATCACGATCGCGGAATATTTCCGTGACATGGGTTACAGTGTAGCGATCATGGCTGACTCGACATCCCGTTGGGCAGAGGCTTTGCGCGAAATGTCGGGCCGTCTGGAAGAGATGCCTGGTGATGAAGGCTATCCAGCCTACCTAGGAAGCCGTGTAGCAGAGTATTATGAACGGGCAGGACGAGTGTTGGCTTTGGGGTCGGAAGATCGTGAAGGAAGCATTACGGCCATTGGAGCGGTATCGCCTCCTGGTGGTGACACCTCTGAACCGGTAACCCAAAATACATTGCGGGTCGTTAAAGTTTTCTGGGCGTTGGATGCCACATTGGCACAAAAAAGACATTTCCCATCCATGAACTGGCTGACTTCCTATTCCCTTTACAATACCGAAGTCGGGGAATATCTGAATAATGCCTTACAGACAAAATGGTCAGAGATGGTTCAGCATGCGATGAATCTTCTGCAGGAAGAATCGGAATTGGAAGAAATCGTCCGTTTGGTCGGTATCGAATCTTTGTCCGAAAAAGACCGCATGACCATGGCAATCGCGGAATCGCTGCGTGAGGACTATCTGCAACAGAACGCTTTCGATGATGTCGATACGTACACTTCCCGCAACAAGCAATTAGCGATGCTGGATATGATTCTGGACTTTGAAACAGAAGCACGTGAAGCGATGCGTTTAGGCGCTTACTTCAATGAAATCATTGAGGGCACAGTTGAATTGCGCGATCGGATCGCAAGAAGTAAATACATCAGGGAAGAAGACCTTGCCGAAATGAAAAACATCAAGGCGGACATGAAGAAAAGATTGCATGAAATCGTTGCGGAAGGAGGGATGACGCACCATGCTTAAGGAATATAAAACAGTAACCGAAGTTGTAGGCCCGTTGATGGTTGTTGAGCAGATCGAGGGAGTCAAATTCGACGAATTGGTTGAAATTCAAATGCAAAACGGCGAAATCCGCCATGGTCAAGTTTTGGAAGTCAGCAAAGATAAAGCGATGGTGCAGATCTTTGAAGGCCCAAGCGGGATCAACATCAAAGACACCAAAGTCCGCTTCCGAGGAAAACCTCTTTCCATAGCTGTTTCTGAGGATATGGTAGGCCGTGTATTCGATGGGATGGGCAATCCGATTGATGGCGGCCCGGAAATCATCCCGGAAATGAACTTGGATGTGAACGGACAGGCAATCAACCCTGTAGCGCGTGACTATCCGGATGAGTTCATCCAAACGGGTATTTCCGCCATCGACCATCTGAACACACTCGTAAGAGGACAAAAACTTCCTGTTTTCTCCGGTTCCGGTTTGCCGCACAAAGAATTGGCTGCACAGATCGCCCGTCAAGCGACGGTTTTGAACAGCGATGAAAAATTTGCGGTTGTATTTGCAGCCATGGGAATCACTTTTGAAGAAAAAGAATATTTCATGGAAGATTTCCGCAAGACAGGGGCAATCGATCGCTCGGTTATGTTCATCAACTTGGCGAACGACCCAGCCATCGAACGGATTGCCACACCAAAAATGGCTTTGACGGTCGCGGAATATCTGGCCTATGAAAAGGACATGCACGTCTTGGTCATCATGACTGACATGACCAACTATTGTGAGGCTTTGCGTGAAATTTCGGCAGCCCGTCGTGAAGTGCCGGGTCGCCGTGGTTATCCAGGGTATTTGTATACGAACCTTGCCGGATTGTATGAGCGTGCAGGTCGCATCATCGGCAAAAAGGGCTCGGTTACCCAAATTCCGATCCTTTCCATGCCGGAGGATGACATTACGCATCCGATCCCTGATTTGACCGGCTACATCACGGAAGGCCAGATCATCCTTTCGCGTGAGTTGAACAACTCCGGCTTCAAGCCACCGATCAACGTATTGCCTTCGCTTTCCCGTCTGAAGGACAAAGGTACCGGTGAAGGCAAGACAAGAAAAGACCATGCTCCGACCATGAACCAGTTGTTTGCGGCTTACGCAAAAGGAAAACAGGCAAAAGAATTGGCTGTCATCCTAGGGGAGTCCGCCTTGTCCAAGACAGACAAACTGTATGTGCAGTTCACGAAACGTTTCGAAGAAGAATACATCAATCAAGGATTCTATACGAACCGAACAATCGAAGAGACTTTGGCTTTAGGTTGGGAACTGTTGTCCATCCTGCCGGTAACGGAACTTAAGAGAATCAAGAGCGATATGATCGATGAGTTTATGCCGAAGGGAGAGTGATCGTCCATGGCTAGATTGAATGTAAAGCCAACCCGGATGGAACTGTCCAACTTGAAATCGCGTCTGGTGCTATCCACCCGCGGCCATAAACTGCTGAAGGATAAGCAAGATGAACTGATGCGTCAATTCATCAATCTGATCCGCGAAAACAACATCCTGAGGGATGAAGTCGAAAAAGAACTGACCGCCTCCATGCGTTCTTTCGTGGTAGCGAAGTCGCTTCTGAATGAGTCTTTCATTGAAGAATTGTTCGCTGTACCTGCTACGGCGGTTGAATTGGACATTCAAGAAAAAAACATCATGAGTGTCGTCGTTCCCCAAATGAACTTTTCGATAGCCGACAAAGACGATAAATCCACGGATTTACAGTACGGCTACGTAAACTCAAACGGTGAACTGGATGATGCGATCAAAAAGATCGAAGATATCCTTCCGAAATTGCTTAAATTATCGGAAATCGAAAAAACATGCCAACTTCTTGCCGATGAGATCGAAAAGACAAGAAGGCGCGTAAATGCATTGGAATACAAAATGATTCCGCAGTTGCAGGAGACGATCCGTTACATCCAAATGAAACTCGAGGAGAACGAGCGCTCCAGCATCGTCCGAATGATGAAAGTCAAAGACATGGGCGCTTCATGATGCCCCAAGAACAAGACAGGGATATCCTTGTCTTGTTCTTTTTTGTATTTCCGGCGCTTTCGTGAGGCAACCGCGTCCCATTCAGGAGTACCGTTGCTGAAAACGGTAACTAACAAAATGTTGGCGGAAGACTCCAGTAAAGGTTTTAACCTTGACGAAATTGTGTTAAACTATGAAATAATAAACGGAATGCCTCATTAGGCTGTACGATGCTGTAAAAATATAATTGGATGGTGGGCATTAAATGACAGAAAAAGGATTGTTGATTGTCTTATCCGGACCTTCGGGAGTAGGCAAAGGGACTGTGAGACAAGCAATTTTTTCTCGTGGTGAACGGGAGTTCATATATTCAATTTCCGCTACGACCCGCAAAGCGCGCGAAGGGGAAGTGGATGGCAAAGATTATTTCTTCAAGGAAAGAGAAGAATTCGAGAGAATGATCGCCGATAATGAACTGTTGGAATATACCGAGTACGTTGGTAATTACTATGGTACGCCAATCGACTATGTAAGAAGAACGTTGGATACGGGAAAAGATATTTTTCTGGAGATCGAAGTTCAAGGTGCCATGCAAGTGAAGGAACGGATGCCTGAAGGGATATTCATCTTCTTGACCCCTCCCGATATGACCGAATTGGAATCACGGATCGTAAATCGCGGGACGGATGAGTCGCCAATCATCAAGCAAAGAATGGAAAAGGCTATTGAAGAGCTTAGTTTGATGCGGTATTATGATTATGCGGTAGAAAACGACACAGTGGAGAATGCGGTACAGAAAGTGCTTGGCATCATCCAAAGCGAACACTTGAAAGTTTCACGGATTCTGGATACCATCTGTGCGGATGAAAGGGAGTAAAATATTATGATGTTATATCCTTCGATCGATAAATTGTTGGAGCAAGTGGATTCAAAATATTCAATGGTCATTCTTTCAAGCAAAAGAGCGCATCAATTGCATGATCGCTCCGAGCCTTTATTGGACACTTACCAGTCATTCAAGAATGTCGGACGTGCGCTGGAAGAAGTAGTTGCCGGCGAATTGGAAATCGATCCAAAATCCATCATCCCTGAAAGATAATAGAATAGGAATGAAAAAAGACTACTGTTTTTGAACTTCAAAATCAGTAGTTTTATTTTTTTGATGCCGAAAATTCCGACAAGACTTTATCGGCATAATTTAGTAATATAATGGTTAGAATATGAAGGGGAGGGCTTTATTTGCAAATTGCAAAAGTGATTGTCGATATACCTGCAATGCAGACCAATCGTCCCTTTGATTATGCGATCCCTCCTGCTATGGAGCATAAATTAGGCAAGGGCATGCGCGTTGAGGTGCCTTTCAACAAACGCATCATCCAAGGGTTCATAACGGAAATTTCTGATCACACCGATTTTGAAGGGGAACTGAAAGAAATCATCCAACCATTGGATATCGAGCCGGCATTGACCGAAGAGCTGCTTCTGTTGGGCGAGGAAATGGCGGAAACCGTTTATGCCTATCGGATCCATTGTTACCAGACGATGTTGCCGCCTCTGATGAAGGCGAAGTACGAAAAAGAAATTGAGATTGTCGATGAATTGGACGAGGAGACCTTCTACGGACTTTTTCAAGGGAAAAGCAAAATGAGTTGGGAAGATGCCGTCGACCGCGGCATTTTGCCGCAACTGATCGAATTGAAGCGAGCCGGGAAGATTGAAGTCAATTACATCCTGAAAAACCAGGCGAAGGCAAAAACGGTGCAGGTCTATTATTCCGATCTGGAAATGGACAGTCTGGAAGACGCATACGGCAGCCTGAAAAAATCAGCCAAGCAACAGCAAGCCTTGTTGGCGGCAATCATGTCCATGAACGGAACCCCGCTGACGTCCAAGGAATACAAGGATCAATTCGACATCGGTTCAAGCACGATCCGGACCGGCGTAGAGAAGGGCTGGCTCAAAGCAGCGGACCGGGAAATACTCCGGGATCCCTTTAAGGATAGGCTGTTCAAAAAAACTGAAGCGCTGCCCCTTACGGATGAACAAACGGCAGCTTTCCGGACGATGGGTGCCAGCATCATGGAAGAACGGCATGAGATTTTTCTGCTCCAAGGCGTTACGGGAAGCGGAAAGACCGAAGTCTACCTTCAATTGATCGCTGAAGTGATCAAACAAGGCAAGACCGCCTTGATGCTTGTCCCCGAAATCGCTTTGACTCCGCAGATGGTCAACCACTTCAAGAGCCGCTTCGGAAACCGCGTGGCAGTGATGCACAGTGCGTTGTCGTCGGGAGAGAAATACGACGAGTGGCGCAAAATCCACCGCGGCGATGCCGATGTCGTAGTTGGCGCGCGTTCTTCCATTTTTGCCCCGGTTGAAAATCTCGGCATCATCATTATGGATGAAGAACACGAGAGCACGTACAAGCAGGACGAAAATCCGAAGTATCATGCCCGGAACATAGCGATCTGGCGCGGACAGCATAACCATTGCCCTGTTGTTCTGGGCAGCGCCACGCCTTCGCTGGAGTCGCGGGCGAGGGCGCAAAAAAAGGTTTACACATTGGTCGAATTGAAGGGACGCTTCAATCAACGCGCGCTGCCCCAGGTCGAGATTGTCGATATGCGTGACGAATTCAAAGCGAACAACCGCAGCAGCTTTTCCATGGTGCTGCAGGAAAAAATCACGGATCGTCTGCAGAAGAAACAGCAGATTGTGCTGATGCTGAACAAAAGAGGCTATTCCTCGTTCATCATGTGCCGGGATTGCGGCTTCGTCCTCGAGTGCCCGAACTGCGACATCAGTCTGACTTTGCATATGGACAGCAAAACGATGAAGTGCCATTACTGCGGCCATGAGGAAGAAATCCCCAACACCTGTCCGAAATGCAAAGGGCACAACTTCCGCTATTACGGAACGGGAACCCAAAAAATCGAGGAAGAACTGCAGGCGCTCTTCCCGGATGCGCGCATTTTGCGCATGGATGTGGACACCACCCGCAAGAAAGGCGGCCATGAGGCTATCCTGTCGGCATTCGGAAGAGGGGAGGCCGACATCTTGCTGGGCACGCAAATGATCGCAAAAGGATTGGACTTTCCGAACATCACCTTGGTCGGCGTCATCAATGCGGATACGTCATTGGGGCTGCCGGATTTCCGGTCTTCGGAAAGGACGTTCCAGCTGCTGACCCAAGTCAGCGGACGGGCAGGTCGTGCGGAGTTGTCCGGTGAGGTGGTCGTGCAATCCTATAATCCGGATCATTATGCCATCCTTTTTGCCCAACAACACAATTACGAAGGCTTTTACCGTACCGAGATGTCGCTCCGGCATAAAGCGGGTTATCCGCCGTATTTTTACACCGCGCTCATCACCGTAAGCAACCCTGACGAAAAGAAAGCGCAGAAGAAAATTTATGAAATCCATGAGATCCTTCAAAAAAAACTTGAGCCTGACACGATCATGCTCGGGCCATCCAAAGGGTCCATCGCGAGAGTGAACAACCGCTATTATTTTCAGATATTAGTGAAATACAAACAGGAAACCAAACTACATCCGGCATTGAAACAGATTTTGGATGAGTCACAAAAAGAAAATGCACGCGGTCTCTATATTTCGATCGATTCAGAGCCGGTCAATTTCTTCTAGGAGGTATACAAATGAAAAAAATCATTTTTATGGGCACCCCGGAATTTTCAGTGCCCATTTTAGAGGCTTTATTGCAGCATGAGTATGATGTGATTGCAGTTGTCACGCAACCGGACCGCCCGGTAGGCAGAAAGAAAATATTGACGCCTTCTCCGGTGAAGGAAGCCGCACTGAGGCATGGCCTGCCGGTTTATCAGCCGGAAAAAATTTCCGGTTCACCCGAAATGGATGAGCTGATTGCCTTGAAGCCTGACCTGATTGTGACAGCGGCCTATGGGCAATTTTTGCCGGTCAAGCTGCTGAACGCTCCGCGCTTCCGCTCCATCAATGTGCATGCTTCTTTGTTGCCGAAATATCGCGGCGGCGCTCCGGTACATTACGCCATCATCAATGGCGAAAAAGAAACAGGGGTCTCCATCATGTTCATGGAGAAAAAAATGGATGCCGGGGCTGTGTTGGCGCAGAAAGCCATACCCATCACCGAGGCGGATGATGTCGGGACGATGTTCCTGAAGTTGAGCGAACTGGGCAAAAATCTGTTGATCGATACATTGCCTGATTTTTTCCAAGGCAAACTCGTGCCGCAAGAACAGGATGAATCCGCAGCCACTTTTTCGCCGAACATCAAGCGCGAAGAGGAACGCATCGATTGGTCCAAAACGGCCGCGCAAGTGGCTTGCCAAGTCCGGGGCATGCGTCCATGGCCAGTGGCGCATACGCTTTTGGACGGGCAAAGGATCAAAGTATGGGCTGGACAGGCTGTCGAACCCACTACGAACGATGAACCCGGAACAGTGTTTGCAACAGACAAGGAGGCTCTGTATGTGGCCTGCGGGGAAGGCACCGTCTTCAAAATGACGGAACTGCAACCTGCCGGGAAAAAACGCATGTCAGCGGCAGACTACTTGCGGGGCAGCGCCTGCGAAATCCATGAAGGTACAAGGTTTGAAGCGGATGGACAATAAACTTAAAAACAAAATCAAGCACACAGTCCGTTATCTGGCTGTCGATATATTGGAAAGCGTAGAGAATGAAGGCGCGTATTCCAATCTGCTGCTGAACAAAGTCATCCAATCCGAAAAGTTGTCACCAAAAGATGCTGGCCTATTGACTGAGATTGTCTATGGCGTCATCCAGCGGAAAATGACTTTGGATTATGGCCTTTCGGCATACATCAAAGATCCCAAAAAACAACTTTCTTGGGTCACTAATTTATTGCGTGTCTCCGCCTATCAGATGGTCTATTTGACGAAGGTTCCGGATCATGCCGTCCTTTTCGATGCGGTTGAGATAGCTAAAGCTAAGGGCCATGCGGGCATCGCCAGTTATGTGAACGGCGTACTGCGGAATGTGCAGCGGAATGGGCTGCGCGATTGGAAATCGATCAGCAACGCCAAGAAACGCATCAGCGTAGGGGCCAGCTTGCCGAAGTGGCTCGTCGCCTATTTCATTGAAAAAATCGGTATTGAGGAGACCGAAAAAATGGCTTTTTCCTTATTGGAAGATCCCTTCGTATCGGTCAGATTGCAGTCAGAGGCAATGTCCCGGGAAGAAGCTCTTGAACTGTTGCAAACAGAGGGTTACGATGTGGTCCCAAGTCCGGTTTCGCCTTCGGGCATCCGGATCCGCGGCGGAAAAATTGTTGACTCCCCGCTATTCAAAGAGGGCATCCTTACGATTCAGGACGAATCGAGTCAATTGGTCGCACCGGTCGGAGAGCTGGAAAAGGATTTCCTGGTTTTGGACAGCTGTGCCGCACCGGGTGGGAAGACGACGCACATGGCCAGTTATCTCTCGGCTTCGGAAAACGGCAAAGTCATCGCCTTGGATATGTATGAGCACAAGATAAGCTTGATCAACCAAAATGCCGAGCGTCTGCATGTGTCCGACCGCATCGAAACCCGCGTGCTGGATGCGAAAGAAGCTGGCAAAGCATTTGCACCGGAATCCTTTGATGTCATTTTCGTCGATGCCCCCTGTTCGGGGTTGGGGTTGATGCGCAGAAAGCCGGATATCAAATATGTGAAAAATGCGCAGGACTTTTTGGACTTGCATCAAGAACAACTTCGGATACTGGACTCTGTAAGTTCGTTGCTAAAAAAAGGTGGACGTTTGGTGTACAGTACATGTACACTAACTAAAGAAGAGAATCAAATGACTGTCCAGACATTCATTGAAAATCATGCCGAATTTGCAATCGTCCCGATACACTCCGATTATTTGGATAAAAAATCTTTCACTCCTGAAGGATTTGTGCAGATATATCCGCATGATTACGGAACTGATGGATTCTTCATCAGCTGTATGGTAAAAAGGTAAATGATAAGAAAGAATTGAGGGGAAAGAATGCAGACAGCCTTCAAAAGTGATAGAGGCAAAATTAGAGCAATCAATCAAGATTATGTGGGTTATTTCGTGAATGAGGCCCAACAGCCGCTCATGATCGTATGCGATGGCATGGGTGGCCATAAGGCTGGCGACGTCGCCAGCGAAATGGGGGTATCCCATCTGGGTGCAGCCTGGAAAGGATCCCGTTTCACGAACAGCGAAGAATTGTCCCGTTGGCTGATCGCCAATATCCAGCGCGTCAATGATCTGGTTTTTCAAAAATCTTTGGATTACAGCGACTTGGATGGAATGGGTACGACTTTGGTGGCGGCAGCCGTCGTGGGCAAGGAAATCATTATTGCCAATATCGGCGACAGTCGGGCTTATGTCTACAGAAATTATAAACTCCGTCAAATTACGGAAGACCATTCCTTGGTGAATGAATTCATCAAATCAGGGGAAATAACCCCGGAAGAAGCGCAGCATCATCCAAGAAAGAACATTTTGACGCGCTCCTTGGGTGTTTCCCGGAAACTGGATATCGATATCATGGCCATGCCGCTTGTGCAGGGGGATCTGTTGTTGCTTTGCTCCGATGGTTTGACCAACATGATGGATGATGAAGAGATCACCCAAATTCTGAAGGATTGGCTTCCTCTTGAAGAAAAAGTCCTTTCATTGGTCGATAAAGCGAATGAGGCTGGCGGCCTGGACAACATCACAGCCCTTTTGGCTGATTTTACGGATAGAGAGGGGGAACCGCTGTGGAGGCAGGAAAGAAATTAGGCGGCCGCTATAAAATCATCCGGCATATCGGAAGCGGCGGGATGGCGAACGTTTACCTGGGCCATGATCTGATTCTGGATCGCCCGGTCGCCATCAAAGTATTGCGCTTTGACTTCCGCAACAACAAGGATGCCCTGCGCCGTTTCCAACGTGAAGCCCTCTCAGCCACGCAATTGATCCATCCCAACATCGTAGGTGTATATGATGTGGATGAAGAAGATGAATTGCAATACATCGTGATGGAATTCATCGATGGCACGGATCTGAAAAAATACATCGACATTCAAGGCAGGGTTTCGCCGGAGAAGTCGATCCATATAATGCACCAAGTTCTATCGGCTGTGGCATTGGCCCATAAAAACCGGATCATCCACAGGGACATCAAGCCACAAAATATTCTGATCGATAATCAGGATCGCATCAAAATTACCGATTTCGGCATTGCGGTTGCGCTGTCGGAAACATCGATCACCCAGACGAATACGCTGTTGGGCTCCGTTCATTACTTGTCTCCGGAGCAAGCCAGAGGCAGCATGGCCACTTCAAAATCAGACATCTACGCTTTAGGGGTTGTCCTGTATGAATTGCTCAGCGGAAAGGTTCCTTTCGATGGGGAGTCGGCCGTCAGCGTCGCCCTCAAGCATTTTCAGGAACCGATGCCTTTCATCCGGGACAGCCATCCGGAGATTCCTCAAAGTTTGGAAAATGTCATTCTGAAGGCCACGGCGAAAGAACCGCTAGACCGTTACGCTACCTGTGAAGAAATGATGGCGGATCTTGATACTTGCCTGAATGAGGAACGCTTGCACGAAGCACCTTTTATGCCGGTATCGCTTTTGCAGGAAACTAAAGTACTCACCCCCCTATCCGCTGAAGTAGTGGCCAATGCGGACAGCGGGAACACGATCGTTTCGCCGCCACCGAGCGTGAAAGCTGAACCGATCCACGAATACGAGTCAGGGCGAGAGGCAGCTGGAGGCAAGAAAAAACGAAAGAACTGGACATTCGTTCTCTTCGGTGTGTTGCTGTTGGGTCTGATCGCCAGCGTTTTCCTCTTCTTTTACAATAACCAGGAAGCAGATGCGCTGACCGTGCCGGATGTGTCCAATATGGATCAATCCAGCGCACGCCTCGCATTGGAAGACGCAGGATTGGTTTTGGGGGATATAACGGAAAAATACAGCGATGAAGTCGAAGAAGATGCTGTCATTGAAACGTCACCAAAAATCGGGACAGACGTTGAAGCCGGTGCTGAAATCGACCTGGTCATCAGTCTGGGCGAGGAATTGTTCACGCTTCTCGACTATGAAGGCCAAGAATATGAAAGTATTCTGGAAGACTTGCGTAAAGAAGGCTTTACGATCGAAAGGACACACGAATTCAGCAGCGAAGTCGCTGCTGGCAATATCATCAGCCAAAGCTTAGAGCCTGGCGCGGAAGTGAGACCAAGCGAAACTACGCTGTCGTTTCTTGTGAGCGACGGAAATGAATCCTATACGATGCGCGATCTATCGGGATATACAAGAAAAAGCGTCGAGGATTATGCAGGGCAATACGGGCTCGCATTGACGATCACTGAAGCTTATTCAGATACGATTGCAGCAGGTCTGGTCGTAAGCCAAAGTCTGGCAGGCGGATCCGCTTTTGTATCCGGTGATGCCTTGAGTGTGGTGATTTCGATAGGCCCTGAAGAGCCGCAGGTTGTTTCCTTCAGCCGCACCATTACGATTCCTTATCTCGCAGCAGCCGTGTCGGAACCCGCTTCCGAGAGCAGCAACAGTCAAGGCAGTGAAAACGCGGACAGCAATGCGGCCAGCAGCAGTTCTTCCAATGAGCCGAACCATATCGTCATCTACATAGAGGACGAAGATCATGCCCTCAGTGATGTATTCCGTGAGTTCGATATAACGGCGGATGAGGTCGTGACGTTGAATTTCCGTATTCTGGAAGGCAGCTCCGCTTCCTACCGGATCGAAAGGGATGGCGAGGTCATCAACGAAGCTTCTGAACTAACCCAATAGAAACAAATAGGCTACAAAAAATGACAAACATCAAAATGGTTTGTCATTTTTTTGTAGAACAGTGTAGAATAGAGAGAAAGAACTAAACTAGGAGGCGTTGTCGATTTGCAAAAAGGACAAGTCAGGAAAGCAATAAGCGGATTTTATTATGTGTATGTGGATGGTCAAACGTATCAGACGAGAGGGAGAGGGAACTTCCGCGTGAAAAACATGGCTCCGCTTATTGGGGATTTTGTCGATTTCGAAAGTGACAACTTAACGGAGGGCGTTCTGCTGGACATCTACCCAAGGAAAAATGAGTTGATTCGCCCGACTGTGGCGAATGTCGATTTTGGCGTCATTGTGATGTCGGCGATCGAACCCGATTTTTCTTCCTATCTGGTGGATCGTTTCTTGGTTTACCTGGAAGCAAACAACATCAGTCCCATCATCTACGTTACGAAAATTGATCTGTTGGATGAAAAAGCTAAGACGGACATGCTTCAGTACAAAACCTATTATGAATCGATCGGATACAAAATGATCTTATCGGATTATCCTGAAGGAGCCTCGTCTTTGGAGGAGCTGGTCAGGACCATGGGCAAAGGGATGGCGGTGTTTATGGGCCAATCCGGCGCCGGGAAATCCACTTTGTTGAATCAACTGATGCCCGAATTGGATTTGCTGACAGGCGAAATCTCGACCGCTTTGGGCAGGGGCCGCCATACGACGCGGCATGTCGAGTTGCATCCTGTTGGGGAGGCTCTGATTGCCGATACCCCTGGTTTCAGCACAATCGACTTGATCGACATTGAAGCGGTCGATCTGCCTTCCTTTTTCCCGGACTTTGAAGCGCTGCGCGATCAATGCCGATTCGGCGGCTGCATGCACATCAACGAGCCGAATTGCAGGGTGAAAGAGGCAGTTGCCTCCGGAGAGGTTGCCCCGTACAGATACGAACACTATCTGCAATTCCATGAGGAAATCGTCGGACGCAAACCGATGTACATAAAAAAAAATAAGAGATAAGGTGTGTGTGAAAATGAAAATTGCTCCATCCATATTAAGTGCTGATTTCGCGAATTTAGAGCGGGACGTCAAGTTGGTCGAACAAGCTGGTGCCGATTATATCCACATCGATGCCATGGACGGCCAATTCGTTGCCAATTTGACGTTGGGCCCAAATGTTGTGCAGGCAATCCGTCCGCACACAAAATTACCGTTGGATTGCCATTTGATGGTAAACACACCTGAAAATTTGATCCCGGCTTTCGCCAGGGCCGGCGCGGATATCATCACGATTCACGCGGAAGCTACTGCCCACATCCATGGCGCGATCCAGATGATCAAAAATGAGAACATTGCAGCCGGCGTCGTCATCAATCCGGGCACAAGCGTAGACGTCATAAAACCCGTTTTGGGCGATGTCGATATGGTGCTCGTCATGACCGTCAACCCGGGCTTCGGGGGCCAAGGCTTCATCGAAAGCACTTTGGACAAAATCCAAGAGCTGGCTACCTTGCGCGAAAAGCATGGCTATCATTACGAAATCGAAGTCGATGGCGGCATTACCCATGAGACGATCGTCAAGTGCATTCAGGCAGGTGCTGATGTATTCGTAGCCGGTTCCTACATTTATGACGATGAAAATCCAGCAGCGGCCATCAGCCGATTGAAGGATGCTTGCCATAATGCGGTCTGAGAAAGTGGTGATTGTGGTCGGCGGCGACCAAGCGGATGTCGCCGCCTTGGTCCACCGTTTTTCGGAAAGTCATCGATTGATCGGTGCCGACCGCGGAGCGTTGACGCTTGCCGAGTTGCGCACACATTTCGATGCGGCCATCGGGGATTTTGATTCCGTCACCCCGCATGAACTGGAAGAAATCAAAAAGAAAAGCCGCGTCTGCCGCATCCTGCCTGCGCAAAAAGATGAAACGGATACTGAGGCGGCCATTGCCTATGCAATCGAAACGTTCAATCCGGAAGAAATCATTCTTCTGGGTGCCTTCGGAGGGCGTTTGGACCATCTGATGAGCAATTTGTGGTTGGCGTTCCATCCGCTCGTGAAAGGGATGGCAGGCAAAATCAGCCTAATGGATCGGCATAATACCTTGCGGTTTTATATGCCAGGCAGTTACGTGCTGGAAAAAGAAACGGATAAAAAATATTTGTCGTTCATTGGCATGACCCCTATCAAGAAATTGACCCTGACGGGAGTTGTCTATCCTTTGAACGGAAAAGATTACGATTACCCGATAGCTTTGGTCAGCAATGAGTTTGAAGAGGCCGAGATGCATTTTGCTTTTGAATCCGGTGTTCTGGCCGTCATCCAAAGTGCTGACAAACGCAAATAAGGAGAGAGGCCGCGGCCTCTCTCCTTATTTTTTGGACGAAAAAAAAGATGAGCTGGAATCATGGCATGGTCCCGGGGCTCATCTATATTTTTATACTCTTTCAACTTTACCAGATTTCAAAGCTCGAGCTGAAACCCATACTTTTTTAGGTTTTCCATCGACTAAGATACGAACTTTTTGTAAGTTTGGTTTGAAAGTACGTTTTGTGTAGTTCATAGCGTGGGAACGGTTATTACCTGAACGGCTTTTACGTCCTGTTACGAAACATTCTTTTGACATTTTCTTTCCTCCTTTGCTGTTACAGAAGCAAAGCTTCTTTCCAATTCATACACTTGATTAATTTATCATAATTCAAAAGTGAATGCAACTGTTTTAAAGGAAAAATACTTGACAGCTGTTTTTTTTATCCTGTGCTCATCAAATATCCGCATTTGGCCATCCTAAAAAAGGGAGGATGGGGAGATGAGAAAACGCTGAAAATATTTCGGAAAAAAGCCGGAATTGCCGTAAATCGATCGGAAATGAGAAATTTAATCGCAAAAAGTTATTTCTTTTGTATAAAATATGCTATCATAATTTGTAATTAACGATTGTGTGCATACATTAAGGAGGCTATTATAAATGGCAGTTAAAATCCAAACACAATATGGGATGGTTGACTTATCGAACGACGTGATCGCTACGGTAGTAGGCGGCGCCGCAACGGATAATTATGGAGTTGTCGGCATGGCCAGCAAAAATCAAATCAGAGATAATATCAGTGAAATATTGAAAAAAGAGAACTATTCACGCGGTGCCGTGATTCGCCAAGAAGAAAATGGAGTAGCTGTTGATGTTTATATCATTGTACTCTACGGAACAAAAATTTCTGAAATTTGCCGGAATGTTCAAACACAAGTCAAATATAATCTTGAAATGATGTTGGGCTTTTCCGCAAATACAGTGAATGTGTTCGTCCAAGGCGTAAGAGTATTAAAGGACTAAAGATTACAGATCACCATGTTTTATATGGTGAAGGAGGACTATAAGGTGAAGAAAACTCAACTAACAGCGGAAGACTTTAAGGCGATGGTCGCAATCGGCGCCGAACGTCTTAGTGAGAATGCAGAATATGTGAATTCTTTGAACGTGTTCCCCGTTCCGGATGGAGACACGGGCACAAACATGAATTTATCATTCACATCCGGATCTGAACGCGTCAGGCTGTCGAATGCTACAAAAATAGATCAATTAGGATCGGACTTGGCTAAAGGATTATTGATGGGGGCCAGAGGGAACTCAGGCGTCATTTTATCCCAGCTGTTCCGTGGCTTTTCGAAGGCGATCGAAGGAAAAACAACCTTGAATACGGCTGATTTTGCTGAAGCTTTTTCCCACGGCGTCGAGACAGCCTATAAAGCGGTCATGAAACCTGTGGAAGGCACCATTTTGACGGTTGCGCGCGAATCCGCCAAAGCCGCTGTGAAAAAAGCCGAACATACGGATGACATCATTGAGTTGATGGGAACGGTCCTTAAAGTCGCGCAGATCGCGTTGGATAAGACACCGGATCTGTTGCCGGTATTGAAAGAGGTAGGCGTCGTCGACAGCGGCGGACAAGGCCTTGTATACATTTATGAAGGTTTCATGGAATCCTTGACCGGAGAAAAAGTGCCCTCCGCCGAAAAAGTCATCTTACAAGCGGATGTAACCGAAATCGCTCACCAGGAAAATTATCATAATGTTTCGCACTCCATTGCGACAGAAGATATTGAATTCGGTTATTGTACAGAAATCATGGTCAAATTAGGCGAAGGCGAAACCGTGACGGACACCTTTGACTACGATACATTCCGTAATCACCTGAACGAAATCGGGGATTCCCTATTAGTCGTCGCGGATGACGAAATCGTGAAGGTCCATGTGCATACCGAATATCCAGGGGAAGTCATGAACTACGGCCAAAAATTCGGTTCACTGATGAAAATCAAAGTGGACAACATGCGCATGCAGCATGATGCGGTCCTTGAAAAAGCCGATGCGCCTTCAAAAAAACTTAAAAAAGTTCCTTACGGCGTGATAGCTGTTGCTGCCGGCAAAGGTGTTCATGCCCTGTTCAAGAGCATGGGCGTCTCCACGATCATCAATGGCGGACAAACGATGAATCCAAGCACGGAAGATATCCTTAAGGCAATCGAAAGCACAAACGCCGAAAAAACAATCATTTTGCCGAACAACAAAAATATTTTCATGGCGGCAGATCAGGCTGCCGAGGTTTCTGATGCGGATGTTGTTGTAGTGGCTTCGAAGACGATTTCACAAGGCCTGACAGCTATGCTTGCCTTCAATGAATCAGAGGACTTGGAAACAAATAAAGCCAACATGACTGCCGAACTGGAAAATGTTGTCAGTGGACAGATCACGAGTGCCGTGCGCGACACAGTCATAGACGGATTGGCAATCACCAAGGACGATTTCATGGGAATCGTCGACGGGAAAATCCTGACGGCCGACAAGGACAGAAAAGCCGCAACGATAGAAACCCTGAAAAAAATGATCACGGATGACAGCGAAATCGTCACCATCATCTTCGGGGAAGACAGCGATGAGAACGAAAGTAAAGAGATTGCAGCAGTCATCGAAGCGGAATATGACTTTTTGGAAGTGGAAGTGCAAGAAGGAAATCAACCGGTATACAGTTATCTTCTTTCTGTAGAATAATCTGAAAAAGCTGAACGAGTTTCTCTGTTCGGCTTTTCTTTTTCAAAAACGGTTGGTCAAAAAAAACTGTCCTGCTCCCGGAAGAAAGGAGGCGAACGGATGGAAGCGGAAGACAACAAGCAATTGGATATTTATGATCCAGTCGGGGAGTTGCCCCATGTAGGACCGAAAAGGGTTGAGGCGCTGCATTCGTTGGGCATCGATACGATCTATGATCTGATCACACATTTTCCTTTCCGTTATGAGGACATAAAAGTCAAAACATTGGACGAAATCGAGGATTCGGACAAAGTGACGCTGAAAGGACAAGTCGTGACGGCTCCGGTCGTCCACCATTACGGTTTTAAAAAAAGCAGGCTATCATTCAAATTAGCCATCGAAGATGCCATCATCTCGGTAACATTCTTCAATCAGCCTTACCTGAAACAAAAAATCATGCTTGAGGATGAGGTTGCGATCTTCGGTAAATGGGAACGCGCACGCCAAACTTTGGCAGGGATGAAGATCCTCGGCAGTTCGAACGGACAGGATGATTATGCCGCCATTTATCACGTCAACAAGACGATCAAGCAGCAGACCGTCCTGAATCTGATCAAACAGGCGATCGAACTTTATTCCCCGGTCATTCCCGAGATACTTCCGCAGCATTTGCTGCAGACGTATCACCTGATGAGCCATAGGGAAGCCATCCGGGCGATGCACTTTCCCAAAAATGATGAAGAATCAGAGCAAGCGAGACGGCAAATCATCTATCAGGAGTTTTTCCTTTACCAGGTGCGCCTGCAAATGCTGCAGCTGAGCCGCAAAACGAATAACCGAGGCATTCCGATCCTTTATGATGTGGACAAGCTGAAGGGATTCATAGCGACTTTGCCGTTTGAACTGACGGATGGGCAAAAGAAGGTCGTCAACGAAATATGCCGGGATTTGCGCAAACCTTATGAAATGAACCGTCTGTTGCAAGGGGACGTCGGCAGCGGTAAAACGATCGTAGCGGTGATCGCCCTGATGGCTACCGTCCTGGGCGGGTATCAAGGGGCTTTCATGGTTCCCACTGAGATTTTGGCGGAACAGCATTATCGGACCTTGCAGAGCCTGTTCGAATATACCGATGTCTCCGTCGCCCTGCTTACCGGCAGCACGAAGGCAAAGGACCGAAAAGAATTGTTGAACCGGCTTGCAGGAGGGGACTTGCATATCCTTATCGGGACGCACGCACTGATCCAAGAGGATGTCGTTTTTGCCGATCTGGGCCTGGTCATCACCGATGAGCAGCACCGCTTCGGTGTCCAGCAAAGGCACAAGCTGAACGAAAAAGGGAACAACCCGAATGTTTTGTACATGACTGCCACGCCGATCCCGAGGACGTTGGCGATAACCACGATGGGCGAAATGGATGTTTCGGTGCTTGACCAGATGCCTGACGGCAGAAAACCGATCAAAACGATCTGGAACAAATCGGACAAGATCGAAAATGTACTTGAGTTCATCCGGAAACAGATGGATAATGGACAACAGGCGTACATCATCACGCCTCTGATTGAGAAATCCGAGTCGCTGGATGTCAAGAATGCGGAAGATGTGCATCAAGCCGTGACGGCCTATTACAAAGGGAAATACCAAATCGGTCTGTTGCACGGCCGTCTCAAGTCCGAAGAAAAGGATCAGATCATGCGCCGTTTCCAAAACAACGAGCTGCAGGTGCTTGTATCGACGACAGTCATCGAGGTCGGCCTGAACGTGCCGAATGCAACAGTGATGGTCATCCAAGATGCCGACCGATTCGGATTATCCCAGCTCCACCAATTGCGCGGTCGAGTGGGCCGGGGAGACAAAGAATCCTATTGTGTGCTGGTTGCCGATCCGAAAACCGATAACGGCAAGGAACGCATGCGCATCATGGTGGAGTCGACTGACGGTTTCTACCTGAGCCAACGGGATTTGGAACTGCGCGGACCGGGTGATCTTTTCGGAAACAAACAATCCGGCTTGCCCGATTTCAAATCCGGAGATATCGTGCGGGATGCCGTCATCCTGGATATTGCGCACAATGACGCTATCCAAATCACACGCGAACAAGACTTTGAAAGCAACCCAGCCTACGAAAGTCTGCGGGAAGCAGTCGAACGCGAAAAAGAGAAGTTAAAGAGATTACAGTGAAACTAACAAAAGTGAGGTATACGATCTATGAAAATCGCTGTCGATGCGATGGGCGGGGATTTTGCGCCCCAAGCAATAGTAGAGGGCATTTTAATGGCTGCCAAAGAATTTAATGATTTAGAGTTTTTGCTTTTTGGTGACGAAGCCAAAATACGCAAGGCTTTAGGGGATCAATATGCCGAAGATGGGAAAATCACAATCGTGCATACGACCGAAAAGATCGAGAGCGACGACGAACCCGTCAAAGCAATCCGCAGAAAAAAACAAGCTTCGATGGTTCTTGCTGCTCAAGCAGTCAAGAACAAAGAAGCCGACGCTTTATTCTCGGCAGGGAATACCGGTGCGCTTTTGGCAGCCGGATTATTGATCATCGGCCGGATCAAAGGGATCGACAGACCTGGCTTGATGCCGATTCTGCCAGTCATCGGCAAAGAGAATGAACAGTTCCTGTTGATGGATGCAGGCGCAAACGCTGACTGCAAACCGGAAAACATCTACCAGTTCGGCCTTTTGGGCTCGTATTACGCCAAGTTTGTGCAAGGCATCGAAAACCCAAGGATCGCTTTGTTGAACAATGGTTCCGAAGCAACGAAGGGCAGCGAACTGTCCAAAAAAGCCTATGTGTTGTTGGAAGAGGACCCCGAACTCAATTTCACAGGCAATATTGAAGCGCGGGAAATTTTGCTTGGCGATGCGGATGTCGTCGTGACGGATGGCTTCACCGGGAACGCTGTCCTGAAGACGATGGAAGGAACGGCAATGTCATTGCTGAAGCTGATCAAAACCCAATTGCTTTCAGGCGGTCTGAAGACAAAAATCGGCGGAATGCTGATCAAGGATTCCTTTTCGGAAATCAAAGATACGATGGATTATTCGAAGCATGGAGGTGCCGTGCTGTTCGGATTGCGGGCGCCGGTCGTCAAGACGCACGGATCTGCGGATAAAGTCGCTGTCTACCACACAGTGAAGCAAATCCGTAAAATCATCAGTTCCCACGTCATCGATGATGTCGTGAAGCACTTTGATGAAATGAATGCCCAGCCCGTAAGCAAAACTGAGCAGGAATAAAAAAATATAGACAAAAGATTAGCGTATGGGTAAAATAGATGTGAGCCTTTACAAAATATTTTCAGTAAATGTGATGTAATTGGTTATGGAACGATAATGGAGGTGTAACGCTTGGCAGATACAACTACTTTTGAGCGAGTAGCCAAGATGGTTATTGAACGATTCGGTGTCGATGAAGCAAAGGTTACGAGAGAGTTGACTTTCCAAAACGACCTTGGAGCGGATTCATTGGATATTGTTGAACTCGTTATGGAACTGGAAGATGTCTTTGCTGTACAGATTTCCGATGAAGATGCTGAGAGGATAATCACAGTAGGAGATGCAGTCGACTACATCGATTCTCAAAAAAAAGGATCGCAATAATTTAACGACAGAAGCAACGTTGACGGTTTTCAAATGCCAATGTTGCTTTTTTTTCAGGCCAAGTGGGCTGATTATGGCAAAAATATGAAATGCATTAAAAGTGAATGAAATAGCGGTTGTTTTTGCATGTGCTTAAACGTATAATGTTAGGAGATATTTCATCAAGTTTGTTATATAAGCATGAGAGGAGGCGCACGATGGGACTTGGAAGACCTTTGCTGGAGATAAACGCATTGCACACCGCATTCCGGATGCAGGATAACTATTACGATGCAGTCGACGATGTTTCCTTCAGTCTGGAAAAAAGTGAAATTTTGGCGATTGTCGGAGAATCCGGCTGCGGTAAAAGTACTCTAGCAACAACAATCGTCGGACTCCATAATAAAGCGAACACGCGGATTTCGGGAGAGATCATCTATCAGAACCTGAATCTCATCGATCTGAATGAGACGCTCTATAACCGCATAAGAGGAAACGATATCGGGATGGTTTTTCAAGATCCCCTTTCGGCCCTCAATCCTTTGATGACGGTAAGTGAACAGATAGAAGAAGTGCTGCTTTATCATACCAGGATGACAAAAGAGGAACGTGCGCTGCGTGTGAGCGAATTGTTGGTTCAAGTTAAGGTGGAGGATCCGGAAGGGACAGCCGTGCGCTACCCGCATGAGCTGTCCGGGGAAGCGCGTCAGAGGGTCGGCATTGCCATTGCTGTTGCCTGCAATCCGCCGATCATCATCGCGGATGAACCGACGACCTCTTTGGATGTCACTGTTCAAGCTCAAATATTGGATCTGTTGAGCGAAGTGAGGGACGACACGGGTGCCGGGATCATCCTGATCACCCATGATTTGGGTGTCGTAGCCGAAATTGCGGACAGAGTAGCTGTCATGTACGCGGGCCAGATTGTCGAAACAGCCGGGGTTGTTGAACTGTTCACGGATCCGAAGCATCCGTATACCCGTTCTTTATTGCGTTCGATGCCGCAAGCGAATGGCGCGCTCGAGTCGGATTCCGGGGAACTCTATGTGATTCAAGGGGATGTCCCTTCCTTGCAGCAGTTGCCTAAACAGGGCTGTCGTTTTGCCGGACGGATTCCATGGATCCCGTTTTCCGCACATGAACAATCACCCAAAATGCACGAGATTTCTAAAGGGCATTTTGTCAGGTGCACGTGCCATGAGTCCTTCCGTTTTGAAGGGGAGAGTGAATAAGATGGGGCTTTTGGAAATCAAAGATTTGAAGGTTCACTACCCGCTCAAGAGCGGCTTCTTATCCAGCAAAAAGAGCCTTGCAGCCGTCGACGGCATCAGTCTGTCCCTGGAAGAAGGGAAAAATTACGGTCTGGTGGGCGAATCAGGGTCCGGTAAATCAACTGTCGGAAGAGCAATCGTCGGATTGGAGCGGATCACTGCCGGCCAAATCATTTATGAAGGCACTGACGTAACCGCTGCGATAGGCAAGCGGAAATCAGCCCACAAACGCAATGTCCAGATGATTTTTCAAGATTCGGGTGCTAGTCTGAATCCGAAAAAACAAATTGGACAGATCATTTCTGAACCTTTGCATAATTTTGAGCAGCTTTCCCAGCAGGAAGAGAAAAAACGCGTGCTGGAACTGCTGGAAATGGTCGGGTTACCGGAAGAGTCGCTGCGGAAGTATCCTCACGAATTCACCGGTGGACAGAGGCAACGCATTGCATTGGCACGGGCGGTTGCGCTGCGGCCAAAATTTGTCATAGCTGATGAACCCGTTTCAGTATTGGACCTTTCCGTTCAGGCGCAAGTGCTGAATTACATGAAACGCATCCAAGAACAATACAAACTCAGCTATCTGTTCATTTCCCATGATCTGGGCGTCATGAAGCAGATCTGCGATGAATTGGCCATCATGTACCGAGGGAGGTTCGTGGAATACGGAGACAGACAGGACATCTATCTCAACCCGCAGCACATCTACACGAAAAGGCTCCTTTCCGCAATTCCGAACTTGGATCCGGGCAACCGGGAGTTGCACAAGCGTTTGCGGCGGGAAATAGAATCAGAATACAAACAAAGCATGGAGAGTTATCTGGCAAAGGACGGTCGTGTTGGGGATTTGATCCCGTTGTCGGAAACGCATCGGATTGCCAGTAAACAATCGAAAGGAGAGCGTTAACGATGTGGAACAGAATTCTGAGACGCTTCTTCTTTATCATTCCGCAACTGTTGGCGTTCAGTCTGTTGGTGTTTGCGCTGGCGCAATGGATGCCCGGAGATCCTCTGACTGGGCTGATCATTCCGGGGATGGCTCAGAGCAGCGTTGACGCGATCCAAGCAAGCGCGGTCCTGGATAATCCTTGGTACATTCGGTATCTGGAATGGATCGCAAATATGCTCAGAGGGGATTTCGGGCTCAGTTACACTTACCGGATGCCTGTGGGTGTTCTTGTTGGTGCAAGGCTTGGCAACACACTCTGGTTGGCGATGGCTTCCCTCGTGTTGTCGTATCTGATCGCTGTTCCGCTTGGCATTTATGCAGGGCGTTTTAACGGTTCGTTGGGTGATAAAGTCATTCGGTTTTTGAACAGCATCAGTTTTGCCTTGCCGATCTTCATTGTTGCCTTGTTGCTGGTTTGGCTTTTTGGATTTCAACTGGAATTGTTTCCGACGCGGGGGATGCCCTTGTTGCCGGAAACGCAGAGCGTATTTGCCTCTCTTTGGAATAGGCTCCACCACTTAGCTTTGCCGGCGCTGGCTTTTGCCCTCTCGGCATCCGCCGGCAACATCCAACGTTTAAGGTCGGGTATCATCGAGGCAAAGCAAGAAGATTATGTACTGACAGCCCGCTCAAAAGGCGTTCCGGAGAGCATGGTGTATCGGAGGCACATCTTCAGGAACGCGAGTATGCCGGTAACTGCTCTGTTGGGCTATGACATTACCGGTTTCATAGGGAGCAGCATTTTTATCGAATACATCTTCTCCTACCCGGGAATCGGTCGATTGTTCATCAGTTCTTTAGAATCACGCGATTTCAGTGTCATCGTTGCCTTGTTGTTGTTTTATGGGCTGGCTGCTTTGATTGGCACATTAGTGTCTGACATCATTTTGACCATTGTGGATCCGCGCGTCAGGGTGAGATAGCAAGAGGAAAGGGGGGATATGTTGAATACGGAGGAAGAAAAGAAAGCAGGCAGAATGGAAGAGTTGAAAACGGAGCTTGCCTCCATTGCGGCAGGCAAGAACCGTTTGAGCCACGAAGTGAATGAGGAAACAAAAACTGTTGTCGATTTCCGCGGCATGCTTGGAGAATTCCGAAAAGACAAGTTGGCGGTCATTGCTTTGGGTACGCTCGTTTTGCTCTTGTTGCTGGTCTTTGTGGGCTCCCTTTTTTTTGATGAGAGTCAAGTCATGCAGGTGGATCTGTTGAACAGGTATGCTTCGCCGGGCAAAAACCATCTGTTGGGGACGGATGAAGCGGGACGGGATGTGCTGGGCCAGCTGTTGCTGGGAGCGCGCACCTCGCTGCTGTCCGGGACCGCCGTGACAGTCTTGACCGGATTCATCGGAATCGGTTTGGGTCTGCTGTCCGGCTATTACGGTGGTTTCCTGGATGGCCTGCTTATGCGCTCCATTGAATCCATCATGGTTCTTCCGGCAAGCGTGTTGGTTCTCGTGCTGGTATCCATCGTATCGGAATACAATCTCATTACGTTCATATTGCTAATGAGCGCATTCAGCTGGGCAGGGAAATCAAAGGTTTTTCGTAACCGGACGCGAGCGGAGGCCAAACATGACTATGTGCGGGCATCCAAAACTGCAGGGACAAACGACTTGCTGATCATGTTCCGTGAAATCCTGCCTAATTTAAGTTCACTGGTCATCATCAATACGACTATGTCTTTGGCAAGGAATATCGGGATGGAGACAAGCTTGAGTTTTCTGGGCTTAGGCTTGCCGCCCGGCGTGCCGAGTATAGGCAATTTGCTGCGCTATGCTATTTCTCCCGCAGTCTTTGAGAACTATGTATGGGTATGGTTACCAGCATCCACACTCATCTTTGCAGTGTTGTTGTGCATCATTTATGTCGGACAGGCATTGCGGCGTGCGGCGGATGCTAAACAAATGCAAGCATAATAAGGAGGCTGAGCTATGCTGAATAAAATGATCGTTCCCTTCTTGTTTGCTGCGCTGCTGGCCGGCTGTGGAAACAAGGAGGTTCTATTGGAAACGGACGGGGACTTGCCTGGTTCGTCAGCTGTCATACAGGAATTCGACACTGTCATGAACAGCGATGCCCCCGCCATCGCCGGTGGAGTGTTGAAATATGCTCTGGTCGCCGAATCCTCCTTCCAGGGTGTCTTCAACCCTGTTTTTTCAGAGGATGCGTATGATGAGGAACTCATGGGTTTTTCACATGAATCCATTTTTTCGTATGATGAGGAGTTTCAGCTTACGCAAGATGGCATGGCCACTTTTGTTCTCAATGAAAATTTGAAAACAGTGTCGATCACTATGCGGGATAACCTGAAGTGGTCGGACGGAGCGGCACTTACGGTGGACGATATCCTTTATGCCTATGAGGTGATCGGGCATCCGGACTATGCCGGTTCCCTTTATGGGAAGTCCTTTGCGAATGTCGTGGGCATGACCGAATACCATGAAGGCACAACTGATTCGATTGTCGGTATCGAAGTTTTGGATGATACGCACCTCACCATCGCTTTCGAAGAATTGAATCCGTCCCTTTTGCAAGTGGGAGGAGCCTTATGGAGCCAACCGCTGCCTAGGCACCAACTGGAACGTGTCCCTGTAGCTGAAATGATGAGTTCGTCCCAACTGCGGGAGCAACCTGTAGGGACGGGCCCTTTCCGGGTCAAGGCGATCATTCCAGGCGAGTCGGTCCTTTTCGAAGCCAATGAATATTATTGGAAAGGGAAACCGAAGTTGGATAATATCCTTGTTGAAGTAGTCGGTTCGGCAACGATCGTATCCGAAATGGAAGCGGGAAATTACGACGTCGCTGTCATGCCGGCAAGTTCTTACGAAAGCTACAAAGATTTCGACAATATAACCTTGCTGGGCAGAGAAGAATTGGCGACAACTTACATCGGGTTCAAGTTGGGATCCCAAGACGTTGAATCAGGCGATAACAGACTTAATCTAAGTTCGAAAATGGCGGATGCGGCATTGCGGCAAGCGATGGCATATGCGCTGGACAACGAATTTGTCGCTGCGGTCCTTTTCGATGGGTTGCGACAGCCCGCAAACGCTATGATTCCCCCAGCGTTCGAAGGATTCAGTGATGATGAGGCGGTTGGCTTCAGTTACGATCCTGTGAAGGCCTCAAGTCTGCTGGATGAGGCTGGCTATCTGGACAGTGACGGCGACGGTTTTCGGGAAACACCGGACGGAGAGCCGCTCGAAATCAACTTTGCGGCTGTTGCAGGGGGAGACGCAACGGAAACGGTAGTTGCCTACTATATCCAACAATGGGAAGAAATCGGTTTGGATGTCTCGCTCGCCACAGGAAGATTGATTGAATATCAGAAGTTCCATGACATGCTTGCATCCGACAGTCCGGCTATTGATGTCTATCAGGCAACCTGGGGGACAGGCATGGATCCCAATCCGACCGAAATGTTCGGTCGTAGCAGTGCTCTCAACTACACCCGTTGGACCAACGAAGAGAATGATGCTTTGTTGGATCAGATCAACGCAGCGGTTGCCTTGGACGAAAATGCGCGGACGGGGATCTATCAAGAATGGCAAGCGTTGCTGTTCAAGGAAGCGCCTGTCATCCCGACTTTCTGGCGTACGCAGATTTTTGCCGTCAATAACCGCGTCAAGAACTTCAATATCCGCTATGGTGCAACCAGAGGATGGGAAACAATCGAACTGACATCAGAAGAACCAGTCCGGTGATGCGCGTTCCGTTTATTTACCAGAAATGAGGAAGAGGCCCGGACTTTTGTCCAGGCCTCTTTCTTCTGAAAACGGACAGACTGTTCGAGAACGAAATTTGCGTGCTTATGGCACGCATTTGTCGTATAATGAAAAAGGACTCTATTTTCAAAAGTACCTTGACAGCAAGGAGTCCAATCAAGGAAAGGAGGGAACGAATTGGAAAAAATAGTCAAACAAATAGCAACTGATTTCTCGATCGTTTTCAGGAATGAGAAACTTTTGCATGAAGCATTTACCCATTCATCTTATGTGAATGAGCATCGTCATCTGGCATTGCAGGACAATGAGCGATTGGAATTTTTGGGCGACGCGGTCTTGGAAGTCGTCATCTCCGATTATTTGTTTCATACCTATGATACGTGGCATGAAGGCAAAATGACCCGTCTGCGTGCGCAGATCGTCTGCGAACCAAGCCTGTCCGCTTTCGCTAAGGACTGTCATTTCGACTCCTATATCCGTTTGGGTAAAGGGGAAGAGAATATGGGCGGAAGGCAGCGTCCGGCTTTGCTGTGTGATGTATTCGAAGCGTTCATCGGAGCCGTATACCTGGACCAAGGGATCGAAGCCGCCAGAAAATTCATTAACCAAGTCATGATCACGAAGTTAAACGAGGATGCTTTTTCACATGTGATGGATTACAAGACCAGCCTTCAGGAAGAACTGCAAAAGAATGGGGACGTGGATATCCAATATATCCTCCTGAACGAAGACGGTCCTGCGCATGCAAAGCAGTTTGATGTTGAAGTGCGGGCTTTCGGAAAAGTGCTGGGCCAGGGACAAGGACCAAGCAAAAAGGCCGCCGAACAGAAAGCAGCACAGAACGCTCTGGAATCTCTAACAAAATGAAAAGCAAGTTTCACCGGAAAGGATGTTTTCTTTGCATCTTGAAAGAATAGAAATGTCGGGTTTCAAATCATTCGCCGACAAAACCGTAATCGAATTTGATGAAGGTGTGACAGCAGTAGTAGGGCCGAACGGAAGCGGCAAGAGCAACCTTTCGGAAGCTGTCCGCTGGGTATTGGGGGAACAATCCGCAAAAAATCTGCGCGGGAAAAAAATGGACGACATCGTTTTTGCCGGGTCGCAGACACGCAAACCTGTCAACATTGCCGAAGTTACCCTCATCCTGAACAACGAGGACGGATTCCTGCCGCTGGAATTCAGCGAAGTGAGCATCACCAGGAGATACAACCGCAATGGCGACAGTGATTGTTTCATCAACAAAAAACCATGCAGATTGAAAGACATAACAGAATTACTGATGGATTCAGGCATCGGAAAAGACTCTTTTTCCATGATTTCGCAAGGGAAAGTGGAACAGATTTTTCAGAATAAACCCGAGGACAGAAGGATCATCCTTGAAGAGGCTGCCGGGGTAGCCAGATACAAAAATCGCAAAACGAGCGCCGAACGGAAGCTTTCCCAAACGGAAGAGCATCTGAACCGGATCGAGGACATCCTGCACGAAATCAACAGCCAACTCGCTCCGCTGGAAACCCAACGGAAAACGGCTTTGGCGTACAAGGATAAAAAAGCGTCATTAAGCGAGATCGAAATTGCTTTGACCGCTTCCGAAATTGAGCGGCTGAATGCGCAGTGGCAAACGAGCAAACGCGAGCTGGCCGATTATGACCGGAAAATCAGCACGGAGGAACGCTCGCTTGCGAGCACGCAGACTGCTTTGCAGCAACTGAAACAAAAGTTGGATGCCTGCGACGAACAGTTGGAAACACTGCAGACCGGCTACGTCACTGTCATCCAGAAATTGGAACAGCTGGAAGGTCAAAAGCAGGTTTTCCAGCAACGGGCGATGTACTCGTCAAAGAATCAAGAAGAGCAAGCCCAGATCATCGCTGAAAAAGAGGCGCTGATCAAGACGGAAAAAGCCAATCTGGCGGCCTTGCGGACTGAGCTTGCGGCGAAAGTGGAAGCGAGGAAGGAACTTTCGGAAAAAAGAGCGAGCCTTTCCGAAAAAGAAGCCCAACTGACGCAAAACAAGGCGGAGCTTGTCCAGCAACTCCGGAACGATTACATCAACCGGCTGCAGGAACAATCCAGCAACCGGAACACAACCGTCCATCTCGAAAAAGAAATGACGCTCGCAACCGAACAGGAGCACCGTTTCCTTTCGAAAGGCGACGAGCTCAGGAAGAATCTGCGCCATTTAAAGGCGAAACAGCAATCGTTGAATGAGGAATACGTCCAGTTTGTTGAAGAGAACGCCAATCTGGAATCGGAACTGCAGGACTGCAAACAAAATAGCTTCCAGCTCGTATCCAAACTCCAACAACTGAACGCAGAACTGGATACCGTAACCCGGAATCTGCAGCAGGCGGAAGCCCGGCGTGAGAGCCAGCAGGAGTTGGACGACAGCTATGCCAGTTATTATCAAGGCGTAAAGGAAATGCTGAGGAGAAGGGAAAGCGTTCCGGGTATCCGTGGTCCCGTCGCCGAATTGATCCAAGTTCCCGAAAAATACACCTTAGCCATCGAAATCGCTCTGGGAGCCACGATGCAGCACATCGTGGTGGCGGACGAACGCACGGCATCCCAATGCATCGGCATTCTGAAAGCCCAACACTTGGGACGCGCCACTTTCCTGCCGATGACAGTCATCCAAGGCAAGACTTTGCCCGCGGCTGTGCGGACGACATTGGCGAACAGTCCCGGATATATCGGCATCGCGAATGAGCTGATCGGCCATGAGGAGATGTACAATGCAATCGTCAGCAGTTTGTTGGGGACAACGATCGTAGCGTCAAATATCCAGGACGGTCTGCAGATTTCCAAGAAATTGCAGAGCCGTTATCGGATCGTAACCCTTGAAGGGGATGTCATCCATGCTGGCGGATCGATGACGGGTGGCGCGACAAGGCGTCAACAAGAGGCATCCTTATTGGCCCGCAAAAACAATCTGAACAAGCTGACCGACTATGTGCAACAGTTGTCCGTCCAATACAATCAGCTGAAGCGGGAGCAAGAGAAATGGTCTCTGCAGCAACAAAGTCTGCAGGAGGAACTGGATGATAAGCGCCAAAAAGCGACCATCAAACAGTTCGAACTGCAACAAAGGGAAACTTCCCTGCAGCAAGTGACAGCTGAAATCGCAACGAAAGAAAAAGAGTCGGCCGCACATGAGTATGAAAAGCGCATGTTCTATGAAGAGAAAGAGGACAGACAAACGCGATTGGCCCAAGCCCAACAAAATTTGCTCGTCCTCAACAGCGAAATCGACCAGCTTCAGAAGGATATAGCGGAATCCAGCTTGGATGAAGAGGAGCGCTTGAAACTGCTGCAGGACGTCCAGTCAAACCGGCAGCAAGCAGACCAAGAACTTGCGGTCCTGCAGGAGCAGGAAAAACAATTGCGACGTGACGTGAAGCTGTCGACTGAGCGCATCCAAACGGAGCAGGAAGCCATCAGCTCGCTGAAAGGCAAACAAGATCAAGTCGCCAAGCTGGCCGATACGGAGACGCTGACCATCCAAGAAATCACGACGCAGCTGAAGTCCACGACTGCAGAAAAAGCTGGATTCGATGCAGATTTGAGACAGTTGCGGGAGCGGAAAAAGCAAACCGAACAAAATCGTGCCGTTCAGGAAACCGAACAGAACGAAAAAAACAAAAATCTCCAAAAATTATGGAGTGAGCACGCCAAGCTGGAAACGAATGCCGGGCGCTATGAAATCGCCATCGACCATCACCTTGCGCATTTGAGCGAAGAGTACGGTCTCAGCTTTGAAGCCGCGAAACAGGACCATCAATTGACCCAAGAGCCCGAAGAGGCAGCCCGCCAAGTGAAAAAGTTGAAAAAAGACATCGAAGAGCTGGGTCCGATCAATATGGGTGCGATCGAGGAATATGATCGTATTTCCGAAAGGTTCACTTTCCTATCGGAACAGCAGACGGACTTGCTGTCCGCCCGAGGGAATCTTCTGAACACGATGAATGAAATGGATGATGAAGTCCGCTTGCGTTTCAAGGAGACTTTCATCCAGATCAAAAAGCAATTCGAAAAAACCTTCCCGAAATTATTCGGTGGCGGCAAAGCGACGTTGGAGCTGACGGATCCGAATGATCTGTTGGAGACCGGCATTGAAATTGTCGCGCAGCCGCCAGGCAAGAAACTCCAGCAGCTCAGCCTGCTCTCCGGAGGGGAAAAAGCATTCACGGCGATTGCGCTCCTGTTCGCCATCATCGAGGTCAAACCGGTGCCGTTCTGTATTTTGGATGAAGTGGAAGCTGCCTTGGATGAAGCGAATGTATCCCGTTTCGGGAAATATCTGGCAGCATCAACCGAATTGACCCAGTTCATCGTGATCACCCATCGCAAAGGCACGATGGAAGAAGCGGATGCATTGTACGGTGTGACCATGCAGGATTCCGGCGTATCCCGCCTGGCATCAGTCAAATTTGAAGATTACGAAGACATAGGTTAAGGGGATGAAGATAAATGATTAAATTGATAGCACTCGACTTGGATGGCACGTTGCTGAATCCTGACAAAAAAATCAGCGATGCGAATAAACAGGCGATCCACCGCGCCCGGGAAGCCGGCGTGAAGATTGTCCTTTGTACGGGACGCCCGCTCATGGGCATCAAGGCTTATGTGGATGAACTGGACCTGCTTCAAGCAGAAGATTACTCGATCACCTATAACGGCGGTTTGGTCCAAAAAAATAAAACATCGGAAATCATTTCCCAAAAGGTGCTGAACTACGGCCAGATTGTGGAACTCTATGACCTGAGCAAAGAACTGAACATCCCGATGAACATGTTGGATCTGGAGTCAGTATACGAACCGGAATATCCGGAAGGCAGGGAGTCCTTGTACAAGAGCCTGCAGAGCTCGAGCTTGCCATTCGTTGAAAAAAAGATCGAAGACTTTCAAGCGCAGCATGCGTTCAATAAAGTTGTTTTTTGTATCGCGCCTGCTGTTTTGGATGAAGCAATCGCCAAAATACCGGCGGACTTCTACAGCAAATATTCGATGATGAAATCACGTCCGCTTCTGTTTGAAGTCATGCATCCCGAAGTCGACAAAGGCAACGGCATCGCGGCTTTATGCGATCATTTGGGCATCACTGCCGATGAGGTCATGGCTTGCGGAGATGAAGAGAACGATTTGGCGATGCTGGATTTTGCGGGCGTAAGCGTCGCGATGGGCAACGCTCCCGATAAAATCAAGGAACGGGCGAGCTTCGTCACGAAGACAAACGGGGAAGATGGCGTCGCACACGCAATCGAAACGTTCGTCTTTGCGTAAAAACAGGCTGCCATAAGAGAGGAAGTGTTCAGATGGGATTATTTGATCGAATAAAACGCGCATTTACAGGTGAAGATGTCGTTCAGACACCGGTAACCGAAGAAAATAAAATCGTCATCGACAAATTCGACAAAGGCATGGAGAAGACGCGCAAAAGCTTTTCGGATAAGATGAATGAACTGTTCGCCGGCTTCAGAGAGGTGGATGAAGATTTTTTTGACGACTTGGAGGAAACGCTGATATCCGCAGACGTCGGGTTTGATATGACGCTGGCACTTTCGGATGTGCTGCGTGATGAAGTCAAGATGAAGAACGTCCGCACCGGAGAACAAGTGAAGAATGTCATCATCGAAAAAATGGTCGAAATCTATGAAAAAGGCCAGACGGAATTGCCTACCATCAAAATAAATGAGAACGGGCCGACCGTCATCCTGTTTGTGGGCGTAAACGGCGTGGGGAAAACGACGACCATCGGTAAGTACGCTTATCAGTTGAAGAACCAAGGGAACAGCGTCCTGTTGGCGGCCGGGGATACTTTCCGAGCCGGCGCTATCGAACAGCTGGAGGTTTGGGGGCAACGTGTCGGTGTGCCGGTCGTGACAAGCGATGCAAAAAGCGATCCCGCTTCCGTCGTTTACGATGCGTTGAAGCAAGCCAAAGAAGAGAACTACGATTATCTGCTGATCGATACAGCAGGGCGACTGCAGAACAAAGTGAACCTGATGAAGGAATTGGAGAAGATCAATCGGATCATCGCCAGGGAAATCCCCGGCGGCGCAACCGAAACGTTGTTGGTGCTTGATGCCACGACGGGCCAGAACGCTTTGATACAGGCCAAGCAATTCAAGGAGACGACGGATGTCACCGGCTTGATCCTGACGAAATTGGATGGTACGGCGAAAGGCGGCGTCATCCTCGCGATCCGCCAGGAAATGGATATACCCGTCAAATTCGTCGGTCTGGGTGAAGGCTTGGATGATCTGCAGGTGTTCGATCCGGAACAGTACATCTACGGACTGGTAAAAGACCTGCTTGAGAAAAAATAACGAAGCGGTTTGTCCATCCCGATGAGGCGCGCTTCATAAGCAAAAGACGACAGCAGCATGGTCAGGCCGGCAATCGCGATCGCGATTGCCGGCCTGACCTTACTTTTTGTTGCGGTAACACCGCTTCAGTGCAATTTATGGTTGACTAAGCTCAGCAAAATCGGTAATCTAGTGAAGTGTAAAGTTTTTTTCTTGACAATCCGTACGAGAAGGAAGGTATTCTGATGGAGCTGGAAAAAACCAATAATATGAATACTCTTTATGAATTCTATAATGTCCTGTTGACGAACAAACAGAAAGGCTATCTTTCTTTGTATTATGGCGATGACTATTCGTTGGGCGAGATCGCTGAAGAATTCGCGATCAGCCGGCAGGCAGTATACGATAATATCAAGCGCACCGAAAAAATTCTGATGGATTATGAACAGAAATTGAAATTGGCGCAAAACTATAGCCTCCGAAACAAAAAATTGGACGAATTGGCGAACTACGCCGAAGAAACCTATCCCGCAGACAGAACTTTACAGAGCTTGATCAACAATCTGGAAGAACTGGATGACAAAGACGAATAAACAGTAAGGAAGTGGCAAATATGGCATTTGAAGGGTTATCCGAGCGTCTCCAAGGCGCGATGACCAAAATCGGCAAAAAAGGTAAAATTACGGAAGCCGATCTGAAGGAAATGATGCGTGAAGTACGTCTGGCTTTGCTGGAAGCTGACGTGAATTTTAAAGTCGTAAAAGAATTCGTCAAAAAAGTGAATGAACGAGCGTTAGGTTCGGATGTGCTCGAGTCGCTTTCACCGACACAGCAAGTCATCAAAATCGTCAACGAAGAACTGACGGAATTGATGGGCGGGCAGCAGGAGCCATTCCAATTCTCTGCCAAGCCACCGACTGTCGTAATGCTGGTCGGCCTGCAGGGTGCCGGTAAGACCACCACTGCCGGGAAACTGGCCAATTACATGAAGAAAAAAGAAAACAAACGCCCGATGCTGGTCGCAGCCGACGTCTATCGTCCGGCAGCAATCAATCAGCTGCAGACCTTGGGCAAACAATTGGATTTCCCGGTGTACGCATTGGGTACCGAAGCCAATCCGGTCGATATAGCGAAGCAGGCCGTTGAACAAGCCAAACTCGATGGACGCGATCTGGTCATCATCGATACGGCGGGACGACTGCACGTGGATGAAGTATTGATGACAGAGTTGAAGAACATCAAAGCTGCCGTCAATCCTACCGAAATCCTGTTTACGGTAGATGCCATGACCGGTCAGGACGCTGTCAACGTAGCGCAATCCTTCAATGAACAGCTCGGCATAACCGGTGTCATCCTTACCAAATTGGACGGGGACACACGCGGCGGGGCAGCGCTATCCATCCGTTCCGTAACCGGAAAGCCTATCAAATTTACGGGCCAAGGCGAAAAACTGGAAGACTTTGAACCATTCTATCCTGAACGCATGGCTTCCCGAATCCTGGGCATGGGCGATCTGATGACGTTGATTGAACGCGCGCAACAAGATTTTGATGAGACAAAAGCGGCAGAAATGGCCGAAAAAATCCGCGAGAACACCTTCAACTTCAATGATTTCATCGAGCAGATGGATCAAGTCACCAACATGGGGCCGCTTGAAGACCTCCTGAAGATGATTCCGGGCATGAGCAACGTTCCGGGACTGGACAAAATGAAGATCGATCCCAAAGATGTGGCCCACATGAAGGCAATCGTGCTTTCGATGACGCCCGCTGAACGCGAAAACCCAGAGCTTCTGTCGCAGAGCAGACGCAGACGGATCTCGAAAGGTTCCGCAAGATCGTTGGCGGAAGTCAACCGTCTGATCAAGCAGTTCAACGAATCCAGGGAAATGATGAACAAGATGTCCAAAGGCAATTTTGCAGGGATGGAAGGCCTCCTTGGACAAGGCCCGAAAGGCAAAATGGGCAAGATGGCCATGCAGCAAATGGCCAGACGGATGAACAAAAAGAAGAAAAAGAAAAAATAATTCCAAGTGTAAAGAGAAAACACTTTACAAGCAAATGGAAAACTGGTAATATATAAAAATGTGAGATACAGATATATGGAGGTGTTATATAAATGGCAGTTAAAATTCGTTTAAAACGTATGGGTTCTAAAAGAAACCCGTTTTACCGCGTCGTTGTAGCTGATTCACGTTCTCCACGTGATGGACGTTTCATCGAAAAAGTAGGTACATACAATCCAGTTGTTGAACCAGCTGAAGTTAAATTTGACGAAGAGTTAGTTTTGAAATGGTTAGCTGAAGGTGCACAACCTTCTGATACAGTTCGTAACTTACTTTCTCAACAAGGTATTATGAAAAAATTCCACGACTCTAAGTTAGCTAAATAAAAGGGTGGTTTAAATGCCTGAAATTTCAGATTTAATCCTAGCAATTGTCAAACCTTTGATCGTCCACGATGATAAGATGTCCATCGAAATCAAAGAGACAAGTGAGTTCATGGAATATCACTTGCATCTTGATGCCGAGGATGTCGGCCGTGTGATCGGGAAACAGGGACGTGTCGCCAGAGCGATCCGTACAATTGTATACAGTGTCAGAACCAAAGGCACAAAACGTGTCCGCCTTGTGATCGAAGGGGCCGAATAATCCGCTTCAATTGCGGATCCGGTCTTTTCCGTTCGGTGGATGCCTAACTTAATAGCGAATAGATAGAAGCGGATGATGATACAATTGTAGCACTTATCCCTTCTATTTTATTATGTACAGAAACGTTGACAGTATGATTTATGTAAGGAGAGGTGAAAAATGGAAAAATTTTATGATGTCGGAAAAGTTGTGAATACGCAAGGGCTTAAAGGTGAAGTGCGTGTCATTTCCAGCACTGATTTTGCGGATGAACGCTACAAAAAAGGGGCTACGCTCTACTTGTTCCGCGAAAACAGTGAGCCAATAACTCTGAAGGTAGCCAGCCACCGCGTGCACAAGAATTTCAATATGCTGACATTCGAGGGATATAATCGGATCGAAGATGTCGAACCGTTCAGAGGGGGAATCCTGCGAGTTTCGGAAACACAGTTGGAGGACCTTTCGGATCATGAGTTCTATTATCATGAAATCATCGGATTGTCCGTCGTCAGTGATGCCGGCGAAGAATTGGGTATCATCAAAGAAATCTTGCCGCTTGGGGCGAATGATGTGTGGGTTGTATCCAAACCAGGCCGAAAGGATTTATTGGTTCCGTATATCGCTTCCGTAGTGGAAAAGGTATCTTTGGAAGATAAACAGGTCACAATCCACATTCTAGAAGGAATGATGGACTGATGAAGATAGATGTATTGACGTTGTTTCCGGCGATGTTCGAAGGTCCTTTGTCCGAGTCGATCATCGGAAAGGCGATCGAGGGTGGTCGTGTTTCGATCACTTGCACGAACTTCCGCGATTATTCCGAAAATAAACACAATTCCGTCGATGATTATCCTTTCGGCGGCGGGGCAGGCATGCTGCTGCGGGCGCAGCCGATCGTGGACGCGCTGACGGACATTGATGTCCAGTCTCCCGAAACCAAAAAAAGGATTGTCCTTTTGGATCCATCCGGAAAAACCTTCAACCAGGAACTGGCGGAAGAGTTTGCCGAAGAAGAGCACATTGTCTTCATCTGCGGCCATTACGAGGGCTTCGATGAACGCATCAAACAACATGTGACGGATGAAGTTTCGATCGGTGATTATGTTCTGACGGGCGGCGAACTGGGCGCGATGGTCATGATCGATGCGACGGTCCGGCTGTTGCCGGCAGTATTGGGCAATGAGCAATCGAACAAGACCGATTCTTTCTCGACCGGCTTGCTCGAGCATCCCCAATATACGCGACCGCGCGATTTCCGGGGGGATGTCGTCCCTGAAGTGCTTTTCAGCGGCAACCACCAGAAAATTGCCGATTGGCAAGAAAAAGAATCTTTGCGCAAAACCTGGCTGAGACGTCCGGAAATGTTGGAAAAGATCACTTTGTCGAAAAAACAGCAAGCTTGGTTGGCGGAGATACTGCTGGAAGAAAAGGCTGATAATCAAGCGCAATAGTGCACTTTAAAATTCAAACAATGTAAACGAAAAATACTTTACACGTCAAAATTATTGTGGTAGAATTCTACAGGTGAGCAGAGAGACTGCTCCATAATACGATATTCCGCTGTGCTGAAAGATTGTGTATGAATGTCGGTTGGAAGGAGAAAAAAAACATGAGTCAATTACCATTGATTGAAGCAATTACACAAGGACAATTACGTAGTGATATCCCTACATTCCGTCCTGGAGACACTGTCCGCGTCCACGCTCGCGTAGTCGAAGGAACAAGAGAACGTATCCAATTATTCGAGGGCGTAGTCATCAAACGTCGCGGATTCGGAATCAGCGAAACTTATACAGTACGTAAAATTTCAAACGGTGTCGGTGTGGAACGTACATTCCCATTGCACACACCACGTGTAGCTCAAATCGAAGTTGTTCGCTTCGGTAAAGTGCGTCGTGCAAAACTTTATTACTTGCGCGCATTACACGGAAAAGCTGCTCGTATCAGAGAAAAACGTCGTTAATATTCCGCATGACATATGGAAAGGTCTGGACTTCGGTTCCGGACCTTTTTTGTATACCGTGATGAGCGTATTTCTTGGGAAAAATGTGCTATACTTGTAGCACCATATATGAAAAGAGTGATAGTTTTGACGATATTAGCAGCGCTTGATCAAAAATTCCAAGAAAAAGGCATGCCACTGAAAAGTCATCCCATCCAAAATGGTCAGTATTTGTATCAAGGGAAATTCAATCTCGATAAAGAACATTCCTTGCCGTTCGGTGTAGTCATCGCCAAAGATGAGGCCGAAAGTGATTTTCAGATCAGCTACAGAAAATTGGCTTACCTGAATAATTACGCTGATAAAGTGAAGCTTTTGGAACTGATCAATGAATTGAACCAAACCAAGACTTTTTATTATACACTTTGCCTGGCGGGGGATGGTGAGATTTTCCTTCGACTTTTGGGCCGCTCGACAACGGATGTCAAACCACTATATGATATGCTCGTGATCGGATCGAATATCGCAAAGGTCATGACAGCAGAATTAAAAAGCAAATTTCCGTCGCTTGGGATCGAATAAGAATTCGTCTCTGAGGCGGAAACCGCAGGAGGAACTATGAAACAAAAATTAATCGCTTTAGATTTGGATGGAACCACTCTCAACAATCAGTCGTTGTTGAGCGATCGGACCAAAAATGTACTGGCAAGGTTGCAAAAGGATAATCATCTGGTTATGATCGCAACTGGCCGTCCCTACAGAAACAGCAAAGAATTTTATGAGACGCTCAAGATGACCACTCCGTTGGTGAACTTCAACGGTGCCTTATGCCATAATCCCACTGACAGCAATTGGAGTAATTATTACCACAAGACGCTGAACAAAGATTTTGCGATGGATCTGATCGAACAACGTGAGGAAATGGGAATCGATTTTATCTGCATAGAAGGCAAGAACAAGCTTTTCGCATCCACCGCAACACTGCCGGCAAACGAATATTTCCCGAAAAATTTGCTGGCGACGCAGATCACTTCCAAGGATACGCTGTCGGAAAATCCTACTTCCATGAATGTGTTTTCGGACGAACGGAATTTGGAAGCTATCCGTGACCGGATTTTGGCGCGTTATGGGAATGCCATCGAAATCCGTACGTGGGGTGGCACGATGCCCTGTCTTGAAATCGTCTCCGCCGGCGTCCAAAAAGCGCTTGGCGTTGAAGTGGTCGCGAATAACTACGGCATCAAGCGGGAAGATATTCTTGCCTTCGGTGACGAGGACAACGATATGGAAATGATCCGCTATGCTGGTCACGGTGTCGTCATGCAGAATGGGATCACGGCATTAAAGAATATTGCCGATGATGTAACGCTGCATACGAATCATGAGGACGGCTTGGCAATCTATCTGGAAAAATATTTTTGCCTATAGCAGTCGATCAGAGCTGAAAAAGAGGGATCGAATTGATCGTAATCGAAAGAAAAATCATAAATAATATACCGATTCTGGAAATCGTTGAAGAAGACAAGAAAACCGAGGCCATTCCGCTCGCATTCTTTTATCATGGCATCACGAACCAAAAGGAGCGAGGCTTAGAGCCAGGCTATGCATTAGCCAGCAACGGCATGCGTGTGATCATCCCCGATGCCTATCGTCATGGCGAACGCAAAGATGAAGCTTATGCTGGCGAACCGGCGGCAGAGTTTTGGTCGGTAGTCCTGCAAAACATCAAGGAACTCCCTGACCTTGTGGGAGCCTATGTCGAGGCGGGTTTGGCAAAAAGAGACAATGTTTCGGTCACGGGTCTTTCCATGGGTGGCATCACGACTTGCATCGCCTTGACGCAATACCCTTGGATCCATTCGGCAGCCTGTCTGATGGGCAGTCCGGATCCGATCGGTTTGTCCCATTGGGCATTGAAGTCCCGCTGGGTGGAAGGCTTGCCGCCGATTGATGACGAGAAAGTCGAAGCCTTGATGGCGCCATTTGAAAGCCTCAGCCTCAAAGAACATCCGGAGTCGCTCGTGGACACGCCGTTTTACATCTGGCACGGCACAGCCGACGAAAGCGTCCCGTACGAACAGATGGCTCAGTTCGTCAGCTCAATCAGCGGGGAAGCTTTTGCGGATAACATTTGCTTCCGGTCCTCAGAAGGCGCAGGGCATCGGGTTCCTTACGCTATTTTTGAGGAAATGGCTGCATTTTTGGGGAACGTATATTAGCATTGAATTTCTATGCACAAACTGTTATCATCAAATTAATCCAGAAAGGTTAGAGGTGTATGCAATGACTGAAGAGATAAATCCCCAATTTTCGCAAGAAGAATTGGAAAGCATAAAAGAACGCGTCTTGGCGGCGCTTGAGCAAGTGATAGATCCGGAATTAGGGATAGATATCGTCAATTTAGGTTTGATCTATGAAGTGGAATTGGAACAGGATGGCTTCTGCCTGATCAAGATGACACTCACAACAATGGGCTGCCCATTGGCGGATGTCATCACCGATGAAATTCATCGTGCTTTGAAAGACGTTCCTGAAGTAACCGAAACACAAGTGAAATTGGTGTGGTATCCTGCCTGGACGACAGACAGAATGTCCCGATATGCACGCATCGCGTTAGGAATCCGATGATGAAAAGAGCAACAAAGGAAATCACCTTTGTTGTTCTTTTTTTTCGAGTTATCATTTGACCAATTCTGACCATAGTCGTATACTTGTCCTATAAAGCATAATGACAGTAGATTTTTTGAGGAGGTCCTAGCATGGAAATGGAAAAAATGACGACAGCCCTGCAGCAGGCAATCGCAGAAGCGCAACGTATCGCCATGGTGCGCAAGCACCAGACCATCGATGTCGCCCATCTGTGGAAAATATTTCTGCAGCCGGATAGTTTTGCGCGCAATTTTTATATCGATTCAGGGGTGGCAATCGATGCATTTGAATCAGCCGTTGATAAGGAACTGGATAAATCAGTGGTGATTGAGGGCACTTCCGTCCAGTACGGGCAAACATTCAGCCAGAATCTGTACAATCTCTTTCTGGAAGCAGACCGCAAGCGGTCGGAGTTGAAGGATGATTTCATCTCCACGGATACGGTGCTTTTGAGCTTGATGACAATGAAAAATCATCCTTTGACCAAATTCCTGGGAAATCAAGGACTGACGGAAAAAATGATCGCCGAAAAAATCAAGGACATGAGAGGGGGAGAACGCGTGACTTCGCAAAATCAGGAAGATCAATATGAAGCATTGGAAAAGTACGGCGTAGACCTTGTGCAGGCGGTAAGGAGCGGAAAACAGGATCCGGTCATCGGCCGGGACGAAGAAATCAGGGATGTTATCCGCATTTTGTCGCGCAAAACAAAAAATAACCCGATCCTGATCGGGGAACCGGGCGTCGGCAAGACCGCCATTGTGGAAGGGTTGGCCCAGCGGATCGTGAAAAAAGACGTGCCGGATAACCTGAAGGACAAAACAATCTTTTCGTTGGATATGGGTTCGTTGATTGCGGGAGCCAAGTACCGCGGAGAATTCGAGGAACGCCTGAAAGCGGTATTGAAGGAAGTGAAGAAAAGCGACGGCCGCATCATCCTTTTCATTGATGAGATCCATACGATCGTCGGGGCAGGGAAAACCGAGGGGAGCATGGATGCCGGAAATCTGCTGAAACCTATGCTGGCCAGAGGCGAATTGCACTGCATCGGAGCGACCACTCTGGATGAATACCGCCAAAATCTGGAGAAGGACAAGGCCCTGGAGCGAAGATTCCAGAAGGTATTGGTGAAAGAACCAACAGTTGCCGACACAATCAGCATCTTGAGGGGATTGAAGGAACGGTATGAGATCCACCACAGCGTCAACATCCATGACAACGCCCTTGTTGCGGCTGCGACCTTATCCGATCGTTACATCACTGACCGGTTTCTGCCGGATAAAGCAATTGACCTTGTAGATGAGGCTTGCGCGAACATAAAAGTGGAAATGAATTCGATGCCCACCGAGTTGGATCAGGTGAGCCGCAAACTGATGCAACTGGAGATTGAAGAGGCGGCCCTGAAGAAGGAATCCGACGATCAGAGCAAGAAAAGATTGGCGACGTTGCAAGTCGAGTTGGCCGATCTGCGCGAAGAATCCAATGAATTGCGCATGAAATGGGGCAACGAAAAGGAAGAGGTCGAAAAGTTGCGTGCCAAACGGGAGGACCTGGAGGACGCGCGCAGGCAGTTGGAGGATGCGGAAGCAGACTATGACCTGGAACGGGCGGCGGTTTTGCGCCATGGCAGCATCCCGCAGATGGAAAAGGAATTGGCGGCTCTTGAAAAAGAGAATGCAACCCGGAGAGGTAAAGCAGGCAACCTTGTCCAGGAATCGGTCACCGAAAACGAAATCGCGACAGTGGTGGGACGGATGACCGGCATCCCGGTGACGAAGCTGGTTGAGGGGGAAAGGGACAAACTCCTGAAATTGGAGGAAACGCTGCATAAACGGGTCATCGGCCAAGAGGAAGCAGTGGAGAGCGTCACGAATGCTGTTCTGCGTTCGCGTGCCGGTCTGCAGTCGCCTAACCGTCCTATCGGATCCTTCTTGTTTCTGGGGCCTACAGGGGTCGGGAAAACGGAATTGGCGAAGGCCTTGGCGGAAAATCTGTTTGACTCAGATGAACATATGGTCCGGCTCGATATGAGCGAATACATGGAAAAATTTTCGGTTTCCCGGCTCATCGGGGCACCCCCTGGCTATGTCGGTTACGAAGAAGGCGGCCAATTGACGGAAGCGGTCCGCCGAAGCCCCTATACGATCATTCTCTTGGATGAAATCGAGAAGGCGCATCCGGATGTCTTCAACATTTTGCTGCAAGTATTGGATGACGGGCGCTTGACCGATTCGAAAGGGCGCGTGGTCGATTTCAAAAACACCGTGCTGATCATGACCAGCAACATCGGGTCGCAACTCCTGCTGGAAGGCGTCCAATCCGATGGAACCATCCCGGAAGAAGTGGCCGATGAAGTCATGAAAGTATTAAAAGGATCGTTCAAGCCTGAATTTTTGAACAGGATCGATGACACCATCCTCTTTACGCCATTAAGCAAAGCGGATGTCAAACAGATCATCGTCAAAATGGTCAAGGAATTATCGAACCGGTTGGCGGACAAACAGATTCAGCTCTCCGTTTCTGATGAGGTTGCAGCCTGGATAGCGGATAATGCTTACGATCCGATTTACGGTGCTCGGCCGCTCAGAAGATTCATCTCAGCTGAGATCGAGAATCCTTTGGCGCGCGCCATCATAAAGGGCGATATCCATGAAAATCAAGCGGTGACGGTGACTTTGGTTGGGAATCAAGTCGGATTCCAGACCGTTGATCTTGCTGAATTTCAACAATAATTTGACAAGTCAGTATACAGAGAGGAAGTCCTGAAAGGGATTTCCTTTTGTTATTTTTGTATTTGCGGTAAAATGATAATATAAATTTTCTTATTTTTATCTTCAAGGGTATGGCTGTTTGTTGTTTTTATCGGAACAAAACCGAAGGAGGCGTTCATTTTGCTGTTTTTGGTCATCGGGTTTCTGTGTCTGGTTTTTATGCTGTTCACTTCGAAGTATTATGTCTTCGGAGCTGCGGCCGTCCTGAGTTTTTTGTTGTATTTCATGTATTTCGGGAGCGGGAACTGGCTGACTTTGCTGCTGTTTCTGTTCGGGATCATGTTGTTGGTTGTTGAATTGTTCATACCCGATTTCGGGCTGGTGGGGATCGCGGGTTTCCTGATGGTCGCGGCCGGCCTGTTTTTGAACAATGAACGCATTTTGGAAAGTGTGCTGGATGTCAGTTTGGCGATCATCATTTCCGGTGTGGCGACGTCGGTGCTGTTGAAAAAAGGTTATAAATTCCTGCCGGACCGCAGCAAATTGATTTTGGATACTTCCCTGAATCGGGAGCGCGGGTATTCGTCCAGCAAAGACTATTCCGAATTCTTGGGAATGATCGGCACAGCCACGACGACGCTGCGGCCGGCCGGCAAAGTCGCTATCGGAGGTGTGGTGCTCGACGTAGTCAGTGATGGGAAGATCATATTTGAAGGAAAACAGATTCAGGTTATCCAAGTTGAAGGGGTCAAAATTACAGTCAAGGAGTTGGATGGAGAATGACAGAAGGATTGATAGGACTCATCTTTATTGCATTGTTTGTCGTACTGTTTTTATCTTTGTTTTTCCGTTTTGTGCCGGTTGGTCTATGGATCACGGCTTACTTTTCGGGAGTGAAAGTCAAAATTTCAAATCTGGTCGGCATGCGCTTGCGCCGGGTAATACCATCTATGATCGTGCAACCGATGATAAAAGCCACAAAAGCGGGACTGATAATTGATATAAATGAATTGGAGGCACATCATCTTGCTGGCGGAGATGTCAATATGGTCATCGATGCGCTGATTGCAGCGCAGCGTGCCGATATCGATTTAGGTTTTGAAAAAGCGGCTGCCATCGATTTGGCCGGTCGTAATGTATTGGAAGCAGTGAAAATGAGCGTTAACCCAAAAGTCATCGAAACACCGATCATCGCGGGTGTCGCCATGAACGGGATAGAAGTGAAAGCCAAAGCAAAAGTAACGGTACGTGCCAACATTGAACGATTGGTCGGTGGTGCTGGCGAAGAAACGATCATCGCCCGTGTCGGCGAGGGGATCGTCACAACCGTCGGCTCTGCAAAGATGCACACTTCCGTACTGGAAAATCCGGACTCCATTTCCCAAACGATCCTGAAAAAAGGGCTGGACTCGGGTACCGCCTTTGAGATACTGTCCATCGATATCGCCGATGTTGACGTCGGCCGTAACGTGGGCGCAAAACTGCAGGCGGAGCAAGCGGAGGCAGACAAGCGTGTGGCCCAAGCAAAAGCGGAAGAACGCCGTGCTTTTGCGGTCGCAGAAGAACAGGAAATGATTGCTGAAGTTCAAAGGATGCGGGCGAAAGTGGTCGAAGCCGAAGCTGAGGTGCCGTTGGCGTTGGCTGAAGCACTGCGCAACGGAAACATAGGCGTGATGGATTATTATAAAATGAAAAATATCATAGCGGATACTGAAATGAGGAGCAGCATTTCGGAGTTTCCGGCAGATAGAAGCGAACCGGAATGACTAGCCTAACCTTTCTTTTACCGATCCTGTTGCCGATCCTTTTCCTGGTGTTCTTTCTCTCTGTGCTCATCTCGATAGTCAAACGGATTAATCGTCTAGCGGAGAACGCCAGACTTCGAGCGGGCACATCCCAAGCAGCTGCCCTGCAGCAGACAGTGCGCCAGTCGTTTGATGGTGCCGGAAATGAGAATGCGAAGCAACTGATCAAAAAACTGGCTACACTGAAGCCTGAGCAGGTCTATGGCTTTTTCCAGGAGCGTCTGCCCGAAAAATATCTGCGGGAAGTCAGCCGGATTTTGGCCAACCGAAATTGGCGGAGGGAAATCCTGATTTTCGTTAACCGCGAAAATCTGTGGCAGTTGCTGTTGCGGGCGAATGCGCCAAAAACAGGCAGCGACCAAAATGACACGGAACCTGCGGATGAAACCGATGAAGTACAAGAGTTTACGGATTATAATATGGATCCTGCCGTGGGTTTGGCTGATGACTTCACCGTCTTTTCCGAAGACACCAAAGAATTGAAAACCGCCAAAAGAATGGAGAAATCCACCATTCAGAACAAGAAAAAACATTCCGGCAATCAAAAAGCACTGATGCGAGCCGTCATTGCCAAAGAAATACTCGATAGGCCGGACTTTGACCGCAAATAGGAAATTGAAGGAGACAGATGGATGGCAAGAGAGATTGGATTGAACACTTTAGCGTACATGCATAGATCTGCGGACAATAAAGTGGAACAAAAAGAAATATTGAAGGAAATCAAGGAAATGGGCTTCCCAATTGTGGAAGTCAGAAGAGAATATATCCTGTCCGGCAAAGCGGAAATGAAGGAAATAGCTCAGCAAGCCTCGGAGTCTGGCTTGAAGGTGTTCTATTCCGTCCCGGCAGAACTGTTTAAAGAAGGTGTGTTGAACGGACAGCTAGGCAGTTATTTTGAGGAAGCCGCCATATTGAACGCAGTCCAGCTGAAACTGACTTTAGGGGAATTCCGGGGATTCACAGCCAAGCTTGCTGATGAAATCCGGGAATTGTTGACGGCCTATCCCATTCATTTGACGATCGAAAATGACCAGAGCGCTGAGAAGGGCAGCCCGGCAGTCCTGATGGGTTTCATTGCTGAAGCCCGCAAAGCCTCATTGGACATCGGACTGACTTTTGACACGGGCAATTTCGTTTATATCGACAGCGATCCTTTCGTTGCGGCAGAGCACATGCGCGATGCAGTAACCTACATCCACATTAAGAACGTTGCCATTACGGACAAAGGAATAGTTTTATCCGGGCTGGAATCAGGGGTGGTGGATATGCGCCGTCTTTTGTCGTTGTTCCCGGACTCTGTGCCCGCCAGCATCGAATATCCGTGCGGCGTTGGGGACGAAGTAACAAAAACCATTAGCGCTGATCACAAAAAGATCCAATCTTGGTGAACCTGCTTCTGCCTATATCCTTATGAATCAGAAATGCAATCCGAAGCATCCGGATTGCATTTTTTCGTAGCGAATACAAGAAAATAGTGTGCGACTGTGGTATACTGATTGCCGGATATCTATAGGAAAGAAGTGAATACATTGACTGAACCAGCGATTCGTTATCGCCTTATCAAAAAAGAAAAACATACTGGTGCACGCTTGGGAGAAATAATCACCCCCCACGGCACTTTTCAGACTCCCATGTTCATGCCGGTAGGGACTTTGGCCACCGTGAAGACGATGTCTCCTGAAGAATTGAAGACGATGGGGTCTCAGATCATTCTGAGCAATACTTATCACCTATGGCTCAGACCGGGCTCCGACTTGGTGGAAGAGGCAGGAGGCCTGCATAAATTCATGAATTGGGACAGAGGGATCTTGACCGATTCAGGCGGCTTCCAGGTCTTCTCATTAAGCCAGAACAGACAGATCACCGAGGCTGGCGTACATTTCCGGAATCATCTGAACGGTTCGAAAATGTTCCTGTCACCGGAAAAAGCGATCCACATCGAAAATCAACTGGGTGCCGACATCATCATGAGCTTTGATGAATGCCCTCCTTACAGCGAAAGCTATGATTACATCAAAGCATCGGTGGAAAGAACGACCAGATGGGCAGAGCGTGGCCTTGAAGCCCACAAAAAGCCCAATCAACAAGGCTTGTTCGGCATCATCCAAGGAGCAGGCTACAAGGATTTAAGGCTGCAGAGCGCCAAAGAACTGATTTCCTTGGATTTTCCAGGCTATTCGATTGGTGGGCTTTCGGTCGGCGAAACGAAAGAAGAGATGAATGGTGTGCTTGATTACTTGACGCCAGTCATGCCCGAGAACAAACCGAGGTATTTGATGGGCGTAGGAGCGCCGGATTCCTTGATCGATGGAGTCATCCGCGGAATCGATATGTTCGACTGCGTCTTGCCTACCCGTATAGCGCGGAACGGCACTTGCATGACAAGCAGCGGTCGTTTGGTCATCAAAAATGCGAAATACGAACGAGATTTCCGTCCATTGGATGAAAAATGCGATTGCTACACATGCAAAAACTATACGCGTGCGTACATTCGTCATTTAATCAAAGCTGATGAAACATTTGGCTTGCGCTTGACCTCGTACCATAATCTCCATTTCTTGATAAACTTGATGACCAATGTGCGCCAAGCCATCATGGATGACAATCTGTTGGAATTCAGGGAAGCGTTCGTGGAAGAATATGGCTTCAACGTTGAAAATCCGAAGAAGTTTTAGGTTTTGGGTGGTAGTCTATCCTAAAGTTTGGTAAAGTGGATGATAGATAAAAATAATCCACAGATGGAGGAAAATGTATGGATACAGTAATCATGATTGCCTTTTATGGGGTGCTGTTCGGCGTAATGTATTTCATCCTGATCAGACCACAAAAGAAACAAGCGCAAAAAACGCAAGATATGCTGAGTCAAATCAAGCCAGGGGATAAAGTAGTCACCATCGGCGGCCTGCACGGAATTGTCGAAGAGATCAATTCCGCTGATAACACAGTCGTATTGGATTGCGAAGGAATCTTCCTGACTTTTGAAAAACGTTCTATCTCACGTATTTCAAAGGTTGCCACAATCACAACGGATGATGCGATTGTCGAAGATTATTCAGCAACCGAATCAGAGCAAGAGCAAGAGGACAAAAGCGAAGAGTAAAGCGATTTGATTCATCGGAAAGGAGGGACGGCGTTTGCCGAATATATCAGAGAAGCAATATGCTCAATTGGAGCCTTGGTTCAAACTAAAAGCAACTGAGTTCAATCAATTGGGCTACGAGAACATCCAAGTCGACGATATCTATCGCTATTTCAAGGAATTTTCTTGGAAGCATACCGTCCCTCTGCATTATTACCAACAGATCCGGGATATCATGAAGACGACGGTAAACCACTACTTCGACTTTGTTGCTTTGGAAGCCCAAGTCTATAAGGTCTCTTCATTGGATGAAATAAATTTTGATGATTTCCTATGAATCGTTCCACGCGAAAAGTGCAATACTTCAGAGTATTGTGCTTTTTTTTTAGAATTTAACTGTGTATTTGGCACAATCAGTGCCAGCAGGGAACCCTTTTCGGATGGCAGCATCAAACCGGGACGATTTTAGCCCTTAAAATCGAGCAAAATAATTTTATCGCTGGAATATCTAAAGTTAATCGCGGATTCAGTCGAATTTGACAATTAGTAAGCGGATTTATGCGGTTGGGGTGCTATGGGATCGCAGGTTTCAATTATATAGGGACGTTAAACGACCATGTTTATTTTCGTCATAAAAATTATCTCAAAAAAACTTTTTTCAGTGCGGATTCCGAACAATGATAATAAATTCACAATCAAAAGGTTGAGAAATAGAATGTTTCCAATAACTATTTGTGAAAACCGGTAGAGACAAAAACCTCCACTGAACACGCTTACAGGGCCTGTATGGAAAATAAGTGAAGAATATCACATTTATCCGCTTTACAAACGAAATCCCATGAAATATAATAAGCATGTGAAAAGGATAACATACATTTTTAGGAGGATCTCACATGAGTAAAGAAAAAGTAGTTTTAGAGGAGAAAAAACCCATGATGACTGCAAAAGAAGAAATCAGCAACTACACTGGAAAAGCCCAAAAAGCTTTGACTCTATTTGAAGATTATACCCAAGAACAAGTCGACCACATCGTCCACGAAATGGCATTAGCTGCAATGGAGCAACATATGCCACTTGCAAAAATGGCAGTTGAAGAAACAGGCCGAGGCGTTTATGAAGATAAATGTATCAAAAACATGTATGCCGCTGAAAACATTTGGCATTCAATCAGAAAAAATAAAACAGTCGGAATCATTGAAGACAATAAAGTTGATCAAATCATGAAGGTTGCCGCTCCTGTAGGCGTTGTTGCCGGTATCATCCCAACAACCAACCCAACTTCGACAACAATCTTCAAAGCAATGATCTGTATGAAAACAAGAAACCCGATCATCTTCTCTTTCCACCCAAGCGCAGAAAAATGTTCGGCTGCAACTGCAAAAGTTGTTTACGATGCTGCCATCAAAGCAGGCGCACCTGCTGACTGTATCCAATGGGTAGAAGGCGTATCAATGGAAAAAACAGCTGAATTGATCAACCATCCAGAAGTTGCTGTCGTATTGGCTACAGGTGGAGCTGCAATGGTTAAAGCTGCTTATTCTACTGGTAAACCAGCATTGGGAGTTGGACCTGGTAACGTTCCAGCTTACATCGAAAAATCAGCAAACGTTAAACGCGCTGTAAACGACATCATCGTTTCAAAAACTTTCGACAACGGTATGATCTGTGCTTCAGAACAAGCTGCAATCGTCGACAGCGAAATCTATGATGAAGTCAAAAAAGAATTCCAACTGCACAATGTATACTTCGCTAAACCTGAAGAAATTCAACAATTGGAAGACGTCGTGATGAATGATGCAAAAACTGGCGTGAGACCGAATGTTGTCGGCATGCACGCTCGTAAAATCGCTGAATTGGCTGGATTGAACGTTCCTGCAAACACTAAAATGTTGATCGCTGAATTACCTGGCGTCGGAGCAGAATACCCAATGTCAAGAGAAAAATTATCTCCAGTATTGGCTATGATGAAATCAGACAGCACAGAGCATGGTTTCCAACTTTGCAAGCAAATGCTTGATTTGGGTGGCTTAGGTCACTCGGCTTCACTGCATACTCGCCGCAATGATTTGATTGAGCAATTCGGAAAAGAAATGAAAGCTTGCCGCGTTCTTATCAACTCTCCATCTTCTCAAGCTGGTATCGGTGACTTGTACAACAATAATATCGCTTCATTAACTTTGGGTTGCGGATCTTACGGCAGAAACTCAGTTTCTCATAACGTTTCTGCATTAGATTTATTGAACGTGAAAACTGTTGCTAAAAGGAGAAATAATATGCAGTGGATTAAATTGCCAGAGAAGGTTTACTTCGAAGAAAATTCAGTTAGATACTTACGTGACATGAAAGATGTCGAAAGAGTCTTCATCGTCTGCGACGACGGCATGGTCAAATTCGGCTATGTGGATGTAGTCATCGAACAATTGAAACAACGCAACAACAAAGTATCTTACGCAATCTTCTCAGATGTTGAACCTAACCCGACAACAAACACTGTAAACCGTGGTACTGAAAAAATGCGCGACTTCAAACCGGATACAATCATCGCAATCGGCGGGGGTTCTCCTATGGATGCTGCCAAAGCGATGTGGTTGTTCTATGAGCACCCAGAAAGCGACTTCTTCGGCGCTAAACAAAAATTCTTGGATATCCGCAAACGTACTTACAAGATCAAGGATATGGAAAAAGCGAAACTTGTCTGCATCCCTACTACATCAGGTACTGGTTCGGAAGTAACGCCATTCGCGGTTATCACAGACAGCGAAACACACATCAAATACCCATTGGCTGATTACGCATTGACTCCGGATGTTGCCATCGTGGATCCACAATTCGTATACAGTGTTCCTAAATCTGTAACTGCAGATACTGGTATGGACGTATTGACGCATGCCATCGAATCTTTTGTTTCCGTATTGGCAAACGACTACACTAAAGGATTGAGCTTACAAGCCATCAAATTGGTATTCGAAAACTTGAGAAATTCATACAATTACGGCGACCAAGAATCACGCGAAAAAATGCACAATGCTTCTACTATGGCTGGTATGGCATTCGCGAATGCGTTCTTGGGTATTTCCCACTCGATCGCACACAAAATCGGCGGTCAATGGGATCTGATCCACGGCCGTACGAACGCTATCCTGTTGCCGCATATCATCCGCTACAATGCGATTGATCCGCAAAAACATGCGTTGTGGGCTAAATACGAGTACTTCCGTGCAGACGAAGACTACGCTGAAATCGCTCGCTACCTAGGCTTCAAAGGCAACACGACTGCTGAATTGGTCGAAGCTTTGGCGACTGAAATCACTAAATTAGGACAAGACATCGGCATCAAGATGAACTTCCGTGATCAAGGCATCACTGATGAAATGCTTGAACGCGATGCAGACCGCTTGGCTGAATTGGCATTCGAAGATCAATGTACAACAGCTAACCCTAAACAACCATTAATCTCAGAATTGAAAGAAATCATCTACGCAGCCTACAAAGGTTAATAGTAGATAAAGGAAAGCCGGGGCACGCTCCCGGCTTTTTTTGTTGTTCAAAAAAATTTTTATGATCCGATAATGGACGTGTGACCCGCTGGTTTGTCCATCTTGTCCAATAGGCTCCGTCAATTTGTAGCCAGCCAATATTCTTTGTTGCTGAAGCTGTGTATATACTGACAGTGAACGGATTATTGTGGATTTTAGGCTTGTAATCAAGCAGATTTGTCGTATAATATAAAATATAGTTTAGGTAAACCTAAAAAGAGGAGGGAGCGCATGACGCCGCACAAAGAGGATTATCTGAAAGTAATCATGGAATTGGGTGGAGACAAACAGCTTGTCAATAATAAGCAGATCGGGCAGGCTTTATCCGTATCTGCCGCTTCTGTCACCGAAATGTCCGTCAAATTGCTAAAGGATGGCTTGATCAGCCACATACCGTACCAAGGGGTGCAGATCACCGACAAAGGCCAAGTGATCGCAAATAAGTTAATCCGGAAACATCGACTTTGGGAAGTGTTCCTCTCGGAAAAATTGGATTTCAACTGGGATGAAGTACATGACGAAGCGGAACTGTTGGAGCATGTCTCATCGGATCGTTTGATCGATAGTTTGGATGCCTATCTAGGTTTTCCTAAATATGATCCGCATGGGGGCGTGATCCCCGACAAAGAGGGCCGGATCGAAGTTTATGAGAGCAAACCATTGATTGAGCTGGAAGTCGGCAGCCGCTTCATCATCAGGGAAGTTGATGACGATCAGGAATTTCTGGCGTATTTGCTCAATAAGGATGTAAAGTTAAGCGTCCCTTATCTGTTGACAAACGTGGAGCCGTACGAAGGTCCGTACACTTTTGAGGCGCAGAATCACCAGTCTTACCAAATCAGCTTCAAAGCGGCAAGTAAAATTCACGTTCAATAAAGCGGTTTAAAACAAGGAGAACAGTATGCAGATTGGGATCTTGACATTTAAGGAACCCGAAAATGATAAAAGCAGAAAGATAATCCACGTGGATATGGATGCCTTCTACGCTTCAATCGAGGAAAGGGATCATCCAGAACATCGCGGCAAACCGATCGTCATTGCGAATCATCCGAGAGATACCGGTCGCAAAGGGGTTGTGACTACAGCCAATTATGCCGCCAGGAAATTCGGCATCCATTCGGCGATGAGTGCGCAAAAAGCATTTGAACTCTGCCCGGGAGCCATCTTCATTCCTCCACGGATGAGTCATTACAAGATTGTTTCCCAACAGATCAGGGGAATATTCGCGCGCTACACTGATTTGATAGAACCTTTGTCTCTGGATGAAGCCTATCTGGATGTCACCAAGAATAAGCAGAATCTGTCCAGTGCGACAATGATTGCCCGAAGAATCCAAAGGGAAGTCTGGCAGGAAACGGGTCTGACTTGCTCGGCCGGTGTTTCCTACAATAAGTTCATTGCAAAGATTGCTTCCGACTTCCAGAAACCGGCGGGCATGACTGTGATCACACCAAACAAAGCAGCCATTTTTTTGCGGCGACTGCCTATCGAAAAGTTTTATGGCGTCGGCAAGAAGACCGTCGAAAAGATGAAACTGTTGGGCATCCATTCCGGAGAGGATCTCTATCTTTTTGATCAAAGCGAGTTAATTTCGCAATTCGGGAAGCACGGATATACCCTCTATCAACGGGTCAGAGGCATCGACAACCGAGCTGTGGAGCCTGAAAGGGAAAGGAAATCGATCGGGAAAGAAAACACCTTTACGCTGTTTCTGACTGATGAGGAACAGGTCAGGGTGGAACTGAAGCAAATCGCTCTGGCTGTCCAAGGAGCGCTGCATACCAGCAAGTTGCACGGGCGGACGATTGTGTTGAAAATCCGCTACGCCGATTTCGATACCATAACGCGCAGAAAAACTCGTGTCGATCATTTTTCCCAAGCGGAGGATATTTTCCGTCATGCTTGGGAACTTTGGTTGGACAACGGCACAATCGAACGGCACGTGCGTTTATTGGGGATAACCGTAACACAGCTCGACCCGATCCACTACGAGAACATTCAGTTGCCATTATGGGACACGACGCATCTGTAACAGAAATCATTCATTATTTCATTATAAAGGGGAGATAAAAATCATGTTAGAGTCATTCAGTCAATTAAATCCAATTATGCAAGCATTCATAGCGGGATTGTTCACTTGGGGTTGTACCATCATAGGTGCCTCATTTGTGTTTTTCTTCAAATCCGTCAACCGCAAAGTTCTTGATGTCATGAGCGGCTTCGCTGCCGGGGTCATGATAGCGGCATCGTTTTGGTCATTGTTGGCTCCATCCATTTCCCATGCCGAAGAGAGCGGCTACGGTGGCTTGTCATGGGTTCCGGCGGCAATCGGTTTTTTGCTGGGTGGCGTGTTCCTGCGCATGACGGATAGAATCGTCCCCCATCTGCACTTGGGTGAACCGATGGAACACCGGGAAGGTCCGCAGACACAAGCTTCCCGCAACTTGTTGTTGTTCCTTGCGATCACGATCCATAATATTCCCGAAGGCTTGGCAGTCGGAGTCGGTTTTGGAGCGGTCGCAGCCGGAATATCCGAGGATAATACGCTATTGAGTGCCATCGGTCTGGCGATCGGTATCGGCATCCAGAACATACCTGAAGGTTCGGCTTTGTCCATGCCGATCAGGGCTGATGGAAACAGCAGGCTGAAGGCTTTCAATTACGGGCAGCTTTCTGCCATCGTTGAGCCGATTGCGGCTGTCATCGGGGCAGCCGCCGTCATATCCATGAGCGCGATTTTACCTTACGCGCTCGCATTCGCTGCCGGAGCCATGATCTTTGTTGTCGTCGAGGAACTGATACCGGAGTCGCAAACGAACGGCAACAGTGATATTGCCACGATGGGACTTATGTTCGGCTTCACGGTCATGATGATCCTTGACGTCGCTTTAGGATGATGAATAATCCGTTGAAAGGCCTTCTGTGCGGAAGGCCTTTTAATGTATGCAGAACAAAATAATATCCTTCGCTTTTCGTTGTACTAATAAACTGTTTCATGATACGATGGACACTGAATAATACAGTTTTTTGTCACCGAGAAAGGTGAGGAACCGCATGAGGATATCTTTTCAGGGGCAATCCTGCTTATGCATTGAAACAGTTGGATCGAATTGCAGTTCCAATCCACTACAACATGTTTCCGTTGATCAAACAGGATCCGAATGATTTTCTGTCGCTTCTGGATGATGGCGTCGGACTCACCATGCAACCGGGAGATTTCATTTCATTACAATAGAGAAAGCAAGGGAGTACACTATGGCAACGAAACACGAGCAAATCATTCAATACATCGAAACGCTGCCGGTCGGGGAAAAGCTTTCCGTCCGCACGATAGCAAAGAATTTGAACATGTCTGAAGGCACAGCTTACCGCGCCATCAAGGATGCCGAGAACATCGGATTGGTTTCAACCATCGAGCGTGTAGGCACCATCCGGATCGAACGCAAATCGAAAGAGAACATCGAAACGCTGACTTTCGGCCAAATCTGCAAAATCATCGATGGGGATATTTTGGGAGGAAAGAAAGGCCTGGACAAGACTTTGAGCAAATTCATCATCGGAGCGATGCAACGCGAAGCGATGGAGCGCTACATTTCACCCGGATCACTTATGATCGTCGGTAACCGGAATGATATCCAGGAATTTGCATTGGAGAAAGGCGCAGCAGTCCTGATTACGGGGGGATTCGATACGGATGAGAGCATCGTCCATTTGGCTGATCAGGTCGAAATGCCGATACTGCGCACGACCTATGACACATTTACTGTAGCGACAATGATCAACCGTGCCATGACGGACCAACTGATCAAAAAGGAAATTATGCTGGTGGAGGACATCTACACCCCGATTGATGAGACGAAATTCCTCTCATTGGACGACACCGTGTTCCAATACCGCAATCTCAATACCGAAAGCACCCACTCGCGTTTCCCGATCGTCAATCATAATATGCGTCTTGTGGGCATCATCACGGCGAAGGACATCCTTGGAAAAGCAGATACGCTTTCGCTTGAACGGGTAATGACCCGGGAACCGATAGTCGCAAAAACGCACATGAGTGTGGCGAGCGTGGCGCACCGGATGATCTGGGATGGCTTGGAAGTGATGCCAGTGGTGAAAGATAACTTGCAGCTGCTCGGCATCATTTCGCGTCAGGATGTCATGAAGGCCATGCAACTTGCGCAGCGTCAGCCGCAAGTCGGCAACACGATCGAGGACCAAGTCGTGGAAAACCTATCCTTGACCAGCTCGGAAGAAGGCGACGGCCTACCCGCTTATCGCTTCCGAATCACACCGCAAATGACGAACAGTCTGGGGACTGTGTCGTTCGGAGTGCTGAGCGAGGTGTTGGCGAGCACAACCAAAAAAATCTTGTATACCTTACAGAAACGGAATGCTGTCATCGAGCAGATGGACATCTATCAATTGAAGATGATCCAGATAGACAGCATCATCGAGATACGCTCAAAAATATTGGAATTGGGCAGAAGATCATCCAAATTGGATGTCGAAGTATATTTAGAAAATTCACTGGTCAGCAAAGCAATCGTCATTTGCCAACTGATGGAAAAATCGTAGGAGGTCAGCAAGTGGAAAATCCGATTTATGCAGATATAGTCAGTAAAATTCAAGAGTACGCAACGATCATCATCCACCGGCACCTGCGTCCGGATCCGGATGCATTGGGTTCGCAGAATGGTCTCGCCAGCTTGATCAGGCAAGAATATCCTGAGAAAAAAGTATTCGTTGTCGGCGAAAATGAAGACAGCCTTTCCTACCTCGGCAGCATGGACAGCATTCCGGATGAGGCCTATGAAGGTGCTTTGGTGATTGTCACGGACACAGCGAATCAACCAAGAGTCAGCGACAAACGTTTTGTCAAAGGTGATTATCTGATCAAAATCGATCACCATCCGAATGAAGATCCCTACGGAGATATTTGCCTTGTGGAGACGCATGCCAGCAGCAGCAGCGAAATCATCGCAAAGATTTCCTTTTCAACTGAGGGTGCGCTGCCGATGAACGCAGCAGCGGCGAGGCTGTTATATGCCGGCATCGTCGGCGATACGGGCAGATTCCTCTATCCGGCGACTACAACAGTGACTATGGAGATAGCCTCGAAATTGATGCAGTTTGATTTTTCCGCGTCGGATATCAGTCAAATGATGAACACAAATTCCTTGAAAACAGCCAATTTGTCAGGGTTCGTCCTGCAGAGTTTGACGATCAATGATGTCGGGGTCGCCAGCATCATCCTCTCCCAAGAAATTCTTGAGAAATTCGGTGCGACCGACAGCGACACCGCTCCGGTTGTGCCATTACCGGGCACCGTAGAAGGCGTGTTATGCTGGGGGATTTTTGTGGAGCAACCGAACGGTACCTATCGCTGCAGATTGCGCTCAAAAGGTCCGATCATCAATGAGGTCGCCAAACGGCATGGCGGGGGCGGGCACCCGCTTGCAAGCGGAGCGAACGCTAAGGACGAGGCGGAGATAAACGACATCATTTTGGAATTGGAAGAGCTTGCGATCGAATGGCAGAACACGCATTGATGAAACAGACTTGAATCGAAAAAGGCCGGACAAAAGCGAAACGTTACGCTTTTGTCCGGCCTTTAGTTTTATTCGTTTTCCTGTTTTTCTTTGTAACTTTGACTCCAGTTGAATTCAGTCCAGCGGAATCCGTCCTGCTCAAGCAAAGCGTCACTTTCTTTGGGTCCCATCGAGTGGCTCTCATACGCGAAAAGGGTATCCGTGCAATCTTCTTGGGCGTCCCAAACTTTGCGGATCTCATCAACGAAGCGCCAAGATTGTGCGACTTCATCCCAGTGGGAAAAGTTTGTCGGGTCACCGTTCAGGCAATCCAACAGGAGGCGTTCATAGGCTTCAGGGCTGTTTGCTTGCGTTTCCTCATCATAGATGTGGTGCATGCGGATATTCTTCATCTCGGTTCCTTGGCCGACCCGTTTGGCGTTCAGGCGTAAGGAGAAGCCTTCCAGCGGTGAAACATGGATGGTCAGTACATTCGGTTCAGCGATTTCGTCGACGCCTTCCGTAGGGAAGATGTTCATCGATACGTGCTTGAACTGGATATGGATGTATGTTTCTTTTGAAGCCATTTGTTTGCCGGTCCGGATGTAGAAAGGAACGCCTTTCCAACGGAAATTATCGACCAAAATTTTGCCGGCCACAAAGGTTTCGGTTGATGAAGCAGGATTGACGTTAGGTTCCTCACGGTAGGCTTGCAACGCTTTTGTCAGGGTTTCCGGCGTACTGGGCCCGGATAAAGTTGCGGTTGACCTCTTCGGGTGTGTTGTACAGACGCAGGGAACGAAGAGCTTTAATTTTCTCGGAACGGACATCTTCGCCTTGCAAGGACAGAGGCGGTTCCATAACCAACAAGGCAACGATCTGAAGGATATGATTTTGCACCATATCGCGCAAAGCGCCATTGTTATCGTAGTAAGCGCCGCGTTCCTCAACGCCCACAGTCTCGGATAGGGTGATCTGAACGTTGTCGATGTACTTGTTGTTCCAGAGCGATTCGAAAATCATATTGGAGAATCGGACAGCAGAGATGTTCTGCACCATTTCTTTGCCCAAATAATGATCGATACGGAAAATTTGGTTTTCGTCAAACGATTTACGCAGCTTAGTGTTCAGCGCATCCGCGGATTCGAAATCGCGCCCGAAAGGCTTCTCGATGATCAAACGGTTGAAGCCGTCTTCCGTGATCAGCTTTTGTTCCTTCAGTTTTTCAGCAATGATGCCGAAAAACTCAGGAGACATCGCCAGATAGAAAACGCGGTTACCTGACAGCGAATACTTGGCATCCAAGGATTCGGACAAGACCTTCAATTTGGCGTAGTGTTCCGAGTCGTTGACGTTGTGGGCGATGTAATAGAAATGGGCTGCGAAAGAAACAGCTTCTTCCTTATCTTCAGTCAAATCTTTGATGGAATCCAGGACCACTTCACGGAAATGTTCATCGGACCAGTCTCGTCGCGCTGTTCCGATAACGGCAAAATTATCTTTGATGAATCCTTTTTTGTATAAGCGAAATAATGATGGATACAGTTTACGGTGAGCCAAATCACCTGTTGCTCCGAAAATAGTGAACAGAGCAGTATTTTGGGTAATCATTACATGCCCCCCTTTTATTATGATTAGATTCTGTTCATTATATCATTATACTATTATCATTTACGGTTGGCAATGAAAGAAAGCGTCTGTTTTCATGTTGACGGCATCTTTGCCGGGGTGCTTTCGTTAGTGTGTATAAATATATTGCGAATAAATTTACGTGTTTGGTTTTCAAATTCTTATTTGAAATTAAGGTTTAAACCTTGCGCATGTGTTATAATGGTAAGGCATAAAATACGCAGAAGAAAAACAAGAGGTGTAAACGTGGAATTTAAAGACTTTCAATTGAAGCCATTTTTGCTGGAGGCAATCAGCAAATTGAATTTCAAAGAACCGACCGATATCCAAAAACAAATTATCCCGATCATTCGAACCGGCAAGAGCGTGATTGGTCAATCGCAGACAGGAACAGGTAAAAGCCATAGCTTCTTGCTGCCCCTGATAGATGACATCGATCCAACAAAAAATGAAGTCCAAGTTGTCATCACTTCACCCAGCCGTGAGCTAGCTGAGCAACTGTATCAAACAGCCAGTCAGCTTGTCTCAAATGCTCCCGAGGAAATCCGTATCGTCAGCTACGTAGGCGGCACAGACAAAAAACGTCAAATGTCGAAACTGGTCAACAACCAACCGCATATCGTCATCGGAACTCCCGGCAGGATCCTTGACCTGATCAATGAGCAAGCACTGAAGATCCATACAGCTAAAAAAATGGTCATTGACGAAGCGGATATGACACTGGATCTGGGCTTCCTGCATGATGTCGATCAGATTGCCGGCCGCTTGCCGGAGAAACTCCAGATGCTGGTATTCTCCGCTACGATCCCAGAGAAACTGAAGGGTTTCTTGAAGAAATACGTTGAAAACCCTGTCGTTGTCCAGTTGAAACCGGAACATATCATTGCACCGGCAATCGATAATCTGTTGCTGTCCACTAAAGGACAAGCAAAAATTGATGTTCTGTATCAAGTGTTGACGATGGGAGAACCATATCTGGCATTGATTTTTGCCAATACAAAACAAAATGCCGAGGAAATCGCTGATGGACTGAGACAACGTGGCATCCAGCCGGCTGTCTTGCATGGCGATGTGCCGGCTCGTGAACGCAAACGCATCATGAGAAGAGTCCATAATCTGGAGTACCAATTCATGGTGGCTACCGATTTGGCGGCACGCGGCATCGATATCGAAGGCGTTTCACACGTCATCAACTATGAATTGCCGAAGGACATGGAATTTTTCGTACACCGTACGGGCAGAACGGGACGCAGCAACTTAAAAGGAACTGCGATCACTTTGTACGCACCGGGTGAAGAAAAGGCAATCGATGATCTGGAGAAGTACGGGGTTGTTTTCAAACCGGTCGCTATCGAAAAAGATCAACTTGTTGAAACTTACGAAAGAAAACGCCGTGAGATGAGAAACGCTCCGAGTCAATTGGAACCCGATCACCGCATCCGCGGAATGGTAAACAAGGCTAAGAAACAAGTGAAGCCTGGCTACAAACGCAAATTGAAAGAAAATATCGCCAGCCAACAGAAACGCAAACGAAGAGCAAGCAAAACCCGCAACCACGGGTAAAAAATAAGAAAAGCGGAACGGGTTCGTTCAGCCCTTATTAAGGAAACACTGTGACCTAAACGGTCAAGTGTATCATGCCTCTAAGCGATTGAAATCGCAAGAGTCATGACAATTTAGGAAATCAGTCCGACTGAGCATCGTAGAGCGCAATAGGACTGATTTATCTAATTTCCGAAGGGCTTACCCGTGTAGCTAGCCAACAATATAAACAAAGAGGCCGCAGCAAGATGATCTTTCGATCATCTGCTGCGGCCTCTTTTTGGGCAGGAACCGGACATTGCCGAAAAGTTGCGGCTGTCCGGCTATTCTTTAAGGGCTCTGTAGAAATAGAAAATACCGATGAGGGCAATCGCTTCATCCTGAATCATAGGGTAGAGGCCGAATCCGTTCAATAGGCTAAAGAAAACCACCGGGACGACGGAGGCTATCAGCGCCATCCTCAGTATTTCGCGGAACGGGAGTTTTTTCCGCATGAATCCTGTCAATACATTCGCGAACAGCGCGATAATCAACAGCGTCAGAAGCACACTGAATGAAGAAATGAAAAGGCTGAACAAGAGCATGATCACGCCGGAAAAAAGCCGATCGCTGGAAAAATTGCCCAGCAACTTTTTGAACGACTGGTCCGTAAGGTCATCTGACTGCTCATAAGGCAACCTGAACGGGACGTCTTGAGCGTAGAGTGTGAAGGCATCCTTTGAAAATACGAGACTCAAAATCAAAACAGGTGAGGACATTTCTTTTTCGATTTCTCTCTGTGTGTAAACTTCCTGACTATCGAAAGCCAACAGGACTGTGTCGGTTTTATAAATGAAACCTCTTTCCGAGGGATTCTCCAACTGCAATTCGCTGTCCGAAATAGTGAATGAAGGTATTTTCTCTGCTATCACGCCCGCATCTGCCGAAAATTTTTGCAGCGTGGCATACCCATCCAGAAACAGGGGGATGCTGACGGTCAGCGAGAGCAAGATGAAGAGCAAAAAGGCAGGGCCTTTTTTTAATGTCTTGGCACCCAACAATTGCTTTGGATCCATAAAACTGTCTTTGACTAAACTAACGATTGAGATTGTGATCACCGCTTTCTGCATCATACTTGTCCAGTCTATCGAAAATGAATTCATTTAGCAATCAAAAATTGCTACGGCTTCGAGGCTTTATTTTTGATAAAGTGAGCGATTGATGATACAGTGAAATCAGTCAGGAATCACTAAACTATTTTAGGAGGAATTTAACATGGCTTTTACATTACCAGCATTACCTTACGCGTACGACGCTTTGACACCATACATCGATGAGGAAACGATGCATTTGCATCATGAGAAACACCACAACGCTTACATCACAAACGTGAACGCAGCATTGGAGAAACACCCTGAGTTGGCTGAAAAAACGATTGAGGAATTATTGGCTGATTTGAACAGCGTTCCGGAGGATATCCGTACGGCTGTCCGCAACAACGGCGGCGGACATGCAAACCACAGCTTATTCTGGACAGTTTTGGCGCCTAATGCAGGCGGAGAACCTACAGGAGCTGTCAAGGACGGAATCGAAGAAGCATTCGGCAGTTTTGATGCCATGAAAGAAAAATTCACTGCAGCTGCTGCAGGCCGTTTCGGATCCGGATGGGCTTGGTTGGTAGTTTCCGATGGTAAATTGGAAATCACCTCCACACCAAACCAAGATTCGCCGATCAGCGAAGGCAAAACGCCGATTTTGGGCCTTGATGTATGGGAACATGCTTATTACTTGAACTACAAGAACGTGCGTCCTGAGTACATCAAAGCATTCTGGAACCTTGTGAACTGGGATGAAGTCAACAGCCGTTTAGCGGCCGCAAAATAAGCAATAAAGTTATTGCAATCCACTTAAAGGATTCAGGGCACCTGCTCTGAGTCCTTTTTTCTCGCTATCGTAATATTGATGTTTCGGGATTTTTTCAGTTTTCTGCACTTCCGAGTGCGATTGATTTACTTTCCAGATTTTATCGCTTAATATATATCTTGTAAGATGTATATTGATCGTTGAGGTGAATTTGGAAAGGAGGCGGTATCAGGATGGATGAATCTATTTTTGAAAGGCCGCTTGAGGATCAACTTTGTTTCGAGGTCTATCTGGCTGCAAATGGTTTCGGCAAAATGTATAACCGTGCATTGAAAGATTTCCATTTGACATTCCCGCAGTACCTCGTTTTGCTTGCTCTATGGGATGAGGACAATATATTGATCAAACACATCGGGGAGCGGTTAGGGATGGGGATCGGGACGTTGAACCCCATATTGAACCGTCTCGAAAAACAGGGTTGGCTCACGAAGGAACCGTCCCTTTTGGATAAGCGCGCTACGATCGTTTCATTGAGCGAAAAAGGCGTCACTTCAAAGAAAGCGATCAATTTGGCTATTTTGTCCGAAGTGAATACCTGCAACCTTGAAGGCATCGATGGCTTGTTTTTGATGAAGCAGTTGAAAATACTGAATAGCGCGATGAATCAAGGAGATACGGTGCGAGCTAGGTGACAGAACCTATTTGCGGGATCAATCTATTTTTTGTCAACATGGATAAAATAACAGAAGAAATGAAGGAGTTGCAAAAATGTTCTTAGCTTGGAAAGAAATTAAGCATTCAAAAACAAGGTTTTCGCTGATCATCGGCGTCATGGTGCTGGTGTCCTATTTGGTGTTCTTCTTGGTGGGTCTTGCCTATGGGTTGGCCCAGGATAATCGGACCAGCGTTGATAAATGGGATGCGGACGGCATCATTCTGACGGACGAGTCGAATACGAACATCAACATGTCGATGCTTCCGAAAGGCGCAATCGATGAAGTTGCTGCGGATGAGGCTGCAGTAATCGGAATAGCACCTAGTGTCGTCAGCAAAAAAGGGACGTCAGGTGATGATGCAAAAATCGATACGACTTTCTTCGGAATCGAAGCGGATCAATTCCTGATGCCTGAAGTGATCGAAGGGGAGCTTTCCAAAACGATGATGAGGTCGTCGCAGACATCAGTCTGAAGGAAGAAGAGGGCATCGAATTGGGCGATATGCTCCAGTTGGCGGGATCGGACAAGGAAGTAGAAGTAGTCGGATTTACGGAAGATGCCAGATTCAGTGTCGCACCGGTTTTGTACACGACTGTATGTTCCTATCAGGAAGTCCGTTTTGAGCAGATCGATGAATCGGATGAAGGGCGCATCAGTGCAATTGTCGTGCGGGCAATCGATGACACGATCGAAGAGGTGGACACTGGAAATGAAGATTTGAACGTATATTCGATTGCGGATTACATCAGTGAAATTCCGGGATACACTGCGCAGGTATTGACATTCGGTTTGATGATCGGATTTTTGGTCGTCATTGCGTCAGTCGTGATCGGTATTTTCATCTATGTCCTTACCATGCAGAAATCGAGCATGTTTGGGGTCATGAAAGCACAAGGGATTTCGAGCGGTTATATCGCAAAATCAGTCGTCATCCAAACGTTCTTGTTGGCTGCTATCGGAGTCGGCATCGGGTTGATATTGACCGGCGTGACAGCAATGGTCTTGCCGGCCGCTGTTCCTTACCAAACGAACTTAAATTTTTTGGTGTCATTGCGGCTTGTTGGTCATCATGGCTATGGTCGGTGGCGCATTTTCCGTAAGGGCAGTTGTAAAAATCGATCCATTAAAGGCAATCGGATAGGAGAGTCAGCAGATGAAATTAATTGAATTGATAGATGTTTCCCGTTCATTCGGGGAAGGGGAACTTAAGATAGAAGCGCTTGAAAACAACGAATATTTCCATAAAGGCCGGTGAGTTTGTAGCCGTCATCGGCCCGAGCGGATCAGGCAAAAGCACATTCTTGACCATCACAGGAGGTCTTCAGACACCGTCTTCCGAAAGGTCTTGATCAACGGCAATCCATTCAGTGAGGTGACCGAGAAAAAACGCGCCAAACTAAGATTTGAGGAGATCGGGTTTATTCTGCAAGCCTCGAATCTGGTCCCGTTTCTGACGGTCCAGGATCAGCTGCATTTGGCCAATAAAGTCGAGCGAAGCAAAGTGGACAAACAAAAACGGGATGAATTATTGAAAGAATTGGGTATCTTCGAATTGAAGGACAAATTCCCGAGCGATCTCTCCGGCGGGCAGAGGCAGCGTGTCGCCATCGCCCGTGCCCTTTACCATGACCCATCAGTCATTCTTGCTGACGAACCGACCGCCAGTCTGGATACGCAGAAGGCATTCGAAGTGGTGGAGATTCTGGCGAGAGAAACAAAATTAAAGAAAAAGGCGACGATCATGGTGACGCATGATGAGCGTTTGATTGAATATTGTGATAAAGTTTATGTGATGGAAGACGGCATTTTGTCCGAAAGAACGAAGCGACTAAATCAGCAACGGATTACGGAAAGGGAGGAAGAAATGATGGACAGCATCAAATTGTATTTACTGACATTTTTTGTGTTCTTTTTGGTGGATATTGTCTGGTTGGGAGTGGTATCCAAAAATATTTACAGCAAGTATTTGGGTCATCTCATGTCCCCGAATGTCAACTGGGTTGCGGCAATCGTATTTTATCTGCTGTTCATAGGCGGCCTCGTATTTTTTGTGATTCAACCGGCCCTTTTGAAGGAAAGCCTGCAATATGCCATTTTGGCTGGCGGGTTTTTCGGTTTGATCGCATATGCGACATATGACTTGACCAATCTGGCGACTTTGAAGGATTGGCCGATCATGATCACAGTGATCGATTTGGCTTGGGGGACTTTCTTGAATGCGGCAACTGCCGGCATCACGTATGTTGCAGCACAAAGATTTCTGTGAGCAACCAAAAAAGCCTAAGAGCGGATTGGGGAAGACCAATGGACATTTCAAAATTGGACAGCGAAAAGCTTTACTATTCTTTTGTGTCGGGTGCACAGGAGGTCATCAAAAACAAAAACAGCCTGAACGAAATCAATGTGTTTCCGGTCGCTGACGGGGATACCGGCAGCAACCTTTCTTCAACCATGCATGCGATCATCTTGGAGGCGAAAATTTCCGGATCCGTCAAGGAAACGATGAACAGCATAGCCGATGCTGCTTTGACGGGGGCCAGGGGAAATTCCGGCATCATCATTGCGCAATACATCAATGGGATCTTTCTCAGCCTGATGGATGAGGAGATGATAACCATCCCTTCATTTGCGGAAACGGTCAAAAAGGCGGTTCCTTATGCCTATCAGGCCATTTCCGATCCGGTGGAAGGGACAATCATCACCGTCATCCGGGAATGGGCAGATGCGGTATACAGCCATAAAGACCTTTCGGCTACATTCTCCGAATTGTTTTCAAAATCGCTGATCACGGCCAACAAATCTTTGGAAGCGACGACCTCGCGTTTGAAAGTGCTCCAGGATTCCAAAGTCGTCGATTCCGGCGCAAAGGGGTTTGTCTACTTTCTGCAAGGATTTGCGACGTTTTTGCGCACCGGAAAGGTGGACTTGGAGGTCAGCGATGAACCGGAAGATCTTTCTTTCAATGAGGAATTGATCCATAGCCAAGGGGAGATACACCATCGCTACTGTACCGAAGCGCTGTTGTCAGGGGATGCGATTGATCTGGAAGCATTGAAAGCGGAACTGGCACTCTACGGGGATTCCTTGATTGTGGCAGGCAACAACCACAAAGCCAGAATCCATATCCACGCCAATGCGCCGGAGCAGGTATTCCAGGTTTTGCGCAAAAAAGGCATCATCCTGCAGCAGAAGGCGGATGATATGGTCAGACAGAACGAATCAGCCTTTGATCGGAAATACGACACGGCACTGATCACGGACTCGATCGCGGACATTCCGCAGGCAATGCTCGATCACTATCAAGTGCATATGTTGCCGCTCAACCTGAATTTTGACAACACCTCCTATCTCGATAAGGTGACGATGACGCCAGAACTTTTCTATCCTTTGTTGGAAGAAGCCATCGAATACCCGAAAAGTTCACAGCCGAATCCGATCGTTGTCGAGAAATATCTGGAAACCGTGCTCTCCCATTACGATAAAGTCATCATTTTGACTGTCGCGAAAGAGCAGAGCGGAACCAACAGCGTGTTCCAGAATGCCGTCTCGAAAAAACTGCATGAAGGCAAAAAAATCGCCGTGATCGATTCGAAACGGAATTCGGGTGCGGAGGGGTTGCTTGTCATGAAAGCGGCGGAAATGATCGCGGCGGAAACACCTTTTGATGAAATCGTCGGAGCGATTGAACGCTTGAGGGACCGTACAAATATCTTCGTCAGCGTCAACAACTTGAAATACATGGTGAGATCCGGACGGTTAAGTAAAGTTTCCGGGATGGCAGCGATGTCGATCAATCTGAAACCTGTCGTATCCATCGACGCAAAAGGCAAAGGTTCGATAGCCGAGAAGGCGTTCAGCGAAAAAGGCAATGAAAAGAAGCTGTTCCGATTGCTGGAAAAAGTGAATGCACAGGAGAAGATTTCGAGATATGCGATTGTGCATGCCAATAATCCCGAAAAAGCTGAAGCATATCGTAAGCGCAGCGTCGCCTTGCTCGGCAAGGAACCGGAATATATCATGAACATTTCTACAATCGTCGGAATGAGTGCCGGTGTCGGCACTGTGGCGATTTCCTATATGTGTGAGGAGGAATCATAAAATGAATGCTTTTCTGTTAAGTGCTTTGGCGCTTTGGATCTTTTTTTCGATCGTATTCATCGGTGCGCAGTACCTGAATAATAATTCGATAGTGGACAGTTTTTGGGGACCGGCCTTCCTGTTGGTCGCAATCGTAACCTTCCTGACATCGGATGTCATCGGTCTGCGGGCGATCGTGTTGTTGACGATGGTTGCAGTCTGGGCTTTGCGTCTCTTTTTGTACATCACGGTCCGCAATTGGAACAAACCTGAAGATTACCGTTACATCAACATGCGGAAGCGATGGGGAACATCTTTTGTGCGTCTGAAAGCTTACGCGCATGTCTTTGTTTTGCAAGGGGTTTTGGCCTTTATCGTATCTTTGCCGATCATCGTCACGAACACTTCGGCAAAGCAAGAGCTGGCGCCGTTCCATTTTGTCGGCATCGGGTTATGGATCGTCGGTTTTCTCTTCGAGACGATCGGAGATGCGCAACTCAAACGGTTCAAAGCCGATCCAAGCAACAAGGGCAAGCTGATGATGGAAGGCTGTGGCAGTACACGCGCCATCCGAATTACTTTGGAGAGGCCGCGATGTGGTGGGGCATTTTCATCGTAGCTTTGGATGGATGGGGCAGCCTGTACATGATCATCAGTCCGATCATCATGACGTTACTGCTGTTGTTCGTATCAGGTGTCCCGCTGCTTGAGAAGAAGTATGCAGACCGCGAAGATTTCGCAGCTTATTCCAAACGGACAAATAAATTTTTCCCATGGTTCCCTAAATGACTAAAAGCGGAACGGGTTCGTTCAGCCCGGAAACAAATGAGAAAAGCGGCTGGGATCAAATCCCAGCCGTTTTTCTCATTTCTTTTTGCGATATTTTCTCAATAGCAAGGCGCCAGCGATTGAAACCCCACTGATGGACAAGCCGGTCATCAGATAAGGGGTGCGGTACGTCAACGCGAGGGTATGTTTGCCTGCGCTGATCGGCACCGCCAGCAGGCCGTTCAGAGCGGTGGTTGTTTCTGCAGTTGCCCCATCGATCGTCACCTCCCAGCCTTCGCTGTAGGGGATCGTCGTCAACAATATTTCATCTTCAGCCTCGATCGTGACGGAACCTGTGATGTGCGTCTGGCTGAACGAGGTGATCGTCATGCCTTCCGCTTGTCGCGCTGAAATGGTTTCCTCGAACAGAGCTTTGTTCAATTCGTAAAGTTTCAGGTCCTGTACCCGTATCGAGTCCTCGCGCAGTTCAATCGTGAAGGTGACGTTTTCACCCTGCTGGTTGCTTGCGATGTTGATGACCTGATCATTGCGATAGGTCGTATAGTAATCCAGCTTCACATTATTCACATAAAGGTTTGCGTTATCATCGTCGATGCCGGCATCCAGAATCAGATAATAAGGATTGTCGCTGGTAGGGGTGAACTGGAATTCGATCCTCGAGATTGCCCCATCCACAGACCGATAGTAGGTTGTGTTCTGTGCATCCTCAGCAGCGGATGTGACATTCTGGAAGACGTTGGAATCGAACGGACGCAACGAGAAATAAGGTTCGATGCTTTCCTGATTGTTGAAGGCATCCAACAGCTGTTCCTGCATCAATATGGGCTGATCCTCGATCAACTCGAGATCCAATACACTTTCGGAAACCCCGAATGCCAATGACAACGCGTATGGATTTTCAAAGGTGGTGGTTCGGTCGGTCTCGGAATAAAGACTGTATTGGGTCAAATCCGGGCGGGTGGAGTTGCGATTCAAACGGTACACGCCGTCATTGAGGTCATAAAATGTTTCCGGCAACTTCTTGTCCTGGATGAAATATTTCACGCCGAACAGTGCATCCGTAAATAATGTCCCGGTTGAGTATACGATAAAACCGTTCCCGTCCGGAAAGCCCAATGATCCGAACAAGGCGGGAATCTCCTTTTCGAAAGTGGAGCTGAAATGATTGATTCCTGCATAATTGGCTTGGAAACTGTCGTTTTTGGAGCGTTGGAACGTTTTTTCGATCCGGTAGAAGGTGTCTTCGGGTGGCCGCACATCCGCCAGCATCGTATTCAGATTCGTCTGGTAATCGGCGAATTCGTCCTGCTTGACATAGCCCAACCGAAACAGGTCGATGGCTGCATTTGCCGTCATCTCTGCGGTGACCACGAAAAGCAAAGCGTAGGTCAGCCATTTTCTGGGTTGGTCCCTGAGCATCAGCAACACTAGGACAAGGACGGAAACGACTGCCGTTATCAATACTTGGACAGGCTCCAGAAATTCAAAATCCTTTTTCAGCACATAGATGGCAGTGGCTGCATTCGCGATCAAAAGACAGCAGGCCAGCGAAAAGGGAAAAGGACGATAGGAACGCAACGCCCGAAAACCGTTCAGCAGGAAAAAGAAACAAACGGTGAATGAAAAACGGTAAGGGTACCAAATCGGGTATTGTCCGGCATGCCAAATTTTATTCAGAAACTGGACGTTCATCGCCAGAAAAAAGAGGGCGGTCAACGCAAACGAAGTGAACCGTTCTTTTTTCGAGAAGGCGGGATGAAAAAAATAGTAGATGTACGCAGTCAGCGCGACAGTGCCGATGAAGAGATTGGGATGTCCGCTGGGCATCTGGTCAAAATTGAACGCTCCGATATAAAACTTCGAAACGACTTCGAAAGGATCATAGGCGAAACTCCAATCGATCAGGTTGTTGGCATAGCTTGCCTTGCTTCCCAAGAGCGAATAAAAGGTAGGCAGCAGCAGGACGGCGGCAAAACCGGCCCCCAGCAAAGAATAACCGATGAATCGGGCTGAATGGGTGAAGAAGTGCTTCAGCTGCGCCTTCAGGTTGTTCGGGCCGACAACTTCTTGTCTGGAAAATGCGAAAAGGTAATAGAAGACAAGGAAAACACAGATCATGAATCCGATGTAATAATTGGAAATCAGCATCACTCCGAGAAATAAGCTGTAAGACAGACCACTTTCGCCCGACAGCAGTTTCTCCAAACCAAGAATGATCAGAGGCAGGAAAACGAGCCCGTCCAGCCACATGACGTTCAATTGATTGACGATGACGTAACCCATCAAGGCATAGCTCACTGCGAAGGACGGAACCAATAAGCCTTTGCCTTCGAACCGGGAAATCAACAGATGAGCAAAAGTCAGTCCTGACGCTGAAACCTTCATCAGGATCAAGATGGTCACCGCCAAGGGCAACTGGGACTGCGGGAAAAGCAGAAAAATGAGATTGAACGGACTCATCAGATAGTAAGCCCACAGCCCCAGCATTTCGCCGCCGAATGATTTTGTGAACGAAAAGAAAAGGGCGGAAGGATCGGACAATAAGGTAGTGCGGTAATAACTGAAAAAATCCACATATTGCTGGCCGAGATCGACCGTCAGCAAGGTGCTGTTGCCGAAAGGATAAACGCCCATGGTGGCATAAATGACCATCATCACAAACAAGGGCAGTAAGAACGAAAGGAAAAGCATATTTTTTTGCGGGGATAGGGTTGTGAAACGCTTCGGCATGCTGCGCATTCCTCCTTAAAATGAAATTTTTGTGGCGTTCCTGCAGAGTCGCCTGACAATGAGTGAACGCTCGGGATAGTTGAAGCTAAAATTTCACAAGTGCTTCTGCTATTTTAGCATATCCCGCTGGGTTTATGAAGAATCCAAGGTTGTCTAGGCACATCCAACAAAGGCACATCTTTAAATATTTATTGCGTCGTTTGTAATGCATGCTTTTTTTGCTATAATAGGTTGTCGAACTATGGTTTTAGGAAGGTGTAAAATTGGAAGATAATACCCAAAGCAAAAGAAAGAGAAAATCGCATATCCCGTTTCGCTTGAACCTGCTCTTTTTTATCGTGTTCTCGCTGTTTTCTGCGGTGATATTCCGGTTGGGATACCTGCAGATCGTTCGCGGAGATGAATTCGAAGCCATCGTGAAACGCACAGAAACGACACTTGTGACGGAATCAGTGCCGCGCGGTTTGATATATGACAGAGACGGCAACATCCTTGTAGGCAATGAACCGCAGCATTCCATAACCTACACCAGAGGAGCAAACACGACGGCTAAGGAAATGGCGAAGGTCGCCTCTTCATTGGCTGGTCTGATAAACGTCAGCATTGAAGAACTGACAGAGCGCGATCTGAAGGATTATTGGATAGCCGTAAACAACGAAGTCATGCTGGAGCGTCTGTCGGATGATGAAAAGTTGTTGCCGGGTTCCGACTTGTATGAAGTGGAGCTCGCAAAAATAACGGCGGAAGATATCGCCTATTCGGATGAAGAAAAAGAAATTGCCGCTATTTTCAAGCGGATGAACAGCGCGTATGCCTTGTCGACCACCAGCATAAAAAATAAGGATGTCTCGGATGAAGAATTGGCACAAGTGAGCGAAAATCTGTCCGGTTTGTCCGGAGTGGATGTCGCCACGGATTGGGTCAGGATTTATCCAGAATCCGACTTGCTGAAGAGTATTCTGGGTGGGGTGACAAGCGAGAAAATCGGTTTGCCGAGCGACAAAGTCGCCACCTATTTGGCAAAAGGGTACGCCAGGAACGACCGCGTCGGAAACTCCTATTTGGAGCAAGAATACGAATCGGTACTCTCAGGCACGAAATCACAATGGGAAACGATAACGAATCAATCAGGTGAGGTTGTGACGCGGGAGGAATCCTATGAAGGAAAAGCCGGGGATAACCTGGTCCTGACCATCGATATCGATTTTCAAAAGGAAATCGAACAGATCGCTACTGATTTCCTGAACAGCAACGTCGATTCCTATAACGACCGGATATACATAGTGGCATCGGATCCGAATACAGGAGAAATCCTGGGCATGACCGGGAAGCAACGCTCGACATCCAACGAAATTGTGGATGATGCATTGGGCGTCATCAATTCCAGTTACGGGATGGGTTCGGCTGTGAAGGGCGCGATGGTGCTGACCGGGTACATGAGCGGTGTCATCAGCACGGACAACAATGTCCTCGTCGATGAACCTTTGCAATTCCAAGGTTCAAATCTGAAAAAATCAGTTTTCAACCCGACCGTCGGCAATCAAGTGGCCATCAACGACATCGAGGCGTTAGCCCGCTCATCGAATGTTTACATGATCAAATTGGCGATGTTGATGGGGGGACAATCATCCTATGAATCGGGAGGCACCTTGAATATTTCCCCAGATCTGATCGACGAGCTGCGCAGCTACTTTGCCCAGTTCGGCTTGGGTGTGAAGACGGGGATCGATTTGCCGAACGAAGGTAGCGGACTGACCGGGTTCAACCAAGCGGCAGTTAACGTAGTCGACCAATCATTCGGTCAGTACGATCTGTACACGACCTTGCAGTTGTCGCAATACATCAATACCATTGCCAATGGCGGCACCAGATACGCTCCACAGCTGGTTTCGGAAATCCGCAGCACGGATACGAACGGATCACTGGGGGCTTTGGAAACGACACTGGAGACAAAAGTGATGAATCAGGTCGACGTCGACGCGGTAGCAATGGAACGTGTCCAGCAAGGATTTTATCAAGTAACGCACAGCACGAACGGAACGGCGTACTCGACATTCGGGAAAGACTCGAACAACGTTGCCGCCAAGACAGGTACGGCAGAGGCCTTCTATGATGGGAACAATGAGAATCTGAAGGGTGAAAGTGTCTTTAACTCTACCTTTGTCGGTTATGCGCCATTCGATAATCCGGAAATTACCGTAACCGTCGTGGTCCCTTATCTCAGGTCGGAAACGGGCCGGGCTACTCCGATAGCCAAGAAAGTGTTTGATGCTTATTTCAACACAGGGGATTATGCAACGAAAGCCGAGTAACCTGTCAGTTCAGAAGCGAAAATCGGTTGATGACCTCCAAATAAACAAACAGAAGGTGCCGGAACAAGGATGTTGCAATCCTTGTTCCGGCACCTTCTGTTTTTAAGGCGGGGTTGTTATTCCAATGTGATGATATCGGCGATGACTTCAATGCCCATGTCCTGGGACAATTGGTACTCTCCGACATTGATTTTCGTGACAAGATTCCGGTCAGTCAAATATTGTTCAAAGACAGCCCGATCGGTAATGAGTCCCTGCACTGACAAGATTGTCTATGACGACGGACATCGGTTGTCCGGAAGTGATGACAAAGGTCACTGGTGCGTTTGCGGCAGGGATAGCCGAACTTTCGGCAATGCTTGCTGTTTCAGCCGGAGCACTGGAGGCCACTGCAGCTCCCTCGCCAGGGGCGCTGCTTGCTGAAGCTTCGTTCAGTTGCTTCTGCAATTCCAATTCCGCCAAAGTACTTTCATATTTCTCTTGATAATCCGTTGAATCGGCAGTTGCTTCTCCGTTGAAGGTGCTGCCAGGGAGTGCTTCCGGATAGAAGAGCTGGAAGCCGGCCAACAGTACGGCAGACAACAAAAAACCGATGGATAAAAAACGAAGCTTTTGTTTGTTCACTTTATTTTCTCCTCTATACGATTGATTGCTCTATGTAGTTATCGACAACGAGTTGCACGGTGGTGATAGGGACGGACAGTTGCTCTGCAATCTCATCAAACGTTCTGCCGCTTGTATACAAAGTGATGATGTGTTGCTTGGTCAGATTGTGTACTTTTTTGACGGTCTGCGAATCTTCGGAAACGGGTACTTCTTTTCCCAATTCTTCCTCCACAGCGATGAGTCGTTGCTTCAATTCATGGATTTCTTCCGTTAATTGTAATGTGTATTCACTCATCTCATCGGCGAATTTGCGATCATTATCCTTAACGAAAAATGATGCAAACAGCAATATGATTGCGATTGTCAGTAAGACAATCACGATGGTCCATTGTTCCATCTTTGTCACCTCAATTCTTCTTTTTGACGCCTGATAACATTCTAATGAAATTCGCTTGTTTCTGCAACCTTATCTGGGATTTTATTGGCTTAAAGCTCAAAAAATTGGACTTGCGCAGAAGTTGTTCAAAAAAAAGTGGCATAATTTTTCCATAAGTGATACAATGAGAAACGCAGAAGATGATTCGATCTTCAATTTTTTTATGTTTGGAGGGAAGAATATGCGGTTAAATATTACATTGGAATGTACGGAGTGTAAAGAACGTAATTACTTATCAAAGAAAAACAAACGTAACAACCCGGACCGTCTTGAAGTGAAAAAATATTGTCCACGTGAAAGACGCGTGACTTTGCATCGTGAAACAAAATAATTAAAACGACAACAGGATATCCTGTTGTTTTTTTATTTTATCCGGAAGGATATTTTACAGAGTAGAAACGGCGTGTGAGAGACCGCTTAAGGAGGGATTCTGATGAAAGAACAAATAAGAAAAGAGATGCTGGGGAGATTGAGGGATTTGCCGTCCCAAGATCGGATCCGGATGGAGCAAGAGCTGACGACAGCAGTCTGCAACAGCGACGAGTGGCGTGCTTCAAAGACGATAGGCGTCACCTGGTCCAATTTTCCGGAAATCGATACGCACAAAATCATCCAAACGGGGCTTGAAGAAGGCAAGCGGATGGTCGTTCCCTATTCCGGCAAGGACCGCGTGATGACTTTTCATGAATACTTGCCGGATACTGCCATGTCAAGGAGCAAATTCGGCATCATGGAACCTGTCGACAAGCGTAACCCGGTTCCGCCCGAAGCAATCGATCTGCTGCTTGTTCCCGGATTGGCGTTTTCGGAAACGGGTTACCGTATCGGCTTCGGCGGCGGCTATTATGACCGCTATCTGGCTGCATACAACGGGCACACCTTGTCGGTGCTGTTCCCATTCCAATTGTTCAAGGATCCCCATTGGGAAATCGAAGCGTTTGATGTGCCAGTCCAAAAGTTGTTGACGACAGCATTCTAGTATAAAATAGGATAATAATGGAAGGGAGTGTCACGATGCGGGCATATAATACCAAAAGATCCTATTTACCGGATCAATTCTCTGTAACACACTTGTTCTTGGCCATTCAGATCGTCATTTTCCTGCTGATGACCGTGAACGGGGGAAGCACCAACGTTCTGACGCTTATCCTGTTCGGCGCCAAATTCAACCCAGCCATCGCGCAAGGGGAATGGTGGCGTTTGATTGCGCCCATGTTCATCCATATAGGCTTCACGCACATTCTGGTGAACAGCATCACCCTGTATTATTTGGGTACGCAGATGGAGATTCTCTATGGCTCTTTGCGTTTTGCGCTGATCTATCTTCTGAGCGGCTTGATGGGGAATCTCATGAGTTTCGCCTTCAATGATTCGATTTCAGCCGGCGCAAGCACCTCCCTATTCGGATTGTTTGCCGCAGCCATCGTTCTGGGCCGTCAGTTTCCGCACAACACTGGGATCCAGTTAATGGCCAGGAATTTTACGATGCTGATTTTCCTGAATTTCTTCTTCGGATTCTTTTCCTCAGCAGTCGATAATTTCGGGCATCTTGGCGGGGCACTGGGCGGGGCGCTTTCGGCCGTGTTCATCGCGATGCCGCGCACAGCCAAAAGCAAAAATGGGCTTAGGCTTCTTTTTCTGGTCATTTATTTTGTGAGCGCTATATTCTTTGCTTATTCGGGTTTAATGCGGACCGGTTTTGCGTTATACTAGATACAAATTGAACAATTGGAGGAAATGACGTGTATAAAAAATTTATCGGTATTGATTTAGGCGGCACTTCAGTGAAATTGGCTATCTTGACAGCAGAAGGCGACATCCAGCAAAAATGGAGCATCCCTACGAACATAAATGATGAGGGGACGCACATCGTACCTGATATCATAGCTTCGATCAAACACCATCTGGATCTCTACCAATTGACTGCTGAGGACTTTCAGGCCATCGGCATGGGATCGCCGGGAGCGGTGGACCGTGAAGCGGGTACCGTCGAGGGCGCCTTCAACCTGAATTGGAAAACGCCGCAGCCTGTACGCGAAGCGATCGTGCGGGAAATCGGCATCCCTATTTTTATAGACAATGATGCAAACGTTGCCGCGCTTGGGGAAAAATGGCGAGGCGCCGGTGCGGATGATCGCGACGTCGTATTTGTGACACTTGGCACAGGTGTCGGCGGGGGGATCATTGCGGAAGGTAATCTTATCCATGGTACTGCAGGTTCCGGCGGCGAAATCGGCCACATGACTGTAGAACCGGGCGGATTTGATTGTACGTGCGGGAAGAAAGGCTGTTTGGAGACTGTTGCCAGCGCGACAGGCGTCGTCAAATTGGCCCGCAAGCATGCGGAAGAATATGCCGGCAACTCGCAGCTCAAATTCATCATCGACGACGGCCAGGAGATCACTTCAAAAATGATTTTTGATTTGGCGAAAGAAGGAGACGAGTTGGCTGTCCTTGTAGTCGATCGCGCTGCCTATTATCTTGGTTTGGCCTGCAGCCATATCGGCAATCTTTTGAATCCGGCTTATATCGTCATCGGTGGCGGTGTATCCGCAGCCGGGGAATACCTTTTGGAGCAAGTGAGAACCTATTTTGCTGAATTCTCATTCCCGAACGTCAAGAAGACTACGCATATCAAATTAGCCGCACTTGGAAATGATGCCGGAATAGTTGGAGCAGCTTATCTTGCACTGACGGAGATCAGCAAATAGAGCCTGAACATTTTCGGGAAAAGAAAATGCGGGAGGATGGAGGGTGGCATGGGGAAAAGAGGACTAGCATGGTTTATTCTCTCACTCTCAAGTGTTCTGATTCTGGCAGCCTGTACGCAACGGTTGACATATCCCGACCAGCCTGACGCAAGTGAGCCGGATCTTTCCTCCGGCAGCAGCCTTGCAACGATTTCCAAGGATGAATTCCTTTATGCTGTGGGCTGGCTGGACGACAAAACTATTCTTGTCGCATTGGAATCAAATGGAGAAAACGGTTTGTACAGCCATGACCTGCTCACGGGGGAAGAACAGCTGATCCGGGCTTTTTCAGATCGGCTTGTTTTTGCTGCGCTTTCCGCAAACGGCCAGCGGATGCTGGTCCAGGTCGCAACGCAACAAGGAAATAACGTCATGATGATCGACAAGTCAGGGAAATCACTGGCTGAATTTCCGTTTTTCCGAAGGTATTTTGAAGAGCGTTTCCTGGAATCCGACCAACGAAGGGCAGTTGTTCCTTTCCGTCCAAAAAACAATGGACAGGCCCGTCAATTACCTTTGGGATATATCGAATGGCGAATGGATTGAAATGCCGGATACAGAGGATATGCCGGTTTGGTATTCAGAAAACATGTACCTCCACAAAAAAACTGGGACTGATGGCGCTTCTGTGCTGGTATTGAGTGACATTCGTTTTCCCGGCAAAGATACGGTCATCGATAGTGAAATACTCGCTTACGGACTGGAAGGCGAATCCGTATGGGTAGTGACACCTTCAGATTTCAATGAGGAAGAGTTGCTTGTCATTTCCTACTATCCGCTTCTGATTACCCAAGGCTATGTTACCCTGCCGCGCATCCCCGATGGAACCGGATTTGTCATCCCGGAATTTACAAAAGGGAATGACTCGGATGCAACGTTTGCTGTCATCCCAAAACAGGAGCCGGAGAGCGTTGCTGGCATCAGTTTCGAACTTGCGAAGGTCGATTTTTCCGGCAACGCTTCAGAGGTACTGACTGAAGTCGAGCGAATGGATCCGATTTCGGCATCGCCGGATGGGACCTACGTGCTTTACGGAAAGCGTTATGAGTATCTGTACGATGTGGAACGCAAGGGCTGGATACAATTGACGGAATAGAAAAAAAGTCGTTAAAACTCTAGCAATGCGCCTGCCACAAGTGTAAAATATGAGAGCAAGAGTATGGAAAGGATGGATTTATTTGAATTTAACAGGAATTGATATTTTTAATATCGCATTATGGATATTCATCATCGGATATGCCATTTATCAAGCTTATTTTTATTTCCAAAGAAAGAACGCGGCGACGACGCTGACAGCAGAGGAATTCAGAAAAGACCTGCGTAAAGCGCAATTGATCGATGTCCGCGAAAGAACGGAGTTCGATGCAGGCCACATCTTGGGAGCGAGAAATATCGCTTATTCAGCCTTCAAGCAACGCTATCAAGAAATCCGCAAAGATCAACCAATCTATCTGTATGATCAAAATTCCATGTTGAGCGGACGCTGCGCAGCTATTTTGAAAAAAAATGGCTACAAAAACATTTTCATCCTGAAGGGCGGCTATGCCGGCTGGGACGGAAAAGTCAAAAAAGGTATCTGAGTCATGCAAAAAAGGTTCCCGGAATCAGCTAGTGGATTCCGGGAACCTTTTTGAATGAGTTCATCTTCTTAAATATTTATGAACAAGGAGTACAAGACTGAAAGAATCGTTCCGCCAACCATGGCCAGCAACATGATCCAGATGATGAATTTACTGAATTTATTGAATTTTGAAGAGGTAGCGCCAGTTTTCTTTATCAACATTATTCCCACCTTTTGTTTTTTACATGGCATAGTTTACAACAATAACATCTAAAAGTAAACGTTGGGGAATCAGGCAAAAGAAAAGAAAGCCATTATTTTCAATTGTTTGCTTTCCATTTAGGCGAATATTTGTTAGGATTAAGATTATAAAATGATGTGTTCATCATGAAGGGAGTATTTATTTATGTCAAAACAGCAAATTGGCGTTGTCGGTATGGCCGTAATGGGCAAAAATCTAGCATTGAACATTGAAAGCAGAGGTTATTCCGTATCTGTCTTCAACCGTTCAGGTTCGAAGACTGAGCAAGTGATTGCAGAAAATCCAGAAAAGAAACTGGTTCCTACTTATACGATCGAAGAATTTGTCGAGTCTTTGGAAAAACCAAGAAAAATCATGATGATGGTAAAAGCTGGGGAAGCAACTGACAAAACGATCCAATCGTTGCTGCCTCATTTAGATAAAGGTGATATCCTGATCGACGGAGGGAATACTTTCTACAAAGATACGATCCGCCGCAGCAAAGAATTGGAAAACTCAGGCATCAATTTCATCGGAACAGGCGTTTCCGGTGGTGAAGAAGGCGCATTGAAAGGCCCGTCAATCATGCCGGGCGGACAACGCGACGCATACGATTTGGTTGCACCGATTTTGGAACAGATTTCCGCTAAAGCTCCGGATGGCGAACCCTGTGTAGCTTACATCGGAAAAGGTGGCGCAGGACATTTCGTTAAGATGGTCCACAACGGAATCGAGTACGGGGATATGCAATTGATTGCAGAAGCCTATGACATCATGCACAAGTACCTTGGCATGTCAGTGGAAGAAATTGCTGCAGTCTTCATCGAATGGAATAAAGGCGAGTTGGACAGCTTCCTGATCGACATCACTGCTGACATCTTGACTAAATACGATCCTGAAACAGGAAAACCAATGGTCGAGATCATCTTGGACCGCGCCGGCAATAAAGGCACGGGTAAATGGACTTCCCAAAGTGCATTGGACTTGGGTGTTCCGTTGCCGTTGATCACCGAATCCGTTTTTGCCCGTTACATTTCCGCTTTGAAGACAGAACGTGTCGCTGCCAGCGAAATTCTGACTGCCCCTGCTGTTACAGCTAAAGAGGGTCTTGATAAAGCAGCATTTGTGGAGAGTATCCGCAAGGCACTGTACTTCAGCAAAATCATGAGCTACGCGCAAGGATTCGCTCAAATGCGCGTTGCCAGCGAAGAAAATGATTGGGATCTGAATTATGGCGAAATCGCTAAAATTTGGCGTGCAGGCTGCATCATCCGTGCGCAATTCCTGCAGAACATTACCGATGCTTACGGGAAGAATCCTGAACTGCAGAACTTGTTGTTGGATGACTACTTCGTGGAAATCACGAAACAATACCAGGGAGCTGTGCGTGAAGTGGTTGCTACGGCTGTGGTTGCAGGCGTTCCTGTACCGACATTCTCATCTGCAGTAGCTTATTTCGATTCTTACCGTTCAGCTGTATTGCCTGCAAACATCATTCAAGCGCAACGCGATTACTTTGGAGCGCATACGTATGAACGCACAGACAAAGCTGGCTCTTATCACTTCGAGTGGGATAAAGAAGTGGAAGTTCCACAAGACTAAAGCGATATAGCGCCATTCTGGCCTACACTTATGTCATCCGAAGCCGTGCTTCGGATGACATTTTACTATCAGGATCATTTAATTAAGACTAATTCCCGACAGTATGTTAAAATAAAATGAAATTGTAATGGCATGTTGTTATTATTCAAATGAGACATTAGGGGAGAATTCTATGGAAAATAAAGACAAACAAAGAATATTGATTATCGAAGATGAAAAAAATCTGGCGCGTTTCATCGAGCTTGAGTTAAAACACGAAGGCTACGAAACGGAAATTTGCTACAACGGCAGAGCCGGCCTTGAAGCTGCCATGAACCAGGACTGGGATGTCATCCTTTTGGATCTGATGCTTCCTGAATTGAACGGCATCGAAGTTTGCCGTCGTTTGCGTCCGGTCAAAGATACGCCGATCATCATCATGACCGCCCGCGACTCCGTCATCGATCGTGTATCCGGATTGGACCACGGAGCCGATGATTATATCGTGAAACCATTTGCCATCGAAGAGCTTTTGGCAAGGGTCCGCGCTTTATTGCGCCGCATCGACATCGAAGAAGAGCAACGCAAGGTGAAGCAGACGACCGTCACTTATCGTGATTTGACGATCGAAAAAGAAAACCGCGTCGTGCGCCGTGGCGACGAGCACATCGAATTGACCAAACGCGAATACGAATTATTGTTGATCCTGATGGAAAACATCAACGTTGTCCTTTCAAGGGATGTATTGCTGAATAAAGTATGGGGATACAAAACAGAAGTGGAAACAAACGTAGTGGATGTATATATCCGATATCTGCGCAATAAAATCGATGTAGCCGGCCAAGAAAGTTATATCCAAACGGTTCGTGGCACCGGATACGTCATGCGCTCATAATACTATGCGCAGAATCAATTATATGCCAACCAAAAAAAGAGGAAATCCCAAGTCCATTCGGTGGAAATGGGGTTTTCTTTTAAGTATAGCTTTCTTCCTGCTGTACTTTCTGTCCGCCTTGCTGATGCTGAATGTCTACAAAGGCTATCAATACGACGAACAAAAAGATGATGCCGAGAATCTGCTGTCTTCGGTCCAAACCGCGCTGTCTGAGATCGATACGAAGCTGTCCGTCAACAGCGTCGAAAGCATGTTCGAGAAAATTTCTGTTTCCACCGTTACGAAGGGTCTCCAGTCTGTAGGAAACTACCCTTTTTTGGAGGATCTCAAGGACAGAGGGGCGAACATACGCGTATTCGATACAGATGGACAGTTGCTCTATGAGACGCAGAAGAGCTATACGACATTCATCAAAAATCCCGATACTTATTTGCGCGAGACAAAACTGAACGATCTTGAAGCGTTTGTCGCAGGCAGTCCGATCCTCAGCCAGGAGGACTCCTTCCTGTTGGGGTATGTCCAGATCGTTTTCCGATTGAATGATTATCATAAAGTCGTCTCACAGATGACGCGGTATTTCTGGTTAGTCACGGCAATCGTGCTCGTTTTGTCGGCGGCTGCAGGCTACGGCATCGCGATTTACTTCTTCAAGCCCATCAAACAGATGGTGGACACGATGGATGCGATAGAAGAGGATACGTTGTCGGAGACCCGCATCAAAATATCCAAAAGCAAGGACGAATTTACCGACCTTTCTGTCCACATCAACGGCCTCCTGGATAAGATGGCGCTGTACGTCACCCAGCAAAAGCAGTTTGTGGAAGACGTTTCGCATGAACTTCGCACCCCCACAGCTATTGTCGAAGGTCATCTGAAATTGCTGAACCGTTGGGGCAAGGAAGATCCGCAAATTCTGGATGAATCGCTTGCCGCATCTTTGACCGAAATCCAGAGAATGAAGACTTTGGTTCAGGAAATGCTGGATCTTTCCCGTGCGGAACAGGTCGAAATCCATTATAAAAATGAAGTGACGCCGATCCGGAATGTCGTGCTGCATACGTTCCATAATTTTAAGATGCTCTATCCGGATTTCGTGTTCAATCTGGATGATGATCTGAATCGCGAAATCTATGTGAATATCTATCGCAACCATTTTGAGCAAATCTTGGTGATATTGATGGACAACGCCGTTAAGTATTCGACGGACCGGCATGAAATCCATCTTTCGATTTCCGAATCCATGTCCTATGTCCAGATTGCCATCCAAGATTTTGGCGAGGGGATGTCCCAGGAAGATCAACAGAAGATTTTTTCGCGTTTTTACCGCGTCGATAAAGCCAGATCGCGGAATAAAGGCGGGAACGGTTTGGGCCTGTCGATCGCGAAAGAATTATTGGAAGGCTATAAAGGCGACATCACCGTCGAAAGCGTATTGGGACACGGATCTGTTTTCCGCATCCAGCTGCCGATTCTGAAGAATTATGTGCCGGATGAGGAATTATAGGTTCTCGGCATGAGAACGTCCCTTACCCCAAAAATGAAATCCAAAAAAGCAGGAAACGAGCTCATGTGTGAGCCGTTTCCTGCTTTTTCTGTAGTTGCGATTAAGATTTTGATTGTTTGCCTGCGTTGCGGCCTTTTTTGCCATCCGTTTGTTGATTCTTGGCGGACAAAGCTTTTACCGCTTGCGTAGGTGCTGAAGAGGAAGCCGGCTTAGCCATCTTCACGTTCTTCTTGACCGGACGATCTTTCATTTCTTCTTCAACTTGCTTCTGGATTTTAGGTTTGATCATATGATTTTGAAGCGCAGTCTGGGCTGCGGCGAAAATACCGCCGGCCAGCCAATAAAGTGCCAACCCTGCTGGCGAAGACCAAGAGAACATGAGAATCATGATCGGGTTCATCAGCATCATCGATTTCATCTGTGATTTGGTTTCTTGCGGCATGCCGATTGTGGAAACGTAGCCTTGGATTACATAGGCAACACCCGCTAGGATTGCCAACAACGGACTGCTGACACCAAGGTTGATGCCAAGGAATGTGCTTGCAGAAATTTCTGGCGTCAAATTGACGGCTTGGTACATGGCGGTAAAGATCGGCATCTGGATCAGAATCGGTAAGCAACCGACGCCGCCTGTCATGCTGATGTTGTTTTCTTTGTACAAGGCCATCATTTCTTGCGAAACTGCCGCTTTTTCTTCAGGCGACTGTGCATTTTTTTGGCGGAATTGGATATCTTCCAATTCTGGCTTGATATACTTCATTTTTTCTTGCTGCACCATCGTTTTTTTGATCTGGCTAAAGTTCAAGGGCATGATGGCCAAGCGGACAATGATTGTGATGGCGATGATAGCCAGCCCATAATTGCCATTAAGCATTTCCGCCAGCATAACGATCAAATTGCCTGTTGGCACTACCAAATAGTCGTATATGAAGCCAGTTGGGTTTTTATTCTCATCATATTGCATGCAGCCTGTCAGGACCACTAATAAGGCCATCATTTCCGCGGAAAGCAATAACTTCTTTTTAAGTTTCATCGTTCACGTTCCTTTACAATTTTTCGATAACATTACCACTATACCTGAAGGGGGAAATATATTCAATTGGTTACGCGAAAACTTATGTAATTCTCAATGTTAGCGTCTTCAAGGACGGTACAGGCATCGACTCTTCCGCTTGGCGAGGGACTGCGTTTGACTGCCGCGATGAAGGCATCAATCTTATCGCCAGGTCCGACGGCTTCGATATAGACGCTGCCGTCATCCTCGTTCCTGACGATGCCGGTAATGCCGATCTGGTCAGCCACCATTTTTGTCATGTAACGGAACCCTACGCCCTGGACCCGGCCGCTCACTGTCATCTTGATTTTTTTCATGATACCTTACCTCCAAATTCTTGCACGAGCATAAGCTGCAGCTAATAAATTCAGTTTACAGTCTTCGTCAAAAAGGGTCAATCCCGATACCTTGCACGGGAATAATTTTCCGGGCTGTGCTATACTTTTTGCAACAAAGAAGGTGATAGCGTGTACCAGGTGATACGGACCGAGGGAGAATATGAACCTTGGTGGTTTTTTGAAGATTGGATGGATTTCATTGTGGAATCGACAGATTATGCCGATTTCCAGGAGGCAGTCGCTGCCTATGAGCGGGCTGCGGAAGAATTATCAGCAGCTTACCCATTCCAAAAAACGAAGGAAGCCTATCTGACTGCCTACTGGTCAGACGGAGAAATCCGTTTTTGTGAGAATTGTGATGACGATGTGCAATTATATCATGGACTGATGCTGTTGCAGGACAAGCAAAAACTGCGTCAAGAATGACGATCCAAATTACAAAAAGCTTCTGTTGCCTGCGCTGACGGGAAACGGGAGTTTTTTTGCGCGCGGCCTGTTGAAAAAATAGCCTCATAAAGGGTTTGTTTTGTAGTATAATGAACCGATACGGGAAATCAACCGAACAATCTATGACCGCTGTTTAATGCAGATGCGCAGTGGTTTTGAGTAAATGATAACAAAGGAGTTGGCATGTTTGGCGAAACGAACGACGACAACAAGAAAGAAGAAAAAGGCAACCGGACAGAAGATATCCTATGAGCTTATCGGTGTGCTGTTTCTTTTCAGTTCCGCCTTAGGGATTGGGCAACTCGGATTTGCCGGTATAGCCTTGGCGAATTTTTTCCGTTTTTTTGTTGGTGAAACCTATCCGGTAAGCCTGGCGCTGTTTGGTGCCTATGGACTGTACCTGATTTTGAGAGGGAAAGAACCGAAAATAAGAAGAAACTGGCTGTTCAGCGGCATCCTGCTTTATTCGGCGGCGCTGCTTTATCTCCATTCACAGGCTTTTGAGACAGTCGTCACTGAGGGCGAATCGGTCATATCCGTGACGCTTGCCCGCTTTTTGGTCGACGTCAGGCAAGCGGATACGGCTTCAGAAATGGGCGGGGGGTTGATCGGGGCAGCCTTTTATACAGGAACCCATTTTTTGGTTTCGCAATGGGGCACCTACATCATCATCGGACTGCTTGTATTTTTTGGTACGGCGGTCATATTCGGCTTCACGACGCATGACGTCATGGAAGTCGTGCGAAAAGTTGCCTTGATCTTCGGGCACAACAGCAAACGAGCGGTGCTTTTCACGAAAGATAAAGTGGCCAGCTCGATCATCGATTCGAAAACAGTGAAAAAACCGACCAGGTCCAACAGCGTTCCGGCTGAGAAGAAACCTTCAATAGTCGAAAAAGCCAAAAATCAGATCAAGAGCGAATCGGCAGCGAAGAAATTGATGAAGGAAGAAGCGGAAGCTTTGAAAGCATCGGAAAAAGAAACGCTCGCCGAAAAAGAGCGCGAACCCGTTCAGCTGAGAATCGACAGTTTCCAACAGCAACTTGAAAAAGCAGCCGAACACAAATATGCGGACAATGAAAAGAGCGTGTCCGCCCAACATTCCGCCCAAGTAAAAACAACGGCGGAAGGCAGTGAGGAAGACAACAGCGGCGATCTTGAGTTCGAAATCAATGCCGAGCAGGAGAACAGGGATTACCAATTGCCTCCGGTCACTTTATTGAATGAAATCGAAGCGATCGATCAATCGAATGAATATGCAACAATCGAAAAAAATGTCAAAAAGCTGGAAGAAACCTTTGCTAGCTTCGGTGTGGATGCCAAAGTCACGAAAGCGAACCTTGGACCTGCCGTGACAAAATACGAGATCCAACCAGCCGTCGGGGTGAAGGTCAGCAAAATTGTGAGCCTGAGTGATGATTTGGCGTTGGCGTTGGCGGCGAAAGACATCCGCATCGAAGCGCCGATACCCGGGAAATCCTTCATCGGCATAGAAGTGCCGAACAGTGAAGTCAGTGTCGTATCCTTCCGTGATGTCATGGAAGGTCAAAAGCACACGGACAAGCTGTTGGAGGTACCGTTAGGCCGGGACATCTCGGGCGTCGTTCAAAGTGCGAATCTGACGAAGATGCCCCATCTCCTGATTGCGGGTGCGACCGGAAGCGGAAAATCCGTCTGCATCAACGGCATCATCACGAGCATCCTGATGAAAGCCAAACCGAACGAAGTGAAGATGATGATGATCGATCCAAAAATGGTGGAGTTGAACGTCTATAACGGGATTCCCCACTTGCTGACGCCGGTTGTCACGAATCCCCGCAAAGCGGCGCAAGCACTCCATAAAGTCGTAACGGAAATGGAAAGAAGATATGAATTGTTTGCCGGTACCGGCATGCGTAACATTGACGGCTACAACAATCTGATTGTGGAATACAATCTGGAGAATGGGGAAAATAATCCTACGCTGCCATACATCGTGGTCATCGTGGATGAGTTGGCCGATTTGATGATGGTGGCCAGCAATGAAGTCGAAGATGCGATCACCCGATTGGCGCAGATGGCACGGGCTGCAGGAATCCACATGATTTTGGCTACGCAACGGCCGAGTGTCGATGTCATCACCGGCATCATCAAAGCGAACGTTCCTTCCCGGATCGCGTTTGCTGTATCAAGTTCGATCGATTCCAGAACGATAATCGATGGCTCCGGAGCAGAGAAGTTATTGGGCAGAGGCGATATGCTCTTCCGTCCGATGGGTGAAAACAAACCGATCCGTGTGCAAGGGGCGTTCATTTCCGACGAAGAAGTGGAGCACATTGTCACTTTCGTCAAAAATCAGCAAGAAGCGAACTATGTCGAGGAGATGATGCCGACCGAAAATGTTGCGGTTGCAAGCGAGGAACCGGAAGATGATCTCTTCGGGGAAGCTGTAGAATTCATCAGATCGGATGAAACGGCAAGCATTTCCAAATTGCAGCGGAGATTCCGGATCGGCTATAATCGAGCAGCGCGGCTGATCGACGAGATGGAAGCGCGAGGGATCGTCGGACCGGCTGATGGAAGCAAGCCCAGAAAGGTGAACATTAGCGAAGGGATATATGAAAATGATACGGATATACCCTACGAATCTGAGGTTTGATCCGGGCGATTCCGACAAATATATGGATATTAAATGAAAAAACGATTACAAAACAAGTCAATATTATTTATTTTTTAAAGAATACATGATATGATATTTTTTGTAAGAAGCTTGTACTTACAAGTTCAAAAAATTGAAGTTTATTGGAGGGGTCATGGTGAAGAAGCAAAAATATGTTAGTTTATTGGCATTAGGGTTAGGTGTCAGCACAATCCTGGCAGCTTGCGGCGGCAACGGCGACACGGCTGACAGCAGTGCAACAGGTTCCAGCACAGCAGAGGGAACGGAAGATAACTTCACTATCGCGATGGTTACCGACGTCGGCGGCGTGGATGACAAATCATTCAACCAAAGCGCATGGGAAGGCCTTGTTGCATGGGGCGAAGAGAACGGCAAAGAAAAAGGAATCGATGGATATGATTATATCCAATCAAACGCCGATTCGGAATTTGTGACGAACTTGAACACTGCCGTAAACAGCAATTTTGATCTTGTGTTCGGTATCGGATATAAGTTGAAATCAGCGATGCAGGATGTGGCAACACAGAACCCGGATACAATGTTCGCCATCATCGATGATGTCATCGAAGGCGAAAATACAGTTTCTGTATCATTCAAAGACCATGAAGCTGCTTTCTTGGCTGGTGTCGCTGCTGCTAAAACAACCAAAACCAATCAATTAGGCTTCATCGGCGGACAAGAGAGCGTTGTAATCGATCGCTTTGAAGCTGGATTCGTAGCTGGTGCCCAATCCGTCAATCCTGATATAGATGTAAAAGTTGAATATGTCGGCTCGTTCGGCGATGCAGCGGGCGGGAAATCTAAAGCTGCCGCAATGTACGCAAGCGGAATCGATGTCATTTATCAAGCTGCCGGAGATTCCGGAAATGGCGTGTTCTCAGAAGCTAAAGATATCGTAAAAGCCGATCCTTCAAAAGAAATTTGGGTAATCGGTGTTGACCGTGACCAAACAGAAGAGGGTTTGTTGACTCTTGATGACGGCACTGAAAGAAACCTTACATTGACCTCGACACTTAAGGGTGTAGGCAAAGCAGCTCATGATGTCGCTAACTTGACTATGAACGGCGAATTCCCGGCAGGGGAAGTGCAGAATTTTGGATTGGCTGAAGAAGGCGTCGATTTGACTGACGGCCAATTGAGCGAAGAAGCTTTGACTGCTGTCAACGATGCGAAAGCAGAAATTTTGGAAGGAACGCTTGCTGTTCCGGAGTCTCCAGAAAACTAATCACGTTTTAAAATTTTATGAAGCAACTTGATTCCGGTTAGGATATTGAGTTGCTTCTCTTTTTTTCTGCGCATCGCCCTCCAAAAAAAAATGAACAAATGTTTATTTTTCGTGATAAACAAAAGTGGATAGGATTTTGGAAATACTCTATAATAGGTGTGAAATGGTGTTTTACGGTATTATATTTTATAAGCGTGTCTCACTGCTGCATGAGGGAATGCATGCATTCAATATTAGTAAGGGGTGGAATCAGCATGACAGAAGAAAATTATGTCATTGAGATGATTGGCGTAACAAAAGCTTTCGGCAATTATAAAGCGAATGATGATATTTTTCTCAGCTTGAAAAAAGGTGAAATTCACGCTTTGTTGGGTGAAAATGGCGCGGGCAAGTCGACTTTGATGAATATTCTCTCTGGACTTTTGGAACCGACCAGCGGAACCATTAAAGTCAAAGGGCAAGAGGTCAAAATCAGTTCCCCGGGTGTTGCCGATAAATTGGGGATCGGAATGGTGCACCAACATTTTATGCTGGTCAAGGACTTCACGGTTACGGAGAACATCATCTTAGGCAGCGAACCGAGCAGAATCGGCGTTTTGAATAAAAAGGCAGCCGCTGACGTGATTGCGGATCTGTCCAATAAATACCGATTGGCAGTCAATCCTTCCGCCAAAATCGAGGACATCACTGTCGGGATGCAACAAAGGGTCGAAATCCTGAAAACATTGTACCGCGGGGCGGACGTCCTCATTTTTGACGAACCAACGGCAGTGTTGACACCCCAAGAAATCGACGAATTGATGTCGATCATGCGGGAATTGACGAAAGAAGGCAAGTCAATCATCCTGATCACGCATAAACTGGACGAAATCAAAGCCGTGGCTGACCGTTGCACGGTAATCCGTAAGGGCAAGAGCATCGGCACCGTCGACGTGAAGCAGACATCCCAGCAAGAACTGGCCGATATGATGGTGGGGCGTTCCGTTCTGTTCCGAACAGTCAAAAAACCATCCCAGCCGAAACAGGCCGTGTTGGAAGTTGAGGGATTGACGGTCAAGGAAAGCCGTGGTCTGGAAGCCGTGCGTAATTTGAATCTTACAGTAAGGGCCGGCGAAATCGTCGGAATCGCCGGGATAGACGGGAACGGCCAAAGCGAACTGATCCAAGCCATCACTGGCTTGCGGAAAGCCGAGAGCGGAACCGTCAAGCTGAACGGTGAAACCATCACGAACTTGGCTCCGCGCAAAATAACTGAAGCCGGTTTGGGGCATATCCCTGAGGACCGACAAAAGTTCGGTCTGATTCTTCCGATGCGTCTGGATGAGAACATCGCGCTGCAGACTTATTATCAGGAACCTTACAGCAAAAACAGCTTCCTGAACGACAAAGCCATCGAGAATCACGCCATCGAACTGATCAAAGAATTTGATGTACGGACCCAAAGTGAAAAATCGGCGGCAGGCTCATTGTCCGGCGGGAATCAACAAAAGGCGATCATCGCCCGCGAAGTCGATCGGAATCCTTCGTTATTGATTGCAGCCCAACCGACCCGAGGATTGGATGTGGGGGCAATCGAATTTATCCATAAACGCTTGATCGAGCAAAGGGATAAGGATAAGGCGATCCTCCTGATGAGCTTTGAGTTGGACGAAATCCTGAATCTCTCCGATATCATCGCTGTGATGTTTGAAGGTGAGATTGTGGCCTACGTCAAACCGGAGGAAACCTCCGAACAAGAGCTGGGCTTACTGATGGCCGGATCTTCTTTGGAAAAGGCCCGGGAAGAATTGGAAAAAAACAAGGAAGAGGAGGGAAGCCTTCATGAGTAATCAACAAGGAGCCACTCGCATCCAGGGGATTATCGTACCTTTACTTTCAGTCATATTAGGTCTGTTGATCGGCGCAATCGTCATGTGGTCTTTCGGCTACGATGCCATCGCAGGTTATTCAGCCATGCTGAAGGGCGCATTCGGATCGCCGTTTTATATAGGCGAATTACTGCGTGAAGCTACCCCTTTGATTCTGGTAGCATTAGGTTTTGCGGTAGCCAACACAGCCGGGTTCTTCAACATCGGTGTAGCGGGCCAAACCTTATTTGGCTGGTTGGCATCCGTCAGCGTCGCCCAGATGCTGCCTGAATTGCCGAAAATCGTATTGTTGCCTTTATGCATTTTGGCGGGTGTTGCCGCCGGAGCTTTATGGGCGGGCATCGCCGGCGTTTTGCGTGCCTATTTCAATACAAGTGAAGTGATTGTCACCATCATGCTGAATCATACAGCTCTATACATCAACAACCACATCGTCAGGAATGTTTTGACGGATTCCGGGGACTCCACAGCCAGAATCACAGAAAATGCCAGTCTAAGGGTGCCATTCTTATCGGAAGTGACGCGCAATTCGACGTTGCATGCCGGTATCTTCATTGCCCTCATCATGATTGCGGTAGTTTGGGTGCTGATGAAGAAAACAACGTATGGTTTCGAATTCCGTTCAGTCGGATTGAATCCTGATGCAGCCGATTACGCAGGGATGAACGCCAAGAAGAACATCATTTTGGCCATGTTGATCAGCGGCGGCTTGGCCGGTTTGGGGGGCGCGATGGAAGGCTTGGGGAATTTCCAAAACATGTTTGTTCAAGGTGCGATGCCGTCAGTCGGATTCGATGGCATGGCCGTAGCCTTGTTGGGCATCGGTAGTCCTGTAGGTATCCTCTTTGCTGCACTTCTGTTCAGCACGCTGAAAATCGGCGGAACGAGTATGCCACTTATGTCCGGCGTACCGGTGGAAATCGTCGATATCGTGATTGCGTCAATCATCTTCTTCGTCGGCGCGAGCTATATCATCCGACTATTGGTCAACAAACTGTCCAAAGTCAATAAAAAGGAGGTGGCGTGAGATGGACTTGCTAGCGATTCTATCTATTATCGTATCCTCGGCTTTGATCTATTCAGCGCCTTTGATCTTCACCGGCCTTGGCGGAACATTCTCGGAACGGAGCGGTATCGTCAACGTGGGACTGGAAGGCACGATGGTCATGGGAGCCTTCTCAGCCATAGTCTTTAATCTGAACTACGCCGACAATCTTGGCAAGATGACCCCTTGGATTGCGTTATTGGTGGCTGGGGCAGTCGGCATCTTCTTTTCGATCATCCATGCAGTTGCCACCATCAACTTAAGAGCGAACCACATCGTTTCCGGAACGGTCATCAATATGCTTGCCCCAGCGCTGGCGGTATTTTTGACTAAGGTTCTTTATGAAGGAAAAGGCCAAACTGCCTTCATCATCCAGAACTTCGGGAAAACCAGTTTTCCTATCTTAAAGGATATCCCGATCATCGGTCAGATATTTTTCACGAACACATCAGCTCCAGCCTATGCAGCAATCGCAACAGCGCTTGTCTGCTACTTCATCATCTTCAAGACGACTTTCGGCTTGCGTCTGCGTTCAGTCGGGGAACACCCGCAAGCGGCAGATACATTGGGGATCAATGTCTACGTGATGCGCTACGCTGGCGTTCTGATTTCCGGATTTTTGGGCGGTGTGGGCGGAGCCATCGTCTCCCAGTCGATCAGCCTGAATTTTTCCGGATCAACGATTGCCGGTCAAGGCTTCATTGCCATGGCTGCCATGATTTTCGGCAAGTGGAATCCGATCGGTGTTATGGGTGCGGCAATTTTCTTCGGTTTTGCCCAGAGTTTGGGAGTCATCGGCAGCTATATTCCGGTCATCCAGAATATCCCTTCCGTCTATCTCCAGATTGCACCTTACGTCATTACGATCATTGTGCTTGTAGGTTTTATCGGTAAATCCAGAGGCCCAGCCGCCAACGGTACGACTTACATCAAATCAAAGTAATCTCTGACGACAAGAAGGGTTGGCTCAACACGAGTCAGCCTTTTCTTTTTGGTTCAGGCAAGGGATCAGAGTGGACAAGGAATGGCTTAATTGAAAAAACAGCCGGAACTAGAGTATAGTTTTCCCTATCGACAAATAAAATAGCTTACAGGACGTGAAATGGATGGAATATAAATTAAAGCAAGGTGTTACGGCCTATATCGAGCCTTCCGACAAATACAAAACCGTATTGATCCAGTACAAATTCAGGACGAGTTTCGGCGGGAAAACTGCAACGGAACGTTCTTTGGTGAAGAACATGCTTGAAACGAACAGCAAGCAGTACCCAAGCCAAAACGAAATGGATCTGAAAATGGCCAGCCTTTACGGTGCGACGCTGCATACGCAATCCCAACGCTTCGGCAAGCAGCATGTCGTGACGATGAGTCTATCCGTCGTCAATGATAAATTCATCGGAGGCGACGATACACTTTTGGAAGAGGCGTTCGCTTTTCTGGAAGAAATCATCTTCAGGCCCAATGCCGAAGACGGCAAGTTCCACGAGAAGACGTTTCTGAGGGAAAAGGAAAATCTGAACAATTATTTCGAGTCTCTGATCGAAGACAAATCGGCTTATGCGCGCACGCGCTTGAACCAAGTGCTGTTCGAGGGGACGGATCAAGCGTATCAAGGCATCGGTGATGCCGGCTTCCTTGATGACATCACCTCAGGCAGCCTGTTTGAATGCTATGCAGAGATGATCGGGTCGAATCAGCTGGATATCCTCGTTTCGGGTGATGTTGCGCCTGAACGGATATTGAATATATTGGCTGCCCAGAAGCTTTCGGACAGGAAAGAAACCGAAAAAGAGGTATTCTATTTCCGCGCAAAGAACCCGGAACCCGTCACTTCAAGCGAAGCCCAAGACATCAATCAGGGCAAGTTGTTTTTCGGCTTTTCCTCACCAGTCTATTACATGAATGACCATTATTTTGCCGGTTTGGTTTTTGATGGACTCTTTGGGGGCTTCCCTCATTCGAAGCTGTTCCAGAATGTCCGTGAAAAAGAGAGTTTGGCTTACTCTGCTTCAAGCGGCTTGGATTTTCTGCGCGGGGTCATGACTGTCGGCACCGGCATCGAGTTCGATAAACGCGAGCAGGTCGAGAAAATCGTTCTGGCGCAACTGCAGGATATGCAAGCAGGGGATTTCTCGGATGCTTTGATCGCTCAAACCAAAAGCATGCTGATCAACCACTACAAACAAAATGATGATTATCAGGGCAGAAGTTTGGCGAAACAGTACCAGGATATCCTGATCATAGAAAATCCTCTTTCGCAGGAGCAATGGATCGCTGGTTTGAATGCGGTGACAAAGGAACAGATCATTGCTGTTGCGGAAAAAATGACTTTGCAGGCGATATTTTTCTTGAAAGGCGAGGCTACAGATGAATAAAGTACATTATGAGGCACTTAACGAAACCGTCTTTACGGAAGTATTGGACAACGGCTTGAAGGTAGTATTGATTCCGAAAAATAAGTATTCAAAAACCTATGGCATCTTCACCACCGATTTCGGCTCGATCGATAACCAGTTTGTGCCGATAAACGGAGACAAGGAAATCAAAATTCCGGACGGTATCGCACATTTCCTTGAACATAAATTATTTGAAGGCGAAGACCATGACGCTTTTGAAGACTTTGCGAAATACGGTGCTTCAGCGAATGCTTTCACTTCCTTCACGCGGACAAGCTATCTATTTTCGGCAACGGACAACATCCCAGAAAATACGAACAGCTTGCTTGACTTCGTTCAAGACCCGCATTTCACGGAGGAAGGCACTGAAAAGGAAAAAGGCATCATCGCCCAGGAAATCCGCATGTATGAAGATAATCCGGGATGGCAACTTTTTTACGGGTTGCTCCGTAACCTTTATCCCGAACATCCGCTTTCCGTCGATATAGCCGGAACGGTGGACAGCATCCAAGCAATCTCGCCGGAATTGCTGCAAATCTGTTATGACACGTTCTACCATCCATCCAACATGAACATACTGATGATCGGTAACTTCGCTCCCGAAGAAATGATGGAAACCATCAAAAAAAACCAAGAAGGCAAAACGTTCCTTCCATCCAAACCGATCCAGCGCACTTTGCCGCCGGCCTCGAGCCAGGACATCATTCCGTACAAAGCAATCGAAATGGATGTGCAGCGTCCGAAAGTGATGCTTGGTGTGAAAGGCTTGGATGCGGATGTGACCGGAAACCAAGCCGAAAAATACAAAATCTATGGTTCGCTGTTGCTGGAATTGCTTTTCGGCCGGAGCTCCACGCATTTCATTGAGCTTTATGACAATGGCTTGATCGATGACAGCTTCGGCTATTCCTTCAATTTGGACCGTTCTTTCCACTTTATGGCGATCGAATCGGATACGGAAGAACCGAAACTGCTGGAAGAAAAGCTGAAGCGGATTCTCTTGGATTGGGAAACGGATGCTAACCTGACGAATGAGAAATTTGATTTGCTGAAGAAGAGCATGATCGGAGAACAATTGCAGGCTTTCAATTCCCTGGAATACATCGCAAATCACTACAGCACGCTGCTGTTTTCTGGAGCGGAACTTTTTGAAGTCGTTCCGTTGATCGAAGAAACCAGCCTGGAGGACATCCGCAGATTCGCCGAGGGCTATCTCAAAGAACAAAGCATGAGCACCTATGTGATCCTCCAGAAGGGAGCAAAACAGCAATGAAAGCTGCTTTGGTGACGGGGGCCTCCGGTGACATCGGGACCTCCATCGCAAGGGATTTGGCCGGTTCAGGCTGGTCGCTTTACCTGCATTATCATTCCAATCAAGAAAAAATCAATCTGCTGCTGGCAGAACTGCAATCGGCCTATCCGGAACAGGAATTTTATCCGCTTTGCCTGGATTTTACCAATGAAGCTGGCGTTTCGACACTTGCTGACCATATTTTCTCGCTCCAAGCGATTGTTTTTGCGCACGGTACGACGGAATATGGGTTGCTTCAGGATATGACGTCCCTGCAAATGGACGTCTTGTGGGAAATGCACGTCAAAATGCCGATCCTGATCATTCAAGCGCTACAGGAAAAAATCGCCCGCTCGCGCAACGGCCGTATCGTCTTCATCAGCTCCGTCTATGGAGAAGTGGGCAGCGGGCTCGAAGTGCTCTACAGTACCGTCAAAGGGGCGCAGATTGCCTTCGTGAAAGCCTACAGCAAAGAAGTAGCCTCACTGGGGGTAACGGTCAATGCCATCTGCCCGGGAGCAATCGATACGCAAATGAACGCTCATCTGGAAAACGATGAAAAAGAGGCTCTTCTTGAGGAAATCCCTCTGGGGAGGATGGGGAAACCGGATGAAATCAGCTTCTGGGTATCTCAACTTCTGAAGGAAGACAGTCGCTATATGACAGGACAGGCCATTTACGTATCCGGCGGATGGCTCAGGTAAAACAGCATTGGAACTTCTGGTGAGGGAATTTTATGGTATAATATCCATGGTAACTTCGGGATTTGCAAGTGAAGGCAGGTGAAGAAATGGTTCAAATTGGGGAAATCCTAAAAAGTGCTAGACTTTCCAAAGGATACACATTGGATGATCTACAGCAGATGACTAAAATACAGAAGCGGTATTTGATTGCGATAGAAGAAGGCGATTTTGAGATTATGCCGGGCAATTTCTATGTTCGTGCCTTCATCAAGCAGTATGCTGATACTGTGGGCTTGGATGGCGATCGCTTGTTGGGGGATCATGCAAGTGTGATTCCGGAAATACACGGGAGCATCCAAGCGGAGGATTCCGGTTCTTTTTCTCCCAGTCGCTCTGAGACTAAAAGAGCTTCAAAAAAGACGAATTTTAATTATGGCGGCTCCGTCCAGAGCCAGTTGCCTACTTTTCTGTTGGCTGTGTCGGTAATTGCCATCGTACTTGTGGTCTGGAGGGCTACATTGAACGATGACGATGAGCAGGTTCAGATCGAAGTGGCTTCGAACATCAGTCAAACAACTATGGCATCGCAAGCGACGGTTTCCAGCGGCACAGAGCAGGCAGAAAGTGCCGTTGTCGCAGAACAAACAGCGCAGGTGACCTTGGTCTCGTCTGCAGATGGTTATGCGGAATATGACGTCACCAGTTTGTCGTTGCCATCAGAGTTGAAAATCTCGGCGGTGGCAGGAGGCAGTTCCTGGATCAGCGTAAGCGTGAACGGAATCGTCCAAGAGCCTTCCGGCATCGTGGGCAGCGAAAACCCGTTGACGGTCACTCTACCGTTGAACACAAGCGAGATCGAAGTGGTAGTCGGCGTGATGCCGGCAACAATCATCGAGCTGGATGGCACAGTTGTCGCGATGCCAGCCGATCATCAAGAGATTCAGACCCAAACCTTATCCTTTACCGTCAGAGGTGTAGAATAAGGCAGGGTACATTAAAGGAGTTGCAGAAGTTGAATTTACCTAATAAATTGACAGCATTGCGGATTATGATGATTCCGTTGTTCATGATCATCACCTTGGTTCCTTTCGATTGGGGGACGCTTGCGGTTGCCCAATCACAGATTGCCGTCAATCAACTTGTCGGAGCCATTATTTTTGCCATCGCCAGTTTTACGGATTGGCTGGATGGCTACATCGCCAGAAGGGACGGATTGGTCACCAACTTCGGGAAATTTGCTGATCCATTGGCGGATAAGATGCTTGTCGCCACTGCCTTGATCGTACTTGTCGGCCAAGGGCTGGCTCCATCGTGGGTCGTCAGCATCATCATCAGTCGGGAATTGGCGGTCACAGGCTTGCGCCTCTTGCTTGTGAAGGAAGGCGAAGTCATGGCAGCAGCGTGGCCGGGGAAAATCAAAACAGCGACACAAATGGTAGCCATCATTTTGTTGTTCGTGGATAATTTTCCTTTTCAGGCGACCGGCATCCCGGTTGCGGACATTATGCTGTATCTTTGCTTAATTTTCACCATCTACTCAGGGGTGGATTATTTCGTCAAGAATAAACATGTTTTTGTCGGATCCATGTAGTTTTTATAAATAAGAAGGGCTGGGTTGCATCAGGTTGCAATCCGAACAAAAGGAAACGCGATTCTTTTGTGCCCTTCTTTTTTCTTTATCTTTTTTATGCTGTTGAATTTTTTGTTTTGTTTGAGCGAATACTATGGATGTGAGGGATTAAATATGAACGCAGAAATCATTTCAGTCGGAACGGAATTGTTGATGGGGCAAATAGTGAATTCGGATGCAGCATTCATCGCCAAGGAACTGACCGGTTTGGGCATAGACTCCTATTTTCAGACGGTTGTCGGCGATAATCCCGGAAAAATAAAAGATGTGATCAAAATAGCGGAATCACGAAGCGACTTGTTGATTTTTACAGGAGGTCTCGGACCCACCCAGGATGACTTGACCAAACAGACCGTGGCGGCTCACCTCGAGGAAGAGCTTGTCATGGATGAAGCAGGATTGGCGCATATCCGGCAATGGTTCGACCGTTCGGGAAGGAGCATGACGGCAAACAATGAGCTTCAAGCTTTAGTGTTCAGGGGCGGCATTGTCTTCCCGAACCCGATTGGACAAGCGTTAGGCACCTATACCGAAAAGGGTGGAAAAGGTTATTTGCTGCTGCCGGGACCGCCAAGAGAACTTGAGCAGATGTTCCTGCAATATGTGAAGCCGTTCCTTTCCAGCAAGTATGAAGATCAGCAAGTCATCTCATCGAAGACGCTCCGCTTTTTCGGAATCGGCGAATCTACCTTGACAACGGTGTTGGATGAACTGATCCGCAATCAGACCAACCCGACGGTAGCCCCATATGCCGGGAAATACGAAGTGACCTTGAGGCTCACCGCAAACGCTGCAACAGAGGCGATCTGCGGGCAGCTATTGGATGAAAAAAAAGCGGAAATATTGGCGCTTGTCGGGGAATATTATTACGGCGACGGCGACGAATCCAGCCTTGCCGAAGTGGTAGGGAAGAAATTGTTGAAGGGCAAAAGAACCATCAGCGCGGCTGAGAGCTTGACCGGAGGGCTTTTTCAAGCAGAACTTGTCAAGGTTCCCGGCATAAGCGAGGTCTTCGCGGGCGGCGTCGTTTCTTACCAAGAAGGCGCTAAGCAACAGGTCCTTGGCGTTCCGGAACACATTCTCGAGACATACGGGATGGTCAGCCCGGAGTGCGCGGTGGCGATGGCGGAACGTGCGCGCGAACTGTTTGATACTCAGTTGGCCATTTCTTTCACGGGCGTTGCCGGACCTGACCAACTGGAGAACAAGCCAGCCGGGACGGTCTGGATTGCCTTAAGCCAAAAAAATGGACCGACCGCCGTCCAAGGCTTCCGGTTTTCCCGCGATCGCCTCGGGAACAGGGAACAGGCAGTCATGCAGGGGTTTGATATGATTCGGCGGTATTTGATGGATTCTGATTTCGAAAAATAAAAAACGAACATCTGTTCACTTTATTCTTGCTTTTTTGTCCGGAAAAGGATAGTATTACGTTGTGGTGTTAATGCATGCAAATGAAAGCTTGGAGGAAACAATTGATGGCTAATTTAAATGAAAATAGACAAAAAGCCTTGGATGAGGCTCTGAAAAAGATAGAAAGAAATTATGGTAAAGGTTCCGTCATGAAACTTGGCGAAAAGGTGGACACGCAAATATCCACTGTACCAAGTGGTTCGTTGGCTCTTGATGTTGCGTTGGGCGTAGGCGGCTATCCGAGAGGCCGTATCATCGAAGTGTACGGTCCTGAATCATCAGGTAAAACAACCGTTGCGCTGCATGCGATTGCCGAAGTGCAAAAAAAGGGCGGCGTTGCTGCCTTCATCGATGCTGAGCATGCTTTGGATCCAAAATATGCTGCAGCTTTGGGTGTGGATATCGACGAATTGTTGCTTTCCCAACCGGATACAGGTGAGCAAGGCCTGGAAATCGCGGATGCTTTGGTTTCATCAGGGGCTGTCGACATCGTGGTCATCGACTCGGTTGCCGCATTGGTTCCGCGTGCCGAAATAGAAGGCGAAATGGGAGACTCCCACATGGGTCTGCAAGCACGTCTGATGTCCCAAGCTTTACGGAAACTGTCCGGATCGATCAATAAAACAAAAACGATCGCAATCTTCATCAACCAAGTCCGTGAGAAGATCGGCATCATGTTCGGGAATCCGGAAACGACGCCAGGAGGAAGAGCGCTTAAGTTTTACGCTACTATCCGTCTGGAAGTCAGAAGAGCGGAACAGATCAAGAGCGGAACAGAGATTATGGGTAACCGCACAAAAATCAAAGTGGTAAAAAACAAGGTTGCGCCGCCATTCAGGACAGCTGAAGTGGACATCATGTACGGGGAAGGCATTTCCCAAGTCGGCGAAATCATCGATATGGCCTCAGAGAAGGATATCGTCAACAAGAGTGGCGCTTGGTATGCCTACAAAGGAGAACGCATCGGCCAAGGCCGCGAAAATGCAAAAAAATTCCTGACTGAGCATCCAGAGATGAGAGCTGAAATCGAGAAGCTTGTCCGTGACGAATACGGCATAGGCGATAAAAAAGCGGTAGAGGCAAAAGAAAAAGAAAAAAACGAGCCGGTTGAATCGGTCGATCTGTTGGACGAGTAAAAAATATTTTTCAAGAGGCCGGGACCAAAATCCGGGCCTCTTTCTTTTTTCAAAATCGGAAAAAAGAGCAATATCGAAACAGGTTTGAATGTATTTTGGTTATGTTACCGTTTTATCGTTGACATGTCAGTATTCTACGTTTAGAATGAATTTATGTGTATCGCTTCATTCTGCACATTGTAAAACTAATTTTTATTCATTTTTTTTGACAACAAAATTAAATAGATACGGAGGTGAAACTATGGATATATGGACTTTAGCCTTCGCTATCATAGCTTTAATTTTTGGTGTCGTTGTCGGATATTTATATCGAAAATCGAATCACGAAAAAGAAATAGCTGGTGCCAAAAATACCGCTTCCCAAATTCTTGAAGATGCTCGTAAAGAAGCAGAAACAACGAAAAGAGAAGCTATGTTAGAGGCGAAGGATGAGAACCACAAATACCGCTCAGAAATAGAAGATGAATTGCGCGAACGACGCGGTGAGGTTCAAAAACAAGAAAATCGATTGATCCAAAGAGAAGAAAATTTGGATAGAAAAGATACCAGTCTTTCGAAACGTGAGCAATCTATCGAGTCAAAAGAGGATAATCTTGTCAAAAGACAAAACGCTTTAGTTTCTGAGGAAAATCGCATTCAAGCATTGGTGGAAGAGCAACAACATGAACTGGAAAGAATCGCTACCTTATCACGTGAAGATGCAAGAAACATCATCATGGACGAAACGGAAAATCAACTTTCGCATGAAATTGCGGTCATGATCAGAGAATCCGACCAAAAAGCGAAAGATGAAGCAGATCGTAATGCGAAAAACATTATCCTGCAGGCGATTCAAAGAAGCGCAGCCGATTTGGTTTCGGAAGCAACAGTTTCGGTTGTTACACTGCCTAACGATGACATGAAAGGCCGGATCATTGGCCGCGAAGGAAGAAACATTCGGACTTTGGAGACCTTGACAGGTATTGACCTGATCATCGATGATACGCCAGAAGCTGTCGTGTTAAGCGGATTTGATCCTATCCGAAGAGAAATTGCGAAAATGGCTTTGGAGAAATTAATTCAAGATGGACGAATCCATCCTGCGAGAATTGAGGAAGCAGTTGAGAAAGCCCGTAAGGATATGGATGAACGCATAAGAGAAATCGGCGAACAAGCAACTTTTGAAGTTGGCATCCATTCTTTGCATCCTGATCTGATTAAAATTTTGGGACGTCTGCATTTCCGCACTAGTTATGGACAAAATGTCCTGAACCACAGCATCGAAGTCGCAAAACTTTGCGGCGTAATGGCTGGGGAACTAGGCGAAGACATCAATCTGGCCAAACGTGCAGGTCTGTTGCATGACATCGGAAAAGCTCTCGATCATGAAATAGAGGGTTCACACGTTGAAATCGGCGCAGAAATCGCCCAGAAATACAAAGAAAATCCGGTTGTCATCAATGCAATTGCCTCACATCATGGCGATGTTGAAGCAAACTCAATCATATCAGTATTGGTCGCATCTGCTGACGCTTTATCTGCTGCTCGTCCGGGCGCAAGAAGTGAATCTCTGGAAAACTACATCCGCCGTTTGGAGAAACTGGAAGGAATTGCGAACAGTTTCGAAGGCGTGTCAAGCAGTTTTGCTATCCAAGCAGGGAGAGAGATCCGCGTCATGGTCAAGCCAGACCAACTTGACGATTCTCAAGCTATTCGTGTAGCTCGTGAGATTAGAAAGAAAATCGAAGAAGAACTAGATTATCCGGGACACATCAAGGTTACGGTTATACGCGAAACAAGAGTAATTGAATATGCCAAATAATGAAATACCAAACGGGACATGCTATTGTCCCGTTTTTTGCTTTTTATGGATATCCCGGTTGATGGGCAAGGGTGCAACGGCTTATCTAAACAGACAAAATATGTTACTATAAAAAGACTAGAATTTAGAGAAGAGGCTGAAGATGAAAGTATTATTTATTGGGGACGTCGTAGGTTCAATCGGCAGACAGATGCTGCAGGATACACTCCCACAACTGAAGAAACATTACCGTCCGCAAGTGACCATCGTGAACGGGGAGAATGCGGCAGGCGGCAGAGGCATAACGGAAAAAATTTACAAAGAATTTTTGCAGACCGGTGTTGATGTCGTCACCATGGGGAACCATACGTGGGATAACCGTGACATATTCGAATTCATCGGAACGGCCAATAAGATGATCCGTCCGGCTAATTTCCCGGAAGGGACTCCTGGCATCGGATGGACGATCATAAAAGTGAACCAACTGAAATTGGCTGTGGTGAACCTGCACGGACGTGTCTTCATGAACAGTCTGGATGACCCTTTCCGCAAAGCGGATGAAATCCTGGAGCAGGTACGGAAAGAAACGAATTGCATCTTTGTCGATTTCCATGCCGAAACGACCAGCGAAAAACAAGCGATGGGCTGGTATTTGGATGGGCGCGTTTCTGCTGTGGTCGGTACGCATACGCATGTACAGACAAATGATGCGCGTATCTTGCCGGACGGGACAGGCTATCTGACGGATGCCGGAATGACCGGGGCTTACGACAGCATTTTAGGCGTCGAAAAAGAGATCATCATCCAGAAATTTCTGACGCAAATGCCGATTCGGCATGAAGTGCCCGAAAAAGGCAGGAAATTGCTTTCCGGGTGCTATATTGAAATCAATGATCAGACCGGTAAGTGCGTAAAAATCGAGAACATCGTGATCAATGAAGATCGCCCATTTGGAGGGGAATTCTATTGACCCAAGAACTGCCTATCGAAGGCCCGGCAGAAGCAGAATTGAACAGACTGATCGAAACGCTGAAAAAAAATGAAGTGATCGTCCGCTATCAAGAGGCCGAAGAAAACACAAAAGACAATCGGGCGCTGGAACAATTGGTCGAAACCATCAAAAGCAAGCAAAAAGAAGCCGCGGCTTTTGAACATTACGCTAAGCCGGCAGCGGCAGAAAAAACAGCCGCTGAATTAGCGGAGCTGAACAAGCAATTGAAGGACAGCATAGCGGTCCAACAATACCGCGAAGCTTTATGGGATGCCAACGAACTATTGGAGAATGTCATCAGCATCATCCAACGCGGCGTCGATGACGCTATCGAAAAAGATGAAGCATGAGGACTGAAGAGATCTATTAATTGAGGTGAAAGAATGCCACAGAAGACTAAAAATACGCCCATGATGGAGCAATACCTATCCATAAAAGAACAGTATCCGGATGCGTTTTTGTTCTACCGCTTGGGCGATTTCTATGAATTGTTCCATGATGATGCCATGAAGGCCGCAAAATTACTGGAAATCACGCTGACGAGCCGCAACAAAAATGCCGATGAGCCGATCCCGATGTGCGGGGTTCCCTATCATGCTGCAGCGGAATACATCCGGAGACTCGTGGAAATGGGGCACAAGGTCGCCGTTTGCGAACAGATGGAGGATGCCAAGCTAACGAAAGGCATGGTGCGGCGGGAAGTCGTACGGGTCATTACGCCCGGAACATTTCTGAATGAGAACGGCAGCGAAAGCAAAACAAATAATTACTTGGCAAGTGTCATCCAAAACGAAGCAGGCGGGTATGCGCTGGGATATGTCGATATCGGAACGGGGGAGCTGAAAGTCACCCTCCTGTCCAACGAAGACGCCGTATTCAACGAGCTCCAGACATTGCCTTTCAAAGAAATCGTCCTGGATACAAAAACAGCTGACGGCCTGACGGAAAAGTTGGAAAAACATTTCGGTATCCTGGTTTCCATTCAGGCGAAGCTGATTCCGGAAACGGACTTCCACGATCTGGTTGCGGAACTGCCGCAACAGTCGGAAAAAGATGTGCTTGTCCTGTTGTTGAGCTATCTTTCGGATACCCAAAAGCGCAGCTTGTCCCACCTTCAGAAAGCCGTCGCCTATCAAACGGACGCTTTCCTGAAGATGGATACTTATGCGCGGCGCAACCTCGAGTTGTCCGCATCCATCCGGACGCAGCAGAAAAAAGGCAGCCTGCTGTGGACGCTGGATGAAACAAAAACGGCTATGGGCGGGCGCATGCTGAAACAGTGGCTTGAAAAGCCATTGATCAACCTGGGCGACATACTCGAAAGGCAACGGAAAGTCGAGTCATTGGTCAATCACTACTTTGAACGAATGGACATCAACGACGCTTTGACATCGGTTTATGATCTGGAACGTTTGGTCGCCAGAGTATCGCTCGGCAATGTCAACGGCCGCGATCTGATCCAGCTGAAAACCTCTCTGCAGCAGATCCCAGGATTGGTCCAAGCCATCGCTGCAATCGACGAACCGGATGTTTGGCAGGCTGTCATCGACAAATTGGAGGCTTACCCCGATGTCATCGAACTGATCGAACGAGCGATCACGGATAATCCGCCAATCCAGATCACGGAAGGCAACATTATCCGCGACGGCTACCATGAACAATTGGATCGCTACCGCGATGCGATGAACAACGGGAAGCTTTGGATAGCGATGCTGCAAAAAGAGGAAAGAGAAAAAACCGGCATCAAAACGCTGAAAATCGGCTACAACCGCATTTTTGGCTATTACATAGAAGTGACGAAGGCGAACCTTGCGGCGCTGCCTGAAGGCACGTACGAGCGCAAACAGACGCTCGCCAATGCGGAACGTTTCGTCACGCCTGCATTGAAAGAGAAAGAGACGCTTATTTTGGAGGCGGAGGAAAAGTCTGTCGAATTGGAGCATGAGCTGTTTGTCGCCTTGCGGGAAGAAATAAAAGGATACAGCCGACAGTTGCAGGCACTTGCCAAACTGGTGGCGGAGATCGATGTCCTGCAGTCGTTCGCTCATGTCAGCGAAGCCTATCATTTTTCCAAGCCCGAATTGAGCAACAGCGACCGCAATCTGTCCATCAAAGAAGGGCGCCATCCGGTTGTGGAACGCGTCATCGGCAAAGATAAATTTGTGCCCAACAGCATTTCCATGGACAAGGACAACCATATCCTGCTGATCACCGGGCCGAATATGTCAGGCAAGAGCACCTACATGCGTCAGGTTGCGCTGATTGTCATCCTGGCCCAGATGGGTTGCTTTGTGCCGGCTGAGAAAGCCCATTTGCCTATCTTTGACCAAATCTTTACCCGCATAGGCGCGGCTGATGACCTCTATTCCGGTCAGAGCACATTCATGGTCGAAATGGTCGAAACGAACCAAGCGTTGCGATTCGCCACCGATAAGAGTCTGATCTTGTTCGACGAAATCGGTAGGGGGACGGCAACGTATGACGGCATGGCCTTGGCCGAAGCGATTCTGCGTTACATCGATCGCACAATCAAAGGCAAAACGCTGTTTTCGACGCATTACCATGAGTTGACCCAACTCGAAGCCGATTTGGCGGGGACAAAAAACGTCCATGTAGGGGCAATCGAAAAAGACGGAGAATTGGTGTTTCTGCATAAACTGATGCAGGGGCCTGCAGACAAAAGCTATGGCCTGCATGTGGCCAAATTGGCAGGAATGCCGCATGAATTGATCGCCGAGGCGCAGGTCATCCTCAATTCATTGAATGAACAGCACGTGCTGCATGCGGGATCGGACGCTTCTGTTCCGGATGATACGGTCGAACAATTGGCGCTGTTCCAGGAAAACGCGATGCTTCCGAACGAGAAGCACGTACTGGATGAATTGTCGGACTTGGCGCTGGAGGATTGCACACCGATGCAAGCCATGCTGATGATAGACAGTTGGAAAAAGTTGCTGAAATCGCAAAAAAGTAGGTGAGAACGATGGCCAAAATCAGGGAACTTTCCCAAATATTGACGAACCAGATCGCTGCTGGGGAAGTGATCGAACGCCCGGCATCGGTCGTTAAGGAATTGGTGGAGAATGCGATCGATGCGAACAGTACGCAAATCGATGTTTTCATTGAAGAGGCGGGATTAAGGAAAGTGCAGGTCACCGACAACGGCGACGGCATCGCGGCGGACGAGGTGAAACTTGCCTTTACGCGGCACGCGACCAGCAAAATCTACACGCAGGATGATCTTTTCCGCATCCACTCGCTGGGGTTTCGGGGTGAAGCTTTGCCCAGTATCGCTTCCGTCGCCAAAGTTTCGATCGAAACGGCTGTCGCTGATCAAAGCGGCACCTACTTGTCGATAAAGGGCGGCGTCATCGGAGAGGAAAGGCCGAACAAATCCCGTAAAGGGACGACGATCATCGTCGAAGACCTTTTCTACAACACGCCAGCCCGGCTGAAATACATCCGTTCCCTGCAGACTGAGTTGTCGAACATCACCGACATCATGAACCGGATCGCCTTGAGCCATCCGGAGATCGCTTTCCGTTTGCATCATGAAGGCAACCAACTTCTGCATACGGCTGGGAATGGCGATCTGCGCCAGACAATCGCGGGCGTCTACGGGACACTGACCGCCAAGAAGATGAAACTGATCGAGAACGAAAATCTGGACTTCAAAGTGAAGGGCTACATCAGTTTGCCTGACACGACGCGGGCAAGCCGCAACTACATCACCTTGATACTGAACGGGCGTTTCATAAAAAATTACGCCTTGAACAAAGCCATCATCGACGGCTATGGATCCAAGCTGATGGTCGGAAGGTATCCGCTCGCCGTCATCGTTATGGATGCGGACTCTCTGCTTTTGGATGTGAATGTCCACCCTTCGAAAAAAGAAGTCAGGATCAGCAAAGAAAAAGAGCTCGGCGAATTGATCCAAAACGCAGTCGCTGCTGTTTTGCGGACGGAAGAACGCATCCCGAGCGGCATCGAAAATCTGAAATTCAAACGCCAAAGTCCTGTTGAACCGGTCCGGACCGAACAGTTGAGCGTCTCTTTCCGGCCCTTCGATCAAGAGCTCGTGCAAGAAACGGAACCGAAGCTGCCGGCGATAAGTGAAAATGAGGATTTCCGTTCTTTGGAGACCTCATGGGACAACGGGCCGGCCCACAATGAAAACGACGAACACATAAAGCCCTTTACAGATTCCGCGGAGACCGAACCTCGTGAAGACCTTCCCCTTCCAAGTGAAGAACAAGCAGTTTACGTTGTTCCGTTCAGTGACCAGCCAAAACAGGACCGCAGCGAACCGAGCGCGCCTTACTTGTCCGGCGAACCAAAAAATCCGGCTGCCCATGAAGAACCGATCATGAAAACCGTCCAGAAAGTCGAAGCGGAGGCAGAGAAGGGACCGGCGAGCAAGCGGCCTTTCCCGGAGTTGCACTTTTTCGGCCAGATGCACGGCACTTACCTGTTCGCGCAGAACGAAAATGGCCTCTACATCATCGACCAGCATGCTGCCCAGGAACGCATCAAATATGAATACTACCGTGAGGAAATCGGCAAGGTTTCCACCGATCTCCAAGGTTTGTTGATACCGATCATGCTTGGATTATCCGGCAAATGAATTCCAGTTGATCCAGGAAAGCCGCGAGGCGCTGGAATCGATGGGCCTGTTCCTGGAACCTTTCGGCCAGAACAGTTTCATCGTCGAAAAGCATCCTGCCTGGTTCACTCCGGGTGAGGAGGAAGACATTCTGAAGGAACTGGTGGAGATGTTTTTGGCTGAAGGCGATATCTCCATCAAAAAGCTTCGGGAAGCCACTGCCATCATGATGAGCTGCAAGCGCTCGATCAAGGCGAATCATTTCCTCAGCGACAATGAAGCGCGCCAACTGTTGATTGATCTTGCAAAAACGGATAATCCATACAATTGTCCGCACGGCCGGCCGGTGCTGATCCAATTCTCCAACCAGGATATGGAGAAGATGTTCAAACGGATCCAGGACCCGCACTGAGAGCGTATCATTTCTTAATTCTGCTTATTTATTGTAAAATCAGGATAGTTAAATAACAGATAGGAGTGGAAAAAATGGTGCAAATCAATGATATTTCCGAAATGATGGGCGAGCTGAACAAAGAAAGTTCGATTCAGGCGTTGGGCAGCAAAACGGGCGTTGATGCAAGCATTTTGCCGAAATTGGCTGTTGTTGCAATTCCCTTGATTCTTCGGGCATTAAGCAAAAACGCAGAGTCAAAAGCAGGGAAAGATTCCTTATCAAATGCATTGGAAAAACACAAAGGTCAGACCAAAGACGTATCCTCTATCGAGGATGTGGTCAAGAAAGCCGATACGGATGATGGTGATAAAATATTGGATCATGCCTTCGGGGACAAGGATAAAGTCGTGGATCAGATTGCTGCCCAAACAGGCATCAGCAAATCCGAGGTTTCCAAGGTTTTGGCTTCCATGGCGCCGATGATTCTGGGCATGTTGGCGGACAAAAAGGATGCTGATGGCTTGGATTCCGACGGTGTGGCTAAACAGACCGACATCTTCTCGAAACAAGCTGAAGAAGCAGCCACGAAAAATTTCGACATAACCGATCTTTTCCCTAAGCAGTCCGGAACGACTACGCCAGCAGCAACGGGCGGATTGGGCGGCATTCTGGGAAGCATTTTGGGGAATCTATTCTGATCCACTCCTGATGACACATGGTTGAAGCAGAACAAGACTTTTTTGTTCTGCTTTTTTGCATTTTTTGATATACTGTAGCAATGAAAAGAAAGGGGTCTGACATCACGATGGACAATAAAGAGGAACAATTGAAGCGCTTGACGCCTTTACAATATGAAGTGACACAGAACGAAGCTACGGAAAGACCTTTTTCCGGCGAGTACGATGATTTTTATGAAAAAGGCATCTATGTTGATGTCGTGAGCGGAGAACCGTTGTTCAGTTCTGCCGACAAGTACGATGCAGGCTGCGGGTGGCCTTCTTTTGCAAAACCGATTTCCACTCTGAAGGAGCTGGAGGACCGCAAACTGATGCGCAAACGCACAGAAGTCCGGAGCCCTCAAGGCGACTCCCACCTGGGGCATGTTTTTGAGGACGGCCCTGCAGAGTTGGGCGGACTGCGCTATTGCATCAATTCGGCAGCGATGCGCTTCGTTCCTTACGACCAATTGGACGCGGAAGGCTACTCTGAATACAAACAATTATTCGAATAGGCAGCAAAGGAAAGTCCCATGGCTACCGGTCCTGGGATTTTTTGCTGCTCGCACTTGCCAAACGAATGTTCCCGCACAGAAGATGGCGCAACAGCTGTCATTTCCATTCAGTTTTATGTTATGATAGAAAATGAATGACAATCAGGAAATGAAGAGTAGGAGCCAAATGATGTACGAATATATAAAAGGTAAGTTAGTCTATGTGGGGCCGCTTTATGTGGTGCTGGAGAATGGTGGCATCGGCTACCAATTGCAGGTTGCGAATCCTTTCCGCTTTTCCGGAAGCCTGAACCAGGAGATAACGTTTTACATCTATCAGGCGGTCCGCGAGGATGCGATCACACTGTTCGGTTTCAAGGACTACACGGAAAAACAGTTGTACTTGAAACTGATCAGCGTCTCCGGAATCGGACCGAAAAGCGGCTTGTCGATATTGGCGAGCGATGATCATCTGGGTCTGATCCAAGCGATCGAAACGGATAATGTGGGGTATTTGGTGAAATTCCCGGGAGTAGGCAAAAAGACAGCCTCGCAAATCATCTTGGACTTGAAAGGCAAACTTGGCGAATTGCTGCCCGATACGTATTGGATGGAAGAACATCCGGCCCACGAAACCGCTGGCGCACAGTCCGCTGTCTTGACGGAAGCATTGGAGGCTTTGGCCGGGCTGGGATATTCGGAACGTGAAGTGAAGAAAATACTGCCGCTATTGGAAAAAGAAAACTATTCCAGTGCCGAAGAAGTGCTTCGTACGGCATTCAAGCTACTTTTAAAAGGGTGATATAGATGACAGCTGAAAACAGAATCGTTTCCGGAAATACGGAAGACCTAACGGAAGATTTGATCGAAAAAACATTGCGCCCGCAAATGATGGCGCACTATATCGGCCAAGACAAAGTGAAAAATGAACTGAAAGTGTATATCCAGGCCGCGAAAGCGCGAAGTGAAGCCTTGGATCATGTGTTGTTGTACGGGCCGCCTGGGTTGGGGAAAACGACATTGGCGATGGTCATCGCCAACGAATTGGATGTCCGCATCCACAGCACGAGCGGGCCCGCAATCGAGCGGCCAGGCGATTTGATGGTATTGCTCAATGAACTGGAAGCGGGGGATGTCCTCTTCATCGATGAGATCCATCGCTTGCCGCGGATTGTGGAAGAAGTGCTCTACTCTGCCATGGAGGATTATTATGTGGACATCATCATCGGACAAGGGCCGACAGCCCATCCCGTCCACTTTACCTTGCCGCCGTTCACACTGGTCGGTGCCACGACAAAAGCCGGCAGTCTGTCGGCTCCCTTGCGTGACCGGTTCGGAATCGTTTCGCGGATGGAATATTACAGCCTTGAAGATCTCCGGCAGATCGTCCATCGCTCTTCGGATGTTTTGTCCACGAAAATCGATGAGTCAGGCGCTGTCGAAATCGCCTTGAGATCCAGAGGAACCCCGCGTGTTGCCAACAGGCTGCTCCGCCGTGTGCGCGATTTCGCCCAGGTCTATCGCGATGGCCTGATCACGAAGGAAATCGCCGACAAGGCTTTGTCCATTTTGAGCGTGGACAACAAAGGGCTTGATGACTTGGATCGGCAAATATTGACGACGATGATCCGATTCTATAACGGCGGCCCCGTCGGTCTTTCGACGATTGCTGCCAACATCGGCGAAGAAATGGAAACGATAGAGGACATGTACGAACCCTATCTGCTCCAATTGGGCTTCCTGCAGCGCACCCCGCGCGGCAGGGTAGCGACCCCTATGGCATATGACCATTTGGGGATCACGTATGATACAGAAAAATAAGTGAGGTATTTTATCAATGAGGACAAGTGATTTTGATTTTTATTTGCCGGAAGAGCTGATTGCGCAGACTCCGCTGCTGGATCGTTCGTCATCCCGGCTTCTTGCCCTGGACTCCAAGACTGGAGAAATCACGGACAAACATTTCACCGACATGGTGGAGGAACTTCAAGAAGGTGACGCGCTGGTGCTGAACAACACACGTGTGCTGCCTGCGCGACTGCATGGCGTCAAACCGGATACCGGCGGGCATATCGAAGTCCTGCTTTTGAACAATATCCAAGGGGATGAGTGGGAGACGCTCGTCAAACCAGGCAAACGGGTCAAAGTCGGGACAGTCATCTCTTTTGGGGATGGACGCTTGACTGCGGAAGTGACGCAATCATTGGATCACGGTGGCCGTATTTTGGATTTCAAATATGACGGCGTATTTTTGGAAATACTGGAATCGCTGGGCGAAATGCCTTTGCCGCCATACATCAAAGAGACGCTGGACGATCAGGAACGCTATCAGACCGTTTACGCCAAAGAAGTCGGCTCCGCGGCGGCACCTACAGCAGGGCTCCATTTCACGGCCGAACTGCTTGCGGAAGTGGCAAAAAAAGGCGTCAAGATCGTCTACCTGACCTTGCATGTGGGCTTGGGGACTTTCCGTCCGGTATCGGTCGATGATATCGCCAGCCACGAAATGCATTCGGAATTCTACCAGCTGACGGACGAGGCAGCGCAAACGCTGAATGAGGTCCGATCCAATGGAGGCAAAATAGTCGCTGTGGGCACGACTTCCGTGCGGACACTGGAAACGATCGGCACGAAATTTGATGGGGAAATCAAAGCGGACAGCGGATGGACCAAAATTTTCATTTCGCCAGGCTATTCATTCAAGGTTGTCCAAGGCATCATCACCAATTTTCATCTGCCGAAATCGACCTTGGTCATGCTGGTCAGCGCTTTTGCCGGCAGAGACAACGTCCTGTCCGCCTACGAGCACGCAGTCAAAGAAAAGTACCGATTCTTCAGCTTTGGGGATGCTATGTTCATCAAATAGAGAAAAGCGGAACGGGTTCGTTCAGCCCTGAAAGAAATTTAGGAAATCGTGCCGACTGAGCATCGTAGAGCGCAATAGGTACGATTTATCTAATTTCAGAAGGGCTAACCCGTGAAGCTGGCCATCAATTTTATAATTTCCAATTCAAAAAAACCTTCAGGAAATTGATACCTGAAGGTTTTTTCGTTTTCTCTGCCGTCTTTGGAACGAACTATCGGTTATTTATGGGAGGCCGTCTTCGGCATCAACGCAGAAACAAGAACTACGATCAGCGCGGTAAAGATACCCGTCATGGTTGCGATCATAAAGTCATAGCTGCCGCCGGATAGGGCGCTGCCCAGATAAACAGATACTTGCCCTAAGATAAATCCCCAAAAAATGATTGCAATATATTTCATGTCGTTTACACCTCTTCTCGAAATTCATTTTATCACTTTTTTTGGAGATGACAAGCATTACTTGCCCAACGACTTTTTCGCTTCTTGGATTAGGACGGGTACGCTATAATGATAATATTGATTAGAAAAAGGAGGTCTCAGACATGTCTTTTGTGCATTTGCAGGTCATCAGTGCCTATTCTCTTTTGCAGACGACTACCCGAATAGAGGATTTGGTGCGCAGCGCCAAGGCAAAAGGCTATCAGGCCATCGCATTGACGGACCAAAATGTCCTTTATGGCCAAGTCGACTTCTTCAAACTTTGCAAAAAGTACGCTATCCAACCCATTCTGGGGATCCAACTGGATTTGCCCGGAATCATCAGTAAAGATCGCACCTTTCCGTTGGTTTTGTTGGCAAAGGATTTTGAGGGCTACAAAAAGTTGATGGCTTTGTCGACGGTCAGGAATCAGGACGCTTCGGATAGGGAGTTGCTTTCCCTTTTGGAGGATGATTCAAGCCGCATCATCGCAATCACCCCAGGAGAAAAGGGCGAGATCGAAAGCTTTTTGAACGGAAACGACCAGGAAAACGCCAAAGCGGCCAGTTTGGCCTGGAAAAAAATCTTCACCCACGGCAATTTTTATTTGGGCGTTCAGCTCCACGAGAAAATGAAACCGATCCTTCCGCAATTGAAGCGTTTATCGCAGGCGACAAACATTCCGACTACAGCTATGCATGACGTCAGATACCTGGAACCGAGCGACAATTTCAGTTGCCGTGTCCTGAAGGCGATCGAAGCGAACGAAAAGGTGGATCTGCAGTCGGAAGCTTTGGATGGCACGTATTACTTGCCGTCCTGCGGAGAAATCGAAAGGAAATTCCGGGAAGCTGATTTGGTCGATTCCGCTGAAACGACCCAGAAAATTGCCGACGAAATCGAAATCGAGCTGCCGCTGCATCAGTCGCTGTTGCCGCGCTACCCGCTGCCTGCCGGGACGACACCCCAAGCGTACCTCAGGAGGCTCTGCGAAGAAGGGTTGCGTCAGCGGATCGCTGCCCCGGATGCAGCATATGAAAAACGCTTGGCATACGAATTGGAAGTCATCCATGAAATGGGCTTCGATGATTACTTCCTTATCGTTTGGGATGTGATGGCGTATGCCCGAAAAGCGAAAATCATGCCCGGAGCCGGCCGTGGATCTGCCGCCGGTTCGCTCGTGTCATACGTCCTGCGCATCACCCATGTCGATCCCATCAAATACAATCTGTTGTTTGAGCGGTTTTTGAACAAAGAACGCTACAATCTGCCGGATATCGATTTGGATTTCCCGGATAACCGAAGGGATGATATTCTGCATTATGTCCGGGACAAATACGGTTCGGACCACGTCGCCCAGATAGCTACATTTGGGACGCTGGCCGCAAAAATGTCTTTGCGCGATACCGCCAGAGTATTCGGACTAACGGTTGCGGAGGCGCAAGCCTGGTCGAATGCAATCCCGAATCAATTGGGCATCAGTCTGGCGGAGGCAAGACAGAAATCGAAAGAACTGCAGAATCTGATCAGCGCGACGGATGTGAATCGCCTCCTGTATGAGACTGCCGAAAAAATCGAAGGCGTTCCGCGGCATGTTTCCACTCATGCGGCAGGCGTCGTCATCAGCGACAATCCGTTAAGGGACATTGTGCCTTTGCAGAAGAAAAACAGCGAGCTGTATCTGACGCAATACACGATGGGCAACATCGAAGAAATCGGCCTGCTCAAAATGGACTTCCTGGGGCTGAAAAATCTGACGATACTGAACGATGCGGTGCAGTTGGCCAGCGCTGCGCACAAAGAGAGCATCAACATTTGGGAAATACCGATGGATGATGATCGGACGCTCGATATATTCCGAAGAGCGGATACGAACGGGGTGTTCCAGTTTGAATCCCCCGGCATAAAAAATGTGTTGCGCAAGCTCGGGCCGGAATCGATCGAAGATATCGCCGCCGTCAATGCGCTTTACCGACCGGGTCCGATGGAACAGATCGACCTCTTCATTTCGCGGAAAAAAGGGTTGGCCGCAATCGATTATCTCCATCCCGATCTGAAATCGATCCTCGAGGTAACCTACGGGGTAATGGTCTATCAGGAACAGGTCATGCAGGTGGCTTCCCGGATGGCTGGCTTCAGCTTGGGGGAAGCGGATATCCTCCGAAGAGCGATAGGCAAAAAACAAAAATCGGCCATTGATGAAGAAAGAAAACACTTTATTGAAGGTTCGCTGCAACAAGGCTATTCCGAGCAGACGGCCGAGCAAGTGTACGACTACATCGAGCGCTTCGCCAATTACGGGTTCAACCGTTCGCATTCGGTCGCCTATTCTTTCATAGCCTACCAACTCGCCTACATGAAGGCGCACTTCCCGGAAGCGTTTTTCGCCGCTTTGCTGAATTCCGTCAACCAACACTCGGATAAGATGAGGGAATACTTCATCGAACTGAAAAGGCGCAACATCAGCATTTCCTATCCGGACATCAACACAAGCAACTGGAAGTTTGCGCTGCAGCAGCAGACAATCCAATTCGGCTTGGGCGGGATCAAAGGCCTCAGACGCGATTTCATCCAGGAAATCATCAAAGAACGCCAAGGTCATGGGCACTACAAGGATTTCGTTCAATTTTTGAGAAGGATCCATCCGAAGTGGCTGAAGAACGAAAACATCACGCCGCTCATCTATAGCGGGGCGTTCGACAGTTTCGGGCATTCGCGCGCGACGCTGTTGGAGTCGCTGCCGGGTATGCTGAACAGCATCGATTACAGCGGAAACAACATCGATCTCTTTTCGATACTGGAACCGAAATATGTCGAAACGGAAGAACTGCCCCTGTTGGAATTGCTGGATTTGGAGGAAGCGGCACTGGGCCATTCTTTGAAGGGACATCCGATCGACCAGTTCGGCAAATTGTACAACAACGGTGCAGTTGTGTACGTCACCGAGCTGGCATACGACAAAAAAATGCGCACGATGGGATTGATCAAAGACATCCGAAGAATCCAGACAAAGAAGGGCGATCCGATGGCTTTCGCAAACATGACAGACAGTACCGGTGAAATCAGCGTCACGATTTTCCCCGAGTACTATATCCGGTTCATGAAACTGCTGAAAGCAAACCAGTTGCTTGTCGTCGAAGGCAAGCTGGAGCGGTCGAAACAAGCCGACAAAACGAATTTTTTGGTCACGCACATCTGGGATGCCGAAGCCTATCAGGAAATGATGGGTCAAAAAAAGGAGAATGTCTTCATCCGTTTGACGGCGGAAAACAACACGCCTGAATTGTTCGGAAAAATGTATCGGATCCTGAACAAGCAACCGGGGGATCATCCTGTCATCCTTTACAATGAAGCCACAAAACAAACGATGCGCTTGACGGCTGAAAACTGGGTCGACATTTCGGCCGAGCTGCTTGATTCACTGCAGGCTATTTTTGGGAGCGGAAATGTTGCTGTCAAATGAAAGCAACAAGTTGATATCCATATACTGTTTTCATAAAAGCCAAAGCTGCCCAGACTTGTTCAGCCGTTTTGGTTGAGCCTGTCTGTATCGGATTAGTTGGAGTACGGGCGGTAGTAATAACAATTTGCCCGAATGTGGCTATATTCCGGACAAGAAGCCATTATTTTTCATTGTTTCTTTTTTAACAATCAAAAAAACGTGAAATTAAAAGACATTTTCATAAAAAGATGATAAGATAGTGAAGGACAAATTCAAAAAATATTTAATGCATGGATTTTTTTGGAAATTGAGAGTTTTTAACTTTATTGATGAGGTGAAGTCTAATGAAACGTATTGCAGTATTAACAAGTGGTGGAGATGCACCAGGAATGAATGCCGCCATTCGCGCCGTTGTGCGCAAAGGCATTTATGACGGTTTAGAAGTATATGGCATCAATTATGGCTATGCAGGTATGGTAGCCGGAGATTTCCGTCGTCTGACGATTGATGACGTCGGAGACACAATCAGCCGTGGGGGCACAATTTTATATTCTGCCCGCTATCCGGAGTTCGCAAAACTCGAAGGACAGCTTAAAGGGATCGAGCAGTTGAAGAAATTCGGCATCGATGGCCTGATCGTAATCGGGGGAGATGGATCCTACCGTGGAGGAGCAGCGCTTACTAAGTTAGGTTTCCCGACAATCGGTATTCCAGGAACAATCGATAATGATATTCCAGGAACGGATTACACGCTTGGTTTTGATACTGCGATCAATACAGTATTGGACTCTGTGGACAAAATCAGAGATACGGCAACAAGCCATATCCGTACATTCGTTGTTGAAGTAATGGGCAGAAATGCCGGCGACATCGCTTTATGGACTGGTATCGGCAGTGGCGCTGAATCCATCGTCATTCCCGAGAAAGAATTTACAATGGAAGAAGTAGTTGCTGAAATCCAGGAAGGCAGAGCACGCGGCAAAAAACATACGATCATCATGTTGGCTGAAGGCGTAATGTCAGGAAATGAATTTGCAGAGAAACTTTCCAAATTCGAAGAATTCCACACACGTGTCACTGTTTTGGGCCACGTGCAACGAGGCGGATCCCCATCAGCGAAGGACCGCGTATTGGGAAGCATCTTCGGTTACAATGCCGTTAAAATGTTGGAAGAAGGCAAAGGCGGACTCTGTGTAGGCGTCAAGGGCGATGAAGTTGTTTTCAACGATATCATCGATACACTTGAGAACCAAAAACACTTGCCATTATTGTCGCTTTACCAAATCAACAAAGAAATTTCTTTCTAACCAAAAGTTGATCACGTTTTACAAAATATAAAATGAGGTGCTTATTTTCTATGAAAAAGACAAAAATTGTATGTACGATCGGGCCTGCCAGTGAATCTGTAGAAACACTCGTTAAATTGATGAACGCAGGCATGAACGTTGCCCGCTTGAACTTCTCGCACGGAGACTTTGAAGAGCATGGCGCTCGTATCGTCAACATCCGCGAAGCATCAAAAATTACAGGCAAAATGTGCGCTATCCTATTGGATACAAAAGGGCCTGAAATCCGTACAAACAACATGAAGGACGGCATCGTGTCGTTGATCACCGGCGAAACAGTAAGAATCTCCATGACAGAAGTTGAGGGTACGAAAGATAAATTCTCTATCACTTACCCAGAATTGATCAACGATGTTGTTGTCGGAAACCACATCCTATTGGATGACGGCTTGATTGACCTTGAAGTGATTGAACTTGACAAAGAGAACAATGAAATTGTTACTTTGATCAAAAACTCAGGCATCTTGAAAAACAAAAAAGGTGTCAATCTACCTGGTATCAAAACAAACTTCCCTGGTCTTACACAAAAAGATGCTGACGATATCATCTTCGGTATCGAAAATGATGTTGATTTCATCGCAGCAAGCTTCGTGCGTCGCGCAAGTGATGTATTGGCTATCACTGAAATTTTGGAAAAACATAACGCAACCCACATCCAAATCATCCCTAAAATCGAAAACCAAGAAGGTCTTGATAACATCGATGAAATCTTGAAAGTTTCTCAAGGTTTGATGGTTGCCCGTGGTGACTTAGGAGTAGAAATCCCTACTGAAGAAGTTCCTATCGCACAAAAAATGTTGATCAAAAAATGTAACGCTTTAGGCAAACCAGTCATTACAGCAACTCAAATGCTGGATTCTATGCAACGCAACCCACGTCCTACACGTGCTGAAGCAGGAGACGTTGCCAACGCTATCTTCGACGGAACTGATGCAGTTATGCTATCCGGAGAAACAGCTGCTGGTGATTACCCGGTTGAAGCTGTTACGACAATGGCTACAATCGCTATCCGTACTGAAGAAGCGATCGTTGGACAAGACGCATTTGCTTTGAAAGCATACAGCAACACGGATATGGCTGAAGCAATCGGTCAATCAGTTGGACATACTGCACGCAATCTTAACATTCAAACAATCGTTGCCGCTACTGAGTCTGGACATACAGCGCGCATGATTTCCAAATACCGTCCAAAAGCACATATCGTGGCGGTTACTTTCTCGGAACGTCAAAGACGTGGATTGGCTCTTTCATGGGGTGTTTATCCATTCGTTACTGAAAAACCGGATTCAACTGATGAAATGATGGAATTGGCAACTAAAGTAGCTAAAGAGCAAAACTTTGCTAAAGAAGGCGACTTGATCATCATCACTGCCGGCGTACCAGTAGGCGAACGCGGCACTACCAACTTGATGAAGATCCAATTGATCGGAACGAAATTGACTTCCGGCCAAGGTATCGGCGACAAATCTGTCATCGGTAAAGCTGTCGTGGCTCTTTCAGCTGAAGAAGCAATCGCTAAAGTGACAGAGGACTGCATCTTAGTGTTGAAGAACTCTGATAAAGACTACACGCCTGCATTTGCAAAAGCTGCAGCGGTAATCGTTGAAGCTGGCGGTTTGACAAGTCATGCTGCTGTAGTCGGTATCGCAAGCGGCATTCCGGTAATCGTAGGAGCAGAAAATGTGACTACATTAGTGCAAGACAACGAATTGATCACGATCGATTCTCGTCGCGGCATCATCTACCGTGGTGCAACTACTACCATCTAAGCTTAACTAAATTAGAGAGCATCTTTGGGTCTGGGACGAGAGTCTCGGACCCATTTGCTTTGCTTAGGCATAATCTGCCCTCTGTTTCCGCAAGCCGATGGGATAAAATGCATATATATCATAAATATCACAAATATAACAAGCTCACAACAACGACGCTTTGGAAATCATTTTGTGATATGATAAAATGGAAGAAATACAGCGACGGAAAGACCGTCTGGAGGAAAAATATGAGTAAAGTACTGGGTACAATCATTACAGGTGTGATCGTGGACGAGAACGAAAAAAGTGTCTTCGTTCAGAAAGACGGCATCACCTACAGATTGGATAAAGAAGAGTCAGAAACGGCATTGCAATTAGGTGACACTGTCAAAGGATTTGTGTACGAAGGGATGAACAAGCAGCTTCGCATGACCTTAAAGGAGCCAGCGAGCCAAGTGGGCCAATATGGTTGGGGAACAGTTGTGGCTGTCCGGAAAGATTTAGGCGTGTTTGTTGACATCGGCCTTGACGACAAAGAAATTGTTGTTTCCTTGGATAACTTGCCCGACATCAAATCACTCTGGCCGAAAAAGGGAGACCGACTTCTGATCGCCCTGGAGCAGGACAGCAAAGATCGTCTGTGGGGCATCATCGCCGACGAACCGGTATTCCGTTCCATTTCCCGTACTCCGGGTGAGGAATTGAAAAACAAGGACATTACCGGAACCGTCTTCCGTTTGAAATTAATAGGGACGTTCATCTTGACGGACGATGATTACATCGGGTTCATCCACCCATCCGAGCGGGAAATTGAACCGCGCTTGGGCGAAGTCGTCAGCGGTCGGGTCGTCGGCATCAGTCAACACGGCATGCTGAATCTATCCCTGAAACCGCGTGCGCATGAAGCAATCAGTGAAGATGCAGCCATGATTTTGGTATTGCTGGAGCAGAGCCCTACGCACAGTTTGCCTTATTGGGACAAGAGTGATCCGGAAGCAATCAAAGAATACTTCGGCATCAGCAAAGCACAATTCAAAAGAGCTTTGGGCCATTTGTTGAAGGCCAGACTGATCATCCAAGAAGATGGACACACAAAATTAATCAAAAAGGATTAGGTCTTCAGCCTGTCCTCAAAGGAGCCGACAGCAGTGACGGAATTGTCATTAAACACCATCAAAAAACAATTGCAAGAGGCAGGATTCAAGCTCACTCCACAACGGGAAGCGACTGTCGGCGTGCTGCTGGAAAAGGAAAAGGAGCATCTCAGTGCGGAGGAAATTTTCCTGCTGTTGCGGCTTAAACATCCTGATATCGGCCTTGCGACAGTCTATCGTACATTGGAAATCTTGACCGAATTGAACATCACTTACAAAGTAGTGTTTGAAGATGGCTTATCCCGCTACGATTTAAGAAGGACCAGCAATGAGCATTTCCATCATCATCTTTTGTGCATCGAATGCGGCAACATCGAGGAAATACACGAGGATCTGCTGGGTGAGGTCGAAAAAGATGTCGAAGCCCGCTATCAATTCGTGGTAAAAGACCATCGCTTGACTTTCCATGGCATCTGCCGCGAATGCCAACAAAAACTGAGGAATAAATAGCCTCAAAAGGATGAAATGGGTTACCGACATGGAAGAAGAAATCAATGAATATGGGCGTTATTTGAGGATCGAGCGCGGGTTGTCCGACAATACAATCATCAGTTATCAGCGGGATCTCAGAAAATACAGCCATTTTTTGGAAAAGAATGCCATTCACGCATTCGGGGATGCGACAAAACCGGATGTGCTTTTGTATCTTCAATTTTTGAATGAAGAAAAATTGGCGACGGCCTCTATCGGCAGGATGATCACCAGTCTGCGGAGATTCCATCAATACTTGAAGCAAGAAGGCTTGATCGCCAACGATCCGATGGTCACCATCCAGTTGCCGAAAAAACAGCAAAAGTTGCCGAAGGTGCTCTCGATGGGTGAAATCGAACGCTTGATGGCTGCACCGGATGTCAAAACCGTTCTGGGATTGAGGGATCGTGCCATCTTGGAACTGCTGTATGCCACCGGCCTTCGCGTCAGTGAACTCATCCACATTACGATGAGCGAAATCCATCTGGATATCGGGTTCATCCAAACAATCGGGAAGGGCGACAAAGAAAGAATCGTGCCGTTGGGGGAGGAAGCCGCCTTCTGGATTTCGGAATACTTGTCGGACAGTCGTCCAGCTTTGGCGCATGGGAGGAAAGAAACGGCCTTCCTGTTCCTGAATTTCCATGGCAATGGCTTCACCCGCCAAGGGATCTGGAAAAATCTGAAGCAAACCGTGCGGGATGCCGGCATCCAAAAAAATGTATCGCCGCACATGCTGCGCCATTCTTTTGCGACACATATCCTCGAAAATGGGGCGGATCTGCGGATCGTGCAGGAACTGTTGGGGCATGCCGATATTTCCACAACCCAGATTTATACGCACATCACGACAGAAAGAATGGCAGAAATCTATCAAAAGTATCATCCTCGTGCTTGAAGCGTAACGGATCAAGTCCGCTGAGGATAAGGGAGGAATAAGATCATGAAATTTAATCGCATCCATTTGATCGTGTTGGATTCAGTCGGAATCGGTGAAGCCCCTGATGCCGAAAAGTTTGGCGATGTCGGCTCGGATACGCTTGGTCATATCGCTGAAGTTGCCGGGCTGGCAATTCCTAATCTGGAAAAAATGGGTTTGGGCAACATCCGCGAACTGAGCGGCGTCAAGCCGGACAGCGCATCCATCGGCTACTACACAAAACTTGAGGAACAATCCGTCGGTAAAGATACGATGACAGGCCACTGGGAAATCATGGGACTGAATATCCAGTCGCCATTCCGTGTTTTTCCTGAGGGTTTCCCGCAAGAATTGATCGAGAAAATCGAAAACCATACAGGCCGGAAAATCATCGGAAATAAGCCGGCAAGCGGGACGGAAATCCTGGATGAGTTCGGTGAGCACCAAATGAAGACCGGTGATCTGATCGTCTACACCTCAGCGGATCCGGTGCTGCAGATTGCTGCACACGAAGACATCATTCCGCTTGAGGAATTGTACGCGATCTGCGAATATGTCAGAGCAATCACATTGGAGGATCCCTACATGATCGGCCGGATCATCGCCAGACCGTACGTCGGGACTCCAGGCCATTTTACCCGCACAAGCAACCGGCACGATTACGCCTTGGACCCATTCGGGCAAACAACGTTGGATCATCTGAAGGAAGCCGGCTACGATGTCATCGCAATCGGCAAAATCAATGATATCTACAACGGCCAAGGCATCACGGAATATGTGCGCACAAAAAGCAACATGGACGGCGTCGACCAGCTGCTGACGGTCATGGAAAAGGATTTCCGGGGCCTAAGTTTCTTGAACTTGGTTGATTTCGATGCTCTGTTCGGGCATCGCCGGGATGTGAAAGGGTATGCTGAGGCAATCGAAGATTTTGATGCGCGCATTCCGGAAATATTGGCTGCTTTAGCGGATGATGATTTGCTGTTGATCACCGCAGATCACGGGAATGATCCAACGTTCCCGGGGACAGACCATACGCGCGAATATGTTCCATTATTGGCTTATTCGAAAAAAATGGCAGGCCGCGGTAAGATGGATCAAGGCAAGTTTGCGGATATCGGCGCGACCGTATCCGATAATTTTCGGGTGGCTGCTACTCAAAATGGCCGCAGCTTTTTGGATGAATTGGACTAGTGAGGTGTGGGAATATGACAAATGATCAAAACAATGTGCGGATAGCCGCTGAATTTTTGGAAGAAAAAGGCTTATTGGAACCTGAATTCGGATTGATTTTGGGTTCAGGCTTGGGTGAGTTGGCTGATGAAATAACGGACGCGATTGCGATCCCCTATGAGGAAATCCCTTATTTCCCCGTATCGACGGTTGAAGGACATAAAGGCCAACTTGTATACGGGAACCTGAGCGGGAAGAAAGTCATCGCCATGCAAGGGCGCTTTCATTTCTATGAGGGCTACGGGCTCGAAGCGGTCACTTTTCCGATCAGGGTAATGAAGCATCTGGGCATCCATTCCTTGGCGCTGACAAATGCGGCTGGAGGCATCAGTTATGCCTTCACGCCCGGGGATCTGATGCTGATCACGGACCACATCAATCTGACTGGACAAAACCCCTTGATCGGTCCGAATGATCCCGAGCAGGGGCCGCGTTTCACGGATATGAGCCAAGCCTACGATGCCGAATATCAAGTGAAAATAAAACAAGTCGCTGCTGAGATGGGATTGGATCTGAAGGAAGGCGTTTATCTTGGCCTGACAGGTCCGACTTATGAAACGCCAGCAGAAATCCGTATGTGCCGGGTGCTGGGTGCTGACGCTGTCGGCATGTCCACAGTGCCGGAAGCCATAGTAGCGCGTCATGCAGGTTTGCGCATTTTCGGTGTTTCCTGTATAACTAATTTAGCTTCAGGCATGCAAGCGACCCTAAATCATGAAGAAGTCGTCGAAACGACAACCCGAGTCAAAGAAACATTCAAAGCCTTACTGAAGAATGTATTGGCTGCCCTGTAACAGACGGGTCATGAAAACAACTCTCTCGTACAACGTTGCTGCGAAGAGCCGCAACCGTTCAGAATGATGCATCCCAGAACGGCTGTCGGGGTAAATACAAAGTGAGAAGGAGATCGAAGTGTTCATTTCTTATAATCAATCATGTGAAAAAATAGCTATGGGTCTGCTTTCTTATGTGACAGATCTAAAAAATGTAGCGAGGCTGAAGCCTGAAATGGAAAGCTACATTGAAAATGTCGATAGGAAACTATTCTTGTGGAAAGATGAAGAGACAGATAACATCGTTGCTTTGATAGGTGTGCAAATACATGAAGCAATGGTGTTGGTTCGTCATATCGCTGTCTCGCCTTCTTTCCGGAAGGAAGGCATCGTGCATCGGTTGCTGGATGGCTTGCAGCAAAACTATCCAACAAGCGCAATCAACGGGACTCTGGAAACCGCGCCGTTCATCGCCAAATGGAACCAGAAACAGCAGAACCGAAACGATGAAGAAGCGAGTGGATCATTGTGAGCGAACAAAATGAACTCACCCTCATATTGCCGGATTTTGAGGGGCCACTGGATCTGCTCCTGCACTTGATCAAAGAGCTGAAAGTCGATATTTTCGATATTCCGATTGCGGAAGTGACTTTTCAATATCTGCGTTACTTGGACACGATGCAGGAGATGAAATTGGATATCGCCGGCGATTATCTGCTGATGGCTGCGACGCTGTTGGAGATAAAAAGCCGCATGTTGCTTCCGAAAAAAGAAGTGACCTTCGAAGAGGAGTTTTATGAAGAGGGCGAGGATCCAAGGGAAAGCTTGATTCAACAATTGGTGGAATACAAGCAATTCCAGGAAGCTGCCAAGGCCTTGAAAACCATGGAACAAGAACGCGGCCTGTATTTCACAAAACCGGCAACGGATCTGGAGGACCTCCAACAAGCAGTCCCGCTTGCTCCAGGCGAAGTTTCTGCGGCGGATCTGATTGCCGCTCTTCAGAAAATGTATCAGAAACTGCAGAAGAAAAAGCCGCTTCAGGCCAGAATGGAACAGGATCAATATACGGTGGATCAGACGATGACTTGGATCATGGAGAAGTTGGAGAACCTGCCGCATGATTCTGACCAGAGGCTGCCCTTTACGGATTTCTTTGAAGTGCAGACCAAATCGCAGATCGTGAATACATTTTTGGCGATGCTGGAATTGGTCAAAGAAAGAAAAATCAATTTTTCGCAAGAGAACACATATGGAGACATTTATATACTACGCAATATGGGAGTTTTAGCAAATGAATAAAAAAGGGGCACTGGAGAGTCTGCTGTTTGTGGCAGGGGATGATGGCTTGAGTATGGATGAGATCACCTCTTTATTGGAGACCACCCCATTGGAAGCGCAAAATCTGTTGACCGAAATGCGGGCGAGTCATAACGACAACATCCACTCCGGTTTGACGCTCATCGAAACCCGCAAAAGATACCAACTCGCCACAAAAAGAGAGTATGCAGAACTCATCAAAATGTACGCTGTTTCGCCATTCGCGACCCACTTATCGCAAGCTGCCCTGGAGACGCTGGCGATCATCGCATACAAGCAACCCTTGACGCGGATGGAAATCGATCAGATCCGAGGCGTGCAGTCAGCAGGACTGGTCCAAAGGTTGTTGCTGAGAGGCTTGATAAAGGAAATCGGCCGTTCGGAAACACCAGGAAGACCGATCATTTACGGCACAACCGATTATTTCATGAATTATTTCGGATTGACCACAATTGATGATCTGCCGAATGTGGATGAATTATTCCAGATGCAGGATAACGAATCCTTCGATCTTTTTGATTTTCCTGCGGACGAAGAGACAGATAACCAACTTGCTTTTTTTAAGAAAGATTCCATCATATCGGAACAAGAATGACCGACAAAAACAAATAAGAATAATAGGTGAATAAATGGAAAGATTACAGAAAGTCATTGCACATGCAGGAATAGCTTCACGGCGGAAAGCCGAAGAACTGATCACTTCTGGTGCAGTCAGCGTAAACGGAATCAAGGTAACGGAATTAGGCGTAAAAGTTTCAAAAAATGACCGAGTGGAAGTGAATGGTTTACCGATTTATCGTGAACAGCCGGTTTACTACTTGTTCTACAAACCAAAGAATACCCTCTCATCCGTTAAAGATGATAAAGATCGGACTGTCGTCACTGATTTCTTCAATGTAAAAGAGCGGATTTATCCGATCGGTAGATTGGACTATGATACGACCGGTCTGCTTCTTTTGACCAATGATGGTGAATTTGCGAATCTGTTGACCCATCCGAAATACCACATCGACAAAACATATGTCGCTAAGGTAGGTTGCATCCCTACGCGCTCCGATTTGAACAAATTGGAGAACGGGATCGTGATCGACGGCAAAAAAACTGCGAAAGCGCGAGCTAAGTTGATTTCTGCCAATTCCCAAAAAAATACAGCAATCATTGAATTGACCATCCATGAAGGCTGGAACCATCAAGTCAAAAAAATGTTCGAAAAAATTGATTGTCCCGTCGAAAAACTGAAAAGGGAATCATTCGGTTTCCTTACGCTCGGCGATCTGAAACCGGGGCAACACCGAGAGCTGAAGGCGTTTGAAATCGAGAAGCTGAAGAACATGGCTCTTGCGAACGAAAAGGCATCAAAAAGGTAGTTTTCTTATCGAATCAGAGAGGATGATCATGATGACAAATTCCAGCGGGAAAATATTGATTGTGGATGACGAGGAACGTATCCGTAGATTATTGAAACTCTATCTGGAAAAGGATGGCTACGAAACAGCCGAGGCAGAGGATGGACCAACAGCGGTGGAAATGATCTTGAACAACCATTACGATTTGGTATTGTTGGATATCATGCTTCCTGGGATGACTGGCATTGAAGTAGCCAAAGTAGTCCGCAAAGAAAAAGAAATACCGATCATGATGATCACTGCCCGCGGCGAAGAGAACAATCGCGTGGAAGGATTCTTGTCCGGAGCGGACGACTACATCGTGAAGCCGTTCAGCCCAAGGGAAGTCATGTTGCGGGTCGCAGCCATCCTGAAGCGGACGAAGCCTTCAGAATCGGAATCGAGCACAATCGAATATCCGCTGCTGAAGATTTTTCCGGACGCCAGAAAAGTGCTGGTTGACGAGGTGGCCATCAATTTGACGCCCAAAGAATTTGAATTGCTTCTTTATCTTTCAAAGTCCCCAGAGAAAATTTTTACGAGGGAAGTTCTTTTGAAAGAAGTCTGGAAATATGAATTTTTCGGGGATCTGCGCACAGTCGACACGCACGTCAAGCGGTTGCGTGAAAAACTGTTGAAGCAATCGAAAGCTGTTTCGAAAATGATAGTGACCGTTTGGGGGATGGGTTATAAATTTTCCCCGAATGATGACCAAGCAGCAGACGACAAACAATGAAAAGGACGAGCATATTCCTCAAATCATGGGTCCTATTGACTTTTTTGACTGTAGCCATCATGACTTTGATGTATATCGGCCACGCAATCATCAGTGTGAACTCGATCGAAGATACGTATAATAAACTGCTGCAGGAGAAAATCACTGCGTACAAGGATACGATTATGACCGATCCCGAAGTTTATCTCACCCAAGCAGAGATTGCGCAATCGCTGGATCCAGAATTGTCCTATTTCATCAAAATAGCGGATCAGAGCCGTTTTATCGTACAAAACCCTGATCTGCAAGGGCAGTCCGAGCTGCTTCTCGAGAACATTCTGGCGAATGATGAAATTCTGGATGCAATCGACAGTAACGTGGATGATTTCAGCAGGATCACTATAGAGGACGAGGAAAATAATCCCTTGCTTTTGATGGTTTTTGTTCATACTTTTGAATTGCAGGGGCAAGCCGGAATGCTCGTCATCAATTATGAGCTGGATGAATTTCAGGCTTATGAACTGAACGCAAAAAGCATCACATTGTTGTTGTTGACAGTCTATCTCATGGGGACGATCATCTACTATCAGTATCTGATCAGGAATGTTGCCGAACCGTTGGAGGTCATGACGGACATCGCCTTCAAATACTCCCGGAATGATTTTTCCAAGCGGATCACGTTCGAATCCTATGATGAGATATCCGGATTGGGTACCGCCATGAACAAGCTGGGGAAGACCCTCCAAGCCACGACGCTGATGAACAGGGAGGAACGCGAACTGTTGAATCATCTGTTTGATTCTTTGCCGGCTGGCATCCTTTACTTTGACCAAAGTTTTCATCTGAAATTAGTGAATGGACCTGGCCAAGAGTTTTTGGATTTTTGGCGAAGGGTGGATCCGGATGCGGAGACTAAGACGATACCGCATCAGTTCAAAGAGATGGTCCAGCACGCCTTCACCACAACAGCCGGATCGGAAGCGGATCTCAGCTGGTCTCAGCGGCATTATAACGTAAAAGTGACGCCGGTCATCCAAACCGATCTGCAAAAAACTGCCGGCGTCCTGATTGTGTTGCAGGATGTGACGAACGAAAGGCAGTTGGATATTATCCGCGGTGATTTCATCACGAATGTATCCCATGACTTGCGGACGCCGTTGCAGATGATCAAAGGATACAGCGAAGCCATTATCGACAACATCGCCGAAAGCAATGACGAGAAAATTGAAATGGCTCAAATCATTTTGGACGAAACGACCGAGATGAACAAAATGGTCAACAACCTTCTGGATCTGTCGCGCATGCAAGCGGGATATATTGAACTGAACCGGCAAACTGTCGATCTCGCAACCTTCTTCAATCATTTGGCGGGCAGGTTCGAAAACAGTTTCAAAGAAGCGGCCATCCAATTCTCTTATGAACTTGCGGATGGCATCAAAACCTATCCTTTTGACGAAGAGAAAATGAATCAGGTATTTTACAATCTCATCGACAATGCGGTACGTTATTCAGCCGAAATCGGCACGCGCAGACAAAAATTCATCCATATCACTGTCCGTTTGGAGGACATGTTGGATAAAGTTGTCTTTGAAATCAGCGATAACGGCATCGGCATCCAAGCGGAAAGTTTGCCTTTCATTTTCGAGCGTTTTTACAAAAACGACAAATCGCGGACATACTCGAAACAAAAAGGAACCGGCATCGGGCTTTCGATCGTAAAGACAATCGTTGAAGCGCATGACGGGGAAATAGAAGTCCATAGCGAACCGGGTGTAGGGACGACTTTCTTGGCCCGTTTTCCATTTCGCGCGGGTTGAGGAAAGCAAGCCGAAGATAGTCTTAAAATAAACATCTCGAAACTGTGATATTATTCTTGACAATCGCGTGTGCATCGCTTATAGTTTGTGTATAACAAAATATAAATAAGATTCGTCTTCAGGGCAGGGTGAAATTCCCGACCGGTGGTAAAAGTCCACGACCTCGCAATGTTTCATTGCGGGCTGAACTGGTGTAATTCCAGTACCGACAGTACAGTCTGGATGGAAGAAGATGGGGTTTCTTTGAATTGCAATTTCAAAGGCTCTATTTTTATGTGTCCATTAGCGGATGATAAGGATAGGGTCTTTTTGGATTTGGAGAAACCCATCTCTGAGACAGTCAACAGGGAGGATTCATTAACATGCAACAAAACAAAACAAAAAGATTGGTCGGTATTTCACTATTTGGGGCATTGGCATTTGTGCTTATGTTCATCGCATTCCCGGTAATTCCAGCATTTTCGTATCTGAAGATCGACTTCAGCGATTTACCGATTCTGCTTTCATTTTTCCTTTACGGTCCAGCCGGCGGAATCATCTCCGCTGTCATCCGATCCGTTTTGCACTACCTTCAAACAGGCGGGGATATGGGCTATCCAATCGGGGACTTCGCAAGTCTCTTGGCGACGCTCTCTTACACTTTGCCTGTCTACTACCTATTGAACAAAGCTAAAACAAAAACAGCCGTCATTTTGGCGCTGTTGACGGGTACTTTGGTTTTGACGGTTGTCTTATCGGTAGCCAACTGGTTCATCATCACCCCGTTATACATGTACTTGTTGAATTTTGAAATGGGTTCCGTCAAAGAGTTGGTATTGGCTGGCATAGTGCCGTTCAATATCATCAAAGGACTTGTCGTCAGTGCGGTCATCCTCTTGGTGATGCCGAAGTTGAAACCTTGGCTGGCGCATAATAAAGTTCCGTTTGCCCAGTAATAATTTGCCGTTTCTGAATTGATCTTTTCAAAAACAAGAGGCTGCACCCGAATCAGTGATGATTCCAGGTGCAGCCTCTTTTGGATTGTCCCTGCAACAAAGAGAGTTCAGAATCACTGTTCCGTTGGAGGGAACGGTGATTCTGAACGCAAGATGGCACCGGTTGGGCATTTGCGGTAGGCATCCAGAAACACATCAAAGCGTTCGGCAGGTATCGGTGCGTTTCCCGCATTCGAATCCATTTTCGTGAAAGCTATCCCTTCGGAAGTGTAGTCAAAGAGATCCGGTGAAATTATTTGGCAAAGTCCACAAGCGATGCAGTTATCCTGATTTACTTTGGTATAATACATACAGTAACCTTCTTTACAAAAATTTGGTGGTGATGATATGAAAGATTTGACATACATAGAGTATCTTTTTTTGGATTGCATTTCAACCGGGCGTCCCATCAAGGAGGCGACTCTTTTCTATAACCTGATCGGCAAACGGACCGTGTCCACCATGCTCCAGTGCCGCCAATATGATCTGGAAGCCTATTTCACTGTCATGCCGGGCATGAAACCGACAGCCTTGAAAAAGGGCCTCGAGCGTTTGGCTTCGGATGGTCTGATCAGCGGCAACGATGGCGAGGGCTTTCTTCTCACCGAAGCAGGAAGCGCGAAAAAAGCTGATTTTTTCAGCCGTCACGCGCATTTTTCTTTGGGAAGCCAACTGGAATTTGCCCTCGTACAAGGCGTTTTACGCCGGCGGATGCTGTTTCTGATCCAAGTCCTTTCCGAAATGCTGCATAAAAATAAACACTATTATCCCATTGAGAGGGAAGCGAAGGAACAGATTTGGGTGAAGCGCTTGTTGACGCAGCATGCCGGAGATAAAGCCACTTTTGCACGCGCTTATGGAGAAGAATGGCGTAGCTACTTGTCACGGCTGCCCGAAAGGGATGCCGGACTCTTTGCGCTGCAATTTGAAGGCACTGACCACTTGAGGAAAACGACCGGTCAAATGGCTGGATTGTTCTCGTTCGAGGAAGCGGAAGTGAAAATACTGCTGCACCAAAATTGGCTGAGGTTGTATGGCGTTTTGGAAAAGGAACCGGAAAAATTCCCTGCCCTTTCTTCGGTCATGCTGATGACGATAAAGGAAAACGGCTTGGCTTCCGCCAGCGCTGAAACGACCATGGGTTATTTCATGCACGGGCATGGCATGGAGGAAATCATTTCGATGCGGGGATTGAAACAGAGCACGATCCAAGATCACTTTGCCGAAATCGCCCTGATCTATCCGGAATTCCCGACGCAAAGATTTTTGGATAAAGGGAAAATGCAGTATCTGCAACAACTCGTGGAACACAAAGTTCGTGTCGATTACCGGGAAATCCAAAAAGTATTTCCCGAAATCAACTTTTTCGAGTCCCGCTTGATACAAATAAGAAGTGAGGTTGCTGCTAAACATGGATGAAGCACAATTAAAATCGGAACTTCAGAAACATTTCGGCTACACGGCATTCAAGGAAGGGCAATTGGAGCCCATCCAATCCGTTTTGGCAGGCAAGCACACGTTGGCTACTCTGCCGACGGGAACAGGGAAATCCTTGATATACCAATTGAGCGGCTACCTTTTGGAGGGGATTGTCGTTATCGTTTCGCCGCTATTGTCTTTGATGGAAGATCAAGTCGCCCAACTGAAATTCATGGGTGAAAAAAGAACGGCCTCATTGAACAGCATGCTGCAGTTCGAGGAAAGGCAAAGATTATTGAGCAATCTGGATCAGATCAAGTTTTTGTTCCTTTCCCCCGAGATGCTGCAGAACCAAGTTGTATTGAACAAACTCAAGCAGATTCCGCTTGCTTTATTTGTGGTCGATGAGGCGCATTGCATTTCCCAGTGGGGTTTGGATTTCCGTTCCGATTATTTATTTTTGGGCGCAGCAAGGCAAGCATTGGGAAACCCATTGACGTTGGCGCTCACCGCGACAGCGACGCCGGCCGTGATGGACGATATCATCGGTTCCCTGCATATCGACGGGAATGACTTGAACGTATTTGAGGGACCGGTCGACCGTGCCAATATATACTACAAAGTCGCTGCAGTGCCTCCAGATGGAAAAAACGAGTACCTCCTGGAACTTTTGGAGAAATATCCATCTCCAGGCATCATTTACTTCTCGAGTAAGGCACAAGCTGACGCGGTCGCATTCATGATCCGGAAAAAAACAAATTTGCGCGCGGAAGCCTATCATGCCGACCGGACCAATGAAGACAGGATCACCATCCAGCATCAATTTCTTCGGGATGAGTTGGACGTCATTTGCGCCACCAGCGCATTCGGAATGGGGATCAATAAACCGAACATCCGCTACGTGATCCATTACCATATGCCGAATTCGCTTGAGGAATATGTGCAGGAAATCGGGAGGGCCGGGCGGGACGGGCAACAGAGCACGGCGGTACTGTTGTATTCGGAAACGGACTTCAACTTTAAAGTGAAGATGCTGCAAAGCGATTTTCCGAATGATTATGCGATTGAAAGTGTCCTCAAAAACAAGGCGATCAATCCAGAATATGGGAGTCCGACCGAGCACACCTTGTTGTTGCATATCCTGCGTCAAAATTTCACAAAAGCGGAAGCGAAGCATTTTATCGCCGCCCGCCACGATCTGAAGAAAAACTTGCTGAAGAGCATGAAGGGATTTGCCGAAACCGACGCATGCAGACGTGATTACATCTCTGCCTATTTCGGGAAAAACAGTCTCGGCAAACCTGAATACTGCTGTGATAGTTGCGGGAACGAAGATCCATCGCTAGCGGGGGAAGTCAGGACAAGGAATACGGTTCCAACGACAGAAGCGCCGCAATGGGAAAAAATCCTGTCAGACCTTTTTCTTTTATAAAATTTAACCCAAAAATTGCGAAAATGTGCTACAATTAGCATGAATCACTTATAGGAGGAACCCGAATGGATAAAAAGAATCGCAATCGCAATAATGGAGAGCCATGGTCACGTAAATTCGGCGAAGATGAAAATCTGAAGAGCCGGCAGTATTCACGTTCGGCCAGAAATACAAAAAATAAAGAAGTAGCACCTCTATTAAAAGTATTGCTGTTTCTCTTTTTGGCTATTCTGATTATTCCTTTTGCAACCATCTATTTTAATAAACAGAATCAAAATACTCCCGCACCCAAAAGTGCTGAACAAGTGATGATCAACAAACGAGTGGCCAGCTCCAGTGTCGAAAGCAGTGAAGAAGCGTCTTCCGAAGAGACCTCAGAAGAAGTTTCGAGCGAAGTTGTGGAGAGCGCAGTGGAGCCCGAATCTTCGATTGCGGAAACGCCAAGTTCGAGCGCAGCGCCTGCAGTGGTCGAAACACCGGTTGAAACAGTTGAAGAACCGGAAACCGCTACCGGGGTATACAATAATTCATACACCATCCAAGCGGGTGACAATCTATACCGGATCGCTCTGAACCATGGGATGACATTGGATGAATTGATGCAGGCCAACGGGTTGAGCAGCACTGAAGCACAAATCGGTATGGCATTGAAAGTTAAATAGCGAAAGCCGTCTGACAAGGCGGCTTTTTCAATGAAATCGAACAGAACGAAGTCGGAGGTTTATTGTGAAAAAAATGAATATTGCCATCGATGGTCCAGCATCGGCAGGAAAAAGTACCATCGCGAAAAAAGTTGCGGAAAAGTTGGGATACATCTATCTGGACACAGGCGCGATGTACCGAACGTTGACCTATGCGGCTTTATCCAACGGAAGCGATCTTCATGATGAAGAGGCATTGCATAAGTTGTTGCAAGGAATCAGGATAACCTTTTCGACTGCCGAAAATGAAATGCAACGTGTTTTCCTGAATGAGGAGGATGTGACCGAATCGATCAGATCGGAGCATGTGACCCAAAACGTCTCGCTGGTTTCGTCGTTTGCGAAAGTGCGTGAAGAGATGGTTGCCCGCCAGAAAAGCATCGCACGGTCAGGCGGCGTCGTTATGGATGGACGGGACATCGGGACTGTCGTGTTGCCTGATGCTGAGGTCAAGATATTCATGACAGCCACAGCCGAAGAAAGAGCGCTGCGCCGCTACAAAGAAAACATGGCGAAGGGTATGACCACTTCCTTGGAAGAGTTGACGGAAGACATGAAGCGCCGCGACCATTTGGACAGCACCCGGACGATTTCACCGTTGAAAAAAGCGGATGATGCCATCGTTTTGGACTCAACGCATCTGGAGATCGACGAAGTGGTGAAGAGGATTCTCGGCATTATCGAAGCGAACCTAAAACCCTTACAAACATTGGATTAACAATACTAGACGATTTTAAGCAAAGATGTTAGAATGATTGTATGCAGTATTACGCTTTCAAAAATATAGAGTCAAGGATTAATTTCTTAGCCGTAAGGCGAGGAGTTAAGGGAACTAGCCAATCGGTTGCCGCAGACTTTTAGGAGGAATAGTTACATGTCAGATTACATTGAAAACCCAGAGTTAAATGAAGAAGAGTCCAATAATGTTGAGCAGACTATGCAAGATGTGTTGGATGAAGCATTATCCATTGAGGTGGGCGATACTGTCAAGGGGGAAGTTTTAAGCATCCGGGACGGACAAGCCATCGTAGGAATCATTGGCGGGGGCGTTGAAGGAGTAATCCCTCACAACGAATTATCTGCAAAACCATTCGACGAAATTACAGAAATCCTAAACGTAGGTGACGTTGTGGATCTGGTTGTCATTAAACAGATCAAAGAAAAAGAAAATGGAAGCTTCTTGCTTTCGAAACGCCGCGTAGATGCTAAAATCGTTTGGAAAGATATCCAAGATAAATTCGAGAACAACGAAATCATCGAAGCGCCAGTCAAAGACGTCGTTAAAGGCGGATTGGTTGTTGATGTCGGCGTGAGAGGATTTGTTCCGGCTTCAATGGTCGAAGATCATTTCGTGGAAGACTTCAGTTCTTATAAAGGCAAAGTAATGACCTTCAAGATCGTTGAGCTTGAACCTAGCGAAAACCGCCTGATTTTATCGCATAAAGCGGTTGTGGAAACAGAAAAAGAAGCCAATAAAGGCAAATTGATGGACGAATTGGTAGCCGGAGACATTGTCGAAGGAACTGTCGCTCGTCTGACCAACTTCGGTGCATTCGTCGATTTAGGCGGCGTGGATGGTTTGGTCCACATCTCTCAAATTGCCCACGAGCACGTGAAAAATCCTGGTGACGTTTTGGCGATCGGCCAATCCGTCAAAGTCAAAATTTTGTCCATCGACAAAGAAAATGGCCGTGTATCCTTAAGCATCAAAGACACATTGGCTGGTCCTTGGAGTGCGATCGCTGAAAAAGCACCGATCGGAGCTGTATTGACTGGTGTTGTCAAACGTTTGACAAGCTTCGGCGCATTTGTGGAAGTTTTCCCTGGCGTTGAAGGTTTGGTGCACATTTCCCAAATTTCCCATCAACACATCGCGACTCCGCATGAAGTGCTGCAAGAAGGCCAAGAAATCCAAGTCAAAGTGTTGGATGCAAAAGAAGATGAGCAACGCCTATCTTTAAGCATCAAAGCTTTGGAAGAAAAAGCTGCGAATGAAGCGCCTGCAGCTGAAGAGAAAAGAGAGAAAAAAGAGAAGAAAACCGAAGAATATGTTGCTGACGATTCAGACGGAAACTTCACATTAGCAGATTTATTAGGCGACAAGCTTTCAGGTTTGAAAGACGATTCTGAAGCCTAATCAGCAAGGAAAATGAACATGTGAGGGCATGGAATTCCATCCATGCCCTTTTTTTGTTGTTATTATTGACAGATGTGTGTTATAACTGACATGGACGAAAACATTGAGAAAACCATACACAGTGAGCAAATACCCAAAAAGTTTTGTGTTGTAGAGGAAAAGAAAGGCGGAGGTTAGATGCCAAATCCAGTAGTAGCCATAGTAGGCAGACCAAACGTAGGAAAATCAACAATATTCAATAGACTGGCAGGAGAGAGAATTTCCATAGTCGATGATGTCTCAGGTGTCACACGCGACAGAATTTATGCAAAAGGAGAATGGTTGGGCAAAACATTCAATATCATCGATACCGGCGGGATCGATATCACGGATGAGCCTTTTATGAGCCAAATCAAATTGCAGGCGCAAGTGGCGATCGAGGAAGCCGATGTCATCATCTTTTTGACATGCGTCAGAGAAGGTGTGACGGATGCGGATGAAAACGTCGCAAGAATCCTGTACCAATCCGATAAACCTGTCATATTGGCGGTAAACAAAGTGGATAATCCGGAAATGCGCGCCGAAATATTCGATTTTTACAGCCTGGGATTAGGCGAACCCTATCCTGTTTCAGGAAGCCATGGCTTAGGGCTTGGAGATCTGCTTGATGCGGTTGTAGCGAATTTCCCAACAGAAGAAGAGAATGCGGAAGAAGAAGGCATCATCAACTTCAGCTTTATCGGCCGTCCGAACGTAGGCAAATCTTCCTTGGTGAATGCCATTTTGGGAGAAGAACGCGTAATCGTATCGGATATTGCAGGCACAACCCGTGACGCTATCGATACGATGTTCGTTGATGATGAAGGCGCAAAATTCCGGATGATCGATACAGCCGGAATCCGCAAAAAAGGCAAAGTCTACGAATCCACGGAAAAATACAGCGTCATGCGTGCCATCCGTGCCATCGAGCGTTCGGATATCGTTATGGTCGTGCTGAATGCGGAAGAAGGCATCCAGGAGCAGGATAAAAAGGTTGCCGGATATGCGCATGAAGCAGGCAAAGGGATCATCATTCTCGTGAACAAATGGGACACCTTGGAAAAAGACAATCATACAATGAAGGAATTCGAGGACAAAATCCGCAAAGAATTCCAGTATCTTTCTTATGCTCCTATCATGTATGTTTCCGCAGTAACGAAACAGCGATTGTCCAATATTCCTGCTAAAATCAAGGAAATCAGCGAAAATCAAAACCGTCGTATCTCTTCATCCTTGTTGAATGATGTCCTGATGGATGCTGTTGCGCACAATCCAACGCCGTCCGACAAAGGACGTCGTCTGAAGATTTACTACATGACGCAAGTGGCCGTAAAACCGCCGACATTTGTTGTTTTTGTCAACGACCCGGAATTGCTGCATTTCTCTTATGAGCGTTTCCTTGAAAACAGAATTCGGGATTCGTTTGATTTCGAAGGGACACCATTCCATTTGATTGCCCGACAAAAAAAATAAATTACCTTCCCGAAGGCATTAAATCCACTATAATCGTTGCAGTAGCACGGTTTGTGTGATATTCTTTATTAGAAATATCTTTTCAACTTGACTGCGGTATTTCAGAACTATTTTTGGACCACTCAAAAATAGTTATTCCATGTTTTGTTGTGTTATCAAAGAAAGCATGTATTCTTCTTCTTTAAAGGAGGTGAAAGGACAACATGGCAAACAAAGCTGAATTAATCGAAAGAGTTGCTGGAAAAACAAACTTGACTAAAAAGGATGTTACAGCAAGCGTTGATGCATTATTTGAAGTGATTCAAGAAGCATTAAAAGACGGTGAAAAAGTTCAAGTCATCGGTTTTGGTAATTTTGAAGTTCGTGATCGTGCAGCTCGTAAAGGACGCAATCCTCAAACTGGGGAAGAAATCCAAATCGAAGCAAGCAAAATCCCTGCATTCAAACCAGGTAAAGCATTGAAAGATGCAGTTAAATAATCAGTAAAAATGAAGTTGGGGCCTTACGGGGCTTCAGCTTTATTTTTTTTTGACATTGATGAGTGCGTCCTTGACGGAGAAAAGCCTGAGGAACAAATAGATACAGATGCTGAACTTTATGATAAAATATAAAGGAAGAGCACCAGCAAGCAGAGTGTATTTGAAGGAGCAGTAGACGAATGAATAATGAAGCACATGCAATGATAGAAGCCATTCAAAAGAATGATTTGGATACGGCTGTCCAACTGTTCAAACAATCAGTTGAGCAATCCGTCCTGGAGAACAACAGCGCTGATTTAGCCGAATTGGCGGAAACGATGCATGCCTTGGGCTTCTTGAGTGAAGCAAAAGAGGCATATGGAGCATTGAACTACCTGGCCCCGCATATACAGGAGTGGAATATCGCCTTGGCAGAAATCGCCATCGACGAAGACGATTACGATCAAGCTTTGGATATCCTCCTAACAATCGATAAAGAAAGTGACGTGTACCCTCAGGCTTTGTTGACGATGGCTGATGCTTATCAAGTGCAGGGACTGTACGAAGTCAGCGAAAAGAAAATTTTTGAAGCAATGGCGCTGTTGCCGGATGAACCCATCTTGGATTATGCGTTGGCACAGCTTTACCATTCAATCGGGGAGTACAAGAAGGCGATCCCGATCTATGAGGAACTTTCATACGGAAACGGCGAAATCGCATCCGAAACGCAGCTGAATTTTTTCCTGGGCGACTGCCACAATGCCATCGGCGAATTCGAGACGGCTTTGCAGTATCTGGAAAAAATCCCGGCCGATGAACATTTCCCGGACAGTTATTTCCAACTCGGCTTCACCTATTTCCAACTTAAGGAATATGCGCGCGCCATCACCATTTTTAATAAATTGCTCGAAGCGGACAATGCTTACCTGAGCGCATATCTGTATTTGGCGAATGCACTTGAGGCTGAATTGGAGTTGGAAGAAGCGCTTGCGGTGCTGGAACAGGCCATCTTGCGGAATCCTTATCAGCATGAATTTTACACGACAGCGGCCAGACTGCAATTGAAGCTGAACAGGGAGCAGGATGCGGAACATAATTTGCGCGAAGCGGCAGCCCTTGAACCGGACCTTTCCAGTATCCATTTAGCCCTGGGGAACCTGTTGCTGAAACAAGGAAGATTTGAGGAATTGGTAGCTTATGTTGCAGACCGGGCAGAGCAGGAAGACAACGATCCGCAATACAATTGGTTGCTGGCAGCCAGCCATAATGCCTTGGAGGATTTTGACTCGGCAAACAAAGAATACACGGCGGCTTATCCGCATTTTGCCGATAATGAGTCATTTTTACTGGAGTATGCAGCATTCTTGAGAGAAGAAGGCAATTGGGAAAAATTGAGTGAGGTCATCCACCAAGGTTTGGCTCTTTACCCGGCCAACACCGAGTTGCTTCAACTCCATGATGATCTGCACGATTCAGATCAATAAGTCACCATCCCATCGGATAGGAGGTTTTAAAATGATGAATCCTACTTTGGAGGAGAAAAAAAATTTTATTTCTTGGTTTATTCAGAATTATCAATTGAAGCGCAGAGAATCCCTTTGGATACTCAATTATCTGCTCAATCATGAGATTTTGTTGAAGAATATCCATCTGATTGAGGAAGTCCATACAACGAACAGAGGGATGGGGTTTGCCGTAGTCGGAAATCCGAAAGATGCCTTCATGTACTATAAAGACGGAAAGACATTCGAGGATCCCGAACAGGCATTCCATGATCTGCGCTTGAATTGGAAAGAGGATTTTTATCTGGAGTTGTTCTTTGATCAATCCTACCAAGTCCTTTCATTTTTTGGTGTTCTGGAGGACAATCCGTACCTCCAAGATTCCGAAATTTTCGATAAGGATCTGGAAGAAATCGTAGAAAAATCATTGGAAAAGTTGGCGGTGAAGGATCGCATCCATTATCTGAAAAAACAGATCGATATTGCGCTGATCCAATATGATGAAACCAGCTTCAGGAAGTTCACGAAAGAATTAAAAGAGTTGGAAGAAAAAAATATGATCTGATAAAACGCGGATATGGTGCGGAACATGCGTACCAGCGGCGTTAAACGGAAGGGAACGTGTAGAATGAAAATAGTAGTTTCGGGATTTAAAGGCAAAATGGGGACTGCCTGCACAAATATGGTCTTGCGTCAGGAAGACTTTATTTTGACGGCTGTATACGATCCTTTCGCAACAGAGAAACAACTGGATGAATTGCCGCAATACGCCGGCCACCCTGTGAAAGTGTACAGCGACAAAGCGACGCTCGTCAAGGAAGTTGAAGCTGATGTTTGGATCGATTTCTCAAGACCGGATGCAGCCTATGACAACACACGTTTCGCGCTTGAAAACGGCATGCGCCCCGTAATCGGCACTACCGGCTTTTCCAGTGAACAACTTGAAGAATTGACCAACTACTCAAAAGAGTTGGGGCTGGGCGGCTTGATTGCCCCGAATTTTGCGATCGGTGCCGTGTTGATGATGGAATTCGCAGCAAAAGCAGCGAAATATTTCCCGGATGTGGAAATCATGGAATTGCATCATGAGAACAAATTGGATGCGCCAAGCGGCACAGCCATCAAAACAGCCGAATTGATTTACGAAGTGAGAGGCGACCATCCACAAGGGCATCCGGAAGAGAAAGAATTGATTGAAGGCGCAAGAGGGGCAGATTACCACGGCATGAAAATCCACAGTGTCCGCCTGCCTGGCCTAGTCGCGCACCAGCAAGTGCAATTCGGCAGTGCCGGGGAAGGGTTGATCATCCGCCACGACTCATATGACCGCGACTCTTTCATGAACGGTGTAGCCCTTTCCTGCAGAAAAGTAATGGAAATCGATCGTCTGATCTATGGATTGGAAAACTTCCTATGATCATAAATGCACCGGAATTTCAAAAAGCGATACCGATCATCGAAGCCATCGAACGGGCTGGTTATGAAGCCTACTTTGTTGGGGGAAGTGTGCGCGATACGCTGCTGCATCTGGATATTTCGGATGTCGACATCGCATCAAGCGCCATGCCTGAAGAAATTCAGCGGATATTCCCGATCACTTTTGATGTAGGCATCCAACATGGAACGGTGATGGTTTTACATGAGCGTGAGACATACGAAATAACAACTTTCCGGACAGAATCAAAGTATGAGAAGTTCCGCAGGCCAGAGAAAGTCCAGTATGTGCGCAGTCTGCAGGACGACCTGAAAAGGCGCGACTTTACGATCAATGCGATTGCGATCGACCGCCACGGGAACATCAAAGATTACTTCAACGGGCAGGAGGACTTGGCGAACAAATTGATTCGGGCAGTCGGCAATCCGGAAGAACGCTTCAGGGAAGACGCCTTGCGCATGATGCGCGCAGCCAGGTTTGTCAGTCAGTTGGATTTTGAAATCGAACAAGCAACGAAGGAAGCCATCGTCGAGTACCACCCGCTCCTTTCAAAAATCGCGGTGGAGCGCGTGCGCGAAGAGTGGAACAAGCTTCTGATCGGAAGAAACCGCAAGGGCGGAATCAAGTTTTTTGTCGAAACACGTTTATTCCAGATGTGTCCCGGCTTCCAAAATCGGGAAAAGGCATTGATCGACTTGGCCCTGTTTCCGCTGCAATTCAAAGGGACGACGATCGCTTGGACTGTATTGATCCATTTCCTTGATCTGAAGGACGAAGCAATCGAACCTTTTTTGCGCCAATGGAAGTGTTCCCGCAAGGAAATCATGGATATACGCACAGGCGTGCAGGCACTCAACAAACGCCTGCAGCAATTCTGGGACTATCCACTCCTGTTCGAAACAGGGATCGAAATCGCCATGCAGATAGAAGCCATCATCGAAGGATTCGGTTTGCCGAACCAGAGCGAAAATTTGATCGAATTGAATGAGTCCATGCCGATCCATACACTGAAAGACTTGGCCTTGGACGGAAAAGAATTGCTGTCCTTGCTGGGGATCCAACGTGGCGGTCCTTTCGTGGGCGAGATATTCGAAGAATTGAAAACGCTGGTTCTGGCAAACAAACTGGAGAATAGTCACCCCGCGCTAAGGGATTTCATTATGAAAAGAAGGATGATTTATTTGGATGAGACATTCGCAGCCGTTTATACCGTTGGGCAAAAAGATTTGGCTTCCGAAATCGGTTCGGGCACGTTGCCGGTTCTGGCAACGCCGGCATTGCTGGCCATGATCGAAAATGCCTGCATGGGAATCGTCAAGGAACATCTTTCCGAAGGCGACACGACAGTCGGGATACACTGCGATCTGCATCATAAAAAAGCCTCTCCCATCGATGCAGAAATAACGGTGACGGTCAGAGTGACGGAACACAGAGGAAACAAATATTTCTTTGAGTGCTCAGCTCATTCGGAAGGTCATGAAATCGCATCGGCGAAGCACACAAGAGCCGTCGTCAACGCAAATGAATTCATGGCTAGTCTGTAGCAGCTTAACTTACTTTTTTTCTCGTCTCGGAAGTGTATTTGTACCCACTTGATAAAAAATATGATAAAATAGTTACATATTCAAAAAGTAAATATATCAGGAGTGATTTCGATGAAAAAAGTAATGACAGGTTTGAGATTTATTTTTAGAAACGGCGAAACATGGACGATCAAGCGTGAATATATCGGAGATCTATGGATCAAACAAGTCACAACGAGCTACGGCCGAATCGGAAACAGCGATTTCCAAGAAATCCACCCTTGCGAATCTTTGCGTATCGAAATTAACCAAGAAGCGGATCACGTCAATACGAGCGACATCAACTTGGGCGGGCTTGAGCAAGGCATGTTCGATCGCGTTGCGAGCCATCAAGACATCGAAAAAATGGATATCCTGTACCAAGATGAGGATCACCCAAAATCCGACGTCATTGTGGAAGTGGACCGCATCTACTTCCCGTATAAAGCTACGGATACCGATGGATTCGACAATGAACATCAATCTTCATTCGTTTCATCCGAAAACAAATTATATATCGTAATCGATCCGGATAAAAATGTGAAAGATATTTATCCTGACATCGTTTAATGGATCTTAAAAAATGGGCCCTTGCTGATAAAGCGAGGGTCCTTTTTTGTGATGCCAGGTAGGCAACCTATCCCTCCAGGCCATCAAAAAAATCCGACAATTATCGATTTTACGGTAACAATATCCACGACATAGGATATAATGAGGTCAGCTGCATGCAATGCACAGTTTGATCGGAGAGGCTCCTGTTTTTATGAGATATTTTCAGGGAAAGTCTTGCAGAAAGAAATACCGGAACAGGAGAAGCTTCTGTTTATTTAGGAGATTGTTTTTATGAAGAAAACCTATGCCATTGTCGATCTTGAGACAACGGGATCCAGCTTCAAGCGAGGGGATCGGATCATTCAATTCGGGTGTACCTTGCTTCAGGCCGGCAAAATAGTTCAGGAAATCAATATAACCATCAATCCAGGCAGAAAAATCCCTGATGTCATCGAGAAGTTGACGGGAATCAGGAATAAGGACGTCAAAGAGGCGCCCTATTTTGAGGACGTCTGCGATTTCATCTATAACACGCTCGAAGGCTGCATTTTTGTGGCGCATAACGTGCATTTCGATTACCATTTTTTGGACAACTCCTTCCATGAAGTCGGCATGCCGCCGCTTTCGCTGCGCGCGATGGACACGGTGGAGTTGACGAAAATCCTGTATCCGACCTTATCCAGTTATCGGTTGGGCGATTTATCAACCCACTTCGTTCTGACGCATGACAGTGCCCATGATGCTGCAAGCGATGCGCATGCAACTGCGGAACTTTTCCTCCAATTGAAGGAGAAGGCCAACAACTTGCCGTTGGTCACGCTGGAAAAGTTGAATTTCCTGTCGACGCACTGTCAGGTGGACAACGATTCCTTTTTCTATGAAAGCTATGAAACCGCCAAAGAGATGCGCTCGCCTCTTCCGCAGAAAATCTATGTCAAAAATGGGTTGGCGCTGAAGGAAAAGGACATACGCTTGGAGCAGACTGCTTACAGGGAGAAAGAAATTTCCGACTTCTCGGAAGTGGCCAAAAGCCTGATGGGCAATCACGGCTTGGAAATCCGTGCGGAGCAGATCGAGATGATGCAATCACTTTTTGACTTCCGCCAAGCCGAAACTTCCCAAAATCTGGCAATCGAGGCTGCGCCGGGCATCGGGAAGACTTTGGCCTATCTGTTGCCTGCCGCTTATCAGGCAACGCCCGCAAACAAAGTCCTTATCAGCACCTCCACGCTCCTTTTGCAGGAACAGATCATGGACAACGAGATGACCCGGTTGCGCAAAATGCTGCCGTTCGAGCTGCAGGTAAGCTCATTGAAAGGGAAGACGAACATCGTTCATCTGGAGAAGTTGGCCGCATTGACCCTGGAAGCCCTCACCAAAAAAGAATCCTTGATCATGATGAGCATCTATGTCTGGTTGACCGAGACGGAAACCGGTGATATCAGCGAATTGAGCCAGGCGCAGAACTTTGATTTCCTCTGGGAAAAGCTGACCTTCGAAAGCCACGAGCCCCCTTTGAAAGGGAAGTGGGCAGATGATGATTTCTTTGCCTTCAACAACAAGAAAGCGGAACAATCCAGTCTGATCGTCACGAACCACTCCTTTTTGAGTCACCACATCGATGATCTGGCTATTTTTGACCATTGCGAATCCATAAACCTGATCCTCGATGAGGCGCATCAGTTCCCGCGCGTCTATCAGGATGCGCACAAGAAAAGTGTGGCCCTATCCATCCTGAAACGGCGATTGAAGCGCTTCGGCTACTTCCTGCGGGATTATCGCGAGGCAATAGAGAAGGATCCGAATGGCGATTCCTTGGACTATGATTTGTTCAACCTCGAATTCGCAATCGATCAATTACAGCAGGAATGTGCCCATTCAGAAGAAGTATTGATGCGTTCCCTAATCCATGAGGTGGGGGAAAAGGGTGAAGTTTTTCTCGATGAGAATTTTCTGGTTGAAAACGGCCTGAAGAAAATCTTCAAGAAAATGTACCAATACATACAGGAGACAAGGCTTGCCGCCATGCGTTGCCTGGATAAAGCCGGCTTGAGGAATGATCCGGTTATGGGTCCGCGCGCAAAGGCGCTGCTGGATGACTTGGATGCGATCCAAATCAAACTGCACTATTTTTTTGAAGAGCGCGTAGGCACGTATCATGTGCTGCACTACACTTGGGATAATGACCTGCTTTCGTTAGCGATCGAAATCAACCAGATCGACTTTTCGGAAGAAATCCATTCCAAAATAAAAGAGCGATTCAGCAGAACCGTTTATTTGAGTTCGACGCTCCGGGTGGATGGCTCGCTCGACTATTTCAAAAACAAAATCGGCGAAGCCGAATTGCAGGAAGCGTATTTTGCTTCACCCTACAAGTTGAGCGAACGCTTGCGGATTTTCCTTCCGACAGACATTACTGCCATCACCTCATTGGATGACAAACAAGCGGCCAGACAGATCGTTTCGACGCTACAGGAAATCGTACTCCCGCAACAAGGCAAAGCTTTGGTTCTGTTCACCTCCAACCGCTTGCTGGAGGAAGTCCATAACCAGCTCAAAAATGCTGTCTCTTCCGGATTCCCGGGTACGGAAATACTCGCTCAAGGTTTTTCCGGCAGCCGGAGAAGGATGCACAATCGGTTCATGTCGGCCGAGGCTGCGATTTTGCTGGGCTCTGCTTCTTACTGGGAAGGCATCGACTTTTCCGATCAAGCTGTTGAGATCCTGGTGATCACCAGACTGCCATTCGATCCGCCGCATCGTCCGGAAAATGCCGCCTTCCAAGCGTATCACCACGACAAAGGCAAGAAGGCATTCTATGAAGAGTTTCTTCCGCGAGCGATGATCCGCCTGAAACAGGGGATAGGCAGGCTCGTCCGCTCCAGAAATACGAAAGGCGTCGTCATTTGCCTGGACGACAGATTGATCAAAAGCACTTATTCCAAACGGATGCAACAGATGCTTCCGGAGGGCGTAGGGATAAAAGTAGCCGGTCAAGCGGAAATAAATGCGGAAATTCAAGAATTTCTGAAAAAATAATGCGGCGAGATATTCCATCAGCATGAAGTTTAAGGTATCATTAACAATTAGGTGAGATTGCGATTAAATTTCACCCAAAGATAAGGAAGTGGAAGATGTGAAGAAGAATGTCATTGTTGGGACGATTGTGCTTCTTTTCCTGATGATCGTCAGCTCCTACACGATATTTTACCGAAGCCAGCAGCCGATACTGCAAGCGGAAAAAGAAGCAACCGCCATTGCGGAAAAGAACGCCAATATCCAGAAAGTCCAGGATTTTTATTGGTACAATGGATCGGAGACGTATTTCACACTGGCTGGCATCGATGACAACAACGAAGAATTATATGTCATCATCAAGAAAGACGGCGGTGAAACCACTATCCTGAACACGGCGGAAGTCATCACCGAAAGTGAAGCCAAGTCAATCACTCAGGCGGACAAGAACCCTGAACGGATTCTGGAGGCAAGACTGGGGATAGAGAACGAAGAGCCGGTTTGGGAAGTCACCTACAAAAATGCAAATGATACGATTGGTTACTATTTGATATCCGCTATTTCTGGTAAATGGCTCAAAGATATAGAAAACATATAAATTGGAGTGATTGAGATGGTAAAAATTTCTGAGAGAATGAAAAAAATAAGCGAATCCCCGACATTGGCGACGTCAGCTAAAGTCAACGTCATGAAAGCGCAAGGGAAGGATATCCTGAACTTGACCGTAGGGGAACCGGATTTCGATACGCACGTTTCAATTCTGAATGCTGCAGTAGAGGCGATCCAATCAAACAAAGCAAACCACTACACCCCGACTGCCGGTATCCTGCCATTGCGTCAAGCGATTGTGGATTATCATCAGAAGTATGACGGAGTCACTTTCGCCGTCAATCAAGTCATCGTGACTGAAGGTGCCAAAAATGCTTTGTTTGCGCTATTCCAAGTCATTCTTAATCCCGGAGATGAAGTCATCGTCCCTGCGCCTTACTGGGTAAGCTATACGGAACAGATCAAACTGGCTGGCGGCGTCAACGTTCTTGTCGAAACAGCGCCTGAAAAAGGCTTTAAACTGACTGTGGAAGACCTGGAAAACCATCGCACCGAAAAAACGGTTGCTTTGCTTTTGAATTCGCCGTCGAACCCTACCGGTATGATCTATACGCCGGAAGAATTGAAGGCAATCGGCGAGTGGGCGGTCGAACACGATGTCTTGATCATCGCCGATGAAATTTACTACCGACTGACTTATAACGGAAATGAAGCCATCTCAATCGCTTCCCTATCAGAAGAAATCAAGAACCAAACGATCATCATCAACGGAATCTCCAAAACCTACGCAATGACTGGCTGGAGAATCGGATACGCTATCGGAAATGCGGAAATCATCAGCAAAATGATCGAACTGTCCAGCCATTCGACAAGCAATCCTGCCGGACCAAGCCAATACGGCGCGTTGGCTGCTTTGACCGGACCGCAGGATTTTGTTGAGGAAATGCGCGCAGCATTCGAGGCGCGACTGAACTTCTTCTATCCGCTTGTTGCAAGCATTCCTGGTTTCAAGGTAACGAAACCTCAAGGAGCCTTTTACCTGTTCCCGAACGTGAAGGAAGCCGCCGAGATGTGCGGTTTTGAGGAAGTGAAAGACTTTACGCTGGCTCTGATCGAAGAGGCAAATGTCGCTTTGGTTTCAGGCGATGGTTTTGGGTACCCTGATTACGCCAGAATAAGTTATACTGTAAGAGAAGAGCTACTCGCAGAAGCAGTAGACCGCATCAAAAAATTTATCGAAACCCATAAAAAATAAACTGTTTTTTGTGGAAAAAGGGGTAGACTAGATTGACACTTATCACAATGGATCAAGCGAAAGAATATTTAGGGCAAGAGATTTCCATTGGTGCTTGGGTAACCAACAAAAGAAGCAGCGGAAAAATCGCCTTTCTGCAATTACGTGACGGCACTCATTATTTCCAAGGGATCGTTATGAAAAATGATGTCGGCGAAGAGTTGTTTGACGTCGCAAAATCGCTGACGCAAGAAACATCTTTGATCGTCAAAGGGATCATCCAAGAAGATACCCGTTCGAAGCTCGGCTACGAATTGCTCGTCACCGGTATCGAAGTGCTGGGTGAAAGCCAAGATTATCCGATCACGCCTAAAGAGCACGGGACAGATTTCCTGATGGACCATCGTCATCTATGGCTGCGTTCATCCAGACAGCACGCCATCATGAAGATCCGGAACGAAATCATCCGCGCCACTTATGAATTCTTCAATCAAGAAGGCTTCATCAAGGTGGATCCGCCGATTCTGACCGGCAGCGCTCCTGAAGGGACGACCGAGCTTTTCCACACCAAGTATTTCGATGAGGAAGCATACTTGTCCCAGAGTGGACAGTTGTACATGGAAGCGGCAGCGATGGCCTTCGGAAAAGTATTTTCATTCGGTCCGACATTCCGTGCCGAAAAATCGAAGACGCGCCGCCATCTGATCGAATTCTGGATGATGGAGCCGGAAATGGCTTTCATGCATCAGGACCAAAGTCTGGAAGTCCAGGAAAAGTATGTCGCTTATCTGGTCCAATCGGTGCTGGATAATTGTGATATCTACTTGGATACACTGGAGCGCGACAAGGAGTTGCTGAAAAAATACACGCAATTGCCGTACGAGCGCATCAGTTATGATGATGCCGTGGCCTTACTGAACGCAAATGGATTCGACGATATCGTCTGGGGCGATGATTTTGGTTCGCCTCATGAAACCTTCATCGCGAACCAATCGGAAAGACCGGTGTTCATCCTTAATTACCCGAAAGCGATCAAGCCTTTCTACATGAAAGAGCATCCGGATCGTCCGGAAGTCGTTCTGTGCGCGGATATGATCGCTCCGGAAGGATACGGAGAAATAATCGGCGGCAGCGAACGTGAAGTGGACTACCAACGCTTAAGCGAACAGATCGAGAAATTCGGGCTGAGCAAGGACGACTATTCATGGTATTTGGATTTACGCAAATACGGTTCAGTGCCTCATTCCGGATTCGGATTGGGACTTGAAAGAATGGTGACTTGGATCTCCGGAACCGAACACATCCGTGAGTCGATTCCGTTCCCTCGTCTACTGAACAGAATCTACCCTTAATACCAAGGCGTTTCGCGAATCTGAATTTAATCACAACAGAATGGGAGTGGGGCAAATAGCAGCTATTTGTTCCACTTTCTGTTTTTCCAAAGGAGTTTTTTGATAAGATGTCATACAATGAATTAACCAAATGGATCGAATCAGGGCAGACGCTGATCCCTAATTTTTTGCTGCAGAACTACAAAAGGATCGGGCTTGCGGATACGGAATTCATCTTTGTGCTGCAACTGAAAGCTTACATCGATAAGAACATACCGTTTCCGAATCTGGCACTGATCGCCGAAAATATGGGCATTGCCGAAAAGGATGTCTTTTCCTTGCTGCATAATCTGATGCAGAAGCAAATGATCTTGATGGAGACGAAAAATGATCTCGCCGGCAAAGTGGAGGATTCCTATTCCTTGGATCCGATCTACCAACGGCTGTTCCAATTGATGGAACGTTCCGAGAAAAAACAGCCCATCCAGCAACAGGGTAAGAATATCATGACCATGTTCGAGCAGGAATTCGGGCGGAATTTATCACCCATCGAGATGCAGACCATTGCGAGTTGGATCGATATGGACCACTATCCGCTCGAATTGATCGAATCAGCCTTGAAAGAAGCCGTATTGAATCGCGTCTACAGCCTGAAATACATCGACCGCATCCTTTTGGCCTGGGAGAAGAAAAACATCAAGAGCGTAAAAGATCTGATCCAGCAGCAATCGACGCGGCCCCAAAGCAATCAGGACAAGTTCGATGAAAAAGCAAGAACGGATGCGCCGATGGAAGTGCCGCTGTACAATTGGCTGGACACTGACGCGGACGCATAGGTGGGGTGAAATATGTTATCGAAAAGAAAGACTGTAGAAGCGCTGGATGAGATGGCGGCGCTGTTCCCGAACGCGCAGTGCGAACTGCTGCATCGGAACGTGTTTCAGCTGTTGATTGCGACGCTTCTCAGCGCCCAGGCAACGGACGTTTCCGTCAACAAAGTTACGCCAAGCCTGTTCGGCCGCTTCCCCACGCCCGAGGCTTTCGTTGCGGCCCCGCTCGAGTCGATCATGCAAGAAATCAGGACGATCGGTTTATACAGGACCAAAGCCGCCAATATCCAAAAATGCTGCAAAATGCTGCTGGAGGACTTTGGCGGCGAAGTGCCGCGCACGCTTGAGGAACTGACCAAGTTGCCCGGAGTGGGGCGCAAAACAGCAAATGTCGTCATGAGTGTCGGTTTCCATATCCCGGCGATCGCGGTGGATACCCATGTGGAACGGATATCCAAACGACTGCGCATCGCTCCCCAGAAAGCATCGGTTCTGGAAGTGGAAGAGTTGCTGATGAAAAAAATTCCGAAGGAGCGATGGTCCGATGCGCATCACCAGATGATCTTCTTCGGCAGGTATCATTGCACAGCCAGAAACCCCAAGTGCGACGTTTGCCCGTTGCTTTCGATGTGCCAGGAAGGGCAGAAGCGTTTGGGTTTGAAATGAAACGGATCTGAGTAGCTTTCGGCATCCGGAACAAAAAAACAGCCAGCTCCTTTATCAAATCGGGAGCTGGCTGTTTTTTATGGATTCTGGTTTGCTTCTTCGTCGTCTTGTGCAGCGGAGGATGCTTGATCGCTTTCCGCTGAAGAGCTGGATGATGAAGATGATGAGGAGTCGCTTGATGCCTTGTCCTTATCTTCGTCATCCTCTTCGGATGATTCTTGCGCCGGATCGGCGATGGTCAACTGGATGGTTGAAGCAGGTGATGTGCTTGAGCCGACTTTGACGAGCAACGAAATCGTGATTGTGCCTTTATCAGGATTATCAATGACGATTTTGGTGTCTGTTGTCGTTTCGGATGCGCCGCCTGCTGTCACCGTGTATTGCGCTTGTGCGTTGGAGTCGGTGCCGCTGGCTGAATATTTATCCCATTCAACGGTCAATTCGTCCTTGTCGGTATTGTAGCTGGCCTTCAATCCGGAAGGCGCCAACAACGTCACACCGTATTTCTTGGATGTGGAAGTAGGTTCCGTTCCTTTGACGAAAAGTTCTGTGGCAATCAGGCTGCTCGGCGTATTTGGACCGGGCTTCATGATCGGATCAGTGTACTTTTCGATTGAGACTTGGCTGACCGATGCAGGCAGTGTCCAATCGGCATAATCGGTATCCTCGGAGACATAGGACATCAACTCACGATAAATATCGCGCGTCAGACTTTGTGTCTGATAATCCAAAAAGTTTCCGTATTCCTTGGAATTGTCATAACCGACCCATACCGAAATGGAGTAACTTGTCGAATATCCGGCAAACCAGGCATCAGGAGCGGCATAAGGCACGTTCGTCCCGCCGACTGCCGCCAACTCCTCATCCGTGTAGTTGGTTGTACCGGTTTTGCCGGCCTGCGGCAAGCCGGATATCTGGGCATTCTTAGCCGTTCCTTCGGTGATGACGTCCTTCAGCATATCGGTGATCATGTAGGCCGTGGATTCCTTCATCGCTTCGGTTCCGGTCGGTTCGAAGGTGAATTCTTCGCCTTCAGCAGTCGTCACGGATTGGACCGTATAAGGCTCGTAGTAAGTGCCCCCGTTGGCGAAGGCAGCATAAGCTGCAGAAAGCTCGATCGGTGTCGCTTCGCCGCCGATGGCATTGGATTCAACCAAATATTCCTGGTCATCGTTTGTGATCGTGATGCCCAATTTTTGAAGGAACGAAAAGGCGTTATCCGCGCCGACTTCCTGGAAAGTCTTCAATGCCGGAATATTACGCGAATCGACCAATGCTTCACGGATGGTCTGGTCGCCTTTGTACTCGTTGTCGTAGTTGTTTATTTCGCTGCCATCGGAGTAGCTGTATTCCTCGTCGACGACCAATGTGCCTGTCGAGTAATCCAAGTATTCGATTGCCGGTCCGTAGACCGCCAATGGTTTCATTGTCGAACCGATACTGCGCTCAAGTGTGGAGGCGCGATTGAGTCCAAGCTGGACATTCTGGTTGCGCCCGCCGATGACCGCTTGGATGGCGCCGGTGTTGACATCGACCATGGAAACACCAGTCTGCAGCAAATCGTCAGGGAATTCGATATAGTCGTAAGTATTCACGATATCGTACAGACGTTGTTGCGCATCCATATCGATGTTGGTCGTGATCGTCAGTCCGCCTTCGTAGACGTCCAAGCCGGTTTTCTCCGTGACTTCATCGATGACGAGTTGGATATAAGGGTCGATCACCAGTGACGTGTTGACATCGCCGGTGTGATCGATGATGCTGCCTTCTATCTGAACAGTCTTAGCTTCAGCGCTTTCCTCGGCGGTGATTTTTTCGTTCTCGACCATCATGTCCAGAACAAGGTCGCGTCTGGCTTGCGTGTCCGTTGGATTGTTGATTGGGTCATACAGGGAAGGGGCTTGCGGCATGCCCGCCAAAGTGGCTGCTTCAGCGAGCGTCACATCGGTGATGGATTTTCCGAAAAAGTATTCAGCGGCTGTGCCCATGCCGTAGACGTTGTTGGACATGTAGACTTTGTTGATGTAGAACGCCAAAATCTCGTCTTTCGTATATTCGCGTTCCAGCTGCATGGACATCCAGGCTTCCTGCGCCTTTCGTTCCAATGTCTGGTCTTCGGAACTGGTTGAAAAATAGGATAATTTTATCAATTGCTGGGTGATGGTGCTTCCGCCTTGCGAGATGCCGCCTTGCTGGAGGTTCGCGAACAGGGCGCCGATGATTCGGATTGGATCGACACCGTTATGATCGTAGAAACGCTGATCCTCTATCGATACGATGGCGTCCTTCAAGACTTGCGGGATTTCCTCAGGCAGTGATCAATGTCCGGTTCTGATCGTTGCCGCCAATTTCCTTGATTTCGTTTCCGTCCGCGTCCAAAATGGTCGATGCCACCGTTCCGACCAACTTCTCTTCGGTCAGTTCGGGAGCGGAAGAAACATAGTAGAAGAAGAGACCTGCTCCGGAAGCGAGTCCGATAATCCCCAAGGCCAAAACACCGAAGAAAATTTTCTTCCAGAGCGGCATCCCGGTTTTCTTCGCCTTCGTTTTCGTTTTCGCTTTCACGGCCGTTTTGCGTGGGCCTTGCGTTGTTCCGTTCTTCTTCCTATTGTTTGCGCGTGATCGTGTATTATTGCCTTCATTCGGCATGTGGTTCACCTCTTAATTATTTGATAGTGCGTTCAAGCATTTTATCCACTGCATCCAGATAATCCAGTCGGGGATTGAATCCGTATGCCACTTCGATCCCATTGTCCTCAATAAAAGCCAATGGAATCGATTTACGGCCATTATTCAATGTATTCTCCCAAAAGTCAATCAGATAGGAACTGTTCAGCAAGAAAACGCGGTTAAAGCAGGAAAACCGGATCAGTACGAACGTGATTCCTTGCTGTTGGATACACCTTTTCATGTGGACGATTTGGTGCTCGTGGAAGTTGCTCAAAGGTATGGCTGTCTTATTTTTTGTTTCTTTGGCCTCAAAGTCCAGATATAGCCCTTTATAGACGCCATTGTAGTCGGTAGTGGAGGACTGCCGATAATAGGCTTCTTTGATGACGGCTGCGCTTCTTTTGGGGTAATCCACTTTGACGACTTGGATAGGCGTCGGCTTTTTATGGATAACGGCTTTCCCTGATGAAAGGTAATGCTCATTGCTGCTGTTGATCTCTTCTTCAAGCGTCATTCCCCGGTTGCTGTATACGAAGTCTTTCCTCTTTGCAGTTTTCGGTATATGCGACTCGGCATGGAACTTTTTGCCGTTCGGATAATTTACGGCCACTGACGATCACCCCCATTGAATGATTATACCAAAAACATATGCTGAAAGAAATCTAAGAAAGCATTAAAATCGAAGGCCAAAGCATTGATAGCGGGCACATTTTTTGCAGGAATACGGAATAATTAAGCACTTTTTGTTTACAACACCACTTTTCTAGTGTAGTATTGGAGAGTGTGCAATATCAAATTAATTGCAATAAAATCAAGATTTTTGGAGGAAAGTAAATGACTGCAAACTGGGAAAAAACAGGCACTAACGATGGTGTCTTAACATTTGAAATTTCAGAAGAAATCATCAAACAAGAAATGGATAAGGTCTTCAACAAAGTGAAAAAGAACGTTTCCGTTCCTGGATTCCGTAAAGGTAAAGTTCCTCGTCACGTATTCAACAATATTTATGGTGAAGAGTCTTTATTCGAAGATGCATTGAATGGCGCTTTGCCTGATGCTTATTCACAAGCTATCGAAGAAGCTGGATTAGATCCTGTTTCTCAACCGAAAATTGACATCAAGAGCATGGAAAAAGGCCAACCTTGGGTCATCGCTGCTGAAGTTACAGTGAAACCTGAAGTGAAGCTTGGAGAATACAAAAATCTTAAAGTTGAAAAACAAGACCGCGTCGTTACAGATGAGGATGTAGAAAACAACTTGAAAGAAAAACAAGAGCGTCAAGCTGAATTAGTCCTTAAAGAAGAAGGCGCAGAACTTGGCGACACAGCTGTAATCGACTACGAAGGATTCGTTGACGGTGTGGCTTTTGAAGGCGGCAAAGACCAAAACCATTCTTTAGAGTTGGGATCTAATCAATTCATCCCAGGTTTCGAAGAACAATTGGTCGGCGTTAAAGCTGGAGAAGAAAAAGACGTTGTCGTGACTTTCCCTGAAGATTATCAAGCTGAAGATCTTAAAGGAAAAGAAGCTACGTTTAAAGTAATCGTACACGAAATCAAAACGAAACAATTACCTGCTTTGGATGACGAATTCGCAAAAGATGTCGACGAAGAAGTAGCGTCATTGGACGAATTGAAAGCTAAAATCCGCAAGGAATTGGAAGAAAGCAAAACGGCTGCAGCTGATGAAGCTGTTCAGGACCTGGCTTTGAGACAAGCAGTGGCAAATGCTGAAATCGTTGAATTGCCGCACGTAATGGTTCACGATGAAGTGCACCGTCAAATGGATCTTTTCCTGAATGATATGCAACGTCAAGGAATCTCTCCTGAATTGTACTACCAAATCACAGGTACTACTGAAAAAGACTTGCACGTCCAAATGGAAGCTGATGCTGATGAACGCACGAAAACATCACTAGTGTTGGAGCAAATCATCAAAGACGAAAACATCGTCGTTTCTGAAGAAGAAGTCGCTGCAGAAATCGAAGAGTTAGCAAAACAATACAACATGGATGCAGACCGTGTCCGCGGATTGGTCAGCCCTGATATGTTGACCAACGACATCCAAATGAAGAAAGCGATGAGCATCATCACTGATTCAGCAATCGAAGAATAAGAAAAGTTGAAACAGAATAAAGAGATCGGGACATTGTCTTCCATAGTCAGTGTCCCATCTGTTTATATTCAGGGATATATTCGGGCTGTAATCCCACAAGGTAAACGAATCATATTCTTTTTCAATTTTTCCTTTCTGTGTTAAGATGTAAACCGTTCGAAAGCGGTCAGGGTCACCGCGCCAAAACAATTGGCGGATCCTGGTAAGTTCTGCTGGATCGGAAAGTAAGTATATAGGGAGGAGAATGATTGTGTTCCATGATGAAAGTGTCGGGACAATACATTGTTCATTCTGCGGAAAATCTCAGGACCAAGTGAAAAAGATCATTGCGGGGCCGGATGTATATATTTGTAATGAGTGTGTAGATCTATGCAAAGAGATCATCGAAGAAGAGATCTATGCACCAAGCGAAGCGGTATTCACCGAAGTGCCAAAGCCGCAGGAAATCCAAAAGATTTTGGGCGAATATGTGATTGGCCAAGAAAAAGCCAAACGGACGCTATCTGTAGCGGTCTATAATCACTACAAGCGTATCGGCCAAATGAGCATGATGTCAGAAGACGATAATGTAGAGTTACAAAAAAGTAATATTTGTTTGATAGGCCCGACAGGTTCGGGTAAAACGTTCCTTGGCCAAACATTGGCGCGTATCCTGGATGTCCCATTTGCGATTGCAGACGCGACAAGTTTGACGGAGGCCGGCTATGTTGGGGAAGATGTCGAAAATATCCTCTTGAAGTTGCTTCAGGCTGCCGAATTTGATGTCGAACGGGCTGAACGGGGAATCATCTACATCGACGAGATCGATAAAATCGCCCGTAAAGGTGAAAATGTATCGATCACAAGAGACGTAAGTGGCGAAGGAGTTCAACAAGCGCTGCTTAAAATTTTGGAAGGCACTGTTGCGAACGTTCCACCGCAAGGCGGCAGAAAACACCCGCAGCAAGAGTTCATCCAAATCGACACGACGAACATCCTGTTCATCGTTGGGGGTGCCTTTGACGGCATCGAAACGATCGTGAAAGAGCGTCTTGGCGAGAAAGTCATCGGCTTCGGCTCACCTCAAGCCAAACATTTGGAAGACAAGAGCATCATGCAGCAGATCATACCGGAGGATTTATTGAAATTCGGTTTGATCCCTGAATTCATCGGTCGTTTACCGATAATGGCTGCGTTGGAAAAGTTGACAGAAGACGATTTGGTTCATATTCTGACACAACCAAAAAATGCCTTGGTAAAACAATACAAAAAATTACTTGAGTTGGATGGCGTCGAATTGGTATTCGAAGATGACGCATTGCGCTCCATCGCCAAAAAGGCACTGGAAAGAAACACAGGTGCCCGTGGATTGCGCTCCATCATCGAAAACATCATGCTGGACATCATGTTTGATATTCCTAGCAGAGATGATGTCGTGAAGTGCGTCATAACGGATAACATAGTGAACGGCATCGGTGCGCCGATGCTGTTCGATGAAGACGGCAAACAGATCAACTAAACATGAGCTTGCGTTTGAAGTCCGGCGAATCAGACAATTTACAATCTGATTTCCGGATTTTTTCGCATAATCAGGGCAGTCGGTTGCAGAAATAGTTTTAAGCGTCGTTTCAATTGCAGACGGCTTTGAAAAGGAGTGGAAATAAATGCACGTAAAAGATGCGGAAATCGTAATGAGCGCGGTCGATCCCAAACAATACCCAACCACCGGCTTTGCTGAAATCGCCTTGGCGGGACGGTCCAACGTGGGCAAGTCATCGTTCATCAATAAACTGATCAATCGCAAAGCGTTGGCACGGACATCAAGCAAACCGGGGAAGACCCAGACTTTGAACTTCTACTTGATCAATAATTCATTTTATTTTGTGGATGTTCCGGGTTACGGCTATGCGAAAGTTTCGAAAACGGAACGGGCGAAATGGGGCCAAATGTTGGAGACGTACTTCACACAAAGGGATACGTTGCGACATGTCTTTTTGATTGTCGATTTTCGTCACGAGCCTACCGAAGACGATATTCAAATGAAGGATTTCATCGAATATTATAATCTTCCTTATTCAGTCATCGCGACCAAATGCGATAAAATACCGCGGGGGAAATGGAATCAACATTTCTACCGCATCAAGAAAGCTTTGAATCTTCCAAGTGATGAGTCCTTGATCATGTTCTCAAAGGAGACGGGTGAAGGTTTTGAAAAAGCCTGGACCTTTATTGAGGGAATATTGGCTGAGTATGATGAAGCGGCACAGGAATAGAGATAAACAAGAGAAAAACAATGGGCAACATCCTACTATTGGATGTTGCCCATTCTTCGTGCATTCGTTATGATGGGATAGACTAGGTGCTTGTCGTCAAACCGAATAGGACAGGGGAGGGTAATATGGGGACTGAAAAAAAACTAAACCGTTACACGACAGAAGAAAAAAGTTGGATCATGCAGGATTGGGCGAATTCGGCATACTCCATCATGATCACAACGGCGGTATTCCCTTTGTATTTCAAGTCGATCGCGGAAAGTGGTGGATTGGCGGACGCTGATTCGACTGCGTATTGGGGTTATGCGAATGCGGCCGCTACGCTGGTTGTGTCGCTGCTTGCGCCTGTGCTGGGAGCTGTCGCGGATTACAAAGGCTTCCGCAACCCGCTGTTTACGGGCTTTACATTGGCAGGTATTTTCGCAACGATCGGGTTCGTATTTGTGCCTGCTGCAAATTGGCTGTTTCTGTTGGGGCTGTACATGTTGTCTGTTGTCGGTTTTTCCGGAGCGAATATCTTCTATGACGGCTCCTTGATGGACGTGACGACCGATGAACGGATGGACCGCATTTCCTCTGCGGGATTCGGCTGGGGTTATATCGGCAGTTCCATCCCGTTCGTCATCTTCATTTTTTTCCAATTGACCGGTATTTTGCCGGTGAGCACGAGCGGCATCGTGAAAGGCGGCTTCATCCTTACTGCGATTTGGTGGTTCGTCTTCACCATCCCGTATTGGAAGAATGTCAAACAGAACTATTACATCGAAAAAGAACCGCGCGTGATCCGCAAGAGTTTCATCAGATTATGGGAAACACTGAAGAACATCAAGGAATACAGACAAGCCTTTTTGTTTTTGTTGGCTTATTTCTTCTATATCGACGGAGTTGGGACCATCTTCAAAATGGCGACTGCGGTCGGGTCGGATATCGGGCTCTCCTCGAATGAACTGATCGTTGTCATGCTGATTGTCCAGTTCGTGGCTTTCCCGTTCTCCATTCTTTACGGCCGTGCATCCAAACGCTTCGGCAACAAGAATATGATTTTTGTGGGTATTGTAACCTACATTTTTATCTGCATCTACGCTTTGCAGTTGGACTCATTGCTGACATTCATCATTTTGGCTCTGCTTGTGGGTACAGCCCAAGGAGGCGTGCAGGCGTTGAGCCGATCCTTATTCGGCCAACTGATCCCGAAAGAGCAGGCGAACGAATTCTTCGGATTCTATAACATCTTCGGGAAATTTGCGGCTGTGGTCGGTCCGCTGCTAGTCGGAATCATCTCACAGCTGACCGGAAACTCGTTGGATGGGGTTTTTGCCCTGATCATCCTGTTCGTGATCGGCGGGATACTGCTGTTTTTTGTGAAAGCCCCGGATCTGCAAGGAGAACAGCAGATTTGACCGCTTTGACGACAGTCTGAGAAAATATTTGCATGTGTTGCGCAAATGTGGTAAAATTTATTTTGCATCTTTATGCGCGTTTTTATAAAATGAAGATATTTCTTCAAGGTGGGAGACATTTGGCAGAACGTATTTCAGAAGAAAAATTAGCGCAGATCAGAACCGAAACTAATATTGTTGATGTCGTCAGCCAATATGTACAACTAAAAAAAAGAGGCAAGAATCATTTTGGATTTTGCCCGTTCCATGACGAGAAGACCCCCTCTTTTTCTGTAGCAGAAGAAAAACAGATTTTCCACTGTTTCAGCTGCGGAAGAGGAGGGAATGTTTTTACTTTTTTGATGGATGTCGAGGGTATTTCATTCGTTGAAGCAGTCATTAAGACAGCCGAATTAAGCAACATTGAGTTGGATTTCTCGTACGAAAACCATGCGCAGGATAATCCACTGCAGTCAAAGAAAGAAAAACTGATCCAAATCCATGAGGAAGCGGCGGCTTTTTACCATCAGGTCCTCATGAATACCGTTACGGGGCAAGCTGCGTTGGATTACATGATCCAACGCGGCTTCACGCCGGAGACACTGAAAGAATATCAGATAGGTTTTTCTCCATCCAATCGGACGGCACTCTTTCAAATGCTGAAAGCGAAGGCATTCGATGAAGGACTCCTTCAGGAAAGTGGTATTTTCACGGATAGGCAAGGCCAAAACGAACTTTTCGATCGGTTCTCAGCCCGGATCATTTTCCCGTTGCGGAACGCGAAAGGAAAAACTGTCGCTTTTTCCGGCCGGATTCTGCAGGCTACCCCTGCGGATGACACAGGTTACCATGAAGCAAAATACCTTAACAGCCCCGAAACACTGTTGTTCAACAAACGGGATTTCCTTTTCAACTTCGACAAAGCCCGCAGTGAAATCCGGAGACATTCAGAAGTGATCCTTTTCGAAGGGTACATGGATGTCATATCCGCTTGGCAAGCGGGTGTTAAAAATGGCGTCGCCTCGATGGGAACCAGCCTGACGGATGAACAAAACCGGATATTGACGAAGACGGCCGATAAAATAGTCATTGCCTATGATGGCGATCGTCCCGGTGTCGAAGCGACCAAGCGCGCCATAGAAATATTGGAACGCAACAAGCACTTCGATATCTCGATTTTTCCGCTGGAAGCAGGTATGGATCCGGATGAATACATCCAACAGAAAGGTCCGGAGGCATTCGTCAAGGCGCTGAAAAACAGCCGGGAAACAGTCATTCAGTTCTATTCACGCTACCTCAAGATGAACCTGAACCTGGATTCCGAAAAAAATCGCATCACTTATATCGAAACCATGCTTAAGGCGTTGGCTCCCTTGGATTCATTGATCGAAAGAGAGCTTTACATGAAGGATATCGCGGATGAATTCAGTATTCCGGTGGATATCCTGCAGAAGCAATTGAAGGGGTACCAACAAGAAGTGCTTCAGCAGCGGCCTGAACGCGAGCCGGTCAGGCGAACCGCGCCGCATGATGCCGCTCCTCATGCAATGTATCCAAGCACGAACAAACGCAAAGTGACCCAGGCAGAGCAAAGTGAAAAACAACTGCTTTACCGTCTGTTTCATTTCGAGGAAGTCTGGTCGTATCTGAATGAGATTGACGCAAATTTCAATTTCATCCACGATGATTATCAGACGATCTACATTCTGTATGAAGAGTTTTTCCGGCAGACTGGGTTGGTCGGGAATATCGACCAATTTTTGGACCGCATCAATAATCAAGCTCTTCAAAATGTGATTACGGAGATTGAATGGTTCCAATTGGATTCGGAAGTCACCTATCAGGAAATTCAGGATCTCGTCCATATCATCCGGGACAAGTCGTCCCTTCAGGACCAACTGACCAAGAAACAGGCAGAAATGAAGGAAGCCCGAAAGAAAAATGACAACGAGCGTCTGAAGACAATCATGTTGGAAATCGTTTCCCTCTCAAAAGAATTAAAAGCAACAAAGAAATAGCCCGCATCGAATGGAGGAATCATTTTATGGCAATCGAAAAAAATGATCAAGGTTTCACGTTAGAACAGGTAACCAAAAAGCTGATCGCAGAACACAAATTATTGGGGTCCGTCTTCTACGACGAATTGGCCGATAAGATAGCTACGCCTTTCCAATTGGACGCGGATGCAATGGATAAGCTGATACAAAAAATGGAAGACGGCGGTGTCAGTGTCGTAGACGCAGACGGCGGTCCGACTGCCCGTCAACTTGCCAAAGAAACAGTGAAGCCTGAAAAACCAGCAGCAGCCAAAAAGGATGAAGAAGAAGACCCGATGGCTGTGCCTCCCGGAGTGAAAATCAACGACCCGGTCCGCATGTACCTGAAGGAAATCGGCCGTGTGCCTTTGCTGAACGCAGAGGAAGAAGTCAATTTGGCTCTCCGCATCAAAGAAGGCGATCAAGAAGCGAAACAACAATTGGCTGAAGCCAACTTGCGTCTGGTCGTTTCAATCGCAAAACGTTATGTGGGCCGCGGGATGCAATTCTTGGATCTGATCCAGGAAGGGAACATGGGCCTGATGAAAGCTGTCGAAAAATTTGACCACACCAAAGGGTTCAAATTCTCCACCTACGCAACTTGGTGGATCCGTCAAGCCATCACCCGTGCCATCGCCGACCAAGCCAGAACAATCCGTATCCCTGTGCATATGGTTGAAACAATCAATAAATTGGTCCGTATCCAACGGCAATTGCTGCAGGATCTGGGACGCGAACCGACACCGGAAGAAATCGGTGCCGAAATGGACCTTCCGACTGAAAAAGTCAGAGAAATCCTGAAAATCGCCCAAGAGCCCGTTTCCTTGGAAACCCCTATCGGGGAAGAAGATGATTCCCATTTAGGCGATTTCATCGAAGATCAGGAAGTCCTGAGTCCGGCTGACCATACTGCCCAAACACTTCTGAAGGAACAACTTGAGGAAGTGTTGGACACTTTGACCGACCGTGAGGAAAACGTCCTGCGTCTGCGTTTCGGCCTTGATGACGGCAACGTGCGGACTTTGGAGCAAGTGGGCAAAGTATTCGGCGTCACCCGCGAGCGGATCCGTCAAATCGAAGCGAAAGCGTTGCGCAAACTGCGCCACCCAAGCCGCTCGAAACAATTAAAAGATTTTCTTGAGTAATAAGCACCCTAACCCGAGGTATTGCACTCGGGTTTTTCTTATGCCATTTTTCGGAACGATGTTAGGATTAATGGGATATATGAAATGGAATTATGCTAAAATAGAACTATCAGCAAAAATGGAAATGGAGGGATAAGGTTGAACAATCAACAATTATCCGTAAGACTCGAGACGGTCGCAGGTTTTGTGCCGGAAAACGCCAGACTGGCCGATATCGGCTCAGATCACGCTTATTTGCCTTGTGTTTTGGCAGCGCGCGACGTCATCAGTTATGCATTGGCAGGGGAAGTTGTGAAAGGCCCCTTCGAATCGGCAGCGGAACAGATCAGAACATCAGGAGTCGGCGATCGTGTCAGCGCCAGACTTGGCGATGGCATGGATGTGATTGAGCCGACGGATCATATAAACGTCGTCACCATCTGCGGGATGGGTGGGGACTTGATTTCCAAAATTCTGGAAAAAGGCAGACTGAAAGATAAATTGGTCGGTGTGGAACGGTTGATCCTTCAGCCCAATAATGGAGAAAAGAAACTTCGTGAATGGTTGATTGCCCACCAATACAAAATCATCGACGAAACGATATTGGAAGAAAACGGAAAGATTTATGAAATCATCGTTGCCGAAAAGGCGGAGACGCCAGAAAACTACACTGATCTGGAATACAGCTTCGGCCGTTTCCTGCTTCAGACAAAAAATGAAACGTTCCGCAAAAAATGGTTATCCGAAATCGACAAATGCCAATACATATTGGACAGCATGCAAAAAGCAAGCAATAATCTGAACGATAAAGAACAGCAAGTGATCAATAAAATCAATGAAATTAAAGAGGTGCTGAAATCATGAAAAGCATTACTGGCTATGAATTCATCGAGTTATTCGAATCGCATGTTCCGACTTGGCTGGCAGAGGAGGGGGATCCGGTGGGCCTCCATTTAGGAGACTTGAGCCGTCCGGTCCGCCGTATATTGGTGACGCTTGATGTCCGTCCGGAAGTCGTTCAGGAGGCCATCGAGAAGCAAGTCGACTTTATCTTCTCCCATCATCCGCCGATCTACAGACCGTTAAAAAATCTGGACGTTTCAGACAAGCAAACAAAGATGTACGTCGATCTGCTGAAACATGACATCAGCGTCTATGCGGCCCATACGAATCTGGACAATGCGAACAACGGGATGAACGATTGGCTCTCTGAAGCGTTGGGGCTGTTGGATGTCGAAATCATGGACGTCACGAAGCGCGTGCCAGTGAAAAAAATATCAGTCTGCGTGCCGAATGCGGAATGCAATCGTGTCCGTGTGGCCATGACAGATGCTGGCGCGGGGAACATTTCCGATGAATACAGCCACTGCTCCTATGAGGCGCAAGGAGTTGGCCGCTTCACGCCGCTTGAAGGCGCGAAACCTGCCATCGGCCACATCAACGAACCCGAAGCGGTGCAAGAGAAAAAAATTGAGATGCTCGTCGAAGACAAATATTTGGCGGAAGTATTGGAGGCGCTGTATGAATCGCATCCTTACGAAGAACCCATCTACGAAATCTACACGATCAATAATTTCCAACGCGAATATGGTCTGGGGAGGGTCGGCAATTTAGCCTTGCCGATGTCGTTGCGTTCCTTTATCCAGTACGTGAAGGATGTTTTCCAGATCGAAGGCATGCGCTTCATCGCAGCCGATTTGGATCAGACGATCGCCCGCGTTGCCATCTGCGGCGGGGATGCCGGCAAATATTATCGGAAAGCAATCAAAAAGGGTGCGGATGTCTACATCACTGGCGATGTCTACTACCACACGGCCCACGATATGCAGGCTGATGGACTGACCGTCATCGATCCGGGCCATCACATCGAACAGATCTGCAAACCGAAATTATTGGAATTATTCAATGAATGGAAAAAAGAAAATGAGTGGGATCTGGAAGTCATCGCTTCCGAAATCAACACGGATCCTTTCATTTTCGACAGTCAATTGTGAGAGGGTGTCAATGAATGCAAGAAAAATTAGTGGAGCGTTTTTTGAAATACGTTAAATTCGAGACAAGATCGGATGAAAAAAGTCCGACAGTGCCTTCTACCCAAAATCAGGTGGAATTCGCCAAAACTGTTTTGATGCCGGAACTGGAAGCCATCGGACTTTCGGATATCCAATACAATGCGGCCAATGGCTTCGTGACGGCACTTTTGCCCAGAAATTCCGAAAAAGCGTTCCCTGCAATCGGGTTCATCGCCCATATGGATACAGCTGATTTTGAAGCGGCACATGTCAATCCGCTTATTTGGGATGACTATGCTGGCAACGATCTGATCTTGGATGCTGAAACACAGCTGATCCTTTCGCCGAAGGACTTTCCTTCTTTGAAGAACTACATCGGCCAGACGTTGATCACTACCGATGGGAAAACGTTGCTGGGTGCGGACGACAAAGCCGGCATCGCCGAAATCATCACAGCCTTGGAAACGATAAAAGCAGCGGATAATTTGGAACACGGGGACATCAAAGTCGCTTTCGGACCGGATGAGGAAATCGGCCGTGGAGCTGATCTTTTTGATGTGGCTGGCTTCGGCTGCGATTTTGCCTATACGATGGATGGCGGGCCCTTGGGAGAACTTGAATTTGAAAGCTTCAATGCAGCGCAAGCCATCGTGATGATCCAGGGCAAAAATGTGCATCCAGGCACTGCCAAGGACACGATGGTGAATGCAATCAAATTGGCCATCGCGTACGACAGCGCTTTGCCGCAAAATGAAGTGCCTGAAAAAACCGAAAAGCGCGAAGGCTTCTATCATCTGTTGGGCATTGAAGGCAATGTGGAAGAAAGCAAGATGACCTACATCATCAGGGATCATGACAAGGAGCTTTTTGAGAACAGGAAAATGACCATGCTTACGCTGGCTGAACGCATGAACAAGGAATTGACTGAAGAACGCATCACCATCGAAATGCACGATCAGTACTACAACATGGGGGAAGTGCTGAAAGAGGATATGCGCCCAGTCGATCTGGCGGAAGCAGCGATGAAGTCAGTGGGGATCACCCCAATCATCGAACCGATCCGCGGCGGGACAGACGGATCCAAGTTGTCCTTCATGGGTCTGCCCACTCCAAATATTTTTGCCGGGGGAGAAAATTTCCACGGACGTTATGAATTTGTGTCTGTCCAATCAATGGAAAAGGCCGTTGCGGTCATCGTGGAAATCATCAGACAAAGCCAAGGATACGGAAAACAATGAGAAATCCAGTGCTAATTTACTTCATCCTGGCGAACCTCGTGCTATTCATGTTGATGGGCATCGATAAAAAGAAAGCGCGGCAAAAAGCTTGGCGCATACCGGAACGCAATCTGCTCCTGCTCGGATTTTTCGGTGGCGGCCTGGGCGGACTGCTGGGGATGCATCACTTCCGCCATAAGACGAAACACCTGAGTTTCAAGGTAGTCTTCACTTTGGGAACTGTTTTAACAGGAATAACATCCTACTTCTTATACCTATGAAAACAAAAAATGCCGCTATTTCCCATACAGGAGATAGCGGCATTTTTTTGCATATATGACAATGTAAATTAAAGAGTGCATCACCTTTGGTGTATTACAGGTTTGCAAAATGTTTCATGCATCCAAAATGATGGCTAGCGGAATAAGCCTGCCTCTCGGAAAGGGATGATGGAACCCCTTGTCTCTGCGAGCCAAGGATACTGTTCGACTAACCTGCTGACGCAGGAAGTCTCTCAGCAATTGCGCTCTGCGATGCTCATTTGCATGGAACTCTTAGGGATTCATTCCTTAGAGTTCCAGTACAAGGTGACCGTAGGGAACGTTGCGAGGCCAGATTTCCTAAATTTCTTTCGAGGCAGAACGGGCTTATTCCGCTTTTCTTATTTGTTTCTGATTAGGAATTGGAGGGATACGGCTTCGGGGCCGGCGTGGGTCATGACGCTGGCGCTGGCGTAGGACGTGTACATCTGGGCGTTGGGGAACGCAGCCTTCAGCATGCCGATGATTTGGTTCGAATATTCCGACAAACCGTCATGCGTGATGCCGATAGCTTCAACATCCAAATATTTCTGCTTCAGCTCTTCGATAATCTCTTCATAGCGCTTGACGATTGCTTTTGTGCCGCGGCCTTTGATGTCAGTAGTCAATGCGCCGTCGATCATTTTCAGGTTGGCTTTGATGTTCAGCAGCGTCGTGATGCGGCCCATCGTTTTTCCGATGCGTCCGCCCTTGACCATGTTTTCCAGGTTGACGATGCAGATGTACAGCAGGGTGCGGTCCTTAACGGCGGTGACCCGAGGCAACGCTTCCGCCACTGTCAATCCTTCAGCGGCACACTTGGCCGCTTCCAATACCTGAAAGGCGGTAGCTCTGGCACAAAACTTCGAATCGATGACGGTGACTTTGCCATGGGCTAGTTTAGCCGCCTGGTGAGCAGAATTCACGGTTCCGCTCAGTGTTTCGGTTACATGGATGGACAAAACTTCGCTGCCATCAGCTGTCAATTCGTTGTATTTATCCAAAAATGTGCCCATGGCTGGTTGGGATGATTTTGGCAATTCCTTGCTGTTCATCATTTTTTCAAGAAACTCAGGTTTGGTTATGGTGACGCCGTCGTAATACAGCACGTTATCGATCATGGATGAAAGCGGGATTACGGTGATTCCATATCTGTCAATTTCTTCTGCGGACAATTCCGTTGTGGAATCGGTCACAATTTTGAAGTTTGGCATGATGATTCTCCTTCATTGCAGTCTTATTTCCTTAAGCATAGCAGATTTTCCAGGAAAAGTAACGCAGTTATCACTATGATTGTAAGCATATTCTTCTATTGTTGATGTTTTTTCGTGTAGAATAGATTATGCTATAATAGGTTAGTTGTAGAAGAAAGTAGGTTACAGACATATGGACGGAATATTACCTTTATGGAAAGAACGCGGCATGACAAGTCACGACTGCGTATTCAAACTTAGAAAAATACTGAAAACTAAAAAAGTGGGGCATACCGGTACACTGGATCCGGAAGTTGATGGCGTTTTGCCGATCTGCATCGGAAAAGCCACCAAAGTCGTCGAATTTTTGACTGACACGGACAAAGCTTACGAAGGGGAAATCACTATCGGAGTCGCCACAACGACTGAGGATAGCCAAGGCGAAACGATTGCGAAGACAGCGGTTGCGCAAGACCTGTCTTTGGCTGAAATCGACGCTGCGATGGAAGCCATGGTTGGCGAAAGCATCCAAGTTCCGCCGATGTATTCCGCAGTCAAGGTGAACGGAAAAAGGCTGTACGAATACGCCCGCAAAGGTTTGACCGTCGAAAGACCGCAAAGAAGCATCCACGTCATGAGTTTCGAGCGGATTTCAGAACCCGTCTATCATGCGGAAGAGCAAACGATGTCCTGGAGCTTCCGGGTAACTTGCGGAAAAGGGACCTATGTGCGGACCTTAGCTGTCGATTTGGGCGCATCATTGGGTTATCCGGCGTACATGTCCAGCCTGACGCGCACGATGAGCGGATCCTTCACGAAGGATGATTGCCTGACTTTGCAGCAAGTGACTGAAGCAATGGCAAACAACGAAATTGACGCGCATCTGAAGCCGATCGACTCGGTATTCGAAACGTATCATCAGATTGCGCTTGACGATGAACTGTGGGATAAGGTGAAAAATGGTGCGGTTCTTCCTAAAGAGGGACCATTTGAAACCATGGAAGCCCCCGTTTTGTTCACCTACCAGGGCAAAATCGTGGCGATGTACGAACCGCATCCAACCAAATCCGGTTTCATCAAACCCAGAAAAATGTTCCTATCATAAACACCAAGGAGTTGCCTTAGCAATGGAAATAATGCATATACATCATCCCTATGACCAAAAACTGATACCAGACGAGCAAGTCGTGTTGGCGTTGGGATACTTTGACGGCGTCCATCGAGGACATCAAGAAGTGATCAAAAGGGCAAAGGAAGTTGCCGAAAAGAAGAACCTCAAACTTGCCGTCATGAGCTTCAATCATCATCCGAGCATCGTTTTCCAGAAGATGAACCCGGAAACGATGCAGTATTTGTCGACCGTCAACCGCAAAGCCGAAATATTCGAAAGTTTGGGCGTTGATTATTTTTTCGTCGTCTCATTCACATCTGCCTTTGCCTCATTGAGACCGCAGGAATTTGTCGACCAATACATCAGCGGCCTGCATGCTGTCGCAGTCGTTGCCGGTTTCGATTACACCTATGGGCCCAGAGAAATCGCGGATATGAAGCAATTGGTGAATTATGCAAAGGGCCGCTTCGAAGTCATCGAAGTTGCCGAATTGAAGAATGAAGCCGAAAAAATCAGCTCCACCCATATCCGGGACGCATTAGCCGAGGGAAATATGGAAAAAGCGAATGCATACTTAGGTTATATCTATCAGATCGACGGCACGGTCATCCATGGCGATGCGCGAGGCAGACTATTGGGTTTCCCGACTGCCAATATCCAGACCGAAAAACACACACGCTTGCCTAGGAACGGCGTATACATCGTGAGCATCAGAGTGAACGGAACCTGGTACCGCGGCACGGCTTCGATCGGGCACAACATCACTTTTGAAGCTGGCCGCGATAAAACCGTGGAAGTATATATACTGGACTTCGATAAAATGATCTACGGTGAGGATGTAACTGTCAGATGGCATCATTTTATCCGCAGCGAAATCAAATTTTCCGGCGTCGACCAACTGATTGCGCAGCTTAAAAGTGATGAAGCCGATACGATCGCCTATTTTAAGGAACACCCATTGGATGAGGTGACACTCTAAATGGCAGCGGCTTATTTGCACATCCCTTTCTGCGAACACATCTGTTTTTATTGCGACTTCAACAAAGTGTTCTTGGAAGGCCAGCCGGTCGATGAATATGTGGATGCTTTGATAAAGGAAATGCAGCTGTCGAAGCAGCGACATCCCAAAGAAGAGATCAGCACTTTCTATATCGGCGGAGGCACACCGACAACGCTGAATGAGCGCCAGTTGGAGAAGCTGTTGAACGGAATACGCAGCACCTACTCCTTGCCGAAGGGCGCCGAGTTCACGATGGAAGCCAATCCGGAAAGCATTTCGTTCGAGAAGCTGAAGATCATGCGTGATTATGGGGTCAACCGTTTGAGCATGGGGGTCCAATCATTCAATAACGACATCCTGAAAAAAATCGGCCGCATCCATACAGCCGAGCAAGTGTACACTTCTGTGGCCGATGCCCGCAGAGCCGGATTCGAAAACATGACCATCGATCTGATCTTCCGACTGCCGAATCAAACGATGGCTGATTTTGAAGACAGTCTTAAAAAAGCCTTGGAATTGGATTTGCCGCATTACTCGATCTACGCTTTGATCCTCGAGAATAAAACGGTTTTCTACAACTTGATGCGTCAGGGGAAACTGCCGTTGCCTTCGGAAGACACAGAGGCAGATATGTACGCCCTTGCCATCGAGACGATGTCAAAAAACGGCAGGAATCAATACGAAATCTCCAACTTTGCGTTGCCGGGCTATGAATCCCAGCACAATCTCACTTATTGGAAAAATGAGTCCTATTTCGGTTTCGGGGCAGGTGCTCACGGCTATATCGATGGGATCCGCTACCACAATCATGGACCGATCCAGCAGTATCTGGCGCCATTGCGCGAAAATAATCTGCCGATCATCCGGCAGCAGCAGTTGTCGAAAAATGAACAGATGGAAGAAGAAATGATTCTGGGTCTGCGTACGATGGTTGGCGTCAGCCAAAAACATTTTGCCGATAAATTCCAGACACCGCTGTTGGACCAGTATGCTGCCGTCATCGCGGATTTAGTTGCGGACGGATTGCTACTGGTCGATGGCGACAGGATCCGATTGACCCAAAGAGGCGTTTTCCTCGGCAACGAAGTATTCCGTTCTTTCTTGATGTGAAATGCGTTCGATGCCAGTGGGGTGCCGATAATGTTATGAAAAATGATTGTATTCCGTTGACAAAGCCTGTAACCCGTGATAAATTTATTTATGGTTAGCACTCATTATGGTCAAGTGCTAAAGTGAGGTGAAAATCTTGTTAACAGAAAGACAGTTGCTAATTTTGGATTTAATTGTCAGGCATTACATCGAATTCGAGGAGCCTATCGGTTCGAAGACGCTTCTCAAGGAATCTGCATTGTCCTTGAGTTCCGCCACAATCCGCAACGAAATGATGCGGATCGAAGAACTGGGCTTCCTGGAAAAAATGCATTCTTCATCCGGCAGGATACCATCCATCCAAGGCTACCGTTACTATGTCGATCAACTATTGGGCAAAGAAAGCGAAGAAGTCGCTGACGACGTCAAACAGACGATCAAGCATGGTTTTCAGAATCCTTACCGGGAAGTGCAGCAGGTCGTCGAAAAATCAGCTGAAATGCTTTCTTTTTTGACGAATTATACCGCTTTGGCGATCGGTCCCGAAACAAAGGACAGCCGATTGACGGGATTCCGATTGGTCGCACTCAATGAAGGCCATGTGATGGCCATCTTGGTGACTGATAAAGGACATGTGGAAAATCAGATTTTTTCTGTTTCACCAGGCTTCTCAGCCTCTGAGATAGAAAAAATCGTCAACATCTTCAATCAGGAACTTGTAGGCCGCACGCTGCAGGAAGTATTCATCAAACTGCAAACGGACATTCCGGTGATTATCCGGAAGTACGTCGATGCAAAAATCGATTTCACAGCGATCTTCAATGACATCGTGGCGAAGTTGGAGCATGACCGCTTCCATGTAGGCGGCAGCATGAACCTCCTGAACCATTTGGATGCGACGATGGACAAGAATAAAGTCAAAGCCATTTTAAGCATGCTGAACGGGTCTCCGGACATCCATGCGCTTTTTTCTAACCCCAACGATGGCGTCGGCGTCAAGATCGGAACGGAATTGGACAATGAGCTGCTGCATAATTTTAGCCTGATCACGGCTACCTATGACACGGCCGGCAACGGTAAGGGCCTGATCGCATTACTGGGGCCAACCAATATGCCTTATCAAAAAATGATCAGTATCATGAAATTTATGCGTTACGAACTTTCTGATAGCTTGAATGATCTGAACAAATAAGCACGACAAAGGAGATTTTGAAGTGGACAATAACGAAGAATTAGTGGACCAGGAACAAGCGACCGTTGATACAACGGTTGTCGAGGGTCAAGAGACGGTTACGGAAGCAAGTGAGGTTGAAACCTTGAAAGCAACCTTGTCCGAAACGGAAGACCGCTTGTTGCGCCTGCAGGCTGAACTTGCCAATATCCAGAAGCGCAACGCGAAAGAAAGACAGGATGCGGCGAAATTCCGTTCCCAGTCATTGGCACAGGAATTGTTGCCGGTGATGGACAGTCTGGAACGTGCGTTGGCGATTGAAGTGGAAGATGAAAAATCATTGAACCTGAAAAAAGGTTTGGAAATGGTCATGAATCTGTTCACGGATGCTTTCGCCAAAGAAGGGATCACTTCGATCGATCCGATCGGTGAGCCTTTCGATCCGAATTTCCATCAATCGATCCAAGTGCTGCCGGCTGCCGACGGGCAAGCGCCTGATACAGTCGTTGCGGTATTCCAAAAAGGCTACGCTTTGAAAGATCGTGTGTTAAGACCAGCAATGGTCATTGTTTCACAATAATTGTATTGATAAACATAATAATTTCATATAGAGGGGAATAACATCATGAGCAAAATTATCGGTATTGACTTAGGTACAACAAACTCAGCTGTCGCAGTATTAGAAGGCGGAGAAGCTAAAATCATCCCAAATCCAGAGGGAAATCGTACGACACCATCTGTCGTTTCCTTCAAGAATGGCGAAATCCAAGTGGGCGAAGTTGCAAAACGCCAAGCAGTTACAAACCCGAACACAATCAGCTCAATCAAACGCCACATGGGCGTTGCTGGCTACAAAGTGGAAGTGGAAGGCAAGAGCTACACACCACAAGAAGTTTCAGCGATGATCCTTCAATACCTGAAAGGCTACGCAGAAGACTACTTAGGCGAAAAAGTTGATAAAGCCGTTATTACAGTTCCAGCTTACTTCAACGACGCACAGCGTCAAGCAACTAAAGATGCCGGAAAAATTGCCGGACTGGAAGTAGAGCGTATCGTCAACGAGCCGACTGCTGCAGCTTTGGCATACGGTTTGGACAAAACAGACAAAGAAGAAAAAATCCTTGTATTCGACTTGGGCGGCGGTACATTCGACGTTTCCATCCTTGAATTGGGCGATGGCGTATTCGACGTATTGAGTACAGCCGGCGACAACAAATTAGGCGGAGATGACTTCGACAACAAAATCATCGACTACTTGGTTGCGGAATTCAAGAAAGAAAACGGAATCGATCTTTCAAACGACAAAATGGCGAAACAACGTCTGAAAGACGCTGCTGAAAAAGCCAAAAAAGATCTATCAGGCGTAACTTCAACGCAAATCAGCTTGCCGTTCATCACTGCCGGCGATGCAGGTCCGTTGCACATGGAATTGACGCTTACCCGCGCTAAATTCGATGAAATCACTTATGACTTGGTTGAACGTACAAAAGGTCCTGTACGCCAAGCATTGAAGGATGCAGGTCTATCCACTTCCGAAATCGATGAAATCATCCTTGTCGGTGGTTCAACACGTATCCCTGCAGTCATCGAAGCAGTCCGTAAAGAAGCAGGCAAAGAGCCGAACAAATCCGTTAACCCGGATGAAGTTGTCGCAATGGGCGCTGCTATCCAAGGCGGAGTCATCTCCGGTGACGTTAAAGACATCGTATTGTTGGACGTAACACCTTTATCATTGGGTATCGAAACAATGGGTGGCGTGTTCACTAAATTGATCGACCGCAATACAACAATCCCTACAAGCAAGTCACAAGTCTTCTCGACTGCAGCCGACAACCAGCCAGCTGTTGATGTGCATGTCCTGCAAGGTGAGCGTCCGATGGCAAACGACAACAAAACATTGGGTCGTTTCCAATTGACGGATATTCCATCAGCTCCTCGTGGTGTTCCGCAAATCGAAGTATCATTCGATATCGACAAAAACGGTATCGTCAATGTTCGCGCCAAAGACTTGGGAACTCAAAAGGAACAAACAATCACCATCAAATCCTCTTCCGGTCTGACTGACGAAGAAATCGAAAAAATGGTGAAAGATGCAGAAGCGAACGCTGAAGCAGACAAATTGCGCAAAGAAGAAGTTGAATTGCGCAACGAAGTGGATCAATTGATCTTCCAGACTGACAAAACATTGAAAGAGCTTGACGGAAAAGTCGACGCTGATGAAGTGAAGAAAGCTGAAGAAGCGAGAGACGAACTGAAAGCAGCAGTCGAAGCAAATGATTTGGAACAAATGAAAACGAAGCGTGATGCTTTGAATGAGCTTGTCCAAAACCTGACTGTCAAACTTTATGAGCAAGCTGCTCAAGCGCAACAACAAGAAGGCGCGCATGATACAGCAACTGACGACGGTGTCGTTGATGCCGATTTTGAAGAAGTAGACGACAAATAGTCAACTCTAACGAGAGGAAGCCAACGCATAACTGCATTGGCTTCTCTCACTGTATAGGGATAAAATGTTCAGATGAAGCCAATCAATGGAGGCGAAACAATGGCGAAAAGAGATTATTACGATGTCTTGGGTGTGTCGAAGGATGCCACAGACGATGAGATAAAAAAAGCTTACCGGAAACTTTCCAAGAAGTTCCACCCGGATATCAACAAAGAAGCGGGCGCAGAAGACAAATTCAAGGAGCTTGCTGAGGCTTATGAAGTCTTGAGCGACGGCAATAAACGCGCAGCCTATGACCAATACGGCCATGCCAGCACCGATCCCAACTTCGGCGCAGGCGGCGGTTATGGTGGCGGCGGCTTCGGCGGCTTCTCAGGCGGTTTTGAAGATATCTTTGATTCCTTTTTCGGCGGCGGAGGCGGTCGCGGCAGAAATCCGAATGCCCCCCGTCAAGGTTCTGATCTACAGTACCGTATCCACCTTACATTTGAAGAAGCCATTTTCGGTAAGAAAGAAACCATCCGTTACAAACGTGATGAAGAATGCAAAACCTGCAGTGGTTCCGGAGCAAAACCGGGCACGCAACCGAAAACATGTTCGAAATGTCATGGTTCGGGAGCGGTCGGTGTCGAAAGGAATACGCCTTTCGGCCGCGTAATGACGCAAGCAGTCTGTGATGTCTGCGGCGGAACAGGCAAGGAAATCACGGATAAATGTACAACGTGCCACGGACGTGGGCATGTCGAAACCGACCACTCGGTGGCAGTCACCATCCCTCCAGGCGTCGACGATGGACAACAGATGCGCTTGAACGGCCAAGGCGAAGTCGGCAGCAATGGCGGCCCGTATGGCGACCTGTATGTCGTTTTCCAAGTGGAACCAAGCGATATTTTCGATCGCGAAGGGACAGAGATCCATTACACGCTTCCGATCAGCTTCGCTCAAGCAGCTTTGGGTGATGAGATTGAAGTGCCGACCGTGCACGGAAAAGTCAAGCTGAAGATTCCTGCCGGGACACAAACGGGCACGAATTTCCGCCTGAAAGGCAAAGGGGCGCCACGCTTGCGTGGAACCGGAAATGGTGATCAGCACGTCAAAGTGACTGTCGTCACACCGAAGAACCTTAGCGAGAAGCAAAGAGAGGCAATCCGCGCATTCGCAGCAGCAGGCGGCGATACGCTGGTGGAAGATGACGCCAATTTTTTTGATAAAGTAAAGGACGCCTTCAAAAATAAAAAATAAGTCAGCTGAATGAACCGATGCGTTGGAAACAACACAGCATCGGTTCTTTTTTTGTCCCTAGACTATTCTGTTAGAGTTTTTGTAACTAACATGAGGACAAACAACACTTTTTTTATAGAAAAAGAGTAAATATTCGCTAATTTCAGTATGAAAGGGGTTACATTTCGGAGAAATAGGATTATAATGGAACTATCAAATAAAAGAGGTGACTTAAATGGCTACTATAGAATCGTTCAATAGATCCGAATTAAAGAAGTCCAACCCTTTACTTACGAAATTCCGGACAACGGTCGAAACAGCTTTTTATGGCAAAAACATGCAGGAAGTCACGGACATGACGGAAGCCTATGAACTCGCACTGAACGCTGCAGGTGTGGTCGTGACCGACCTGCCTGTGCTCCACGCAAAAGAATTGGGATTGCCGGATGATGCCAAGGTCCTTGTCGAAAACGGCGGGAGAATCATCGGCCGTACTGCCCGCGCCAAACGGATCATCGGAGAGAACAAGGAAGAGGACGAAATACTTCAAGCCATCATCATGGATGTCATTTATCAAAACAGACTGCGCCATTATTATAAAGCGACAGGCTATGTAGGCTTGGATAAAGATTTCATCATCAAAGCGCATATCGCTTTTCCCGAAGGAAACGAAAACAATCTCTACTCCTGGTTATTGAACTTCCAGTGGGAACAGCCCGGAATATAAGGAAATGTATGCACATTCGAAAGCTTACAACGAAGGCGATATCTACATCTACACGGATCCAGACTGGCGCCATCCGGATTATCCGCTCGGTGTGGCTATCTTCGAGCCCGATAAAAACGTGGCCTGTATCCTCGGAATGCAATATTTCGGTGAGTTCAAAAAAGGCACACTGACGCTTGCTTGGGGAACCGGTCATCGCAATGGCTTTGTTGCTTGCCATGGTGGCCAAAAACACTTCCGCCTGCCTGATGGCGGTTCCTATGTCGCTTCCTTCTTCGGGCTTTCGGGGTCGGGCAAATCGACTCTGACCCATTCGAAGCACGACAACAAATATGAAGTGAAAGTGCTGCATGACGATGCCTTCCTGATCGATTTGACGGATGGATCATCCATCGCTTTGGAACCTTCCTATTTCGATAAAACCCAGGATTATCCCGCCGATCACCCTGAACAGAACTATTTCGTGACTGTCCAGAATGTGGGAGTGACAAAGGATAACGACGGCAAAATTGTGCTGGTCACCGAGGATATCCGCAACGGCAACGGACGTACAGTCAAATCACGCTATTCCACTCCGAACCGCGTGGATAAGTTCGAAGAACCGATCAATGCTGTCTACTGGATCATGAAGGACGATGCTTTGCCGCCTTTGGTGAAGGTGGACGAAGCGGTCTTGGCGGCAACATTCGGGACGACGCTGGCCACGAAACGCACGACTGCGGAAACGTTGAAGAAAGGCGAGTCGACCGATACACTGGTCATCGAACCATTCGCAAATCCGTTCCGGGTCTATCCATTGGTTGAGGATTATGAAGGCTTCAAAGAATTGTTGTCTCACGAAGAGGTCGACTGCTACATCATCAATACTGGATTTTTCATGGGTAAAAAAATACCGAAGGAAGTGTCTCTAGGCGTCATCGAAAGTGTCGTTGAAGGGACAGCATCATTCGTGCCATTCGGTGCTGCACCGCATCTCAGCTATCTGCCGGTGGAAGGCTTCAATCCCGATTTTGAAGACAAAGACTATACGAAGTTGGTGAGAAGACGCATGCAGCTGCGGGAAGATTTCTTGGAAGAATTCAATGCTGCCCATCCGAGTATGCCGCTGCCTGATGAATCCATCCAAGCATTGCAAAATATCATTGATGCTTTTTAAGTTTCAATAGGAAAGAATCCGGTGGGGAGCCTCCGGATTCTTTTTTCGCTTATTACCCAAACAAAAGCGAGAAAGACTTGCCAATCTGAGTCGGCGTCTTGTCATAAATGCTTTAGATTGGTATAATTTTCAAGTGAACGAATGGACGTCAGAGAAAGTGAGCAACGATAATGAACTTAGAAGAGATGAAGCAACGACAAAAAAAGATAAGAAATTTTTCCATCATTGCCCATATTGACCATGGGAAATCCACATTGGCGGATAGAATTCTCCAAATGACTGATACAGTCGCCGATCGTGATATGCAAGCACAATTATTGGATTCCATGGACCTCGAGAGAGAACGAGGCATCACCATAAAACTAAACGCCGTCGAATTGACTTACAGGGCCGAAGACGGAGAAGATTACATCTTCCATCTGATCGACACACCGGGACACGTCGACTTTACGTATGAAGTATCCCGCAGTTTGGCAGCCTGCGAAGGGGCCATTCTGGTGGTGGATGCGGCGCAAGGGGTCGAAGCACAAACCCTCGCCAACGTTTATCTGGCTTTGGACAACAACCTGGAAATCGTGCCTGTCATCAACAAAATCGATTTGCCTGCCGCAGATCCTGAACGCGTCAGGGCTGAAGTTGAGGATGTCATCGGGATCGATGCCAGCGATGCGGTTTTGGCGAGCGCGAAAATCGGCTTGGGCATCCCTGAGCTGTTGGAACAGATCGTCGCAAAAATCCCGGCTCCGGAAGGTGATCTGGAAGCACCTTTGCAAGCCTTGGTTTTTGACTCGATCTATGACCCATACCGAGGAGTCGTATTGAATATCCGAATCAAAAATGGTGTGGTCCGCCCAGGCGACATGATCAGATTCATGGCGAACGGCAAAGAGTATGAAGTCATCGAAGTAGGGATTTTCTCTCCGAAACCGATCAAGCGCGACTTTTTGATGGTCGGGGACGTCGGCTATTTGACTGCCGGCATCAAAACGATCCAAGATACACAGGTCGGCGACACGGTTACGTTGGCGAACAATCCTGCCAGCGAAGCTTTGGCCGGCTACCGCAAAATGAACCCGATGGTATACTGCGGTATCTACCCAGTTGATGCATCGGACTTCAATGACTTGCGCGAAGCTTTGGAAAAACTGCAATTGAACGATGCTTCCTTGCAGTTCGAGGCGGAATCTTCGCAAGCACTCGGCTTCGGTTTCCGTACCGGATTTTTGGGCATGCTGCACATGGACGTCATCCAGGAACGGATCGAGCGCGAATTCGATCTGGATATCATCACGACGGCTCCATCTGTTATTTATCGCGTCAACAAAACCGATGGCGAATTTTTGGAAATCGACAACCCTTCGGAAATGCCCGATGCGACAACCATCGAAAGCATCGAAGAACCGTATGTCAAAGCAAGCATAATGGTGCCGAATGATTATGTCGGTGCCGTCATGGATATCGCCCAGAAGAAACGCGGCAATTTCATTACGATGGATTATTTGGATGATTTCCGCGTCAATGTCGTCTATGAAATGCCCCTGTCAGAAATCATCTTTGATTTCTTCGACAGATTGAAATCAAGCACGAAGGGTTACGCTTCCCTTGATTATGAATTGATCGGCTACCGTCCAAGCAAACTGGTCAAGATGGATATCCTCTTGAACGGGGAAGCTGTCGATGCCTTGAGTTTGATCGTGCATCGCGATTTCGCCTATGCCCGCGGAAAAATAATCACAGAAAAACTGCGCGGATTGATTCCACGCCAACAGTTCGAAGTTCCGATCCAAGCGACGATCGGCAACAAGATCCTGGCACGGACTACCATCAAAGCTTTGCGCAAAAACGTACTGGCTAAATGTTACGGCGGGGATATTTCCCGTAAACGCAAATTGCTGGATAAACAAAAAGAAGGCAAGAAGCGCATGAAGCAAGTCGGATCCGTCGAGGTCCCTCAAGAAGCCTTCATGGCCGTTCTGAAGATGGACGAGGACTAACCCAAAAGGGAGTCTGTAGATTCTTTGGAATAAATACAATTAGAGAACGTACCTGGATAAGCATACATTCCAGGTACGTTCTTTTTCAATTGAGAATATACACACTTAATTGAGAATGAGGTTTATTCTGTTCAGCAGACTGCCGAGTCTTTTGAAGCAAGAATTCGTCTGGAATTACATTTCCAATGACATCCACCTGAAGGGCAGGGAGGTTTTTGAATCGGGAATCCCTATGTATTTAAAGGTTTTTAGATGGCAAAATCCACTCTTTCCAAAAATGAAAAAATAATTATAGTTCTCAAGTGTTAAAACTTGACCCTTAATGACGGATTCTATATAGTTATTGATAGGGATTATTCTAAAATAATTATTATAATTGGAGGAATTGAAATGTCATTAATCGGAAAAGAAATAGTGGAATTTAAAGCGAATGCTTATCACAAAGGTGAATTTATTGAAGTTTCATCGGAAGACCTGAAAGGAAAATGGAGCATCGTCTGTTTTTACCCTGCGGACTTCACTTTCGTTTGCCCGACTGAACTGGAAGACCTGCAGGACCAATATCCAACCTTGCAAGGCTTGGGAGTAGAGGTTTATTCCGTATCAACCGACACACACTTCACGCATAAAGCATGGCACGACCATTCACCAGCCATCGGAAAAATCGAATACACCATGATCGGAGATCCATCGCATGCGATTTCAATCGGATTTGATGTCTTGGACGAAGAAGGCTTGGCACAACGCGGAACGTTCATCATCGATCCGGACGGCATCGTGCAGGCAGTGGAAATCAACGCTGACGGCATCGGCCGTGACGCAAGCGGTTTGATCGACAAAATCCGCGCAGGCCAATATGTCCGCACCCATCCAGGCGAAGTTTGCCCTGCGAAATGGAAAGAAGGCGCGGAAACATTGAAACCTAGCTTGGACTTGGTAGGTAAAATTTAAGGAGGATTCCCATGGCATTAGATACAGAAATCAAAGGGCAACTCGGCCAATATCTGGAACTGTTGGAATCGGATGTGGTTTTCAAAGCCAGTCTGGGCGAGGATGAAAATTCCGGCAAAGTCAGCGAGTTTTTGCAGGAAATCGCCGGTATGTCGGAGAAGATTACTTTCGAAAAAGCAACCTTGACCCGTACGCCCAGTTTTACGATCACACGTCCGGAAACGGAAAGCGGCATCACGTTCGCCGGTCTTCCGTTGGGGCATGAGTTCACTTCGTTTATTCTGGCTTTGCTGCAGGTAGGCGGAAGAGCTCCTAAAGTGGATGACAGCATCATCAAGCGCATCAAAGCGATCGACAAAGAGCTCCATTTCGAAACCTATGTCAGCTTGACTTGCCATAACTGCCCGGATGTTGTCCAAGCATTGAACATCATGTCCGTGCTGAACCCGAAAATCTCCCACGTTATGATCGAGGGCGGTATGTTCAAGGATGAAATCGAAGCGAAGAAAATAATGGCTGTACCGACTGTTTTCCTTAATGGGGAAGAGTTTGCCAGCGGGCGCATGACGATCGAGCAATTGATCGATAAAGCCGCCGGTCCGACAAGTGCGGATGAGTTTTCCGATAAGGACATCTTCGACGTCCTCGTTGTAGGTGGAGGCCCCGCAGGCAACAGCGCGGCCATCTACGCTGCCCGTAAAGGCATCAACACCGGCATGGTCGTCGAGACCTACGGCGGACAAGTGATGGACACTGTCGGCATCGAAAATATGATCGGGACGCCTTACACGGAAGGACCGAAACTGATGGCGCAAGTGGAAGCACATGTGAATCAGTACAAGGTCGACATCATGAAAGGCCAACGCGCTAAAAGTATCCGCAAAAATGACCTGATCGAAGTCGAGCTGGAAAACGGGGCAGTGCTCAAAGCCAAGACCGCCATTCTTACAGTCGGCGCGCATTGGCGCAATGTCAACGTCCCGGGTGAGGAAGAGTTCCGCACGAAAGGCGTCACCAACTGTCCACATTGCGATGGTCCGTTGTTTGCCGGAAAAGACGTCGCTGTCATCGGCGGCGGCAATTCCGGCATAGAAGCGGCGATCGATTTGGCCGGCTTGGCGAAACACGTATACGTGCTCGAGTTCTTGCCGGAATTGAAAGCCGATCAAGTATTGCAGGACCGTGTCCATGCTTTGAAGAACGTCACAGTCATAACGAATGTGGCGACGAAAGCGATCACCGGGACCGATCAAGTGGAAGCCATCTCCTACGTGGACCGCGCTACGAATGAGGAGCACACCATCGCACTTGAAGGTGTCTTCGTTCAAATCGGCTTGGTTCCGAACACGGCTTGGTTGAAGGATTCCGGCGTTGCCTTGAATGAACGCGGCGAAGTCATCATCGACAACCATGGTTCAACCAATCTGGAAGGCGTATTCGCTGCCGGAGATTGCACAAACAGTGCTTACAAACAAATCATCATCTCGATGGGCGCCGGAGCGACTGCCGCTTTGGGCGCATTCGATCACCTGATCCGTCAATAAGCTCAAATCCAGAAAGGGATTTCATCTTGAATTCCTTTCTGGATTTTTTGATTTGCCGTAAATGTAAGCAGTTTTATCAATGGAATGGCCATAAAACACGTTCTTTCTCTTGGTCTATGTGCTAAAATGTATGTAAACATGAAGAATTTGGAGTGATGGTTTTGAAGACGGATATCGAGATAGCTCAAGCAAATGAGATGCTTCCGATCAAAGAAGTAGCGGCAACCCTTTCCCTGACAGAAGATGATCTGAAACTGTACGGCAAATACAAGGCAAAAGTGGACATCAAGAAAATCAATTCCTTGAGTGAAGAAGCAGACGGCAAGTTGATCCTTGTCACTGCCATCAATCCTACCCCGGCTGGCGAAGGCAAATCAACCGTAACAGTCGGCCTAGGCGATGCGCTGACACGCATCGGCAAGAAAGCCATGATCGCGATGCGCGAACCTTCATTAGGACCGACGATGGGCGTCAAAGGCGGAGCGGCAGGCGGCGGTTATGCGCAAGTGCAACCGATGCAGGACATCAACCTGCATTTCACCGGCGACATGCATGCCATCACAGCGACGAACAATACCTTATCAGCTTTGATCGATAACCATATCCAACAAGGCAATGCCTTGAACATCGATCAACGCCGGATCACCTGGAAGCGCGTATTGGACATCAACGACCGTGCTTTGCGCAACATCGTCATCGGCTTGGGCGGACCGATCCAAGGCGTTCCCCGCCAAGACGGCTTCGATATCACTGTAGCGAGCGAAATCATGGCGATCCTGTGCTTATCGACTTCACTGACGGATCTGAAGAACCGGATCGGCAACATTGTCATCGGCTATACGTTTGACCGCGTACCGGTCACTGTCAGAGACTTGAAAGTGGAAGGCGCATTGACATTGCTGATGAAGGATGCGTTGGAGCCGAATCTGGTCCAGACGTTGTATCATACGCCGGCATTTGTGCATGGCGGACCGTTCGCCAATATCGCGCACGGCTGCAACAGCGTATTGGCAACCAAAACAGCCTTGAAATTGGCCGATTACGTCATTACGGAAGCCGGTTTCGGAGCCGACTTGGGTGCTGAGAAGTTCATGGACATCAAAGTACCGCAACTAGGCAAGAGCCCGGATGCAGTCGTTATCGTAGCGACCGTGCGCTCGTTGAAGATGCACGGCGGCGTATTGGTGAAAGACCTCAACAGCGGCGAAAATGTCGAAGCGGTCAAAGCCGGCTTCGCAAATCTGCAGAAGCATATCGAAAACATGCAGCAGTACGGTGTGCCTGTCGTTGTGGCGCTCAATGAATTCACGAACGACACCGCGGCGGAAATCGAAGCAGTCGTCAGCCTTTGCGCGGCGCAGGAAGTCGAATGCATCCAGACAGCAGTTTGGGCAAAAGGCGCTGAAGGCGGAGAAGCGTTGGCGAACGCTGTCGTCAAAGCAATCGATGAAAACACAAAAGCTTTCGTTCCCCTTTATGTGGCGGAAGACAGCGGCATCGAAGAAAAAATCGAAACGATCGTCACCAAAATTTATGGCGGCAAAAGTGTCATCTATTCCAAAGAAGCCAAAAATCAACTGCGTCAGTACAAGAAGAATGGCTGGGACCGTTTGCCGGTATGTATGGCAAAAACACAGTATTCCTTGTCAGATGATCAGAAAGCGATCGGCCGTCCGGAAAACTTCGACATCACCATCCGTTCCTTTGTTCCGAAAATCGGAGCCGGGTTCGTCGTTGCGTTGACGGGGGATATCCTGACCATGCCGGGTCTGCCGAAAGAACCGGCTGCTTTGCGCATGGACGTCACCGAAGATGGAGTCGTTACCGGATTGTTCTAATTTCATAATAATCGTAAAAATAGAGAGGGAAACCTTTCTATTTTTTTTGACGAAATGCGCTTCTGAAATACGGCTTGATTTTTGGGCCTTCAATGTCCCGCAGCCCAGCCGGATATGTTACAATGTCAAGAGACTATCAAGATCCCTGAACATAAAACGACATGGATTGAAAACAAAGGATGAATGCCACATATGAAAGACTTTAACGCCATTGAGTTAGAAAAATCCTACGGGATGAAGAAACTCTTCAATAAAATATCCTTCACGATCCGTGAAGGCGAACATATCGGCCTGATCGGTCAGAACGGAACCGGCAAGAGTTCCTTGCTGGAGATCATCGCGGGAATCGAAACCCCGGATGCCGGCAGCCTGGACGTGCCCAGTGATTATCGTGTCGGTTACTTGGCGCAAGAACCCCAACTGAACAAGGAATCGACTGTTTTTGAAGCGGTCTATGAAGGCGAAGCGCCCATCATCAAGACGGTCCGCGCCTACGAGGAAGCTTTGGAATTGTTGGTGAACGACAGTCTGAATCCGGATTATCAGAACCGATACAGCAAGGCCGAAGCCGACATGAATGCGCAAAATGCTTGGCAGACGGAGGTTCAGATCAAATCCATCCTGAACAGGTTGGGTTTGGATGACATCACGAAAAAAGTAGGCGAGCTATCCGGTGGACAACGGAAACGCGTCGGCTTGGCGCAGGTGCTGATCCAAGCGCCGGACCTGTTGTTGTTGGATGAACCGACCAACCATCTTGACATGGATTCGATCACTTGGCTGGAAAACTATCTTGCCCAATACAAAGGCTCCGTCCTTTTGGTGACCCATGACCGCTACTTCCTCGAGAATGCCGTAACGAAAATCATCGAACTGAAGAACGGCGGAGTGGAAGTCTACACAGGAAACTACGAAGACTATTTGTTCCAGAAGAGCGAACGCGAAGCCATCCAGCAAAAAATGGACGAGAAGCAGCTGAAACTCTACAAGAGCGAACTGCAATGGATGCGCAAGGGCGCCAAAGCGAGGACGACCAAGCAACAGGCACGGATCCACCGTTTTGAGGATTTGGAAAAGGTCACGCAACAAAGCACGACCGATGCCAAGCTCGAAATCCAGTTGGATGGTTCCCGCTTGGGCAAACGCGTCTTCAATCTGGAACATATTTCGCTTTTTGCGGGAGACAAACAAGTCCTCAACGATTTTTCTTATATATTCCAGTCGAACGATCGCATCGGCATCGTCGGCAAGAATGGGGCAGGCAAGACAACCTTGCTGAATATGTTGGCAGGCGAAATAGAGATTGCCAGCGGGAATCTGATCATCGGAGAGACCGTCAAAATAGCCTACTACAAACAACTTTCCGAAGTGCTCCCTGACGATAAGCGCGTCATCAATTACCTGCAGGAAATCGCCGAAGAGGTGAAATTAAGCGACGGCATCATCGTCAGCGTCAAGGAGATGCTGGAAACGTTCCTCTTCCCGCGCGAAACGCACGGCAGCCTGATCAGTTCGTTATCCGGAGGGGAAAAGCGTCGCCTTTACTTATTGAAGTTGTTGATGACAAAACCGAATGTGCTGCTGATGGATGAGCCGACGAACGACTTGGATATCGATACGCTGACGGTATTGGAGGATTACTTGAACAGCTTCGGCGGAGCCGTCATCACTGTTTCGCATGACCGCTATTTCTTGGATAAAGTGGCCGACAAGCTGTTGATCCTGAACGATGAAGGCAAACCGGGCGTATTCTTTGGGGACATGAGCGAATATTTGCTGGTATCCAGTCAAAAGGACAGCGAAACCGCTAAACAGCAAAACAAAAAAACGGCAGCACCTGTCCCGTCTCAGGATGCGGTCACGGAAAAGACCAAATGGACCTACTTGGAGCAGAAGGAATGGGAAACAATCGAGGACGACATTGCCGCACTTGAGGAAAAAGGGCAGACATTGCAGAGCGCGATGGCCGAAAATGCTTCGAACTTTGAAAATTTGACCCAATTGCAACAGGAACTGGACAACGCGGAAGCTGCGCTTGCCGAAAAATGGGAACGCTGGGAATATCTCAGCCAATTCGCCAAAGATTAATGTACATAGGAGAACAAAGATGACAAAACAATATTTGGATTTAGCAAGAACCGTCCTGGAAACAGGCGCAACGAAACACGACCGTACCGGAACCGGCACGAAAAGCATCTTCGGCCATCAAATGCGTTTCGACCTGGCTGAAGGCTTCCCGATCCTGACTACCAAGAAAGTCGCTTTCGGCCTCATCAAGAGCGAACTGCTGTGGTTCCTGAAGGGCGACACGAACATCAAATACTTGTTGGAAAACAACAACCACATCTGGGATGAGTGGGCATTCGAGCGCTATGTGAAATCAGCAGATTACACTGGGCCGGATATGGAAGACTTCGGCCATAGGGTCCTGAAGGAAGAAGGCTTCAAAGAAATCTATGCTGCCGAAATGGCCAAATTCCGGGAAGCGATTTTGACGGATGCAGCCTTCGCAGCCAAACACGGCGAATTGGGCAACATTTATGGGTCCCAATGGCGCCGCTGGAAAACGACGCAAGGGGAATTCATCGATCAGATCAGCGATGTCATCGAAATGATCAAGACGAACCCTGATTCCAGAAGGCTGATGGTTTCGGCCTGGAATCCGGAAGACGTCCCTTCGATGGCCTTGCCGCCTTGCCACACCCTGTTCCAATTTTATGTGACGGATGGGAAACTCAGCTGCCAACTGTACCAAAGAAGCGCGGATATCTTTTTGGGGGTGCCGTTCAACATAGCCAGCTACGCCTTGTTGACGCATCTGATCGCAAACGAAACGGGGCTTGAAGTCGGGGAATTCATCCACACATTCGGGGATGCCCATCTTTATTTGAATCATATCGAACAGATCGAGCTGCAGCTTTCCAGGGAGCCTTTCGCTTTGCCGAAGCTGGTGCTGAAGCATCCGGAAAAATCCATTTTTGAAATGGAAAAAGAAGATATCATCCTGGAAGGCTACGTGAGTCACCCAGGCATCAAAGCACCGATCGCTGTATAAATTTTTCATCATATCGAGGAAAAGGAGGCTGCCGCCATCAGGTTCCATCATCGTTCCTGAGAGATCCGGGCGTTGGCTCGGCTGCGCGGCAAAACATGAGATGATCGCATTATTATGGGCTGAAGACGACAACGGAATCATCGGAAAAGGCGGCACGTTGCCTTGGCACCTGCCGAGTGATCTGAAGTATTTCAAAGAGAAAACACTGAACCACAAAATCGTGATGGGCAGAAAAACGTTCGAGGGGATGGGGTCACGCCCGCTGCCGAAAAGGGAAAGCATCATCCTGACGAGGCAAACCGACTACACTCATCCGGGCGTTACTGTCCTGCATGACGTCAAAGAAGTATTGGCGCTGGATAACGAAGAGGAGACGCTGTTCATCATCGGCGGCAGCGAGATCTTTGAGCTGTTCCTGCCGTTCGCGGATATCCTTTACCAGACCGTCATCCATGCCGACTTTGACGGGGACACTTATTTTCCGACAACCGACTGGAACGAGTGGGAATTAGCCTCGTCAACCGCAGGCGTTGTCGACGACAAAAACCGCTACGAGCATGAATTCAAAATGTTCAAACGGGTGAAATAAGCAAAAAGGGCTGACTCCAATGAAAGAGTCAGCCCGCTTTTTGCATTTTTTGATTTTATCACACGTAAAGCAAGATGCCGAAGTACATGAAAGCGGCGCCTGCCAAAACGAAGAGGTGCCAAATGACATGCATAAAGCCATATTTTTTGTTCGAGTAAAAAATAGTCCCCAAACTATAACTCAAACCGCCTAACGCGATGAGCACAATGCCTTTCAGGCCGAGTGTCTGGTACATCGGTTGAATGATGAACAGCGCCATCCAGCCCATACCCAAGTACAAGAGGGTGGAAATCCGGTTGAATTTTCCGACGAAAAAGATCTTCAGGATAATCCCGATGATTGCGATTGTCCAAACGGCAATGAACAAGGCTCTGCTTTGGCCGTTACGGACCGCGATCAAACAAAACGGCGTATACGTACCCGCAATCAACAAATAGATGGCTGCGTGATCGATGTAGCGGAAAATCTTTTGAAACCGGGTCATACTGAAACTGTGATAGAGCGTCGACGACAGAAAAAGCAAAATCATCGAAGCACCATAAATGGCATATGCAACGACTTCTGTAACGTTTCCTGATTGGGACCCCTTCAAAATGAGTAAGACGCATCCTGCGATGCTTAGCAAGGTTCCGATTCCATGTGTTACGGCATTCAACACTTCGTTTACAATGATTTTGCGTCTGCCTTCTGTTTGTGGAAAAGTAGTCACATTCATTCCTCCTTGTTGCCTGTCAGCAATTGTTTTTTGGCCAAAGAAAAAAACAGTCTCCAACAACGTCCTTCTGAATGCATTATAGCACATTAAATGGTAAGATTTAAGAAAATAACTGTATCTCTCCCACCTGGAAATGACAGAAAGTTTCACGGGAATATTTTGAAAGGGGCGAATAGAATGGAAACCAATCAACAAAGAAGTGTGAAAAATAGCCCGAATCCATGGAAAATTGCTTTCATCACCTTGTCGCTCGTGCTGGTCATCGCTGTGGTTTGGCTATTCTCGAAAATCACGATGGAACAACCCGCTCAAACTGCAACTGAGGCACAAGTCACGGCGCAAGCAGAGGATCAGCTTTCGGTAGGAGTGTCCTTGAGCAATACCGAATTGGCCGCCATCGCCAACGAATATATGAAATCCGAGGAGAGCCTGGCCGGGTATTCGGTGGAAATCACGGATGTGGTGACTTTAAAAGGTGAAACTGTTCTGCTGGGGCTTTCGATTCCGTTTGCTTTATCAGGGGAGCCGCATGCGACAACGGACGGCAATCTGCAGATGAAGGTGACGGCCATTTCCCTGGGCGGGTTGTCTTTGCCCGAAAAAGAAGCCTTGAGTCTGTTGGCTCAATTTTTGACGCTGCCTGCATTCGTCAGCTTGGATGCGGAATCGGAAACGGTGCTGATGAACTTGGCCAGTATGGATCTGCCGAAAGAAAGTGCCATCCGTTTGCTTTCCATCGATAAAGGGACGAAAGAATATTCATTTGAAGTAAGCATACCAACAGAAAATTTGATAGAATAGAAAGAGGCCTAATTTATGAGACAATCTTTTTACCTTTTCATTCTCACGTATAGAGACCCATACAAAAAAGACGACAAAACAGCATTCGCGAATCGGGTTTCCGAGGATATCGGTTTTCCGAAGCAAATGACCGATTACCACGAACTTGCGGATTACCTGGAGTTGAGCGGAGAGTATACAGAGTTCATGTCCGTTTTTGATGAGTTGTTTGACGTATACGTCGAGAGGAACAGAAATTAGATAAAGAAAGAAGGAAATGAAATGAGTACACACATCGCAGCAAAACCTGGGCAAATCGCGGAAACAGTGCTGTTGCCGGGCGACCCATTAAGAGCGAAGTACATCGCCGAGACCTATCTGGAGGACGTCGAACAGTACAATTCGGTCCGGAATATGTTCGGTTACACAGGGACATACAAAGGCAAGCGCGTCTCTGTCCAAGGCACTGGCATGGGCTTGCCTTCGATCATGATCTACGCAAATGAGCTGATCACCGAGTACAACGTGCAGAATCTGATCCGGGTCGGTTCAGCGGGTGCGATCCAAAAAGATATCCATGTGCGCGACATCGTCATTGCCCAAGGCGCGACAACAGATTCCAGCGTCGTCAGCAATACGTTCAACGGCCAAGTCAACTTTGCGCCGATCTGCAACTTTGAACTGATGCACAATGCCTATATGGTCGCGAAGGAACGGAAATTATCCGTCCACGTCGGCAATGTCCTGTCTTCGGACCGCTTCTACAACGAGGAGTTGGATAAACAGAAATTGGCGGACTATGGTGTTCTGGCCGTGGAAATGGAAGCTGCCGGACTGTACCTGCTGGCCGCCAAATACAACCGGAAAGCGTTGGCTTTATTGACGATCAGCGACCATATCCTGACCGGAGAAGAAACGACTGCCGAAGAGCGTGAAACAACGTTCGACGACATGATGCTTGTTGCTTTGGAATCTATCTTATAATCTAAAGAGGTGTAGTATGAATGGGCAACAACGGGCATAAACATAAAAACGGCAAAAAACGCGGAGTCAAACTCTCCTTCTATTTCCTTTCCTTGCTCATCGTCGCTGCTGCGGCAATCGGCGGAACGTATGCGTGGATCGGAAGAAGCGTCACGCTTCCCTCCACGGAGGAGATCATCCAAGGGACAAACAGTTCGACATTGGATGCGGCTGCAGCGGACCGCATCGGAGCCGTCTATCAGACGCTGCTCAACAACTATGTCGAAGGTGTCGATGAAGAAGAGCTGATCGAAGGCGCCTTGAGCGGCATGGTGGAAGCAGTCGGCGATCCCTACAGTCAATACTTGAACACAGAAGCGAGCGATAACTTGGATGAGACGATCTCCGCCTCATTCGAAGGCATCGGAGCTGAAATCATGTCCTTGAATCAACAGATCGTCATTGTATCGCCGATTAAAGGCTCGCCTGCCGAAAAAGCGGGGCTTTTGCCGAATGACGTCATCCTCAGTGCGGATGGCCAGGCATTGCAGGGCCTGACAGCTAGTGAAGCAGTCGCTCTGATCAGAGGCGAAAAGGGCAGTGAAGTGGTTCTGGAAATAGTCCGCGGTGAGCAGACTTTCAAAGTGAACATCATCAGGGACACGATTCCGATCGAAACGGTGACATTTGAACTGGATGAAGAACATCCGGAAATCGGCATCGTCCATGTCTCCAGTTTCTCAACACCGACCTATGACGATATCGTCAGTGCTGTAACGGATCTGCGCACACAGGGAGTCACATCCTTTGTGTTTGATTTCAGGCAGAATCCAGGCGGCTTATTGGATCAGGCTATTAAAATCAGCAATATGTTCCTTAACGACGGAGATGTCATCATGCAGACGCAAGAAAAAGATGCCGATCCAAATAAAATAGTGGCCAGCGCAAGCGAGTTCGGAGATTTCAAGATAACCGAACCAACCGTCCTGCTTGTCGATGAAGGAAGCGCCAGCGCTTCGGAAATCGTTGCGGGGGCACTGCAGGAATCATCCGAAATACCATTGGTCGGGACAACGACCTTCGGCAAAGGGACTGTGCAGACAGTGTATCCGTTGACCGAAAGCAGCGAATTGAAATTGACTGTAGCGAAGTGGTTGACGCCGAACGGCAACTGGATCCACGAAAAAGGGATCGCAGTCGACTACGAAGTCGCCCTTCCGGAGTACGCCACATTGACGATCATCGATTCCACAGCGACCTATGAAGAAGGAACTGTTTCGGAAGAGGTCAAGAATGTCGAAGCGATGCTGAATGCCATCGGCTACGCAGTCGAGGCGGACGGCTATTACGATGAAGACACTGCCGAGCAGGTGGCGTCTTTCCAAGCTGCAAACGAGCTGGAAACAACCGGTATCGTGACGGGCGACACGGCATTGGCGATAGTCGAACAATTGCGGGAAGTCCTTACGGAGAACGATACACAGTACGATAAGGCTGTGGAAATATTGATGGGTAACGAATAATCCGATAGGTTTGGCAGCTCTTACGAAGTGCCAAACCTTTTTGGTGTTGCTTGGAATATTCGCCTTTGGACCGGTTGCGATTCTTTTTATGCGCAAAATGTGCTAAACTATGAGTGTTGTTTTAGCATATACTATAACCAAAAAGGTTGATACCGATGAAAGTAGATAAAAAGATGCAGGATGGTCTCTGGGATTGGATGAAGGCGATCACCTTTGCCTTGCTGTTGGTGATCATCATCCGTTTTTTTGTATTCATTCCGCTGAAAGTGGAAGGCGACTCTATGAGCCCTACGCTGGCGCAGGGCAACTATCTCTTATATGAGACGTTTTCCGACATTGATCGTTTTGATATCATCATCTTCAGCAATGAAGAAGGGCAAACGCTCATTAAGCGGGTCATCGGATTGCCGGGCGATTCCATCTCTTACAGCGAGGATCAACTGTACCTGAATGGCGAGCCTATTGAAGAGTCTTTTCTGGGGACGGAGAAGCAGCAGGGGATGGATGTTTTCACTTCGGATTTTGATTTGCTGACATTGACAGGAGTGGAGACGGTCCCGGAAGGCAGCTATTTTGTGTTGGGGGACAACAGAGTGCGCAGCAGGGATAGCCGGATATTCGGCTTTGTCGCGCAGACTGATATAGCCGGCAAAGCGGCGATGGTGTACTATCCGCTTGAGGATTTTGGCTTTATTCAAAATTAACTACCAGCTGGATTTATAAGAAAGGGTGATTCGATGTCATTTGGCAATAAAAATCATGACGACCAAGACTCTGGTTTTGTTTCAAGAAACGAAAGATTCGGGGTCGATCAAAAGAAAGAAATCCAACCAGAAAACCGAGGCAGTTTTTTGCGGGAAGCACTCAACCTGATCCTTTCGGTGGCAATCGCCTTTGTGCTGTTCATTGTCATTCGGACTTATTTGTTTTATCCGTTCCAGGTTGTCGGCGATTCGATGGTGCCGACTTTGGAGACCGGAGACCGGCTGATCCTGAATAAATTGGCTGAAATCGATCGTTTTGATATCGTGGTGTTCCCTGCCCCTGACGGGACCGATGAAGAATATGTGAAGCGCATCATCGGGCTGCCCGGGGACGAAATCACTTATTTCCAGGATGAGCTGTACATCAACGGCGAAAAAATCGAGGAGCACTATCTGGAGGCGCTGAGAGAAGCTTCTGATCAAGCTTTGACCGGGGATTTCACGCTCTTCAGCCTGACAGGGGAAGCAACCGTTCCAGAAGATATGTATTTCGTTCTGGGGGACAACCGCAGCGTGTCCAAAGACAGTCGTGTTTTCGGGTTCATCCCGGCAGCACAGATCGAGGGAACAGCCGATTTAAGGTTGTGGCCGCTGAATAAAATAGGCATCATCGATGACAATGGTGCAGAAGAATAAAGGGACAACCGCACACAAGTGTATTTGCACTTGTGTTTTGTCTTGAATGGAAGCAAAAGGATTTACTCAGAAAAGGAAGTGTCAATATGTTAATACAATGGTTTCCAGGCCACATGGCAAAAGCGAAACGTGAAGCGTTGGAAAAATTAAAACTGGTCGATTTGGTGATTGAGTTGCTGGATGCGCGCCTCCCGGTATCAAGCCGGAACCCTTTGATCGATGACATCATCGGAAACAAACCAAGACTGATTGTCCTTAACAAGGCCGATCTTGCAGATAAGACAGCCACAAAAGAATGGGTCGAATACTTCAAACAGGATAAGAAAGCGCAGCGGGCCGTTTCGATGTCGACGCTGAACAATAAAGATGTAGAGAACATCAAAAAAGAACTGAAAGAGATGATGGCCCACAAAACGCAGGCGATGATCAATAAAGGCGTCAAACCCCGCGCCATCCGCTTGATGATCCTTGGTATCCCGAACGTCGGAAAATCAACCTTGATCAACAAGCTGATGCAGAAGAACCGCGCGCAGACGGGCAATCGTCCCGGTGTAACCAAAGGGCAACAATGGTTGAAAATCGGCGGCGATTTCGAGTTGTTGGACACGCCAGGGATACTCTGGCCCAAGTTTGAGGATCAGCTGATCGGGCAAAAACTTGCCCTTACCGGAGCGATCAAGGATACCGTCTTCCATAAGGATGACGTCGCTTTATTTGCATTGCGTCATTTTATGCAGCATTATCCGGGCAGATTGCAGGCATTCTATAAGGTGGACGAAAAAGCCTTTGAAGGTGCCGTTCCGGACCTGTTGATGGAATTGACCACAAAACTGCGCTTTGGTGAGGATTACAGCCGAGCCAGCGAAAAAATCATTTTTGACATCCGCGGCGGCAAATTGGGCCCATATACATTGGACCAGGTTCCCGTAAAGGCAGTGGAGACTGGAGAGGGCTTAGCGGAATGAACAAACCATTGAGCATCGCTGCCATCAAGGAGCAGCTGCAGGGAATCGAATCATTGGAAGATCAACGGTGGGAAACGATCCGAGCCGATGCCCGCAAAGGTGTCCAAGCTGCAGTCAAATCCTGGGAGCGGAATTATCAACTCGACCTTGCCTTAAAAGAGCGGCAAGTCCAGATGATGGTCTTCGAAGAAGAACTGAAGTCGAAAGGCCGCCTCGCCATCGCAGGGATCGATGAAGTCGGCAGAGGCCCTTTAGCCGGCCCTGTGGTCGCTGCAGCCGTGATTCTGCCGACGGATATCCCGTTCCTTCCAGTCAACGATTCGAAACAACTCTCGGCAAAAAAAAGGGAGGAACTTTACGATCAGATCATGGCCATTGCCGACGTCGGCATCGGATTGATTTCACCAGAGACGATCGACGCCGTGAATATTTATCAAGCCACGAAACTGGCGATGATGCAGGCAATCGCCAATCTGAAGCAAGAGCCGGACAGCCTGCTGATCGACGCCATGAAGCTGCCGTTGCCGGTGGAACAGCAATCCATCATCAAGGGCGATGCCAAATCCGTCTCGATCGCTGCCGCCAGCATTGTCGCGAAAGTATACCGTGATCGCCTGATGTCCGAGTATGCCTTGCAATATCCGCACTACGGGTTTGAGAAGAATGCCGGCTATGGCACCCAATTGCATTTAGCCGGACTTGGATACTCATGGCATCACGCCCATCCACCGGAAGACATTTGATCCGATCAAAAGCATGCTGAGAGGGCAATGAAGATTCCCGGGTGGCATGCGCTATTTCATCAAAATTAAACAATATAAAAAGCAGAATCCGACTCCTTGCGTATTATCTTAACAGATGGTATGCAAAGGAGTTTTTTTATGGAAATGAACCGCGAGGATCTGACGGTCCGGGATAATTTGATTTATCATGCAATGACCGGCGTGTGCACGCCGAATTTTATGAAGCATCTGTACCTGTCCTGGACGAGGGATCCTTTCTATTCAATAGAAGAAATCGTAAACAGTTATGTGCCGATGAGCAATGAAACCAAACAGCAGAAGTTGAAGATGGCGCTGGAGACGGCATACAACAAGTTGCCTTATGAAGAGCTGAAGGAGCTGTATCGGATCAAAAATATCCAGGTTTTGACGATTCTGGACAACGGCTATCCCGAAGGCTGGCTGAACAGCTATCTGCCGCCCGTTGTTGTGTTCTGTGCGGGGAATATCCGTTTATTGGAGCAGCCTTGTTTGAGCGTCGTCGGCAGCCGCAGTCCGACCGCCTACGGAAAGGCGGTCATTGGACGAAATGATACCGCCGTTGGTTGCGGAAGGCGTCACGCTGGTAAGCGGGCTCGCCAAAGGCATCGATCAAATGGTTCATTCCTGTGCCATCGCAAACGGCGGAGCCACAATCGGCATCATCGGGTCAGGCCTGGATGTTACTTATCCAAGGGAAAATGCCGCCCTTCAGCGGCAAATGATGGCAGAGCAGCTCGTCATCAGTGAATATCCTTTAGGCTCGAAACCGGAACGTTTCCATTTTCCGATGCGCAATCGCCTGATTGCCAACCTTTCGCTGGCCACTTTGGTGATCGAGGCGACGGAAAAGAGCGGCAGCCTCATAACCGCGAATTTGGCGCTGCAGGAAAACAGGGATGTTTATGCGGTTCCCGGAAATATTACCAGCCGGCTCAGTGTCGGCACCAATCAATTGATAAAGGCCGGCGCAGCTTGCGTTTTGAACGCGACTGACGTGCTGGAAGAAATGAAAACGCAGTGGAACTGATGCACCCGCGAAATAACTTCCATTTGACAAACACCTAGTTTATGGCATAAGATGGGAAACGATTTAAATGACAGAAATATACATACAAAATATTTCGTTGAGAGGAGTCGTTTCTTTGGCTTATAAATATTTAGTCATCGTGGAATCACCTACCAAAGCCAAGACGATAGAAAAGTATCTTGGCAGAAACTATAAAGTGGTAGCAAGTAAAGGCCACTTGCGCGATTTACCAAAGAGTCGCATGGCAATCAATATCGAAAATGACTATCAGCCGGATTATATTTCCATTCGTGGTAAAGGCGACCTGATTAAAGAATTGAAAAAATATGGCCATAAGGCAGAAAAAATTTACCTGGCTTCCGACCCGGATAGAGAAGGGGAAGCCATCTCGTGGCACCTCGCTCACTTGTTGGGCTTGGACCCAGCAGACAATATCCGCGTCGTTTATAATGAAGTAACCAAAGATGCAGTCAGAGAAGCACTGAAAAATCCAAGACCGATCAACATGGATCTTGTTTCGGCCCAGCAAGCCCGAAGGATACTGGATCGCTTGGTCGGATACTCCATTTCACCAATACTATGGAAGAAAGTCAAAAAAGGTTTGAGTGCCGGACGGGTCCAATCCGTTGCCCTGAAACTGATCGTCAACCGCGAAGAGGAGATTGCCGGGTTCGAACCTGTGGAGTCCTGGACGATTGATGGCACTTTCCTGAAGGACAAACATGTTTTTCAGGCAGCCTTTTATGGCTTGGGCGGGAAAAAGCTGAAGCTGAAGACCAAAGAGGAAGCGGATGCGGTCTTTGAGAAGATCACTTCCAATGTTTTTGAGATTTCCGATGTAACGAAGAAACAGCAAAAACGTAACCCGGCTCAGCCGTTCACTACTTCCAGTCTTCAACAGGAAGCCGCCAACAAATTGAATTTCCGTACGCGGAAAACGATGATGATCGCGCAGGAACTCTATGAAGGGATTCCACTCGGCAAAGAAGGCTCAGTGGGATTGATCACCTATATGCGAACGGATTCGACACGTGTGTCGGCCGGCTCGATAGAGGAAGCGCACGAATACATCACGGGCACATACGGCCCGGAATATGCCATCGAAAAACAGCGCGAGAACAAAAAGGCCCCATCGGCACAGGATGCGCATGAAGCCATCCGTCCTTCCAGTGTTTTAAGGGTGCCAAGCGAAATCGAAGCCTTTTTGACGAAGGACCAGTTCAAACTGTACCAATTGATCTGGGCGCGCTTTTTGGCGAGTCAGATGACGCCAGCGGTCTTCGATACGATGAAGGTCGATCTCAAGCACGAGGACGTCATGTTCCGGGCGACGGGTTCCAAAGAAAACTTTGCCGGTTACCGCAAAGTCTACGTAGAAGGCACCGCCAAAGAAAAAGACAATCTTCTGCCGGAAATGGCTGTCGGCGATACTGTGTTCTCGAAGGACATCGAACCGAATCAGCATTTCTCGCAACCGCCGGCCCGTTATTCGGAAGCGACGCTCATCAAGGCTCTGGAGGAGAACGGTGTCGGAAGACCTTCGACCTACGCTCCTACGATCGAAACGATCCAGAAACGCTATTACGTAAAAGTGACGGCAAAACGCTTCGAACCAACCGAACTGGGTACGATCGTCAATGGCTTGATCTCCACTTATTTCCCGGATATCGTGAACATTTCCTTCACTGCCGGGATGGAGCAGGACCTGGACAGTGTCGAAGAGGGCAATATGGAATGGGTCAAAGTAGTCGATCGTTTTTACAAGCCATTCGCCGAAGAGTTGGCGAAAGCGGAAGTCGAGATCGAAAAAATCGAAATCAAAGATGAACCTGCCGGATTCGATTGCGAATTATGCGGACATCCGATGGTCATCAAAATCGGCAGATTCGGCAAGTTCTATGCGTGCAGCAATTTCCCGGAATGCCGGAACACGAAACCGATCGTTAAGAAAATCAACGTGACGTGCCCTGTATGCCACAAAGGCGAGGTCATCGAACGGAAATCCAAGAAGAACCGGATATTCTATGGCTGCGATCAGTATCCAGAGTGCGAATTCATCTCGTGGGACAAACCGATCGGCCGCGATTGCCCGAAATGTCAACATTATCTTGTTGAGAAGAAGGTCAAAGGCGGCATCCAAGTGAAATGCAGTCATTGTGAATACGAGGAAGATGTACAGAAATAACGTTATGGAGGCATACTATGACAACATAAAACAGTTACCGTAATCGGAGCCGGCTTGGCCGGAAGCGAGGCGGCTTTTCAAATAGCGGAGCAGGGCATCCACGTCGATCTCTATGAGATGAGACCGAAAAAGATGACGCCTGCCCACCATACCTCAGGTTTTGCGGAATTGGTCTGCACCAATTCCCTGCGGGGGAACCAAGTCACGAACGCCGCGGGTTTGATAAAGGAAGAAATGCGTCATCTGAATTCCCTGATCATCAAAGCGGCAGATGCGACCGCTCTGCCGGCGGGTGGCGCACTGGCTGTCGATCGCGACAATTTTTCAGCCTATGTGACGAAAACATTGGAGGACCATCCCAATATCACGATCCATCTGGATGAACTGACGGCATTGCCGGAAGGGATCACGGTGGTGGCGACAGGCCCTTTGACTTCGGAACCATTGAGCCAATCGATCCAGAGCTTTATCGAGATGGAAGGGTTGTACTTCTATGATGCCGCCGCACCGGTGCTGGAAAAAGACAGCATCAATATGGAAAAGGTATACTTGAAGTCGCGTTACGACAACGGCGAAGCCGCCTACCTGAACTGTCCGATGACTAAAGCGGAATTCGAATCGTTCTATCGCGAACTGATCGCTGCTGAAGTGGCCCCTCTGAAGGAATTCGAGGAGGAAAAATATTTCGATGGCTGCATGCCTTTCGAAGTGATGGCCTCAAAAGGCGAAAAAACGCTGCTGTTCGGTCCGATGAAACCGGTCGGGCTGGAAGATCCGAAGACCGGAAAGATTCCTTACGCAGTTGTGCAGCTCCGTCAGGACAATGCTGCCGGCTCCCTATACAACATCGTCGGTTTCCAGACGCACCTGAAATGGGGAGAGCAGAAGCGGATTCTGCAGATGATCCCGGGACTGGAAAATGCTGAAATTGTGCGTTACGGTGTTATGCACCGGAATACGTTCCTGAACTCTCCGAAAATTCTGCGCGCCACCTATCAGAGCCAAAAACGCGACGATCTGTTCTTCGCTGGCCAGATGACCGGCGTGGAAGGATATGTCGAGAGTGCCGCCAGCGGCTTGTTGGCGGGCCTTAATGCCGCCAGAATGGCGAGCGGGCAGGAATGTGTCGTCTTCCCGAAAGAAACGATGATCGGTGCCATGTCGCACTACATAACGAATACGGACAGCAAGCACTTCCAACCGATGAACGCCAACTTCGGCATCATCGAACCGTTGGGCGGCAAGAAAATCCGTGATAAACAGCTTAAAAACCAAATGATAGCCGATAAAGCCTTGGCTGCCCTGGACGAATTCGTGCAAACGATTTAAGTTCGTCAGCTTACATTGAAATCTCTCCAACATTGTGATAAATTTAGTCATAAGATGTTGGAGGGATTTTTTTGTCTAATCAAGAATTAATCGATCGATTCATAAACTATTTGGCAATTGAACGGCGCTATTCCGACGAAACGGTCAAAGCCTATCTGTTTGACCTGAAAAAATTCGAATCCTTTCTCGAAGAAAGTGGAACCAGCGACTTGATGGCGGTACAATTGTACGATGTCCGCCTGTATCTGAGTTTTTTGGATGAACAAAAATTGAGCCGAAACACCATTTCGCGCACGTTGTCGAGCTTGAGGGGGTTCTATCATTTCCTGATCCGCAACGACCTTCTTGATGAAAACCCTTTATCCTATATCTCTTTCAAGAAAAAACAGCTGCGCCTGCCGCAGTACCTGTACGAAGAAGAATTGGAAAAACTCTTGCGCGCAGCCGAGGGGACCGAAATACTGGACTATCGGAACCGGGCGTTGGTGGAATTGTTGTATGCGACCGGAATCCGCGTCAGCGAATGCAAGAACATCAAGCTGCAGGATATTTCCTTCGACCTGGGCGTCATTCTGATTTTCGGCAAAGGGAATAAAGAGCGCTATGTGCCGTTCGGGCATTATGCTGCCGCAGCCATCCAGGAGTATCTGGAAATGACCCGTTCGGAATTGATGACAAAGCACCAACGCAGCCATGACCATCTCTTTGTGAATCGCTTGGGCGATCCGCTTACGGCAGGCGGCATTGAATACATACTGAAACAGATCATGAAAAAAACCGGTTTGACCGGGACATTGCATCCGCATATGCTGCGGCATACCTTTGCGACCGATATGCTGAATAACGGAGCGGATATGCGGACAGTTCAGGAGCTTTTGGGACATGCCAGCCTGTCATCCACTCAAATCTATACACACGTAACGAAAGACGCCCTGCAACGGAATTACAACCAATTCCATCCGCGGGCGAAACGGGACAGCAAGAAACAGGGGGAATAACATATGACAACAATCTGTGCAGTGCAGCACAACGGACGTTCAGCCATGGCGGGGGACGGCCAGGTGACGATGGGCGAATCCGTCATCATGAAAGGGACCGCCAAAAAAATCAGACGCATTTATCATGATGAAGTCATCGTCGGCTTCGCTGGCGGCGTAGCTGACGCTTTCACCCTTGAAGATAAATTTGAAGAGAAACTCAATCAATACAAAGGCAACCTGATGCGCGCCTCCATCGAGGTGGCCAAGGAATGGCGCGGCGACCGTGCCCTTCAGAAGCTGGAAGCGTTGCTGATCGTCATGAACAAGGAGCAGATGCTGCTTGTTTCCGGGAGCGGGGAAGTCATCGAACCGGATGACGGGATCCTTACGATCGGTTCAGGCGGGAATTATGCCTTGGCTGCAGCAAGGGCCCTAAAAAGAAGAGGCTCCGATCTTTCCGCTAAGGAAATCGCCTACGAAAGCCTCAAAATCGCCTCAGAAATCTGCGTATTTACTAACGACAACATTATTGTTGAAGAATTTTAGATAGGTGGCTAATATAATGAAGGAACAGCACAACAGAACACCCAGAGAAATCGTCAAGGAGCTCGACCGCTATATCATCGGCCAGGATGCAGCCAAAAAAGCGATCGCTGTCGCTTTGCGGAATCGTTACCGGAGACAGCAACTGGACGCCGACATGCAAAAAGAAGTGACTCCGAAAAATATCCTGATGATCGGGCCGACCGGAGTAGGGAAGACGGAGCTGGCGAGACGCTTGGCGCTGTTGGTCGAAGCACCCTTCGTTAAGGTCGAGGCGACCAAATTCACGGAAGTCGGCTATGTCGGCCGCGACGTCGAATCGATGGTCCGCGACCTGGTGGAGAACGCCATCCAGATCGTCGAAAAGCAAAAACGCGGCGACGTGTATGCAAAAGCTTATGAAGCGGCATTGCAACGCCTGGCCAAAGTCATGAAGCCGGGGATCAAAAAAGCCAAGCCCAAACAGGAAGGCATGAATGACTGGCAAAATATGTTCAAAAACCTGGGGATGCCTCTGCCGGAAAATCAGGAAGAGGAAACCGAAGAAGTGACTGCCGAAATCGCCCAGAGCAGAGCGGAAATCATCGAGCAGTTGCGCAAAGGCTTGCTGAATAAACGTGAAGTCTCCATAAAAGTGGAGGAAAAACAAGCCAATCCATTAGGTGGCGGCGGAAACAACGAACAAATGATGATGCTGCAGTCGGCATTCGAATCCATGACGCCGAAAAAGAAGATCCAGCGGACACTTTTGGTCGAAGATGCCATCGAGGTGCTTGTGCAAGAAGAAACCGACAAATTGGTCAACAAGGATGATATTTCGCAGGAAGCATTGAAGCTGGCCGAAATCAACGGCATCATCTTCATCGATGAAATCGACAAAATCACTTCCAAATCACAAAACACAGGCGAAGTTTCGCGCGAAGGTGTGCAACGGGATATCCTTCCGATCGTCGAAGGCAGCCAAGTTTCCACTAAGTACGGAGCTATCCAAACGGACCATATCCTCTTCATAGCATCCGGCGCGTTCCACGTTTCCAAGCCAAGCGATCTGATCCCGGAACTGCAAGGACGTTTCCCGATCCGGGTGGAATTGAACGACCTCACGGAAGATGATTTCGTCCGCATCCTTACCGAGCCGAATAACGCGATGCTGAAGCAATACATCGCGCTGTTGGCAACGGAGGACGTCAACATCACCTTCACGCAGGAAGCCATCCGGAAAATGGCCGTCATCGCGACAGAAGTCAACCAGGAAACCGATAACATCGGTGCCAGAAGGCTGCACACGATCATGGAGAAATTGCTGGAGGATCTGCTGTTTGAAGCTTCCGAAATTCCCGGGACAGATATCACGATAACGGAACATTACGTGGATGAAAAACTTGAGAAAATTGTAGAAAACAAAGATTTAAGAAGATATATCCTTTAAGCATAAAAAAATCCCCTTTAGGTTGGATGAACCTTGCGGATATTTTCTGATGGATGATCGTAGGGGGGAAACATGGACGAATTATTAGAAAAGTTGAGAAGGATCAACTACATGCTGCAAAAAGAAGGGGGCTTCGTTGCTGTCAGCGATGAAGCGACGGCCTTGCCCTTTACGGAAATGGCGAGTGTGCTCGGCGACATACTACGCGCCAACACGTATCTGATCGATCTGTCCGGCAATTTACTGGGTTACAGCGAGGCGACCGATATCAACAATGCCCGCATCAAACAAATGCTGGAGGACAAGAAATTTCCGGAGCAGTATGCCCACAATCTGTCAGCGTTGTTTCAGACGACCGCGAACATCGGCATCGAATCCGATTTTACGGCTTTTCCGATCGAGAGCAGGGACCTGTTCATTACGGGTGTCACAACGATCGTTCCGATTTTTGCTTCCGGCAAGCGTTTGGGGAGCTTGGTTTTGGCGCGATTGTTTCCCGTCTTTGACAGCAGCGATCTGATCCTTGCCGAACATGGTGCCACCGTTATCGGCATCGAATTGCTGCATGCCATCAATTTGCGCATGCAAGAGGCAACGCGCGTGACCACACTGGTCCAGATCGCCATAAAATCGCTGTCTTTCAGCGAAATGGAGGCGGTCAAGGCGATTTTTGAGACGTTTCCATCCTTGGAGGAACGCATCACCGCATCAAAAATTGCGGCAGAAAAAAATATAACGCGTTCCGTCATTGTGAATGCCTTAAGAAAACTGGAATCAGCCGGTATTCTCGAGACGAGATCGCTCGGTATGAAGGGAACCTTCATCAGAGTCGTTTCTGCAGAATTGCTTGATGCTTTAAAAAGGGCTTTGTATCCAAAAAATGATCAGTAAGCAAAATGGTGTAAAGCCAAACTAGGGGGAAATGTCATGGAGTTTGTAATCGAAAACCAGCACCTTAAGGTAACCGTAAAAGATAAAGGTGCAGAAATCACCAGTGTAATCGCAAAGAAAACCGGCATCGAATATATTTGGCAGGCTGATGAAAAAGTATGGAACAGGCATGCGCCGATCCTTTTTCCGTTCGTCGGACGCCTGAAGGATGATACCTTCCGACATAACGATAAATCTTACACAATGGGGCAACACGGATTTGCGCGCGATTCGAAATTCTCGGTGCATGAGCGTTTGACTGACAGCATTACCTTCATCCTTGCGCCGAATGGTGATTTCAAAGATGTTTATCCATTTTCATTTGAACTGCAGTTGACTTATCAATTGTTTGAGAGTCAATTGTCGATCAGCTACAAAGTAAAGAACCTTGATGCAAACAAGATGTATTTCTCGATCGGTGGACACCCAGGCTTTAATGTGCCATTGATGGAAGGGGAAACATTCGAGGATTACTACATCAAAATGACTCCGGAAACATCCCGCCAACGCTTGTTCCTGGAGGGGCCTTATCTCGCAGCCGACAAAACGCTTGAAGTGGAACAGAACAAATTCCCATTGCAAAGAGACCTCTTCCTGAATGATGCCATCATTTTCAAAACGCCGGAACCGACAACCGTGACGCTGGCTTCCGATAAAAGTGAGCATGGGGTCACGATGTCCTATGAGGATTTCGAATACTTGGGCATCTGGACGAAGCCTCAGGAAGACGCCACTTATGTTTGTTTGGAACCTTGGTGCGGACTTGCTGACCGGTCGGATTCGGACGGGGAACTGGAACGGAAAACAGCCATCCAATCGCTTGAACCCGGGAATAAACGTTATTATGTCCATCGGGTCGATTTCTTTTAATTCAGTCGTCAGCTAGGCCAGGCAGCGTTTGTCTTTGGACCTGATAAAAGGCGGGGCCGTAAATCAACGATGATTTACGGCCCCGCCTTATTCTGTTATTTTTCTTTAGCGCTCTTCGATTTGTAGCCGAAAGGCACTTTGCTTTCCGTTCCATTTCTGATCCGATAAATATTGGAACGATGGCGATAGATGATGAAGACCGTCAAAAGGATCGTAACGAGCGTCAATGGCCAATCGTTAAAGAAGAAGGAAAGAGCGACCGCTGTAAAACTGACCAGGATGCTGGATAGGCTGACCATTCTGGAGAAGTACAGGTAGATGACGAAAGCGATGATTGCTTCCCCAAAAAAAAGCGGATTGTAGGCCAACATGATACCCGCGCTGGTGGCAACGGCTTTGCCGCCTTTGAATCCAGCGAAAAGGGGGTACGTATGCCCTAAGGCTGCAACAACCCCGGCCAATAAGGGATGGATTTCGACTCCCAGCCAGATCGGCAATAAGGTTGCCGCCGAGCCTTTGAGCATGTCCATGAGTAGCACAATGATGCCGGCTTTTTTTCCTAATACGCGGAAGGTGTTGGTCGTTCCGCTGTTTCCGCTGCCGTATTTGCGGATGTCTGTTTGATAAAAATATTTTCCGATCCAAATGCCTGACGGGATGGAACCCAAAAGATAGGCCAGGACGATGACGATTGCTGTCATTCTCACTTCACTCCTAAGTTGATACTCCAATATAAAACAATTCCAGTTCATTTTACCATTTTATCCCCATTTTTCCTATAGGAGGCAGAATTCCGTCTCGTTTTTTATACTTTCCAAAGTGAAAGTTATACAGTATGATAGAATAGATGTTCGGTTAGAACAGATACGAAGGAGTTTTTTTATGGCACAAAATAAAGAGAATAAATACAATGATGATTCCATCCAAGTGTTGGAAGGACTTGAAGCAGTCAGAAAACGGCCGGGGATGTATATCGGTTCGACTGATGCCCGCGGATTGCATCATTTAGTATATGAGATAGTCGATAATGCGGTAGATGAGGCCTTGTCGGGTTATGCTGATAAAATCGACATCACGATCCATGAAGACCAGAGCATCAGCGTCAAAGACAACGGACGCGGCATGCCTACCGGGTTGCACGCTTCAGGGGTGCCAACCATCCAAGTCATTTTCACCGTGCTGCACGCTGGAGGGAAATTTGGCCAGGGCGGCTACAAAACTTCAGGAGGTCTTCACGGAGTGGGCGCGAGTGTCGTCAATGCCCTTTCCAAATGGCTGGAAGTATCGGTCATCCGCGAGAGCACACTCTATACAATGAAATTCAAGGATGGCGGAAAACCTGCCAGCAAATTGACCAAAGCAAAAACCACTGCTAAAGCATCCGGCTCGTTGATTCATTTTTTGCCTGACAAAGAGGTTTTCGGAACAGCGCAGCTGTCTTACGATGTGTTGGCGGAACGGTTCCGGGAATCAGCCTTTTTGTTGAAAGGCTTAACCATCACGCTGAAAGATGAGCGGACCGAACAAAGCGATACTTTTTTCTTCGAAGAAGGAATCAAGGAATTCGTTACTTACTTAAATGAAGAAAAGGACACGTTGCACGATGTCGTGTATTTCAGTGGGGAAGCCGACGGGATCGAAATCGAGTTCTCCTTCCAGTACAATGACGGCTATTCGGAGACGATACTGTCTTTCGTCAACAACGTCCGTACGAAGGATGGCGGGACACACGAAACCGGTGCGAAGACAGCCATCACCAAAGCCTTCAATGAATACGCGAGAAAAATGAACCTGATTAAAGAGAAGGAAAAGAATCTTGAAGGCAGCGATGTCCGCGAGGGCCTTTCGGCAGTGTTGTCCCTGCGCGTACCGGAGAATCTGCTCCAATTCGAAGGCCAGACGAAGGAAAAATTAGGCACGCCGCAAGCGCGGGCAGCCGTTGATGGCCTTATCAGCGAAAAATTGAGCATTTACTTGACAGAAAATGGCGAAACAGCCCAAATGCTTGCCAGAAAATCACTTAAAGCCAGAGAGGCCAGAAATGCAGCGCGTAAAGCCCGTGAAGAGACGCGCAACGGCAAAAAACGCCAAAAAAACGAATCGCTGTTGTCCGGCAAGCTGACGCCTGCGCAAAGCAAAAACCCGAAAAAGAACGAACTGTACCTGGTCGAGGGTGATTCCGCCGGCGGATCCGCCAAACAAGGGCGCGACCGCAAGTTCCAGGCGATACTCCCGTTGCGCGGGAAAGTCATCAATACAGAACGCGCGAGTATGCAGGATATTTTGAAGAACGAGGAAATCAACACGATCATCTACACAGTCGGTGCAGGGGTCGGGGCGGATTTCGACATTAAGGATTGCAATTACGACAAAATCATCATCATGACGGATGCGGATACGGATGGTGCGCACATTCAGATCCTATTGCTGACTTTCTTTTACCGTTACATGAAACCGTTGCTGGAAGCCGGGAAAATTTATCTGGCGCAGCCGCCTTTGTACAAAGTATCCAAGGGCTTCGGCAAGAATGAAAAAATCCAGTACGCATGGACCGAAAAGGAACTGCAGGAAAAAATCGACATCATCGGCAAGGGCTATATCCTGCAACGTTACAAAGGGCTCGGGGAAATGAACGCGGATCAGCTGTGGGATACCACGATGGATCCTGAAACCAGGACGTTGATCCGGGTGCTCATCGATGACAAGGCCCAAGCGGAGCGCCGGGTCACGACACTGATGGGGAACAAAGTCGAACCGCGAAGGAAATGGATCGAGAAGCATGTCGAGTTTTCGATGTCCGACAATAAGAGCATTCTGGAGGAAGACATTGCACCGGCGTCCGATAGTGGCGAGGCGCATCTGCAGGAGAAAGTGAAGCAGGAATCTTCGGATCAGCAGACCGCGCATGACATGGAGCAAATTTCGTTAGATTTTGAAAGTGGTGAACTATAGTGGGTAATCTGGAAATTAAAGAGCTGATGCTTGAAAACGTAATGGGGGACCGCTTCGGGCGATACTCGAAGTACATCATCCAGGATCGTGCTTTGCCCGATATCCGCGATGGACTGAAGCCTGTTCAAAGGCGGATCCTGTACGCGATGGATGTTGCCGGAAACACTTCGGAAAAAGGCTTCCGCAAATCGGCAAAAACAGTCGGGAATGTAATCGGTAATTACCATCCGCATGGCGATTCCAGTGTCTATGAAGCGATGGTCCGATTGAGCCAAGATTGGAAGATGCGGGAAGTATTGGTCGAAATGCACGGAAATAACGGGAGTATGGATGGGGACTCGGCCGCCGCGATGCGGTATACCGAGGCCAGGTTGTCCAAAATTTCGGCGGAACTGTTGCGCGACATCGACAAGGAAACGGTAGACTTTGTGCTGAACTTCGACGACACCGATCAGGAGCCGACCGTGTTGCCTGCTCGATACCCGAATCTTTTGGTGAACGGCGCTACCGGTATTTCCGCCGGTTACGCGACCGATATCCCACCGCATAATTTAGGCGAAGTCATCGATGCGACCTTGCATCTGATCGATCACCCTGAGGCGGAGCTCAAAGCGCTCATGAAATATGTAAAAGGACCCGATTTCCCTACCGGGGCGATCATACAGGGCTTGGATGGCCTGAAGGATGCCTATAACACCGGTAAAGGAAAAGTTGTCGTCCGCTCGCGCACTTCCATAGAGAGCATCCGCGGCGGCAAACAGCAGATCGTCATTTCGGAAATCCCTTATGACGTCAATAAAGCGACGCTAGTGAAGCGGATGGACGAAATCCGCATCAACCGCAAAATCGAAGGGATCGCCGAAGTGCGGGATGAATCAGACCGCTCAGGGCTGCAGATCGTCGTCGAATTGAAAAAAGAAGCGAATGCAGAGGGGATCCTCAACTATCTGCTTAAAAATACGGATCTGCAAGTGAACTATAACTTCAATATGGTCGCTATCGACGAGCGCCGTCCGATGCAAGTCGGCTTGCACCAAATACTGAAAGCCTATATCCGTCACCAGAAAATCGTCATCACCCGCCGGACGAATTACAGCCTGAAGAAGGCCGAGACGCGCCTGCATATTGTCGATGCTTTGATCAGAGTCATTTCGATTCTCGATGAAGTCATCCAATTGATCCGCGACAGTAAAGACAAAAAGGACTCAAAACAGAATCTGATGAAGCAGTATGCTTTTTCGGAACCGCAGTCGGAAGCGATTGTTTCCCTGCAGTTGTACCGGTTATCCAATACGGATATCACCGCCCTGCAGAACGAAAAGTTGGAACTGAATGAGCAAATTGCGACTTACCACGAAATCCTGAAACAGGAAAAAACGTTGTACGCTGTGATGAAGACAGAACTTGCCTCAGTCAAAAAACAGTACGCGAATCCTCGCCGGACTACGATCCAACATGAAATCGAGGAAATCAAAATCGATACGGAAGTTCTCGTGCCGGTGGAAGAAGTCGTTGTCGTGGTCACAAAAGAGGGCTACTACAAGCGCACGAGCCTGCGCTCTTTCGGAGCCTCGACAATCGAAGAAATCGGATTGCGCGAAGGGGATAAGCCGCTTTTTGTCGGCAAAGCATCGACGCTTGATGCGATCGTGATGTTCACCAGCAAGGGAGACTACCTTCACTTCCCGATCCATGAGTTGCCGGAATTGAAATGGAAAGATACGGGGCACCATATCTCGCAGAACATTCCCTTCGCTCCAGAAGAGAAGATCATCAGCGTAGAAATTCTCCCTAACAACAGCGAACCAACCGGGACAATCCTTTTCGTGTCAAAAGAAGGCTACATCAAACAGACACTGATGAGCGACTTCCGGACTTTCCGTGGCTACAGAAACAAAAAAGCGGTCGCCATGAAGCTGAAGAGCGAGACGGACGCGATTGTCTCCATCCAACGCTTGGAAGATAAACAAAACTACGATGTGCTCCTTGTGACGCATTTCGGCTTCAGCCTGCGGTACGCCGTGAATGAAGTAGGCATCATCGGAACCCGTGCCAGCGGAGTCAAATCAATCAATCTGAAGGACGGTGACGTTGTGGTTGGGGGTGCCGCCTTTAAAGAAGGTGATGAGGAATTCCCTGTCCTGGTGATCACGCAAAGAGGGAACATCAAGAAATTCAAATCCGGCGAAGTCCCAATTTTGGGCCGCGCGAAACGGGGATTGATGCTTCTGAAGGAATTGAAGGCCAAACCGCACCGCATCATCTTCATGGATTGTGAATTATCATTGCCTAACCGTTATGCAATCCGCACCACGACAGGTAACAGCATCGTGTCGGAAAGCAAAGAAATACCGTTCAGTCCAAGGTATTCCAACGGCAGCTTCGCAATCAACGAGAAGACGGATGGCGAAGTATCGGACATCGAGAAAGAGTTTGATTTTTCACAAATTAGAATTTTCTAATTAACTGTTATAAACAAAAAGCCAAAACGGAAACTGTGTAATAATACAGTTTCCGTTTTTTTATGAAACAGATTTTTCGTCAAAATAAAGGTTTCACTAACTAATCGGAAGCTTTAATCGTTTTTTTAATTTTACAAACGTTGATATGACAGTGTTTATAAATAATTTTCAAAAAGTTTACAAAAAGTTCAAAAAAAAGATTGATAGTTGTTGCACTTTCGTGTGTACGTGTTATAATATTCATGTAGAAACCTGTTACACATATCACAATGTGAAAGCACTTTATAGGAGGAATATATAATGGAACAATGGCAAGGGTTTAAAGGAAAAACTTGGAAAGAAGAAGTCGACGTAAGAGACTTCATCATCAACAACTACTCTGAATACACAGGCGACGAAAGTTTCTTGGCTGGTCCTACTGAAACCACTACTCAATTATGGGATCAAGTTATGGATCTTACTAAGCAAGAAAGAGAAGCTGGCGGCGTATTGGACATGGATACAAAAGTTGTATCTTCCATCACATCCCATGCAGCAGGCTACCTTAACAAAGAAAAAGAGCAAATCGTTGGTTTCCAAACTGAAAAACCACTTAAACGCAGCTTGATGCCTTTCGGCGGTATCCGCATGAGCGAACAGGCTTGTGAAGAAGCAGGCTACAAAGTTGATCCAGAAGTTTCAATGATTTTCCGCGATTACAGAAAAACACATAACCAAGGCGTATTTGACGCTTACACTCCAGAAATGCGTGCAGCAAGAACAACCGGCGTCATCACTGGCTTACCTGATGCATACGGCCGCGGCCGCATCATCGGCGACTACCGTCGTGTAGCTTTATACGGTGTGGACTTCTTGATGCAAGACAAATTAAATGAATTCGCTAAAATCGGCGACGGCACGATGACTGAAGAAATCATCCGTTTGAGAGAAGAATTCAGCGAACAATACCGCGCTTTGAAAGAATTGAAAGAATTAGGAAACATCTACGGTTTCGATATTTCCAAACCAGCAACAAACGCTCAAGAAGCTTTCCAATGGTTATACTTCGGGTACTTGGCTGCTGTTAAACAACAAAATGGTGCAGCAATGTCATTAGGCCGTACTTCAACTTTCTTGGATATCTACATCCAACGCGATTTGGAAAACGGAACATTGACTGAAGAAACAGCACAAGAAATCGTTGACCACTTCGTAATGAAATTGCGTATGATCAAATTTGCACGTACGCCAGAATACCAAGAATTGTACTCAGGAGATCCACAATGGGTTACTGAATCAATCGCTGGTATGGCACATGATGGCCGCTCAATGGTCACAAAATCAAGCTTCCGTTTCTTGAACACATTGACAAACTTAGGAGCAGCTCCAGAACCTAACTTGACAGTTCTTTGGTCAACTAGATTGCCTGAAGGATTCAAGAAATACTGTGCTAAAATGTCCATCGAAACAAGCGCTATCCAATACGAAAATGATGACATGATGAGCCTTGAGTGGGGCGATGACTACGGAATCGCTTGCTGCGTATCCGCGATGAGAATCGGGAAACAAATGCAATTCTTCGGAGCGCGTGCTAACTTGGCTAAAACATTGCTTTATGCAATCAACGGCGGGATTGACGAAACGAAGAAAAAACAAGTAGGACCTAAATTGCAACCAATCACTTCAGAATACCTTGATTACGCTGAAGTTTCTGAAAAATTCGATGTAATGATGGACTGGATCGTAGCTTTGTATGTGAATACATTGAACGTTATCCACTACATGCATGACAAATATTCATACGAATCATTGGAAATGGCTTTGCATGATACAAACGTTGTCCGCACATTGGCAACTGGTGTGGCTGGATTCTCAGTTACAATCGATTCACTTTCAGCTATCAAATACGCTAAAGTTAAACCGATCCGCGATGAAAACGGCATTGCTGTTGACTTCGAAATCGAAGGCGACTTCCCTAAATATGGTAACAATGATGATCGTGCTGACCAAATCGGTATCGACTTGTTGAAACAATACATGGGCAAAGTTAAGAAACACCAAACATACCGCAACTCTATCCCTACAACTTCTGTCCTTACAATCACTTCAAACGTGGTTTACGGCAAGAAAACTGGTAGCACGCCAGACGGACGTAAAGCCGGCGAACCATTCGCACCTGGTGCTAACCCAATGCACGGAAGAGATACTCACGGCGCTTTGGCAAGTTTGTCTTCAGTAGCTAAGATCCCTTACAAATATTCATTGGATGGTATCTCAAATACATTCTCAATCATCCCTAAAGCTTTGGGACGTGAAGAAGAAGTTCAAAAAGATAACCTTTCATCAATGTTGGACGGATACATCGCTAAAGGCGGCCACCACTTGAACGTCAACGTATTCAACCGTGAAACATTGCTTGACGCTATGGATCACCCAGAAAACTACCCACAATTGACAATCCGTGTTTCCGGATACGCTGTTAACTTCATCAAGTTGACTCGCGAACAACAAATGGACGTAATCAATCGTACAATGCACGAAATGATGTAATCTGCTTCAACCTGCATACTAATCGTATAAATTTAAACGGATGGATCATTTGATTCATCCGTTTTCTATCAAAGGGAGCGAAAATTCGCTCTTTTTGATAGGAAATATTCCTTACGCGATATACAATGAAGTTAAGAAATAAACGACAGAGGAGTTTTTGAAATGACTGAACCTTTAAAAGGATTTGTGCATTCAACAGAGAGTTTTGGTTCCGTTGATGGACCAGGAATCCGTTTTATTATATTTATGCAAGGCTGCCGCATGCGTTGCCAATTCTGCCATAACCCGGACACTTGGAACATCGGTGGCGGCAATGAGATGACAAGCGATGAATTGCTGAACATGGCCTTGCAATACAAGCCCTTCTGGGGGCAAAAAGGCGGCATCACCGTCAGTGGCGGCGAACCGTTGCTGCAGATCGACTTTTTGATCGAATTGTTCACGAAAGCTAAAGCCCAGGGCGTGCATACGACTTTGGACACCTGCGGCTTGCCGTTCACTTATGACGAGCCTTTCTTCAGCCAATTCAACAAACTGTTGGCTGTGACAGACCTGATTCTGCTGGACATCAAGCACATCGACAGCCAGAAGCACAAAGAATTGACAATGTGGCCGAACGAAAGCATCATTGAACTGGCGAAATATTTGTCGGATATCAATCAGCCGGTTTGGATCCGTCACGTGCTGATCCCAGAGCGGACAGACTATGACGATTTCTTGATCCGTCTGGATGCTTTCCTGAAAACATTGAAAAACATCGTCAAAGTGGAGATTCTGCCTTACCACAAAATGGGCGTCTATAAGTGGGAAACATTGGGAATCCCTTACCAATTGGACGGAATCGATCCACCTACCGCTGAGCGCGTCGAAAATGCCAGAAAACTTCTGCATACAGAAGACTACAAAGGTTATTTGGATCTGTAAAATAATACTATTTTTCAAGGAAGAAAAGAGAATTGCCATTGCTCTTTTCTTCCTTTTTTATTATGATAATTTTAGACAATGGAAGAGAGAGTGAATTGAATGAACAAACTGTTAGTTTTTGGGCACCAAAATCCGGATACGGATGCGATCACATCCGCTATCGCCTATGCTTACTATCTGAATCAAAACGGAATCGAAGCCGAAGCCGTGGCGCTTGGCTTGCCGAGTGAAGAAACAGCCTACGCTCTGAACCAATTCAAGACAGAGGCTCCGCGCGTCATCGCGACTGCGGCAAACGAAACGGATACGGTTGCTTTGGTCGACCATAACGAAGCGCAACAAAGCGTCAGCGACATCAAAGAAGTTGAAGTGTATGCCGTCGTGGATCACCACCGCATCGCGAACTTCGAAACGGCCAACCCGTTGTATTACCGTGCAGAGCCAGTAGGTTGCACAAATACGATCCTTTACAAAATGTACAAAGAAAAAAACATCGCGATCCCTGCCGACATCGCCGGCTTGATGCTTTCTGCCATCATTTCCGACACGTTGTTGTTCAAATCACCGACTTGCACGCGGGAAGATGAAGAAGCGGCAGCAGCTTTGACGGAAATCGCCGGTGTTTCTTTGAATGAATATGGCCTTGCAATGCTTAAAGCTGGAACGAATCTGGACGATAAGTCGATTGCTGAATTGTTGACTTTGGACGCGAAATCCTTCCCGATGGGCGATAAAAATGTCCGCATCGCACAAGTGAATACCGTCGACGTTCAAGATGTACTGAATAGACAAGTTGAACTTGTTGCCGCTATGGAAACTGAAAACGGTGCGCAAGGGTATGATGTCTTCTTGTTGGTGATCACAAACATCATCGACAGCGATTCGGCTTTGTTGGCTGTAGGATCGCATTTGGACATTGTAGAGGCAGCATTCGGCGTTTCGTTGAACGAGAATGTTGCATTGCTTCCTGGTGTTGTTTCACGCAAAAAACAAGTAGTGCCGCCATTAACGGAAGCATTCTCAAAATAATCACTGTATAAGGGCGGAGCTGCAACTCAGTTAATCTGATATGCAACTTCGCTTTTTTAACACCGGAAGCAAAGTAACGAAGGGAGTTGAGGACGTGAAAATTGGGGTATTGTCGGACCTGCATATCGACTCGAACGCGAAAAGGCTGGCGCCTGGTCAAACGTATGACCATCTCTTGGCGGAGTTGCTCTATAATCAAGAAATCGACTTGCTTTTGTTGGCGGGGGATGTCTCTTCCGATTACCACGATACCTTTGCTTTCCTGGATCGCATGCGGGATCACAACGTTTCGAAAATCCAATTCGTACCCGGAAACCATGATTTTTGGTCCATCCGCAACCATGAAGAGGATACGGACCGCATCTATCGGTTGTTCAAGGAGCGGGATGAAAATCCTGTCGGAAATCCGTTTCTGATCGGGGATAAATGGGCAGTGGTGGGGAATCCGGGCTGGTATGATTATGGGTTCGCCAGTGACCGCTATACAATAGAAGAGTTTTCCAGGAAAAAGCTGAAAGTCGGCGGTTGGAATGACCGCCAGTATGTGCATTGGCAGAACGATGATCGCTCGGTTGCAGCAGCCATGCAGGAGGAACTGGAAAGCGACCTGAGAGCCGTCAGCGACCGGAAAATCATCATGATGACACATGTTGTGACGCATCCGCAATTCGTCATCCCACTCCCGCACAAGGTATACGATTACTACAATGCTTTCCTCGGCAGCAAAAGCTATATGCAATTGTATGACCGCTACAAGATTACGCACAGCATCATGGGCCATGTCCACTTCCGGAAAATACTGCAGGAGAATGATACAACTTTCTATTGCGCCTGCCTCGGCAGTGCACGGCATTGGTATACGGAGGACCCGTACATCGAAATGGCCTATACTATGGAAGAAATCATGGTTGACGTGTAATTGGCAGCTTTACCCTGCCTTTCTGGAGAGGGTTATTGCTTTCCTTTTGGCAAAAATAAGTTATGCTTATCTTGTAGGTCAACACATATAGATTACAACAAGTTAGAGGTGGATTTCAATGAGAGCATTCGACTTGTCGGATAAAGGGGTATACACGCAGACGAAGGATTGGAAAGCGGCGGATTGGATTCATGTGGAGAATCCGAGCAACGAAGACGTTGAGGATCTGGTAGCTATTTTCGGCATCCCGAAGGACTATATTTTGGATTCGCTGGACGAATATGAGATCCCTCGGCAAGAGAAAGTCAAGAATGGTGCAGGGGAGGATATTAATCTTCTGATCGTTCTCTTCCCCAAAATGCGATCGGTACAGGAAAAATACACGGAATACCATACGTATCCCTTGTCGATCATAAGAGTCAATGATACATTGATAACAGTCTGCAAAGAGACGCCTTCTTTTTTGACGCATATCATGAATAATGAGTCTTTCAAAAACGAGCCAGCAACAACCCAGCATCACATCATCTTATACATATTATGGGAATTGACAAGGAGTTTTATTCGTCATCTGAGAGAAATCGATGGCATCATCGAAGACCTGCAGATTCAGATAACCAGTGCAACCCATAACGAATACTTTTATAAGCTGATTGCCCTACATAAGAGCTTGGTTTATTTTGAGACATCCATCAACAAAAATCATCCTTTGATAACAGAGTCCATCCATGAGTCGGTGTTAGGAGATGATGTGCAAAGCCAAGAGTTGCTGCGTGATATCACGGATATCTCAAATCAAGCCGAAGTGATGGTCACTGAATCAAGCAAGATGATCGATCAGTTGAGCGAAGTATTTTCTAGCGTGATTACAAATAACTTGAACAATATCATGAAAGTTTTGACTTCTATCACCATCGTCCTGACGATCCCGACCATCATGGCAGGTTTCTGGGGCATGAATGTCGATCTGCCCTTCGAAAATCATCCGTGGGCGTTCGGTATCACCAGTCTGATCACAATCTTCATCTGCTTTTTGACGGTTTACTGGTTGAAAAAGAAAGATTACTTCTGACATAGAATGTGAATATAGGCAGGTGACATCACAATGAAGCGTAATCGGCAATTATTTCTGTCGGTTACGCTTTTTGCTGTGCCTTTTGAGTACAGGAACTCATCCATGGTTGGTATACTATAGGAGGGAGGTGATGCGAAATGGTGGAGGATTTCCAGAGTTGGTTGGAGAGCTACGATTTGGAAAAACTCTTCAGCGATAAAAGGGATAAGGAAACAATCGATAAGGAAATGTTTCTGTTCGTGCGATCGAATGATTTTGACAACTACTTTTCTTATGACGGCGAACTGGGGGCGCTATATGAAAAAGAAGGCACGCTTTTGAGGGTATGGGCCCCTACAGCTAAATCTGTGGTAGTTTGGACGTATTCGGACGATTCCATCAAGAAGCCGTCCCTAAAAATAGCGATGGTGCAGAAACCCAAGGGGATTTTTGAAGCTTACTTGCCCGGTGATCAGCACGGTACCATTTATGTCTATAACATTCTGTTCTTGAATAACCGCGAAACAATCACAGTTGATCCTTATGCTCGAGCAACGACAGTGAACGGTACAAAATCGGTCATTACGGATTTGCTCAGGACAAATCCTGACGGGTGGGGGGAGCGGCTGCCTGCCTTCGGTCTCCCGGAAGAGGCGATCATCTATGAGCTGCACATCCGGGATTTTTCCATATCCGAAACGAGCGGGATAACGAATAAAGGAAAATTCCTTGGCTTGACCGAAAAAAACACTAAAAACCCCAGCGGGATAAGCACGGGTTTGGATTATCTGATTGATTTGGGCATCACCCATATCCAGATACTGCCGATGTTCGATTATGCCACAGTCGATGAGGCGAATTTGACGGAACCGCAATACAATTGGGGCTATGATCCGCTGAACTACAACGTGCCGGAAGGTTCCTATTCAACGGATCCCTTTGATCCATTCAACCGGATCATCGAATTGAAGGAAATGATCCGGACGCTGCATGCTAACGGCTTGAGGGTGATCATGGATGTCGTCTATAACCACGTCTACGATCCGAAAGATCAGGCTTTGGAAAGGACGGTCCCGGGGTATTTTTACCGCTATAACGAGGATGGGTCGCTGGCGAACGGCACGGGCGTCGGGAATGACACAGCCTCGGAAAGGCATATGATGCGCAAATACATCATCGACAGCGTCAAGTATTGGGCAAAAGAATACCATCTCGATGGTTTCCGCTTCGATCTGATGGGCATCCATGACTCAGTCACGATGAATGCGATCCGGGAAGCGCTGGATAAAGTCGATCCATCCATCATCCTGATCGGTGAGGGGTGGGAAATGAGTACACCGCTCCCCGAGGAATTGAAAGCTTCCCAGAAAAATGCGCAAGCGATGCCGAGGATCGCCCATTTCAACGATTCGATCCGGGTAGCTTTGAAAGGCAGCGACTTTGGCGACGAAACGGACAGGGGCTTCGTCAGCGGCAAAAATTATCAGGAAGATTTGCTGATCCGGAACATAAAGGGCGGCATGCATCTTTCCAGCCACAGCAGCTATGTCGATCCGGAACAAGTCATCCAGTATGTGGAGGCGCACGATAATTTGACGCTCTATGATAAATTGTTGCGTTCGAATCCGAATGACAGCGAAGAGGTGCGCATAAAAAGGCATACGCTGGCAACCAGCGTACTCTTGCTGGCGCAAGGCGTGCCATTCATCCATGGCGGACAGGAATTTTTGCGCACAAAGGAAGGGGACGCCAACAGCTACAAGTCCTCTGACGAAATCAATCAGTTTGAATGGGAACGGGTGACGACGTTCCAAAAATCAGTGGCCTACGTGAAAGGTCTGATCGCGCTGCGCAAAAGGGAGTATTTGTTCAGGATGCATACCCTCGATGAAATTGATGCGCATTTCACAACGCTCAGCGAGAATTTCAACATCGTTGCCTTTGCTTTGCAGAACGAATGGGAAAAGTACATCGTCGTTTTCAATGCGAATCGAAGCGATACGATCTTCCGAATGGAAAAAGGGAAGTATGCCATCCTTGTCGAAGACAACCAGGTCTTCTTGGATCGAAAAGCCGAAGCATCCGCGATGGAAAAAATCCTGGTCAAAGCCCATACAACGACCGTGTTATACGCAGAAAACCAGAATAATAACGATTTTTAAATGGAGTTTCGTGTATTTTTTTGTGAAAACGATTGAATATCTCTTTATCATGCAAATATATCAATATCTGCATATTAAATCAATGTTTCTTAATAAACAAATGTTCACCAGTTGTTTTTGCCGTTTTGACAACGTTTGATTTCGCTTCCATTATTTTTCAATTGTTCTGACATGCTGTGTGAGATTCTCAATATATATCTAATATCGATATATAAACTCAAAAAAAGTGAAAATATGAATATATTAATCTAATTTTAATCAATTTATTAAATTCCCAAACTTGATTTTAATATCAGTCAGAACTATAATTAACCTTACTATAGAAATTATAGAAACAGAGGGAATGGGGGAAAAGAAATATGGGCAACAAGAAACTATCATCTTTAGTGTTATTATCTTTAAGCTCCGCACTTGTATTAGCTGCATGCGGCGGAGAGGGAAGCACGGCCGATTCATCAGAGTCTGCAGGTGCGAACGGCAGTGGTCAGGTGTTAAATCTGGTTGAAAGCGCTGAAATTCCTACAATGGATTCTGTGCAGGCTACAGATACAGTTGCATTTACTGCTTTAAGCAACGTAAACGAAGGTCTGTATCGCCAAGGGTTGGACGGAACGGTTGAATTAGGGATCGCAGCAGAAGATCCTACAGTCAGCGAAGACGGTTTGGTCTACACTTTCACTATCCGTGATGAAGCAAACTGGTCAAACGGTGAGCCTGTTACGGCAGAAGACTTTGTTTATTCATGGCGCAAATTGGTTGATCCTGCATCGGCTGCTTCATATTCTTACATGATGGACGGCGTTATCGCTAACGCAACTGAAATCATGGCTGGCGAAGTTGGGCCTGAAGAATTAGGCGTGAAAGCGATCGACGAAAAAACGCTGGAAATCACATTGACTTCTCCAGTGCCATACTTCAAAGATCTTTTGACATTGGCTATGTTCTTCCCTCAAAATCAAGCATTTGTTGAAGAACAAGGCGACCAATATGCATTAAGCAGCGATGCTTTATTGTACAACGGACCATTTGTTTTAGCTAACTGGGATGCAGCGAGCTTATCATGGACGTATGAACCTAATGCAGAGTATTGGGATAAAGACGCTGTAAAATTGGACGCAATCAACGTAGAAGTCATCAAAGAAACTTCCACTGCTTTGAATCTGTATGATACAGACGCAATCGACCGCATGATCTTGACTGGTGAATACGTAGCACAAAGAACCGGCGATCCTGAAGTGCACACAATGCCGACTTCTTCTGTATTCTACTTGAAATTCAACCAACAAAGAGAAGGCACACCATTACAAAATGCCAACATCCGTAAAGCTTTAGCTATGGCTTTCGACAAACAAGCTTATGCTGATGTTGTGTTGCAAAACGGTTCTATCCCTGCCAACGGATTGGTTCCTGAAAAACTTGCTTTGGATCCTTCAACAGGCGAAGACTACCGTAAACAAAATGGCGATCTTCTGACTTTCAATGCTGAAGAAGCTAAAACATACTTCGAACAAGGCTTGGCTGAATTGGGTGTTGAATCCATCACTTTGGAATTGTTGAGCGATGACACAGAAAATGCGAAACGTTCTTCTGAATTCCTGCAAAGCCAATTACAGACAAACCTGCCTGGCTTGACTGTAACCTTACGTAATGTACCTTTCAAAGTCCGTCTTGAAGCTGATACCGCTGGCGAATACGATATCGAATTAGCTGGATGGGGAGCTGACTATGCTGACCCGATCAACTTCCTGGAATTGTTCCAGACAGAAAACGGCAACAACAAATCCGGTTACTCCAACGCTGAATACGATGCTTTGATCGATGAAGCACGCACAAACGTGACTGACCTTGATGCAAGATGGGCTAGCCTGCTTGCCGCTGAAAAGATCTTGATGGAAGATGCGGGTATCGCACCTCTGTATCAACGTTCTTACGCAGTTCTGCAAAAACCGTATGTAACAGATTTGGGCGAGCACTTAGTCGGTGCTGACTACTCATATAAATGGGCTTCAAATTCTGGAACACAAAACGTGGATTAATTAAGGCAATAAAAAATCCATCTGGCATACATTCATGCCGGATGGATGTTTTATTTATAAAATATAATCCCAGAGACAGACAATGCTGATCCCCAACAACAACAGACCGATAGTCAGGACATTTTGATAACTTTTCCCGACGGAAGATGATAAAGCATGCGGATTCAATGGTTCTTTGAAGCCATCCTCCTTAGGCTCTCTTCTGAGCGTTTTTCTGACGCTGTAGTGAAAGAAGTCGAAACTTCCGGAAGCCAACACGAGTCCGGACAAACCGATGATCAATAAAATACCTGCTATCATGAACAGAATATTGGATGTTTCGGTCCAACTTAAGGATCCATATTTAATCAGTTGATATATCAGTGCACATATAAAAATGAATAATGAAACAAGTACGTTTTTTTTTGTGAGGTTCACTTATTTTGGCTCCTTTTTGTTTTCTCAATTTTAAATGTACAAAAAAAAGAAAGAAAACTCAATTAAAATATGATTTGATTTTGTGTTCATTTTCTTTTTTGTATATTTAAATATGATATACTATCAGGTGCTATTTACAAAATAACTAAATAATGGAGGATGACAAACGATGAAAAGTTATGCAAAGTACATCGGCAAGCGTATTTTATATATGGCAATTACGTTGTTTTTGATTGCATCGATAACTTTTTTTCTGATGAAAGCTTTGCCGGGTACACCATACAGTAACCAAGATAAGTTATCTGAAGAACAAATTTTTATCATGAATGAGAAGTATGGACTGAATAAACCGATTATGGTCCAATACGCAGTCTACATTTTTGGACTAGTACGTGGAGACCTGGGTGTTTCGTTCCAGTTCAACAATACTCCGGTTACGGATTTGTTGAGCAGCAGAATAGGACCCTCCATGCAATTAGGGCTTCAAGCAGTTATCATAGGAACGATCCTCGGCATTGTGCTGGGAGTGATCGCAGCAATGAGACAGGGGACTTGGGTGGATACAGTTGCCACTTTGACAGCCATCGTCGGCCGTTCGATCCCTAACTTTGTTTTTGCAGTTATTCTTCAATTGGTATTCGGCGTATGGCTGAAAGTGTTGCCGATCGCCTTGTGGAATGATGGTTTCCGTTCGTCAATTCTGCCTACGATTGCGTTGAGCATTTCCCCGCTGGCCGATTCGGCCCGGTTCATGCGAACCGAAATGGTCGACGTATTGGGCAGCGACTATGTAGAACTCGCCAGAGCGAAAGGTCTGAGCCGTTGGGAAGTCGCGTTCAAACACGGTATCCGTAATGCGCTGATTCCTTTAGTCACCATCATCGGCCCGATGACAGTCGGATTGATGACAGGTTCAATGGTTGTTGAAAATATTTTTGCCATCCCTGGTATCGGGGAACAATTCGTAAAATCCATCCTGACGAATGATTATCCGACAATCATGGGCGTCACGATGATGTATTCGACCATGTTGGTCATCGTCATTTTGTTGGTTGACATCCTTTATGGAATCATCGACCCTCGTATCAGAGTCGCTACAGAAGGAGGGGAATAAGCATGAGTGAAAATGAGTTACGCAATACAACAGCTATGCCGACAATCACGAAAGATCTTTTCGAATCGGCATCCGAGTCAAGCATGCAGGATAAAGAAAAAATTTCAGCGCCTTCCCTGAGCTTCATGGCAGATTCTTGGCGCCGTCTGAAGAAAAATAAAGTTGCCATGGTCAGTTTGGTCATCTTGATCATCATCACTATGTCCAGTCTGTTTGCTCCAGTCATCGCACCGCATGACCCGAATGCGCAAACTGTCCAGTACGCAAATATGCCACCGAAGATTCCCGGCATCGACATCAACGGTTTGAACGGAACAGTGAAGCAGAATGGCGTAGTTATCGATAAGTATGAGGCGTCCAACGTTCCTGAGGATGTTTACTACTACCTCGGTACGGACAGCCTGGGACGCGATTTGTTGTCGCGGATCCTTTACGGTACCCGCGTATCCTTATTCATCGCGTTCATGGCAGCCTTATTCAACCTGACACTCGGAGTTGTCTATGGTCTGACTTCAGGCTGGTTGGGCGGAAAAGTCGATAACATCATGCAACGTATCCTGGAAATCCTTTCCGGCGTGCCTAACTTGGTAGTCGTTATCCTGATGTTGCTTGTTCTGAAACCCGGCATCAGTTCCATCATCATTGCTTTGGCTTTGACTGAATGGCTTTCGATGGCGCGTGTCGTCAGAGCGCAAACACTGAAGTTGAAAAACCAGGAATACATCCTGGCTGCCCGCACGTTGGGTCAATCACCGATGAAAATTGCCTTCGGACACATTCTGCCTAACTTGGCAGGTGTCATCATCATTCAAGTTATGTTCTCGATCCCATCAGCGATCTTCTTCGAAGCATTCCTGAGCTTTATCGGTATCGGTATTCCTGCTCCGAATGCATCGCTTGGTACATTGATCAACGATGGTTACAAGACATTCCGTTTCTTGCCGCATCTGATGTGGTATCCAGCCGGAATCATGAGCGTCATCATGATTTGCTTCAACTTATTGGCTGATGGACTTCGTGACGCGTTCGATCCAAAAATGAGAGATTAGGAGGTAACCAGATGGAAAATATATTGGAAGTAAAAGACCTACAAATTACTTTTGATACCTATGCAGGTAAAGTAAAAGCTATCCGAGGCGTCAGTTTTGACCTGAAGCCAGGTGAAACATTAGCCATCGTTGGTGAATCCGGCTCTGGTAAATCAGTGACTAGCCGCAGCATCATGCGTCTATTGGCGAACAACGCCAACATTGAACACGGTGAAATCTTGTTCAAGGGCGAAGATTTAGTGCACAAAACCGAAAAACAAATGCAGAAGATCCGTGGTTCGGAAATCGCAATGATTTTCCAGGATCCGATGACTTCTTTGAATCCGACTCAAAAAATCGGCAAGCAAATCGCTGAACCGATCATCAAACATCAAAACATCAGCAAAGAGGAAGCCTACAAAAAAGCTGAAGAATTATTGCAGCTTGTTGGTATCCCGAGCCCTGCCAAAAGAATGAAACAGTACCCGCACCAATTCTCAGGCGGTCAGCGCCAACGGATCGTCATCGCGATCGCATTGGGCTGCAACCCGGATATTCTGATTGCGGATGAACCGACAACAGCTCTTGACGTTACGATCCAAGCGCAAATCCTGGAGTTGATGAAGGATCTGCAGCAGAAAATCAAGACATCGATCATTTTCATCACCCATGATTTGGGTGTAGTGGCGAACGTTGCAGACCGTGTAGCCGTCATGTATGCCGGCAAAATCGTCGAAGTAGGGACTGTCGATGAAATTTTCTACAACCCGCAACACCCATATACATGGGGACTGTTAAGCTCGATGCCTACATTGGACACTGCAGGATCGCTTTATGCGATTCCAGGGACACCCCCGGATTTATTGGATCCTCCGACTGGTGATGCTTTTGCGCCCCGGAGCGAATATGCGATGAAGATCGACACCATGTATGATCCGCCGTTCTTTAAGGTATCTGATACCCATTCGGCTGCTACTTGGTTATTGCATCCTGACGCACCTTCCGTGAATCCGCCAGAGGGCATCGTGAACCGACAGGCGACTTTCTCAGAAATGAAACTCGCTCCTTCCGATGAACTGAAAGTGATGGACACCGCAGATAAGGAACCGGCTGTAGTTCCTCACGGTAAAGGCCCGGCTATCGATCCGAAAATCACCGAGAAAGGAGGACTGCTGTAATGTATGACACAACAGGACAGAAAAAGATTCTCGAAGTAAAAAACCTGAAGCAGTATTTCAACGTCGGCACAAAGAATGAAGTCCGCGCTGTTGATGATGTTTCCTTTGATATCTATGAAGGCGAAACACTCGGCTTGGTAGGCGAATCCGGATGCGGTAAAACGACGACCGGTCGCGCAATCATCCGATTGTACAACCCGACTTCCGGCGAAATCTTTTTTGATGGCACCGAAATCCATACGCTGCATGACAGAAAAGAGCAACTGGCTTTCCGTAAGGACATGCAGATGATTTTCCAGGATCCGTACGCATCCTTGAATCCCCGTATGAAAGTACGCGACATCGTTGCCGAAGGATTGAAGATCCATGGACTTGCGACAACCGAGAAAGAAGTCGATGACCGGGTTGCGGAGTTGTTGGATCTGGTCGGATTGAACAAAGACCATTCTTCCCGTTATCCGCACGAGTTCTCCGGCGGTCAAAGACAGCGTATCGGAATCGCCAGAGCCTTAGCGGTGAATCCAAAACTCATCATTGCCGATGAGCCGATTTCCGCTTTGGACGTATCCATTCAGGCGCAAGTGGTCAACTTGCTGATGGAATTGCAGAAAAAACAAAAACTGACTTTCTTGTTCATCGCGCATGATCTGTCGATGGTCAAGTACATCAGCAACCGCATCGGCGTTATGTACTTCGGCAAATTGGTCGAATTAGCGCCCGCAGACGACGTTTACAACAAACCTTTACATCCTTATACGGAAAGCCTGTTATCGGCCATACCGCTGCCGGATCCGGTGTATGAGCGCAACCGCACCCGCTTCACTTATGTTCCACGTGAAGAGAATGGTGAGCCGGAAGCGATGCGAGAAATCGTTCCAGGGCACTTTGTTTACTGCCGCGAGTCCGATGTTCCCGTATTGAAAGCAAAATACGAAAATTATTAATAAAAAAAGTCCGGAACTTGTTCCGGGCTTTTTTGCCATAGAAAATTAATGAAATGAAGAGTTTATGAAATTTATATGATAATAATTCCCATTTTTTGTGGAATATCCTGATTATTTATAGTATAATATTAAAATACGAAGAGAAAAAGGGGAGAGTTACATGAGGAGATTGAAAAGTTCTTTCATTTTAGCTACAACAGCTGTCATCTTGGCAGCTTGCGGAGGAGACGGCGCAACGGACGATAGCGCAGCCAGTGAAGGGGCAGGCGGACAAGTTGTCAATTATACGGCACCTACAGAATTGGCGACATTGGATACAACGCTGATGACGGACATCAACAGTTCGAACTACATCAGCCACGCAATCGAAGGCTTATTGAAAATCAATGCAGACGGAAAGCCCGTTCCCGCAATCGCTGCCGAAGCCGGAACGGTTTCTGAGGACGGCTTGACCTATACCTATAAACTCCGCGATGATGCTGTCTGGTCAAACGGAGAGCCTGTGACAGCGAACGATTTCGTATTCGCTTGGCAACGATTGGTGGATCCGGAAGCGGGCGCATCCTACGCTTACTTGGCTGAGACCATCAAGAACGCCAATGAGATCATGGCCGGAGAAATGGACCCTGCAGAGTTGGGCGTAACGGCAGTAAGCGACACTGAAATCACAATCGAGTTGACGCAGCCGACTCCATACTTCGAATCATTATTGGCGTTCAGCGCATTCTTCCCGCAAAACGAGGAATTTGTGACTGAAAAAGGCGATAAGTACGGAACAAGCAGCGAAAACGTTTTGGCCAACGGACCTTTCACTATCGAGAACTGGGACGGCACTGGCCTGACTTGGGATCTTGTGAAGAACGAAGATTACTATGCAGCCGACGAAGTGCAGCTGGAAGAGGTCAATGTTCAAGTAATCAAAGAAACGAGCACAGTTGTGAATCTGTTCCAACAAGGATCAGTCGACAACGCACAAGTGACCGGCGAATTGGTTAAGCAATTGGCGACTGATCCTAACGTAGTCGTTCAGAAAAAAGCCCGCACAGCGTACATCGAATTCAACCACGACAACGTCTACCTGCAAAACGCGAAGCTGAGAGCAGCCATCGGACTTGTCATCAATCGCGATGAATTGGTCAATAGCGTCATCGGCGACGGTTCGACAGCAATCGGCGGTTTCCTGCCGGCTGATTTTGTCAGCAACCCGACGACCGGCGAAGACTTTGCCGCTGAAGCCGGCGCTTACCTGGATTATGATCTGGAAAAAGCACAAACACTTTTGGCTGAAGCCAAAGCTGAATTAGGCGTAGAAGAAATCACTTTCTCCTTGGTTGGGGATGACGATGAAAAGAACAAAAAGATCAGCCAATACATCCAAGGCCAAATCCAAAACAACTTGGAAGGCATCACTGTAGAATTGCGCAATGTACCGAAGAAAAACCGTTTGGAATTGGCGAATCAAGATGAATTCGACTTGTTGCAAACCGGTTGGGGAGCGGATTTCGCCGACGCAATCAACTACATGGACTTGTTGTACAGCACATCCGCCTACAACGAAGGGCAATATGCGAATGCGGAATTTGATGCTTTGATCGATTCTTCAAAAACCACAAACGCAAACGACCCTGAAGCGCGCTGGGCTGACCTGATGGCTGCCCACAAGCTGATCATGGAAGATGCAGCGATCATCCCGCTTTACCAGGAAGCAGAAACACAACTCAGAAACGCTAATGTTGAAGGCATCATCTTCAATTCCGTTGGGAATGAATTTGACCTGAGCAGAGCGTCTATCGAAGAATAAGAATGTTTAGAACCCAAAGAAGGGCCGACTCGATTGAGTCGGCCCTTCTTTGGGTTTCTGGAGAGGCCCATCCCCACAGCCAAATGCGGAGCACCAAATCAAAAAACCTGACGCGAGCCTCTCAAGTGGCTCACGTCAGGTTTTAAGTTACTTTATAGAATTGGTCCGGATCAGATCAGGAAGGAATACAGTTTGGAATTCTCGTTCACCGAAATGTAATGCGGATCGAATTTTTCCAGCCTGCTGAGCAAGCCCTCGATATCGTCCTTATTTTTCAACAAGATTCCGATCAGTACAGGTCCTTCGCTGCGATGGACCTTTTTCGTATATTCGAACTTGGTGATGTCATCGTTGCCGCCCAATATGTCATTCACGAACTCTTTCAGCGCGCCGGCCCTCTGCGGGAAGTTCACGATGAAGTAGTGCTTCAGACCTTGATAGAGTAGGGAGCGTTCATCAATTTCAGCCATCCGATTGATATCGTTGTTACCGCCGCTGACGATGCAGACGACCGTTTTGTCTCTGATTTCATCTTTGTATTGTTCCAAGGCAGAAACGGAGAGTGCGCCGGATGGTTCCGCTACGATAGCTTGTTTAGTGTATAAATCGATGATGGTTCCGCAAACTTGTCCTTCAGGCACAATCAGGATGTCATCGACATTTTGTTGGCAGTGTCTGAAAGTCAAATCACCGACAGTCGCTACGGCTGTCCCATCACAGAATTTATCAATATCAGTCAAAGTCGTCACTTTATTCGCATCAAGCGAAACTTTCATGCCAGGGGCGCCGAAGGACTCCACGCCGATGATCTTTGTTTCGGGCATGGCTTCCTTCATGTAGCTGCTGACGCCTGAAATCAAGCCGCCGCCGCCGATTGCCGCGAATACCATGTCAGCCGTTTCACCTTCAGCAACGAGATCCTGGTGGATTTCCACTGCCAAAGTGCCTTGCCCGGCGATCACATTGCGATCATTGAAAGGTTCAATGAAAGTCAGGTTGTGTTCATCCGCATAGGCATGGGCGGCTTCGTTCGATTCGTCGAAAGTATCACCGATCAGTTTGATCTCAACATACTCTTTCCCGAAATAACGGACTTGGTCTATTTTTTGGGAAGGTGTTGTCGACGGCATGAAGATGGTAGCTTTGATGGCCAAATGGTTACAGGTATAAGCTACCCCTTGCGCATGGTTTCCGGCGGAGGCACAGATTACCCCGGTCTCCGTTTCGGCTTCGCTCAGCTGCGAAATGGCATAATAAGCGCCTCTCAATTTGAAGGAGCGGACGATTTGAAGGTCCTCCCGCTTCAAAAAGATGTTGGCATGATACTTCTGCGATAAATATGCATCATGCTGCAAGGGTGTCTGCTTGACCACGTTGCGCAGTACTTTATATGCTTTAAGCACGTCTTCTTTGTTCACTAACTCATCCGTCATTCTATCTGCTCCTAATCTATTGAATACAATGATGAAGAGAGAAGGCTTAAAAATAAGGATGCTCTCAACCTACATCTGATTCATTATTGTTGTTCATTCACGAAAGGCATCATTTTACGCAATTCAGCACCGACTGCTTCGATCTGGTGGCCTTGTTGCTCAGCGCGCATTGCGTGGAAGTCAGGGAAGCCAGCTTTGTAATCATCAGTGAAGCGTTTAGCGAATGCGCCTGTTTGGATGTCAGTCAAGACGTCTTTCATGCGATCTTTAACGTCTGAAGTGATGACGCGAGGTCCGGAAACGTAGTCGCCGTATTCAGCTGTGTTTGAGATAGAGTGGCGCATTTTTTCCATGCCGCCTTCGTACATCAAGTCAACGATCAATTTCAATTCGTGCAATACTTCGAAGTAGGCGATTTCTGGTTGGTAGCCAGCTTCAACCAATGTTTCGAAACCTGCTTGAACCAAGTGCGTTGTTCCGCCGCACAATACAGCTTGCTCACCGAACAAGTCAGTTTCAGTTTCTTCTTTGAATGTTGTTTCCAAAACGCCTACGCGTGTAGCGCCGACTCCTTGTGCCCAAGCAAGAGCGATATCTTTTGCGTTGCCTGTTGCATCTTGGAAGACTGCGAACAAAGCAGGCACTGCAGATCCTTTAGCGAATTGACGGCGAACCATGTGGCCTGGGCCTTTTGGAGCAACCATGAATACATCGATATCAGCAGCAGGTGTGATCGTACCGAAATGGATGTTGAATCCGTGACCGAATGCGATGGCATTTCCAGCTTCCAAGTTAGGAGCGATTTCAGCTGCATAAACTTCAGCTTGTTGCTCATCAGGGATAAGGATCATTACTACGTCAGCTTGTTTTGTTGCTTCAGCAACAGAGAATACTTCGAATCCGTCTTCTTTTGCTTTGTCTGCAGATTTACCTGCACGGATTCCGATGATGACATCATTACCGTTGTCGCGTAGGTTTTGTGAATGTGCATGTCCTTGAGAACCATATCCGATAACGGCGATTTTTTTGCCCTCTAGTGCTTTTACTGTTACGTCTTGATCGTAGTATACTTTAGTCATATTGAAATGACCTCCTTATTTTTTTTATATTCTCAATGCTTTTTAAGCAATTTGATTCGGTCAGTAGGGTAGTGCGGTTGGTTGGATTTAAGCTCTTAGGCCTAAACGTTTTTCGGTGATGTCGGTTGCGCTGATGACGTCGACTTGTTTTTCCAACTGTTTCGTCAACAGTTCAGCTGCATCCAAGGTATCGAAGTTGATGCCGACTGTGATCAAAGATACGTCATAATCTTCCGTACCGGTCAGCGTCAAGGTATCGATATTGTATTGCGGCTTCAGGATAACTTGCGTGATACGGTTCAATACGCCGGGTTTATTCACGACTTTGGCTTGGATTAATCTTAGCATCATCCTACACACCTTCCATTTCGTTATTTGGCCTGCCTGAAGCAACCATAGGGTATACCAATTCATCTTTGGAAATCAGGATATCCAAGACATAAGGACCAGGATAATTCAAGGCTGTCTGGATCGCTTCATCCACTTTATCGGGATCGGATACCCTCGCAGCTGTGATGCCGTAAGCATCAGCAAGTTTAACAAAATCAGGTGAATCCGGAATCTCGGAATGAGAGTAACGGCCTTTGTAAAATTTGTTCTGCCATTGATGAACCATGCCCAGTACTTCATTATTCAGAATAAAGTACTTCACATTCAACCTGTTGGCATTAAGGATCGCCAATTCTTGGTTGGTCATCTGGAAGCCGCCGTCGCCGACGAAGCAGACAACCATTTTGTCAGGATAGGCCATTTGAGCGCCGATCGCTGCCGGAATGCCGAAGCCCATCGTTCCCAAGCCGCCGCTTGTCAGCAATTGCTTGCCGTACTTGAACGGGTAATATTGAGCCGCCCACATCTGATGTTGGCCAACGTCGGTTACAACAATGGCTTCACCGTGAGTCAATTCACCGACTTGCTCGATTACATGTTGCGGCTTGATGAAAGTATCGGATTTTTCATAACCGAAAGGGTGCTGCTTTTTGTTGTCCATCACATGGCTGAACCAAACGGAGTGGTCAGGCACTTCAGCCAATTTCGTGTCGTTCAGCATGATCAGAGCCAATCTGGCATCAGACAATACCGGGATATCGGTGTGCATGATTTTGCCGATTTCGGCATTATCGATGTCAACATGGACAATGACGGCCTCGGGAGCAAAATTGGTTGGGTCGCTTGCTACACGGTCATCGAAGCGTGCCCCGAAGTTTAGAAGCAAGTCACATTCCATCAAAGCCATATTCGAAGCATAAGAGCCGTGCATGCCGCCCATGCCCAATGCCAGCTCATGTTTGATGGGGAAGCTACCCAGACCCAACAGCGTGTTTACAACGGGAATTTGGTAGTATTCCGCGAAGGCCATGAGTTCTTTTTCAGCTTGGGCATGGATGACGCCTTGACCGGCCAAAATGATCGGTTTTTTGCTTGCCGCAATCGCTTCGTTCACTTTTGCGATCTGTTCAGGAACAGGCAGACATTCCGGTTTGTAGCCCGGCAGATTTTTGTCGGGTTGGTTGTACTCTTCATAAGAGACTTCCTGGATACCGATGTTTTTGGGGATATCGATGACTACCGGTCCTTTTCTGCCTGTATTCGCAAGGTAGAAAGCTTCGTGGATGATGCGCGGGATATCCTTGGCATTACGCACTTGGTAGTTGTATTTCGTAACAGGTGTCGTCATGCCGATCATGTCCGTTTCCTGGAAAGCATCCTTGCCGATGCCTGCTTCATGCACTTGGCCAGTGATCACGACCAATGGAATGGAATCCATTTGAGCGGTTGCGATACCGGTCAAAGCATTTGTTGCTCCGGGACCGCTTGTAACGATACAGACGCCCGGCTTGCCGGTTGCGCGGGCGTAGCCGTCAGCCGCATGGACAGCGCCTTGTTCGTGTCTTGTCAATACGTGATTCGATTCGGATTTGTAGAATTCATCGTAGATGTGAAGAACAGCGCCACCTGGATAGCCGAACAGAACTTCAACACCTTCATTTTTCAACGCTTCAACAAGAAGGGTTACGCCAGTTTTTGTTTTAGTTTTCATTTCAGATTCCATTTTAATCTCCCCGTTTCTCGTTTTTCCTTTGTCCGTTTGCAATATGGATAAAAAAAAGCATCCTCATCAATCAATGATGGGATGCTTCATCCCATTTGATTACCACAAATAGGACTTAAACAATCTGCAAAAAATTTCTACAGTGTTTAACTCCTAGATCATTAAGACGATAATAATGTTTAGTGGATTCATCGTTTTCATATGGGATACCTGATTTCTATATGGATTTGTTATTGCTTAAGTGATTGATATAATCATATAAGATTTACATGAGAGTGTCAACGGTAATTTTCATATTATTTTCACTTATTTCTAATAATTGTCCAAAATGAACGTGCCGGATGATTCTTTTGTGCGGATCAGCGGCTTGACAAAAAGTCCTGCAACTCAGGCAGCTGCCTTTCCGCGGCCCTTTCGGCATACTGATAATAAGCATCCAGACGCTGCACGTTCCGTTCCATCCTGCCTATGGAAAGCTGATCGGGCGCAATGACAAACGCCTTGTTTTCCTTTTCCAGTTGCTCGATCAACGCCATCGATCGGTTGTAGGCGATGTGCCGCTGTTCGATGGCTGCAATAACTTCGGGATAAGCCCGCAGATGGCGCCGGATAATGGCGCTGAAGCGCTGCTTTTCCTTGATGTAGCCACGCGGGCGCGTAAGGAGAATCACGTGCTTTTGGTTGCCGTCTGCGATCGCTTTTTCGATCGGAAGCGAGTCGACGATGCCGCCGTCCAGATAGTATTTGCCATTGATTTGGGTAGGGGGCATCAGCAACGGTACAGTGGATGAGGCCCTGATTTTGAGGCCCAATTCTGCACTGGTTGCGATGTCATCCTTATCGAAATAAACAGGTTTTGCGGTTTCCATATCCGTGACAACGATTTTCATGGAAGTTGGATTTTGCTTGAATGACTCGAATTGAAAGGGGATATCGGTCGTGATTGCATCCTCATAAATATATTTTGTGTTGAAATAACCTTGCCCGTTGAGCAGATATTTCATTCCCGAAAAGGCCGGATTGGCGGCGATATCAACAAATGAAGCTTTCGTGCGGGTCAGGTCTCGGCTGACATAATTGACGCCATTGGCCGATCCGGAAGAGACACCGATGACATAATCCAAGTAGATTTCTTGACGCAGCAAGGTACTGATGACTCCTGCGCAAAAGACGCCCCGCATGGCGCCTCCTTCTATGATCAAGGATACTTTTTCTTTATTTTGGTCCATACATTTTCCACCTCACTCTATAGTATAGATGACATTGCGGTGTGATGCGATGCTTTTCTCATTATTTGTTGTGTAAGGTGTGAGATGGCGAAAGCCTTTTCCGGATGGGGCAAATGTGGTATATTCGCAGTAAAAGATACCCAATAACCACAAAACTTTAGATGGGGTGATGGAATGATCAGATTCGACCACGTGAACGTCATTCGCGATAACCGGAAAATTTTGAACGACATCAATTGGCACGCAAAAAAAGGCGAGCATTGGGCCATACTCGGCTTGAACGGCTCCGGCAAGACAACCTTGCTGCAACTGTTGAACGGCTATCTGTGGCCCAGCAGCGGCAAACTGGTCGTGTTGGGCGAGACTTTCGGGCAGACGGCCATCCCCGAGTTGCGCAAACGGATAGGCTGGGTCAGCTCGGCGCTGCAGCAACAGCTGAATCCCAACGACATCGCCGAACACATCGTCTTGAGCGGCAAGTTCGCTTCGATAGGCGTCTGGACCGTCCCGACTGAAGCCGAAAAACAACAAGCGCTGGATCTCTTGATCAAATGCGGCGGAAAAGAACTGATCGGGTTTCGCTACGGCATCCTGTCCCAAGGGCAACAGCAGATCATTTTGATCGCCCGCGCTTTGATGGCCGAACCGGAAATATTGATACTGGATGAGCCCTGCAACGGCCTGGACCTGTTCGCAAAAGAGAAGCTTTTGGAGGATATCCAGCGGATCGCAGACGAACCTGAAGGGCCGACGATGATTTACGTCAGCCATCACACCGAGGAAATACTTCCTTGTTTCAAAAAACTGATGCTGCTCAAGGACGGTTCCATCCATAAGACAGGCAAAACTAGCGACTTGCTAAAAGAGGAAGTCCTGAATGATTTCTATGAAAAGCCGGTGCAGACAATCCGCATGTCCAAGAACAGACTGGCGGTCTTTCCGAAATGAAGCATCTGAATCAATAGAAAATAGCGGCGAACCCAATATGAAGATACTTGGTTTCGCTGCTGTTTTTTGATGCATTGCCTTTACAGTTGAAAAGATTGTGCATAAAATATAAAAGTTTCCGATGCGCCATCTCGGTTATAAATAAGAATATTATCAGAAAGCCATATATGTAAAATTATTACTGTACAAATCATGATAAAAAAAATACAATATTAAAGTAAGTAGAAGAAATGGGGGAGTAAAAATGAAGAAGAGAATTGGCTTATTTTCTGCTTTAAGTATGTTTATATTGTTATCCGGATGTGGGGCGAACACGGACAACGCAGCTGACTCAAGCGCTGCTGTTGAAAGTGAGGAGTCTGTTGCTGCAAGTTCTGAATCAGTGGAGGCTGTGACAGGCGCATCAGAGGTTACCTATTCTGACCCGGAAGAACTGAAAGAAAGCTATGACGTCATCATCATCGGTTCCGGTGGTTCCGGCATGTCGGCTGCAATTTCAGCGAAAGATGCTGGCTTGAATCCGGTCATCTTCGAAAAAATGCCGGTCCACGGCGGAAACACAATCAAATCATCCGCTGGTATGAATGCATCCGCAACGAAATTCCAAGCGGAACAAGGCATCGCAGATTCAAATGAATTGTTCTATAACGAAACATTAGCCGGCGGGAAAAATACAAACGATCCAGAATTACTGCACTACCTTGTCGACAATTCAGGTCCTGCAATCGACTGGTTGGACACAATGGGAATCACTTTGGACAACATCACCGTTACGGGCGGCATGAGCGTGAACCGTACCCACCGTCCATCTGACGGCTCTGCTGTTGGTCAATATTTGGTCGAAGGCTTATACGCGAACATCATGGAACGTGAGATTCCTGTGTTCGTGAATTCCGAAGTGACTGAAATCGTCATGACGGATGATAAAGCAAGCGGCGTCAAAGTCGACTTCAACAACGAAGGTGAAATCACGGTTTCATCTGATGCAGTCATCATCGCAACCGGCGGATTCGGTGCCGATTTTGATATGGTCACGGAACTTGCACCGCAACTCGAAGGCTATGTAACCACTAACCAACCGGGATCGACAGGCGACGGCATCAAAATGGCGGAAGCTATCGGAGCCGCTGTCGTTGACATGGATCAAATCCAGATCCATCCGACCGTACATCAGGAATCTTCTTACTTGATCACTGAAGCGATCCGTGGCGAAGGGGCAATCCTTGTGAATCAACAAGGCGAACGTTTCGTCAATGAAATGGAAACCCGCGACACTGTTTCGGCAGCGATCAATGCTTTGGAAGAAGGCTATGCTTACCTGATTTTTGATGCAGGCGTGAAGGACCGCGTGAAAGCAGTCAACACGTACATCGAAAAAGGCTTTGTCCAGTCGGATGAAACAATCGAAGCTTTGGCTGGTCAATTGGAAATGGACAGCGCAACATTGGCGCAAACGTTGACTTCATGGAACGAAACGGTCGCTTCCCAAGTGGATGGCGCATTCAACCGTACAACAGGTATGGTTAACCCATTAGCAGCTGCACCATACTACGCAATCCAAATCGCACCTGGAATCCACCATACAATGGGCGGATTGAAAATTAACGCCAACGCACAAGTCATCAGCACTGAAGGCACTGTTATCGAAGGCCTTTACGCTGCCGGCGAAGTTACCGGAGGCGTACACGGCAGCAACCGTATCGGCGGCAATGCTGTAGCGGACATCATCGTATTCGGACGCCAAGCAGGGGTACAATCCGCCAGCTACGTCCAATCAATGGAATAAATGAATCACCGATAACAAACAAGAACGGCAACCCAATCGCTGGGTTGCCGTTCTTGTTTGTTCTTTAGTTACTTTTGAGGATCACTGGTCGATTCCCAAGAACTGGGCTTCGTAGAGACGACGGTAGGTTCCGTCCTGAGCCAGCAATTCCTTGTGCGAGCCTTGTTCGGAAATCCCTTGTTCATCGACGACGATGATCCTGTCGGCATGCTTGATGGTCGTCAAACGGTGCGCGATGATCAGATGTCGTCCGACCTTTCGACAAGTTATCCAAGGATTCCTGGATGACTTGCTCGGTTTCGGTATCCAGCGCGGAAGTCGCCTCATCCAAAATCAGGATCGGCGGATTTTTCAGGAACATGCGCGCAATCGAAAGCCGCTGTTTTTGCCCACCGGATAATTTGACGCCGCGTTCTCCGATCATCGTATCGAATCCAAGGGGCATCTCCGCGATGACCTTGTCGAGATTGGCCATCCGGGCTGCTTGGGCGATTTCGCCATCTGTAGCATCCAATTTCCCGTAGGCGATGTTTTCCCTCACGGTTCCAGGGAAGAGGAAGACATCCTGCTGCACGACGCCGATTTGGTTGCGCAAGGAACGGAGCGTCAGATCCTGGATGTTGATGCCGTCGACTGTGATGGTCCCTTCCGTAGCTTCGTAAAAGCGGGGAAGGAGGTTGCACAAGGTCGTTTTCCCGGCGCCGCTGGGACCGACGAAAGCGACTGTCTCACCAGCGCGGATCTTCAGATCGATTCCGTCCAACACTTTTTTGGAACCGTCATAGCCGAATGACACTTGGCTGTAGACGATGTCGCCATTCAGATGGCTCACTTCGATGGCATCCGGTTTATCCAGAATATCCGGTGTCCGGTCCAACTCTTCGGTGAAGCGTCTGAAGCCGGCGATGCCTTTCGGATAACTTTCGATCATCGTGTTCACTTTTTCGATCGGACGCACAAAAATGTTGGACAAGAGGATGAAACCGACGAACTCGCCGTAGGAAAGCTGACCCTGGATCGTGTAATAGGCTCCGAAGAACAATGCGAACAGGTTGATCAGGCGGATCAGCAGATAGTTATAGGAAGAACTGATGCCCATCATTTTGTAGAAGGCAATTTTGGAACGGCGATAGGCTTGGTTCAAGTCCTTCGAATCGTTTCGCTTCATAGGCTTCGTTTGCGAATGCCTGCACGACGCGGATGCCGCTGACAGACGCTTCAATCCCCGCGCTGAATTCCCCCAGCTCTTCAAAAATGCGGGTGTTGATCTTCGTCATTTTCTTGTTGAAAAAGACGAGCGCAATCGTAATGAAGGGAATCATGACGAAAGTGGCGATCGCCAACGGCACATGGATCTGCAGCATCAACAGAAAAGATCCCAGCAAGGTGATGATGGTGATGAAGATATCCTCCGGGCCGTGATGCGCCACTTCGGAAATCTCGAACAGATCGGTAGTCAGCCGTGACATCAATTTGCCGGTCTGCTGGTCATCATAGTAGCTGAAAGGCTGCTTCTGCATGTGCCCGTACAGTTCCCGGCGCATATCGGTCTCGATGTTGGCGCCCAGCACGTGCCCAAAATAGACGACGATATACTGCATCGCTGTGTTGACGATGTACAAAACCAACAGCCCCAGCGAAACCATGAGGATCAAATTCCACTGCCCGGAAGGCAAAATCGAATCAATGACGCTGTTGACGACGACCGGGAAAGAAAGTTCCAAGACAGCCGCCAAAATAGCGCAACAAAAATCAAGCAAAAACAGATGCTTGTAGGGTTTATAATAGCCGAAAAAACGTTTAAGCATAGGTACCTCCTCTAAAATCATTCAAATATAGTTATAACATAGATTACCGGAATGAGGTATTGATACGCTCCTTTAAATTCCTGCGGACTTCTGGAAAAAGTTTGTTTGAATAATGTTGCTTAACATCCGCATAGTGGTACAATTATATTAAAATAAATATCCCACTATTGGCATGGTCCAGAACGCTAAGCTCTTGAGTATCCGGACATCAAAAGCTGGCCTCAATCAATGAGCGATACTACCATCACAGAAACATTTGCTTTATCAATTGGGTAATCCGTAGTTATTAATATAGGAGAATGCTAAGGATCACAATTCGAAAATTGGAGGAGTAAGAGAATGAGAAAATGGAGAACAATCGCAGTATCGATGCTGTCACTAGCTTTATTGGCCGGCTGTAGTGGCGCAAAACCTGAATCAACAGTCGAGGCGTTTTTTACGGCAGGGCAACAACTTGACGCCGAAGCAATGGCAGCCACTATCCTTTCCACGAATGAGGAAGAAGTAACGGAGACGGAAGAGCTATTACTCGATGATTCGAATGAGTATCTAGTTGAATATTTCAAAACCAATGCTGAAAAAATGACTTATGAAGTAACCGGAAGTGAAGTAGACGGTGACAAAGCAGTCGTGACAATAAACGCGAAGTATGTTGACGGCGCACCCTTGATTAAAGCAACAATCAGTTCCGCATTCATGAAAATGTTACCCTTGGCATTCAGCGGTACGGAAATGACCGAAGAGGAAACGAATCAGATGTTTGCTGATACGATGAAGGAACAGGCAGAGATCGTTTCTGAAACGTTTAAAGAAGCTACTTTGAAAATCGATTTAGTAAAGCAGGACAACGAGTGGTATATCACGGAAATTACTGATGAAATGATGGATGTGGTCATGTCAGGCTTTATGTCACTCAGCACCGAATTGGAGGGTGCTTTTGAGGAAACCGAGCCAGTCGATGAAACCAGCACAGAAGATTCGGCTGCCGAGTCCTCAGCAGCCGGAAAAAGAAGCAATCCAGTGCCTTTAGGTCAAGCCATTGAAATTCCGGTTGAGTATTCCAATGAGGATTGGACGGAGAACTATGAAGGAACCATTTCCCTTCAGATCAATGGCATCACAAAAGGTCAGGCTGCCTTGGACACCCTGATGGCTGAAAATCAATTCAACGAAGCACCTCCTGAAGGCATGGAATGGGTCATTTTTGATGTGACGATGAAATTGTTGGATGGGAATCAAGACACAGCTTTTACGACACTGCCGAATTTCGAAATCGTTTCATCATCCGGTAGCGAAATTGCCCAAGATGCATACGGTAGTCTGATGGCAACGAATTCGGCTATTCCGATATTTTTCCTGGAGCAGAAGCATCTGGACGTGTAGTTAAATATGCTCCAATAGGAGACAACTTCTTGATTTCTTATGATGAAAATTTTTCGGCGTCCTTCTACTTTAGTGCACAATAAAGGAAATGCTTATGATGGAATATGAAAAAATTAAAAAGATTGAAGCATCTGTCGGTGGCTACTTTGGTGGTTATTACCAAGTGGAGATTGATTTGGAGAATAATCTGGTCAGCTGGACTCATGGCGGCGAAGGCGAACTCGAAGAAACAGTTCATAGAAATATTCGCTTAGCCACTGTAAAAAAATTCCTTGAACAGCTGGAAACATTAGATTTGTTGAATTGGGAAGCCGAATATATCGATCCAGGTATCATCGATGGAACACAATGGCATGTTGAAATAGTGATGGACGGCCATACAATTGCTAAGCATGGAAGCAACTGTTACCCTGAGCAATGGAGGGAATTCCGACAGGCCATCTCTAAAATCGCGAGAAAGCCATTCAGGTAAGCTTAATGATGTGAAGCAAACATTCAACTATTTCCAGAATCCATTCTCTGAGATGGCATAATAAAAAATGAACGTCACCTCAAATCTGGAGGTGGCGTTCATTTTTAGTTATTGGATTTACTTGTCTTCCGAATGGCGCTCGCCGACTTGGAAGTCATCGGCATGCTCAAACATGTATTTCACTGTGATGGCTTCTTCCCGATCAGTTGTTTGAAGTCATCTATAAAAGGATGCGCTGCCCGAAGCTAATTAACGGTTTTTGAGTAAAGGATTCGTAAAGCGGAGAATGTCGGGCGCTGCAGTAACGGTTGACTCTTTCGGTGTGATACAATTTGAGCAAAGAGGAAAAGTGAAAAGGTGTTGAAATCCGTCAGATCGTCCAAACTGTGCCAAGAAGAAAATAATATGGAATGGCCGCAACAGTACTTGATGTCGTTTGTGTGGCTGTGACTTACAAATGAAAGCGCTTATTTATTTGCGGGTTTCTTTCGGAAAAGGAGTGGATTATTTGTGATTACGTTAAACGAGCTCGGTTTTATCCGGGCAGGAGTAGCCGTTCCAAAACTTCAGGTTGCGGATCCAACGTTCAATTGTCGGCAAATATTGGATTTAAGCTTTAAAGCCGCTTCTCAAAAGGTCAACGTGCTTCTGTTCCCTGAACTCAGTATCACGGGCTACAGCAGCGGGGATTTGTTCCATCAGCGTCTGTTGCTGGAGGCGGCCGAGAAAGAGTTGACGGAATTGCTGCAGGGGACAAAATCTCTTGAAATGGTGATTGCGGCAGGGATGCCTGTGCGGGCAGACAATCAACTGTTCAATTGCGCTGTCGTTTTCTTCAAAGGCAGAATATTAGGCATCGTCCCCAAAACCTTTATCCCTAACTACAATGAATTTTATGAGAAACGTTGGTTTTCTTCATCCGTTCACCGCATTTCCGACAAAATCAGCCTCTGCGGGCAGGAGGTCCCGTTTTGCGAGAATCTGTTGTTCAAAGATGCCGGTTCGGAGTTGGTGATCGGTGTGGAAATTTGCGAAGATCTATGGGTTCCGATTCCGCCCAGTTCCAACCATGCGCTGTACGGGGCCAACCTGCTCCTCAACCTATCGGCCAGCAATGAAGTGGTGGGCAAGGCAGCCTACCGAAAAAGTCTGGTGGCGGGGCAGTCCGCGAAATGTATCGCAGCATATCTATACGCCTCGTCTGGCTCCAGCGAGTCTACCACCGATCTGGTTTTTGGCGGGCATGCCATCATCGCAGAAAACGGAACCTTGCTGCAAGAAGACAGGATGAACCTACAGGAAACCCTGCTCATCCAGGATATCGATATCGAGCGTCTCATGAATGACCGCAGAAAAATCAATTCCTTCATGGGCAATGTGGAACGCCATGACTATCAAACCGTCATTTTCCAGCTACATCACGCGGCAGCAGCTCCGGAAGCGGAAAATGAAACGACTGACTTTCGCCGCAAGGTTGACCCTAAACCTTTTGTCCCGGCAGAAAAACAGACTCGTGAGCAGTCGTGTTCCGACATATTCACCATTCAAGCAACCGGATTGGCCCAACGTTTGAATAAGACAGGCATCAAGAAGGCGGTGTTGGGGATTTCCGGTGGCCTCGATTCCACCTTAGCCCTTCTGGTGACCTATCATGCGTATAAGCAGCTTCAGCGCCCAGCCAAAGATATCATCGGGGTCACCATGCCGGGATTCGGGACATCCAATCGCACCTACGCTAATGCCGCATCACTGATGCAGGCGTTGGGGATCACGACTAAAGACATATCTATCCGGGACGCCTGCATCCAGCACATGGAGGATATCGGCCATGATCCAAATGAAAAGGATATCACCTACGAGAATCTCCAAGCGAGGGAGCGGACCCAAATTTTAATGGATATCGCCAACCAGGAAGCAGGACTGGTGGTCGGTACGGGCGATTTGTCGGAGTTGGCATTGGGTTGGTGCACGTATAATGGCGATCATATGAGCATGTACGGCGTCAACGCCAGCATACCAAAGACCTTGGTTAAATATTTAGTAGCATGGTTTGCGGAATCGGCTGAGCCCAATATCAAAAAGGTACTGGAAGATATCCTCAATACGCCGATCAGTCCCGAATTGCTTCCGCTGGATGAGGCCGGGAACATCCAGCAGATGACGGAAAAGGCTATCGGCTCCTATGATCTGCACGACTTTTTCCTTTACTATGTCCTGCGGTTCGGCTTCAGCCCCGCCAAGATCATTTTCCTGGCTGAGCACGCCTTTGAGGACAGCGATAGGCAAACGATCATCAATCAACTCCGGGTGTTCTACAAACGTTTCTTCACCCAACAATTCAAACGCTCCTGCATGCCGGACGGCGTGAAAGTAGGTTCGGTCAGTCTTTCCCCCCGAGGTGATTGGCGCATGCCGAGTGATGCCAGCTATGAACTTTGGCTGAGTGAATTGGAGCGGATGGTGTAACATAATAGGACTATGCTGGCCGTCTCTGGATCCGGAGATACAAAGAAGACGCGAAAGGCTGAAACCTATTCTATAAGCAGAATTATTGGAAAGGAAATCAGTGAATCCGATGAAAAATAATAATGTCAACGTTCTGCATATCCTCTCATTCTTGATCATCATTTTAAGTGTGGTGGCTACTGCCACGGGGCTTTTCTATACAACAGGTGGAGCGCCTTTCGACATCATCAACCAGTATGGCGATAGCGTCAAAATGTACGGGGATGGCATCTATGCCCACGATTCCTTTTTCAGGGTACCCATCTTCAAAGGGACCGACTTAACCATTCTTGTGATGGGGGTCCCGATGCTGGCTGCAGCAACACTGTTGGACTTGAAAAAGAAGACTATGAAGCGACGAATCCTACTGGCCTCCGTGATAGCTCTATTCCTCTACTATGCTTCAAACATTGCGTTTGGCGTGACCTATAATTCTCTCCACTTGGTGTATATCGCCCTTTTTTCATCATCGCTCTTTGCCTTGATCATTGCGATGAGCGGCATGGATTATTCAGAGTTGGAAAAGTCCATCACGAACGTACTTCCATATAAGGGGATTTATGCTTTCCTGGCGGTGACGGGTATCGCACTTTTCATTGCCTGGCTGCCCGATATCATCAGCGCCTTGCTGGCCGGCCGTGCCTTGGCGATGATCGAGGTCTATACGACGGAACCAACCTATGTTTTGGACATGGGCATCATCAGCCCACTGGCATTCAGCTGTTTATTTCTCCTGCGCAAGAGGGAGGGACTGGGCTATATGCTTCTTTCGATTTTGCTGATCATATGCATGGTCATGGGGATAATGTTGCCTGTCCAGACGGTGTTCCAAGTTGCGGCAGGAATAGCGATTCCTTTGCCGGTCCTGATCACAAAAATCGGCATTTTTGTGGTTTTAGCAGTGTTCGCCGCCTATTTCGAAATCCGGTTCATGAGGATATTGCAGCAACGATAAG
>CAWFEB010000025.1:0-366625 GCA_963814755.1 uncultured Carnobacteriaceae bacterium
GATGAAGGAAAGCGTGTAATGTAAAAATGAAGAGGGATCCCTAAATAAAATGGGAGTCCCTTTTTTGTTGGGAAAAGGGGTCCGTGGATTTTTTCATTTCATAAAATTTGGAGTATGATTATGGCATAGATAATTGCTTGTTGCGCGCAATAGGAGGGGTGAGCGATGACTGAACATACCCATGCACATAGCCATCCGGACGGTATGGGTGGCGTAAAAGGAAAAAATTTACTCATAACCATGGTCCTGAAGATTGTGCTGACAATTGCCGAAGTTTTGGGAGGCTGGTTTTCCGGCAGCTTATCGCTGCTTTCCGATGCGCTCCACAATCTTAACGATGTATTGTCCATCGTCATCAGTTGGTTTGCCGTCAAGATGGCAGCAAAAGAACACGATAAAAAAAACACCTTCGGCTACAGAAGAGCCACCATCATAGCCGCGGTCATCAATGCTACCATGCTGATCATCATGTCCCTTTTTCTTTTCAGGGAAGCTTATTTTAAATTCATTCAGCCTGAAAAAATAAACGCACTGTTGGTCATCGTGATCGCCGCAATCGGGATCGTCCTCAATGCAGTGGCCGTATACCTGCTGCATAAGAGTTCAGGAGCTGACTTGAATATGCGGGCGGTATACCTGCATTTTCTGAGCGACGCCCTTTCTTCGGTCGGGGTAATGGTCGGCGGCATTGTCATCTATTACTTCGATGCTTATTGGATCGATCCCTTATTGACGGTGCTGATTGGTTTGTACATCCTCAAGGAAAGCTATGAAATATTGAAAGAGTCGGCGAACATCCTGATGCAGGGAACACCGAAAACGGTGGACATCGATGAAATAGCGGAGGAACTCGAAAAGATGGATGCGATAAAAAACATCCATCACGTCCACATTTGGGCATTGGACGAGTATACGCTCTTTTTTGAAGCCCACGTAAATCTGCAAAATGACATTTTGGTCAGTGAATTATCCGACGTCTATGAGAAGTTGGAACAGGTATTGAAAGGGCGCTTCGGTGTGACCCACTTGACGATTCAGTTCGAATATAATTGTTGCGAGGATGTGGGCAGGGTACTCGATAAAGAATAAGCAACAACAGAATCAATGGAAAGGATGTCTTTCTGATGTTGGAGGAGAATAAAGCACTTGTTCGTGATTTCCTAATGAAATCGAACAAAGAAGGCAGAACGATTGTTGAATTTTGTGTTCCAAATTTTACGGCTCATATCGGTGCATCGCCAACAATGAATCTGCAAGAATTCCAGAAGTTTCAAACCAACTATTATGCGAGCTTCTCAGAAAGCCAGATTACGCTGGAAGATATGATTGCCGAAGGGGATAAGGTGGCATTCCGTGGGGTTGTGAGGGCTGTGCATACCGGGGAGTTCAACGGCATTCCAGCCAGCGGGAAATCAGTAACTGTGCCCGTCATCGGGATGGCAAAGATAGCCGATGGAAAAATCGTGGAATGGTGGAACTCGCCTGATCGCCTGAGCTGGATGCAGCAAATAGGTGCAGTCCACTGACATACTCAGGAGAAATGTGAAGTCAACGGCCATTGGTGGCTGAGTGGCCGGGATAATGGGGCTCAGAAAGAAAGCGGTGATGGATATGACGAAAGTCGAGCAGCACAGGGAAATATGCGAAAGACTGAACCAGCTGTATGCGGCAAAAAACAAAGACTACGGGGATAGTTTTGGCGATAGCTTCGAAGAGTATGGGCTGACAATGCCGGCTATCCGATTGGATGATAAACTGCACCGGTTCAAACAACTGATCAAGCAAGAGGCCGAAGTGAAAGATGAAAGTATCACAGACACGCTGATGGATTTGGCGAATTACGCAATCATGACCATCATCGAAATCGAGAACAAGGCATAATGCTGAGCACAATAGTATCAATTGCCTCAACAAAAAAGATAGACGAGACCAAAGCTGGGATGCTCTGGTCTCGTCTATCTTTTTATATCGTTATGCTGTTGATGAAGCGGGCGATTCTTGGATCGGTTGTGCTTTCGAAGAAGTCCTTGGTCGGACCGTCGAAGCCAACTTTGCCGTCCTCCAGGAAGAGCATGCGGTCAGCGGCTTCTCTTGCGAAGTCAAGGTTGTGCGTCACGATGATCATGGATAGCTTCTCGGAGGCGAGCTCCTTCAAAACACGCAACACTTCTGCCTCCAACTCGGGATCGAGGGCGGATGTGGGTTCGTCGAACAGGACGAAATCCGGTTCCATGGCCAAGGCGCGCGCGATGGCCACGCGTTGCTGTTGACCGCCCGATAGTTGGTCCGGGTAATGGTCCAGCTTGTCGGCCAAGCCCACTTTGGTCAGCAGGTTCTTGGCTCTGTCCGTCGCTTCCGTTTTCGAAAGTTTCAGGACTGTGAGCGGGCCTTCGATGACATTTTCCAATACCGACAGATGCGGGAAGAGGTTGAAGCTCTGGAACACCATCGCCGTTTCTTTGCGGATCTCCATCATCGTTTCTTTCGATATTTTGGAGCTGAAATCGACCTCGAGATTGCCGTTCTTCAAGATGCCGCTTTCCGGCACTTCCAACAGGTTCAAGGTGCGGAGCAGGGTGGACTTGCCCGAACCGGATGGGCCGACGATGACAGTCGTTTCACCAGTTCTGAACGTCAACGAGATGTCCTTGAGGGCATGAAAGTCACCGTAGGATTTTTGGATATGTTTGATTTCGATCATGTCGTCACGCCTTTTTCAGATATTTGGAAGTTCTGATTTCCAATTTGCCTTGGATCCAAGTCAATACTGTGCTGATAAGGAGGTAGATCACAGCCACTTCCATATACAGAATCAGCGGTTCATAGGTAACGGAAGCGAACTGCTGGCCGACCATCGTCATTTCGATGATCGTGATGCTGGATGCCAGCGAAGTCGATTTCACCAAGGAAATGAAGTCATTCATGACGGCCGGCAAGGCAATTCGGATGGTCTGCGGGAAGATGATCCTTTTCAGGACCTGTCCGTGCGTCATGCCCAAGGAATCGGCCGCTTCCCATTGCCCTCTCGGGATGGAAAGGATTGCGCCACGTATGGATTCGGCCGAATAGGCGCCGCTGTTCAGTGCAAAAGTCAGGATAGCGGCGGTCCACGCATCCAAGGTGATGTTCAGCTTCGGCAAGCCGAAGAAGACGATGAACAATTGGATCAAAAGCGGGGTTCCGCGGAATACCCAAACGTAGAACCAAGCCAGTCCTTTCAGCAACCTGCTTTTCGAAATTCGCATGACTGCGGTAAGGACAGCCAGGACAAGTGATAAGGCAAAGGAAATCAGCGCCAAGGGGATGGTGACGGTAAATCCTGCTTCCAGAATTGGCCATAGGGCGTTTTCGATTATGGATAATGTATGCTGCAAAATTTACTCACCGTTCCTTTTTATAATAAAAATTAAAAAAACTATTCAACGTCCAAAAGAGCATCGCCGCAAGTGGTTCACAAGATACCAAATTGTACCATGTATCCAACAATGATGGCTAGCTTCAAGGGTTAACCATCCATAAATCAGATAAATCGTACCGATTGAGCTCTAATCTGCGCAATCGGTACGATTTCGTATATGTGAGACGGAACGAGCCCGTTCAGCTTTTCTTAGTCGTTGGCTCCGACGCTGATGTCTTCACCTAGGTATTTTTCGAAGATTGCTTTGAAAGTGCCGTCTTCTGTGCGTGCTGCGATGATTTCGTTCAGTTTAGTCTGGAATTCTGTGTTTTCTTTTTGCAGGATGATGCCGACTTTGTCATTTGTTGGCAGTTTTTCATCGATCAGTCTCAAAGTGGAGTCTGGATATTCCTCAAAGTAAGTCAAGAAAGTGATGTAGTCATTGATTGTTCCGTCAGCTCTTCCTGAAGTGATTAATTCGACTGCTTGATTGAAGCCGTCGACAGGAACGATTTCAGCGCCAAGGTCGCGTGCGTTTTGTGCGTAATTACTTGTAGTGGATTGAGCTGATTTTTTGCCGCTGTAGTCTTCCAAAGTTTGGATGTCAGAGTCTTCGCTGACTGCTAATTGGCCATAAGACTCGAAATAAGCATCGGTAAAGTCATAAACCGCTTGTCGTTCTTCGGTAACGCCAACGTTGTTGATGACGATGTCGTATTTATTGACGTCCAGTCCAGCAATCAGGGAATCCCATTTCGTTTCGACGAAGACAGCTTCTACTCCCAAATCTTCTGCGATGACTTCCGCGATTTCCACTTCGAAACCGACCAAGTCGCCAGTTTCTGTATCATGGTAGCTGAATGGTGGGTAAGTGCCTTCCACCCCGATGCGCAATTGTTTGTTTTCTTCGATCGTTTTTAAGACGTTTCCTGCTGCAACGGTGCTTGTTGCTGTAGAGGCACTGTCCGAACTTGAGTCAGTTGTTGTTGCGCCGCAAGCCGCCAAAGCCAAGCCTGCTGTACCCACGAACAAGATTTTTGATAATAGTTTCTTCATTTATATTCACTCCTGTTTTTGTTTTTTTTGATATATTGTCGGTCCTTCGACCGGAAAAAACTCCCCCACGCGGTTGATGCTGGTGATGAAAGCCTGCAAACCGACACTTTCTTACTTTTTGTCGCTCGAAGGCATGAGGAAATCTTATCACCAGTGCATGTAAGAAGCAAACAGTTATAATCGAACAAGGTTGATAGGTAAAAACGATCACCTAAGATTTATGAATGATGAAAATTACGCGATGATTAAGAAGCTTATCGGTCCGCAGGCGAATCGTGTATAATATAGGAAACAACAAGAGATTCGCTGACCAAGAGAGCGGATGGAACCAGGGGGAATTTGTATGACAGATGCATTGAAAAGATTGATCCAGGCAGCACAGCAACCGGAGGAAGCGGACCTGATCATCCAGAACGGAACAGTGGTGGATGTGTTTTCGCTGGAGACCTTTGAAGCGGACGTTGCGATCAAGGACGGATACATTGTCGGCATCGGTACCTATCCGAACGGAAAGCAAGTGGTGGATGCTTCAGGCAAATATGTCATGCCGGGCTTTATCGACGGGCATATCCATATCGAATCGACGATGGTGACGCCGTCGGAATTTTCGCGTGCCCTCATCAAACACGGCGTGACGACCGTTGTGACCGATCCGCATGAAATCGCGAACGTCGCAGGAACAATTGGGATTGAATTTATGCTGGAGGACGCCGCCAATGCCGACATGGACATCCTGATGAAGCTACCTTCGTGTGTGCCGGCAACACCCTTCGAGCAGAACGGCGCGACGCTGACCGCAGATGATCTCCGGCCTTATTTGACCCATCCGACCGTTATCGGCTTGGCGGAAGTGATGGATTATCCATCCGTTTTGAATGCAAATCCGGATATGCTTGAGAAGATACAAATGACGATCGAAGCGGGAATGATGGTCGATGGCCATGCGGCTGGTTTGCCGGATACCGCGTTGAATGTCTACAGCACAGCCGGGATCCGCAACGATCACGAGGCTGTGACTGCAGAAGAAGCGATTGCGCGGGTACGCAGAGGCATCCACGTATTGGTGCGCGAAGGTTCTGCTGCGAAAGATTTGCTGGCGCTGTTGCCGGCCATCAACGAAAGGAACAGCCGTCGTTTTTCATTCTGTACGGACGATAAGCATCTGGACGAATTGGCCGAAGAAGGAACCGTCAATTACGCCGCTCAGCTGGCCATCCAACAAGGGTTGGACCCGCTCATCGCCATCCAGATGGCTACGCTCAACAATGCAGTGTGCCACGGAATCGAGGACAAAGGCGCCATCGCACCCGGCTATCTTGCGGATATCCTGATTACGGACAGCCTGGAGACACTGCGCCCGGAAACGATCATAAAAGACGGACGTTTGCTGGATCTGGGGGCTTTAAGAAACGTCCGCGCAACTGTGCCGGAGGCCGTCCGATCCTCGCTTCATTTGAAGAAAGTGACTAAAGACGATTTGCAGATTCCGCTTCAGAAGGGCCAGAAAGGCTTGGGTCATCGGCGTTGTGCCGGGCCGGATCATTACGAAGAAAATCGCAGCGGATGTGAAGACGGAGAGACGGCTTCTTTGTTGCGGATCCAGAAAATGATCAAGTGAAGATGGTGGTGTGCGAACGCCATCACCAAACCGGCAGCATCGGGGCTGGCATCGTCAGCGGACTCGGTCTGAAACGGGGAGCCATCGCCTCGACTGTAGCCCATGATTCGCATAATCTGGTCGTGGCCGGGACGAATGATGAAGATATGCTGCTGGCGATCGAGGAAGCGGAACGGATGCAAGGCGGGCTTGTCATCGTGGATGGCGGCAAGGTGCTGGCGTCAGTCCCTCTGCGGGTCGGCGGCATCATGTCGGAAAAACCTTACGAAGAAGTGATCGAGGAATTGCATCAGCTGCATGAGCAGTTGGCTACGCTGGCGGAGGAATCGCAGAACATTTTCATGATCCTCTCGTTCCTGTGCTTGCCGGTCATTCCGCGTCTGAAATTGACGGATAAAGGCTTGTTTGATGTCGATTCCTTCCAGCATATCGAAGTCGGGATTCCGATGTAAGATCATTTACTTCAGTGCAGTCCGGAAAGGCGGTGGTTCTTTATGGCGATTTCATTCGGTGAATTCATTCAGTTGCTGCTGTCGAGCCCGGCTATTGCGGTGACGGTGGCCTTGACGTTGGGCGTGGTTTTGGTGAACGGGTGGACGGATGCGCCGAACGCCATCGCCACTTGCGTCTCGACCAGAAGCATGACCCCGCGGAATGCCATCCTGATGGCGGCGGTGTTCAATTTTTTAGGCGTTTTTGCGATGACGGCGATCAATGCGAAAGTTGCCCAGACGATGGCGAAGATGGTTGATTTTGGCGGGAATACGGATGATGCGGTCGTGGCGCTGTGTGCGGCGCTCTTCGCGATTGTGGTATGGGCCACTGCCGCTTGGTATTTTGGCATTCCGACAAGCGAGAGCCATGCCTTGATCGCTGGGGTATCGGGGGCTGCGATTGCATTGCAGGGCGGCATCAGCGGCATCAATGGAGCGGAATGGATCAAGGTGCTGTATGGCTTGGTGCTTTCCACCGTTATGGGGCTGTCTCTGGGGTTCCTGGTCGTGAAACTGGTCGGCGTTCTGTTCAAGGACATTGAGCGGCAAAGCACGACAACCTTCTTCCGCAACAGCCAAATCGCCGGTGCGGCGGCGATGGCCTTCATGCATGGGGCCCAGGACGGCCAGAAGTTCATCGGGATTTTCCTGTTGGGCATCGCTTTGTCGCAAGGAAATGCCGCGACTGATTTCATTATCCCTGTCTGGTTGATGCTGCTGTGTTCCACAGTCATGGCCTTGGGAACGGCAATCGGCGGCGGGAAAATCATTAAGACGGTAGGTGTCAACATGGTGAAGCTGGAGACCTATCAAGGCTTCAGCGCTGATTTTGCTGGTGCCTTGAGCCTCTTGACGGCATCTCTCTTGGGCCTGCCGGTGAGCACGACCCACACGAAGACAACGGCCATCATGGGAGTGGGCGCAGGCAGGCATCTGTCGAGCGTAAACTGGTTGACGGTCAAGGAAATGGTTTATACGTGGGTGTTGACATTTCCAGGCTGCGGTCTTGTCGGGTATTTGATGGCAAAGCTATTCATTCGGATATTCTAGGGGGAGCCGATTATGTTCAAAAAGAAGACGGAAAAGTTGGATTATTTCGATGAGTTCATCAAGCTTGCCGAATGGGGCGTCCAATCGGCGGGATTCCTGAAGCAGGTTTTGGCGGAATATCCTGTCGCTGACCTCAGCCAAAAATTGGACGAGATGCATGAAATCGAACACAATGCCGACCTCGCGAAATACAGGCTGATGCGCTATATGTACAACGATCTGTTGCCGCCTTTCGATAGGCAGGATGTGATTGCACTGGTCACCAGTCTGGACCATGCCATCGACATGATTGAGGATGTCATGATCCACATTGAAATCTATCAACCGCAGAACATCACCCCGGAAATCAACCAATTCCTGGATCTGGTGGAAAAATCAGCCGAGGAATTGCTAACGGCGGTGCGGCTATTGAAAACCTACAAGAAATCGCAAAAAGAGATCCACGTAGTCATCGACCGAATCAATGCCTGTGAGAAGGAAGGCGATCTGCTGTACATCCACTCCATGCGCGATCTCTATCAGAGCAATGCGGATGCCGTCAGTATCGTCATCCTGAGCAAAATCTATAAATCGCTGGAGGATTGCTGTGACGCCTTCAAGGACGTGACCAAATTTGTGGAAGAGATTGCGTTGAAATATGCTTGATCCGGGGTTGTCCGATAACGCGGAGGAATCGGACAAGTAGAGTAAGTTTGCTTTGGTGGTTGTCCGATATCGTGGAGGAATCGGACAATCAGAGCGAGTTAGTAGCGGGATTCCCCGCCATAACGGTTTTGAAAGGTTATTTCTGAGCGTAAAATCAAGTCCCATACAGAAATAAAGGGGCGGCATCAAAACTAGAAAGTATTATTCTAGTTTTGATGCCGCCCTATTTAGCTATATGATCCAAAAGATGCCATCAACTATAATCTATTGCCTATGCACCTAAATTATTGGTCCAAGGATGGATCCGTTTATTCAGTGGGACAAGAAAGATTTTCATCCTTGTCTCTAGCATGCATACTGACGCCGTTCATCGAATGACCGTCTTCTGTGTGATGACGAAGATGAGTGGCATGGCTACGTACATACTGACCGTGATTTTCATATGTCACCGTATCCATCATCGCTGCTTCTACGGGAGTTGCGACAGCAAAGGTGGTCAATGCAGTAAAAGAAATCAGGCCAATCATCAAATATTTTTTCTTCATGGGTAAGTTCTTCCTTCCTATGTATAAACTGGCTATGTTTTACGAGACTGTTTCCGTGTTGTTGATCGGACAAAAGAAATGATCAGCAACGCGGGATCGCTTGATCCTTCTTCAGGATACCAAGGAAGTGTGTAGAACAGATGTAGATAAAAAAATATATTAAACCAATTGGAAGTTAGTTGAATTTTGCGCAATGCTATGACATAATATGTATGAAAATTAAATAACTTCTTTTATCACGAGAGATCGAGGGACTGGCCCGATGACATCTCAGCAACCGACCCACGCGCGAACGCAAAGGCACGGTGCTAAATCCTGCAGAGCAATCTGAGAGATAAGAAGAGCAAAGCGACATTCCCGACTCTTCTTGTTAAAAGAAGGGTTTTTTGTTTTCAAAAAAACAATTTGGAGGGAAAGACAATGACAATGACAAAAGAACAATTCGAGCGCTGCGAAAGATTGCGAAAGAATGGAAGCTGCAGGCGGCCCAAAAAGCCAAGCCGAGGCCATGCTGTATCACCAGTACAAGCAGCAAAAACAACAACTGGAGGATGCAAGGCAGCTCGGTAAGGAACAGTTCCAGAGTGAAATAATCGAAAAAATGTTGGAAGTGCAGCAGCTTGAACGCAGCATCGAAAAGCTGCAGGGACAGCTTCAGAATGAGAAGCTTGCCTTGGAAAACATGACCAGAACACTGGTGCTGTTGGAGGATTAAGTTTAGATGGAATCAACCGGGGATAGTGTGATCCCAGTTTTTCGGCGTATCCGGTACACTTATAATTTTCTGTGTGGAGGCAGATAAACGGATGCAAAGTCGAGTAGTTCTGCGGTGGCACCGGCTAAATACGCTCCATTGATTCCTAATATCGAAAAAATTGGTCATTCAGAGAGAGTTTCTTGTGGTACCTGCGCATTTTAAAACCGGAGTGATTCGCTCCTGCAAGAAGCAGCCTATTCACGTTTATTCCGTCGAAAATTCGGCTGGGATAATCCGATTGGAAATATTGCCTTTGATGTCTTCGACTTTCAGTTTCTTCGGTCTCCACAACGTTATCGAGTATTTGGGATCCAAGGGACCCTGACTCCTAATTGTTCGAAAGTATCTTCGTTATAGGTGCATCGAAGAAGAAGAACAGTACCAACTTACAGATAGCTGGAATACTCAATCAACTCGAAAGAAGCAGCACAGTCAAAATCAGCAAAGAGCCTCCGAAAAAATCAGAACTGGTCTGTTCGGCTGATGAAGACGTTGCTGTATATGACTTTAGTGTACGTAAACTCTGACAGTTCCACGAGTTGTTCACTGCACCGAAAGCAATTTCGGTAAGCACTAGATCAGCGATTGGAATCAGATCAGTTTCCATGGAAGCATACAAAGTATCCGCCATCGGAACAGACCTCAAAGTGAATGGATTCAGGTCAAAGCTGATCAGTAAGAAACAAATCCTAGTCAGGTTCGCGCAAATTGAGTTCAACGGTTTATACAACAGATTTTTGGTTGATTTAAACTAATGACAATGAATTTCAACATGTTTTTTAAGGAGGAAGTGGATGCTTGGAACTTGAAGATGAAACGTATCTATGAATCTCCGGCAGAAGCGGACGGCTTCCGGATTCTTGGTCGATCGGCTGTGGCCGCGGGGCGTCAAGAAGGAAGTCGCGCAGCTGGGTGCGTGGCTGAAGGACAGCGCGCCTTCGCCGGATCTGCGCAAATGGTTCGACTCACGATTCGGATAAATTCGCCGCCTTCAGGGAACGCTATGAAGAGGAGATGTTGATGAATCCGCAGACCGCTGCTGCTGTAGCGGAGATCCTGAAACAGCTGGAAGCGACCGATGTCACTTTGGTCTATGCCGCGCGGGACCCGGAGATCAATCATGTTGTTGTGCTGAGGGATTTTATAGAGACACAGAGGAAATAGGCAGTTATTTGCGCTTGTGGGGGTGAAAGAACACCACTATCGTTGTTGGATATCGAAAAAGACGCTCATAAAATCAGGGCGTCTTTTTCGTTAATGTATATTGACTCGTCGGGCGTTACATGCAGTAGTTAGCTCGCATTTAACCGTGGTAAGCTGCTTATGTCGTGACTTTTGGAAAGGAAGAGTAAGCCGGATGGTCAACGAAACACTAAGTTGTCGCCTTTCGAGGAGACAGCGCTGCGCAATCGACTGACATGAGTGCCTTATATCGGGTTTAGAGGAAAGTGTTAATGACCGACGAGCCTATGGTGTGATACTCAATGCCCCAGTATTACGCGGTAATAATCATCGTCACCTTTGAATATCAGTTTGATTTGCAGTTCCCTTTCGGAAAGTTCCGGATCGACAAAAGTATTCGTCTCGTCGGATACTTTTTCTTTAATGGCATCGAGGGAATCGTAATAGGCTACGATGAACGGTTCGTGTTCTGCATCAAAATCGGCAATTTGTTCCAAAAAGGCAGTTTCGTCGTCGATAACTTCCGTGCTGATGACTTCTGCGCTTTCGCTGACTGAGGATTGAGTGACTTCGGTTTGGGTAGTTTCGTTTGATTCATTCGAACAGGCCATAAGCAATAATGTAACCGGAAGAGCTAAATAGGCTTTTATTTTCAAGTTGATTCCTCCCATTTTCGAATTATTTCAATATTAAGTATAAACTAGTTATACTATAATATGAAATAATGTTAATAATAAGGAACAAAAAGATGGTCTGGAGATAAAAATGGGAAATTGATCCGTGCAAGTCAGCAAACTTCCGGATAATTGCCTAATGCGCTCGCGTAGTAGTTCGGGCTTATAATTGGTTATCGCTTGACTTAACCTTAACTTTAAGGAGTATGCTTTTTCTACAAGAGCGAAGAAAATGCTGCTTTTGAATAAAAAAGCATAATGGAGGAACAATAGATGGTATTAGCGAGAGCAAGAGCAGTCGACGGTCCGGACAAGCCGTTTCGATTTGCTGAAATCAAGAGACGGGAATTGGATGAACAGGACGTTCTGATCGAAATCAAGTTTGCGGGTATTTGCCATTCGGATATCCATACAGCCCATGGCGAATGGGGACATGTGCACTATCCGCTCGTACCTGGGCATGAAATCGCGGGATTGGTCACAGCGGTCGGTCCTGGCGTAACGAAATACAAAATCGGGGACCGCGTCGGTGTCGGCTGCATGGTCGATTCCTGCGGAGAATGCGAAAATTGTTTGCGCGGCGAGGAGCAGTACTGCCTCAAGGGCAATGTTCCAACCTACGCCGGAGTCGATAAATACGGTGAACCGACACAGGGTGGCTACTCGACGCATATCGTCGTGACCGAAGATTTTGTTGTGCGTATTCCGGACAACATCGGACTGGATGCTGCAGCGCCGCTGTTGTGCGCCGGCATCACTACTTACTCGCCATTGAACCGCTGGCAGGCCGGCCCCGGCAAGAAAGTCGCCGTGATCGGACTGGGTGGATTGGGGCACATGGGAGTCAAAATCGCGCATGCGATGGGGGCTGAAGTCACCGTCCTTTCGCAAACGTTGAGCAAAAAAGAAGACGGTCTGAAGTTCGGGGCGCAGCATTATTACGCCACCAAGGATCCGGAAACATTCAAGGAATTGGCCGGCACTTTTGACCTGATCATCAATACGGTGAGCGCCGTTATCAACCTGGACGCTTACCTGGGCTTGTTGAAGCTCGATGGCACGCTGGTGAACGTCGGGGCTCCTGGAGAACCGCTGTCAGTGAATGTGATGTCCTTGATCGGGCATCGCCGTTCCTTCGCTGGTTCCATGATCGGCGGCATCCGCGAAACGCAGGAAATGCTGGATTTCTGCGCCGAACACGGCATCGTTCCGAATATTGAAGTCATTTCCGCCGACCAAATCGACGAGGCCTATGAACGCGTACTGGCTTCCGACGTCAGATACCGTTTCGTGATCGACACAAGTACAATCTGATAAAAATTAGTTTCATGAACAGACAAGATGTCCCCGGGCTTTACTTTGGGGGCATTTTTTGGTTTTTTGCACGATCAGACTGATTCGTTCAAATAGTTGTCGGAAAATGGCCATTGTGCCGATTGGGTATGAGGTGGATAATGGGAGAAAAGAATGGAGGAGAATCGATGACGAGAGAGCATGGGGCAGATTATGATATCACGATGGGGAATATCCGTTATGCCGCGCCACAACGGTATTACGGCACTCGGATTTTGTTCGTGACCAAAGGAAGGGCGAGCGTGTCCGTCAATGGGGAAATGTATGCTCTGGATGAAGGGGATATTCTCTTCATCAACCGGAACGACCACTATACTGTCCGGGGCAGCGAAAATAATATCCTCATTTGCCTGAGCATCCCCAGCCATTTCTTCGTGCTGAACTACCCGAATTACTTCCATTATTCCTTCGAATGCTTCTCGAAAGATTTGGACCCGGGGCGCGGGGATGTCGTAGCGCAGCTGCGCAGGCTGCTGGCTGAACTCGTGATCGTCCATTCCCGCCAGGAAGAAGGAAGCGTTTTGGAGGCCCGCAGTATCCTGTTTCAGACGATGCTGCTGGTGACCCGCTTCTTCAAAAAGGAGGAGCCGCATACCGGAGCAGGCGAAGCGAGCGATGAACGGATTGCCCGGATCATCCATACGATTGAACTCCGCTATGCGGAACCTTTGACGCTTGCGGAGATGGCGGAAAGCGAGTACTTGTCGTCTACCTATTTATCCCGGTACTTCAAACAGACGACCGGAATGGGCTTTCTGCAATATCTGAAGATGGTGCGCTTGAAGCACTGTGTGGAGGACTTGCTGCATACATCCGATAATTTGTTCCAGATTGCGGTACGAAACGGCTTCTCGACGGCGAAGAATTTTACGGAAGCCTTCAAATCGGTCTACGATCAGACGCCGGTCCAATACCGGAAAGAGCATAAACAAGAAAACAGTGAAGCGTTCGGAGCCGTGGCCGCCAAAACGGAAGCCGGGAAGGAATTGGATTCGCCGGAAGCGCTGATGCAGTTGACGAAATATTTGGAGGAGCCTCTGAATCCGCGCGCATTGCCGGACGAGGCGCCGGGAGAAGCATGCAAGATTGTTGTCGGCGAGGGTGGTGGCGACGGATTATTGGCGAGCGAAAAGCATATTGTGTTCATCGGGGAACTGAAGGAAATCCTGAACGAGCAGGTGAAGGAACAAGTGCTTCTCGCCAAGCAAAGGCTTCGCGTCGATTTTGTGGGGGTGCGCAATCTGATCGGCGGATCCACTTTGTTGCCGGAAGTCGAGACGGATGAGTTCGTGTCCACCACACCGAAGTACGCCAACGCCGATTTGGCCATCCAGTACCTGAAGGAACAGGATATCAGCCTGTATGTGAGGATCACTTATAAAGAAGTCATCCACAATGAAGAGCGCTATTTCAAGGAACTTGAAGGTTTTCTGATCCACACACTGCAGGTATTCGGCAGGAAATTTGTCAACCAATGGAAAGTCGTTTTCTATGCGGAAAAAGAGACGGCCGTCCTGTCCACGGAGTTGGAGCGCGTGTACTTGAGGCTGCATGAAGTGATCCGGAAATATGCTGTTCAGCTGAAAATCGGCACTTTCCTTCCTTTCAAAGAGGAGAAAGACAGTCTTTCCTTGTCGCATCACTGGCAACTTCACCAATCCGACAGCATCGACTTCATCACCTATGATGCCGATCAGAACGAGGTCGTCGACTTTTCGGAAATCAGCGATGAAGACTTCCTGAACAGCCAAGGCTATATCCTGCGGAAAACGCAGAAGCTGAAACGTTTCCTGAAAAAGCACCAGATGCATCAGCCACTGTACCTGGAAAATTGGAACACGCTGACCGGAAATACGCGCTACACAAACGGGACTTTTTTCCGGGGTGCACTGATCTTGAGGACTATTTTGGATTTGGGGACGGAAGTCGCGGGCGTCGGTTTCTGGCTGAACAGCGAACTCCATGAGCTGCACGGAGGGAACCACAACAAGGCTGTGGCGGGTTTGGAGCTGTTCCATTTCTTCAATGGCAAGCGGCCTGCTTTCTACACGCTGATGTTCAAGGAACGGATGACGGGCGAAGTGCGCGCTCAGGGAGAACATTATGTGCTGACCGAAAACGAAGAGGGCTACCAACTGCTGCTTTTCAACGAAAAGCACTTCAATCCGCGCTACTCGGTCGATGAATTGTTCATGCGGAACCGCAGCAACGAACTGCATGTTCGGCTGATCGGCATGGAGCCCGGCGAATACCAGGTCCGGAAATACCGGTTCGACCAGCAAAATGGCGGTCTCTACACAAAGTGGGGGCAGCTGAACAGCAAACACGGCATCGACCTTGAGGTGATGGAGTACATCGTGCAGTCCTCCATGCCTACTTTGGAGCTGGAGGATGAACAGATCGACAAAGATTGGTCCTTCTATGCTTCGATGAGCAGCAACGCGATCCTGTTCATCGAATTCCGCCGAGCGATTGGCTGAGCAGAACAATAATGAAGAAAAGGTTGTCTCCCACGAGACAACCTTTTTTTGTCGGATACTTTCGGCTTGTCCGATTCATTCGGGTTATCGGACAAGCAGCAGAACATTTGAATTGTGGTTGTCCGATTCTTCCGGGTTATCGGACAACCTCCAGCACAACTGCTCTCTCGATGTCTGATTCTTTTGAGTTATCGGACATCTAACGAGTCATACGACAATTGAAAGGGGTTTCGGACAAAAATCATCCGCATTAAATTGCTATTCAACTGATTTCTGAAAATGCGAAGACAAAAATCAGGATGTTTTGCATAATAACGAGCCTTTTCTTATTTTTTTGTGGCGGTATACTAGCTGAGTGATTAAGAAACGTAGCATTAAACAACCAATAGGATAGTTACAAAAAGTCAAAAAATAAGGGAGCGCAAAAAAATGAACGAAGCGACCAAAAAGCAATTATTCAGCAAGTTAGCCGAGAAGCAGGAGCGCATGATCGAAATCTATCGCTACTTGCATGCCCATCCGGAATTGTCTTTCCAGGAGGAGAACACGGCCAAGTATATCGAAGCTTTTTATGCAGGGAAAGAGTGTGACATCCGCACCCATGTCGGAGGATTGGGCATTGTCGTGACCATCGACAGCGGCAAACCAGGAAAAACAGTCGCCATCCGAGCGGACTTTGATGCGTTGCCGATCCAAGAGGAAACGGGCTTGCCATTTGCCTCAAAAACACCAGGAGTCATGCATGCTTGCGGACATGACGCGCATACAGCCTACATGCTGATCCTGGCCGAAACCTTGATTGAGATGAAGGAACAGCTCGAAGGAAAAATCGTTGTGCTGCATCAGCCTGCGGAAGAAGTTCCCCCAGGCGGAGCAATCGGCATGATCAAGGACGGCGCTTTGGAAGGCGTCGATACTGTCTTCGGCATCCACGTGATGTCGCAGATGGACAGCGGCAAAGTGTTCTACCGCGAAGGCAACGTTCAGACCGGCCGCGCCAATTTCCGCGTGAAGATCCAAGGCGTCGGCGGCCACGGTTCCTCGCCGCACAAAGCCAACGACGCCATCGTGGCGGCCAGTCATTTTGTCGTGGCCGTGCAATCCATCGTCAGCCGCCGTATGAATCCTTTCGATGTCGGCTCGATCACGATCGGCAGCTTTGACGGCAAAGGCTCGTTCAACGTCATCAAAGATTCGGTCGTATTGGAGGGCGATGTGCGCTCGATGTCAGAAGAGACACGCACGCTGATCGAAAAGGAAATCCGGGCGAAGCTGGACGGCATCTCGGCCATGTTCGATGTGACCTATGAACTGGATTACGAAAACGACTATCCAGTCCTGTTCAACGATCCGGAAATGACGGCATTCGCAGCTGCGGCTCTGCAGGCTACCGAACTACCGGGAGTAGCGGCAGTGGAACAGTGCGAGGCGCAGCCGCCTTCAGAAGATTTCGCTTATTATGCGAAGGAACGTCCGAGCGTCTTCCTCTATGTCGGAGCGACTCCGAAAGACGGCGAAGCTTATCCGCATCATCATCCGAAATTCCGGATCAATGAGGACAGTATGCTGATCGCAGCCGAAACAATGGGGACATTAGTTATTGATTACTTAAAAGGGAGCAGTGAAAAATAGTGGAAACGCAATACAAAGGTAATGACAAATTAATTGCAGGGATTATTATAGGTGTTGTCACATTCTGGTTGTTCGCTCAAGCGATGGTGAATATTGTGCCGGCGATCCAGGCGGATTTGGGCATCTCATCCGGTATCTTGAGCATTGCGATCAGTTTGACCTCTTTATTTTCAGGGATGTTTATGGTTGTTGCAGGTGGCTTGGCGGATAAATATGGCCGCGTCAAATTGACGAATATCGGAATGATTCTGAGCATCATCGGTTCACTGTGCTTAGTTTTCGCGAACGGTGCAACATTATTGATCATCGGACGTATCATCCAAGGGCTGTCAGCGGCTTGTATCATGCCTGCCACTTTGGCTCTGATGAAGACCTATTTCGATGGCGCTGAAAGACAACGCGCATTAAGTTTCTGGTCGATCGGTTCATGGGGCGGTTCCGGAATTTGTTCATTCTTTGGCGGACTGGTGGCTACTTATTTCGGCTGGAGAGCAATCTTCGTGGTTTCGATTTTTGTTGCTGTTCTTGGGATGTTTTTGCTGAAGGGCACACCAGAATGCAAATTCGAAGCAATCGGCGAAAAGAAACCTTTCGATTTCGGAGGTCTCATCACTTTTGCTTTGGCTATGCTGACATTCAATATTATTATCGGTCAAGGCGAACTTCGATCGGATGGACAAATCCAATTATCTTGGTTTGGCAGCTTTGCTTGTTATTTCAGTGCTTCTTGTTCGCAACAATCGAAAAGAAACATGTGAACAGTTTCATCGACTTCTCTTTGTTCAAGAATAAAGCCTACAGCGGTGCCACTTTGTCTAACTTCTTACTGAATGCTTCTGCAGGAACGATGGTTGTTGCAAATACTTATGTGCAAATGGGCCGTGGATTCTCTTCTTTCCAATCCGGATTGCTGACGATCGGTTACTTGGTTTGCGTATTGAGCTCCATCCGTTTGGGTGAAAAAGCCTTGCAAAAATTCGGTTCCCGCAAGCCGATGGTGACCGGATCATTCATTGCAACGATCGGGATCGCTTTGATGGCCTTCACTTTTGTGCCGGGAATCATCTACAATCTGCTTGTGTTCGTCGGCTATGCTTTGTATGGCTTCGGTTTGGGGATTTATGCGACACCTTCCACGGATACCGCAATTTCGAATGCTCCTGCTGATAAAGTCGGCAGCGCGTCCGGCATCTACAAAATGGCCAGCTCTTTAGGTGGAGCGGTCGGGGTTGCACTTTCCTCCAGCCTTTTCAATGTTTTGGGAGCGCAAGGGAATATGGAAGTGGCCGGTTCTGCAGGGTTGCTGCTGAATGTCGCTTTTGGGACGATTGCCTTGGCTTCGATTTTGCTGACGGCTCCAAAAGCTGCTGCCCAAGTGGAAGCTACAGAATAAATAGGTTTGTGCAAAAAGGCTAAAAAATAGAATGAAAAAGGATGCAAAGTTATGGCGACTTTGCATTCTTTTGCGTTATACTTTTTGCGAAACATAATATTTTCAGAAAACTATCATTAGGGGGGATACAATATAATGGAATTCATTTCTATAGTTGAAATAATCGGAACGATCGCCTTTGCGATGTCAGGGGCGTTGACCGCGATCGAGAAGGAGCTTGATTATTACGGGATCGGGATATTTGCGATCACTACTTCGGTGGGCGGAGGGATCGTCAGGGATCTGTTGATCGATCGTCCTTTGCCGGCATCGCTGGAAAATCCGCTCTATGCGCTCATCAGTCTGCTTTCGGCCGGATTCGTCATCCTCTTCTATACGCACATCAGCAAATTGGCGAAGATGCTGCAATTTTTTGATGCAATCGGTCTTGGGGCATTTACCGCCATCGGAGCGGAGGTTGCGGTGCGGATGGGCTTCCAACAGTGGTACGTTGTGGTGACTTTGGCTGTCCTGACCGGAACCGGTGGCGGGCTTATCCGGGATGTGTTCGCCCGGGAGATTCCTTACATATTCCGCAAAGAAGTCTATGCGCTGGCTTCCATTTTGGGTGCCATCCTGTACATTATCGTGTTCCGCTTGGCCGGAAGCCAAATGGCGTTGTACAGCTGCTTTTTGGCAACGACTTTGATCAGGCTCTACTGCATGGAGAAGGATGTGCACCTGCTGAAAGTCGGGAAGGTCACACTTGAATAGTCATCGGTTCCAAAGCTAAGTGCATTATTCAATACAATTACCCAAATAAGTTTTTTACCTGGAAATAACCTAATTGAATGTTAAACCGCAATGAAGGGCTTGCTAATGCCTAACATTGCGGTTTTTTGTGTTAAATGAATCAAATGCCGCACGGTATGAAAGCGCTCCAAAACCGCTTGACACTTCTTTGTTGTGGGGTTATAATTCATTTAGTTAATATTTAGTAAAAATCACAAGTAAACATTTATCAAAAACAAAAAGGAGCGGATGAAGATGGAATTGACAGGGTTGAAGCAAAAATTTGAGGAACTATTCGGCAAAGGGGACTACACAGCATTTTTCGCACCGGGACGGATCAATCTGATCGGCGAGCACACGGATTACAACGGCGGAAATGTTTTTCCTTGCGCCATCACACTGGGAACTTACGCTATTGCGGCAAAAAATGATCTGAAGCAAGTCCGTCTTTACTCGGAAAACTTCCCGGAAGCCGGCGTCATCAGCTTCGACCTGGCCGATCTTGATCACAAAAAAGCGGACAGCTGGGCGAACTACCCGAAAGGCATGCTGCGCTATCTGAAGGAAGCCGGTCATGCCATCCCGGAAGGCATGGATATGGTCATCTTCGGAAATATCCCGAATGGCTCGGGTCTGTCTTCTTCCGCGTCCCTTGAGTTGTTGATGGGTGTCGTTTTGGATAATCTGTTCGACCTGAATGCGGATCGGTTGGAGCTCATCAAAACCGGCAAGCGCGTGGAGAACGAGTTCATCGGCGTGAACAGCGGCATCATGGATCAGTTCGCTGTCGGCATGGGCGAGGAAAACAAAGCGATTTTGTTGGACTGCAACACACTTGAATATGAAATGGTTCCCGTAGAATTGGGCAATCATGCGATCGTCATCATGAATACGAAAAAACGCCGTGAATTGGTCGACTCCAAGTACAACGAACGCCGCAGCGAATGCGAAGAAGCGTTGGCGAAACTGCAAACGGTCGTATCGATCGGCAGCTTGGGCGAACTCGATGAAGAAACCTTCGAAAAGGCGAAAGCAGTTCTGGAGAGCGATGTCCTGTATCGCCGTGCGCGTCATGCGGTCACTGAAAACCAGCGTACCTTGAAAGCCAAAGCGGCCTTGCAGGCAGGCGAATTGGAAGCATTCGGCCAGTTGATGAACCAATCGCATATTTCTTTGCGGGACGACTACGAAGTTACCGGCATCGAATTGGACACATTGGTTCAAGCAGCATGGGATCAACCTGGTGTATTGGGAGCGCGTATGACCGGAGCAGGATTCGGCGGCTGCGCGATTGCCATCGTCCAAAAAGAGGCGATTCCGGCCTTCATCGAAAATGTCGGTAAAACCTATGAAGCAGCGATCGGTTATCCGGCAGAATTCTACATCGCCGAAATCAGCGATGGCGCAAAACGGTTATAAGGAGCGGTTGGCATGACGATAAATGAGACAGTGTATGCGATCGACCAAGCTGTTGTCGATTTCGTGGAAACGGGCATCGCAAACGGCGAAACGGATGCGATGGACAGGATTGCGCTGCGGAATCTGCTGTTGGCCATGATCGGAAAGGAAGACTTGGATACGCAATTGGTGCCGTCGCAAGCTTTGCCGGATCGCTTGGATCTGCTGGATCGCTTGGTGGATTGGGCGGTCGCAAACGGAAAAATCGCGGACTACCAATATGCGAGGGAGACGCTGGAGGCGCAGATCATGTCCTTGATCACGCCGATGCCTTCCGTCATCAACAAGCATTTCTGGGAAGTCTATGCAGAAAATCCGGAAGCCGCAACTGACTATTTCTACGAACTCAGCCAGAACAATGATTACATCAAGACCCGCAGCATCGCCAAAAATATCGCGTTTCAGCACCGGACCGATTACGGTGAACTGGAGATCACAATCAACCTATCCAAACCGGAGAAGGATCCGAAGCAGATCGCTTTGGCGAAAAACGTGCCTGCTTCCGCTTATCCAGCTTGCCAACTCTGCATGGAAAATGAAGGCTATGCCGGGCGCATCGACCATCCGGCGCGCGCCAACCATCGCATCGTCCGCATGCCGTTGAACGACGAGAAGTGGGGGCTGCAGTATTCGCCTTATGCGTATTATGAGGAGCACTGCATCTTTTTGGCCGAGGAGCACAAGCCGATGAAATTGGACAAGCATACTTTCGAGAAGTTGCTTGGGATCATCACGCAATTCCCGCACTATTTCGTCGGATCGAATGCGGACCTGCCGATCGTCGGCGGCTCGATCTTGTCGCATGACCATTATCAAGGCGGACGGCATACCTTCGCGATGGCGGAAGCACCGATCGAACGGCCGTTTGAACTGCCCCGATTCGCTTCGATTCAGGCAGGCATCGTCAAGTGGCCGATGTCCGTCATCCGGCTTGCCGGTAAGGATCAGACAGAATTGGCGGAGGCGGCAACCTTTATCCTGGATGCATGGCGAGGCTATTCGGATGAAGCGGCCGAAATCCTGCATGTCACGGAGGGCATTCCGCACAATACGATCACGCCGATCGCACGCATGAAGGACGGATTGTTCGAACTGGATCTGGTTCTGCGGAACAACCGGACTTCGCCGGAATTCCCGGACGGTATTTTCCATCCGCATCCGGATGTGCAGAACATCAAAAAAGAAAACATTGGCTTGATCGAAGTGATGGGGCTGGCGATTCTGCCTCCGCGTTTGAAGGATGAGTTGATTGAAATCGAAAATCATCTCAACGGAGAAGCTGCAGAAATCGCTCCTTACCATCAGGAGTGGGTTGCAGGCTTGGTGGACAAAAAGGACCGGACTGGCGCCGATGCGGCGGAAGTGGTGCAGGAAGCGGTAAGCGAAGCCTTTTTGCGGGTGCTGGAGGATGCCGGTGTGTTCAAACGCACCCCTGAAGGCCAGCAAGCGTTCCTTCGTTTCGTCGGACAGTTGCGTTGAACTTTTGAATGAAAGTGGAGGGATCATATGTCAGTATTAGTAACAGGCGGAGCCGGTTATATCGGCAGCCATACCGTAGTGGAATTATTGAAAGCAGGCCAGGAAGTGGTCATCGTCGACAATTATTCGAACAGCAAGCCGGAAGTGTTGAACCGAATCAAAACGATCACCGGCAAATCACCGACTTTCTATGAAGTGGACGTGCTGGACCGCGAAGCCTTGGACGCTGTCTTCGCAAAAGAAAACATCGACTCCGTCATCCATTTCGCGGGCTACAAAGCGGTCGGCGAATCCGTCGCGAAACCGATCGAATACTACCACAACAACATCACGAGCTCGCTCAGTCTTGTGCGATGTAATGCGCAAACACGGCGTGAAGAAGATCGTCTTCAGCTCTTCGGCTACGGTCTACGGCATGAACAACGTGTCGCCGTTGACGGAGGACTTGCCGACAAGCGCAACCAATCCTTACGGCTACACGAAAGTCATGATCGAGCAGATCCTTCAGGACGTGGCGTTCGCCGATTCCGAGTGGAGCATCGCTTTATTGCGTTACTTCAACCCGATCGGTGCGCATGAGTCCGGCCTGATCGGCGAAGACCCGACCGGCATCCCGAACAACTTGATGCCTTACATCACGCAAGTGGCGGTCGGAAAATTGCCGCGCTTGAGCGTGTTCGGGGACGATTACGACACACCCGGATGGCACAGGCGTGCGCGACTACATCCACGTCGTCGACTTGGCATTGGGCCACATCAAAGCTTTGGACAAGATCAAGGAAACGGAAGGCGTCGGCATCTACAACCTCGGTACCGGCATCGGCTACAGCGTGTTGGACTTGGTGCATAACTTCGAGGAAGCCAATGGCGTCGAGATCCCTTACGTAATCGTCGACAGACGCCCCGGCGATGTCGGGACCTGTTATGCGGATGCGACGAAAGCCAAAGAAGAACTGGGTTGGACCGCCCAGAAAACATTGGCGGACATGTGCCGCGATTCCTGGAATTGGCAAAAGAATAATCCGAACGGCTACGAATAAAAAAATGTTAGTATGAAAAAGTGAAGGACAGCCCCTATTTTTGCGGGGCTGTCCTTCACTTTTTCAGTTAGTTGGGTGATCGAGTGTGTGAGCACCTGGCGGTTGTCCGATAACCGGAGAGAATCGGACAACTGGCAACCATTTTGGCTGTTATTTTTTTCGCACTTCCGATGGCAGACAGTGGAATCTGTTTTTATAGCACGTATAAAAATAGGTCTTGTTCGAAAAGCCGACTTCGGTCAGGATCGTCTGGATCGGGATTTCGGTGGATTCGATGAGCAGGTTGGCCTTCAGCAGCCGCTTTTCGTTCAGCAGTTCCGTGAACGTCTGGCCGCTGCGCTTCTTGATCATGTTGCTCAAGTAGTTTTTGTTGAAGTTCAGCCGTTTGGACGCAGCGTCCAAGGTCAGCGTTGTGAACTCGGCATCGATCAGCTGGAGGACCTCGTAAAAGGGGTCCTTTTTGCTGAATGTTTCGCTGTATTCGTGCGGCAGGGAACGCGCCAATTCGTAAAGCAGGATCGGCAGGTAGCTGCTGATGATCTTTCCGGAAAAGACTTTCGGGAAGAAATATTCATCGGCCATATTGTTGATGATCTGCTTGATGTGTTCGTTCTGTTCGTTGCGGAACAGGATGAAATTCGCGGCGTTCGTGTCCAGCGGGTTGTTCGTCAGCAAAATTTTGTAGAGGATGCTGTCGTTGTGGTTCATGTTCATCAGCCAGTTGATCGAGATGCTCTTGTTGTTGAAGAGGATGTTCAAAAGCAGATCGTCCTTGCCGAGCGCCTCGATGGAATGCTCGCTGCCGGTGTCCATCAACAAAATATCGCCTTCCTTCAACAGGTAAGGGACGCCGTTGATGATCTGGCGGCATTCGCCCTTCACGATGTAGTTGAGCTCGAGGAATTGGTGCGAGTGCTCCGGGTAGGCGGCGTAGCGGTTGTGTTTGCTGATGTAGATGTCTTTGTTTTCGAAAAACAGATGCTCCTTGATCTTTGGCGCCCGGGTCGCCTCCCCCTCCAGTTCCGGCAGATCGGGCACAAATTTATGCCGCTTTTTTTGTTCCTTTTCGATGACAGATTCCTGCGATAACAGCGCAATCAGATCCATCCCAACACCTCCTGTATATTTGGTACTCACAACTCATTCAGTGACATTGTAGCATAAATCCAGAAGTTGTTTAATAGTAATGTAAACAATTACAAGATGGAGGTGTGAAACAAGTAAATGAAGTACTATGCGATGATAGATATCGGCGCCTCCAGCGGGCGGATCATGCTGGCGGAAATAGATAATAAACAATTGGCGTTGCAGGAAGTGCACCGTTTCAAAAATGGCTTCAGCCGCATCGACGGATCCGACAGATGGGATATCGAAACCATTTTCGAGGAAATCCTGACTGGGTTATCCAAACTGAAGGCACTCGGCGTGACGGAATGCCATCTCGGGATCGATACATGGGCGGTCGACTACTGCCTGATCGGAACGGACGGCCAATTGCTGCAGCTGCCGATCAGTTACCGGGACGAACGCACGAAAGATACGATGGAAAAAGTGGCGCAAGAGATCGACAAAGAGACGATCTATGCCAAAACGGGCATCCAATTCCTGAACTTCAATACTTTGTACCAACTGTATGAAGAGGACAAGGACTTGTTGGCCAGGACGGACAAAATTTTGATGATACCGGATTATCTGGCGTACCGCTTGACCGGGGAAATGGTCGGTGAAGTGACGAATGTGTCCTCTTCGCAGATGCTGAATCTCGAAACCGGCGAGTTCGACAAGGACTTGCTTGAACTTGTCGGCATCCCGAGAGAGAAGTTCCCGGAACTGGTTGTGCCAGGAACGAAAATCGGCGATGTGAAGGCTGATCTGACGGAAACTTATGATCTGCCCAAAATCGAAGTGATCGCTGCGGCGACGCACGATACGGCATCCGCCATCGTCGGTGTGCCGGCAGTGGGCGGGAAATGGGCCTACCTCAGCAGCGGAACCTGGTCATTGATCGGTGTGGAAAATGATGCTCCGATCAATGACCGTCCCGCCTACGAAGCGAACTTCACGAATGAGTGGGGCGCTTACGGTACCTATCGTTTCCTGAAGAACATCACCGGCATGTGGTTCGTGCAGGAAATTGCGCGCAACCTGGATTACCGACACTCCTACGGCGAAATGGCGCAGATGGCCTATGCAGTCGAACCATTCCTGCAGTATGTCGATCTGAACGATCCGCGCTTCCTCAATCCGGCAAACATGATTGAGGAAATCCAAGCCTATTGCCGCGAACGGGGCGAAATCGTTCCGGAAACGACCGGCGAATTGGTGATGTGCGTGTACAGCAATCTGGCCTTGGCCTATGCGCATGAACTGAAGAAAGTCGAAGCATTAACGAAGGAAACGATTGACGTGTTGCACATCGTCGGCGGCGGAGCGAACGTCAAACTCCTGAATCAGCTGACTGCCGATGTCACCGGGAAGCTGGTCGTTGCCGGACCTACCGAAGGCACCGCAATCGGAAACTTGCTCGTGCAGATGATCGCAACCGGCGAATTTGCTGACCTGGCGGAAGCCAGAAAATGGCTGAGAAGTCAGATCCATGTTGAAGAATACCCACCAAACCCGATCGCAGACCGGGAGCACTTAAAAAAATACGAAGAAAAGATTGGAGTATAGACAAATGACAAAACCTATTGAAGAAGCATACACTTTAGCGAAACAAAAATACGCCGCCATCGGTGTGGATACAGATGCAGTACTTGAAAAATTAAGCCAAATCAAGGTTTCCTTGCAATGCTGGCAAGGGGACGACGTATTGGGATTCATGTTCCCTGATCAAGCCTTGACCGGCGGGATTTCCGTCAGCGGCAACTACCCAGGCAAAGCAACGACGCCAGCGCAATTGCGTGCTGACTTGGATAAAGCCTTGAGCCTGATCCCCGGTAATCATAAAGTGAATTTGCATGCCATCTACGTGGATACGGACGAAAAAATCGACTTGGATCAGATCGAACCGAAGCACTACGAAAAATGGGTGCAATGGGCAAAAGAAAAAGGTCTTGGACTGGATTTCAACCCTACCTGCTTCTCACATCCGAAATCGACTGACGGCACGTTGTCCAGCAATGACCCTGAAACACAAGCATTCTGGATCGAACACGTGAAACGCAGCCGCAAAGTGGCCGCTTACTTCGGCGAAGAACTGAACCAAACTTGCGTGAACAACATCTGGATCCCGGACGGCTACAAAGACAATCCAATCGACAAAATGTCGCCGCGTGTACGCCTGCGCGATGCGTTGGATCAATGTTTGGAAGAAAAATTCGATGATGCGCACATGCTGGACGCAGTCGAAGGCAAACTCTTCGGCATCGGTGCAGAAAGCTTCACGACCGGTTCCAATGATTTCTACCTGTCCTACGCTTTGACAAGGGATATCCTGTGGACAATCGATGCGGGACATTTCCACCCAACCGAGGATGTATCCGATAAATTCACGGCCTTCCTGCCGTTCGGTAAAGGCTTGATGCTGCACGTGAGCCGTCCGATCCGTTGGGATTCCGATCACGTGGTCATCTTGGATGAAGCGACTACCCGCATCGGCGAAACATTGGTGCGCAACGACTTGTTGGACAAAACTTTCATCGGCATGGACTTCTTCGATGCAACGATCAACCGTGTCGCAGCCATGGTCATCGGCGCGCGCAGCACGTTGAAATCATTGTTGTTGGGCATGTTGAGCCCAATCGACACATTGAAGGATGCCGAAAGCACAGGCGACTTCACAACCCGTTTGGCTGTTACGGAAGAAATGAAATCTTATCCATTCGGCGCTGTCTGGGAATTCTATTGCCAACAACAAAATGTACCGGCTGGTACGGAATGGCTGACTGAAGTAAAAGACTACGAACAAAAAATTCTTACGGAACGCAAATAAGGGGGAAATCATAAAAATGAAAAACATTTTAGAAGCACCATTCATCAAAGAAGTCATGCTGTTGACGGACGTCATGTACAAATTCGGCTGGCACGAAAGAAACAGCGGCAACTTGTCCTACTTGCTGAAAGAAGAGGAAATTACGGAATATCTGGATCTGAACGAAGTGAAACGCAACATTCCGATCGCTTTCGACGGCAAAGCATTGGCTGGGAAATATTTCCTGGTCACCGGAACAGGGAAATTCTTCAAAAACGTCATCCATGACCCGGCTGATGTCTTGGGTATCCTGAAAGTAACTGCGGAAGGCAACAGTGTAGACCTGTTATGGGGCTACGAAAACGGAGCGGCTCCTACAAGCGAATTGCCTGCTCATTTGATGTCGCACATTTCGCGCTTGTCGGTCGATCCTGAAAACCGTGTCGTTTACCACTGCCACGCCACCAACCTGTTGGCGATGTCCTTCTCTTGCGAGTTGGATGAAAGAAGCTTCACGCGCATCCTTTGGAAAATGTGTACCGAATCATTGGTCGTGTTCCCTGAAGGCGTGGGCATCTTGCCTTGGTTGATGCCTGGAACGAACGAAATCGGCGAAGCGACTGCCGAGAAAATGAAGGAATACCGTCTGATCGTATGGCCGCACCACGGTTTGTACGCAGCCGGAAAAGATTTGGAAGAGTGCTTCGGTTTGGTCGAAACGGCTGAAAAATCAGCGACTGTCTATACACTTGTACAATCGCAAGGCGGCATCAGACAGGAAATCACTGATGAGCAATTGAGCAATCTGGGCAAACGTTTCTCTGTAACCCCAAGAGCGGGCTACTTGAACATCTAATCTTATCAAAAGGGGATAATTGAAAATGGCAACTTTTTATGTACCGGCAATAAACCTGATCGGAATAGGCTGCATCAAGGAATTGGGCAGCAATGTGAAGGAACTTGGCTACAAGAAAGCTTTGTTCGTAACGGATAACTTTTTGGCCAAAAGCGAAATGATCGACGTTGTTTTGGCAGAGTTGGACAATGCGGCAATCGACTATGTGATCTATGCGGATGTCGATCCGAACCCGACCTGCAAAAACGTCAACGAAGGCGTGGCTATGGCACAGGCTGAAAACTGCGACTTCATCATTTCCTTCGGCGGCGGCTCTCCGCAGGATGCAGCGAGCGCCATCAGCATCATCCTGACGAACGGCGGCAAACCGCAGGACTACGAAGGCTTGCACAAATCCGCTAAAGCCGGTTTGCCGGTTGTGGCGATCAACACGACTGCCGGAACATCCGCTGAAATCACGATCAACTACGTCATCACTGATGAAGACCGCAAAGTGAAGATGGTTATGGTCGACAAAAACAGCTTGGCGAAGATTTCCGTGAACGATCCTGAATTGATGCTGACGATGCCGAAATCATTGACAGCCGCTACCGGGATGGATGCGTTGACCCATGCGATCGAATCGATGGTAACACCGGGCGCATACGCTGTGACGGAAGTATTGGCAGCCGGAGCGATCGAATTGATCCGCGAATACTTGCCGAAAGCTGTCGAAAACGGAACTGATTTGGATGCGCGCGATAAAATGGTCAATGCCATCTTCTTGGGCGGAATGGCCTTCAACAATGCCGGCCTAGGCTATGTGCATTCGATGGCTCACCAATTGGGTGCCGTCTACCACTTGCCGCACGGCGTCTGCTGTGCGATGTTGTTGCCGATCGTGGAAGCCGAAAATGCCAAATTTGCGCCTGAACGTTTCCGCAAAGTAGCGAAAGCATTAGGATTGGCAGTGACAGCTGACGTATCCGATCAAGCCTGCGCGGATTACACGGTCGAAGAAATCAAACGTTTGTCCAAAGTTGTCGGCATTCCAACATCATTGAATGAGCTGGGCATCAAGGAAGAGGAATTCGATTATGACTACTTGTCCAAAAATGCCATGATCGATGCTTGCGCACCAGGAAACCCATTCACTCCGACATTGGAAGAAACGATTGCGATGTACAAAAAATTGTTCCAATAATCCAAACCTGAGCTAAAAAAACAACTTTTTCAAAAAAATGCAGATAATCCGAATTTGTCCAAAAATAAGGTTATCCAAAATAAAACCCTGCTGGAAAACTGGGCACTCGAAAAAACGAGTGCTTCAGTTTTGCAGGCGGGTTTATTGGTTTTACGTCGGGCATCAGTCTTCCAGAAACAGATTCAGTTCTTGGCAGGCATAATAGATGCCATCCCGCCACACTTCCCGTGTGACAAAATCGGCTTTGTCCTTAAGCTGATTGATGGCATTGCCCATGGCAACGGCGGTTCCCACCGCATCGAACATTTCCAGATCGTTTTGCTCATCTCCAAAAGCCAACGATGATTCCAGCGGCAAGTCAAGGATGTTCAGGAGCTGCTGGATCCCGCTGGCTTTCGATACGCCATGGGGCAGGATATCCAATGTTCTCGGTGTGGATTTGACGACTTTCAATTCCGTCAACCAACTGCTGATGCCCTCGACGTCATCGCTGTCGACCAGTATCTGCAGCACTTTCGACGGGTATTCCCCTGGCTTGAGAAAGCGGATCTCAACTCCACGGTCCAATAGATTCTTTCGATCAGCCGAGCTGAAGATTCCATGAACGGTATCGTAGAATACATCAATCCCGCGCTGGTTGAAGCTGGTGTAGATTTCCTCCACCACATCCTGTTCGATCCAATTCTGGTAGATGCTCTTGCCATTCAGGGTGATTTCCTGTCCATTCGAGGTGATCATGCTGTCGATGCCGAGAATGGAAGCGAGATCCAACGACTGCTTCTTTGTGGCGCCCCGAAGCGATCACGGGAATGATTCCTGCCTGCCGGATCTTATGGATGGCGTCTTTTGTGGATTCGGGTATGCCATCATTCATGTTGACTTTGTGATTGCGGGAATCGATCAAGGTGCCATCGATATCAAAAAAAGCGATCTGATACTTTGTCATAAGTAGTCTCCTTTGGTTGGATCGTATTTTTAATAGGCAGTATGTGTGTACTTTTATTATAGGCTGATTGCGGGGTTTGAGAAGGCTTTCGTTGGAGGTGGGGAAAAAGTACCATTGATTTCGTGCGAAAACAAGCCTATTCCGGACATAATGTTCAACCCAGATAAGTTGCTGGCGCATCCACCATTCGGATCTGTTTGTGAACGGAGGCTTCGCCGGATCAACTCCGACCAACCTGGATTGGCCCACCTGCTCCTATAGCATAAATCTATAGCTGCGTATATTTATTAAGTGTTATCCTATATCCGTTTTCCATGGCATACTGGAGCAACCTTCTGATAGAAGCTGATCAGCAACTATCGGGACAGTGGTAAGACATCATGTTCGCAGTTTTCCCTGATGACTGGGAAGGGACTTGAAATAGCAGGAACCAAAAAAATGAAATGGAGGAATTCAAAATGAACAGTTCACTAATCGGTTTTCCAAGAGTAGGCAAAGGGCGCGAGTTGAAGTTCGCATCCGAAAAATATTTCAGAAAAGAAATTTCAGTAGAAGAGTTGGAGAAAGTCGCAAAGGGTCTTAAGATAATGCACTGGAATCTGCAGCAGGCTAGCCGGCATCAGCCACATCCCTTCGAATGATTTTTCATATTACGACAACTTGTTGGATGTGACTGTCTTGTTGAATGCTCTGCCAAACGGCTACAGACAGCTGGGGCTGAACGAGCGCGACACTTATTTTGCGGCTGCGCGCGGCTACCAGGGCGAAGCGGGCGACGTCAAAGCGTTGGCGATGAAGAAATGGTTCAACACCAATTATCATTATTTGGTTCCTGAACTGTTCGACGATACCGAAATCAAATTGGCGGGCGACAAGCCTTTTGCCGAGTATGAAGAAGCCAAAGAAATCGGCGTGCTGACGAAACCTGTCATCATCGGCGGATTCACTTTCCTGAAACTGGCCAAATATAAAGGCTCCAAAACAATAAATGATTTTGCCGACCAAGTGGCAAATGCCTATATCGCAATACTCGATCGGTTCAATGAGCAAGGCGTGGCGTGGGTGCAGTTCGATGAACCGAGCTTGGTCACCGATCTGTCCGATGAAGATGTGGCGTTGTTTGCTTCCCTATACGAAAAAGTCTTGGCGCATAAAGGTAACGTAAAAGTATTGCTGCAGACATACTTCGGGGATATCAGGGACAGCTACGAAGAAGTGATTGGGCTCGATTTCGATGGCATCGGCCTTGACTTCATCGAAGGCAAGCAAACGGTGGAACTTTTGGAAAGACATGGCTTTCCGGCTGATAAAACATTATTTGCCGGCGTCCTGAACGGTAAAAACATCTGGAAGAGCGACTACAAAAAGGTCATCGAATTGGTTAAAGGGCTGGAAAAATACAGCAACGATATCGTCATCAGCACTTCCTGTTCGCTGCTGCATGTTCCCTACACGCTGGAAAATGAGACGAGCTTGCCTGAGGAAGTTTCCCAGTATTTCGCTTTCGCGAAGGAAAGACTGCAGGAAATCAAGGAACTGACGGAATTGATCGGCACTTCCGGACATTATGAAGGAAACGAAAACTATCTTGCGAATCAACAAGTCTTTTCAGCGGACCGGGTATACGAAGACAAGCATGTGCAAGCATCCGTGGCGAGCTTGACGGAAAGAGATTTTGTCAGAAACGTTCCAAGAAAAAAACGGAGAACGATCCAAAAGGAACAACTGCAACTTGGGTCTGTTGCCGACGACGACGATCGGATCCTTCCCGCAGACGAGGGAAGTGAAGCAGAACCGCAGCAAATACCGCAAAGGCGACATCAGCAGAGCCGAATACGATGAAAACATCAAAGGCTTCATCAAAGAATGCATCGATCTGCAGGAGGAACTGGGGCTGGATGTGTTGGTCCACGGCGAATCCGAGCGCAACGACATGGTGGAATTCTTCGGTGAAAACTTGGCAGGGTACGTGTTTACCGAAAAAGCCTGGGTACAGTCCTACGGAACAAGATGCGTCAAGCCGCCGATCATCTTCGGTGATATCCGACGCGAAAACCCGATCACCGTGTTCTATTCGGAATATGCGCAGAGTCTTTCCGACAAACCGGTCAAAGGGATGCTCACGGGTCCGGTGACGATCTTGAATTGGTCGTTCCCGCGTGAGGACATTTCGCTGAGGGAGATGGCTTTCCAGATCGGTCTGGCGATCCGCGAAGAGGTTCAGGACTTGGAAGCGGCGGGCATCAAGATCATCCAAATCGATGAAGCGGCTCTGAAAGAGAAGTTGCCGATCCGCAGGGAAGAATGGGCGAGCGAGTACCTTGATTGGGCGATTCCGGCATTCCGTCTTTGCCACAGCGGCGTGAGGCCGGAGACGCAGGTGCATACGCATATGTGCTATAGCGAATTCGAGGAGATCGTACAGGATATCGACAACATGGATGCGGACGTCATTTCATTCGAAGCTTCCCGTTCCAAACTGACGATCATCGATGCCTTGAAGGCGAACCAATTCGAAACGGAAGTCGGACCGGGTGTTTACGACATCCACTCGCCGCGCGTGCCGAGTGTCGAAGAGATGGTGGCGGTATTGAAGAACGCGCTGACGAAGATAGACGAGGAAAACCTATGGATCAATCCGGACTGCGGACTGAAAACCAGAGGCATCAAAGAAACGAGAGAAAGTCTGGCCAATCTGGTGGCGGCGGCGAAAATCATCAAAGACGCAGTCTCGGTCTGAAAAGAGGTGAAAGCTGATGAAAATAGAATCCAAATTCCAAAAGAAAAAACCGGTGCTTTCCTTCGAAATCTTTCCGCCGAAGCGCGATAAAGCGATCCAGAACATCGATGAGACACTGGCGATCCTGAGCGAACTGAACCCTGATTTCATCAGCGTCACTTTTGGCGCCGGCGGAAGCCACACGAATAACCAAACCGTTGAATTGGCAAAACGGATCAAACATCAATATGGGATCGATCCGCTGGTGCATTTGACTTGTCTGAATCATTCGAAATTCGAGATCTGCGAATTGTTGGAGGAATTGAAGGGCTGCTGACATCGACAGCATCCTTGCCTTGCGCGGAGATGCAAACCCGGCAGTGGAAGCGAAAAAAGATTTCCGGTATGCCAGCGACCTGGTCAAATTCATCAGGCAGTACGGTGATTTTTCCATCAGCGGCGCCTGTTATCCGGAATGCCACACGGAATCCAAGAACAAAGTCGAGGATATCGCCCATCTGAAGGAGAAGGTGGACAGCGGGGTGCAGCATCTGATCTCCCAGCTTTTTTTCGACAACAATGCCTTCTATTCCTTCCAAGAACATATCCAGATTGCGGGCATGCACGTGCCGGTTGAGGCGGGCATCATGCCTGTCATCAACAAAGCCCAGATCGAAAGGATGGTGACGCTCTGCGGAGCCTCCTTGCCGGAAAAATTTTCCAGAGTGATGCACAAATACGAAGACAACAAAGAGGCGCTTTTCGATGCCGGTATGGCCTATGCGATCAATCAGATTGTCGATCTGCTGGCGCATGATGTCGACGGCATCCACATCTATACGATGAACAATCCGATCGTCGCAAAAAGGATCTGCGACGGCATCAAGAATCTGATTTGAATGAGAACTCGTTTGGGCGTTGCTTATCGGAGTAGGGCGGTGGCATCATGTGCGCTCCTCCGACGAGGAGCCCGGCGGCCGGAGTACAGCGGTAACTTTTGCGCTCACCTTCGACGAAGCCTTGCTCATCGGAGGACGGATCTTAAATGTGGGCTGAACTCCGGCGAAGCCTCCGTTCGCCGGAGGAGGCGTTTCATCCCGCCGCATTCATCAGATTTTTTCAGAAAAAAAGAGAGCTCCCGCCATTTCCGGCGGGAGCTCTCTTTTTTATTAGTTACTTTGTGTATTTTTTTTGGTTTGTACACGCGGTCTTTGTGCGGCTTTTTGGCCGCCTCTTGGACCTTGCTGGTTTTTAACGCGAGTTCCGTTATTGCGAGCGGCAACCGGTTTTTTCGGCTGTGGTGCAGCTGCCTTAGTGCCTTCTTTCAACAGGAAAGGCTGATCTGTTACGACCGGAACTTTTCTCTGGATAAGTTTTTCGATGTCTCGCAACAAGGATGCTTCTGTTTCATCACAGAAGGAGATGGCTTTTCCGCCGCGTCCTGCGCGTCCCGTCCGTCCGATACGGTGAACATAGGTTTCCGGAACTTCAGGCAGATCAAACAAGATGACATGCGAAAGCTCAGGCACATCGATACCACGGGCTGCGATATCTGTCGCTACAAGAACGCTGGTTTTTTTGGTCTTGAAGTTTTCCAAAGCACGCTGACGCGCAGTCTGGGATTTGTTGCCGTGGATCGCTTCAGCTGAAAGTCCAGCCTGCAAAAGCTTTTTGACGATCTTGTTGGCGCCGTGCTTCGTTCTTGAGAAGACAAGCGAGCGTTCCACTGTATCTTCCTTCAACAGGTGGATAAGCAAGTCAGTTTTGTCGGTCTTGGCTACAGGATAAACGCTTTGGTGGATGATTTCCACAGTCGAGGAAACCGGAGTGACTTCCACTTTCACCGGATTTGACAAAATGGTCCCCGCAAGTTTTTCGATTTCAGTCGGCATAGTCGCCGAAAAGAACATGCTTTGACGTTTCTTAGGCAATTCGCGGATGATGCGGCGTACATCATGGAGCATCCCCATATCCAACATCATATCGGCTTCATCCAGGACAAAGAAATCTACCTGGTTCAGTTTGATGTATCCTTGTCCGATAAGGTCCAACAGTCTGCCTGGCGTCGCCACAAGGATATCTGTTCCGCGTTTCAGCGCGGTTGTCTGAGGATTCTGGGAAACACCGCCAAAAATGACTTGGATCTTCAATGGAAGGTATTTTGCGTAAATTTGGAAGCTTTCCCCGATTTGCAGGGCAAGCTCACGGGTAGGGGCAAGGATCAGGGCTTTGATGTTACCTTTTCCAGCTGTTCCTGCTTCTGTTAGGTTCTGCAGAATCGGGAGGGCAAAGGCAGCGGTCTTACCGGTACCAGTTTGGGCGCAACCCAACAAATCCTTGTTGTTCATCAGATGCGGAATGGCATCTTCTTGGATGGGCGTAGCTTTCGTGTAGCCTGCCTCTTTCAGTGCGCGCAGCAGGTTTTGATTCAATTCTAGTTCTTTAAATAACAAATGGTTCTCCTTCAGCATGTTCTACATGCATTTGATTTTAGTGGGTTTGTTTCGGGTCAGGTCAGTTTGGGAAAGAGAGTTGGACTCCCGTTTGCCAAATTCCTCTCCGCGAAACGTTATATAGGTTCTCTGAGCAACAGCGTGACTGGCCTACTATATCACAAATGGAAGCAAAAGTCATAGAATTCCACTTTTGGGTGGAATAATAAGGGTGCAAAGGAGGCGCGGAGGAGATAGGAATCCAAAATAACCCGCCAAAATCAATTTGGCGGGCTGAAATACAGAATATTCGTCAGAATTCCCCGCCAAACGCTCTTTGGAAGGTAATTCTGGGGTAATTGCGACTCGAAAAACCCGCCAACGCTCGTTTGGCCGCGTAAATTTTGCTAGTTTGCAGAGTCCTATAGCAGTTCCCATTTCTTCACCGCTTCTGTTTTGCGCTTGAGGCTGTTGAGATTTTTTGTGTATTCGCGCGCGTAGAGAATCGAAAACAACGTATTCAGTATGTACTCAAAGGATATCTGAGAAGAGAAGGTGCCGACTTTGAAGAAGTCGAACTCATCATAAGGCACCTCGATCACAAGGTCGCACAGCTTGCTCGTTGGTTGCTCCGTATTGGCCGTCAGCAGGATGCAGGGGATCTTCATGGAATTCAGATATTTGATGATTTTTCTGTGGGTTGCTGAATTGCCGCCGTAGCTGATGAACAAGCACAATCGTTCTTGCCCATGCTCATGGCATTCCAGGCCGCTTCGCCGTATTCGTCGGCAATGACCAAATGCTTGTTGATCTTGATGAGTTTATTCTGGTAGCTGCGGGCGCGGATCTGGGAATCGCCTGTCGCGAAAAGGAAAATCTTATCCGCCTTTTGCAGCAGATCAGCCGCTTTGTTCAGTTTGTCCTTTTCCAGTTTCACCAAGGTTTTTCTGATCGTTTCGATCGTCAGGTCGGCCATTTTTTTGGCGATGTCCATCGAACCGTCCATCGGCAGGAACGGGAAGTTGGGATCGACGTTTGTCGGCGTATGTTTGCTGCTTTGGATTTCATGGATCAGCGCCACCTTGAAGCTGCGATAGCCTGAAAAACCCAATTTCTGGCTTAGCCGGATGATCGCTGAATGGGAAGTGAAGGTGTTTTCTGCAAGTTGCTGGATCACCATATCGGGCACATCATCCAAGTTTGTCAAAATGTAATCAGCGATTCTTTGCTCGGTGTCCGTAAAACTTTCTTTCAATTTCAATTTTTTCAGCAAACTCATCCTGTTCCCTCCATATATGTAACGTATCCAGCAACGATTCAATCCACTTGTCCGATCCGGCATTTCCTTCAATATAAGCAATAAACCCCGAAAAGGCAACTGCCAACAGCAAATTACAAAGGATATTCACATGGGCGCTGAACATTATGTTCAGTGTTTTACAAGCAAAGCGGATGTTGCGTTGAACAGCAGGTCCCGTCTGACGTAAAAGCGTTTTCGTAAGGGGTGGTATTCCCTATAATGAGGCCATGCAAGAGAAATGGAGGAATTATTTTATGTTAACAATCGCTTATATCGGCGGCGGGAAAAGCGCCCACCGTTATCACATGCCCTTCTCATTGAAAAACGAAAACATCCGCGTCAAGACAATCTTTTCTCCGGTACAAAACGATGCCTGGGAAAAAGTACCAGGAGTTCTTTACACAGACAACATTGATGACATCTGGAACGATGATGAAGTCCAATTGGTAGTGGTGTCCACGCCATCAGACTTCCATTATCAATATGGCAAAATGGCCCTGGAAAAAGGCAAGAACGCGCTGGTTGAAAAACCTTTCACGAACACTTCCGCAGAAGCCAAAGAACTGTTCGCCTTGGCGAAAGAAAAGAATCTCTTTATCCAGTGCTACCAAAACCGCAGATTCGACTCGGACTTCCTGACGGTCCAAAAAGTGATCGAGAGCGGCGTTCTGGGGGATATCCTGGAAGTCGAAATGCACTACGACTACTTCAGACCGGAAATTCCGGAGTCCATCACAAGCTTTTCTAAGATCAACAGCTACCTATACGGGCATGGCTGCCATACAATCGACCAAGTCCTGTCCTACTTCGGCAATCCGGAAAGCATCACGTATGATGTCAGACAGCTTTTGGGTAAAGGCCGCTTCAACGATTACTTCGATTTGGACTTCTTCTATGGGCAGAAAAAAGTTTCCGTCAAATCCAGCTATTTCCGCCTGAAGGAACGTCCTAGCTTCATCGTGACCGGCAAAAAGGGCCAATTCGTCAAACAGACCAAAGATCGCCAAGAGGAGCACTTGAAAGTATTCCATATGCCTGCGAACGCTGATTTCGGGATCGATTTGCCGGAACATTACGGTGTCCTCACTTATATGGATGACGCGGGCCGTTACCACGAAGAAAAAGTCGTTTCCGAAGTGGGAGATTACGGACGGATCTATGCCGGTGTCTATGAGTCGATCGTGAATGGAAAAGAAAAGATCGTCAAAGATGAAGAGACCATCCGCCAGATCGAAATTCTTGAAGAAGGCATCAGCACAGATTAAGGAATAATATTAGGAGGTTATAAAAAATGGAGAACTTATTGAATAGTCTTGAGGAAAAATTGACTCCGATAGCCGTGAAACTGGAACAAAACCGCTATTTGAGCGCTGTAAAGAACAGCTTTATGTCAGCGATGCCGCTTTTGATCATCGGTTCCTTCTTTATCTTATTAGCTTACTTGCCGATTAACGCTTATACCGAATTCATGCTGAACACGTTCGGAGCCGATTGGCAACGAATGTTCACAATCCCCAACAACATTTCCATGAGCATGATGACCGTTTACGTTGTGGTCGGGATGGGTAATGAATTAGCTAAATCGTACGGACTGGACAATATGGCCGGCATCTTTGCGGCATTGGCATCCTTTTTCGTCGTAACACCGATGCACGCTTTCGCAGAGGAAGGCTTGGGAATCGGGATTCCATTAGGGAACCTGGGAGCTGCCGGATTATTTGTTGGCATCCTGATTGCAATTATCGCAATTGAAATCATGCGCTTCACCGACAAAATGGGCTGGAAAATCACAATGCCTGATTCGGTTCCGCAGAACGTATCGAAGTCCTTCTCAGCCTTGATTCCGGTTGCGCTGGTCATCGTTTTCTTCAACTTCGTGCGCATCGGCTTCGAACAGACTAGTTACGGCGACGTGCAAACGTTCATCTTCAATAACTTGCAGACGCCATTAACGGCTTTAGGAAGCACATTGCCGGCGACCATCGTTGTGCTCCTTATTGAAGGTATTCTTTGGTCATTTGGTCTGCACGGTGCGAATATCGTCGGCAGTGTGATGTCTCCGATTTGGTTGACCTTGACAGCTGAAAATGCTACGGCGCTGGCAGCTGGGGATGTTATTCCGAATATCGTGACTTCTCAGTTTTATAATAACTTCATCAAAATCGGTGGATCGGGTGCAACGTTCGGTCTGTGTCTTTTGCTTCTGTTCGCAGCCAAATCCAAGCAGTTCAAAGCGTTGGGCAAATTGTCGATCGGTCCGGAAATCTTTACGATCAATGAATCGATCATTTTCGGTATGCCGATCGTATTGAACCCGATCATGATCGTTCCGTTTCTCTTGGCACCAATCATCATGGGCGTTGTCGCATTTTTTTCAATGAGTACGGGGCTCGTACCGTATACCAATGGGGTGAACATTCCTTGGACCACTCCTCCGATCATTGCAGGGTTCTTGGTTTCCGGCTGGAGAGGAGCCGTATTGAATATCGTCCAAATCGCTCTTTCTGCTGCCATCTACTTCCCGTTCTTTAAGATAGCGGATAATTTGGCGGTCAAACAGGAGCTGGAAAACGACGAAGAAGTGCAGCATCAGATGGATGCTGTTGAAGCATAGAAACTGAATAAGAATAAAAAGAATCGAAAAAAGGGGTCATACATATGAAACTTGCAATACTAGGATCGGGACAGATCGTCATGGATTTTCTGACGATGGCGAAGGACTTGCCGGATACGGAATTGGTCAGCATGTTCGGCATCGAAGCGGAACGCGCGAAAATGGAGGGCCTGGCAAACACATACGGCATCGGGAAAGTATATACGGACTATCAAGAAGTCCTGAATGATCCGGAGTGCGATACCATCTATGTGGGACTGCCAAATCATCTGCACTACACATTTACGAAGCAAGCCTTAGAGAACGGAAAACATGTGATCTGCGAAAAACCATTCACAATCAAGTCGGCTGAATTGATCGAACTGAAGGAACTGGCTGAAAGCAAAAAGCTGATCCTGGTCGAAGCGATCACGACAAGATATTTGTCTAACTATCTGGCGATCAAGGAACAGATCCCTCAATTGGGGGATCTGAAGATCATCGAATGCAACTATTCCCAGTATTCTTCTCGATACGATGCCTTCAAAAAGGGAGAAGTTTTGCCCGCCTTCAGTCCGAAAGCAGGCGGCGGCGCTTTGATGGACATCAATATCTACAACATCCACTTTGTCGTTGGGATCCTGGGGAAACCCGACTCGGTGAAATACCTTGCGAATGTCGAGCGAGGGATTGATACATCCGGCATTCTTCTGTTGGATTACCCGGGTTGCAAAGTGGTCTGCATCGGGGCGAAGGATTCGGCAGCACCGATACGATCCATGATTCAGGGCGATAAAGGCTCCGTTGTACTGAATGGCCCGCCGAATCTCTGCGATTCTTTTGTAGTGAACCTGAACGGCCAGGAGAGCCAAGCATTGGACAAGAAAGTACATCCGCACCGGATGTACGAGGAATTCCGCGAATTTGCGCGCATGATCGAAGCAAAAGATTTTGCGAAAGCCAAGGAAATGCTTGAGCAAAGCCAAGTCGTGATGGAAATCGCCGAAGAGGCGCTGGCAGGCGCCGGAATCATTCTGGGTTGATAGAATAAATACAAGGATGGGGCTGTCTCAAAATGAGGCGGCCCCATTAATGGAAAGGTGCATGCACAATGGACAAAGTCGAGATATTGGAACAGGAACAAAAGCTTCAATTTGAAGCATTTACGCATGATGTGGGCTTGGAAATCGCGCAGCGCATCGTTAAAAAGGTCAAGGAACAAGCACCGAAGCCTGTCGGAATAAGGATCGTGCATAATGGTTTGTTGATCCTGCATTATTTGATGGACGGCAGAAAAGAGAGCCCTTGGTTGAACCGGAAGGAAAAGACCGTCTTGGACAGCGGGCACAGTTCCCTTTATACCTACCTTTTTATGGATGAGGTGCCGGAATACAAGGCGTGGGAGAGCAGCGAAGAATACGCCATCTGCGGTGGCGGTTTCCCGATCATTGAAGATGGACAGGTTACAGGTGTCATCTGCGTTTCCGGGTTGGAACATCTGGAGGATCATAGATTGATCGTCGAATCGATCGAAGAGGTGCTGGCGATTGGGAAGGGACGTTGCGCAAACGCGGCTTCGAACCGTTGATCCGTGGATTCATTGAGGGCATCATGAAGAAAGAAAATCCGGTCACGACCGAATCAGCTTATTTGAGCCATTCCCTTTGCGAGAAAATTTTGCAGGACAACGGTTACTGATGCACGTATTAAGCGGCGTGTAAAATGATAGTTGACATTAATCGAACGATCATTTATTATACAGGCATGAGACTAAAAGACGAAACCAAAAACGAAAATATTTTTAAAGCCACACTCCAACTGATTAATGAAGTTGGTCTTTCTGAAACTTCGATGTCGAAGATCGCCAAGAGTGCCAATGTATCTGCATCAACCATCTACGTATATTTTGAGAACAAGGAGGATTTGCTGAATAAACTGTATTTGGAAGCCAAAAGGAAGATGAGCGAGGAAATGTTCACCGACTTCGATGAATCATTGCCGATACAAGCCGCATTTGAAATATCGTTAAGAAGATTCACTCACTTTATCTTGAAAAATAAAGAGTATTTTTTGTTTATTGAGCAGTTCCAAAATTCACCGCTTCTTAAAAAAATTACCAGTGAAGAAAGTGCAGAATATTTTGAACCGCTTTATCGCTTATTTGAAAAAGGCAAGGAACAAAACATCCTTAAGCAAGTTGATACCAGTCTTTTGAATATATTTACTTCTTACCCTGCGATGCAAGCTGCAAAAGAACATTTCTTGGGTAAATCTGAATTAAATGAAGATAAGTTGAATCTGATTGTTCAAATGACATGGGATTCTGTAAAAGCTTAAATATTTTCTGTTATTCAGAGGGGAAATCGGTTAGCTTTGAAAAAAGTTGATAGCTCCTCTGAATACTATTTTTAGCTTGATTATAATCGAATGTTCGTTTAACATTGGATGCATATTCGAAAGCGGTCGGCAAAAATAAAGACATAGTGAAAGCTGAATATATTTTTTTATCCTTAATTAAACGGACGTTCGATTATAAAGTAAAGGAGGTGATGCCGAAAGAGATAGCAACCTATTAATAAAATTAAACACTAGCGACTAAAACATAAACAAGAAAGAGGAAGAAAAATGAACGAAAAATACAGCAATTTAATGGAGTCCTTCACATTCAAAAACGGCGTCACCCTTAGAAATCGGGTTGTGATGGCACCGATGACGACTTGGGCCAGCAATGACGATTACACGATTTCCGATGCAGAATTAAACTATTACAAAAAAAGAGTGACCGGTGTAGGGATGGTCATCACCGGATGCACACGCGTACAGCCGAACGGGATTGGTTTCGCGAATGAATTCGCAGCTTATGACGATAGCTTTATCCCAAGTTTACGTAAACTGGCTGAAGCTACAAAAAGCGGTGGCGCCCAAGCGATTCTTCAAATTTTCCACGCCGGGAACAAAGCGCTGCCTACATTTACCCCAAATGGCGACGTTGTCAGCTCCAGTGCCCTGGAAACGGAAGCTACTGCATTTGCTCCTTCTGTTACACCGCGTGAACTGTCGCATGATGAAATTATGGAAGTGATTCATGCATTCGGGGAAATGACAAGACGAGCTATTGAAGCTGGATTTGATGGTGTTGAACTACACGGCGCTCATGGCTTTTTGCTTCAAAACTTCATGTCTCCGTTCTTCAACAGACGTGAAGACCAATGGGGCGGCTCACTGGAAAATCGCTTGCGCTTCCCGGTGGCGGTCATTCGGGAAATAAAGAGTGTGATCAAAAAGCTTGCAACCAAACCATTTACGTTAGGCTACAGAATTTCGCCTGACGAACCACAAGCGGGCGGTCTAAGAATGCAGGATACCTATGCACTGATCGAACGCTTGATTGAAGAAGATGTGGATTATGTGCATGCTTCATTGGCTAGTGCGCTTTCTTCAAAACCAGTCGACAGTCAAGACGAAAAAACCTACCTTGAGTTGATTGTCGAAAAGGCAAATGGCCGTATTCCTGTGTTGGCTGCTGGATCTATGGTAACGCCGGATGATGTTGCAAGTGGTTTGGATAAGGGGCTTTCGCTGGCGGTAGTAGGCCAAGGATTAATCATGAATCCAGATTGGATTGAAAAAGTTCAAAACGAACAAGAGTCAGAAATCCAGACAACGATAAAGGCTTCAACGGTCAGTAAACTTGAGCTTCCGGAAAAACTTTGGGGCGTCATTCAAGCTTCCGGCCCATGGTTCAAGCTTGAAGATTAATTTCCTGGCAAGGCCTATGATACAGCCCTTTCTATTTTGGAAATGAATTTATGCTCAGAAACAACCCGCCAAAAGCGGTTTGGCGGGGAAAAACAGTTCAAATCATGGTCAGAAAACCCGCCAAAACCACCTTGGCGGGGAAAAACTTCCGCGGACAACACGAGATTCACCGTCAAAACCATTTTGGCGGGGAATCTCGCTCACAATCATGAACTCAAACTCAAGACCAGACAACCATTCCAGCAAACCAAATCGTAATGATAATTGCCGGGAATGCGGCGGCGGCTTCCCAATCATCGAGAAGGGGAGGCGCATAAGTAAGACCGTTGCTGACCGATTTGAGAATAAACAATAAGACCGCACCAAAATGGATTTGTTATCCATTTCGGTGCGGTCTTATTTTTGTGGGAATTTGTTCTTCGAACATCGTGCAGTCAATTCATAACTGACTAGTCCTGGATTTCATCCAATTTCTTCAGATGCTTTTCGGCAATCTTTTTCACTTTGTCGACGCGGTTCGTGTATTTTTCGATATCGCTGAGGTAATCGGTCGTCATCCAAGCCGTCACGATTTCAAGCGCCAATGCCGAACCGATGATTTTTCCGCCAAGGCAGAGTACATTCGTGTCGGAGTGGGAACGAGCCAGTTTCGCGCAGAAAGGATCTTGGCAGACCGCCGCATAGACGCCGTATATTTTGTTGGCGATCATGGCACTGCCGTAACCGACGCCATCCACAAAGATACCGCGGTCGGCTTTTCCTTCCGCCACAGCCAGTGAGGCAGGGTAAACATAATCGGACAGGTCACAAGGTTCTTCGTTGTAAGGTCCGAAGTCGAGCACTTCATGGCCTTCCTTTTCGAGTAAAGCTTTGACTTCTTCTTTCAATGCGAAGCCGGCATGGTCGCTGGAAACGGCAATTTTCATTTAAATCCCTCCATTATCTGTCATTAATCAAAAGTATAAGCCAAATGGCGAGAGTAGTACAGACTGAGTTTAAAGATCAAGGCTCCTGCGGCACTTTGGGTAAAAGAATAATCTGCATTTAGAGCATTTTTCCATATGATTTTGATGTAGTTTTACAGATTGGTTTTGATTATAGTAAGCGTATACTTAAAAACAAGGCGGGGAACCACATGGAAATTACGGATATTAAATTTAACGGCATTGTTGAGCCTATCGGGTATCATTTTGAGCCCTTGATCGTCAGTTGGGCGGTCGACAACGGGTTAGGGAAAATGCAAAAAGAGGCAAGCCTCCAGGTAGCTGCCGATCACGAATTCAAAGAGATTGTGCTTGAGAAAAACGGTGATCTGGACAGTTCAGGGGAAACGTTGACGCTTCAGTTGAAGCCCAGAACACGCTATTATGTGCAGATTCGTGTAACTGCTGAAGATGGTGAAATGGCTGAATCGACAAGCTTTTTTGAGACCGGGAAAATGGATGAAGCTTGGGACGCCGAATGGATCGGGCCGAAGGTGCAGGAAGAAATCCATCCGATTCTGTTCAAGGATTTCGAACTGAGCCATGAAGTAAAAGAATCCCGCCTGTATATCAGTGGGGTTGGGCTTTATGAAGCGAGTTTGAACGGAAAGAAGATCGGAAATGATGTTCTGGCGCCGTTCGTCAACAACTACGATGCTTTCATCCAAATCCAAACGTATGATGTCACTGATCAATTGAAACAAAGCAATCAGTTGGCGATCATGTTGGGCAACGGCTGGTACAAAGGGAGATTCGGCCTGAGCGGCGAGAATGCTTATTTCGGGGACAAATTTGCGGCAATTGCCGAATTGGTGGTGCGCTACGAAAACGGGACGGAAGAGCGGATCGTGACGGATCTCAGTTGGAAAGCGACGCTGAGCGATATCACGAACAGCGGCATCTACGATGGCGAAACGATCGACCGGACACTTGATAAAGCGGGGCGCAGTGATGAGGTGGCGATCGTCGGCATTTCAAAAGAAAAATTGAGAGACCGCGTTAGCCCGGGATTGAGCATTCATGAAGTAGTTCCTTTGAAGGAGGTCATCACAGACCCCGAATGGCGAGACGGTAGTTGATTTCGGGCAGAACTTTGCCGGCTGGCTTGCGTTTGATGCCGATTTTCCGGCAGGGACCGAGGTGCACTTTGAGTTCGGGGAAATACTGCAGCAAGGCAATTTTTATAATGAGAATTACGGCACCGCTACAGCAGGCTTCCGTTACATTTCCAATGGAGAAGCCGAAACGGTGCACCCGCATTTCACTTACTTTGGTTTCCGCTATGTACGTGTGACGGGCTGGCCGGCAGACAAGGAGATAGCCGTACGCGGGTTGGCCATCTATTCCGATATGACGAGAACGGGCATCATCGAAACGGGCAATGCTAAAGTGAATCAATTGTATTCAAACTCGCTTTGGGGGCTCAAATCAAACTTCCTCGATATGCCGACCGATTGTCCGCAACGGGCTGAGCGGTTGGGCTGGACCGGGGACGCGCAAGTATTTGCTCCGACAGCAAGCTATCATATGGACACGCGGGCTTTTTACCGCAAATATCTGATCGATATGCGCACGGAACAGGAAAAACTGTCGGGAAGCATCCCGAATTATATGCCGGCGATGGCTACGCAAGGTGGCGCAGCTGTCTGGGGAGATGCAGCGACTTTCATTCCTAAGGCTTTATGGACTGCCTATGGGAACAAGGAAGAAGTCGGGCAATACTACCCGCTGATGAAAGATTGGGTGGATTGGACCGGTTCTAAAATCGAGAAAGCGCATGGTTCGAAAACGGAGCTCAATGCCGGTGGATTCCAGTTCGGGGATTGGCTGGCCTTGGATGGCGCGACTCCTTCATCATTCAAAGGAAGCACTGACGATACGTTTATTGCTTCAGCTTATTATTATGAAAGTCTGTGCATCGTCGCGGAAGTCGCAGCTTTGATGGGGAATGAGTCTGACGCTGCCTGTTACCGCGGACTCAGCGAACAAGTCCGTGAGCGGATCTTGTTCGAGTATGTGACGCCATCCGGACGCCTGTCCATCGACACCCAATCGGGGTACATCATTGCTTTGAAGTTCAAACTATTCCGTGAGCGCGAAGTGGTCATTGAGCAGCTGAAAACCCGTTTGAAAAAAGATCTGTACAAAATCAAATCCGGTTTTGTGGGGACTCCGATTTTTTGCCAAGTTCTGTCGGAGAATGGCATGGTCGATCTGGCCTATGAGTTCCTGCTCAATGAAGGCTTCCCGGGCTGGTTGTATGCGGTGAATCTTGGCGCGACGACAATCTGGGAGCGCTGGAACAGCGTAATGCCGGATGGCACCATGAATCCTGCAGGCATGAATTCCCTGAACCACTACAGTTACGGATCCGTCATCGAGTTTGTCTATAAATACGTGGTGGGTATCCAACCGCTGGAAGCTGGTTTCCGTACCGCAAGATTAGCGCCCAATCCAAATGTCAAATTGGGATATGCCCGCGGAAGCTATCAGTCAGCGGCCGGCAAATTCGTCAGCGAATGGAAGATACTTGAGAACGGCGAACTGAGCTGCTATTTCGAAGTGCCTTTTGGCGCGCAGGCTGAGATCGTGTTGCCGTACTCTGAGCGGGAGCCAATCAAAGTGGCGTCAGGCATATATGAGTACACCTACCAACCGACAAAAGACCTGAGCGTGCTGTATGATTCGGATACACGCCTTTCGATCATCAAGAACGAAAACAAGGAACTGTTCGAAGAAATCCTGGGCATTCACGAACGCATCAGAGGCTTCATGGCGTTTGCAGATGAAGAACAGCTGAACCTATCCTTGAATCAGCTGTCAAAATTATTCTACACTGGCATAACTGCGGAGATGGTCGCCGAGGCTGACCGTTTATTTAAAAAATCAAATCGTATCTGACGGAAAAAGCAAAGGCCCGAAAGCCTTTGCTTTTTTGGATGGAGTTGATAAAATGGGCATGAAGAACAGAGGAGTGAAAATATGTCCACAGCACAAGATGTTCTGGAAATCTTGCTGAAAGAAACACCGCTTGAAGCTGAAATGAAAACTATGACGGCCGAACAAATAACCGCCAAATTCCAAAACCAAGCGGCAACAGCCGGCTATCTGCTTGATTTCCATTTGTCTGATGAGGATTTTTTTGTGGACCATCAAATCTTCATGAACCGGCATGCCCGCTACTTTGCCATGCCCACCCATTCGCATGAATTCCTGGAGCTGAATTACCTTCTGCAAGGGCAATGCACCCAGTGGATCGGCCAGGAAAAAATCCAGATGAAGCAAGGCGATTTGCTGATGATTGATCCTGGAACCGGCCATTCCATCGACAAGCTCGGTGAACAGGACATCCTGATCAACATATTGATCAAATCGGATGCCATCAACACGAAGGTGCTCCAAAGGATGGCCCAGCGGCACAGTTTGATTACTGATTTTTTGCTGACCGTAGGCAAAAAAAATAGCCGTCACCGACCCTATCTGCATTTCAGCACCGCCGATAATCAACGGATCAGCACGTGCTTGTCCTATTTGCTTGCCGATTATTTTGGAGACGAAACGCCTAAATTCGAGAAAGTGGAACTTTGGTTGCTGATCATCCTGGCCGAACTGGAGGATATCATGTCCAGCGAAGCCGGGGAACTCCCTTTCAACAAGAAGGTGATCGATGCCCTGGAGATCATCGACAGTGAATATGCCAGCATCACGCTGGAAGGTCTGGGGAAACAATTGAATTTCAACAAAAATTACCTCAGCAATCTGCTCAAACAAGAAACGGGTCTGACTTTCAAAGAGTGGGTCACGAAACGACGACTGCAAAAGGCCTACGATCTGCTGATCGGGACCGACAAACCGATCGAAAAAATCGTTGCAGAGCTTGGCATCACCAGCCCGAGTTATTTCTTCAAGATATTCAAGCAATGAGTACGGAGAGACACCCAATCAGTTAAGGAAAAAAATGCACCGAAACAAAAAGCTATGAGAAAATTCATAGCTTTTTTGTATGTGTTTTTTGAAAGCTTTTAGGCAATCAAGTGTGAACCTGTGATTTGGACAGTATGCGCTTTGGTTCTGCCATTGTTCGGGATGCTCCAATTCGGTAGGATGAAGGTGTAAACTAGGATTCTTCGAATGGAGCAGACAAATGAACGAAATAAAAGGATTGGTATTCGATTTGGACGGTGTCATCACCGATACAGCGGAACGGCATTACTTGGCATGGAAAAGGATAGCGGATCGATTGGGAATCGCAATCGACCGCGAATGGAACGAGCGCCTCAAAGGCATCAGCAGAACGGAATCCTTGGAACTGATATTGGCTGAAAAGCCGAGACTGTCTCCTTGATGCGGAAGAAAAAGAACAGCTGTTGAAAGAAAAAAATGCGCATTACCTGGAGTTGATCGCGGAAATTACAGCAGCGGACATCCTGCCCGGGATTCCGGAACTTCTGGAAGAGGCCAAGAATGCGGAGGCTACCGCATGGCGATCGCCTCCGCCAGCAAAAATGCGCCGCTCATTCTGGAAAGATTGGGTCTGTCGACGGTTTTCGATGCTGTCGTCGATCCGGAATCTTTGACACTATAACAAGCCACATCCGGAGATTTTCGAGAGGGCAGCACAGGCTTTGGGTCTGGAAACACACGCATGCATCGGCTTCGAAGACTCGTTGGCCGGCATCGAAGGGATCAAACGGGCGGGCATGCCCGCTGTCGCCATCGGCATCCCTGTCTTTGCTGAGTGGCTTCCGGATATCGAAGTGGCAGCTACAAAAGATTTAAAATTGGAAGAAATTGTGCGTGAAGTGACGATGAAGGAGCGTGTTGAAGGATGATCGATTTGAAGGGGAATCCTTTTTATCTGAAGGATGAGCAAATTGCGTGGGTGAACCGGACTTTGGAAAGTCTGACATTGGATGAAAAAGTGGGCCAGCTGTTCTGTCCGATCGGGATGTCCACGGATGAAAAAGCACTGTTTGATTTGGCCGTCAACAAGAAAGTCGGCGGACTGCTGTTCCGTCCCGGAAAAGGTGAAGAAGTGCAGCAAGCGCACCGCTATCTGCAACAACAAGCCAAGATTCCGTTGCTGATTGCAGCCAACCTGGAAGCTGGCGGGACAGGAAGCGCTGTTGACGGCACGCGCATCGGCAATCCGATGTTGTTGGCAGCAGGACAGGATGCCAGACTATGGGCACCATCTCGGTGAAGTCTGTGCCAAGGAAGGTACGGCCGTGGGTGTGAACTGGGCCTTCGCTCCGGTCGTGGACATCGACTACAATTGCCACAACCCGATCACGAATGTGCGCACGTACGGCAGCGATCCCGAAACCGTCCTCAGCTATGCCAAAGGGTTCGTTGAAAGTGTGCAGCAAAACGGTGTGGCGGCTTCAATCAAACACTTCCCCGGGGACGGTATCGACTTCCGCGATCAGCACTTGGTGACTTCGGTCAACACTCTGCCGCTCGAAGAATGGCGGAATACCTATGGGAAAATCTACTCGGGCCTCATCGAAGCCGGAGCGCTTTCGGTGATGATCGGCCATATCGCTTTGCCGGCCGTCCAGAAGGAAGAAGCAGATGCTTTTCTGCCGGGTACCTTGTCCCCTGTCATCATGCAGGAACTGTTGCGCGAGGAACTCGGATTCAATGGCGTCATCACAAGCGATGCCACGCCGATGGTCGGATTCTGCGCGGCGATGGAGCGGCGTTTGGCCGTTCCGACAGCGATCGCTGCCGGGTGCGATATCTTCCTGTTCAACAAAGACTTGGAGGAGGATATCCGCTTCATGAAGGAAGGGATTGAAAATGGCATCCTGAAGTTGGAACGGATCGATGAAGCTGTCACCCGCATTCTGGCGATGAAAGCAGCATTGAAGTTGCCTGAAAAACAGGCGGATGCATTGTTGGTTCCGGCAAAGGAAGAACTGGCTGTCCTTCAGGCGGAACAACACGTTCAATGGGCTATGGAAGCAGCCGACAACGGTATCACGCTCGTTAAGGACACGGCCGGCAACCTGCCGTTGCGACCGGACGCGACGCCGCGGTTGTTGCTGCAACTGATCGGACCTTATGAAGCATCGAACGGTCAGATCGCTTCAGCAGTGATCCCATTGTTGGAAAAGGAAGGCTTCCGCGTGACGCTTTATCAGCCTGAAGATTTCACGACCGGATTCGAGACCGTTTCCCAGTTCCGTTCAAAATATGATGCTGTCCTCTATCTGGCCAATGTCGAAAACCGCAGCAACGCCACAACGACAAGAATCAACTGGTACACCTTCTTCGGTCTGGGAAACAATATCCCGTGGTTCGTCGATGAAGTGCCGACCATATTCGCTAGCCTGGCCAATCCCTACCATCTGATGGATGTGCCGATGGTGAAGACCTACATCAATGCTTACGATAATCACCAGGCGGTCATCGAAGTGCTCGTAGCCAAACTTCTGGGCAAGAGTGATTTCAAGGGCGTGAGTCCGATCGATCCTTATTGCGGCTTGATGGATGCACGCAGATAGATTTTTTAAGCGCCCAACCAGATGAGTCCGGTTGGGTTTTTCTGTATAATGGTGGGTGAGACAACGATAGAGAGGAGCGACAAAATGTTTGAACTGGATCATTTTTTAAGGGAAGAAACCAAAGTCGAAAAAGAGCAGCGGAAATCCGGGTTCAATGTGACGGATCCGGACATTCTCGATGAACTGATTTTGAGCGGGGATAAGTTCCGCTTAAATGGCGATTTCCTGCTGAGTGAGGAAATGTTCTTCAAAAAAGGGGACGTCCATATCCGTAAGCACAATCGCTATTCGGATATGCCCTTGCACCACCATCAGTTTCTGGAGTTGAATTACATGTATTCCGGTTCCTGCACCCAGGAAGTGAGCGGTGAAAAAATCGTCCTCCATGAAGGCGACATCATCATGCTGGATCGGGGCAGTTCGCATTCCTTCCGGGCGTTGGGCGAAAACGATATCCTTATCAATGTCCTGTTGAAAGTGGAGACAATCAATACAAAAATCCTACAGCAGCTCGTGAAAAAACGCGGGGTATTGACTGAGTTTCTGGTGTTGGCAAGCCAACGCACCCACGAAGAGGATCAGTTTTTGGTGTTCCGGACGGGAGAAAACGAAAAAGTCCAAACTTTCATGCATTATATCCTGGAGGAATACTACGGCGGAACTGAACCGAATATCGAAGTGATCCACCTCTATCTTCCATTGCTGTTCATGGAGCTGGCGCGCACATTCGAAGAAGAAACAAAAGGACAGCAACGGCACCACAATCAGGTCGTCACGGAAGCGTTGGCCATCATCGAAAAGGATTACCGCACGCTTTCTTTGGAAATGTTGGCGCAACAATTGGGCTTCAACAAGAATTATTTGGGGAATCTGATCAAAAAAGAGACGGGGGACACTTTCAAACAGTTGCTGCAGCGCCAACGCATGCTTCACGCGCACCATCTGCTGCTTTATTCAAATTATTCGATGGAGGAAATATCCGAGGAAATCGGCTATCTGGACACGAGCTACTTCTTCAGGTCCTTCAAAAAAACGCATGGCAAGACGCCAGGTCAGATCCGCGAGGAAGCCTTGCACAGGGACCTGTAGTTTGACCACTTTGTTCTGTTCAGGCGACATTGTAAGCCTTTGCCGAAAGCGGTTTAATAAGGGTGTAAACAAAACAGAACAAAGGAGAGAATAATTATGGCAACTGAAACAAGAATTTTGGATCAAGCTGACGAAAACAAGCTGCCGCTGAGTGAGAAGCTGACGTTCGGTTTCGGGAATCTGGCGGCCAATCTGATGCTTACGACGGCCAGTTCCTTCATCACTTATTACTATACCGATGTGGTCGGCCTGAGCGCAGTCATCGTCGGGAACATCCTGTTATGGGCGCGACTTTTTGATGGCGCTTCCGATTTGGCGATGGGTGCGATCGTCGACAAGACGCGTTCAAAACACGGAAAGGCCAGACCTTGGATCTTATGGATGGCAATCCCTTATGCTTTGGCAATGATACTATTATTCACTTCCCCTGATTTCTTGGGATCGACTGGCAAAGCCATCTATGCTTTCGTTACTTATGTGATTGCTTTGGCTGGTGTCTATACGGCGACGATGGTTCCCTATAACGCAATGATCGGTACGACGACTTCGAACCCTGTCGATCGCGGCAACCTTTCGACATCGCGTACATTGGCTGGATTCGTGGGGGCGATGGGTGTGACGGCAGTGGTTCTGCCGGTCGTCAACTTCTTCGGTGGCGATAAACAGGCTTGGACGTGGATGGCTGCTGTTTTCGGCGTGATCTCAACAGTGCTGTTGCTGATACTGTTCAAAAATTCAAAGGAACGTGTAATCGAGTCTACTGTGGCTGTCGAAAAGGTGCCTTTGAAAACAAACATCAAAGCACTGTTTCAGAATAAATACTGGGTCATCATGATCCTGTATATGCTAATCAGTTTCATCAGCTCCGGTTTGGGAGGTATCAACATTTTCTATGCCCAATGGATTTTGGGAGATCCCGCAAAAGTGGCGGTCATCGGTATCCTTTCCTTTATGCCGATTGCGGCCGGAGCAGTGTTCATGCCGTTTCTGCTGAGCAAATTCAGCAAAAAGACGATCACTTTGATCGGAGGCATCGTAATGATGATAGGTTTGCTGATCATCGCGCTGTTCCCGGAAAACTTCTCCATGATCTTGGTCGGTTTGGTCATCCGCGGACTGGGCATCGCACCGGGAGCTGTTGCTGGCTTCGCTATGTTGGGTGACGTTGCCGATTACGGCGAATGGAAAACGGGCATCCGCAGCGAAGGTTTGATTTTCTCGGCAGGAACTTTTGCCGAAAAAGTCGGATCCGGAGTGGGCGGCCTGATTCTGGGTGTTGTTTTGGGACTTGGCGGTTATGTCTCGCAAGGCGTAACGCAATCAGCTGAAGCTTTATTCGCGATCAAGGCTATTTTCGCCTATCTGCCGATCGCCTTCACAGCAATCTGCATTTTGTTGATTCTGTTCTATGACTTGGACAAAAAACTTCCTGAAATCGCGGAAGACTTGAAAGCAAAACGAGTAAATGGATAAAGGGTACAGGCTGCCGTATCATAGGCAGCCTATTTTTTAAGATAGGGGCACACACAATGAATATATACAATCTGAAAACCAATCACATCCTGAATCCCATCGGCTTCTCGCTGGATGCACTGACATTGTCTTGGATAATCGAGGCGCCGTTTGAGGAAGAACTGCAAGGAACCCGGGTCATCATTGCACTGGATGAGAACTTTGAAGCGGTCATCCATGACAGCGGGATGCAAGCCGATTTGGATCCGCTGTGCTATCAGCCGGAAATCAAACTGCAGCCGCGCACGCGCTACTTCTGGAAAGTGATTGCGAAGAATGCTGGTGGAGACGAGTCTTATTCCGAAATCCACTACTTCGAGACGGCAAAGGAAGAGGAACAGTGGTCCGGGAGATGGATCGAACCTGCCCGCCAGATGGAACGGATGCCGCTTGTGCGGAAATTGTTCCGCTTGCCTGCAAAAACGATCCGCAAGGCGCGCGTTTATGCGACAGGACTGGGTATTTACGAACTGTACCTGAACGGTGAAAAGATCGGTGACGAATATTTGGCTCCCGGCTTCCATTCCTATGATTTTTGGCAGCAATACCAGACTTACGATGTCACAGAAGCCCTTCAAGCAGGCGGAAACGCAATCGGCTTCATGCTTGGGGACGGCTGGTTCAAAGGCCGCTTCGGTTTCGACGGCGGATACGAAAATCTGTACGGGGACCAGTTCCGCCTGATTGCGGAATGCATCGTCACTTATGAGGACGGAACGGAAGAAATCATCGCCAGCGATGATACGTGGGAAGTTGCGGAGGGACCGCTCGTCTCCAGCAGCATCTACGACGGGGAAGTCTATGACGCGAATCTGGAAATCGACGGTTGGAACAAATACAGCGAATCAGAATCAGATGATTGCTGGGAATCGATGCAACTGAGCGTACGGATACCGAAAAACTTCAGGCACGGTTGAGCGTTCCAGTCAAAATCGTGGATGCCTTTGTACCGGAACTAATCCTGACTCCAGCAGGGGAACAGGTGCTGGATTTCAAGCAGAACATGACCGGCTGGATCACTTTCACCGCTGATGTGCCAAAAGGGACAGTCATCACCTATGAGGTCGGCGAAGTGCTGCAGGAAGGCAACTTTTACCGCGATAATCTGCGCACGGCGGAAGCGAAATTCACTTACATCAGTAATGGGAAACCGGCAGAAGTGCGTCCGTACTTCACTTTTTACGGCTTCCGCTACGCCAAAATAACTGGCGTCGATCTTCTGAAGCAGGATCTCGGCTTCAAAGGCTATGTGCTACAGAGCGAATTGGAAGAGACGAGCGGCATGATCACAGCCAATCCGGATGTGAACCAATTGCTGAAGAATGCGCTTTGGGGGCAAAAAGGCAACTTCCTGGATGTGCCGACGGATTGTCCGCAACGAGATGAGCGCATGGGCTGGACTGGTGACGCTCAGATCTTTGCCCGGACAGCCAGCTATCATATGTATACACCGGCTTTCTATAAAAAATTCATGCACGATTTGCGTCTGGAGCAAAAAGCGCTCAATGGATCCGTTCCATTTGTGGTTCCGCAGATCAAACCAAAAGATGATGCCGGTTTTGTGACCGGTACGGGAGCGGCGGCCTGGTCGGATGCGGCGACGGTCATTCCGTGGGTACTCTATGAGCAGTACGGGGATCGTTCATTGCTGAAGGAACAATATCCAACAATGAAGGATTGGGTGGACTATATCGTTCGCGAGGATATGAAATCCGGAGGCAAACGCCTCTGGACGACAGGCTTCCAGTTCGGCGACTGGTTGGCATTGGACGGGGACAATCCGCACTCACCGATGGGCGGCACCGATACGTCGTTGGTCGCATCCGTATACTACTATCATTCTGCTTCGTTGCTGGCGCGGGCCGCGGAGGTTCTTGGCAATGCGGGTGATGCATTAGCATACACCAAATTGGCTGGGGAAGTGAAACAGGCCATCCAAAACGAATACCTGACTACTACGGGACGCTTGGCGGTAACGACTCAGACTGCCTACATCCTGTTCCATTATTTCGATCTCTGCCCGGAACCATTCAAAGAGCGGATGACAAAAGACTTCTATGATAAAGTCATTTCCAGCGGCGTCCACCTGCAGACCGGGTTCGTCGGGACGCCGTATTTTGCCGAGGCTTTGAGCAAGAACGGCATGAACGAATTGGCCTATGGTTTGTTGCTGAATGAGGATTATCCGAGTTGGCTGTTTGCGGTGAAAATGGGCGCGACCACCATCTGGGAACGCTGGAATTCGATTTTGCCGGACGGGAAAATCTCCGGTACGGATATGAATTCCCTGAACCACTATGCTTATGGCTCGATCGTGGAATGGCTGTACCGTTGCGTCCTGGGCATCCAGGCGGACAGCAACCAGCCAGGATACAAACATTTCTTCCTGGCACCGCAACCGAGCGCACAGTTGGGCAAAGCGGAAGGGTATTACCAATCCGTTTCCGGCCGCATCGAAAGCGCATGGGAAATTTTGGCTGACGGACAATTGGATTTCGCTTTCCGCGTGCCTTTCGGGACGACTGCCACCATCACACTGCCGGATATGTCGCTTGAAACAGCGCAGAAAACGGAGTGGCTCCGGTCTGCAGTCGCTGCCGAGGATGGCGTAACAGTCACAGTCAAAGCAGGTGAATACCGCGTCACGTACATGCCGACACGGAACTATCGACCTGAAGTCACAACCGAGTTGTCTTTCCGGGAATTACTGGAATACACCCCAGCCCGGAAAGTGATCTTCGAGCAACTACCAATGATGCGCAACAACGACATCGCCTTGCAGTACCTGGATATGCCGATGGAAAACTTCAAGGACCTGCCGATTGTTTCCAATTTTGTCAGTGAACAAGCTTTGGAGAGGTTTAATGCATCTTTTGCCTGATGATGCATTAAACTCATAGCAATCAACGTAAGAAAACAAAATAGAAATAATAAAGATCGAGTGCAGAAGCTCGGTCTTTTTTTGCTGTGGCGCCGTCTGCTGATATAATGGAACTGTGGAGAAATTCTTTGATGAAGCACCGGAATGCTTGTTCTTAAAGGATGGGGGATAAGGATATGCTAGTCGATTGGGCCACTATGAGCAGCAACTATGCGAACTTTGCCGGGATACTTGCCGGGTTTGTGTTCAGCGGCATTTTCTTGCTTCTGGAAGATGAAAAAAGGGATGCTTCCGAGGTCATCAGCATCCTGCTGGTCGGCTTTTTCGGGCTCGTGCTTACAGCCTTTTTATTTTCTAACATCAGCGGGATGGAAGCAGATCCGCTTGATCAAAACAGAATGCGGATGGTGTCCTTTCATTTAGTGATAGCCAGCATCATCTTTTCGATAGCGATCATGCAAATGTTTTTGAGCCTTGTGTTCATCTTCATCCTTTACGAACTGCCGACGCAAGTCATCAGCCTTGGGAAAACGATCTATTACGGATCGGCCCTTATCGCAACGATGTTTGTGATCAGAACAATCCCGGCTCTGTATACTGACGAGACCATCTTATCCGCATTGCCACGAAATCTGTATCTTGCGGTAGTTGTTACGGTGGTATTTACTTTTATCATCAGCAAGCTGTTCAGGAGAAAACTGGATGACTTGTTTGAACGCTACTTCATCATGATCATCACCGCCACTTTCCTGTTTATGCTGCTGCTTGTTGTCCTTTACAATACACAGCTCCACCTGAAAGATATTCCCGTAATCGTCGATCAGGTCATCATGGGGATGTTCACGGTCAATATGATGATCAATAACTTCAGTATCAACCACGAATACCGCATGGCACGCTTGCAGGATATAAAATGAACGTTTTATGTCCGTTTGGTGATTTTTATTTTGATTTTCCGATTGTTTCAAGTACAATATAAGAAAAGGATCGGGGTGAATACATGAAGTCAAGTCAAGGAATCGTATACAAGAGAAGGCAGCACATCTTAAAGGCCCTTCAAGAAAAGAAAGTTGTGTTGGTGGAAGATTTGGCGAAGGAACTGGATGTCTCGGAAATCACCGTCAGACGGGATCTGCAGAGTTTCGACGACCAGCATCTGATTGAGCGTTTTTATGGAGGAGCCCGTCTATTGGAAGGATCTTTTCAAAAAGAAGAGTATCCGGCAGTCAGGCCGCATCGTTCGAAAAAACAGGAAATCGCGAAATTGGCTGCCACTTTGGTCAATGATCATGACATGATCTTCATCAATTCGGGATCAACTGCATTCCTCTTGCTCAACTACTTGTCGGACCGGAATGTCACCATCATAACGAACAACGGACGGGCAATCTTCAGGAATCCGTCCTCGAAAGCGGAAATCGTGCTGTCGGGCGGGGAAATATACGAAAAGAAAAAATCGCTCGTTGGGGATTTCGCTTTGTACACCTTCTCAAAGGTGACTGCCAATATCTGTTTTCTGGGTGTGGGCGGCATCAACGAAAAAGGGATCACGACCTATGCCTTGCCGGAAACGGCGGTCAACAGGCTGATTCTGGAGCGGACAAACGGACCGCGCATAGTAGTGGCGGAAGGCAGCAAAGTGGGACGGGAACAAAACTTTTCCACTGCCAGTATCAGCCTCATCACGCATCTGGTCACTGACCGCTCTGCGGATAAAGAGGAAATCCAGAAGATCGAAGCCAAGGGCGTCAAGGTACTGTACGTTACCGAAGTCAACGTCAACGGTGAGAACGAAATCAGAATCGAAGAGTGAATATAATAGAATACAAATACAGCGACAAAACGCGACGGGGATCCCCGGCAGTGTTTTGTCGCTTTTTCGTTGGAATCAGCATGCACGCCTTCATTGAAGCGATCATAAAGAAGAATCCCGGCGTTTGAATCGTTCATAACCTATGAAACGATCATAAAAATAAGCTAAAGATTGTTTGTTTAGGACCTATTGCGACTGAAAGCGTTTTATTGTATGATTACTTCATCGAAAGAAATGTTCGTTATATGAACGTTTTAAGATCGGTGTACATAATAATAAGAAAAAGTGATCATAACGATTACGCAGAAGGAGAATGACGAATGGCTAATGTTAATGAGATTACAAAAGAATCATGGGTATTGAGCACATTTCCTGAATGGGGCACTTGGTTGAATGAAGAAATCGAAGACACAGTGGTTGCTGAAAATACATTCGCAATGTGGTGGCTGGGCTGTACAGGCATTTGGTTGAAATCACATGAATCGACAAACATCCTTTGTGATTTGTGGTGTGGCACAGGCAAACAATCACACGGCAGCGGCAAGATGAAGGACGGCCACCAAATGCAACGCATGAGCGGCGTTCAAAATATGCAGCCTAACCTCAGAGCACAGCCTTTTGTCATTGATCCTTTCGCAGTGAAAAACGTGGATGCATTGGTCGTTACGCATATCCATTCCGATCACTTGGACATCAACACAGCAGCGGCTGTTCTGAAAAACTCGAGCGATGCGGTTAAATTCGTAGGACCGCAAGCGGTTGTGGATACTTGGATCGGCTGGGGAGTTCCTGAAGAGAAATGCGTAGTCGTGAAACCGGGAGACAGCGTCAAAATCAAAGACATCGAGATTGTCGCGCTGGAAGCATTCGACCGCACAGCCTTGGTTACGGCTTCTGAAGGAGAAGTTTTAAGAGGAAAAATGCCGCAGGACATGGATTTGATCGCAGTGAACTACTTGTTCAAAACATCAGGCGGAAACTTGTATCACGCAGGCGATTCCCATTACTGCAACTATTTCGCAAAACACGGAAACGATCACCAAGTGGATGTCTGCTTAGGGGCATTCGGTGAAAACCCACGCGGAATCACCGACAAGGTCACTTCAGTGGACATGCTGAGAATGGCAGAATCTTTGAACGCGAAAGTAGTCATCCCGGTCCACTATGATATCTGGTCGAACTTCCAGGCGGATCCTAAAGAACTGATCGAGCTTGTGGAAATTCAAAAAAGATCGTCTTCAATACGGATTCAAGCCATATATCTGGCAAGTCGGCGGCAAATTCGTCTATCCGAATGACAAAGACAAAATGGAGTTCAATTTCAACCGCGGATTTGACGATGTGTTCAGCGTCGAAAATGATTTGCCTTTCACTTCATTCCTATAAGAACAAGCACCTAAGAGGAGAGATCATATGTTAGATGAAGTCATCAAAAATCAAAGGTATTCTTTCCACGAGGGATTCGATAGTTGGCAAGACAGCATCCGTGCTGCTTGTCAACCACTTATCGAAGAAGGCGCCATCGAGAGCGCTTATCCCGAGTACATCATCGAAAACGTAAACGAATTTGGACCTTACATCGTCATCGCACCGGATATCTGCATCCCGCATGCACAAGAAGGCAAGGGCGTAAATGAAACCGCTATCTGCTTTATGCGTACGAAAGTGCCGGTGAACTTCGGGCCGGCAGCCGAGTACGAAGCGCGCATCTTCTTCGTATTGGCATCGACGGACAATGAGAAGCATCTGGCGAATCTGTCTTCGCTTGTGACTTTGCTGTCTGATGAAAGTGTCGTGGATGCCTTTATTCAAGCCAACTCAGTCGCTGATTTAGAAAAAATTATGGAAATCGAGGGTGAATATCTTGGAACTACTAATTAGTGTATGGACATTCTTTCAAGTTAATATCTTAACGCAACCTGCTTTTTTCCTGGGTATTATCGTATTCGTCGGCTACTTGTTGTTGGGCAGACCCGTATATGACGCTCTTGCTGGTTTCATCAAGGCAACTGTCGGATATCTAGTACTAAATGTAGCGGCTGGCGGTTTGGTCGGAAATTTCCGTCCGATCCTGGCAGGATTGAAAGAACGTTTCAACTTATCGGCAGTCGTAATCGATCCTTATTTTGGACAAACAGCTGCACAACAAGCGATTGAAGGTGCAGGACGTTCCTTCAGCCTTATGGTTATCGTGTTACTTATCGCTTTCATGGTGAATATTGTTTTAGTCATTTTCCGTAAATATACTAAAGTCCGGACCGTGTTCATTACCGGCCACATCATGGTGCAACAGTCCTCCACTGCTTTATGGCTTGTCTTGTTCGCTTTTCCTGAATTGCAGGATGCAGGCGTCATCGTCATGTTGGGCCTTTTGTTGGGAACGTATTGGTCAGTATTCTCAAATCTGACCGTAGAAGCAACGCAAGATTTGACTGAAGGCGGCGGCTTTGCCATCGGGCATCAGCAAATGTTCGGTGTTTGGTTGACCGATAAGTTTGCAGGGAAATTCAGCAAAAACAGCAAAAAATTGGAAGACGTCACGCTACCAGGATTCCTTTCCATCTTCAAAGAAAGCGTCGTTTCGACAAGTATTCTGATGTTCCTGTTCTTCGGCATCATCATGGGTATCCTCGGGAAAGATCTGATGATGACCATCGATGCCACTTATACAGGCGAACGTAACTACGTGTTCTATATCTTGGAAAAATCGCTTGTACTTCGCAGTTTATCTGCAAATTTTACAACTTGGTGTCCGCATGTTCGTATCAGAATTGACGGAATCCTTCCAAGGTATCTCCAACAAACTGTTGCCTGGTTCCATGCCGGCAATCGACTGCGCAGCAACTTATGGATTCGGCCCAGGAAATGCCGTCACATTCGGCTTCTTGTTCGGAGCTTTGGGACAATTCTTGGCGATCATCGGCTTGGTGGTATTCAAGAGCCCAGTTCTGGTCATCACCGGATTCGTACCTGTATTCTTTGACAATGCAACCTTCGCTGTATATGCGAACCACAAAGGCGGCATGAAAGCCGCAATGATCATCCCATTCATTTCAGGTGTCATTCAAGTAATCGGTGGCGGCTTGGCTGCCTACATCTTCCAGCTTTCCCAATTCGGCGGCTGGCACGGTAACTTCGACTGGGATACTTTATGGTTGGGTTACGGAGTCATCATGAAATACGGCGGTTATGCCGGTGTCGCTGCACTTGTCATCGGAATGTTGTTGATACCGCAGATTCAATACCGCAAAAACAAAAAACACTACTTCATGATCGCAGAAGATTATGAACAATATAAAGAAGAAATCGAAGCTGAAAACCAAACTGAATTCAGCACTGAAGCAGCCTAACCGAAAAACCAGGATATATAATAGGAGGAATTGATTATGAAAGTACTAGCAGCATGCGGAAGTGGAATGGGTTCAAGCCAAATCATCAAAATGAAAATTACGAATGTCTTCAAAAAATTAAATATTCCTTTGGAAATCCATCATTGTGCGGTTTCTGAAGCAAAAACGCTGGCTCCAAGCTACGATGTGGTTGTTTGTTCGAACTCGCTGTTGGACGTATTCAAAAATGTGGATCAAAGCAAAACGAAAATCATCGGTTTGAAAAATCTCTTGTCTGAAAAAGAGATCGAAGAAAAAGTCCGCGAAATCGTCTTGGGCGAATAGGCGGTGCTCCCATGACATACACTGAATTGAAAAAAAGAGTGTTGGAAGCTAACCTGTCGCTGCCGGAATACGGGCTGGTGAAATTCACCTGGGGCAATGTTTCCGAAATAGACCGTGAAAAACAAATCATCGCAATCAAGCCATCCGGGGTCGAATATGCTGATATGACTGTTGAAGACATCGTTATCGTCGATATGGACGGAAATGTAGTGGAAGGCAGCCTGAAACCATCTTCGGATTTGGATACGCATCTTGAACTCTACAGAAACTTCAAGAATATCGGCGGAGTGGTCCATACGCATTCACCATGGGCAACCACTTTGGCGCAAGGGGGAGTAGAGATTCCGGCTTACGGGACAACGCAAGGGGATTACTTCTACGGAACAATCCCTTGCACCCGCCGGATGACGAGTGAAGAAATCGCGGGATCCTATGAACTGGAAACCGGGAAAGTAATCGTCGAGACATTTGAAGCTATCGATGAAGACCAAGTTCCGGGTGTGCTGGTCCACAGCCATGGCCCCTTCGCTTGGGGAAAGGATGCCTTCGAGGCGGTCCACAATATGGTCGTCATGGAAGAAGTTGCCATGATGTCCTGGCGCAACCGCGTCATGAATCCAGGGATCGAAAGCATGCAGCAGGAACTGTTGGACAAACATTTTCTTCGAAAACATGGTCCGGGAGCCTACTACGGACAGGTCAAGGAGGAGCAACATGACTTACACGTTAGGAATCTATGAAAAATCGATGCCAGGCAATCTGAGCTGGAAAGAAAAGCTGTCAATTGCGAAAAATGCCGGCTATGATTTCTTGGAAATGAGTGTCGATGAAACCGACGAAAAACTTGCACGAATCGAATGGAGCAAACAAGAGCGCAAAGAACTTGTGGATGCCATGTATGAGGTCGGGCTGCCGATCCGCTCCATGTGCCTCAGCGGCCATCGGAAATATCCTCTAGGTTCCCATGATCCGCTCATACGTGAAAAAAGTTTGGAGATCATGGAAAAAGCCATCGATCTGGCGGATGATTTGGGAATACGCATCATCCAATTGGCAGGCTACGATGTCTATTATGAAGACGGTGATCAGCAGACCAAGGAATACTTCATCGAAAATCTGCAGAAAGCCGTCGATATGGCGAGCAAAAAAGGGATCCTGTTAGGATTCGAGACGATGGAAACACCGTTCATGAACACCGTGGAGAAGGCGATGGAATATGTGGACATCATCCAATCACCATATCTGCAAGTCTATCCGGACACAGGGAACTTGAAAAATGCTTCCTTGTCCTGCACGAACTCCGTCTGTGAAGATATCCAAACGGGCAGAGGACATATGGTTGCAGCACATCTGAAGGAAACAATACCGGGTCATTTCCGTGAAATCCCCTTCGGTACGGGACATGTATCTTTCGAAGAAACGATCAAAACGATGTGGAAAGAAGGCGTCCGACGCTTTGTCGCCGAATTCTGGTATACCGGTCAAGAAAATTGGCTGGAAGACATCCAGTTCGCCCACACTTTCTTAAGAGGGAAATTTCAACAAGTTGGCCATTAATTGAGTTTGGTTGAAGGTCAAAAGACCTTCAACCATTTTTTAGGAAGAGAGGATATACGGAAATATGCAAAATACATTTGATCAAATCGACGAGTTGGCGGTAAATACCGTACGTACACTTAGTATTGAGGCTGTACAAAAAGCAAATTCAGGGCATCCCGGGTTACCGATGGGTGCAGCACCAATGGCCTATGCTTTATGGACAAAGCATTTAAAAGTCAATCCTAAAAACAGCAAATGGGTAGACCGTGATCGTTTCGTCCTATCGGCTGGACACGGATCTTCATTGTTGTACAGCTTGTTGCATTTATCCGGTTTCGCCATAAGCATGGATGACGTGAAAAACTTCCGTCAATTCGGCAGCAAGACACCTGGACACCCGGAAGTGCATGACACAGACGGCGTGGAAGCGACGACTGGTCCTTTGGGACAAGGAATCGCGAATGCGGTCGGTTTTGCGATGGCGGAAGCGCACTTGGCTGCTACTTACAACAAAGAAAACTTCCCGGTTGTGGATCACTATACCTACTTCCTGAACGGCGACGGCGATCTGATGGAAGGCATCTCCCATGAAGCAGCCAGCTTGGCTGGCCACCTGAAATTGGGCAAACTGATCGGTTTGTATGACTCCAACGACATCTCCTTGGACGGCCCGACATCGAAATCCTTTACGGAAGACGTTGCTGCCCGTTTCGAAGCGTACGGTTGGCAACATATCTTGGTGAAGGACGGCAATGATCTGGAAGCCATCTCGAAAGCCATCGAAGAAGCGAAAGCTGAAACCGAAAAACCGACTTTGATCGAAATCAAAACCATCATCGGCTTTGGTGCTCCTGACGCAGGAACGCATAAAGTCCATGGCGCTCCATTGGGAGCGGAAGGCGTCGCCTTCGCGAAAGCGGCTTATGGCTGTGCGGACGAAGCTTTCTGTGTGCCGGCTGAAGTGGCAGCCCGTTTCGACGAAACAACGGTTGCAGAAGGCCAAAAAGCGGAAGCGGCTTGGACAGCGATGTTCAACGACTACAAAGCGGCTTATCCGGAGTTGGCTCACACATTCGAAACGGCTATGGCAGGCAAATTGCCTGAAGGCTGGCAAGACAAACTGCCGACTTATGAAGTGGGCAGCGCAGCCAAAGCAAGCCGTGTAACCAGTGCGGAATCCATCCAAGCATTGAGTGAAGCTGTACCTTATTTCTGGGGCGGTTCTGCGGACTTATCTTCTTCAAACAACACAATGATCAAAGAAGCGTCTGATTTTGAGCCAGGCAACTATGCCGGAAGAAATATCTGGTACGGTGTGCGTGAATTCGCAATGGCCGCTATCATGAACGGCATCGTTTTGCACGGCGGAACCAGAACGTATGTAGGGACGTTCTTCGTCTTCACGGATTATCTGCGCCCAGCGATGCGTTTGGCTGCCATTTCGCACTTGCCTGGCACTTACGTGATGACGCATGACTCGATCGCGGTCGGCGAAGACGGCCCGACGCATGAGCCAGTGGAACACTTGTCCAGCTACCGCGGCATGCCGAACTTGACGGTTCTGCGTCCGGCAGACGGCAACGAAGTCAGTGCTGCATGGGAAATCGCCGTGTCTTCAGCGGACAAACCAACGATGTTGGTGCTGACGCGCCAAAACTTACCTGTTTTGGAAGGCACAAAAGAAATGGCCCGCGAAGGCGTGAAGAAGGGTGCTTACGTCCTTTCACCGCAACAAGGCGAAACGCCTGCCGGCATCCTGATCGCAACCGGTTCGGAAGTGAGCTTGGCTGTGGAAGCGCAGCAACAATTGCGTGAAGCCGGAGTGGACGTGTCTGTTGTCTCCATGCCGAGTTTCGATCTGTTCGAAGCCCAGGATGCAGCCTACAAAGAAACAGTCTTGCCTGGCGCAGTCCGCAACCGCATGTCCATCGAGATGGGCGCGACCTTCGGTTGGGAACGTTATGTCGGCCTGGATGGCCTGGCTTACGGCATCGACACTTACGGCGCAAGCGGCAACGGGAACACGGTGATGGCTGAGTTCGGCTTCACGACCGAAAAAGTGGTTGCGGCTTATCAAGCGAAGTTCGTAAATTAAACGGAATCCTGCTGCAACTGTGCGGGGCTAATGATGAAGGGAGCAAAAATGATGAAGATAACCAAGAAAAAATTGGATGATATGTATAGAAGCTATTGCGCCAGCTACATCACGATCGGCGGCGAGACGTGCGCGTTGATCGCGAGCGAAGAGGAAGGCTACCCTTGCTACATGTATTCAGGCAGAGACTTCGAAAAAAGGGAAACCGTTTGGGAAAAGGGCGGTGGCTGCATGTCCATCATCCCTATCCCGAACAAAAATAATGAATTTTTGGCCATCGTCGATTTTTACCTGAAGGTCAGCCCAAGCAAAGCGAAAGTTGTCTGGGGTAAGTATGATTCCGAAACTGGCTGGGAAATCAAGGACGTGCTGTACCTGCCATATCTGCACCGTTTCGACATCTATGATGTGGATGGCGTGAATTACTTTGTCGGCGCCACGATAGCGGATGACAAGGATTTCAAGGATGATTGGTCGAGATCAGGCAGCATCTATTATGGCGTTCTTCCGGAAGACCCTACCGAAGGCGTCGAGCTGAAGGTTTTAGGGAAAGGCTATTTCCGTAACCATGGCTACTACAAGGATTATGAAGGCGACAAACCGGTCGGTTACTTCACAAGTGATCAAGGGATCATCAAAGTGACGCCTTTTGCTGATAAAGAATGGGAAATCGAGCAGATTTTGGACACTCCAATCGGCGAAGTCGCATTGTTTGATATCGACTCGGACGGGGAAAAAGAAATGATCACGATCGAACCTTTCCACGGCGACAGCATCAAAATCTACAAAAAGACGGAATCCGGTTATGAAGCGGTCTACGAATATCCGCATAAAATCGATTTCGCCCATACATTGGTGGGCACCACGCTTAGAGGCGTGCCGAGCTTTGTCGGCGGCATCCGCCGCGAAAACTGCGACCTGTTCTACATTCAATATGTGGATGGCGAATTCAAAACAGAAATAGTCGACAAAGGCTGCGGGCCGTCCAATATCATGGTAGTGAACGAAGCTGACAGGGATATCATCGTGGCCGCGAACCACACCGGCAATGAAGCGGCAGTCTATATAGTGGAAGATTGATTTGACGGGAATTTTCGTCTGGTGGACATCTGACTGTAGTGTTCTCCTCCGGTGAACGGAGGCTTCGCCGGAGTTCGGCCAACATTAATGGTTGTGATCTCCGGCGAGGTCCGCTTCGCAGGAGGTGCGGTCGGTTCTGAATGGTGTCCTCCGGCGGGCAGCCGCCTCGCCGGAGCTGGAGGTCCGGCAACCAAGATTTCCTCCGACTAACGGCCACCGCAAATCTTTTTCACTAATACAATACAATCAAAAAAAGAATGTCCGGCCTCAATTTCAAGGCCGGACATTCTTTTTTGTGCAATTATTGATGAAGTCCTTCATACAACTCTTCAGCAACAGCTTCCAGCCATTCTGGTTTTCCGGCAGTGATGGCGATGTGCTCGAACCAGCTGTCCTTGGCGGCACCGTGCCAGTGTTTCACACCGTCATGCGTAACGATGACATCCCCGGGCTTCAAGGATTGGGCAGGCTTGCCGTCTTCCTGATACCATCCTTCTCCGCCGGTGACCAACAGGATTTGATAGCCGTCGTGGTGGATATGCCAGTTGTTGCGGCAACCTGGTTCAAAAGTCACATTGCCGACGCCGACAGCCACTTCGGGATCGGCAACCAGTGCATTATAATAGCTTTGGCCGACAAAGTACTGCGCGTAAGCTGTATTTTCATCCCCGATCGGGAAGATGACGCCTTTTTTTACTTCTTCGTTTTTGGACATATTTTTTTCCTCCTGTGAATTAATCTTTGTATATTTCTTTTGCGATATTGAATGCGGACCAGGCTTTCGGCCAGCCGACATAGAACGCAAGCTGGGTGATGATTTCCACAATCTCCTCTTTTGTAATGCCGTTTTCCTTCGCTTTGTTCAAGTGGAACGGAAGCTGCTCGAAGTTTCCGCCTGTGATCAATGCTGTGACGGTGACGATGGAACGATCGCGCTGCGCGAATTCCTTTTCCCGCGACCAGACTTGCCCGAACAGGACATCGTCATTCAATTCAGCAAATTTTGGCGCAAAATCGCCTAATAAATCTCTTCCTGCAGTTACTTTTGCCATAAAATCATCTCCTTAGGAATATTACATTCAGCATACTCCCTAGAGTGCACTTTAAGTCAAGGGCGAGCTCAACAATTTTTGTGCTGTTGTATCTTTAGAAGAAAAGGAAGCGGAAATGCATGGCCTATTTAATTGGAGCATTCTCGAAAATGGATGCGACAGATACAGGAGCGGATGGAATTTGGCAGAGTGCCCAGCGTATTAGACGATTGGTCATCTAAAAGTAAGATATAATGAAATTATTGAGGAGTGGAGATATGTTTACATTGGGAAGAAGTATGGATTTTAGTTATAAGACAAATCAAATGATAGTACTATCATCAGTAGTAGTGGCTGCTATAGGATGGTGGTTGACCGGAAATGTTTTATCAGGAGTTTATAAGGCTTTAGCGTGTTTTTAACGTGGGCACTCGTCAGAGAACTGGATCCAAACCATGAGTATGCAGCATTTCTGGCTGCTGCATTTTCACTTTTGAATGCACTATATTATCAAAATATTCAGCTTTTAGTGGTAGTTTGGATGCTTTTACTCATGAGGATCATAAATGGAATCACAGGAAAAGAGCTGACTACGTTTGATATATTTTCAGTGCTGGGACTTACTGCCTACCTATCATTCGATAACGGAAATAGCATATATTTGATGATATTTGTTTTAGCTATGGTCTTTAGCCTGAAAACGGGAGGGAAAACGAGAGAAGCATGGATAGCCAGTGCAATCAGCATAGGGATTATTGCAGTTGACCGGTTTTTTAGGAGCTTCTATTCGATTGCTTGTTATATATTAGTGTATAATGAGAGTATTATATCTTAGTTGATAGAACTAGCTGAATTTTTTTACTTTTTTTGGGTATGGCAGGATGTATAAAAATTTGAAAGAGGTGGCCTATGGATAAGAAAAGAATTGTAATTTATACGCTATTATTTATAGCAACATTAGCAATAGCAACACAAGGATTCACGAATACAGGTTTGGACGGACTGCTTGTCCCATTAATTTTTACCTTTGCTTACTTTACGATCATCTTTATTATCGCAACAGTAATTAAAAACAATTCAATTGTCGATATTGGTTGGGGGATGGGCTTTGTTGTGGGGAGCTGGCTTACACTGCTTGTGACTGAAAATCCCACAGTTTTATCGTATGCTATTGTTGGATTCATTAGTGTATGGGGCCTTAGGTTATCACTGCGTTTATTAAAAAGAAATTATGGAAAACCCGAAGATTTCAGATACGCACAGTGGCGTAAAGAGTGGGGCGATAAAGTAGTCGTCACAGCCTTTTTTAGAGTGTTTGTGGTTCAGGGTATCATTAATTTTATCGTTGGATCTGCAAGCTATGTGGTAATCAAATACAACGAATTCAGTTTTGATTCAGCTCACCGCTATTTCGTTTATGCTGCATTATTCATTGCGCTAGCAGGATTGTTCTTTGAAGTAGTCGGTGATGAACAACTAAGACGACACATCAATAAAAAAACACGCACACTTCTGCAATCAGGATTATGGTCAATCACACGTCATCCAAACTATTTCGGTGAAATCCTGATTTGGATCGGATTGTATGCGAGTGGTATTACGTTGTTCTTTACGGATTCCATCAACCCTTATTATTATCTGTTATTAATCATCTCGCCTATTTTAATGAGTACCGTATTAGTCAAAATATCAACGCCATTACTGGAGAAAAATATGGAGAAATACGATGGATGGGAAGAATACACCAAAAGAGTCCCGATGCTTTTTCCTTTCACTAAAAAATAAAGCAGCATAGGTATGATTAAAACACGTTATTGAATAAAATTTGCGAAGCTGTGTGTGTGGGAGGTGATACTTATTCCTTGCATGCAGCTTTTTGGGCGGTTCTTAAATAATCGTGCTATAGTATTCGTAATAAATGGAGGTGGGATTGCATGTCCTATTCAATCGGAGAATTTTCGAAAATGATCGGTCTGCCTGTATCGACGCTGCGCTATTATGAAAATGAAGGTCTGCTGAAACCGGATCGCGATGAGAACAACTTGCGCGTCTATACCGATCAGGATTTAAAATGGGTAACTTTTCTTCTGCATCTGAAAGGCACCGGCATGTCGATGGCGGAACTGAAGCAGTACACCATTTGGCGTGCCGAAGGGGATGCGACGATGCTGGAGCGGATGGAACTCTTGGAAAAGCGGCGACGCTTGTTGGAAAAAGATATCCAAGCATTGATGCACAATCTTGAAGTAATCGAAAATAAAATCGTTTTCTATGAAGATCGCCTTCAAGTGAAAAATGAAGACTTCAGCTCCCAGCCGGAAGCAGAAAAAGAAAAAAGTACGAAATAAACCCGCCAATTGGTGGGTTTATTTTTATCCCTTGACTTAATGTCAAGGTTAAGGTGTACGCTCTGTATGTATCAGAGAGGGGTAATGAATGATGGAACATCTTAATCAACAGCTATTCACCGGGGAAAGGGCTCTATTCAAAGGAAAAGACCTGCAGATCAGCCATTCTGTCTTTGCGGACGGGGAGTCCCCTTTGAAGGAAAGCAACAACATCGCACTCGACAACACGATCTTCCGCTGGAAATATCCATTGTGGTATGCGCGGAACATCCAGGCAAACAACATCACTTTAGTGGAAACTGCGCGTTCCGGCATTTGGTATACCAATGGCATCACCCTCACCGACAGCATGATCCAAGCGCCCAAGACATTCAGGCGAGCCACCGATATCACGCTGGAACGTGTGGAAATGCCAAATGCACAAGAAACGTTATGGAACTGCAACGACATCACGCTGAAACACGTAAACGCAGCAGGCGATTATTTTGCGATGAACAGCGAAAACATCCAAATCGAGCACTTTACGCTGTCGGGGAACTATGCCTTCGATGGCGCGAAGAATATAGAGGTTTCGCATGCCAAATTGATTTCAAAAGATGCTTTCTGGAATTGCGAGAATGTGGTCGTCAGGGATTCGACGATCATCGGCGAATATCTGGGCTGGAATTCCAAAAACGTCACCTTCATCAACTGCATCATCGAGAGCAACCAAGGCATGTGCTATATGGAGAACGTGAAGATGGAGAATTGCACGATCATCAACACGGATCTGGCGTTCGAATATTCGACGGTCGACGTTCAAGCAAACAGCCGCATCGACAGCGTCAAAAATCCGATCAGCGGTACGATAACCGCTTCGGGAATCGGTGAGCTGATTCTGGATGATCCGGAAATCGCGGCCGAAAACACCAAATACCAGCTTGCGGAGGATCGGGAATATGCCATTCGATTTTGATCAGATCATCGACAGACGGAACACAAACTCTTACAAGTGGGATGTCAAAGCGGATGAGTTGCCGATGTGGGTGGCGGACATGGACTTCGGGACGGCGCCTGCTGTCATCGACGCCATCGAAAAGCGTCTGCGGCAAGGCGCTTTCGGCTATAATACCGTCCCGGACAGTTTCCGGGAAAGCATCATCCGGTGGTGGCAGAGGCGGCATCAATTCACGATGGAAAAGGAATGGATTCTCTATTGCACAGGCGTCGTCCCGGCCATCTCTTCGATCGTTCGGAAAATGACGGAAATAGGCGATGACATTGTCGTTCTTTCGCCGGTCTACAACATCTTTTACAATTCCATCCTGAACAACGGTCGGAAAGTCTTAGCGAGCGAATTGCGCTATGAAGACGGAAGCTATGCCATCGATTTCGCGGATCTGGAAGAAAAACTAGCCCGCAGCACGACTTCGCTGTTCATTTTCTGCAACCCGCATAATCCGATCGGCAAAGTCTGGGATCGGCCGACGCTGGAACGGATCGCCGAACTGTGCATCAAGCATGATGTGCTGGTCGTGAGCGACGAAATCCATTGCGATCTGACGCATATCGGCCACGCGTACATCCCGTTTGCCTCCCTTTCCGAGGAAATTGCTGACCGGACAATCACCTGCATTGCGCCGACAAAAGCTTTCAATCATCGCCGGACTGCAGACAGCGGCGATCGTCATCCCGAATCCTGAAATCAGAAAACAAGTGGACAGAGGGATCAATACGGATGAAGTGGCGGAACCCAATACTTTCGCGATCCAAGCGGCTGAAGCGGCTTTCGACGAAGGGGAAGAATGGTTGGAGGAGCTGCGGGAATACTTGGAGCAGAACCGGACAATTTTTGATCGGTTCTTTGAAGGAACTTGTTCCCGAAGTCCATGTGGTCGAGGCTGAAGCTACTTATCTGGCCTGGATCGATTGCGCGGCGATTACGGAAGATACGAAACAACTGTGCGCCTACATCCGAGCGAAAACCGGACTGTACCTGTCCGAAGGAAATATCTTCGGAGGCAACGGCTCGCGTTTTGTCCGTTGGAATTATGCCTGCCCGAAAGCACTCTTGGAGGACGGCATCAAACGTTTCGCCGAAGGTGTGGAATTGTACAGAGAAGAATTTTCCGCTAAATAAAAAAGGTGTAAAATCGTTGCAAAAATGCGATTTTACACCTTTTTTGTTACTCAGAGCATATATTGCCCATCTCCTTAATATCTTTTATCTCGACACAAATAGTAAACTACGATTCCAAAATCAAAAATTATGAAGTCGAGATATTTACGAAAATCATTTATAATGAGAAAGTAACCAGCCATTTTAAGGAGTGTGGAAATAGTGTATCTTTTTCAAAGAATTGAAGAAGCTGTATTTAAGCAGAATGATGCAAGAAGAACAATTGGCGAATTTTTGTTGGCTAATCGAGAACAGTTACCTAAATACTCAATGGATGAGATTGCAAAATTAACGTACACTTCCAAAGCTACTTTAGTACGATTCGCTAAATATTTCGACTATTCTGGATGGACTGAATTTATGTATGCTTTTACTCATGAAGTGGCTCATTTTGAGGAAAATGCCTTTGAAGTAGATTCTAATATTCCGTTCTCTCGTTCAGCAGATACATTGGAAATTATTGAAAATCTAGCAAATTTACGGATTCAAACAATTAAAGAAACAAGTTCTTTAATGTCAGCAGATGATTTAAGCAGAGCTGCTAAAATTATTGGCCAAGCAAAAACTATTATTATTTACGGAAGAAGTCCCAATTCGTATTTTGGCGAATTGTTCAAGCGAAATTTAAATGCCATTCATAAAAAGGCTTTTATGGCAGATAGCGATGAATCAGGACTTATTTCTAACACGTTGTCCAGTGAAGATTGTGCAGTGATCATCTCTTATTCTGGCAATAATGCGGATACTTATCCGATGCAAAATGTTAAGTGGCTTTTAAATAACCGTGTCCCCATCATAAGTGTCACTAGCGGCGGAGAAAATTATCTTAGGGACTATTCCACAATCGTTTTGAATATTTCAAGCAGAGAAAAACTATATTCTAAGATTTCTAATTTTTCTACAGAAGAATCAATCTTATTCATATTGAATGTCTTATATGCAAAAATTTTTTCTTTAGATTACGATAACAACATGGAAATGAAAATTCAAAATTCACGGACTTTGGAAACACACAGAAAGACTACATTCAAAGATATTTCTGAAGAATTTTAAATCAAAAAAAAACAAAACGGGTTAATCGTTTTGTTTTTTTTTACTATATTTTTTAAACTAATGGTTCTCTTGCGGCTGGATCCAGAAAAAAATAGCCGGTTTACTTTGTTGGAAGTGAAACAAATTTTACGAAAAAGCTCTAATAGAAGAAAAATATGAAACAGATTTTGACTTGCCGAATAAGCATTGGAAACGCTATCCCGAAGTGTTACATTCTATTCAGAAGAAATCTAATGTCTTACCGGTGACAACATAGAACTTACTTTAAATGAATGAAGGAGTGACTTGTATGAGTAAAAAATATGAAAAATTAGCTCAGGGTATTGTTGAGCAACTTGGTGGAAAAGAAAATATCACGGATGCATATCATTGCCAAACAAGATTACGGTTCAAATTAGCGGATGAATCAAAGCTGAATAAAGATAAGCTTGAGGCATTAGATGGTGTTACTAAGTATCTAAGTAATGCCGGTGTACATCAAGTTGTCATCGGCACTCATGTGAAAGATGTTTTTGATGAAGTCGAGAAGAAAATTGATATTGTCTCTTCAAATGATAGCGTTCCAGAAAAAAAGGGCCCGGTTTCGGCCTTCATTGATTTCGTATCAGGCACATTCCAACCGGTTATTCCCGCACTATCTGGAGCAGGGATGGTTAAAGCAGTTTTAGCACTTTTAGTTGTTTTTAAAGTCATTACAAATGAGTCTCAAACATACTACATGTTAAATCTGTTCGCAGATGGGGTATTCTTCTTCTTGCCGATGATTTTAGCATTTACGGTAGCTCAAAAATTAAGATGTAATCCTATTTTAGCAGCGTCAGTAGCTGCAATGATGCTGCATCCAAACTGGGGAGCGCTTGTAACAGCGGGAGAACCTGTGAATTTCTTTGGGATTATTCCGTTCCGTCTAGCTTCATACTCTGGATCAGTTATTCCAATCTTAATTGTTATTTTCTGTCAGTCTTATGTCGAGAAGTATTTACGAAAAATTATTCCGAAATCAGTGGAACTTGTATTTGTTCCAATGTTGACATTCCTTCTCATGGGAACCCTTGCGTTTTCAATCTTAGGGCCAATCGGCAGTATTATTGGTGGCTATTTAGCTTCATTCTTTACTTTCCTGAGTGTAAATGCAAGCTGGGTACCTGCAGTTCTGATCGGTGGTTTCCTTCCGATTATGGTCATGTTCGGTTTGCATAATGGTGTAGCACCATTGGGCGTAATGCAAATGGCTGAGCTCGGATATGACAGTATTTTTGGACCCGGTGCATTAGTATCAAATATTGCTCAGGCGACTGCGGCTGCGGTTGTAGCGTTCAGAACAAAAGATAAAAAAATAAAACAACTTGCTACATCAAGTTCAATCACGGCTTACATGGGGATTACAGAACCCGCTTTGTATGGTGTGAACTTACCTAAAAAATATCCATTGATTTCTGCCATGATCGGTGGGGCATCAGGTGGATTATACGCAGGATTAACAAATACGCACCGATTTGCAACAGGTTCTTCCGGATTGCCTGCAGTGCTCTTGTATATCGGTGACGATACAATGAAATATTTCTGGAACATTATCATTGCCTTAATCATTTCAGCAGTGGTCACTGCAATTCTGACGTATATTTTAAGTTTCAAATTTGAAAAAGATGAAGTCATTGGCGAAGCTCCAGAAATTAAGGCAGTTATTTTGGAGGATACTCGTTTGAATAGTCCTGTTCCAGGAACTGTTATTCCTTTGAGTGAAGTTGAAGATGAAGCTTTTGCTTCGGAAGCGTTAGGAAAAGGTTTTGCAGTTGAACCGTCAGAAGGTAAAGTATTTGCACCATTTGATGGGAAGGTAGTTGCGCTTTTCCCTACCAAACATGCTGTTGGCCTCGTATCTGATGCCGGTACAGAAATTTTGATTCATGTAGGCTTAAATACTGTTGAGTTGAAAGGAAAATATTTTGATGCCTTGGTTGAAGTTGGCCAAGAAGTGACTAAAGGTCAATTATTGCTGACTTTTGACATAAAGAAAATTCAAGAAGCTGGGTATTCTACTCAAGTTCCAGTCGTTGTAACAAACACTCCACAATATTCATCTGTTGATACAATTGCGCAAGGAAAGGTCAGTAAAGCGGAGGATGTACTGGTAATCAAAATTTAAGGAGAGATTTTAAATGGGATTAAGCAAAAATTTTTTATGGGGCGGTGCGACTGCTGCCAATCAAGCGGAAGGTGGCGTACTTGAAGGTGGACGTGGTTTATCCAATGTAGACTTATTGCCAACTGGACCGGATCGGAAAAAGGTAGCCTCAGGCGATTTGGAAATGCTTGAATGGAAAGATGGTTATTACTATCCTGCAAAAGAAGCCATAGATATGTACCATCGATATATGGAGGACATTCAACTATTTGCGGAAATGGGTTTTAAAGTCTATCGCATGTCTTTATCTTGGTCCCGCATTTTTCCTAATGGAGATGATCTGGAACCGAATGAAGAAGGACTTGTTTTTTATGATTCAATTTTTGAAGAATTAAAGAAGCATAATATCGAGCCGTTAGTAACGATTGCTCATTTTGACGTACCGATTCATTTGATTAAAGTGTATGGTGGCTGGAAAAACCGTAAATTAGTAGACTTCTATTCCCGTTATGCAGAGACTGTTCTGAAGAGATATAAAGGTTTGGTGAAATACTGGCTGACCATCAATGAAATCAACATCCTGCTGCATCAGCCGTTTGTAGGTGGAGGGATCGTATTTAAAGAAGGCGATAACAAACTGGAAATCAATTACCAAGCAGCACATCATCAATTGCTCGCCAGTGCTTTAGCAACGAAAATTGCTCATGAAGTTGATCCTGAAAATATGGTTGGGTGTATGTTAGCAGGAGGGAGTCATTATCCGTATACTTGCAGACCAGAAGATTATCAAGAAGCGATCAATCGCGATCGTGAAGGTTATTTCTTTATTGATGTGCAAGCCCGCGGGAAATATCCCAATTACGCGTTAAAGAAATTTGAACGAGAAGGATTGAACATTCAAATGGAAGAAGGCGATCATGCTATTCTCGCTGCCTCACCAGTAGATTTTGTAACGTTCTCCTACTATTGTTCAAGAACTGTCAGTGCTCATTCTGAAGATTATGCACAAGCAACCGGAAATTTATTCCCATCGATCAAAAATGAGCATTTACCATCAACAGAATGGGGATGGCAAATAGATCCATTAGGATTGAGAAATTCATTAAATCAAATGTATGATCGTTATCAAAAACCATTATTCATTGTAGAAAACGGATTGGGCGCGATCGATATCCCAGATGAAAATGGATATGTGGCTGACGATTACCGCATCGACTACCTGAAAAAACATGTTCAAGCTTTAAAAGATGCTGTAGAGATTGATGGCGTCGAACTGCTAGGATATACAACCTGGGGATGTATTGACCTTGTTGCCGCAAGCACCGGGCAAATGAGTAAACGTTACGGATTTATTTATGTCGATCGTGATGACGAAGGAAAGGGTACTCTGAATCGAACGAAGAAAAAATCGTTTGAATGGTATAAAAAAGTAATTGCTTCAAATGGTGAAGAATTATAGAATGCTTGCATCAAAGTCAGCTTTAATGTGTAGGATAATAATGAACAACAAGAGAATGGTGCCTAGTGCGCCATTCTTTTTTGCCTCCGGTATACCTTTTCTTACCCGGAGTTCTGTCGTCTTCAAAGCATGAAAAGGACGTTGGGTGCGGAGTAGTCGGCCTCTACGATCGTTTAAAGACTATATTACTTGGTCCCGCTTGTCGGATTGGGATACTTGTGTCATCATGGAAGTGTGAACGCCTTCAATGGCGAAATGATCAGTAAATGGAGCACGTAAATTATGGAATTAAGGGTTATGCATTATTTTTTGACAGTGGTTTATGAAGAGAACATCACTAGTGCCGCTGAAAAGTTGCACATCACCCAGCCGACCTTGTCGCGCCAACTGATGCAGTTGGAGGAGGAATTAGGCGTTTCCGTTGTTCCGGCGCGGCAAAAAGGAAAATCACGTTGACGAGCGAAGGGTTGCTGCTGAAACGACGGGCGGAGGAAATTCTCGATCTGACCAACAGGACCGAACTGGAGCTGAAGGAGCAGCAAGCCGCTCATGAACGGCGAAATTGTCATCGGTGGGGGAGAAACGCAGTCCATGCGCGTTTTGGCTGATTTCATCAAGACGCTTCAGCACGGATTATCCGCAAGTGACCTACAAGTTGTACAGTGCCGATGCCGATGACATCAAGGATCGGGTCAACAAAGGGCTGCTGGACATCTGCCTGCTGACGGAGCCGGTCGATGTCGAGAAATATGATTTCATCCGGATTCCCCAGAAAGAACGCTGGGGTGTCATCATGCGGAAGGACAGTCCGTTGGCGCAGAAGCGCTCCGTTGCACCTGAAGATCTGTTGCCTTATCCGATCCTGATTCCGGGGAGAGCATTGGTCCAGAACGAACTGGACAATTGGTTCGGCGACGCCTATGGGGCCTTGCATATCATCGGGCGCTACAATCTGATCTACAATGCGGCCATCCTGGTGGAAGCGGGTGTCGGGGTTGCGTTTTGTCTGGAAAAACTTGTCCCGGTCAGTGAGGAAACCGAGCTCTGCTTCCGGACTTTGGCGCCTGCTTTGGAGACAGGCGTGGTCATCGCCTGGAAAAAGAATCAGATTTTCCCGCCGGCAGTGGCTAAATTCATCGAGCTTCTTAAGAATGCCTTCAGGGCATGATCAATCATGCAAAATAACTATTATCTTTTTCTACGGTTACGTTTTAAACTGGTATTAAGAAAAATGATGTATGCATTATAGGCATGGACATTCAGAAAGGAAGATCATCAGTATGGATATGAGGACACTCAAGAAGCTTGCGTTGTTGTCCACCTCATTTGTTGTCGTTTCCGGTGGAGCCATCGCGGTGAATGTGCCCGCCATCGCCCGGGATTTTCCGGAAATTCCGTTGCCGTTGGTGGAATCTTTGACAACGATGCCTTCCTTGTTCTTGATCGTTTCGGTTCTGCTCAGTCACGCCATCGCAAGGAAAGTCGGCTATAAGAGGACGGTTCTTGTCGGGCTGGCCACGGTTCTGGTTTCAGGCTTGGTTCCGGTGTTTGTGCATCATTTCTGGGTCATTTTCCTTTCCAGGGCACTCTTCGGATTCGGGATCGGACTTTTCAATTCGCTCCTGGTCAGTTTTATCCGGCATTCTTATGAGGGGGCCGAGAGGGCGGCGATGATCGGGCTGCAGAGCGCCTTCGAAGGCATCGGCGGGATGACCATTTCCTTCCTTGTGGGGCAGCTGCTGAAGATCGACTGGCAAACTTCCTTTTGGGTCTACTTAGCGGCTCTGCCGGCGATGCTTCTGTTCGCGGCCTTGGTTCCGGATATCCCGGCTGAACCGGCAGACGATTCCGGGCAGCCACAGCGAACGGATCCTTTGAGTACACGCAGAAAGGCGATGGACAGGGCAGTTTTCGGCTACCTGACCCTGCTCGTTGTGGCGGTAATGTTCTATATGACGATCACGGTCCGGGTCACGCCGCTCATGCTGGCGAACGGTTACGGCGATGCCACGAACGGAAGCTATATCCTTTCCCTGATTGGCATCGGTGCAATGACGGCCGGTTTTTTGTTCGGAAAAGTTTTTGGGGCTGTCGGGAAATATACTTTGCCGCTCGCCTTGTTCGGGATGGGAATGGCTCTGGTGACGATAGGGCTCTCGGACGCGGTCTGGCTGACCGGTTTGGCTGCTGCGTTCTGCGGCTTCTCCTTCCGTACTTTCATCCCTTATCTCTTCAACAAAGTCAACAGCTCGACGTCGGGGAACGCGAATGCCGCCACGTCGTTGCTGCTGGTCGGATTCAATATCGGCGCAGCCTTTTCCCCTTACGGTATCGTTCTGGTGGAGCGCCTGTTCCGGCTTGCTTCAGAACGGGGGATTTTTTTCCTGGAAGGGGCACTGCTGCTAGGGGGCGGTATCCTCGGTGGCGGCTATCATTTTCTGGCGAAGCATGTTGAAACGAGTGCGGAGGAAGTGTGAGCAGCTAAGTTTCGGCGCAACATTGATCTGAATGGAGCGCTGAAACAGGGTCTTTGCTGGTCCTGCTTAGCGAATTGTGTTATTTTGGAGATGTGAACGTATTCATTTTGCGAAAAACGAAAAAACTGAGACTGCATGAAAAAGCTAGACAATTTTAAGGAGGAAAAGAAAATGGCAACACACAAACAAGCCGTTCCACCACCTACCGTATTCTTTGGAGAAGAAGCTTTTCAACCGATCGACCACACGGAAGTCCGCTGGCTGGGCAGCGGCGGGATGTTCGTGAACACCCGCGGCACCTGCATCATGATGGATCCGATGCTGAAGGACTTTGATATGCCGCTTTTGATCGACATGCCGATCGCGCCTGAAAATATCCCGCATCTGGATGCGGTCTTGATTACGCACTGCGACAATGACCATTACAGCGTGCCGTCGCTGCACGCGATGGAGCATGTCTCCAAGGCATTCCACGGGCCGCATTATGTGGCCGAACTGATGCAGGCGGAAGGGTTTCCGGCAAACGGGCATGATATCGGCGACACGTTCGAAGTCGGTCCTGCAAAAATAACGCTGACGCCGGCGGACCATGCCTGGCAGAATGAAAAAGCCAAATACAATTACCGGGTATTCCGGTTGGAGGATTACTGCGGCTTTTGGATTGAGACGCCGGATGGGATCATCTGGGCACCGGGCGATTCCCGGTTGATGAAGGAGCACCTGGAGATGCCGCAGCCGGATGCGATCCTCTTTGACTTTTCCGACAACGAGTGGCATATCGGATTGGAAGGGGCCATCCAAATGGCGAACACCTATCCAGAAGCGCATCTGATCCTTTGCCATTGGGGCACGGTGGATGCACCTGATCTGAACGTGTTCAACGCCGATCCGCAATCCTTGTACGACCGGGTGGTTAATCCGGAAAGGATCCATGCTTACGCACCGGGACAGCCATTCAGCCTGAAAAAATCCTAAATGACGGGAGATTTGCGGATGAAACGATTATATTTGGTCCGTCACGGGGAAACCTTGTTAATATCAAGGAAAGATTCAGGATGAGCGAGAGAAAAAAAAAAAAAAACGATCCGCAATCCTTGTACGACCGGGTGGTTAATCCGGAAAGGATCCATGCTTATGCTCCAGGGCAGCCATTCAGCCTGAAAAAATCCTAAATGATGGGAGATTTGCGGATGAAACGATTATATTTGGTCCGTCACGGGGAAACCTTGTTCAATATCCAAGGAAAGATTCAGGGATGGAGCGACTCGCCTTTGACGCAACGGGGCATCAAACAGGCTCAGGCCGTGCGGGATTATTTCGAATCGGAAGGCATCAGCTTCGATCATGCCTACAGTTCGACATCGGAAAGGGCGAGCGATACGTTGGAACTGATTACCGACATGCCCTATGCACGTCTGAAAGGCTTGAAGGAGGTCAATTACGGCTTCTTCGAAGGGGAGCGGGAGATGCTCAAACCGAAGGAACCACAGGAAATCGTGTCGTTCTTTGTGCCGTTCGGCGGGGAAAATACGAATGATGTAGCGGAACGGGTGGCGAAGACATTGACGGAAGTGATGGAGCAGGAAGATCATACGAACGTTTTGGCGGTTTCCCATAGCGGCGCCTGCTACAACTTTCTGAAGCTTTGGCAAGACCCGGCGGAGGAGTTGGCGAAAGGATTCCCGAACGGGAGCATCTTCGTTTACGGATACAAAGAGAAGGTATTCCGATTGGAGGAAGTCGTCAGGCCGGTTTTATAGCGCAATAAGACTGTACGTTTAAGAGGAACGGAGGAAAAAAGATGGAGTATGTGAAATTCGGCAACACAGGGATGGATGTATCCCGGATCTGTTTGGGCTGCATGAGCTTCGGGGATCCGGATACGTGGCTGCACAAATGGGCGCTGAAGGAAGAAGAAAGCAGACCGATCATCAAACGCGCCTTGGAATTGGGCATCAATTTCTTTGATACAGCGAATGTCTACTCGCTGGGAAGAAGCGAAGAAATTCTCGGACGTGCCATCAAGGACTTTGCGAAGCGTGACGAAGTGGTCATCGCGACGAAGGTCCACGGCAAGATGCACGAGGGCCCGAACGGTTCCGGGTTGTCCCGCAAGTCCATCCTGAGCGAAATCGACAACAGCCTGAAGCGCCTGGATATGGATTATGTGGACCTCTACATCATCCACCGTTGGGACTACAATACACCGATCGAGGAAACGATGGAAGCCCTGCACGATGTGGTGAAATCCGGGAAGGCCCGTTATATCGGCGCTTCCGCGATGTATGCCTGGCAGTTCCAAAAAGCGCTGCATGTTGCGGAAAAGAACGGCTGGACGCGCTTCGTGTCGATGCAGGACCATCTGAACCTGCTTTACCGCGAAGAGGAGCGGGAAATGCTGCCGCTTTGCCGGGAAGAAAAAATCGCCGTGACCCCTTACAGTCCAATGGCTTCAGGCCGATTGACGCGCGATTGGTCGGAGACGTCCAAGCGGATGGAAACGGACAATGTGGCGCGTTCGAAGTACGATGCCACTGCCGATAAGGATCGGATCATCGTCGAACGATTGGCCCAGATAGCCGCCGACAGAGGCGTTTCCCGCGTCGAAATCGCCTTGGCTTGGCTCCTGCAGAAGGAACCGGTCGTAGCTCCCATCATCGGGGCGACCAAGCTGGAGCATCTGGAAAAACCGGTGGAAGCCGTATCGGTCAAGCTGACCGATGCCGAAGTCGCCTTCCTGGAAGAACCTTATGTTCCGCATTTGATTGTCGGGCACAGCTGAGGCATTCCGGCAGGCCAAAAAATCATTCTTGAGACTGATTCATTTACTTAAGATAAGCAGTATACTTTGTTCACGATAACCGGACAGAGCCCGCTCACAAGGCTATGTGTCTAAGAATGGTTGTCCAAATCAATCAGCAAAGGAAAATGCAAAATGAAAGTAAAAAAGAAAATCAGTCTGACACCTTTTAGTAAAGTCAAGTCACTTATACTTTCCCTGTTCGATTCCAAAGTCGACGGCAAGAAAAAATGGCTGGTGTTGGGGATCATTCTTTACATCATCAGTCCGATCGACATTATCCCGGATTTTGTGCCGATGGCCGGTTATGCGGACGATGTGCTGTTGCCGATCCTGTTTTTGGTCGCTGAAAAATTATTGAGCGACGGAGCGATTGAAGAAAACGAACGCCCAATCAAAGAAGCCAAAAAAATATAATTCATGGATTTCCTGGCCCCGTTCCTCGCCTAAATGGCGAAGGAGCGGGGCTTTTTCGCGGTTGGTACCTTGAGCACCCGGTTGGACGTGGCTTCTGCATTCCTTTAGAATGATCTTATGGATTCAATATAAGCTATTCTGAAGGCGAGGAAAACAATAGATGAATGAAATGATCGAGCGCATCCTGGCGCATCGCACGGTAAGGGATTTTGAAGAACGGCCTTTGAGCCCGGAACAGATAGAAACAATCGTCCGCAGTGCCCAAGCGGCTTCCACCTCGAGTTTTGTGCAGGCCTATTCCATCATCGGAGTCACGGATCCCGACAAAAAACGCGAATTGGCGAAAATCGCGCGCAACCAACATTTCGTTGCCGAAAATGGCCATTTCTTCGTATTTTGCGCCGACCTGCATCGCCACGATGTGATCGGAAAGATGGAAGGGAAGGATGTTGCAGCCTCGCTCGAGAGCACCGAAAAATTCATGGTCAGCATGGTTGATGCATCCCTGGCTGCCCAGAATGCCGCTTTGGCGGCTGAAGCGATGGGGCTTGGGAATCTGTTACGTAGGCGGCTTACGGAATGACCTTGAAAAAGTCAGCGAACTCCTGAAGATTCCCGATAAAGTGATTCCGCTCTTCGGACTGGCGGTCGGTTATCCGGCCAGCGTCAACGACCAGAAGCCGCGCTTGCCTTTTGAACATATTTATCATGAAAATGAGTATCAACAAAATAATGCAGTCTACAAATCCCAACTGAAGCAGTACAACGAAGAGATCCAAGAGTACTATCGGGCGCGGACCGAAGGCGAACGCTGCGACACTTGGACCGGCCAGATGGCAGAGATGCTCTCCCATCCGCAACGCATGTACATGCATGACTTCGTTGAAAAGCAAGGGATGAACAAGCACTGATTGTTTTGAGCTTTGCAGAAGTTAATTCCGTATTTTGAAATACTCAACTGGAATTTAGTTTTTCAAATAACAATTCACCATAGCTTCTTGGAAATAAAAATTTCTACTTGCATCGAACGGATATTCGTGTTATAGTTACATTTCAACGTCCAATAACATATGCATCTTATATGTATGGAACCATGGCTTTTCTCTATTCTGCAGCGGATGCTGCAGGCAAACGGAACCAAAAATAAGCGAAGTTAAATTTATATGTAGCGCCACACTGTGGTGCCCGCAACATGAATTTCCAAGATTTAGATTTGATAGTGAAAAAGCCGCGATTCCTGTACAGGAATACCTTTTTCTTTCTTATGATAATAAGTAGAGACGGAAAGGTACTCGATTGAGTGCCTTTTTGATTTCTCTAAATACAGAAAAAAAGGATATATGAGGAGGTTGAAAGATAGTAGCGTACGCATATGGTTACGCTAAAGAAGGAGCAAGAAATATATGAAGAACATCGTCTATACGAATTCGCAGAACGTGACTATTGAAATATCATGGGAAGCGTATTACAAAGAGATCGACATGCGCAAACAAGAGCGTTTGAAGAAAAAACAAGCGCAAACAAGCGGCAAATAAGGTCTAAGCAGCTCCCTATGAACGGAGAGCTGCAAATTAAAAAGCTTGGAATCTCTGACTCACAATTGATGAGTCATCGGTTTCCGGGCTTTTTTGCTTGTTTCCGTTTCAAGGAGGACTTGGGTTCTGTATCCAAATGTTGCGTTCGGTTCAGACAATAACTTTCAGATATTCCTATCGATTTCGTGGTATCATCATTGGAAGATGCCTTACTAGAGGCACGGTGAAAAATATCAGATAGAAGAAGGATAACAACAATGGATCAAAAGAAATCAGCGGTTTATCAAGAAATATTGTTTTACGGGATTGCGGCAATCCTGATGGGCATACTCGTGGGGGCTTTGGATGCTTTGTTTGGCGAAGTCCTCATTCTGATTACGCAGTTCCGCGGGCAGCACATCGCATTATTGTTGCCGTTCCTCGCAGTCGCCGGCTTGGCGATCGTCTATGTCTACCAAAAATTCGGTAAAAACAGCAGCAAGGGAATGGGATTAATCTTCTCCGCGGGGAACAGGCAGGATGAAGAGATACCGAAACGACTGGTTCCGCTAGTCATCGGCGGCACTTGGCTGACCCACCTATTCGGCGGCAGTGCCGGCCGGGAGGGCGTAGCCGTGCAGATCGGAGCGACCGTCGGCTATACTTTCGGCAAGAAGCTCCCTTTCCAAGATTCGAAAAAAATCCTGTTGGTTGCCGGGATGGCTGCCGGTTTCGCGGGCTTGTTCCAGACACCGATGGCGGCTACCTTTTTCGCCTTGGAGGTGCTGATGGTCGGCAGGATCGAATACCGCGCGCTTTTCCCCGCAGCGCTGAGCGCCTTTGTGGCTTCCTATACCTCGCATTTACTCGGGTTGGAAAAATTTTCGGTGGACTTGAGTGTGGCTGTCCCGGTTGATTTGGCTTTTGCTGGAAAGGTTGTCCTCTTGGGCATCGTCTTCGGAGCTGTCGGCGGGTTGTTCGCCAAGCTGCTGAAGAACACGAAAAGCTGGTTGGCGCAAAAGATAGCGGATCCGTACCGAAGGATTTTTCTGGTAGGCGTGCTGCTGACCATCGCGATGTTTGCGTTGCATACTGGACGCTACTCGGGTTTGGGCACCAATCTGATCAGCGCCAGCTTTCGATGAGGGCACGATCTACGGTTACGACTGGGTGTTGAAGCTGGTGCTGACGATCGTGACTCTGGCAGCGGGATTCCAAGGCGGGGAAGTCACGCCGTTGTTCTCAATCGGCGCAAGCTTGGGCTATTGGCTGGCGCCGGTGTTCGGCTTGCCGCCGGAATTTGTGGCTGCCTTGGGATACGCAAGTGTTTTCGCATCCGCGACGAACACCTTCATCGCGCCGGTCTTCATAGGCGCCGAGGTCTTCGGATATGACACGCTTGCCGTATTTTTTTGCGATCGTGTCGGTCGCCTATGTGTTCAACAGCGGGTATTCCATCTATGCGCAGGGAAAAGCCAAGAGCGATTATTTGCAATAGTTATTCTGAGTAAATAAGGGTAACGTATACTTTCGAAGCGGGCTGTCTCTAACTGAGGCAGCCTTTTTTGTGTTGGCTACGAATGCGGTTTGCCGGTATGGTAATCCGGGTATTCCGCGACTGCGAAGGTCCAAATTGTCGAATGCTACAAGATCATTCGACAATTTGACCCCAACGAAGAGCAGAATTGCCGAATGTTCAAGATTATTCGACAATTTGGACTTAGCGAAAGGTAAAATTACCGAATACAGGTACTATATTCGGCAATCCAGGTAACCGGTCGGCGCAATCTACTACAATCAAATAAAGTTACTCGATTCCCAAGCACAATTTCGGTCCTGAAAAATTCGGATGATCCGCTAAAATTAGCTTTTCGCATACGACGAAATTATAATGGTTTATGAAGAGACGTTCTTCAGTATAATCCGGATCAGAATCGAAAAAATTCCAAAATAGAATGGAGAAAAAGCATGGGCATCGGAGCATTTTCCCTCAGTTTGACTGTCAAGGACATACATGCATCAAAAGCATTTTACGAAAAATTGGGCTTTAGCACATTCGGCGGGGACATCGACCAGAATTGGCTGATCATGAAGAACGAGGACTGCATCATCGGGCTATTCCAGGGCATGTTCGAGAAAAACATGCTGACGTTCAATCCTGGTTGGAACAGCGACGCGGAAGAAGTGAATCCGTTCAAGGATGTCCGCCAGTTACAGGAAGAATTGCGGGAAAAAGGCATCGCTTTTGTTTCGGAAGCCGATCTGGAATCCGAAAGGGCCAGCCAGCTTCATCATTGAGGATCCCGACGGCAATCCTATCCTCGTCGACCAGCACAGATAACTTTCCTTTTGCTGGAATTCCGTTTCCAATTGCATATTACATGAGCCAGCTGCAGCAACTGTTTTGCGAAAAATAGGAGGTCATCGGATCATGGGAAGAATTATTCATTTTGAGATTCATGTGGACGATATGGAACGGGCTAAGCTTTTCTACGGAGATGTTTTCGGGTGGACATTCGAAGATTGGACCGCTTTTACGGGTACGCCTTATTTCGGGGCGATCACAGGGGATGCTAGCGAACCGGGCATCAACGGCGCTTTGATGCAACGCCAAAGTGCTCCGCCCGAGGTAAATCAAGGGTTGAACGCTTTTGTGTGCACGATGGGGACCGAAGATTACGATGCGACCGAAGCGCTGATCCTGGAGAAGGGCGGCAAAGTCGCGATGCCGAAGAATGCGCTGACCGGGATGGCTTGGCAGGGGTATTATTTCGATACGGAAGGGAATCTGTTCGGGATCCATCAACCGGACCTGAACGCAAAATAGTGGCCTTGGAATAGGCCGAGGATTATCAAATAGCATAATAAAAACGGAAGGCTGTCTCTTTATGGACAGTCTTTTCGTGTTGCAGGCACAGGGATATCAAACGATGTCCGATAATCCGGAAGAATCGGACAAGCAGAGCATGTCTTGGTTGCTGGATGTCCGATACCGCCGAGGAATCGGACAACTGGGACATAAAAGTTCTTCGAGTTGTCCGATATCCAGGAAGAATCGGACAACCCGAGGACTATTACAAAAAAGGAAGGCTCTGTCTCATCCCGAGACAGAGCCTTCCTTTTCACTCATTATCTTGCAGTGATGTTCATCTTTTTCAAAATAGCCGACAGCGGCAAGGAAATGGCGATTCCGACCGCGTTCTGGACGAGGTTGCCGGGAATCGAAGCGAACGGTGTGATGGCATTGCCGTACAGGATCCATTCGCATAAATAATAACCGATCAGCATGATAGGAACCGAAAGCAATGTGGCCAAAAGATTCACAACAAAGCTGTTCCCTTGGCGACCTTTCGACCAGGCCAATTTACCGACCAGATAGCCTTGCAAGCCTCGTGTAACCAACGTGAAGGGAGCCCACAAAACCCATCCGGCCATGAGGTCGAAGATGGCCATGCCGACTGCTCCGGCGATGGCGCCCTTTTTCGGTCCGAAAAGGATGGATGCGAGAAAGAGCATCGCAGTGCCGAGGTGGATCAATCCACCGTTTGCCGTGATAGGCAATTTGATGTTCAGGAAGACCGTAGCTACGAATACGAGCGCGATCAGTATTGACGTCAAAACCAAATCATAAGTGCGTGTGTTTGAATAACCTTGTGCTTTTTGCATAGTGAAACCTCCTAATTGTTTTCCTTATAGCTTTCAATGAATAGCTGGGCCAAATTGCCTTTTCCTGCAAAACCCAGATCCTTCAGACCGTTGTCGATGATGGCCAAAACATAAACCAATTTGTCGATGAAGGCATTTTCGCCCATATGGCCGATGCGCAGGATCACATCTGCGTATTGTGCCAATGAAGTTGCGACCAACAGATCGTAGTTTTCGCTGAGGTGCTCCTGCAGGCGCAGGGCGCCGATCTCTTCCGGTATCCTGATGGCGGTGACGGTATTGGAACGGTCGGAATCCAGGAACAACTCCAATCCATACGCTTGGGCAGCTTCGCGCACTGCGGAAGCAATCCTGTCATGGCGTGCAAAAACTGTCTCGATGCCTTCCTCCAGGATGTTGTCCAAAGCGGCATCAAGCGCCGCAACATCGCCCGCAGAAGTCGTGTAAGGCAAGTATTCTTTTTGCGCATAGCCTTTGAAGACCTGCAGATTGGCATAGAAGGAAGCGATAGGCGTTTTGCGGTCGTCCATCGCTTTTTGCGCGTCTGCACTGACGGAAACGATGGCCAGTCCGACCGGAGCGGAGATCGCTTTTTGGGTTCCGCCGCAGCAGATGTCGATCCGGTTTGCGTCGACGTTGATCGGTTCTCCGACCATGCCGGCTACCGAGTCGACCACCGTCAGAATGCCGTATTCCTTCAGCAACGGACAAAGCTCGGCCACGTTGTTCAGTACCGATGTCGGCGTGTCGCAATGGACCAGGGTGGCATATTTGAAGTCGGAATCCTTCTCCAGATAGGCGCGGACCGCTTCTGTAGGGATGCCGTTGCGGTGATCGAAACTCAGGACGACCGGTACGCCGCCGTAGATGCTGACGAAATCCTTGAAGCCTTCGCCATAGATGCCGTTGTCCAGCACGAGCACGCGGTCGCCGGGTTCCGTCAGACTCGCACAAGCGGCCTCAAGAGCCAGGATCCCTTCACCGACAAGCAGCAGGACCTCATTCGTGGTGCCCATGACTTGCCCCATTTTTTGGCTGACCTCACGGTAATAGCGGACGAACGTTTTGTCAAAGTCGCTGTTGTTGGTTCTTTTTGCGCGGGCCAAACGCACATTTTCGCGTACCTCTGTCGGACCCGGGGCGTAATTCGGTTTGTATCTCATCAGGAAGTCCTCCTTGTCGTTTCGTATATTGCTGATAATTTTAGCAAATGAAAAGGACTATGAAACCGTCCAATCCGACATAAAATGAGGGGTCCAATTTGGCCAGAAATGGCTTCTCACATGCGTTTTGCAAATGTGAACGCATCCAATTTCGGATTGCGTAAGTTTTCCCGCAAATATCTTCCTTTTTTTCGGGGATTGGCGGACTCCCGAAAGCCTATACTGTGGAAAAGGACAGGCACACAGGCCTGCCGATCAGCTTACAGCAAACGCTGCGAAACCAAGTACAGTGAGGAGCACTCCGATGCAAGGCATTAGCGAGATTCAAAAAGACCTATCATCCTACACATTGAAGAACCTTGCCATATTCGCAATGTTTTTCGATCATATCTTTGCGGTATTTGTGCCGCAGGACAGCCTCGAAGGTGTGGCGCTGCGGATAGCGGGGCGGATTGCCGCCCCAATCATGTGCTATATGATTGCGGAAGGCTATCATTACACATCCAATCTGAAAAAATATATCGTGCGGTTAGTGATGTTTGCCGCCGTTTCGCATTTTCCGTATGTCTGGTATTTCGGTCTCCCGTGGTGGCAGGCAACGAGCGTCATCTGGGGCTTGGCGTTGGGATTGGTGGCATTGGCGGCGGCCAAACGGGAGGACTGGTCGCTTCCGTTAAAAGCAACAATCGTTTTGGCCTGCTGTCTGTTGGCGGTCCCGGCTGATTGGAATTATGTAGCGGTCTTGTGGATCCTGTTTTTTGGATTGTTCAGGGGACAAACCGAAAAGCAGCTGCTGAGCTTTGCGGTCATAGGGATTCTGTTCCACATCATCCCTTCCATCAGCGAAATCGGCTGGACGCAATCCTACCAAGTCGGCATTTTTCTGGCTGTGCCGCTGTTGCTGTTCTACAAAGGCCGTCAAGGAAAGAAATCCAATGTGATGAAGTGGGGCTTCTATGCTTTCTATCCGTTCCATCTGTTGCTGTTGGAACTAGTGAAAATGATTGTATCCGCGTAATGGAGGAATGAATATAAATGAGAATCAAAAGAAATTGGCGCCGCATGGTCATCGGCATCCTGACGGGCGTGTTGCTGTCTGCTTGCTCAGGCTCGGATGAACAGACGGAAACGGAGGAGTCGGAGAGCGCTTCGACGAATTCGGCTGTCGAAGCGGTGGATTCAGCAGAGACGGCCTCGAGTGAAACATCGAATGAAGAGGAAACAGCTGTAGTCCAGCCGGAAGAGCCGAAGCCGTTGATGTATGAAGGGGACCTGGAACTTCCGGTCAGCGGGGCGACCGGCTATGCTTCGGTCCGGATGGATCTGAAGGCGACCGCCGATGCCGGGTCCGAGACGGTTGTTGCCTTGGAGGCGGGGACGGCTTTTGAGGTGCTCGAGGAAGTGGGCGATTGGTGGTATGTCCAGACCGAAACGGAATCCGGATGGGTGCAACATCTTTATTGTTTCATCAACCTTCCGGACGTCATCCCTTCCATCATCTATGACAATACCAACACGTACGCATCCAAGTTCGTTTCTTCCGGAAAAGCGATCCCTGGCATAACGGGTCAGGCGCTTTATGACGGGAAAGCATACAATATGCGTCTGGGTAAAGTGTCCGATATCGTGCCGGTGCTCTACAGCATGTCAAAAAAAATCCATCTGGCGCAACAAGCCGCCTTGGCGGAAGGGAATTCCTTGGTCATCTATGAGGGATATCGTCCGTTTTCCGCCCAGAAGCTGACGGTGGATGCTTTGACGAATCTGGCTGCAACCGATCCGGAAGTGATGGCGGGCATCAACACGTACCCTTGGGACACCAACTGGTTCATCGCGACAAACGTTTCGAATCATCAGATGGGCTATGCCATCGATGTCACCTTGGCGAAAATAACGGAACAGCAGGAAATCATCATCGGCGACTACGCTGCGACCGCCATAACAGGCTACACGGAATACACGATGCCGACAACCATCCATGAATTGAGCATGGCTTCGGCTACGTTCACCGGACCGGTCAAATCCAGCTCGCCGACAGCGTGGCTCCAAGCCACCTTGGCGGATACGATGAATGAGGCAGCCATCCTTCTGCAGCGCTACAGCACTGAAGCCGGCCTTACCCCGTTGGCCTCGGAATGGTGGCATTTCAATGATCTCGATGCGCGTTACTCCACCGAGGGAAACAGCAGCAAAGGCGAATATCTTTTGGATTCAACCATGAGCGAAGCACCGAAAGCGGCCGAATGATGTACAGGTTCTTGCAGAAATGAACATAAAAAAGAGGCACAATCGAATTTTTTCGATCGTGCCTCTTTACTTACTATTATGTGCTGAATCTTGATGGTCCCTACTGGGATTGAACCAGCGACCCCTACCATGTCAAGGTAGTGCTCTCCCGCTGAGCTAAGGAACCGATAAACAGATGAATCACCTGTTCGTATATTTGATTATAACATATTTGCGCGAGAAGTGAAGAGGGAAATTAAAAAAATGAAGAACGAATAAGGCATGCATTCCATCAGACAACAAGGTATACTGGAAAAGGATAATTGAAAAGGAAAATTTGGAGGCATAATATGGACAACAATGATATATTGATTCGCTTGCGCTATGCGCTGGACATCAAGGATGCAGATATGGTGGAAGTGTTCCGCTTAGGCGGACTTGAATTGACGAAGGAAGCAGTACAGAAAATGCTCAAAAATCCAAAAAAGGATGAAGCAACGGATACTGCCGGGGCTGCAGCCCCATCGGAAGACGATCAACTGGCTTGCGACAATGCGACACTTGAATCGTTCTTGAACGGGCTCATCACTTCCCAACGCGGCAAACCGCAAGCGAAGCCTGGCGAACCGGAACCAAAGCCGGAATTTACGCTGAACAACGGGAACGTCAACAATCTGTTGCTGAAGAAAGTCAAAATCGCGCTGACTTTGACAAATGAAGACATGCTTGAAATCCTGGAATCTGCTGGCGTCACTGTATCAAAAAGCGAACTAAGCGCGGTCCTGCGCAAAGAAGGGCACCGCAATTACAAGCCTTGCGGCGACCGCTATGCGCGCAATTTCCTGAAAGGGCTGGCGCTACGCTACCGCGGCTAAGCTATATTTTAGGCCACCAAACCGCTTTTGGTGGGGTATTCCGGTTCCGTTGGTTCCCAATACGCAAGAAAAGGCCGTCTCTCACGCGAGGCGGCCTTTTTCCGATGTCTATGGATTCATGTTCATCCAGCTGCCCAGATGATGGATGCCGATGCCGCTGAATGCGCGGTTTTTGCTGTAGTATTGTCTGACAAGGCTCAGTTCGTTGTACATGTAGGCATTGCCCTCTTCGAAGAAGGTGACATAAGTCGGATCGCCTATGTTTTCTGTTTCTACGGCGATGGTTGCACTAACATTGTATTGGCGAGCAAGATTCATCTCGGTTTCGGCGATTTGGTTGATGCCGTTGGCTCCTGAAGCGAAATCACGGTAGGCCATGATGGTAACAGTCTTGATGTTGGTAAAAATCCATTCGGCCAGGTTGCCGCTTCCGTAAGTTGTGGTGTATTGCACTTCATGGAACCAGAACGGGATGTCGATGGCCAAGTTCAGCTGCAAGTTGGCAGCTTGAGTTTTGGCGTTCGTCAGGAAATCCTGATAGCGTTCCAAAACGCCGTTCGGGTCCGTGCCATAGCCTGTGCTGTAGTGATAAGGCTCCACATCAAGATGCAAGCCCTTGAAGCGCGCTTCCGGAGTGGAGTTGGCCTGGTAATCCGCAAGCCAAGCAAAGAAGGCATTCTGGGAAATATAGCCGTCCGGCATTACCCAATCAGGAGCCCCTTCCAAAGCGTGTACGGCGATATTGTTGGCTGCCGCTCTGCTGATGAAGTCCTGATAATAAGCATAGTCGATGTCGTAGTTCACTTGCAGGTGGACGTCGGTGACATTGTTGGCCACCAAGAAATTCAATAGGTTGTCGCTGTTATCGATGATTTCGTACGTATTCCACAGCCAAGTGGAGTAACTTTGGGTGGTGCTTACCACGGTAGCGGTATTTTTGTTTGGAGCGGCATTAGCGACAGTCGTCGGAACGAACAGCATGGCGAGAAGAAGGAAAAGTGGGATCAATTTAAATTTCTTCATAGACAGTTGTACCTCACAATCAATTTTTTTATTCATTATACAACTGAATGTGCATATCCTTTAACACAAAAGTGGTGAATATTTATCGCTCTTCTGAAAGGAAAATGATGATGGCAAATTATGAGAGGTTTCTTGGAAACGATAGACAAGTCTCGTAGGAAAAAGGAGAGGGAATTAACAAAACGTATTAGGGACAAGACGCTTAAAGGATAATTTGAGGCATTCATGATCAAATACGGTGGAGGATTTTTCAATATGCTTATATGTTGGAGACATTAATCTGATAACTCTTGCAGGAGGCGGTATTTGTGGGGAATGGCCATCCTGTAATAAGAATTTAACGTTTTTTAATGTTGTAGTGTGCTATAATTCTGTTAATTTATAAAACAAAATATCATAAAATTAATAGGAAGCTAAATAGAGGGATAAAATAATGGGAAATCAACTGGCCGATAGGATGATTACAGAAGGTTTATATGCGGTGGGGAAAAACGTCGATTGCAATGCTTATTTGCTGATTGAAGACGGAAACGGTATCCTGATCGATCCAGGTCCTGTTGCGGGATTTGAAGCGGTGTTCGAAGATGTACAGAGACTGCTGCCTTTGGATAGAATCAAACATGTGATCGTGCAGCACCAAAGTTCGGTCTGCTGGGCCAGTCTGATTCTTTGGGAACAAAAAGGTCTCAATGCTATGGTTGTCACTCATGGGGTGACTGCGAGCAATCTACGGCACTTTGGAGTGTCGTCAGCCTATTATTTGATCGATGAACAAGGATTCGAACTCAGGTTGCCATCCGGCAGGAATCTTCAATTTTTTGTGCCCCCCTATATCCATCTTGAGGGCATCTTCATAACCTATGATGCGCTGTCGAAGACACTTTTTTCGGGAAATCTGTTTACAGCCTTCATGCAACGCCACCAAGAATCGCTTGTGGAGGAAGGTTACGAAGGCCAGTACCTGACATACGGTGAGTGGATGCAATCGTTGATGAACAGATTGCTTCGCAGCGATATCGACAGGATTGCGCCGCGGATGGGAGGTCTCGTCGACAGCAATATTGCGGCCTTCATCAGCAAGTTGCATGAATGGGAATACGGAAACGGCAATGAATCCAAGCTATCGTCCTCAAAACGCTATCTGCTTGCCTGCAACCGTGTGGTCGAAAAATTGCATACACTATACGATCCGATTGACATCAATGCATTGCTGAAAAAGGAGGGTGCCCTGATAGATGAAGAGAGCGGACTTATACTGGATTATGGCGCCTCCGGAGTGGCATCCTGGAACAAACTTTTTGAGGTCATTTTCCGTGAAAAGGGATTGGCGCTCTTGGAAATGCTGGAGCCTTTGACCCAGTCCATCAGACGGGAACATGCAATACCGGTCCCTGAAATCATCCATTCCAAACTGCTGAAAAGGGACAAAAAAATCAAGGAAATCAACGAGAAGTACCGAAAATTGGAAGCCTTCAACAAAAATTTGGTGGCAAGCATGGAAAAAATCCAGGACAAATTCATCCGCTGCCCGATCACGGGGCTTTTCAATGAAATGTTCTTTTTGGATTATATGAAGAATGCATACGGCGATTTCCCTCATGCGGCGCTTTGCCTTATCGATATCGACAATCTGGCCGACATCAGACTGCAGTTCGGCACCCGCTATCGGGACGAAACGCTGAAGAATCTTGCCTATCTGCTGAAACGGGATAAGGGAGAAAAGCACCGGGTCTTCAAACTGCAGGATTCGCTCTTCGCCTACTTCATCACGGAGACGGAACGGTCGGAGGCGATAGCTGTAGCCGAGCAGTTCAGGAAGAAGACGGGCCAATCCAACCTGTTCCGGGATCGAATTACCCTCTCAGTAGGCATGGTGTTTTTTGATGAAGTGACGGAAAACTTGGAAAAGCCGGAAAGCATCACAGAATTTCTCAATAACACGGCCTATAACCGTCTGCGGATCGCCAAGTTGACCGGGAACAGCGTCTGCAGTGAGACAACGGCAAAACAAAATGAATATGCTGTCAAAAATGTGCTGTTGGTGGACGGCGACGAACTAACGCTTGAACTGCTGAAACGGGCACTGGAGAAGGAAGGATTCAGCGTCCGCACTGCGAGGGACGGACTGGAGGCACTGGCGTTGACGAAACAGGAAAAAATCAGTCTGGTCATTTCGGAGCTGATGATGCCGAAGATGGATGGACTGCTGCTGAAAGAGAATCTTTCTTTCGATTCGGAGCGCAACAGGATCCCGTTCATCCTGATGTCCCACCAAAAGGACAAAACGACAGTGGAGCGGGCTTTTGAACTGCAGGTGCGGCATTATCTGAAGAAACCGCTCATGTTCACGGAACTGATCGGCATCACAAAAAATATATTGAGGGGCAGTGAGTGACATGACGATGGATGCAAGAACGATTCTTTTTGCTATGCTCGCCATTTCATTACTCATTGTCTGGCTGATTTTGATGATTTTCTTCAATAAGCAAGGGCATGATGATCGGAAACTGATGACCGCCGAAATGGATCGGTTCATCATCGATGGGATTCTAGGCAAGGAAGGGATCCTTTTCAAAAAAGACGCGAAACTTTTCATGAAAAGATACACTGATCTGAAGCAAATCATCACGATCGACGCGGATAAGGAAGCAGCTTTCACGAATGTCATCGAAACATTCGAGCTGGAAGATTTTTATCGGAAGCGTCTGCGTTCGCGCTTGAAGTACCGCCGCATCGAAGCGGCTGTGCATCTGGGCGTCATCGGAACGGAAACGGCGCGCAAAGCGATCGAGGATGCCCTCTACAAGGAACGCTATTATTCGGCTAAGCTCTACTATATCCATACATTGGTGGGTATCAAACACACATGCTCCATTCCGCCCATCGCACACAGCCTGATGGACGCGCCGCAATGGTACCGCGAAAAGGTCCATCCTTTGCTGAACGAGTACGGAAGGTCCACTTTTGAATTCTTTTCGCAGATCAAAGACAGCAAACGCAGTGAATATAAGGAATTGATCATCGGATTCGCGGAGGCTTACCCGATTGAGGCGCTGCAGGATTATCTCCGCGGCATCGCGCGGGATCCCGACGAGGATGAAGCCATCCGTTATAAAGCGGCTTCCGTCCTGATTAAGGTCTATTTCATCGAAATCGATCGCCCGGAATATCTAGTACACCCGGATCCGTACATCCGCGGACTCTCCATCCGTGCTTACGGAGAGAACCCATCTGCAGAGAATCTGTATGTGCTGATTCCTTTGCTTGCGGAGGATGAAGATAGGGCGGCAGCCATGGAAGCAATCGGTAAGATCCTCGCCCAGAGACCGCCGCAAGTCTGCATTCTGCTCGAAGAATTCCGCAAGTACAGCAACGAAAATATCCGCAGCGGTTTGGCTGAGCTGATCGCTAAACGGGTGGACTACATGATGCTGAAGGTTTCATCGGAAAATAAGGAAGATTTCAAATCGATCATCAAGGAAATCATGCTGCGGGGGAAAAACAGCAACATCATCAGCTTCCTGAACAAGAACTGCGACCCTGAAATCGAGCGGGAGATGATTCCGATCCTGAGGGACGTGTTCGATAAAAGCCCGGAAGTCAAGCTGGCCTACCGCACCTACCTGAATGAGCCGCTGTTGAAGAAATGCGGTCAGACGCGCTTTGTTCCCGAATCGGTGAAAAGGGAAGAGAAACAGAATAAACGGGTCATCGTTTACCTGTATTTCCTGTTGCTTGTGCTCTTCTTCAGTTTCCCGGCAGCGTATGCCATCCGCCACAGCAATCTGTTGTTCACGTTGCCTTGGTTGGAGCAGCTGAAGGTATACGTGCTCGATTTCAATTATTATTTGGCTTACTATTCCATCTCGGTGAATAGCATCTATCTGTTCCTGTTGGTCTGTTCTTTCTTCGGCGTTAGGCAACAGGCCCAGTACTGGAAACTGAAGAAGATGCCGTTCCTGTTCAAGAAAAAAATGATGCCTTCCGTCTCGATCATCGCGCCGGCTTTCAACGAGGAAGCCTCGATCATCGAAAGCGCAAACTCGCTGATGAATCTCAAGTATCCTGATTATGAGCTGATCATCGTCAATGATGGTTCCAAGGATCAGACGCTGCAGACACTCATCCAATATTTTGGGCTGGAAAAAGTGGATCAGACGGTGAACGAAAGCCTGCGGACAATGCCGATCAAAGGGATCTACCGGAACGAATCGTTGCCGAAACTGACGGTTGTCGACAAGGAGAACGGCGGCAAAGCTGACTCTCTGAACACGGGCATCAACCTTTCCGCAAAAGAATACTTCTGCGGAATCGACTCGGATTCCTTGCTGGAGACGGATGCTCTGCTCAAATTGGCTTCGCTCATGCTTGACGAAGAAGTCGAATGTCCCGCATTGGGCGGCAACATCTTCCCTGTCAACGGCTGCACTATCGATAAAGGCATGCTGACGGATCTAAGGATCCCTGAAAACAGGGTCGCGCGCTTGCAGATGATTGAGTACATCCGCGCCTTCATGGCCGGACGCGTCGGCTGGGCGCAATTGGATTGCCTGTTGATCATTTCCGGCGCATTCGGGCTCTTCAAAAGGGACCGCATCATCGAAATCGGTGGTTATCTGACCAGCAGTGGAGAGTATCAAAAGGATACGGTCGGGGAGGATATGGAGTTGGTCGTCCGGCTGAACCGCCATATGCTTGAGAAAAAACAGAAATTCAAAATCAAGTACAGCTACAACGCCAATTGCTGGACGGAAGTGCCGGAGTCTTTCCGTGTGCTGAAACGCCAGCGGGACCGTTGGCACAGGGGACTGATCGACATTTTGACGTTCCACAACAAGATGATCGGCAACCCCCGCTACGGAAAAGCCGGAACGATTGCAATGCCTTACTTCTTCATTTTTGAAATGATGGGTCCGCTCGTGGAAATGCAAGGCTATGTGATGGTTTTTCTGGCCGCAGTGTTCGGGATGTTGAACCGGGAAATCGCGGGCCTATTGTTCGTTTCCATCATTTTGATGGGGATACTGATTTCCGTAGCTTCATTGTATCTGGCGGAAAAGGAATCGGACTATTTCACTTTCAAGGAATTAGCGGTATTGGTCTTCTATGCCTTCATCGAGAATTTCGGGCTCCGCCAACTGATCAGCTTCTGGAGAGTGACGGGTTACGTGAATTCACTCAAGAAGCCGAAGGGCTGGGGGAAAATGGAACGCAAAGGTTTCGCCGTGAAGCCGGACCTTGCGGATGTGCCGAGTCCGTAATGCATGAAAATAAAAAACATGATTCGCCTTTGCAGGGGAATCATGTTTTTTGTCATTTTGAATACAACAGGAAAGCTTTCGGTACCGGCGCGCTGAAGCGGACGAGTTCGCCGGTCGCAGGATGGATGAATGCGAGTGTGGAAGCGTGCAGTCCCAAGCGTTTCATCGGATTGGTGCGGGCACCGTACTTTTTGTCCCCGGCAACCGGGTGGCCCAAAGATTCCATGTGGACGCGGATCTGATTCTTCCGTCCGGTCTCCAACTGAACTTCCAGGAGCGAGTATTCCTTGTTGGCGCGGATCTTCCGGTAATGGGTCACGGCATGCTTGCCGCCGTTGTCTTTCGGACTGGAGTGGACCTTCATGGCTTTGCTCTCGGTCAGCCATGAGGAGATGGTGCCTGCATCATTCTTGATCTCGCCCTCGACCAGAGCGGTGTAGATGCGTTCTTTGACGAGTTCCTTCCAATCATTTTGCAGCTTCTCTTTCAGTTCTTCGGATTTTGCGAACAGCATGACGCCGGAGGTATCCCGGTCCAGACGATGCACGACAAAGATCCGGTTCGCTTTGTTGTCTTCTTTGACGTAGTGGCTCAATTGGCGGTAAGCGGTCGGTTCCTTTGGATCGTCGGTTGCCATCGACAACAGGCCGGCATCCTTATTGATCACGATGATCGATTCGTCCTCAAACAGGATCTTGAGGCCGGAAAGGGAAGTTTTTTTGAGGGCTTCCTTGTTTGCCAAAATGCCGACAGTCTGTCCGGGTTCCAAGGGGTGGTTGTGTTTGGTGATGGACTTGCCGTCGACCGTCACTTGTCCGCGGGTAAGGATCGATTTGACCGAATTGCGGCTTTGCTTGCTGAGAATCTGCAGCAAAAATGGCAACAATTCGCTTGGTTCGGTCACGGGGTATTGCGTAACCCCTTTTGTGGACGGGCTTTTTTGGGGTTCTCTCGCTTTGTCCTGGCGATTGCGTTTATTGTTGATTGGTTTCTGTTTGTTTGTTTTTTTCATCTGATTCGCTCCTGACTCTGTTCGCCGCCTGATTGCCGCGGTCGTCTCTTCTGAAGTATAACAGAAAACCGGGCATCCATCCCGCTTAATCAGGACAAAAACGCAGCAAGTGGCATATAATTGGGACAGAAGAATCAAAGAAGGAAGCGGGGAGCATGCATGGACCATATCAGCATCATCGGCGCCAAAGAAGGGAATCTGAAGAACATCACGGTGGACTTGCCGCGGAACAAATGGATCGTCCTCACAGGGGTATCCGGTTCCGGGAAAACGACGCTGGCGATGGATGTGCTCTATCAGGAATGCCAGCGCCAATATCTGGAGGCGATCGGCTACCAAGGGATCCGCAAACCGAACATCGATGCGATCCGCAATGTGTCCCCCGCCATCCAAATCCAGCAGCAAGCCTACAATAAAAATCCGCGTTCGACTGTGGGAACGGTCACGGACATCTATACCGATCTGCGGATGCTGTTCGAGAAGTTGAGCACGAGGGACTGCCCGGCTTGCGGGAAGGAATTCAGTTCGGCAGAGTGCCGCGAGGAAACCGAAAAGACCGCCGATGACTTCAAGGTGTTCCAGTATTGTCCTCACTGTAATCACCGGATGGAGAAGCTGACCCGCACCCATTTTTCCTACAACACCCGAGAAGGCGCCTGCGCAACTTGCCAGGGCATGGGGGAAGTGCTGACGATCGATGAGAAGCGGGTGCTCCATGAAGAGCTGGCGCTAGATGAGGGCGCGGTCGTTTTTTGGGAAAAACGCTACCGGGATTATCAGCTGGAGTCGCTGGTTGCCGCTAGTGAGCATTACGGGATTCCGCTGAAAACAAATCACGCCGGTGAAGGACTTTACGCCGGCGCAGCGCGTGCTGTTGCTGCAGGGGGTCGAAAGTGAAGAAGTGCGTCGGTTGTTCCCGGATGTGCCGGTGCCCCGAACGTTTGCCGAAGGCCGCTATGAAGGTGTGTTGCCGAACCTTTGGCGCAGAATGGCAGATCAAAAAGGGAGTTCCAAACTCCGGGAAACCTATTTTGAATCGGTCATCTGCCCGGAATGCCACGGCGAACGACTGAACGAGCTGAGCAGGAGCGTGACTGTGAAAGGAACGCGCTTGCCTGGATTGTCCGCTTCATCGTTGAAAGAGCTTATGGATTGGATTCGCGAACTTGATGCAAATCTGACGCATTCAGAACAACTGTTGGCGGGCGTCTATGTGACGGATCTGAAGACCAAACTGAAAAGGATCCTGAAGTTGGGATTGGGCTATCTGTCGCTCGACAGGCAGACCATGACACTTTCAGGAGGGGAAGCGCAACGGCTAAGATTGGCGGCTGTCCTCGATTCGGACCTGACGGGTGTCATCTACATCCTGGATGAACCGACAATCAGTCTGCATCCGAAAGATACAGAAGGGCTCCTGACGGTCCTGCGGTCGCTGAGGGATAAAGGCAATACGGTCCTCGTCATCGAACATGATACAGCTGTCATGGCGGCAGCGGACTACCTGATTGATATCGGTCCGGGAGCCGGGAAATACGGGGGCGAAGTCATCGGCTCGGGAACGCTGCAGCAAATCAAGGAACAAGCGACATCCGTCACCGGTGCCTATCTGAACAGCAAGTCGGAACCCCGCGAACTTTTCCGCAAAGGATCCGGTGATTTTATCGAGGTGAGCCAAGCGGACAAGCATAACCTCCGGAACGTGACAGTCCGTTTCCCTGTGGGCTGTCTCATTTGTGTCACCGGCGTATCGGGCTCAGGGAAATCGACGCTCGTTTTCGATGTGCTGGCGAAAGGGGATACTGACCAGTCGCAGAAACCAAATCAGGTGAGCGGAACCGGCTCATTCGACCGGATCGTCATTGTGGAACAGGCACCCCTCACCCGGATGAAGCGTTCGAATGTCGCGACCTATTCGGATGCCTACACGGAAATCCGGAAAATCTTCGGCCGGCAGCAGACTGCCATCGAAAAGGGAATGACCGCCAATCACTTTTCCTTCAATGTGAAAGGGGGGCGCTGCGATCATTGCGAAGGGTTGGGAGTCGTCACAAATAACCTGTTGTTTTTTGAAGATCAGGAAGTTCCTTGCCCTGTCTGTTCGGGCAAACGCTTCAAGGATGATGTCCTGTCCGTGACCTATCGAGGCCATTCGATCACCGCAGTGCTGGGATTGTCGGTTGAGGAAGGCGCGGAACTGTTTGCGGATTCCCCAAAAATCAGTGGCATCCTGAATCTCCTGCAGGATGTCGGCCTCGGCTACCTCGAGCTCGGCCAGACGACAACGACTTTATCCGGCGGCGAAGCGCAACGGCTCAAGTTGGCAGTGGAACTCCTCGCAAATCAGGGGAAAAAGAATCTGTATCTGATCGATGAACCGACTACCGGTCTGCATCCGCTTGATGTGGAAAAATTTCTGAAGTTGTTGGATCGGATGGTCGATTCCGGCAGCACGGTGGTCGTTGTGGAACACAATCAACAGATCATCGGAGCGGCTGATTGGATCATCGACCTTGGTCCGGGAGGCGGGATAGCCGGCGGGAAAGTCATTGCGGAAGGAACGCCATCCGACATCCGGAAAGACAAAAATTCGGTGACGGGAAAATTCATTTAAGGCCGAAAAAGTGAAAATGATTGACAGATGCAGGGAAAATCGCTATCTTATTAGAAAGCGATGAGGAAAAGAAGGGGAGGCAGAACCATGCAGAAGATGATGTGTTGTATGTGCGGATGTAAGAAACATGCAGGAATATTCTTATCATCTTTTGATCTCCACGACCGGGTATTTTTGCCGGCTCTGTGAAGGGGATTATGGGGCAGATTGTGCATCCGCATCCAAGTGAAGCGCTGAAATGATGATGAATACTCGTGCATGTGTGTTTTGTTGACGCGCATGCACTTTTTTTGTGGAAATGATGGGAACCCATCGGAAAATAGAGCGAGGTGGCAAAAATATGAATCTGCAACAATTGCGATATGTTATCACAGTGGCGAAATACGGCACTTTTCGGGAAGCCGCAAGGCAATTATATATGGCGCAGTCCAGTCTGTCGTCAAGCATCAAAGATCTGGAGGAAGAATATGGCATCCAGATCTTCGAACGTTCCAAAAAAGGCATCGAAATAACCAAAGAAGGGGCTATGCTTTTGGAATTCGCTGATCAGATCGTAGCCCAAGCGGACCAATTGGATTATCGCTATCTGTCTGCAACCGAAAACAGGAGACTCTTTTCCGTTTCAAGCCAGCACTATGATTTTGCTTCGGAAGGCTTTGCCCGACTGGTTTCGGAAAAGAAGGAAGAATCATTGAATTTCCGTTTCCTGGAGACGAGCACCTCGAAAGTGATGGAAGACGTGCGGGATGCCGTCAGTGAAGTCGGCTTCATCTATCTGAATGATTTCAACGGGAAGGTCATCAAACAGTATCTCGAAGCGTTCGACCTGAAGTTCGATCCGCTGATCGCGTTCCAACCGCATGTATTCCTCAGCGAGTTCCATCCGTTGGCGAAGAAGGAGAGAATAACGCAGGAGGAACTCCATCCGTACCCCGTCATTTCCTTCGATCAAAGCAAAAACAGCACGCTGCAGCTGATGGAGGAATCGATCCAGGTCGATCAGAATGTCCAACGGATCAGCGCAAGCGACCGCGCGACCGTATTGAATCTGTTGTCCGTGACGAATGGCTACTTGGTCGGTTCAGGTCTCCTGAAATCGAACACGCAGGACCATATCGTCGTGGTGCCGATGGATGTCGATCAAAAAAATACGATCGGCTTCATCTATTCAAAAGTGCGTCCGCTCAGCGCGATCTCCAAGCGCTACATGGAAATCGTAAGGGAACTTTTGGAGGGAGACCAACGCATTGAGTTGACTGATCATGTGGACTGAAACTTAGGGCATCACAGATTGGTAAGGCATACGACAACGAGGAGAGCTTGTGCTCGGGAATTGGATTCTATGCGGATATCGGACCCGCCAGTAGAGCATTTAGCGTTCGGGTTATTTCGAGTTGCGATATCGGACAGTTAAAAAAACCGCCGAAACCACTATTGGCGCGAGGAACAAATGCCCAAGCGAACAAAACGAGATCACCAACCGCCAAAACCATATCAGCGAGGCAATCCCGCCGAAACGGAACCTCAGACCACAAACAGTCCGTTCATTCCGCGAACAATGTGTCGATTTCCACCCGCATGACGCGATCGATGCTCGGATTGCCGTGGTCGCGGTAAGGATACGCCCCAGATTCGAAGAGGATGTAGAGGTGCTTTCCATCCACGACGACCTGTTCCATGTAGGAAGGCATCGTGATTTCGATATTCGCATTTTTGTCCGTGAAGTCCTCATTTTCCTTAAGACGATCAAAGGAAAGTAGGGTTGAGTCATGCTTTCTGCCAGAAGAGCGTGACAGCATCAGCTTTTCCTGATAAAAAGCCAGTCCTTGGATCTCTTTGCCTATTTTATCGACATCGTCAGGAGAAGCTTCTTCCGTACTTTTTCCGGTATCGAGCGCATGGACTTCCTCTCCGTTATCGTTTTCTGTTGTGGAGATCAGGTAGCGGTGCATGACACTCGTCTCTTCGTCATCGAAATGCGCCACGTAGAGGTCATCGCCGTGGACCGTGATTGTTGAAGCCCGTTTGATGTCAGGCAGTTCGATGCTGTCCGTATAGGTAATCGGTTCAGCGGAATCCGTGAAGTCATAGGCTTCAATGTCCTTCAAAGACAGCGTGATGACCTGCGCGGTGTCGCCTTTTTCCGAGGTGACCCAGAGCAGCTCATGGTTGTTGTCGTAGGCGAGGCCACCTGCATGCGGGATGCCATCCAGGACAATTTCCTTGATGAAGGAGCCGTTCTCCTTGTCCAGCACATAGATGACGGAATTGTGTTCTTTGGTCTGGCAATAGGCCGAAATGAACAGGTAATCTTTGTTGACGGCCAAACCTTGCGGCGTCATCGTTGTGCAGATTTCTTCCTCTTCGTGTTCATGATGGAGCGTCAAAGTGGCATCCATTCCCGGGATGATGAAAATGTTCTCTTCCGGATCGATGCCATCCTCTTCAAAGGCCGCTTGGTACAGTTCGGGATAGTCGGACAGTCCCTCCATTAGTTCATCCAGTGAGCCGAGGCTGGCTTCTGTGTTCGTTTCTTCAGCAAAAGCCACCCGTTCGATCTTGCCGTTCTTTGTGAGGAGACCGAGCGTGACCACCCCCGTCATGATGATGCCGATCAGTGCGAGGCTGATGACTTTCTTTCTCTTTTTCTTTTCCACAGTATCACTTCCCGAGTTGAATATTTAAATGAGCCGTTCAGCTTTTCTAATATATTACTACAGGAGTGGGTAAGCGACTAACGAAAAGCTTCCGGCCACGCTTATTCCTGATAGGATTTGAGTACTTCCTGAAGCGGGATTTTGGCGATTTTCCGCCTGCTTATGTAGGTGCCGGCGAAGAAGATGAGGATCAAGATCACCAATGTCTGCAGCAGGAAAATAGGTCTGTACTGCAGCGGCAGGATGACGCCGTATTCCTCCGTGAAGAACCGCATCATCAGGTTCAGTATACCCAAAGCGATGGGGATGCTGATCAGATAGGAAATCAAGGCATAAAAGAAATAGCTGTTCAGGATCATCGCATTGACTTCCCGGCGTTTGTAGCCCATCACTTTGAGCAGCGAAATCACATAGTAATTTTTTTCGACGGTGAAGGAAGTGAGCACAAAGAGGATGCTCGCGGCGATGATTGCGGATCCGCCGATCATGACGTTCGAGATGAACTGCGTGTAGTTGGACATCGCCTTCGATTGTTCGATGAGCCCGGACTTGCTGATGATTGTGCTGTAGTAGGCATCGGACGGCTTTTTGAGCGAATAGATGCCGCTGTACAGGCGCGAAGTGCTGTTTTCCGACAATATATTGCTGAGCTTTTCGATGTTCAGGTACACCTTGTCGGAAATGTATTCATCGGTCACGCCTTTGACAAGGAAGGGGAAAGTGTCGTCGTTCACTTCCAGGCGGATGGTGTCGCCTTCTTCGAGTCCGAGCTTGATGCTGAGCCGTTTCGTGATCACGGCGCCGTTCTGGATGTTTACGGTTATGTCATTGCCTTCCTCATCATACAGGCTGTAAAGTTTGTTGCGTGAAGACAGCCCTTGCAGCGATACAACGCTGTCGTCCAGCGAGGCGAATGGATAGATGAGGAATTTTTCGTCGCCGGGCCGGGTTTCGGGCAGCCTTTCCGTGACGTCGAGATAGGCCTCATACTCGTAGTCGACCTTATTCAGGTAGTCGACCGTCATCCGATCGACCATGCCGCCCATCATGAAGGAAAAACTCATCAGGATTGTCGAGAACATGATGCCCAGAAAGAAAATGAAGAAACTGCCGGTGCTCTTGATGGCGTGCAGGTATTTGAATTTTGTGCTGCCTTTAGCATTGGAAAGGACCCGGCTGAGGTACCTGCCGATCCGGTTGATCGACTTGCCCTCATGCGGCTTCAGCAGTTCCAGGGCATTCTCGCCGAGGATCCGGTAGATGATGATCCCGGAAACCAAGGAGAAGAACAGGAGCGGCACCAGGATCGCAGTAGCGAAGACGGTGAAACTCTGGGCGATCTTGACTTGGGGCAGGAGATAGAAATCCAGATACAATTTCTTCAACGGCTCGGAATAGAGCGATCCGATGAAGTAGCCAAGGATCAGCATAAGGGCGGCGAAGACCATCATCGCGACGAAATAGGGCCGGGCTATTTCCGAACGGCGGTAGCCGAGCGCTTTGAGGATGCCAATCTGGCCTCTTTCGGCATGGAGCAGGTTGTAGATCAGGATCGATACGATGATGACGGCGATGGCCGCGATGAAGACACTGAGTCCCAAAGCCATGACTTTTCCTTGGGTCAGTTCGTCATAGATGGCACCGCTCCTCATGCTGGTCTGCGTATCCGTAATCTGGCTGACGAAAGGCAGCGCATCTTTGTCGTAGGCGGTGTCTATGCTTTCACTCGGTCAGGTTCATGCCGGCCAAACGGAAACTCTCCTTGTCGTCGAAGTTCTCGTATTCTTTATCAGACATGAGCAGCAGTGTCTGCAGCCCGGTATCCAAGTTGAAGGTTTCATCGAACATGGGAAGGGTGTAATCCGGGAAAAGCACAAAGCCCGTCACGCGGTAGCTTTTGTTTTTGATGATAAGGGCGTCCCCGATGGTGAGGCCGTTCTTGTCGGCATAGACCTTGGTGACGGCGACTTCGTTGTCGGCCGAGGGTTTGCGTCCTTCCTCGATATAGGAAAGATTGATTGTTTCACCATCCTTCACGAGGAGCGCTTTATGCGACTGTCCTTGGTAGGTGTAGGAGGTGTTTTTGTATTCCCTCAGTTCGAGGCTGACATCGCGATAGCTCGCTTCAAACTCGGCGATCCGGTTTTCCATGAGCTTGTAGAAAGTGGCTGGCTCGACTTTCTTGATGTCGCTGAGCGAGTAGAAACCTCTGGCCAGCAGAGCCGCCGCGATGGGGTAGGCTGCTTCTTCCAACGTGACCCGGTTCAGCATCTCAACGGCAAAGTCCTCCTGGTTGTAATCCGACAGGTAGGCTTCCGTCGGTTCTTCGATGCCGCTCAATCCATAGAACATCATGGTGTAGGTGGCGGAGCTAAGGATGATGATGAATCCGATGGCAACCAGCTGCATCCATTTTTTCCGCAAGGTTTTGATGACATTTTTCAGCAGCATGATCCGCACCTCCCCCTATCCCCAAGAGATGTCCTGGGCATTCTTTTTGACATTGTTGAGGGTGACTTCCGTGATTTGACCGGAGTTCATCTTGATGACCTTGTCCGCCATTTCGGCGATGCCCAGGTTATGGGTGATCACGATGACGGTTTTGTTGTAGTCCTCGTTCAGATCCTGCAACAGCTGCAGAATTTTCTTCGAATTTTCTTCATCCAGCGAGCCGGTGGGTTCGTCGCAGAAGATGATGTCGGGATTCTTCGCCAAGCTCCTGACGATTGAAACCCGCTGCTGCTCCCCGCCGGAGAGTTGACTGGGATATTTGTTGCGGGATTTTTCCAGACCGACCTTTTCGAGCAGATCGGCTATGTCTAGCGGGGCGGTGCCGATGTCCGAGCCGATCTGAATGTTCTCGTAGACGTTCAGATTCTGCAGCAGGTTGTATTGCTGAAAGATGAAGCCCAGATGTTTCCTTCTGAAGGCGGTCATCTCCTCTTCGTCCAGGTTTGTCAGCGTCTCTCCCTTGAAGGCGATTTCCCCAGAAGTGACGGTGTCCAAGCCGCTGATGACGTTCAGCAGAGTGCTCTTGCCGCTGCCGCTGGGGCCGAGGATGACGACAAATTCCCCTTCTTCGATGGTGAGGTTGACGTCCTTCAGGGCGTAGGTTTCCACGTCACCGGTCTTGTAAGTTTTCGTCACGTTGGTCATTGTAATCATCGCATCCACCCTCTTCTGAAATCGCTTCAATCAGTTCAAGTATATTTGTGTAGGGATTTTTTGTCAAAAAATTGAGGATGTAAAACCTTTTGCTGAAATAGGAGATACCCAAAAAAATAAATTATCCAGAATGGTTTTGTATGCGCTGACAATATCTTCGCGGATACATCAGCCGATATGGTAAAATTGAGATACCGAAACGATGGAATCAATTGGATTATCCGGAAATTGCGCGAGGGGGTCTTCTTTATGGGGAAGTTGAAAGCTATCATATTCAAATCAAAAAAATCGATCATTGTCACGGCGGTCCTTCTGCTGACTTTGCTGGTGGGCGGAGGTACTGCCTACTGGTGGTATCAGAATGCCCAGGTCCAGGAAGTGTCGGTGCATACGGCCTGGAAAGGCCAATTGGCTAAGTATGTGCCGATAACCGGCGACATCGAAGCCAGCAGCAGGAGCAGCCTTTATCCCTCGCCCACAGCTAAGATTGTCGAAGTGTTGGCGGAGGAAGGGCAGGCAGTCAAGAAAGGCGATGTGCTGGCGAGGATTGATGCGACCGAGTACCGCACCCAATTGGATAAGCAGGCCATCAATCTTGCGAATGCAGAGGCGACGCTTGCCTATCTTTCCGGGAGCAGCGCTGAAATGGACAAGGCATCCTCCCAGAATGCGGTGAGCCAAGCGGGGATTGCGCTGGAAACTGCCCAATCAAATTACAGTGCGGCGCAAGGGAATCTGGATGACATCAATACGCTCAATGCGAATGCCATCAGCCAGGCGAACATAGCCCTGGAGAACGCCCAGTCGAATTATGCCGCGGCCAACTCCAATCTATCGGCGCGGGGAACGCTCTACGACAATGCGGTGAGCCAAGCTCAAATAGCCTTGGAGAGCGCCCAATCGAACGCTGCCGCATTAGCGGATAAACTGCATAACGTCGAGATAGCCAACGAGAATGCGGTCGGCCAAGCCGAACTGACTTTGGAAAATGCGAAGGCGCATTACTGGATCGCCAAAAAGAATTTGGATGATCTGGAAAATGCCCTGCATGAAGCCAAATGTGCATTGGATACTGCGATAGCAACCTATGAGAGTGCAAAACTGAATCTGGATATCGTCAAAGCTTTGTATGACGCCGATCCGATTCTGTACGCAGTGGACTATCAGTTGGCGCAACAGGCTGTCACCGCTGCCGAAACGGCGGTATGGAATGCGGAACTGACTTTTGACAGCGCTGAAATGGCCTATCAAGCCGGCTATGATGCGGCGAAATTGGCGGTGATCGATGCTGAAACAGCTGTCCGCAGCGCAGAAATCGCTCTTTCGAATGCCGAAAACGCAGCTGACGCTGAATATGCTGCAGCCGCCAAAGCGGTTTCGGACAGCGAAGCTGCTGTGAGCAACGCGGAAATCGCTCTTTCGAACGCCGAAAGCGCGGGCTCTCTTGAATATGCTGCAGCTGAAAAGGCCGTCAGCGACAGCGAAGCCGCTGTCCGTAACGCGGAAATCAGCGTTTCAAATGCCAGAAGCGGCGCTGCCGTAAAGTATGAGGCGGCGCTCAAGGCAATCAGTGATGGCGAAAAAGCCGTCCGGAGCGCGGACATCGCTCTTTCGAATCTGAACACCACGGCAACCTTTTCGAGCGCAACAGCGGAGGAAAGGATCTCCAATCAGGCCGACCAGATTGCTCTCCTGAAAACAGACATCGCCTATTTGAACAAAAAAATCGAGGAGAGTGACCTGAAGGCCAATGTCGACGGCATCGTGACGAAGATGGACGTTGTGGCGAACGAATATCCTCAGGTCGGGGATGCCATCATCGTCGACGGGGCCACTGAATATGTGATCAGTTTGGCTGTCAGCCAGTTTGACAGCGTCAATATGCGGGTAGGCCAGAAGGCGACCGTTAAGGTGAAAGGGGTCGCTGCGGAATATGATGGGGTTGTCTCGGAAATCGGCCAATCGGCGGAGAAATCCGCGACATCCGCGGACCAGGATGCGAAAGTTACTGTAAAAGTCACAATCACCAATCCCGACGAGAACATCAAAGTAGGCTATGAAGCCGATGCGGAAATCATCACGGTCGAAAGGCTTGATGCTCTGCGCGTGAACTATGAGGCCGTCCAAATCGAAGCGGAATCCGGAAAAGCGTATGTATATGTTGTGGACAGCAGAAACCGAGTCGAAAAAAGGTACATCGAAACCGGGCTGGAAACAGAATATGACATCGAAGTAGTGGAGGGTCTGGTGGAAGGGGAGCGATACGTCGCTGATCCGAACAAGGATCTTGTGGACGGTGTCAAGGTAAAGGACAGCGGTGACGCCGATTGACGGATCCGACTGAAAGAGAGACAGAGGGGAGAGTGAGCGGTCGTGAAAAAAGGAATAAGGTGCTGGCTTGTGTCCATGTCTTTGGTGATTCTTTGTTCGGGCTGCAGCACCCCGCCAACTTCGGTGGGGAGTCAGGATGAAAGTTCCTTGATAAACGAAAGCGAGCAGACATCCATATCTTCTTCAGCCGATATTTCCCAAGGCGAAAAGGCAGATTCGGCAACACCGATTTTCATTACGGTAAACGAGACTGCGACTATCTTTCGGGAAGGCTATCCCATCGCTACGCTGCCATGGGACATGGAGGGCCAGGAGACAATCGGACAATCGGATGATTACATCGGGCGCATCGTAACAATTGCCAGGAAGACAAGTGACGGAGAGTACGCTTATGTGTGGATAGCTGGATTGGGATTCGGTTGGATCGAAAGCGCAGCGCTCAAAGAAGCGGATTTCCAGCCAACAGCTGATTCGGATTACATCACACTTGGCGGTTCCCCGATCACCAGCCTGCCGGGAAACAGCGAGGAAGCAGCTGTTATCGGCAACACCTCGGACCGGATCGGAGAACGGGTGCTGCTTGCCTTTGCGTCGGCCGACGGGGAATATTTTTATGCCACAACACTCACCAATGAAGGCATCGGCTGGCTGGGAAAAGAGTCGTTGGGCTTGGTTGGTGAGGAACAAGTAGGCGTGATTGCAGCCGAAGGTTTTACAGTCGATACGCTCATCTGGGGAACACCGGGAAGTGAGACTGTGGCCTTAACGAGCGAACAGATCGGAGCGTATGTCACGGTCAAGGGTTCACTGTCGGACGGCAGCTATACTTTGCTCTTCAAGGACGGAAATACCTGGGGCTGGGTCGATACGCGCGCCCTCGAAATCCGTGATGACATCCTGATTGCGGAAGCTACCGACTACATCACTGCCGGCCAATACTCGATTTCGAGCCAGCCGCTAGGAATGCCGGCATCGGTCCAGTTGGGCACTACGAAGGACGTCCTTGGCGCGAATGCAACTATCCTCTATGAAACAATGGATGGTTCGAGCGTTTATGCCGCTTATCTTGGGTGGATCGACAGGCAAGCTTTCGGCTTCGAAAACGGCGACTATATCGGCGTCATTGCGGCCGGAAGCTACTCGGTCGATACCCTTCCCTGGGGTACGCCGGACTATGAAACAATCGGTTACTCCGACAGCTATGCAGGCAAGGAATTGTTGGTCAAGGGAACCACCCAGAACGGACTGTACTCCTTGCTCTGGATGCAAGGCAGCCCATTGGGATGGGTGGATAGCCGAGCTGTCAAGCCGTTCGACGTTGTTTCGGTGTCTTACTCCGCCGTCATTTCTGATGGCGGCTATTCCATCGACAGTTTGCCCTGGGTCGAATTCGGGGCAAAGGAACTCGGCTCCACAGCGGATTACCTTGAGGAGACCGTTTCAATCAGCAGAGAGACGGTCAGTGGAGACTATCTGTATGCCGAGTTGGACGGGGATGAACTGGGCTGGATCGATCATCGGGCCTTTGGGATGTGACGCCCTATCCATGACAAAAGAGATAGCGTATAATGGAAGAACGGAATCAGGCAAAGCGCAATCGGCCTGAGGAGTGGATCAACACTACCAATAATGATCAGAAAGAGGATTTTACCATGTCGAAGTTAGGTTTGCAGCTCAGCCCGGCAGACAGCGAAAGCAAATGTTGGGTGGCGGAAATTACCGGTGCGGACGAAGTGTACATTTTAAAAAGGGACTTCATCCCAGCCGAACCGGAAGGCGGATGGGTCCTCTATGATGGCTGGTACCAATTGAATGGAGCGGTTCCCGGTGTCACGGAATTCAAAAAAGAATATATCCGCATCAAGGACGGAAAAGTCAGAAGGAACCTTCCATTCCGGGAACTCGTCGAAAGCCTGGATGAAATAAAGGCCGGTGAAGGTCCCCGCGTCGAGAGGATGCGCAAGGAAATCATCGCCATTTTGGATGAAATAAAAGAAGCTGCCTACTGTGAGCCCGTAGTAGAAGGCATCGAAAAGCAAAAGGAAGAACTGGATATGGCGGATGAGCCGGATCAGATCAAAAATGCGCTCTACATGCTGAAAAAACAAAAGCAATCCTATATCCAGCAGTACCGAAAGATGTTTAACTTATAAGAATCGGAATTATTCGGAATGAAAACAATAAAAATGCATGAAAACAATCATGTTTCCGGTATAATCTTATTTAAATGAAAAGAATGAAAGGCGGTGGAAGCATGATCAGAAAAGCAACGCCAGCGGATCTGCCTGCAATCATGGAAATCATCAATGAGGCGAAAGTCACGCTAAAGGCGTCCGGCATCGATCAATGGCAAAAAGGGTATCCGAATGAAGCAGTCATTCTTCAGGATATCAATGGAGGATACAGCTATGTATACCTGCGGGATGGCGTTCCGGGGGCAACTTTTGCGTTTTTTTACGGTGAGGACCCTACCTATAAAGTGATCACCGAGGGCCAATGGCTGACGGATAATCCTTACAGTGTCATCCATCGCATCACTATCAAAGACGCATTCCGTGGCCAGGGCGTTCTTGGGGAAATCGTCGAATGGGCTGCGGATGAATCGCGTAAAAAAGGCTATTCCAGCATGCGCATCGATACGCATCCGGACAACAAAAGCATGCAGCGTGCCTTGCAGAAATCCGGGTATACGTACTGCGGTCACATCCTGACGAGCATCAGCGATATGCGTTGGGCATATGAAAAAGTTCTCTAAAATAATTGTGGATATGCGAAAAGGATTGCGCCCGGACCTAGCGGTGCAATCCTTTTCGCATGGAATCAAGCATCTGATCGATAAAACCGAAGGAGCGAAGCAAAGGATGAATCTGCAACTAAAAAATTTACCGTTGAACGAGGAACTGATCCAGACAGTACTCCGTTGGGAAAATGACCCGGCTATTTCACCGTTCATCACCCCGCACTATGATGAAGAAAGCGAATTGCCTTTGGTGACGGAAGAGGGCGTCCGCGAAAGCCTCAGCAATCCGGACAAGCGCAATTATTTCATCTGCGTGGATGACAAGCCGGTCGGGATTGCGTCGATCATCCGCGACTTTCCTGCCCTGTTGAAGAATGACGGGAAAACAGCTTGGCTGGGCATCTATATCGGCGATCCGGATTGGCGCAGTAAGGGCATAGGCAAAACGGTCATGGCCCTGTATGAAGAGGAATGCCGGAGTCTCGGCTATCAGCGCATAGAACTGGGAGTCTTTTCCCACAATGCCGGCGCAATCAGATTGTACGAAAGATCCGGCTTCACACAAATAGGCGTCATTCCTCACTTCACCTATTCCCAAGGTGAATGGCGCGACGATATCCGGATGGAGAAAATCATCCTTACCAATTTAGGATAAAAACCATGCGGAAATCTTTTGAAGGGAGGAAAAACAACGGATGAAAAAAGGATTGTTGGTTAGGAAAAAAGCGATGTTATTGACCTTGTTTGCGGCGTTGTTGGGGATGCTGACGATGTTCAGCTACAATAACTACGCGTGGTACGAAGAACCGATCGCCAAAATCATTGCAGCGGAAGCCGTTGGAACCGATGAAACGATCGGCGCCAATCGGGAAAGCTATCCCGTATACAACCAAAAACTGACGGCTGTACTGATGAACGGGGAGTCGAAAGGGGCACAGGTCGTGATAGAAAACAACTATTCCGACTCACTTGCCTATAGCCAGATGTACCGTTCAGGCGATGAAGTGTTCCTTTCCCTTAGCGAGAGTGATTCGGGTGCCGTGACAGGTAAAATTTCCGGAGTAAAGCGGGATAAATATGTTGTCCTTTTTGGATCCTTGTTTCTTTTCTTGCTTGTGGCGGTAGCGGGGAAAAAAGGCCTGCTTTCCCTCGTCAGTATTGCAGGGAATATTTTGCTGTTCAGTGTCGCTCTGGACAGTTATGAGATTGCGGATAATGCACAATTATTACGGATCAGCAGTGCTGCAGTGATCGGGTGGACCGTCCTTACGCTCCTCTTGGTCAGCGGCAGAAACAGAAAGACTTACGCAGCCATCCTTTCCACTTTGATCGGAACATTCATGACCTTGATCATCGCATATGGTGTCATTGCCTTGACGAACGGGCAGGGCCTGCGCTATGAGGAAATGCAGTTTGTGACGCATTATCCGCGGCGCATCTTCCTGTCGAGCATTCTGATCGGCTCGCTGGGTGCGGTGATGGATGTCGCCATCACGATGACCGCGGCCATCCAGGAACTGTACGAAAAAGATCCTGCGATATCCGCCAGAGCCTTATTCCAGTCGGGACGCGAAATCGGCAAGGACATCATGGGGACGATGGCGAATGTGCTGCTTTTTGCCTATGTCAGCGGAGCGATTCCGACGCTCGTTTTTTATTTGGAGAACGGCTCCGATGTGTTCCACACCTTTTCGATGCAATTATCTTTGGAAATCACCCGGGCTTTGGCGGGCAGTATCGGTATCGTTTTGACGGTTCCGTTGGCAATGTTCACAGCAGTCCGTCTGATTCCCAAGAAAGCGGGTGATCGGCGATGAGCGTGCAACTGGTATTGGCGCTGTTGCTTTTGCTGCTGATGGGGGCGGTGGGCGGCAGACGAGGGATTTCTTCGTTCCTGTCGCTGTTTTTCAATTTTGCCGTCCTCTATGTATTGGTGCTGCTGTTGATCAATGGCTTTCCTGCTCTTTTTGTGACCCTGCTGGCTTGTTCGGTGGTCGGATACATCAATTTATTTTACATAAATGGCGTAAACGTCAAGACCAAGGCAGCATTTATCGCAACGATCGTCACAACGTTTTTCTTGCTGTTGTTGATCATTGTCGTGCATCGGTTTGCGATGATCCAAGGCTTCAGTCCCGAGGAAGTTGAGGAGTACACCACGCTTTCCTTTTTTGTGAATGTGGATTTTGTCCAAATCGGAATTTGCACCATGATAACGGGAACGATAGCTGCCATTACGGATACGGCCATCTCCATTTCATCTTCATTGCATGAAGTTCATCACCGCAACCCGCAGTTGGGTGAAAAGGAATTGTTCCGGTCAGGGATGACGATCGGCAGGGACATCATCGGAACGACGACGAATACGCTGTATTTTTCATTCATCGGCGGTTACCTCGCGCTTTTCCTCTGGTTCAGGGATCTGTCCTATTCTTTTGGGGAGGCGTTGAACGCAAAGGTGCTTGTCTCGGAAGTCCTTTCCATGTTCGTCATCGGCATCGGAGTGACCGGAATCATCCCGCTCACCGCCTGGGTCACGGCGCGCATGCTGTTGAACAAATCATCGCGGGCTTAAAATACGTATTGCTAATCAAAGAAAATACTCTATAATTGTTAGAGTTGAAATCAAAGCGTTACGGATGAGTCAGCTGATGCATTTCTGCATCCGGAAAGAGGCGCGTAACGGCAAGTATACAGATACACCATTCAGATAATGGAGGAAAACAGATGAAGAAAATCGGCTTTGATCCACAGAAATACATTGAAGAACAATCGAAATATATCCTGGAACGGGTCAACAATTACGATAAATTGTATCTTGAGTTCGGAGGGAAACTGATCGGCGACAAGCATGCGAAACGCGTATTGCCTGGATTCGATGAAGATGCCAAAATCAAATTGCTGCAGAAACTGAAGGACCAAGCGGAGATCCTGATCTGCGTCTACGCAGGCGATATCGAACGCAACAAAATCCGCGGCGATTACGGCATCACCTACGACATGGATGTTTTCCGCCTGATCGATGAGCTGAGGGAATACGGATTGTCCGTCAACAGCGTCGTCATCACGCGCTACAACGGACAGCCGGCCACAAAAGTGTTCATCAACAAACTCGAAAAACGCGACATCAAAGTCTATACCCATGGCGCCATCGAAGGCTATCCTTCCAATATCGAAACGATCGTCAGCGAAGAAGGCTTCGGCCAGAACACCTACATTCCGACGACCAAACCGATTGTCGTCGTGACCGCTCCAGGTCCCGGCAGCGGCAAGTTGGCGACCTGCCTGAACCAGCTGTACCACGAACGCCGTCAAGGGCGCGCAGCCGGCTATTCCAAGTTCGAGACTTTCCCGGTATGGAATGTTCCTTTGAAGCACCCGTTGAACATCGCCTATGAAGCCGCAACGGTCGATCTGAAGGACGTCAACATGATGGACAACTATCATTTCGAGACCTACAACGAAGTGGCCGTCAACTACAACCGCGATCTGGAGACATTCCCGGTCATCAAACGGATCATCGAACGCATCACCGGCAAGGAATCCGTCTACCAATCACCGACTGACATGGGCGTCAATCGCGTCGGCTTCGGCATCACCGACGACGAAGCGATCCGGGAAGCGTCGAAGCAGGAAATCATCCGCCGCAGCTTCGACACGGAATGCGACTACAAGAAAGGCCTGAGCGATGAAGAGACGCGCAACCATATGCGCCTGATCATGGAAGAGGTCGAATTGAAGCAGGAAGACCGGGCTCCCGTGAAGCCTGCCCGCGAATATGCGAAGCGTTTGATGAAACGCGCGGTCGACAACGAGATTCCGGCTGTCATCGCTTTCGAGTTGAACGACGGACGAATCATCACCGGCAGAACTTCCGATCTGATGGATGCTTGTTCTTCCGCCATCTTGAACGCAATCAAGGCCTTGGCGAACATTTCCGATGACATCCTGTTGCTGTCCCCGGTCATTCTGGAGCCGATCAAAAAGCTGAAGAGCGAAGGCTTGCATAAACGCATCCCGACCTTGACCGCGAATGAAATCCTGATTGCCTTGTCCATTTCAGCGGTCACCAATCCGACTGCCCAGCTGGCTTACGACAAACTTTCCGAGCTGAAGGATGTGCAGGCACACTCGACTGTCATCCTGAACAAAGACGATGATCAGATTCTACGAAATCTTGGCCTCGACATCACTTGCGATCCGGTTTACCCGTCGGAAAATCTATATTACGTATAATAGAGTGTGATGAATCCCGGGTAGAAATCGAGCACGTAAGAGGACTAACCACGAAGCGGACGTCTTTTTGTCCGCGTGTGGTAGTCAGCTTAGGCGGAGATTTCTGGGATTCAGAACACGTTTGCGATAAACCGTCAGAAACCAATTTCAAAGGCTATCCGCTCCCTATCTGTTTCGGGAGCGGATAGCTTTTTTTCAGGAATAGATTGCGGCTTGTTATTGGTCCTCAAAATGGATGCCCCTTGGACCGACAGAGGTGGAGAAGACGACCTGCGTGTAGGTCTTGCCGAATTGCTGCAGCTCCCCGATGAAAGTATCCAATTCATTCGTCGTCGGAAAGGCGACCTTCAGGAGCATCGAAAATTCTCCGGTCACGCAGTTGCATTCCAGCACATTCGGGATGCTGTCCACAAAAGGATAAAAAACAGGCTTCTGTTTGGGGCTGACCTCCAGATTGATGAAAGCCTTGATGTTGTAGCCCAATGTCTGCAGGTTCAGATGTGCGCCGTAATCTGTGATGATGCCGTTCCTTTCCAGTTGGGCGATCCTTGCTGAAATCGCCGGCGAAGACAAAAAGGTGGCCTCGCCGATTTCCTTCAGGGAAGCCCGCGCATTTGTCTGCAGAATGTTCAAAATTTGCTTATCGATTTTATCCATTAGAGGCTCCTTTCCTTGTTCTTGTTTGCTTTGTATTCTTAAGATTCTATATCAGACAGGACAAGGGATGCAAACGAATGCTGACATCACTTAAGAAAATAAAGTTACATGGGAAATAGCATGTGATTCTTCTGCTGAGAAGAGTCAAATATGCAGGTTTTGTTCGCAACTTCCTTTGAGCTGTTTCATTCAGTTTGCAGGGGTGGTATTGTTTGCACTATGAATTACAGAAAAATTTCAGGGGGCAAACAGAGATGAACATGAGAATTGAAGCAGACTCGATCGGAACGTTAGCAGTACCCACAGAAGCGTATTATGGTGTGCAATCGTCGCGTGCAAAGGAAAATTTCTCCATCACGGGCACGAAACTGCATCCGGAATTGATCAGCAATCTGGCGCGAATCAAGAAAGCCGCAGCTGTTGTGAACGCTCAGTCGGGTAACCTGGCAGTCGGAAAAAAGGATGCGATTGTCCAAGCCTGCGACGAAATTGTGGCGGGATATTTTCATGAAGCCTTCATCGTGGATGCCATTCAAGGCGGTGCCGGAACTTCGGCCAATATGAACGCCAACGAAGTCATCGCCAATCGCGCCATCGAAATATTGGGCGGGAGAAAGGGCGACTACCGCATCGTTCATCCGAATGACGATGTGAATCTGTGCCAGTCCACCAACGATGTCTTCCCGACAGCGGGGAAAATGACCGTCCTGCAACTTCTGCCTGAGCTGATTGCCGAACTGGAAAAACTGGAGAGCGCGTTGGGTGATAAGGCCGAAGAATTCGCCGGGGTCATCAAGATGGGGCGGACGCAAATGCAGGATGCGGTTCCGACTACGTTGGGGAGAACGTTCCAGGCTTATCAGTCCTTCGTCAAAAGGGATATCCGCCACCTCATGAGTGCTGCGGAAGAGATGAAGAGCCTCAATCTTGGCGGGACCGCAATCGGCAATGCAATCAATGCGACGCCGGAATACTTGGAAAACATAACCGCTTTTGTGAGCGAAGAAGTGGGGATCGCTTTCACGCAGGCAGAGGATCTTTTCGATGCGACCCAGAACGTGGATGGTTTCGTCAGGGTGTCGGCGGCAATCAAGACGGCAGCGGTGAACTTATCGAAGATGAGCAATGATCTGCGCTTGTTGTCGAGCGGTCCAAGGGCTGGCATCGGTGAAATCAATTTGCCTGCCAAGCAAAATGGCTCTTCGATCATGCCGGGAAAAGTGAATCCGGTGATACCCGAAGTCGTTTCGCAAGTCGCTTTCCGCGTAATCGGAAACGATCTGACCATCACGATGGCTGCCGAATCCGGACAGTTGGAGCTGAATGCCTTCGAGCCGATCATTTTCCATTCGTTGTTTGAATCGATCGATTGCTTGGCGCATGCGGTCGCTACGCTGACCGTCAACTGCATCCAAGGCATCCAAGCCAATGAGATGGTCTGCTACAAACAGGTGGAAGAGAGCGCCGGCATCGCGACTGCCCTCTGCCCGACGATCGGCTACCAAAAAGCCAGCGCAATCGCCAAAGAATCACTGAAGACAGGCAAAACCGTCAGGGAATTGGTGCTTGAAAAAGGCTTGTTCTCGGTTGAGGAAACGGACAGCATCCTCGATCTGAAACGCATGGCCGGCATCCCGGCGGAGCTAGTCTTGCTGGCAGGCAAGGCTGTCTGATTGGATTGTAGGGACCACCAGAAAGCCTGACAGGTTGATTCAAGGCTTTCTGGCGGTCCTGTTTTTATCTTCAACAAGCATGGTTCATGGGCTAAAAGCAGGATTATCTAATCATTTTATAATTGTATTCCATCACTATTATTGCTAAAATAAGCGAAGCAAAGTCCTTTAAACTAATCCTGAGAGATTAAAAAGGGTAACAAATCGAATATTTGATACCTTAGGTCCTTTTGCGAATATCATAATTCAAGGGCTTTTTTTTGCGCCCATAGGAGGAATTTGGAGATGTCTTCAAAGAAAATTATTCAGGTTGACGAAAAGGTACCTGCAAACTTGTTGATTCCGCTTAGTTTGCAACATACTTTCGCAATGTTCGGTGCTTCTGTGCTTGTGCCTATCATTTTCGGTATTGATCCGAGCATCGTGTTATTGATGAACGGGGTCGCCACGCTATTATTCATTTGGATCACAAAAGGGAAATCGCCGGCCTATCTTGGTTCAAGCTTTGCCTTCATCGGACCGACGAGCATCATCATCGCTAACCAAGGCTTTGAGTATGCGCAAGGCGGTTTCGTCGTATTAGGTATTATTGGCTGTATCATGGCCTTCGTCATCTATCGTGTCGGCACAAAGTGGATTGATGTTGTCCTTCCGCCTGCAGCGATGGGGGCTGTCGTTGCCTTGATCGGTCTGGAGCTGGCTCACCTTACGATTCAAGGAGGATCGATCGGTGCGAACTTGATGACCGACACTGCGACAGCACAGAACTTCGCTGTCTTCTTCATCACTTTGGGCACGGCTGTCCTAGGTTCCGTACTCTTCAAAGGTTTCTTGTCCACTATCCCTATTCTGATCGCCATCGTCGTTGGCTACATTTCTGCGATTGCGTTCGGCATGGTCGACTTCACTCCGGTAATGGAAGCATCCTTGTTTACGATGCCCCATTTCCAATTGGCGAAATTTGATATGAATGCCATCTTGACGATGCTTCCGGTTTTGCTTGTGCTGACTTCGGAGCATATCGGACACCAGGTGGTCACTTCCAACGTCGTCGGCCGCGATCTGATCAAAGACCCGGGCTTGCACCGTTCGTTGTTTGCTGATTACTTTGCATCTGCTTTATCCGGTTTGATCGGTGGTGTTCCGACAACGACTTATGGCGAGAACATCGGGGTAATGGCCATTACACGTGTCTACAGCGTGCGCGTCATCGCCGGCGCTGCGATTTTCTCCATGGTCATGTCCTTCTTCGGACCGTTGGCAGCACTGATTTCCACCATTCCTGGTGATGTAATCGGTGGAGTTACGTTCTTGCTTTACGGCATGATCGGCACGAGCGGCTTGCGTCTATTGGTTGAAGAAAAAGTGGACTACAGCAAGTCCAAGAATCTGATCCTGACATCCATCGTTTTCGTCACTGGATTGAGCGGGTTGACAGTTAAATTTGCAGGCATCCAATTAAGCGGAATGGTCCTAGCGAGTGTGGTCGGCATCATTTTGAGCTTATCTTTCTACCTGTTTGATAAAGCAGGCTGGATGAACGAAACAGACTGAGCATCACTGAAAGAGAGGTAGGTTCTTAGCGGATCCAATCTTTCCAGACTGCGTCAGCTTATTAAAATTTATGACGGCTCCAACCCGGGATTCCCCGGGCGGGAGCCGTCATTTTCGCTTTTTTGAGCAGCAGTAGTATAATTGAGGCGAATGAGCAGGTTGATTTTCATGCTGACAGATGAGGGGAGTTGAGCACATGTTGACGAAGAGAATGAAGATTTCGATCGTTGCGGGAGCTCTTTTGGGCGTAGTCTGCATCTTGGGTGCCCAGTTGCGGTCCGGATTTGAGAAGGAGGCGCTTTATCTGTTCGCCTTCTGGTATAACCGGCTATTGATGGGTGTCGTCATCGGTTTTGCAAAGGAAACGCAGGAATTGAAACAAGCATTGGGAAGGGGAGCCATCCTAGGGTTGTTGGTTTCCTTCGCTTTCTATAGTTCAACAGGATTCGAAGATGCCGTCGGTTTTGCGGCGGGCATCGCGTATGGTGTCATCATCGAGTATGCTGCTTACAGATTCGCTGATAGGGGCTGATGATTTGAAATCCAGAATCAAGGAAATTTCGGAAGAATTGAAATTGGTCATCTCAGGAAAGACTTTCGATGCTTTATTGCCTCCCTTGCTGTTTGCAATCGTCAATGGCAGATATCAGTTGACTGTCGCCAGTATTTTGGCGATTGCTTTGGCTGTGCTGTTGGGGATCATCCGGTTGGCACGGAAACAACCGTTGCGTTATGCCGTGGGTGGTTTGGTTGGGGTTATGTTTGCTTCCGGAATCGCGTATTTCTCGAATAATGCTGCCAATTATTATCTCCCCAAAATAGTGACCAGCGCGCTGCTCGTATTGGCGGCGCTGGTGAGCCTCATCCTGGGGAAACCGATGGCCGCTTTGACGAGCCATTTGACGCGCGGGTGGGATTTGGAGTGGTATTGGCGCAAGGATGTGAAACCGGCCTATCAGGAAGTGACGGTTCTTTGGTTTCTGTTTTTTCTGATGCGCTTGGCTTTGCAGGTCATTCTTTTCAGACGCGGCGATATTGTTGAGTTGGCTTGGACCAATACGCTCTTGGGGCTTCCGTTCACGATTGCAGGCTTGATCCTCAGCTATCTCTACGGCATTTGGCGCCTCCGCAACCTCAAAGGACCAAGCGTGGAGGAACACCGGGAAGGGAAACCGCAACCGTGGGAAGGGCAGACACGTGGTTTTTAGTCTGATGGGTTTCGGAAAGAAGGCATTTTGATGAAAAAAGCGGGAACAGTCGCAGTAAAGGGCCGCCATGCCAATCGCATTCCCAGCAAATACCTGTTTTTGTTGCTGAGTCTGTTGCTCTTTGGTTGTGGAACCGCCAATGATGACACTACAAGTGAAACTGATCTGGAAGAACTGACCAAAATCGAGGTGACCGAATACGAAGGACAAGATTTGTCTTCTTTGACCGATTTTCGGGAAAACTCAATCAAAGGCCCCCAATATATAGACATAGATGCCTACACGCTGACGATTGACGGTTTGGTCGAGCAGCCGGTTTCCTTATCCTACGATGAAGTGCTGGATAATCAGAAGTACACAAAGGTTGTGACGCTGCATTGCGTGGAAGGGTGGAGCGTCGACATCCTTTGGGAGGGGGTTCTGCTTGCGGACCTGTTCGAAGGAGTGGACGTTCAGGAAAGCGCCGATACGGTCATTTTTTATTCAGAGGATGGCTACAGCACATCCCTGCCGCTGCGGACGATCATGGATAAGCAACTGATGATCGCCTATAAGATGAATGGGGTAGTCCTGCCACCCGAAAGAGGCTTTCCGTTCCAGCTGGTAGCGGAAGATAAGCTGGGATACAAATGGATCAAATGGATCACCCGCATTGAGCTGTCCGATGACGCGGACTATAAAGGCTATTGGGAACAGCGGGGCTTTGACAATGAGGCGGATGTCAACCCATAAGAAGAGCGACTGCAGTACGTTTCAGGCTGTATCCGCGCAGTGTTGCCTCTTTCGGTAAAGACAGAGTGGCCAGGGCTGTTGTCCTGGCCATTTTTTCGATAGGAGTCAGTTTCCTCAAAACTATAGGCTGGAGTCTCGGCTTTTGGTATGATGGACTTATCATTTTAGAAGGTACGCCAGATACATGGGAAATGATAGATGATAAAGCATAAAAATAATAATATTGATGAGGATACGTATGATACTTGTAATAGATAATTATGATTCCTTCACCTACAATCTCGTCCAATACCTGAAGCAATTGGATGAGAACGTTGTGGTGAAACGGAACGATAAGATAACAATCGAAGAGATAGCGGCACTGGATCCGCTGATGATCCTGATTTCCCCGGGTCCGAAGACGCCTAATGAAGCGGGCATCAGTCTGGATGTCGTCAGACATTTCGCAGGAGCTATCCCGATTCTGGGCATCTGCTTAGGGCATCAGACGATCGCCGGGCTGTTCGGCGCGGCAATCGTGAAGGCGAAAGAGCCTGTCCATGGGAAGGTTCACGCCATCCAGCATACAGGGAAAGGCGTCTTCCAAGGCTTGAAAAGTCCGCTGAATGTCACAAGATACCATTCCTTGATCGTGGAAAAGGGGAGCCTTCCGGAAGCGCTGGAGAGTCACAGCATGGACAGAAGATGGCGAAATCATGGGCTTTCTTCACCGGGAAGAGCTGATCGAGGGGGTCCAGTTCCATCCCGAGGCAATCCTGACGGAGCATGGGCTTGGATATGTTGCGCAACTTTTATGAGCGCGCCAAAAAAAAGCGAGAAGGGGCGATTCTTGATGAAAAAAAGCAAGACTGAGATCGTGATCAAGGAAATCGTTACCGGACTTTCGAGCTTCGAACTGTTCTCTTTGTTCCGCGACCGCAAGCATTGTTTTTTCCTTGACAGCGGGATGGATCCGGAAAAGTTGGGACGCTATTCCTTCATCGGATTCGATCCTGAACTGACGCTGACTGCCAAAGCGGGCGTGGATGCTTTTGCAGAACTGAAAGCACTGCTGGAAGAATATCAGCTGGACTATGCAGGCGAGCTTCCTTTCATCGGCGGAGCTGTCGGTTATTTCGGCTATGAGTTGCGCCATCAGGTGGAACGGTTGCCGAAGGAAGCGCACGATGATGTCCAGATTCCGGACAGCTTCTTTGGCATCTATGACGGGGCGATTGTGGTGGACCATCTTTTGGGCAAGGTCCATCTTGCTTCGCCGGGTCTTTTTGGCGATCCGGAAAAGTGGGTGGCCGAGGCGGAAAAGGTCATTATGGCAGCGGAAGGGAGTGCAGTTTCCGGTTCAGACATTGGAATTGGCTGGCGATGCCAGACCGAGGCTCACCGCGAACATGACGAAAGCCTACTATCTGGACGCGATTGCGCGCATCAAGGAGTACATCCGTTCCGGCGACATCTATCAGGTCAACATGACCCAACGCTTCCAATGCCGGACGGAAGCATCGCCCTACGATCTTTACACGCGTTTGCGCAACATCAATCCGGCTCCCTTCGCCGCGTACATCGACTTCGGCATGGGTCAGCTGTTGAGCAGTTCGCCGGAGCGGTTCCTGCAGATCCGCAACGGCAAGGTGCAGACTCGGCCGATCAAAGGCACCCGGCCACGGGGCGCCACCGAGCAGGAGGATAGCGCCAACCGCCAGGAGCTGTTGGAAAGCGAGAAGGACCGGGCCGAATTGCTGATGATCGTCGATCTGATGCGCAATGATTTGGGTCGGGTCTGCAAAACCGGCAGCGTCAAGGTCACGGAAATGTACCATATCGAGGACTACAGCACGGTTTTTCAGCTCGTTTCGACAGTCGAAGGGGAGCTGGAGGAAGGCATCCATGCGCTCGATTGCATCAAAGCCGCCTTCCCGGGCGGATCGATAACGGGCGCGCCGAAAATCAGGGCGATGGAAATCATCGACGAAATCGAGCCGACCCAGCGCAACGTCTATACCGGATCGATTGGCTATGTCGGCTTCAACGGCGATGCCGATCTGAATATCGTCATCCGGACGATCCTGCAGAAAGGCGACACGGCCTATTTTCAGGTGGGCGGCGGAATCGTCTGGGATTCGGATGCGGAAATGGAATACGAGGAGACGCTTGTGAAGGCGAAGGCACTCATCGAAGCGCTGCAGGCGGAATTACCGGAAGGGGAAAACGAATGAAAGTATTTTTGAATGATGCCTATCTTGAAGAAGATGCAGCGCTGATCAGTCCGCTGTCCCCAGGTTTCATGTACGGATACGGGGTTTTTGAGACGATCCGCGTTTCCGGTAAAAAAGCGCTGTTTCTGGACCAACATTACACACGCATGGTCCAGTGCGCTTTCCGTTCTGGGGATGACTTGCCCTTATCAAGAAACCGAACTCCAGCCGATCATCGAAAAATTGCTGGAGCTGAATGGCGTTTCCGAAGGCTTCGTAAAGGTCGTCTGCAGCAAACCGACCCCAAAAAAACAGGCGCATCAGGAAGCGGATATCCTGATCCTGACAGGAACGAAAACCTATAAAGAGGAATATGCAACGGGCTGAAAGTGTGCCTGGCCGATGCGAGAAGGAACGAATTCTCCAAAATCGTCGGCATCAAAAGCATGAACTACACGGAAAACATCCTGGAAAAAGAAGCAGCCGTTCAGAAAGGCTTTGATGAAGCTCTTTTCCTGAATACGCATGATCATGGTTGCCGAGGGGTGCGTTTCGAATGTTTTTTGGGTGAAGGACGGAATCGTATACACCCCATCGCTGCACTGCGGCATCCTGGAAGGGACGGCTAGAGCGCGGGTAATCAAGAAATGCGCTGAATTTCAGATTCCGGTCCAGGAAGGGGTGTACGGCCTGGAGGAACTTTTGAGTGCGGATGAAATATTCCTCACCAATGCCCTGATGGACATCATGCCGGTGAGTCTTCTGGAGGACAAGAACTTCGATATCGGTGCATATCAAGTGGTGCCCCAGCTCCGGGGAAACGGGCGCTAATCGGAGCACACCGTTGATTCCTAGCCGCAACTCCGATGAAGCCAGCTTTACCGGAGAACGCCTGCGAAATGTAGGCTGAACTCCGGCGAAGCCTGCGTTCCCCGGAGCAAAAGAATAAAAAACCAACCGGACAGCCCGCAAGAAAGGAAAACCGATTAGATGGAAAAATGCGATCAAATCGAACGAAGTCTCATCAAAAAATACCGAAAACCCTTATGGCGGCCCTTCATCAAAGCAATCCAGGAATATGACCTGATCCAGAACGGCGACAAGATAGCCGTCTGCATCTCCGGCGGGAAGGATTCCATGCTGATGGCCAAACTGATGCAGGAGCTGCAACGGCATGGCACGATACGATTCGAGCTGGTCTTTTTGGCGATGAATCCGGGATACAGTGAACAGAACCAGCAACAGATTTTGGATAATGCCGCATTGATGGACATCCCGCTGACCGTTTTCGAGTCCTCCATTTTTGATGTCGTGGAGAATGTGGACTCGTCCCCCTGTTATCTTTGCGCGCGCATGCGCAGGGGCAGTCTGTACCAAAAAGCCCAGGAGCTCGGCTGCAACAAAATCGCTTTGGGCCATCATTTCGATGACGTCATCGAGACGATCCTGATGAATATGTTCTACGGCGGGACTATCGAGACGATGATGCCGAAACTGCACAGCCGGAACTTCGCAGGGATGGAGTTGATCCGACCGCTTTATCATGTGAAGGAAGCGGATATCATCGCTTGGAAGGACTACCATCAGCTGACGTTCCTCCAGTGCGCCTGCCGTTTTACGGAAATGTACGATAATCAACCGAGCGATCAGGGAGGCTTCAAACGCAAAGAGATGAAGGCGTTGATCGGGCAATTGCGCGAAACGAGTCCGCTTATCGATGCGAATATCTTCCAGAGTGTGCAGAGTGTAAACCTCGAAAAGATCATTTCTTACCGCAATCGGGACGGAAGGCATCATTTTCTGGAAAAATACGCGGATGGGGCTGAAAGGCCGCGTCCGGATATGGTAGAATGAGTCGAACCTCCGCAAAAAATCGGAGAACATTATTAGGGAGTTGAAAGAAATGACCTTGTCATTCGAAGAAAAAAAAGCGATATTTGATGATTATAAAGAACTGACGGCTGTTCCGGTCTCGATGAACCGGATCAATTATCATTTCAATGCGAGTGCGGTGGACCACAAAATCGCTGTCCGCTTCCTGCATCCAAACGGCAATGCCTTCATTTATGCAGGCTATCTGCCGAAAGAAGAGACGGATAAAGGCTATATTTCCGTATTGGAAAGCGACGAAGGAACGATCCGTTTCCTGCTGGAAAAGGCGATTTCCTTTCTGAAAAAAACCGAAGACGGCTATGAGGAAGGCTACTCGGAAAAATGGGTGGATCGGTCCGGAGATGTTCTGTTACTGATCTACGATAATCCGATGTGGTCGGTTGCTTTGAAGAACGGTCAAATGGAAGGGATCTTCAAGACCCGTGATGCGGCTGTCGGTTATCTGAATGATGAAGGTTTCTCGCGAACCAATTAACCGCCAAACGCATGCGAAAGGAAGGCTGGCATGGGAATCAGACAAATGCTTGCGGACTATTCTCCCTTCAATGCGCAGGAAGAAAAGGATCGTGAGTTGATGCTTCGCTATCTGGATCAGTTCGATGATCTGTTCAGGCGTGAGAATGAGTTCGCCCATTTCACCGCTTCGAGTTGGGTCGTCAATCGCGAGCGGACCAAGGTGCTGATGGTCTACCATAACATCTACCGTTCCTGGTCCTGGATCGGTGGCCACATGGATGGCGAAACCGACTTTCTGGCGACAGCCATCCGGGAAACGAAGGAAGAGACGGGTGTCGAGCAGGTAACACCGGTATCGCAGGAACTCTTTTCGCTCGAAATATTGAGTGTGGACGGGCATGTCAAAAACGGCAAACAGGTAGGAACACATGTGCATCTGAACCTGACCTACCTGCTGGAAGCGGACGAAACGCAAGAGACGAGCATCAAACCGGACGAAAACAGCGGCGTCGCCTGGATGGGGTTGGAGGAGGCGCTCAGCAAGTGCACCGAGCCTTACATGAAGGGCATTTACGCCAAGCTGAACGATAAATTGAACAGAATGCAATAGCCGCTCAGCGCCGATGGTTCTCATTTTCCATCGGCAACGAAAAGTGGCATAATGGCAGTGGAGAGCATCGACTGCGCCGAAGAACGTCTTCGGCGGGTCGGTGCAGCCGCTGTTTTTTTTGTCCATTTGCACTGTCGGGATCGGTAATCATAAGATTAAGGAGGATTTAACTTATGAATAAAATTGTTCCGCATTTTTGGTTTGATACGCAGGCTGTAGAAGCAGCCGAATTCTATACCTCACTGTTCGATAATTCCAAAATCACAAACGTCAGCCAAATCCAAAATCCACCACCATATGGAAATGCCGATATTGTCTCGATGACGTTGGCTGGTCAGGATTTCATGGCGATCTCGGCAGGTCCGTATTTCCGCTTCAATCCGTCCATTTCCATCCGGGTCGATTGCGCATCAATGAAGGAAGTCGATTTCCTTTGGGAAAAGCTTTCCGATGGCGGCGCGGTGCTCATGCCGTTGGACGCTTATCCCTTCAGTAAAAGGTATGGTTGGACGGAAGACCGCTACGGCCTGTCCTGGCAGGTCATGCATGTCGGCGAACGGGAGATAGAGCAGAAATTGACGCCGACGCTGATGTTCACGAAAAAACAATGCGGCAAAGCAGAGGAGGCGATCCTTTTCTATGAGGCGGTATTTTCAGATACTTCAATCGATGGAATGGATTACTACGGAGTGGGGGAGGAACCGGATGCACCAGGGACTGTAAGGTTCGCCTCGTTCAAGCTGGAAGACCAAACGTTCGCAGCCATGGACAGCGCTCAGGCCCATGATTTTGAATTCAATGAAGCCATCTCTTTCATCGTCAATTGCGAAAATCAGGAAGAAATCGATTACTATTGGGAAGCCCTGTCTTATGTTCCGGAAGCGGAAAACTGCGGATGGCTGAAGGATAAATACGGGGTATCTTGGCAAATCGTTCCAACGGACATGAACGAAATGCTGCAGACAGCGGATCCTGAAAAATTGGCACGCGTCACAGAGGCAACTCTGAAAATGAAAAAATTAGATCTTGCGGAACTGAGAAGAGTTTACGAAGCCTAGTCACTTGCGTTTTGATTGATGAAAGAAGGATGCAGGATGAATAAGAAGGTTTGGTGGAAAGGGATTTTCTGGAGTATCAACTTGTTATTTTTGGCGATTTTGTTGGGATTTTCGGGTGTTGCTTCGGCCACGACCATGAATGCGGAAAATCTGGATCATTTGGCTGCAGGCGAAACGATCGATGGACCGGGATTCTTTGCGGGTAATGTGGTGAAAGTCGATGGAAATGTGGAAGGGACGACTTTTGTATCCGGGCAGGATGTCCGGATCAACGGCAACATCAATGGCGATCTTTTTGTGGCGGCGCAAACAATTTCCATCAATGGGACGGTGACCGGCAATATTTATGGAGCGGGGCAAGCACTCACCTTTGATGGGCAGTCGGAAAGCGATGTTTTCTTTGCCGGTCAGAATATTTCCATCGGCCAGGATGCATCTGTTGGCAGGGATCTCTTCGCGGCGGGCGCAACTATCCTGCAGGAAGGGATTGTCCAACGTAACCTCTTCGGGGGCGGAGCCGAGATTGTGCTCAGCGGACAGATCGGCGGGGATGCCAACTTGCAGACGGACAGTCTGAAACTCCAGGACGGCGCGAATGTAGCGGGCGACCTCAACTACAAGGGTGAAAACGAAGCTGACATCGGGACCGGCGCAACGATCGCGGGTGATACGGATTGGGAATTTGCCGAAACGATGGACGTGGACAGGGAAGTCGCGGTTGAAAGAGACGAGAACTCCGGTAAGGAGATTTTTCTGGTTCCTCTGGAGCTTGGCGAGCGCTTTACTGATTTGGTTTCTTATCCGGATCTGGCGCCCCGCTTTCTGGCAAAACACAACCCGGCCCTTGGTTGAACAGCCGCTGAAGACGTTGGGTGTCGGTCTGCTGACATTGTTGGTGGTGCCGCCGATGATCGTCTTGGCGATGATCACCGTCATTGGGATTCCGTTCGCGGTCATCCTTGGCGCCGTTTATCCGATTGCTTTGTATCTGTCGCGGATTATTGTGGCAGTGTTCATCGGACAGTGGTTGGCAAAACGCTTCAAATGGCCCGAGCTGCATAAAGGCGTCTGGCTGGTATTATTGGGATTGATCATCCTCGGTGCTTTGCGGATGCCGCCTTACATCGGCTTCCTGAGTTCCTTGCTGATCGTGATGGCAGGGCTGGGATCGCTCGTGATGGCCCATCATCGGGCTGCACCTGAAACAGCAAGCGTGCAGACCGAATTGGATCTGTAGCCAGATCAGCAGGACGGAAACTGGAATGGAAATGCGAACGCATCATTTTCTTTTACCAGGAACGCGCTCTATTTGTTATAATGGACCTAGAGGTGAATGCATGAAATTCGTAGTGGCAAGGACATTCAAAAAGAACGGCAGTGCGGCAATCGCAATCGATGCGGTGCCATCCATCATGGGCTATTCGGAAGAATTGGAGCAACGTTTCGGCCGGAAAATCGAGGTGCTCCTCCTGAGCGGGGACTCCGCGGAAGCCCTGGAAGAGGCGTGGCCGGAATACGCACCCATCGTGGTGGTTGACAACAAAGAAAGCTTCGAACGCACGATTGAAGAAAAAGTCAGCCGGAAAAAATAGCATCGGATCGGCGCGGAAGCATATGGAAATGCTGCCACGCCGGTCTTTTTTTGTTTTAATTCTCCGTTGAACCTCAGTCTGGTATAATCGATTCAGAAGCAAAAAAGCCAAAACACATGACCGCTTCGCCGGTCAAAGCAGCGAGAGGAGGAGCCTTTACCGTGCGTATCCGCCATTTAGGGAATCCGGACAGGTAAGGCAAGAAACATGACCTTAAAACAATTAAGATATATGCTGGCAGTCGCCCAATACAAATCGATCAACGAAGCCGCAAAAAAATGCTTCATTTCACAACCGAGTCTATCGAATGCCATCAAGGACCTTGAGGAAGAAATCGGCCTGGAGCTGTTCATCCGGACCGCCAAAGGCATCACGCTGACAGCAGAAGGCAGCGAATTCCTGAAGTATGCCCAACAGGTGATTGAGCAAGCGGAATTGCTGGAACAGCGCTATCTTGACAAGAAACCGGCCAAGCAGTTGTGTTCCATTTCCACCCAACACTACGCGTTTGCCGTTAGCGCGTTCGTCAACATGATCAAAAAGAGCGGAGCGGATGAATACAAGTTCACCTTGCGCGAGACGCGCACCCATGAAATCATCGAGGACGTCAAAAGTTTCCAGAGTGAAATCGGCATCCTCTATCTGGATTCGTTCAACCGCAATGCGCTAAAAAAAATCCTGCTAGGAGAGCCAATTGGAGTTCCATCCTTTGTTTGAAGCGGAACCGCACATCTTTGTCAGCGTCCGCAATCCGTTGGCGGCCAAAAAGAGCGTTACCTTGGCAGATCTCGAGGACTATCCCTACCTCTCGTTCGAACAGGGTGAGCATAATTCCTTCTATTTTTCGGAAGAGATCCTCAGCACTGTCTTCCATAAAAAAAGTATCCTGGTCAGTGACCGCGCGACTTTGTTCAACTTGGTGATCGGCTTGGATGGCTACACAATCTCCACTGGCGTACTTAGTGAAGAGTTGAACGGCACGGATATCGTTTCCGTACCTTTGGATGTCGAGGACCGGATGGTGATCGGTTGGATCGCCAACAAGAAAGCCGGGATCAGCCGGCAGGCAGCCGCCTATATCAAGGAGCTGAAGGCAGTGATCCGGACCTATGGAAATTAACAGATTCGGTCTATTTTGGGTATAGTCTTTTGCTATAACTAAGTATATTTTTTTGGTGTTACTCTATATCTTCATTCCATGGCATACTATTGGAAATAAATGACTTCTTGCGGGAAGTCATCAACTGACATGATCAATTGTACACAAAGTAAGTGCGCTTAAAAAATTGCCACTTTGAACAAATTGAAGGAGGACATGATTATGAAGATTAGAGATATGATCAGCAAAGGGGAACCAACCGTTTCATTTGAAATTTTTCCGCCGAAGAGCAGCTATGCCCTTGAAACGGTGTTCGACACATTGGGCGAATTGAAGGACCTGCATCCCGATTTCATTTCCGTGACTTACGGCGCTGGCGGTACTGCCCAAAGCAACACGGTCGAAATCGCATCGCGCATCAAAAAGGATTTCGGCATCGAATCGATCGCCCATTTGACCGGCTGCACCTCGACAAAAGAGGGCATGAAACGGACACTGGCATCGATCAAGGATAGCGGCATCGAAAATATCCTGGCTTTGCGCGGGGATATCCCGCAGGAAAAATTGGCGGACAAGAATTGGAATCCGGAATACCGTTACGCTTCCGAGCTCATCGACGACATCAAAGCAGCAGGCGATTTTTCGATCGGAGCAGCCTGCTATCCGGAAGGACATGTCGATTCCATCAACAAAGTGGATGACCTGAAAAATCTGAAAAAGAAAATGGACCATGGCGCTGACTTCATGATCACGCAGCTTTTCTACGACAATGATCTTTTTTATCAATTCAAGGAGAAATTGGATCTTGTCGGCATCGAACAGCCAGTCATCGCAGGGATACTGCCGGTCCTGAACATCAAACAAGTGAAACGGATCCAGGAAATTTCCGGCTGCAACTTGCCGCCGAAATTCCTGCGGATACTCGACAGATACGAGCATGATCCGGCATCGCTGCAGGAAGCCGGCATCGCTTATGCAGTCGATCAGATCATCGATTTGCTTTCTTCCGGGGTGGATGGCGTCCACATCTACACGATGAACAAGCCTGACGCGACAAGAAGAATCATGGAGAACATCTCTTGTGTCCGCAAGGCGGTCTGCAGAAAAGAGCCGCAAAGATGAAGACGGATCTGAAGCTGGTCGCGAAGTACCTTGGCTTCGGCAACAAACAACCAGACGAACGGACAAGGAATGACATGGAGAACATCGCTGCCCAGTTTGAGCAGGCGGTAACCGGGAAATGGACTTATGGCCATTATCTCCTGGACCACTCCGTTGAGGGATTGATCAAGCTGGAGGGGACCGCTGTTGTGCTGGAAGGGAAAAGCATCAACCGCACGCTTAAGCGCTGCAAAGAAGTCTATATCATGGTCTGCACATTAGGCGCGCAAGGAGACCTCCTCATTGAGCGCAATAAAATGATGTCGCCTACTATGGGCATGATCGCGGATGCCTGTGCGTCCGCATTCGTCGAGACGATCGCGGACAGTTGCCAGCAGGAAATCGAGAGCCAACTGCCAGCGGGAGCCGCATTGACTTTCCGCTACGCGCCAGGTTATGGGGATCTTCCGTTGGCCACCAACAAAACGCTGCTCGGGGAATTGCAGTCAGACAAACGGATCGGGGTCCATCTGACGGATTCGATGCTGATGACGCCAAGAAAATCGATAGTAGCGATATTGGGCGTTCTGGAGGAAGGCACCTCCAAAGGGAAGAACCATCGCTGCGGGAACACAAGCTGCAGCGAGTGCGATCTGAACGACAGCTGCACGGCCAGAAGTTAAGCTAGGAGGCAAAGGAATGGATATCAGGAAACAAATTGGAGAAGAGCTGCTTCTCTTTGATGGAGCGATGGGCACGATGCTCCAGAAATATGGGATGAAAGCCGGCCAAAACCCGGAAGCGTTGAATCTGGAGGATCCCGAGCTACTCAGCCGGATCCATCGGGAATACGTCGAAGCCGGTGCACAATTCATCACGACAAATACATTCGGCGCGAATGCCTACAAATTGCAGGAGACCGGATACTCGGTCACGGAAGTGATGACTGCGGCAGTTGAAATCGCCAAAGCGGCAACGGCAGGGACCGGGGCGAAAGTGGCGCTCGATATCGGACCGGTCGGAAAGATGATGAAACCGATTGGATTGCTTGATTTCGACCAGGCTTACGACTATTTCCGCGAACAAGTGACGATCGGGGCTGCGGCCGGAGCTGATCTGATCCTCATCGAAACGATGTCGGACTTGGCGGAAATGCGCGCAGCCGTGTTGGCGGCAAAAGAAAACTGCAACCTGCCGATTTTTGCAACGATGACCTTTACGGAGGACGGCAACACCTTGACCGGGACCGAGCCGGAAATCATGGCGCTCTCTTTGGATGCATTGGGTGTGGATGCACTGGGCGTGAACTGTTCATTGGGGCCTAAAGAGCTGATTCCCATCATCAAAAGGATATTGGCATTCACGAATACGCCAGTGATGGTGCAGGCGAATGCCGGCATCCCTGTGACGGAAGCGGGCGTCGCCAAATATAACGTCGTTTCCAAGGCTTACCTTGAGGTCGCGAAAGAATTGGCCGGTTTGGGGGTTTCTGTTATCGGCGGGTGCTGTGGCACGACACCGGAATACATCCGTGATCTGCAGCAGGCCAAGGCGTCTTTTGCGAAAAGGGAAATCAATCAATTGAAACGGTACGTCTGTTCCGCGCAGAAAAAAGTTTGCCTGGATGGCCAAATCACCCTCATCGGGGAGCGGATCAACCCGTCAGGCAACAAGGCTTTGAAGGAACAATTCGTGGCAGGCAATCCATTGGCGGCCATCAAAGTCGCTTTCGAACAGGTCCAAAAAGGTGCGGATGTGTTGGACGTCAACACCTCTTTGCCGATGATCGACGAAACGGACTATATGACAAAAATAATCGATGGCATGAGCGGCCTGGTGGAAGCGCCGTTGCAGTTCGATTCGACCAAACCGGAAGTGCTTGAAGCAGCCTTGAGGCGCTACAGCGGCGTTGCAATCGTCAATTCGGTCAACGGGAAAGAATCCTCGATGGCCGAAATCTATCCAATCGTCCAGAAATACGGCGCCTTTGTCGTTGCCTTGTGTCTGGATGAGGCGGGCATTCCGGATGACGCGGCCGGCCGGACAAAGGTCGCCCAAAAGCTGATCGATCGAGCGGGAGAATACGGCATCGGATCCGAAAGACTGTTGGTGGATTGCCTTGTGCTCACTGCAGCTGCCCAACAGAAAGCGGTAATGGAGACGTTGAAGGCATTGCGTTGGGTCAAGGAAAACACGAAAGCATTGACCACTTTGGGACTGAGCAATGTTTCCTATGGACTTCCTTTCCGAGCCTTGATCAACCGAACCTATTTTGCGATGGCCCTGACTTCGGGACTGGATACGGTCATCATCAATCCAGGAGCCGACGGAATCGTCGATACGATGCGCGCCTTCAATGTTCTGTCAGGGCAAGACGAAGGTGCCATCGACTATATCGACTACAACAACAAAAAGGCTGTGGTCAAATCCGATGGTCCCAAGCAGGAAAACGTGGTCCGTTCCTACCGGGAAATGCTGTTGGAGGGCGACGAAACAGGGATCATGAAGGCAACAAACGCCTTGCTTAAAGATAATACTCCGTTGGCGGTCGTGGACGATCACATCGTGCCGGCATTGGATGAAGTCGGCAAGCTCTATGAGCAGAAGAACATCTTCCTGCCTCAGCTGATCCGCGCCGCCGAAACGGCCGGTAAAGCCTTCGAGACGATCCGAGCAAAACTTGCTGCAGGCAATGAGAAGCTGGAATCGAAGGGGACCATCGTCATGGCCACCGTAAGAGGGGATATCCATGATATCGGAAAAAATCTGGCCAAAGTCCTGCTTGAAAACTATGGCTACGACGTCATCGACCTGGGCAAAGATGTCCCAATCGAGGAGGTTGTGGCAGTTGCCAAGCAACATCAAGTCAAATTGGTCGGACTGTCTGCGTTGATGACAACGACCGTCACGGCGATGGAGGATACGATCACAGCCTTGCGCGAGGCTGGTTTGCCTGTGAAGGTCTTCGTAGGAGGAGCCGTACTGACAGAAAAGTACGCCAAAGCTATAGGCGCGGATTACTACTGCAAAGACGCCCGAGCCGGCGTCACAGTAGCCGAAGAAGTCTTCAGTACAAACTAAAAAATCCCGGAAGAGACTCCATTCAAAATGGATCTCTTCCGGGATTTTTCTTTTAGGCTGGATGTCTCGTTTTATTCATGTCATCCGGTTTTTTTCTTAGGAGGAAGGCGCTGATGAAGAGCGCGACCGAATACAGTGCCAACACGACATAGAGAACGTTGTTGAAGGAACCTGTCTTCGCAATGATAAAGGCACTCAATTGGTTCCCGGAAAGTCCGGCAAAAGCCCAGGCCGATAAAGCCAGTCCGTGGATGGTGCTGATGCTGTTCATCCCGAAGCGGTCGGCAAGCAGCGGCGGAAGGCTGGAGAAACCGCCGCCATAGCCGGCGTTGATGACACAAAGCGTAATGATGACTAAAGGAGCGATTGCGTTGTTGATGCCGTTCGCCAAAAGCGTAAGCGCCGTAGCAGCGATAGACAGACCGAAAATCCAGATATAAATGGTGTTTCTGTCCTTCAACCTGTCTCCGAAAGATGCAAAGCCAAGCCGCCCACTTGCGTTGAAGAGTGCCGTCAATGAGCTGATCACTCCGACTGCACCGAAGCCGATGAAGTGCAGCAAATCCTTCTCTTGTGAGATGAGCGCCAAGCCGCAAGTGATGTTAATGAAGAACATCAACCAGATGCCGATGAAGGTTTTGTTCTTGAAGATGTCGAGGATGTTTTCACCCTTCTTCATCTTCACGGATACTTCCACCCAATCGGATGGTTTTTTCAACAGCAGATGGCCCATGAACATCATGATGAAATAGACAACAGCCAGGATATAGAACAGTTTGTAAAGCCGGGTCGGGTCAACCAGCGTACCATCCGCGTTAGTCGCACCCAAAAGCATCTCGATGATCGGGCTGGCGATGACCTTTGCCAATCCGAATCCTGCCACCGCTATTCCGGTAGCCAGGCCTTTGTTGTTTTTGAACCAGAGCATCAGGGTTTTGACCGGCGAGAGATAGCCGATGCCGCAACCGATGCCCATCAGGACGCCGTAAGTCAAAAAGATGCCGATCAGCGATTTCTGTTGGATGAAGAATCCGGTTCCGGCCATCCCGGCGGCAAAACAAACGGCCGCAATCAGGGAAGATTTGTGGATATCTTTTTCCACGGCTCTGCCCGCGAAGGCAGCCGACATGCCGAGGAAGAAGATGGCGATGCTGAAAGCCCATTCGACCTCGCCTTTCGGCCTGCCGATGTATTCGGCGATGCCCCCTTTCAGCAAAGACCAGCAGTAGACTGTCCCGATGCTGCAATGGATCAGCAATGCCGGGACAGCGGCACGCATCCATTTATTTTCGATGTTGTTCATTTTGAAGCCCCCCTTAGGAAATGATAGTATGGATTGCGTGAATATTTAATCAAGCTATCGTCATCATACTCTCGAATCGCTGTTAATGCAATCGCTTTCTGAAACCGTGGGAGAGGACAGTTTGTCCAATCCGGACAATGTTTTTCCCTGGGAGGCTGTGAAGACGGAATTTTCTGGAAAAATCGAAGATTTGTCGGTAATATGAACTATGGACAGTGAAGGAGGAATCGGAGGATGCAAGTTGAGATTAGGAAAGCGGAGCTGCAGGATTTGGACGCACTGAAAATAATAGAGGACACATGTTTCCCGGAAGCCGAGGCGGCTACGCTTGAATCACTCAGCGAGCGGCTGCAACTGTTCCCGGAGAGCTTCCTTGTTGCCGAAGTCGAGGGTGTACTGGTTGGATTCGTGAACGGAGCCGTCATCGATGAACCGATCATCCGCGATGCCCATTACCATGATGCTGCGCTGCATAATCCAGACGGCGCTTATCAAAGCGTATTCGGCTTGGATGTGAGCCCCGCCCACAGAAGGCAGGGAATCGCTGAAAAGTTGCTGACCGCACTGATCGATGCGGCCAGGAAAGCGGGCAGAAAAGGCTTGACGCTTTGCTGCAAAGAAGAAAAGATCCCTTATTACGAGAAATTCGGGTTGGTGAACATCGGCAAATCGAGCTCCACGCATGGGAATGCCGTTTGGTATGACATGATTTTGCATTTTGAAGGAGAAAGGGTAGAGCAAATGGATCCGAAAATCATATTGGCGAGTCAATCGCCAAGACGCAGCGAATTGCTGTCCTTATGCATAAAGGACTTTGCGGTCCAGGCTGCGGATATCGACGAAAAAGCGATAGAAGAACGCGTTCTCTCCGAAGCAGGGCAGGAAACGTTCCTGGACACTGCCACGGAACTGGTGGAAACGTTGGCTCGGGAAAAAGCGGCGGTCATCCATCGCGAGAACAGGGAAGCGATGGTCATCGGTTCGGACACGGTGGTCGTGTTGGACGAAAAGATCCTCGGCAAACCGGTTGATGAGGCCGATGCCTATGCGATGCTGCGCGCCATGGCAGGAAATATCCATTCGGTCCTGACTGGTGTCAGCATTTTATGGGGCGAAAAGGAAGAGACCTTTGCTTCTGAGACGAAAGTCAGCTTCTTTGAGTGGGATGATCGGATGGCGAAGGAAGTGAAGGCATACGTGGCATCGGGCAAGCCGATGGACAAAGCCGGAGCATACGGCATCCAGGAGGAAGCTGCGCTCTGGGTTTCCGGTATCGAAGGCGACTATAACACGATCGTCGGGTTTCCGATCGCCTTGGTCGATAAAGCGATCCACCGTTTGCTGACGAAAGCACAGACAGAGAAGTAGTTGTTGAAAGCAAGAAAAAACGATCGCGATCAGCTGGATGCAGCTGACGCGATCGTTTTTTTTGTTTTTACTCGTGTATTTAGGACTTGGAATCGGAAAGCTCGATGTGGCGGATCACGCGTGCCGGATTCCCAGCAATCACGACATTGTCCGGGAAGGATTTGGTCACGACGCTGCCCATCCCGACGACGACATTGTCCCCCAGCGTGACGCCCGGACCGATCACGGAAGAGCCGCCGATCCAGACATTGTTACCGATCGTGATTGGTTTGCCGTATTCCCAGCCGCTGTTCCGTTCGACAGGATCGATCGGATGGGTAGCCGTATAGAGGCTGACGTTCGGCGCAATCATCACGTTGTCCCCGAATGTGACCGGACACGTATCCAGTATCGTGCAATTGAAGTTCGCATAGAAATTCTCGCCGACAAAAATGTTCGAGCCATAGTCCAGCGAAAATGTCGGTTCGATATAAATATTTTCCCCAGTTTTTCCGAACCAGTTTTTCAACAGTTCACTGCGCTTGCGGGCATCTGTTTCATTGTTGAAAAGTTGCATCTTTTCTCGGGAATTGTTCCGCATCGAGGAAAGCTCCGGATCACTGGAAAAATAAAGTTCGCCGGCGATCATTTTTTCAATTTCTGATTTCATTATATAATCTCCTTACGTATAGGGTAGTAAATTTTTTGGTTATCTTTACTAATTATATCGAAACATTTACTAATTTGATATACGAAATGAATCAGGAGCTATTTTATTTTTGCGTTTACAAAATTTTTTTGGTTGGATCAAGGCATGTTGGACTTTTCGGAAATCGGCCTGTTAAATTTTTGGATTGTGAAACTAAAAAGCAGTAAGATGTATGTAAGCGATAACATTCTTAAAGTGGATGGAGATGATAAAGATGAAAGAAGCTATGTTGTACGAAAAACTGGGAGACGGCAGAGTACGGTGCGGAGTCTGCCCGCATCGCTGCATCATCGCGGAAGGCAAGCGGGGCATCTGCGCAGTCAGAGAGAACCGGGAGGGGACTCTGTATGCATTGAACTACGGGAAAGCAATCGCTGTCGCTATCGATCCCATAGAAAAGAAGCCGCTCAATCATTTCCTTCCCGGCACTACAGCCTACTCCTTTGCTACGATCGGCTGCAACCTGCGCTGTCTTTGGTGCCAGAACTGGGCGATTTCGCAGGCCTCCAAACCGAATCGTCCGATTTATGGGGAGGACATCAGCCCGGAAGAGCATGTGCGGCGGGCTTTGGCTGCCGGCTGTCCTTCCATCGCCTACACTTACACGGAACCAATCATCTTTGTCGAATATGCGCTCGACACAATGAAGCTGGCCCGTGAAGCAGGGCTGAAGAATATCTGGAAGACAGCCGGCTATGCGACGAAAGAGACGCTGGATGCAATCATTCCTTATCTGGATGCCGTCAATGTCGATCTGAAGGGCACCGATGACGAAGTGTACAAAGAATATTGCGGCGGCACAGCGCAACCGGTGCTGGATACGATCATCCGATTTCATGAATCGGGCGTGCATCTCGAAATCGCCACGCTCGTCGTCCCTGGGGTGAATGACCGCATCGACCAACTGGAACGGATGGCGCGTTTCATCGCCGAGGAGGTCGGCAAAGAAGTGCCGTGGCATGTCAACCGCTTCTTCCCGGGCTGGAAAATGATGGACATAGCCATCACGCCGATGGAGACTCTGGAAACAGCCGCAGCGCTTGGGAAAAAATTCGGATTGCTGCACGTGCACATCGGCAACATCTGAAAAGGAGGGATCCCTTATGTTGGTTTTTGGCGTCATCAGTCCGCATCCGCCGCTCATCATTCCAGAAATAGGCGGGAAGGACATCGAAAGGGTAAGACGCACAGTGGCAGCTTTGGAGATGGCAGCCGAAAGACTCGCCGCCGCAAAGCCGGACCGTCTGCTCATCATCTCGCCGCATGAAGGCCACGGTTTTGAAGTGCCCATGCATTATCTCGACAGACAACTGCCGCCCAACCTGGAAACGGAAAAGATTTTGGTGACGGTGCCTTCCTACGAGCACTACTACGAATGGGGAAAACGCTATGGGGAAGCTTGCGACCAATCAGATCTGCGCACTGCCATCATCGCCTCTGCCGATCTGTCGCACGTGCTGAAGCCGGAGGGGCCTTACGGCTACCATTCGGCGGGACCTTTGTTTGATAAATTAGTGATCAAAGCCATTAAGGAAAAGGATGCCGGGCAGTTGTTGCGGTTGGATGCCGGGTTTCCTTGAAAGGGCGGCGGAGTGCGGACTGCGCTCCATCCTGTTCCTGATGGGAGCGTTCGAAGGCAGGGCATACGAAGCGGAAGTGCTCTCCTACGAAGGTCCTTTCGGGGTCGGTTACCTTGTCGCAACCTTCATGCCTTCGGAGTCCAAAGAGCAAATCAAGTATGCGCGAAGTTGATAAGGCAAGTTTTGGAAGGTTGCGTCATTCATTTTTTATTAAAAAGAGGCGATAAAGTATGAAAAGAACATTTTTCACCTCGGAATCGGTCATGGAGGGGCATCCGGATAAGCTCTGCGATCAGATAGCCGACGGGATATTGGATGCCATTCTGAAGGAGGATCCGTTCGCGCGGGTGGCTTGCGATGTTTCCGCCAGTACTGGTTTGATCACGGTTTTCGGCCAGATCACGACGGTCAGCACGGTGGATATTCCGGCCATCGTCCGGACGATCATCCAGGATGTCGGCTACACGGACAGCGACTTTGGCATCGATGGGAAGGCCTGTTCGGTTCTGATCGGTTTGGACAGGCAATCAGCGGATATCGCTGCAGGGGTTGGCTCCTCTTTGGAAAAACGGCTCGGTTCGGACGATGAAACGGACCAATTGGGCGCCGGCGATCAGGGACTGATGTTCGGCTATGCCTGCAAGGAGACGCCGGAGTTGATGCCGCTGCCGATCACGTTGGCGCATAAGCTGGCCGAGAAGGTTGCGGAGTTGCGGAAATCGGAGGAGCTGCCTTATCTGAGGCCGGACGGAAAAACGCAAGTGACCGTGGAATATGCGGACGGCCATGTCAAAAGGATCGAAGCGGTCGTGATCGCCTGTCAGCATGACGAATCGGTCGATCAGGAACGGATCAGAGAGGACATGCTTCGAATGGTGATTCCGGCCGTTATCCCGGCGGAGCTGTTGGATGATCAGACGAAATATTTCGTCAATGCCACCGGCCGTTTCGTCATCGGCGGTCCTGCCGGCGATTCGGGATGGACCGGTAAAAAAATCATCGTCGATACTTATGGTGGTTATGCACGGCATGGCGGAGGTTCCTTTTCCGGGAAAGATCCGACCAAAGTCGACCGTTCCGCCGCATACGCTGCCCGATATGTGGCGAAGAACGTCGTGGCTGCCGGCTTGGCAGACAGCTGCGAGATCCAGCTGGCCTATGTCATCGGAGTGGCGAGGCCCGTTTCCGTCCGTGTTGAAACGTTCGGGACGGCCAGCCTCGCCGAAGAACTAATCGAAGAACTGATCGATAAGCACTTCGACCTGCGCCCAGCCGCAATCATCCGCGATTTCGATCTGCGGAAACCAATCTACAGAAAGCTTGCCTGCTACGGCCATTTCGGCAGACCCGAATTGGATCTTCCATGGGAGCGGACCGATAAGGTCGCTTTGCTGGCGAAAGAAGCGATGGATTTGAAACGATTGCCGAAACGTCAGACAGGGGATGAATTTCATGGATAGAAAGCAACTTCGGCAGGAAAGGAGCAATTTGCTAAGGTTGGTCCTGTTCCGTCTTTTTTCAGGTTTGCTTCTGATCGGAGGACTCCTGTTCGCTTTTGCGGGGAGCTTCCGGTATTGGCAGGCTTGGCTTTTTCTGGCGGCGTTGGCGATCCCTTTGGTCATGACGCTCACCTTTTTGCTGCGGAAGGATCCCGTTTTGCTGGAAAAACGGATGAACTTGAAGGAGCCGCGCAAAGAGCAACGTAAAATCGTCCAAATTTCAGGGTTATTCATGCTCCTTGGGCTTTTTTCTGCCGGGATTGGACTACCGTTTTCAGTGGTCCAATGTCCCGATTTGGCTGATTGTTGCCAGCGTCATCGTGTTCGAGCTCTCCTATATGATGGTGGTCGTCGTATTCGCCCAGAACAGCTATGCATCCCGCGTCATCGAAATCCAGGAAGGACAGCAGTTGATCGATACCGGGCTCTATTCGATCATCCGCCACCCAATGTATTCGGCTTCCATCATCCTGTATCTGTCGATTCCGCTGATGCTCGGGTCCTACGTTGCCGTGATTCCGATGGCATTGAGTTGCCTCGAAATCATCGCGCGGATCAAAGACGAGGAGGAGATGCTGAAAGCAGGGCTAGCCGGCTACACAGCCTATACCCAGCGCGTCAAATACCGCCTGATCCCCTACATTTGGTGAGTTTGCGAGTCTGGTACGTTCATTCATACAACAAAAAAACAGCCCGCTGACTGGTTCGGATTTTTCCGAATAGTCAGCGGGTTGTTTGTATTGATCATTTATTCAAATATTCTGCCAGTCCGGCGTTCCGGAGTTTGCACGATGGGCATTCGCCGCAACCGCCAGGGAACGCCCATATAACAAGTATGGGTATGTTCCTCGATGTAGGCAAGACAACCCAACTGATCCGCCAGCTCCCATGTCTGCGCTTTGGTCAGGTACATCAACGGCGTTTCGACGTTGAAATTGTAATCCATGGCCAGGTTCAGGGTCACGTTCATCGATTTGACGAACACATCCCGGCAGTCCGGATAGCCGCTGAAGTCCGTTTCGCACACGCCTAGGATAATTATGCGGATGCCTTTGGACTTGGCAAAGATGCCGGCCAACAACAGGAACAGGGCGTTCCGTCCATCGACGAAGGTATTCGGGTAGTCTTCGGCATCGGCTTCCTTGATTGTCTGCGACTCGTCCATCAATGCATTCGTCGTGACTTTGCCCATGACGCTCGCGTCCAGGATGTGGTGCTCGACCCCAAGATCTTTGGCGATCCATGCCGCCCGTTCCAGTTCGATGCCATGGCGCTGGCCATAGCTGAATGAAAGGGCCACGGTGTTTGCCGCGCCGTACTTTTGGATGGCTTGGATCAGGCAAGTCGTGGAATCCTGCCCGCCTGAAAAGATGACCAATGCTTGTTTTTGCGTTGTCCCATTCACATTTTCCATCTAGCGGTTATCGACTTTCTCAGGATAAAGATCGTGCTGCGCCAATCGTTGCCAAGCCACGTCTGCCCATTTTGTGTCGGGTTTGCCGTAGTTGCAGTAAGGATCGATCGAGATGCCGCCTCTCGGTGTGAATTTGCCCCACACCTCGATGTATTTCGGCGCCATCAATGCAATCAGATCCTTCATGATGATGTTCATGCAATCCTCGTGGAAGTCGCCGTGGTTGCGGAAACTGAAAAGGTAGAGCTTCAACGATTTGCTTTCGACCATGATCTCTCCCGGGACGTAGGAAATGTAGATGGTCGCAAAATCGGGCTGTCCCGTCATCGGGCACAGGCTTGTGAATTCGGGGCAGTTGAATTTCACAAAGTAATCATTATCAGGATGCTTGTTCGGAAAAGTCTCGAGGACTTTCGGATCGTAGTCCTGCGGATATTTAGTCTGTTGGTTGCCCAATTGGGTGATGCCGTTCAGATCGGCTTCATTTCTGCCTGCTGTCATTGTCTTTTCCTCCTTGCGCTTAGGGTTTTAATAGTGCACTTTTGTAGAATCGTTTTTCCAGTGCCTGCACCAAAAAGTAGCCGACGAATGCCGGTACCGATTGACCGATGCAGAGGCTGACGACAAGCGGCAGGAACGGGATGGCCAACAGTTGCGACAGGTAGATCGGCACAACGATTCCAGGGATGAAGATGATCGGCAGGATCAGACACCACTTCGGAAGGTTATATTTGCGGACAGCGTAAACGAGCGAAGCCGTGATGATACCGACGAGGGTCCCTCCAAGCATGTCGATGATCCCAAGTCCGCCGAAGAACAGGTTCGACATAAGATTGGCGAGACCAGCCGGGATGATCAGAAACGGGTTAAAATAAGCTAGGGCGTAAAGAGTTGTGGCGATGCGGATTTGATATTGTCCAAAAGCGAAAGATTGCGTCAGAGCCATGATGACGATGTACATAGCGATATACATTGCTGAGAAAGTCAATTTTTGTGTTTTTGTGAATGTTTTTTGCATCGGTCCACCTCCTAATATTTTTTTCAACGCCTTACAAGAATATGCACAAAAAAAGACGCACGGATGCCGAGAAGGTTGTCTCTAAGGAGAGAACAAGCCAACTCAAAAAACATTCCTGCGTTTTGATTGCATGATTCTATTACCCTAGTTTTATTTTACGACAGGATGGTTACGAACTGTCCCGAACAGTTTAACAAAGAATGGTGTCCTTGCCAAGAGTGGTTTTCGAAGTTTATCAAGCCAAGTTTGTATAAGAGAATTTATTTGATTATAATGAAGATAAAGATAACGCTATCAAAGTCGCATATGAGGGCAGTAGGTTCAATCAGCAGGAAGGATGAATAAAATGGACTACATCAAAAGCCACATCAAGAAAAGCATTTTTATCGAAGCACCACTGAGCAAAGTATGGCAATACGCCGCCAATGTGGGGAATTGGCAAGACATTCATGAGGGCCTGAAAATCGTCAAGCAGATCAGCGGGGACGGCGGCATGTCCAGTGTCTACAAAGCAGAATACGACATGTTCGGGAAAATGGTGCCGGTGAACATCGAAGTGCAGCAGGCGGAGCTGTTCCCTGAGGAGTTCGTCATGCGCGCAGCCATCCGGGTGGACACGGTCGATCCGGCCGAAGATTCTTTCGTGCGGCAAAATTACACGGCCAAAGCGGAGGAAGGCGGAACGACGTTAAACTTGGAAAGCATCCAGAATATTCCTTATGTCGATAAGAACAAAACATTCGACAAAGAAGCTTACCAGGAAAAACGGGATGAAATGGCGCAACAAGCAATCGAGCGGATCAGGCTGTTCTGCGAAGAGTGAACTGGCGCAAGCGGCTATAGTGGAACTGGAAGCGGAACCCTTTGCGGGATTCAAACCCGGTTCCTTTTTTAATTCCATCCCGCACACTCGTTTTCACAAAAACGCGGATTTATTACTTTTTTCCTGTTATACTGAGACGACAAATCAAAAGTGAAGGTAGGACAAGATGAATTATACAACATTTGAAGACTTCGCAATCAGCGAAGAAATCGTTACGGCACTAAAGGCATTGCGTTATTTCAAACCGACGCAAGTACAACAGGAGGTCATCCCGATGACCTTAAAGGGCAAAGATATCATTGTCGAATCGCAGACTGGCAGCGGCAAGACCGTCAGTTTCGGCGTACCGTTGTGCGAAAGTGTAAGTTGGGAAGAAAACCGTCCGCAGGCGCTGATTTTGGTTCCGACAAGGGAGCTGGCTTTGCAGGTGAAAGAGGACATCACCAACATCGGACGGCTGAAGCGGATCAAGGCTACTGCTGTCTTCGGCAAAACTTCCTTCGATACGCAAAAATCGGAATTGAGACAGAAAAGCCATATCGTAGTCGGCACTCCGGGCAGGGTTTTGGATCATCTGCAAAAAGGGACAATGAAATTTGACAAGATACGCTACCTGGTACTTGATGAGGCGGATGAGATGCTGAATATGGGCTTCATTGAGCAGGTGGAAGCCATCATCGATTTCCTTCCGAAACAAAGACAAACGCTGCTGTTCTCCGCGACCATGCCTAATGAAGTGGTGCGTTTGGCCAGCTTCTATATGAAGAACGACCGCGTTTCGGTGAAAATGGAAAGCGACGAGGCATCCAAGCCGAAGATTCTGCAATCCTTCATCCGTGTCCAAGAGTCGGGCAAACCCAAGCAACTATTGGATCTGCTGACCGTTGAGAATCCGGACAGCTGCATCATTTTCTGCAATACGCAGGAAGCCGTAAACGGACTGTACACATTCTTAAGCAAAGCCGGTTTGCCGATCGATAAGATGCACGGCGGGATGGTGCAGGATGACCGCACAGCCGTCATGGAAGATTTCCGCAAAGGCAGACTGCGTTATTTGGTGGCTACGGATGTGGCTGCGCGCGGGATTGACGTCGATAACGTGACGCATGTCGTCAATTATGATGTCCCCGAGGAGAAAGAGAGCTTCATCCACCGTACCGGCAGGACCGGCCGCGCCGGTAAAACAGGGATAGCCCTGACTTTGGTTACGCCTAATGAGGAAAGAAGCTGGCAGGCAGTGCAAGACTTCGCTCAGCAGGAAATCACTGAAATCAATCCGCCGAGCGCCCGCTTCGTGCAGCATCATAAAGCGACTTTCGAAAAGAAATTGCAGGAACGCCCCGTCATCAAACAGGCACGGAACCGGGAATTGAACAAGGACATCACCAAAGTCTATTTCAATGGCGGCAAGAAGAAAAAACTGCGCGCCATCGATTTCGTCGGCACGCTGACCAATATTCCCGGCATCGATGCGGATGATATCGGCATCATCACGATCCAGGAAAACGTGACCTACATCGAAATCCTGAACGGCAAAGGCCCCTTTGTGATTTCCGAGATGCAGAACCGCACCGTCAAAGGCAAAGCGCTGAAAGTGCATAAAGCAAAGAAATAGATGCAGCAAAATTGAACGCTTGAATGCGAAACGACCCCGCATGTCTCCGTTAATTGAGGAGCTTGTCGGGTCGTTTTGGTGCGCTTGCCTCAAGATTTCGGGTGGCATTCCTGCTCGACAGAGGCTATACTAAGAAACAGAAAGTGGTGAACCAATTGAAACCAGTCGCAACGTATGAAGAAATAGAACAGCAACGCGGAGACAAATCGATTCTGTATGTGGACGTCAGGAGTCCGTCAGAATATGCGAAGTCAACCATACCGGGTGCCGTAAATGTGCCGGTCCTGGATGATGAGGATAGGAAAATAGTAGGGACGCTTTACGTCGCCGGCAAGATCGACGATGCTAAAAGCCACGGTATCCAAACCATTTCCCCAAGATTACCGGAAATGTTCAGCCTCTTCCAGGAGTATACAAAAGCTTACGACCAAGTCGTCATCTTCTGCAGCAGGGGAGGATTCCGCAGTAGTTCGATTTTTTCCTTGCTCAAATCTTTGGGGATGAATGTCCACCGGATGGAAGGCGGCTACAAAAACTACCGCAGCACGATCAACAGCATGATTCCTGTATTGTTCGAAAAGGTCCAGTTTGTGACCCTCTACGGCAATACCGGGACCGGGAAAACCGCCATCCTGGAGGAGCTGAAGAAGCGTGGAGCCAATGTGCTTGATTTGGAAGCCTGCGCCAACAACAGAGGGTCCGTCTTCGGAGGCGTCGGCCTTAAGAAGAAACAGCCACACAACCAAAAAATGTTCGAAAGTCTGTTGGTCGAGAGCGCCGCTGGCTGGAAGGAGCCGCTGGTCGTCTTTACCGAAGGCGAAAGCAAGCGGATCGGACAGGCCGTATTGCCGCCTTCGTTGATTGATGCGATGCAGAAAGGCATAAACCTGAACATCGAAGCTTCATTGGATTACCGGATCGGACAGATCAAAAAAGATTACCTCCACAGCAATGAAACAGAGCTCCTCGCAGCGCTTGACCGTTTGAAATCCTATTTGAATGAAGCGCGTGTCGAGGGATACAAGGAACAGGTGCGCCAGCACGATTTCGATGCGGTCATCGAGGATCTGTTGGTGAAATACTATGATCCCCGCTACAACTTCAACAAAAAGGAATTTTCCGCCATCTTCCGGAACGAAGACGCCGCAGCAACGGCCGAAGCCATTCTGGAATGGATGAAGCAAGTGAACGCTTGATCACAAAAAACAAAACAGAGCAGCTGCCCGTGAAATGCGGGTGGCTGCTCTGTTTTTTTGGATATTTTGCAAGAAGATACTCGTTATATTAAGCCGCTCGTGCTCTGGTTGTCCGATTCTTCGGGGTTATCGGACAACTCGAAGAACATTTATGCTGTGGTTGTCCGATTTTCCCCGGTTATCGGACAACTTTTCATTTTTATCCTTCTTCCGCCAAGCTCCTCAGCGCTTTGGCTGCGTAGTCGATTTCCTCCACCGTATTGAAGCTGGAGAAGCTGAAACGGACCATGCCGGTTTTTTCAGTTCCAAAAGCTTGATGGATGAGCGGTGCGCAATGGGCGCCGGGACGCACAGCGATTGCGTAATCCATGAAGAGCGCATCGCTGAGGTCGCCGGAGGACCAGCCCTCCAGATTCAGCGAAACGACCGGCGCACGCTCCACGTTTTCAGCGAAGCTGCCGTAGATGGTGATTCCCGGGATGTCCTTGATCTGGTCATGGAAGCGGAAAGTCAGTTCCTGCAACTGGCAAGTGATTGTCGCCAGCCCTTTTTGACTGATGTAATCCACACCGGCGGAAAGGCCCGCCAAGCCATGGACATTCTGGGTGCCCGGCTCGAACAAAGTCGGCATCTCTGTCGGGTATTGCTTGTCGAAAGAATGGAAGCCGCTGCCGCCGGTGAACACCGGCACGAATGCCAAGGGTCTGTCGCCGAGGCAGATGCCCCCCGTTCCTTGCGGGCCGTAGAGTCCTTTATGGCCGGTGAAGCAGAGGATATCGATGTGCTGCTTCACCATGTCAATGGCGAGGACGCCTGCGCTCTGGGAGGCGTCGACAATCAAAATAAGATTGTGCTCCCGGCAAAAAGCGCCGATCCGTTCCAGATCCGCCACATTGCCGGTGACATTCGAAGCATGGTTGACCACGACTGCACGGGTATCTACTCGCAACAAGCGCTCGAAATCAGAATAAAGGAGCGTCCCAAACTCATCAACGCCGACAAAGGATAGGGCAGTGCCCTGTTCTTCAAGTTGGTAAAGCGGACGCAGGACGGCATTGTGCTCCGTCACAGTGGTGATGATGTGGTCCGCCGGCTTCAGCAAGCCCTTCAGGACCATGTTCAGCGATGCGGTGGCGTTTGATGTGAAAGCGACGTTTGCCGCATCCGGCACACCGAATAGGGCTGCCGTTTTTTGGCGCAGCCTTTCCGTCAACCGCAATGCGTTCAGGGAAACGGTATGGCTGCCGCGTGCCGGGTTGCCCAGCTGACCGTCGGCGATGGCGTGATAGACAGCTTCAGCCACGGCAGCCGGCTTCTTCAGCGTGGTTGCGCTGTTGTCGAAATAATAAAGTTCAGTCATGCCAGACCTCCACGGATTTTTTCCGGTTCTCAAAACGCACCTCGTAGCAGCCATCATTGGAAATGGAACGCTCCGATAGCAACAAGCGGACAGCGTTCAGTTCGGCAAGATGCGTTTGCAGTACAAGTCCGCATCCGGCCGAAATCTGTTCCGGCATGGGAATCAGCCGGCATTCCTGACCGGCATCCCGGACAACGGCTTCTGCGGCTGCCGCGGCCTGGGACGTCGGAAACGCGACGATGCCGTAGTGTTTGCGGTCGATCATGGCGATACGGTCTTGGCGGTGCGCAGGATTTCAACGATGCGGTACATGTTCGTGTAAGCTCCTACCGCCAATTTGTCCTTCACGCCGTAAAATTCCCCGCAGATGCCGCAAGTCAGCACCTCGACGCCGTCTTCCTCCAGCGCTTTGAGGTCGTCCAACACGGACGAACCTTCCGTTGTCAGCAATGCGCCGGCATTGTAGCAGAGCACTTTGTCGGGCAGGACTTCCTGTTCCGTCAAGGAGAAGAGGAAGCTTTTCATCAGCGTACGGCCCAATTCTTCGCTGCCGTTGCCGATGAAGTCGCTGTTCAATACGACGACATAACTTGCTCCGGATGATGCGACTGTGTCGGCGGCTTGCTCCGGAAGCGCGGTGTGTCCGGCGGCGTGTGATTCGTTGCCGGCATTCGGATCGGAAAGCTGGACTTCATAAAGGGAATCGTTGATTTTTTCGACTTGGACGGAAAGCTTCAGTTGCTCCGCCATCTTGGCAAGGTTCTGCGTTGCGATCTCATTGTCCACGCTGATGAGCACGGTCTCCCCGTTGCTCTCCTTCAAGGCCCGTTTGGTCAAAATGACCGGCATCGGACAAGCTTGTCCGACTGCATCTATTTTTTTCATACATGTTTCCTCCTGGTTAAGTCATATTTTTTCATGCTTTTCTCAATGGACCACCGTGATCTTCTTGGCGTCCTTTTCGGTCACTTCGCCGATGATGCCGCAGGGCAAGCCCAATGCTTCGATTTCGGCAAGCAGAGCGGCCGCTTCTTCGACAGGGACGCTCACCAGCAGGCCGCCGGATGTCTGCGGATCGAAAAGGATTTCCTCCATTGCATAGTCATCGATCTGGAAGTCCACATCGGCTTCCAGGTGATTGCGGTTGCGCTGCCCGCCGGCTGTGATCAGGAATTCCTTGGCTCCCTGATAGGCTCCGCTCAGGCAAGGCACGCTGTCGGCGTAGACTGTTGCGGAACAGCGGTCGCTGACCATTTCCGACAGGTGCCCCAACAGGCCGAAGCCGGTGATATCCGTGCAGCTGTGGACGGTGTACTTTTTCAGGACTTCCGCCGCATAACGGTTCAGCGTCGTCATCGAGGTGACCGCTTGATCGAAGGCTTCCTGCGCCATTTCACCTGCGCTGTAGGCCGTCGTGATGATGCCTGTTCCCAATGGTTTCGTCAGCAGCAGGACATCGCCCGGGATGCACGTGTCATTCCGGTAGATCCGATCGGGATGGACTCTTCCCAATACCGAGAGACCGTATTTGGGCTGGGGGTCGTGGATCGAATGTCCGCCGACCAGCACGCCGCCTGCCTCCTGGACTTTCTTGAAGCCGCCAGCCAAAATTTTCCCGAGTGTATCGGTGCTTTTTGTTTCGGGCCAGCAGACGATGTTCATGGCCGTCAGCACTTCGCCGCCCATCGCAAATACATCGCTCAAGGCGTTGGCAGCGGCAATTTCCCCGAAAAGCGTGGCATCCGCAACCATCGCGGGAAAGAAGTCCAACGTCTGGATCATGGCCGTCTCGGCGTCTATCCGGAACACCGCCGCATCATCGGACGAATCGAAACCGACCAAAAAATTCGGGTTTTCCTGTTTCGGAAACTGGCTGAGCAGATCGCCCAGAACGCCGGGGCCGATTTTCGCATTGCACCCCCCGCAGATAAATAGTTCATTTGATAATTCCTGTTCCATATTTCTCACTCCTGTAGGTCATGACGTGTTCACCTTACAATTATATACCACACGTCAAAACATAAGGCGGATAATCTGCATATTTTATAAGTAGGGGTTTCACTCATGGGAGCGCCGTACTATTTTTTGTGCGGAAAAAATAGGCCGCAGATGTGATATGATGAGGAGGTCATTTCTGACGGTTTGCCATTGCTTCCTTGAGTGAAGGCAAGCCCGTTCAGAAATATTCGGTTAATAAGAAAAGATAAACAATTAAGGATGGATGCAAGTGGTGGATAAAGAATTACTGTACGCGACGCTAAAAAAATATTTCGGATACGACAGCTTCCGTGAAGGCCAAGAGGAATTGATCACGAACACCCTGCAGGGGAATGATGTGCTCGGAATCATGCCGACGAGCGGAGGGAAATCGCTCTGCTATCAATTGCCGGCGTTGCTGCTGGACGGCATGACGATCGTCGTTTCCCCGCTCGTATCCTTGATGAAGGATCAGGTGGACAGCCTGCGGGAAATGGGGATTGCCGCGGCATACCTGAACAGCACGCTTTCAAGAGAAGAGTTTCTGCAATTGATGGACGACATGCGCTCCGGACAGCTCAAGCTGCTCTACATCGCGCCGGAACGGATAGACAACGAGTCATTCATGAATGCTTTGCGCTTTGTGAAGGTGCCGTTGTTGGTGGTCGATGAGGCCCACTGTATCTCGCAATGGGGCAGCGATTTCCGTCCTGCCTACCAAGGCGTGGCCCGGCTGTATGATCTGTTCGACAGACGTCCGATGGTTGCCGCCTTCACCGCCACGGCCACCGAACCTGTCCAGGACGATATCCTGGTTCAATTGCGCCTGCAGAATCCGTTCCGGTTGGTGACCGGTTTCGACCGCAGCAACTTGGCCTTCAGCGTGGAAAAGCCCGCCGACAAGTTCAAGTTCCTCGTGAAGGACCTCAACCCTAAAGAAGCGAGCATCATCTATTGTTCGACCAGAAAAAATGTGGAATCGGTCCAGAAGAAATTGGAACAAAAAGGCTTTGCCGTGACGCTTTACCATGCAGGGCTGCCGGAACATGAGCGCCAGCGGAACCAGGATGATTTCCTGTTCGACCGCAAACCGATCATGGTCGCAACGAATGCTTTCGGCATGGGGATCGACAAAAGCAATGTGCGGACCGTTTACCACTACAACATGCCCAAAAACATCGAAAGCTATTACCAAGAAGCCGGAAGGGCGGGACGTGACGGAGAGGAAGCGCGTGTCATCCTGTTGTTTTCGACGCAGGATATCATCATCAATCAGTTGCTGAACAGCAAGACGAACGACAGCGAAGCGACCAATAAATTGAACAAGATGATCAATTACTGTTACACGAACCAATGTCTGCGCCGGTACATCCTGGAATATTTCGGCGAAACGACAGCTGAGCTGAATTGCCAACATTGCTCCAACTGCCTGCGCCGCACGGAGCAGATAGACATCACGGAAGAAGCCCAAAAAATCCTGTCCTGCGTCGTGCGGGTGCGCGGACGTTACGGCGTCCAGAAAATCATCGGCATCCTGACGGGGAGCAAACAGAAGGGCATCACCGATTTCGGGCTGGATAAGCTGAAGACATACGGCCTGATGAGCGCCTATAATGATGGGGAAATCCGCGAAATGATCGGGGTATTGATTGCGGATGAATACCTGCAGGTGACAGGCGATCAGTATCCATTGATCCAAGTCACTCCAAAAGCGCTGGAAATCCTGAAGGAAGGTAAAAAAGTCGGGATGTCCTATGCGGTCGAGACCGGCAAGGGCACCGCCAAACAGAGCGGAGGCGGCTTGTACGATACCGAGCTGTTCGACCGTCTGCGCAGTGTGCGCACGGAAATGGCGAACGAGCATGGGATCCCTTCCTATATCGTCTTTTCGGACAGCACGCTGCATGAGATGGCCCGCAACTTTCCGACTGATGATGACGGCTTCCTGCGTTTGTCAGGGGTAGGCGAAACGAAGCTGGAGCGCTACGGCGAAGTGTTCATGGGTGTCATTTCCGATTATTTGAAGGAGTTCCCTGATGCCGAAGCGATCCTGCAGCAAAAACTATCGGAACAGAAAGAGCAGGAAGGCAATCCGGAAACCGCGGAAAAACGCCCGAAACCGGCGCAGAAAAATTACGCCGGCACCACCTTTGAGGAGACCTATCGCCTGTATCAAGAAGGCAAGACGGTCGAAGAAATCATCGCCATCAGAGGATTGGCGCGGATGACCATCGAAAACCATTTCCGCCATTTGGCTGAGTTGTCGGCATACGAAATGCGTTTGACGGATTTCGTCACGGATGAGCAGGCGGAGGCCATCGCCAGAGCAATCGAGGAAGCCGAGGATCAGCACCTGAAACCGCTCAAGGAAAAACTGGGGGACGACTACAGCTATTTCCAGATCGGGATGGTGCTGGCTTTCCGGAAAAGAGAACAGTAGAATGACTTAGAATAAGTTTGGGGACGCTTCATTTTTGAAGCGTCCCTGAACTTTTTGCAGTTATCCGGGTCTTTGGCCCGCTTGTGTTTTTTTTAACGGGGCATTGTTTGGTATAATGGAGGAAAGAGAGCGGTTACGAATGGACGCTCCATTTCCTGTCGCTTACGGTCCTGCCGGGAGGGATTATTATGAGAAGGAACATTTTGTTTATTCTGTTGGGGTTGTTCATTGTTGCCGGATTAGCCCCTGCCCGCATCGCGGCTCCAGCATATTCGTTGGAGAACGGTGCAGTTGTCCAGAAAAGTTTGCTGGAGCTTTACGATCCAGCGTACCTAAATATAGATGGAACGCTTGCCGAAACCGGCAAGGATTATGTCACGCATACAGACAAGAAGCGTTGCTGCCCTTTCGGGGGCGCAGGAAATCCCGCTATCCCCGGCAACGGCCGGCAGCGCGGAATTAGATTTATACGACTTATGTTCAGGACAGCGGTTGGCAGCCCGAAGTCCAGGAAGGCGCAATCAGCGGCGGGGCGGCTTTGCCGCTCGAAGCCATCCAGGTGCGCTTGACCCATTTGGCCGAAGCAGGCAGCGTTTCTTATCGGACTTATCGTCAGGACAGCGGTTGGTCAGGCTATGTCACCAACGGTGGGACGGCCGGAATGACTGGAATCAGCGAACCGATCGAAGCTGTGCAATTCAAATTGACGGGCGCTTTGGCCGCTCAATACGATCTTTATTACCGGGTCCAAACGAGCCGCTTCGGCTGGCTGGATTGGGCCGGAAACGGCGAGACAGCCGGAACGGACGGTTTCCGCTATCCGATTGAAGGGGTCGAAATCGTTCTGATGAACAAGGAACAGACTTTTTTAGGCAAACGTGAGCAGAGCTTCATCAAACGCACCGAACCGGTCCTTGTCCTACGGCAGTTATCTGACGGATTCGGGTTGGCAGGATCCGGTCCTCAATCCGGCGCAAAGCGGCTCCCCGGATTCCTCGCAATCGTTGGAAGGTTTGCAGGCGAAATTGGATTCCCAGCCTTATCCGGGATCGGTTTCCTATCGTGCCGCCACAAGTGAAAACGGTTGGTTTGAATGGACACAGGACGGATTGGAAGCCGGACTGCCAGGAACAGGTCAACGCATCGAGCGTATCGAAATGCAGTTGACGGATGAATTGGCTGCGCACTATGATATTTATTATCAGGTCCATGTGCCCGGCGTGGGCTGGTTGGATTGGGCCAAGAATGGCGAAACAGCCGGAACGCAAGGATACGACTATGACGTCAGCGCCGTCCAGATGCAATTGGTCCAAAAAGACGCGGCAGCGCCGGGGAACACGGCAGTCGCTTTCATGAAATACGTACCGAAACCGCCGCCCGCTCCGGTTGTTCCTGTTGCCCCGCCAGTCCCAACCTATCCGACGGGACCCGATTGGACGGTGCAGGATGGCAGCTTCCGGACGAATGCCGGCACCAACTATTATGTCGGCTCCAGTTACATCATCATCAGCATCGCCTACCAGCGCGTCTGGGCCTACATCGGCAACCAGCAGATCGTCAATGCTCCCGTCATCACCGGCCGACCTTCGATGCCGACGCCAAGAGGACTGTTCGCGATCCAACCGTATAAGGAATCGCCAAGCGTGCTGATCGGTGAAGATTACGAGTCACCGGTCCAATATTGGATCCCATTTTTGGGTAATGCCTACGGCTTGCATGACGCCTCGTGGCAAACCCAGGGCTTCGGCGGCGACCTTTACCTGTATTTGGGATCGCACGGCTGCGTCAATACCCCTTACTATGCGGTCCAAACGCTTTACAACACCTATTCCGTCGGCACGCCGGTCGTGGTTTATTGACGGATTCGAAGGGTCGCCAGCAACAAATCAGAAAAGATGCCGGAACAGGGTTGGATGCGGATCCCTGTTCCGGCATTATTTTTTCCTGTTTTGGCCGACGGAAACCAAACACAAGGAAGGGTCCCAATATATAAATGTAAGCGTTTTACCTTAACGCCTTTTTGTTATACAATCAAGGTACAGATAAGGTGAGTTTGCACCAGGCGCAATCAGAAAGCTGTTGAGAAAGACAAATTTCAACGTTTGGGTTGGCGGGAAAGGGGGCAGGCAATCATGGCTGAAATGAATAAAGGCTACATAAAAGCCATCCGCGGCAGTGTCATCGAAGCGGTATTCGAACAAAAATTGCCGTCCATAAACAATATGCTGATTGCTGGAGAAAAAGGGGAAATGTTCTTCGAGGTAAGTTCCTACATCGACCAGCAGACAGTCAGAGCCGTCGCCCTTACATTCACTGCCGGAATAGCCAGAAAGGCCGTCATCACGGATACTGGTTTGCCTATACAAGTCCCGGTAGGGAAAGAAACGCTGGGGAAAATGTTTGATGTGTTCGGTAATCAGCTGGATGAAAGTGCCCCGTTACAAACAATCATCCGGAGATCGATACACCAAAGGCCGCTCCCCTTTTCCCGAAGAAGTTCCAGCGATGAGCTTTTCCTGACGGGCATCAAAGCGATTGATGTGATGATTCCGCTCGGCAAGGGAGAAAAAGCCGGATTGTTCGGTGGCGCTGGAGTAGGGAAGTCAGTGCTCATAACGGAGCTGATCAACAATACGGCAAGCAATGCCGGGGGATACAGCATCTTCTGCGGAATCGGGGAACGTTCAAGAGAAGCTGAAGAGTTGTACCGCGAAATAAAGGATGCGGGAGTATTGGAAAAAACCGTGTTGATTTTCGCGCAGATGAACGAACCTCCGGGAGCGCGATTCCGAGTCGGGCATGCGGCTCTTACGATGGCTGAATATTTAAGGGACACCGAAAAGACGGATATTCTGTTGTTGATCGACAATATTTTTCGGTTCATCCAGGCAGGCTCCGAAGTTTCTGGCTTGATCGGGAAGATGCCTTCTCGGGTCGGCTATCAACCTACTTTGGCAAGCGAGCTCTCGGAACTTGAGGAGCGGATATCGAATACGACCGCAGGATCCATCACTTCTGTCCAGGCGGTGTATGTCCCCGCCGATGATTTTACGGATCCATCGGCAACGCACACGTTCTCCCACCTCTCGGCTTCGGTAGTGTTATCGAGGAAAAAGGCCAGCGAAGGCTTTTTCCCGGCCATCGATCCCCTGAGCTCATCATCCAAATTATTGAATAAGAGCATAGTAGGCGAAAGGCATTATCGGATCGCTAAAGAAATCAGAAGGAATCTTTCTGTTTACGAAGAGCTGAAGGACATCATTGCCATGCTTGGCATCGAAGAACTTTCCAAAAACGATCGCGAGACTGTGTACAGGGCAAGGCGGCTGGAACGCTTTTTGACACAACCATTCTTCACGACCGAACATTTCACGGGGATGGAAGGCAAATTTGTGGCGCTTGAGGATGCCCTGGACGGATTCGAACGCATATTGAATGACGAGTACACGAACCATAAAGAGGGGAATTTGTACATGATCGGCAACATCAGCGAAGCGGACGAAAGAAAGAGGGAGGATGAGAAATGAGGATCAGGATCATACTCCCCAGCAAGACCGTGTTGGACCAAGAGGCGGATAAGATAACGGCTCCGGGTACGGAAGGGTCGTTCCAATTGTTGCCCAAGCATATCGATTTTGTTTCCAGTCTGAGTCCGGGAATCCTGAGCGTCTTTTTTGAAGGAGAGGTCGTTTATTATGCGATCAATCAAGGGATTTTGGTCAAACAGGGAGATGTCGTATCCGTAGCTTGCCTGCAGGCCATCAGGGGCACGACGCTGGAGACGTTGGGGGATACAGTCGATGCCAGTTTCAGGTCACAGGATGAGAATGAAAGGCGAATGAACGAAGTGCTCACCAAACTGGAAGTGGATACGTTAAGGTTATTTATGGAATTGGACTGAGGAGGAATCCCGTCATGGCAGAGAAAGAACCATCTCCAGAAAAAGAACTGATAGACAAAGTAAAGGCGGATTCCGAGAAGAAGCTGAAAATGCAGAAAGAAGGGAAGGATATCCTTTTTGGCATAGGTACCTTCGGTGTGGTGGGATGGTCGATCGCGGTCCCTGTATTGATGGGCATTGCGCTGGGAATCTATTTGGATGATACCTACGATCCGGAATTTTCCTGGACGCTGACCCTTTTGTTTACGGGAGTGATTATCGGCTGTATAAATGCTTGGTTATGGATCAAGAAAAAAAGTATGGGGGAATAGGGGGTACAGCTATGGCAATCGCTTTTTTGGGAGGGGTTTTTCTCGGAGTGATCTTCTTTGGAGGACTGTTGCTGACCGTGAAGCTGCTCGTCAAAGTGAATTATCCCGCAGCGTTGATGTTGGGAAGCTTGTTGCTGAGACTGGGTATTTTATTGGGAGGATTATACCTGCTGAAAGACGGGAGTTACCTTAATTTGCCGTTGGCTCTGTTGGGTATCCTGATCGGGAGGTTTCTTATCGTGTCGAAAGTGAAGAGTCAACAGCAAGGGTCTGATGAAATGAGGCAAAAGGGGTGAGGGAATGTCAATCGATCCAAGTGACATCATTTATTTTGAATGGCATTTCGTGAGGATCACAGCGACGTTGGTATACACTTGGATAACATTAGCGGTTCTGATCATAATTACGCTCTTTGTCAGAATGGGCATACAAAAGAAGGGGAAACTGTCCAAAATTCAAAATGTTTCGGAAGCTCTGCTGATTGTGATCGATAAACAGATAAAGGAAATCAGCCAACAAGATTCCAGCCGGTATCTTCCTTTTGTCGGAACCTTGTTCATCTTTACGTTTGCCGCCAATATTCTGTCGATCATACCAGGATTCATTTCGCCGACCGGTTCTTTGAACACAACCATTGCCTTGGCTTTGTGCGTTTTTTTTGCCATTCCCGCCTATGGGATAGCCAGCCGAGGAGTGAGAGAGTACTTGAAGGAATACACCAAACCGTCCGTGCTGATGCTTCCGTTCAACATAATCGGCGAATTTTCCCGCATCATTTCATTGGCTGTCCGCCTGTACGGAAATGTGATGAGTTCGAGCATCATCGTCGCAATTTTATTGGGAGTCATCCCGTTGTTTTTTCCCGCGGTCATCCAAATGCTTGGATTGCTCACCGGCACCATCCAAGCCTACATTTTTTCCATTTTGGCCATTGTTTATATCGCTGCTGCGACAAAAGGGAAATAGTTTTTGGACGATAACATCTCAATAGGAGGTTAAAATATGGACTCCATTACAATCATCGGCGCCGTTTCGATTATCATGTCGGGATTCACTATAGCAATCGGCTCCATCGCTCCGGCAATTGGTGAAGGAAACGCCGTCGTTCAAGCCTTAAAATCAATAGCACAGCAACCGGATGAATACAACAGCATTTCAAGGACACTTTTTGTAGGGCTGGCCATGATCGAATCCACTGCCATCTACTGCTTTGTCCTATCGATGATTTTATTGTACGCGAATCCTTTTTGGAACGCATTGGTAGGGTGATACCATGAACATCAACTGGTTTGAAGTCTTTGCTCAGATGATCAATTTCGTTGTACTTTTGTTCGTTCTCCAAAAGTTATTTTATAAACCGCTCATCAAGGCAATGGATGAACGGCAGCAATCGCTAGCCAAAATTCAGGAGGAAACTGCACAGAAAATGATGGAGGCGGACGCAACCATCACGGTCTACCATGAAAAACTGGCCGCAATCGAAGAAACCGCACAACAGACATTGGAGAATGCCAAAAAAGAAGCGGAGAGCGCAAAAAACGCCTTAATGAAAACCTATCGGATACAGGCTGATGAAAAACGACAAACGTATCTGAATGAACTGGAGGACGAAAAAACGCGCATCTCTGATGAAATGAGGAGGGTTTTGGGAAAAAGTGCGGTGAAGATAGCTGCACATATCTTGCATATGACGGTCGATCAAAGCAGTGAGGAAAAGATGTTCGAGACTTTTATCGGCAAAATCCGTGCGCTGAAATCCGATTCTCCCGAGCTTATGCACCTGACCCATCAGGCAAAAATCAGTCTGGTGAGCGCGACCGAACTGCCGATGGAAAAACGGCAAATTTTTGAAGAAGTGCTGCAAGAAAAAATGGGAGCCGGCCTGGCCATTTCCTACTTGACCGATAAGGAGCTGGTGGCCGGTCATGAACTGAAGTTCGAGACGTTCACACTGCATCATAATGTCAGGAAATATGTGGAGGAATCAGAGAAAAAAATCATGCAGACGATGGAAAAGAACTCTCAATGAAAGAGGGTGCGTGCACTGATGTTGGAAAATCTTTTGATCCAATTTGAAAAATTGTTGGAGGAAGCACTGGAATGCCCTTTGGGGGATGAGGATATCGAGGAAAGCGGCGTGGTCGTATCACTGGACCGAGGCATCGCAATCGTAAATGGTCTGAGCGGAGTGAAGAACCAGGAACTGGTCCGTTTTCCGGGCGATGTGATGGGGATGGTCTACAATCTCGATCCGGATGATATCGGGGTCATCCTGTTGGGAGGATACGAGCATATAAAGGCTGGAGATGCGGTTACAAGGACTGACCGGGTAGTAGCCATCCCAGTATCGGAAGATTTCCTTGGGAGAGTCATCAACCCGCTGGGAGAAATTCTGGATGGAAGAGGAGCGGTGCTAGCGAATAACTGGTTCCCAATCGAAAGAGAAGCTCCTCCGATCATGCATCGGGCACCCATCACTGAGCCGTTGCAGACAGGCATCAAAGTAGTCGATGCGGCTGTGCCGATCGGAAAGGGCCAAAGGGAGTTGATACTTGGGGATCGACAGACCGGGAAAACGGCTATCGCAATCGACGCAATCATCAACCAAAAGGGAAAGGAAGTCATCTGCATCTACTGCTCCATTGGCCAGCAAATTTCTTCGGTCACGAAAGTGATGAATGCATTGAAAAATAATGATGCATTGAGCCATACGATCCTGATGGTCGCAGGGTCGGAAGATCCTCCAGGGCTGGCTTATATCGCGCCTTATGCAGCCACCAGCCTTGGGGAATATTTTATGGGAAAAGGCAAGGATGTGCTGATTGTCTATGATGATCTCACCAAACACGCCCGCTCCTACCGGGAACTGTCCTTGTTGTTGGAGCGCCCTCCAGGAAGGGAAGCTTACCCGGGGGACATTTTCTATATCCATTCCAGACTTTTGGAGAGGGCCACACATCTCAAAAAAGAGTACGGAGGAGGCAGCATCACAGCCCTTCCTATCATTGAAACCCAGGCAGAAAATTTAGCTGCCTATATACCTACAAACCTTATTTCCATAACGGATGGGCAGATTTACGTTTCGCCCAAAATTTTCCAGATGGGAAATCTGCCGGCCGTGAATATCGGCGCATCGGTATCGCGGGTGGGAGGGAAAACACAGCTGCCGGCCTACCGGCAAGTGACGAGTGCATTAAAATTGACCTATTCCCAATTTGAGGAACTCGAAATCTTTGCCAGCTTCAGCGCCAGACTGGATGATGCTACAAAACTGATATTGGAAAGAGGGTATCGGATCAGAAAAATATTGAACCAACCCCAGTATTCCCCGATGGACGTCATGGAGCAAATCGGCGTTTTCCTGGCTGTAGTCAATGGTGCACTGGATTTTTTGCCGCTGGAACAAATGGAGGAAGCTGAAGAAATTATCCGAATGCTGGTGAAGGAAGACGAAGGTTTCCGCAGAAGCATCGAAAAAGGTGAAAAAATTGAAGGCGAAAAGAGAGACGAGTTTCTGAAAAGGGTGGTCGAAAAAATCAGGAAGGAGCTGGTGACAGAAGGATGACCAATCTGAAATCATTAAAGAAAAGCATAGCTTCCACTGAGAGTCTGCAGTCGATCGTAACGACCATGAAAGCCCATGCTTCCACTCAAATACACCAGTTTGAGCGCGCAGCACAAGCATCCGTAAGTTACCGGCGCGTTTTGGACACGGCCCTCGCAGTGCTGTTGGCCGATGAAGAAAAGAAGACCGCGAATAATGGGAACGGTGACCGGACAATCCATATCATCTTCGGTTCTGATCATGGACTGACCGGCAATTTCAATGAGCGGATGAGTTTCTTCGCTGCACAGCATATACCAAAGGACGCACACCACGACATTCTCGTTGTAGGACAGCAAGTTTATGATAGGTTAGTGACGGATTATGCAATAAAGGACAGCTTTTCAGTTCCACAAACAGAGGATGGGATTGTTCCGATAGTCCAGAGGCTCCTGTTCAAGATAGATCAACTGAGGGATGAGGCTCCTGTGGGGAAAATTTTATTGTATTACTGCAAACCTTTGGAGAACGCGGTGCTTCAAGAAGAAATTGAATTGCTTTTTCCATTGTATCTGGAAGAATTAGCCAAAAACCACGATGGATGGGAAACAAATAGGATATCAATCTATCTGATGGATAAAGAAACACTCCTCTCGAACCTGTTGCAGCAATACTTTTTCCTGACGCTTTATCGGGCCTTCTGTTATTCACTCGTATCCGAAAATACAAGCCGGATCAACTCGATGAACTCAGCGGAAAAGAACATCGAAGAACGCCTGAACGAGTTCAATTTCTTGTACCGCATGAAACGGCAGACCAGCATCACGGAAGAAATCAACGATCTGCTTTCCGGTTTCCGGTCCTTGAAGAAATCAAAAAAGAATATGCCTGAAGAATGAACGGTACCGACTCCGCACAAGAGAAGGCACCGTTCATTTTTTTCGGAAAAATTGGTACGATCGGAGCATCAGTCGTATAATGAAGCATACAAAAAATATGCCGATGAAAGGTAAACCTAAATATGAAAAAGAAAAAGATATTGATGATCGGAACAGGCGGTACGATCGCCTCCAAAATAACGCCGAATGGGCTCGATCCCCAACTGACGTCCGAAGAGATACTGGCCTTTATCCCCGGCATCTCAGAAATATGCGAGGTCGATACCCTGCAGATCTGCAATATCGACAGCACGAACATCGCGCCTGACATCTGGGTGCTGATGACGGACACCATCAGGGAAATGTATGAACAATATGACGGATTTGTCGTCACCCACGGAACCGACACGATGGCTTATACGGCTGCTGCGCTTTCCTATATGATCCAGGATTCCCCCAAACCGATCATCATTACCGGTGCCCAAAAACCGATCAATGTGGAAATCACTGATTCGAAGACGAATCTCTTCGACAGTTTCCTCTACGCATCGTCCGATTCCGCCAGCGGTGTCCAGATTGTCTTCAATGGGAAGGTCATCCTCGGAACACGGGCAAGGAAGACGCATTCCAAGAGCTTCCAGGCTTTTTCCAGCATCAATTACCCTTATTTGGCGATCATCCAGGACGGACGCGTGATCTCCTACATCACAAAAGAAAAAGCGCCAGCACCGCGTTTCTACGACAGTCTGGATGCGAAGGTCGCGTTGTTCAAGCTGACGCCGGGAGTGGATTCGGATATTCTTGCTTACATGCTTGAACGGAACGATGCCATCATCATCGAAAGCTACGGAGTCGGCGGCATCCCTTCGGCGCCGGAGTACGGATATTTCGAGGTCATCAATCACTGGATCGGCCAAGGGAAGACGGTGGTCATGACGACGCAGGTCCCGAATGAGGGCAGCGACATGGAAATCTACAAAGTCGGCCACGAACTGAAATCGCGGGTCAATATTTTGGAAGCCTACGACATGATCACCGAAGCGGTCGTAGGCAAACTGATGTGGATCCTTGGCCAGACGCAGGATCCAGCCCGGATCAAGGAACTGTTCTACACCACGATCAGCAACGATATCCTGTATTAAAAGAGCGGAAAAGCCATCCTCTGCGAGGGCTTTTCCGCTCTTTTCTGTTTTGAGGAGCTATTTTTTGGGTGACTTTACGAACGCAGCCACCCTGAACCGGATCCCTCCACGAGCAATCTAAAACCCATAGCTTCCGGTCGGCGTATCCAGAAAGAGCGGCAGGACAGGGGGCTGGAAACTGAACAGCACAAACGCAAGCGCGAAAAGAAGCCAGAGCACGGCTGCCGTTCCAAGCCAAATGCGGCGGGGCTCTAGATAGCGATAAGTGCGGGAAGCCAGCAGTTGACCGCTGATGATGCCGAAAAAGAACAGCATCCCATCAGTGAAAAGGGATTCGATGCCGAAAGCGCCTTTTAGCGTGTAGAATCCGGTGACGATGAGGAGCGGACAGAACAGCATGGACACGATCCCCGCCAGCAACCAACGGGATGGCGAAAGCCGGTAATCTTTTTCCGAAAAAGAGGAAGATGAAGAAAAACCACAGGAAGGTGGACCAGTAACTCATTTTCAGATGTTCCCAGACACTCTCGTTCACGGGTACGAAAGGCGCTGCCCAGCTGGCTTTCCCGAACCATGCGAATGCGAAGTGGGAGAGGCCGCCGAACATCAGGATGAATGGGATGCCGGCAACAAAGGAACGGATGATGAATGCATCGGATCGGAAAACTCTCTTTTCGGTCATCGCAAGGACCTCTTTCTCTCGAGCGGGCAATCGTCACGAATTTGGTGGATGAAGTATCCTTCGTGATCATTTTACCACGCGTCGGCCCTGACTTCATCTAACTCGGCTGCATGCCAAAAACACCCCTCAGCATGGCGCTCCAATCGGAACTGCCATGCTGAGGGGTGTTTGATTTTAAATGTTTATTCGAGCTCGAATGCTCCGGTATAAAGCTGATAATATTTTCCTTGTTCGCCGATCAATTTCTCATGATCGCCGCGTTCGATGATCCGGCCTTGCTCCATCAGCATGATCACATCCGCATTTTGGATGGTGGACAGGCGGTGGGCGATGACGAAAACGGTCCGTCCTTGCATCAACGCATCCATGCCGCGCTGCACAATCGATTCTGTCCGCGTGTCGATGCTGGAAGTTGCTTCATCCAGTATCATGACGGGAGGATCGGCAACGGCCGCACGGGCAATCGAAAGCAATTGCTTCTGGCCTTGGGAAAGACCTTCGCCGTCGCCGGAAATGACTGTTTGGTATCCCAGCGGCAAACGGGAGATGAAATCATCGGCATTCGCCAAACGCGCTGCCGCATAAATTTCTTCATCGGATGCGTGCAGATTGCCGTAACGGATGTTTTCCAGAATCGTTCCGGTGAAGAGGTTGGTATCCTGCAACACGATACCAAGGGAACGGCGCAGATCATTTTTCTTGATGTCTGCGATGTCGATGCCATCATAAACGATTTTTCCGTCCTGGATGTCATAGAAACGATTGATCAAGTTCGTGATGGTCGTTTTGCCGGCACCCGTCGATCCCACAAAAGCGACTTTTTCGCCGGGATGGGCATAAAGGCTGATGTCATGCAGAATCTGTTTGTCGGGATTGTAGGAGAAGTCGACGTCAAAGAATCGGACATCACCGGTCAGTTGCGTATAACGGACAGAACCATCTGCTTGAGGCACTTTCCATGCCCAAAGTCCGGTATGGTTTTCGGCTTCCTTCACTTCATCACCGACCATGGTTGCATTCACCAAGGTGACGGTGCCTTCATCCAACTCAGGCTTTTCATCCATCAATTCGAAGATCCGCTCAGCACCCGCCAAAGCCATCACGATCGATGAAACTTGTTGGGAAATCTGGTTGACCGGCATCGTGAAGGAACGGCTCAACTGCAGGAAGGAAGCGATCGCCCCCAAGGTCAGGCCGCCGATGCCTGCGACAGCCATGGCTCCTCCGAACATAGCGATCAGAGCATATTGCAGGAATCCCAGATTCCCTAGTATCGGCATCAGGATATTCGCATAGATGTTTGCGTTCGTCGCGCTCTCGCGCAACTCGTCGTTGAGTTTGTCGAAACGTTCCTTCGATTCCGTTTCGCGTCCGAAAACTTTCACTTCTTTTTGTCCGTGCATCATTTCCTCGATATAGCCGTTCACTTTACCGAGCGTCTGCTGCTGCTTGACGAAGTTGACGGAACTCTTGCCGCCGATCGTCTTCGTGACGGTGATCGACAAGGCGACCATCAGGACGACGATGAGCGTCAGCGGCAAACTTACCGCCAGCATCGCCGCGAATACGCTGATGATCGTGACCAGGGAAGAAAAGGCCATCGGGATACTTTGCGAAAGCATTTGGCGCAGAGTATCGATATCATTGGTATAGCGGCTCATGACGTCGCCATGCGCATGCGTATCGAAATATTTGATCGGCAAGGTCTGCATATGAGCGAACAGTTCATCGCGGATTTTTTTCTGGATACCCTGTGAAATGGAAACCATCAGGATGTTGTAGACATAAGTCGCCACGACACCGATCATGTAAATGCCGGCCATCATCGCGATCGCACGGTACATGCTGGTGAAGACCGGATTGGTTACGCCCAGTAAAGGCGTGATATACTCATCAATCAGCGTCTTCAGGAAAAGCGAACCCACAACATTGGCAAGGGCGCTTATAAGGATACAGATCAATACAAGGCTAAAGGTGAATTTGTGGCCTTTGGAAATATAGGACAGGAGGCGTTTTGTCGTTTTGCCGGCATCTTTGGCTCCGCGCCGTTTTGGTTGATTAGGCTTCATCAGCAATTTTTCCCCCTTTCGTTTGTGAATAGTAGACTTCTTGATAAATCGTGTTTGTTGCCAGCAATTCATCGTGCGTTCCGATGCCATTGACGCTGCCGCTCTCCATCACGATGATCTTGTCGGCATCCTGAACGGAAGAGACGCGCTGGGCGATGATGAATTTGGTTGTGTTCGGGATTTCTTCCTTGAAAGCGGTCCGGATCAAGGAGTCCGTCCGGGTATCCACGGCGCTGGTCGAGTCATCGAGAATCAGGATTTTTGGTTGTTTCACCAAAGCGCGCGCGATGCAGAGCCGTTGTCTTTGCCCACCGGAGACGTTTGTGCCGCCTTCTTCAATATAAGTGTCGTAGCCGTCAGGAAGGCGTTGGATGAATTCATCGGCTTGAGCTTGTCGCGCCGCAGTCATCAGCTCTGCATCGGTAGCGGCAGGATTACCCCAACGCAGATTGTCTTTGATCGTTCCCGAGAACAGGATATTTTTTTGGAGCACCATAGCGACTTCGCTGCGCAATGTTTGCATATCATAATCGCGTACATCGATGCCGCCGACTTTCACCGTACCACCGGTTGCATCATACAGACGCGGAATAAGGTGGACCAATGATGTTTTGGCACTGCCGGTACCGCCGATGATGCCGACCGTTTCCCCTGATTTGACGGAAAAACTGACATTTTTCAAGGCGAGCTTCTTCGGATCGTTGGTGTAACTGAAGTCCACCTGCTCGAAAGAGACCGATCCGTCAGGAATGACCATGATCGGATTGCTGTCGTTCTTCAGGTCGCTGTCCTCACTCAGTACTTCCACAATCCGCTCCGCTGAAGCGCGGGAGATGGTGACCATGACGAAGACCATCGAAATCATCATCAAACTCATCAGAATTTGGGAAGCGTAAGTGATCAGACTCATCAGTTGGCCTGTCGTCATCGAACCGGAGACGATCATGCGCGCGCCCAATAGGGACAACGTCAGAATGCTTGCGTACATCGTGAACTGCATCAAAGGGCTGTTGAAGGCCAAGATTTTTTCGGCCTTGGTGAAATCAGTGTAGATTTTCTTGGAGACGGATTTGAATTTATCGGTTTCGTGCTCTTCACGCACAAAGGACTTCACGACCCGGATGCCATAAAGATTTTCCTGGACGACCCGGTTCAGCTTGTCATAGGTGCGGAACACTCTCTGGAAAATCGGGAAGGCTTGTGACATGATCAGGTAGAGACCGAAGCCCAGGAACGGGATCGCTCCAAGGAAGACCATCCCGAGTTCACTGTTGATGCTCAGAGCCATCAGCAATGAGAATACGAGCATAAGCGGTGCCCGGACCATGATCCTTATGATCATCTGGTAAGAGTTCTGGACATTCGTGATGTCCGTCGTCAAACGGGTAATCAGACTGGATGTCGAAAACTGATCGATATTCGAAAATGAGAAATCCTGGATGTTGTAGTACATGTCCTTGCGGATATTTTTAGCGAATCCGGCCGAAGCTTTTGCCGCATGCAAACCGGACAGGACGCCGAACCCTAATGAAAAGAGGGTGGAGACGATCAAAATCAGTCCGATTCGGATGATGAACGGCATATCTCCTTCTCCGATCCCTTTATCGATGATCATAGACATCAGATAGGGGATAAGCACTTCAAGGACGACTTCCAAAGTGACATATATAGGGGCAAGGATCGAATCCTTTTTATACTCGCGTATGCTGCCCATGAGTTTTTTTATCATAGCGTTAATCCTTTCCGTAAATAATGATTGGGTGAGTTTTGAAACGGTTGAGGCACTCAGCTTTCTGCATTTTTCGATATTTTCTCGAGAATGCTCAAAAAGGTGGTGATTTCTTCTTCGGTCAATCCTTTGGACAATTGGCTCTCCACGGAATCAATCACTTGTTCCGTATTTTTTTTTGCATGCAAAGCCTTATCCGTCAACATCATTTTCCGCAGTCTGGCGTCATAAGGAACGGTTTCCCGAAGCAGCAAGCCATCCCTTTCCATCGTATTCAGGATGCCTGTGACGGTCGATTTGCGTATGTCGAATTTCTGCTCGAGATCTTTCTGAAAGACGTCCCTCTCTGCGGATTCTTTAGCGATGTAGGAAACGATCGCAAATTGCATGCCGGTCAGGCCATAACCATCATTTTCGGTCAAGTGCCTGTTCATGAGGCGCTTAACTTGTTGCCAAACCGATCTGATCCGGAATCCCAGCAGTTCTGTGTTGCTCATTATTTTTCACCACCCATATAGTTCGTGCCCTAACTATATTATGCCTGTTAAGAGGGATTGTCAATCATCTTGCTTACTTTTGAATCTTTTTTATTTACTAAAAATACCGGGTGGGGTATAATGTGTTTTGTTGATAAGAAATTAAAGCAAAAATATACAGTTTAAGGAAGGATAGATAAAGAATGAGCACACAAGTAACAGATACAACATGGCAGAGTGAAGTACAGGAAGGTTTGACATTGATGGATTTTTGGGCGCCTTGGTGCGGACCTTGCCGCATGCTCGGACCCGTTTTGGAAGAAATCGAAGAAGAGATGGACAACAAAGTGAAAATCGTCAAATTGAACATCGACGATAACCAAGCGACGGCTTCACAGTTCGGCATCATGAGCATTCCGACAATGGTCCTGTTCAAAGACGGAAAACCGGTTGAAAAACTGACCGGCTACCATCCGAAAGATGTTTTGGTTGACTACCTGGAAACAAAATTAGCGTAATATAGTATGAATGGAGGGCTGTCCCGGTTTGGGGCGGCCCTCATCTGTTTGTGCGCATATCCTACATCAAGTTGATCGCCGGCGCTTCTTCTTGGCGACGCGACTGTTTGCCGCCTTCTGGCTGTGATATAATGGGCTATCATGATCAGGCAGAAAAATAAATGATTGCACAAAGGCACAGAAGGGGCGGAAACAGATGGGCGAAAGTACATTGTATCAGCATCAGACGCTGGGGGATCTGATGGCGGGGGTATTCGACGGGACCCTGACATTCGAAGAACTATTGAAGCATGGGGATATCGGAATCGGGACTTTCCATGATTTTGAAGGGGAACTGATCCTGTTGGACGGCATCGCCTATCAAGCGAAGGCGGACGGATCGATTTCGAAAGTCGATCCATCCCAGACAACGCCGCATGCTGCGGTGACTTTTTTTCAACCGGACCGTGAATACGACATCGACCGGCCGATGACGCTGAGAAAAGTCAGGTCGGATATCGTCAAGCGCGTACGCAGCCGGAATGTGTTCTCGGTCGTCAAAATAACCGGGCATTTTGAATATATGCATACGCGGGCGGTGCCGAAGCAGCAAAAACCGTATCCGCGCCTGATCGAAGCGACGCGTGTCCAGCCGGAATTCGAGTCCTACGATATGCAAGGGACGGCAATCGGCATCTATACACCGGAATTGTTTGATGGCGTAGCCAAGGGTGGCTTCCACTGCCATTTCATCAGCGATGACCGCAAATTCGGCGGACACATCCTCGATTACATCGTGGACAACGCGAAATGCGAGATCCAAACCATCGAAAGCATCACGCAACATTTCGCCGTCCAATCGGATGATTTCATGGACAAAGAAATCGGCTACCACAACTTGGCGGAAGAAATGGCCGAAGCAGAAGGCTAATGAAGAAAAGAAAAAAAGCGTTGGATAACCTCCGGAGACCGGGATTATCCAACGCTTTTAAACTTTGTATTTTATTCGATTTTTTCCAGAACAACGCGGCCCAATTGCACCTCGATTTCTTCAGTGGTTGCGATATCCGGGGAGAAGGCGGTCGCGGTTCCGGCGGCTACGGCTACCCGGAAAGCTTCCGAAGCGTCTCCTGTCCGGATGAAGGTGCCGACGAACCCGGCCACCATGGAATCTCCGGCTCCGACCGGATTGGCGACTTTTCCGGATAAAGGCGGCGCATAGATGACTTCATTCGGTGTGAAGAGCAAGGCGCCATCGCCGCCCAAGGAAACGATGGCATGCTGCGCGCCCAATTCAACCAGTTGTTTGCCGTAAGGGATAACCTCCTGCCAAGTGGTGAAAGTCCGGCCGAAAAATTCGCCGACTTCCTTCTGGTTGGGTTTCACAACCAAGGGGTGATACTGCAGACTGTTGCGCAATTCATCCTTCGTGATGTCGCAAGCAAAAGGCACGCCTTCCTCGTGCAGGGAGCGGATCAGCTGTTCATAAAAATCCTTCGGCATGGAAGGGAGCTTGCTGCCCGACATCACTACAAAATCCTGCGTCGAGATGTCCTCGAAACCTTTCAGGAAACGGGCGACTTCCTCGTCGGTTGCGCTGGGACCGTAGTCGCTGATTTCGGTATCCTGATCCGACTTCAGGACGAGATTGATGCGGGTGCGCTCTTTGATCACGGTGAATTGGTTGAGGATATTCAGTTCCTCCATGTAGTCGCGCACAAAGTCACCGGTGAAGCCGCCGCGGAAGCCCAGCGCAATCGAGGGGATCCCGAGCGCTTTCAGGACGCGCGAAACCATGATGCCTTTCCCGCCCGGCGTGATCAGTTCATCCTGCATGTGATGGGAATGGCCCAAAGTCAACTGGGGGACAGTGACGATATAATCGATGGTCGGATTCAGTGTGATTGTGTAAATCATGTGTAACTCCTCCTGTCTGGGTGGCGCGTGGTTCTTTTTGCTTTCAATCAAAGTATAACCCTGTCGGCAGGCAAACTCAAAAAATAGCCTTTTTGGGCAGATACCCTGGCCAGAACGGAAAAGCCGTAAGCATAAACGCATGAAAAGGGATGGAATTGTGATAAAATAAAGGGCATCGTGAAAAGGTCCATTTTAGATAAATAGAATATACGAACGGGAAGGAAGAAGCTTCGGATGACAGACGAGAATTTAACTGAAAATATAGACGAGAGGCTGAAAGGGATAGAGAACAACATCAGGAAAAACATGTCCTTGAGCAGCGTCCCGGTCTTGATGGAAGCAATCCGGACGCATCCGGATCATCCGCATGTGAATTACCTGTTGGGGCTCAGCCACTACAAGAACCGCAATCTCGAAAAAGCGATGCATTATGCACTGCGGGCGGTGGAATTGGACGGCACCGGCGATGCCTATTTGACGCTGCTGGCGAAGCTGTATGCGGAGGACGGCGATGACAAGGCAGCCGAGAGCTATGCGCAAGCCGCCTTCACCCGCAACCCCGCCAATTGGGAAGCGGCCTTGGTCCTGGCGAAGATGGCCTTCGAAAAGAACGACTTGCCTCGGGCCTTGGAACTCGTCGGTCAGGTGCTGAAGCACAGTCCGAAATCTTTTGCGGCTTTGCGTTTGAAATCGAAGATCTACCTGCAGCAGGAGGCGGAGTTGGAAACGATACTGGCATCCATCGAAGAGTCCGAAAAATACGGCTATGATGATGCCATCGAATACGATCGCGTTTATGCCTACTACATCCACGGCCGTTTCGACGAATGCCGCCGCATCCACAAGGAATTGGAACGGACGCGGCCGCTTTCGCACAGCACCGAAAAAGTCGGCAAGCTGATCGCGACCATGCAGTCGAGCCGGCTGGCAAGAAGGGCCCCGCATGCCGATTATTTCCATATGGATGCGGCCCATTCCAACCGGAAAGTCAAAGTCTCTTTGGAAGAGTCCTTGGCCGAACTGAATGATCTGATCGGTCTGACGGAAGTGAAGGAGACCATCAACCGGATCGTGAAGCTGGTCGAATACGACAAAAAACGGGCCTATATGCTGTCGATCGAGAAGAATGAACAGCCTTCCTATCATTTCGCCTTTTCCGGCAATCCGGGCACAGGGAAAACGACGGTCGCCAGGATTCTGGGGGATATCTTCTATTCTCTGGGCATCCTCGAATCGGGTCAATTGGTGGAAGTCGATCGCTCGGATCTGGTCGGCGGCTACGTCGGCCAGACTGCCCAGAAGACCAAGGCTGTTATCGAATCGGCCATGGGCGGGGTGCTGTTCATCGATGAAGCCTATTCCTTGGCGTCCTCGGACAGCGATTCGCTCGATTACGGATCCGAAGCCATCGATACTTTGATCAAATCGATGGAAGATCACCGCAATGATTTCATCGTGATCCTTGCGGGTTATGACACCGGCATGAAGCAGTTACTGAAATCGAATCCTGGCCTGTCGAGCCGGATCAATATGCAGATCGATTTCGAGGATTTTTCCGACCAGGAACTGCTGGAAATCGCCAAGGCGCAAGCCAAGGATAACCATTATACGCTGACCGAGGAAGCGGAGCAGGCCTTCAAGGTCAAAATCAACCAGGAAAAAGTGGTTCCGCAATTCGCCAATGCCCGTGCCGTCAGGAACATCATGGAAGAAGCGATGCGCGAACGGGCTTTCCGTCTGAGCGAAAAGTCCGTGACGAAGGATGATTTGGTCATCCTTGAGCCGCTCGATTTCGGCATCGACCCGAACCAGCTGTTCGGAGATAATATTGAAGACTTGATGGCGCAGCTGCGCAATCTGGTCGGATTGAAGGATGTCAAAAAACAAGTCAGCTCGATCATGAACTACGTGCGCGCCGAGAAACGCCGCGAAAAGATGGGGCATCAGATGAACGATTTGTCCTTGCACATGGTCTTCACCGGAAACCCCGGCACAGGCAAGACGACCATCGCGCGGCTTATCAGCCAGATACTGAAATCCATCGGTGTGCTGAAGCGCGGACACATGATCGAAGTCACAAGGGAAGATTTGGTCGGACAGTACGTCGGACAGACCGGACCGAAGACATTGGAAAAAATCAAGGAAGCATACGGCGGCGTCCTGTTCATCGATGAGGCCTATTCCCTTTATTCCGCCTCCGAAAACGACTTCGGCTATGAAGCCATCAGCACGCTGATCAAGGAGATGGAGGACAACCGCGACAAATTGGTCGTCATCATGGCGGGCTATCCGAGCGAGATGGAGCAGATGCTCAGCATGAACTCCGGCATCCGCAGCCGGATCGCCTACACGGTCGATTTCCCGGATTACGACAGCGAAGAGCTGACGGAAATCTTCCACATGGCCGCCACCCAGCAAGGTTTTGTGCTGACGGAGGAAGCCCAGGAAAAAGTGAAGAAACTGTTCGTGCAGTCCTACACGACCCGCGACAGCCATTTCGGCAATGCCCGTACGGCCAGGAGCCTCTTCGAGAAGGCGAAGCTGCACCAAAGCAACCGCTTGGCCGAAGATGAGGACGCCGATCTGTTCACGATTCTGCCGGAGGATATCGAAGAGAATTAGTTAGACAAACAAAAAAACTTCTGCACTGGGAATAATTCCGTAGTGCAGAAGTTTTTTCTTTTATTCGGCGTTTCCTGTTTTCTCGATTCCGGCAATCCCGAAAGCGCCGGGACCACCATGGGAAGTGATGACGCCGCCGGTCTGGATCCAAGTGACGTCCTGGAAGCCTTTTTCCTTCGCGTAGTTTTCCATTTGGTTCATGATTTCTTCATCCAAGCCGAGCGATTGGATGAGGTACAGCTTATTGTCGTCGATGGCGTAAGTCTTCAGGTAGTCATCAAAAAAATCGACAACGACGCGGCTCATCTTGCCGCGGTATTTTTTTGTGGAAACCAATTTGCCGTCGATCAATTCGATCGTCGGTTTTATCTTCAGGAGCGATGCCCCCAGATAAGCTGCATTGGAGACGCGGCCGCCTGCCCTCAGGAACTCGAGACCGGATGGCATGAACGAGAAGTGCGTGCGCGGCACTACAGCTTCGATGGCGGAAACCAGTTTTTCCACTGCGATATCCGGTTCCTTTTCAAGCAAATCAGCGGCATAAAGCACGATCGCGGCCAAGCCGCCGGATACGTTCAGGGCGTCGATGAGGTGGATGTTCTCGAAATCTTCCGCCGCCAACACGGCACTCTGGAATGAGGAAGAGGCCTTGGAGGTGTAGCCGATATGCACGATGATGCTGTCGGGCTGCTCAGAGCGGATCTTTTCGAAAAAGGCGGTATATTCGTTCGGATTGGTTGCGGTCGTGGAAGGCGTTTTTTTGGTTCGCTCGTAATAATCATACAGATCCGTGACCGGAAAAGATCCATCAAGATGATCGATATCGTCCATGATGACGTGCATCGGCACAATCTGGATATTGTGTTTCTTTGCCAAATCAGTGGGGATATCCGCGCCGCTTTCAGTCGTAAGGATTACTCTGCTCATGCTATTCCTCCGTCTCCAATGGTCAAATATGTTATTGCCAATGGACTTAATTTGTTGGTTCCAATATACCACACTTTTAGTGCCCAACCAAAAAGTGTTATGATTGAATCAGAAACAGGAAGGGAAGAATGAGGCATGGCAAAAAATGGGAAAAACCGGAAATCGGATATCGTTACGATGCTTGCGGTTGCGGGGTATGTGCTGTTCTTGGTGGTTGGCTTTCCTGCGGCTGAGAGAGCAGGCGGCTTTTATCCGGCGCTGATGATTTTGGCGGGAATCGCTGCTTTGTTCGCGATCGTCTACTACCATTCGCGCGTGAATGCGTACGTCTGCCCACAGTGCCGGCGCAAATTCAAAATCAGCTTCCTGACGGATCTGTTGTCGTTGAACGGAGGCAAGCAAGGCAAACGGTTGACTTGCCCGCATTGCGGATTCAAAGGTTGGATGCAGGAGACCGCTCCTGATGAAGAATAAACAAGCAGGAACTGGGTTGTGCAAGCTAAGGTCGACACCGGCTATAAAATCAGAAACGAACAAAAAAACAGAGGCCATCTCATTTTACTTTGGGACGGCCTCTGTTAAGGTCAATTATTTAGTTGCTTTTTCCAGATGTTTGCTGCGCAGTTGGCCGCAGGCGGCATCGATGTCGGTGCCGTGTTCCTTGCGGATGACGCAGTTGATGTTGTTCTTTTTGAGGATATCATAGAACGCCAAAATATCCTTTTTGGTGCTGCGCTCGTATTTGATGTGTTCGGCAACCGGATTGTAAGGGATCAGGTTCACGTAGGAAAGGTGACGCTTATCCTTCAACAAGGCAACCAATTCGTGCGCCTGCTCAGGTCTGTCGTTCACGCCAGAGATCATGATGTATTCGAAAGTGATGCGGCGGTTTGTCTTTTCCAGATACTCGTCGATGGCGGACATGACTTCCTTCAGCGGGTGTTTGCGGTTGATGCGCATCATGCGGCTGCGGATTTCATCGTTCGGCGCGTGCAGGGACAAAGCCAAGTTGACTTGCAACCCGTTTTCCGCGAATTCGCGGATCTTCGGAGCCAATCCGCTGGTGGAAACCGTGATGTGGCGAGCGCCGATTGCCAAACCTTTGGCGTGGTTGACGATGTTCAGGAAGGCGATGACATTGTCGTAATTGTCGAACGGTTCGCCGATGCCCATCACGACGATGTGGCTGACGCGTTCACCATTGCCTTTTTGATCCAAGTAGTGCTGGATCTGCATGATTTGTGCAACGATTTCGCCTGCTGTCAGGTCGCGTTGTTTGCGTTTCAGGCCGCTTGCGCAGAACGTGCAGCCGATATCGCAGCCGACTTGCGTCGTGACGCAGACGGACAGGCCGTATTCCTGACGCATCAGGACGGTTTCGATCATCAGTTTGTCTTCCAGCTGGAAGAGATATTTAGTTGTGCCGTCCGCTGATTCTTGGACGACCACTTGATTCAGGGGCTGCAGCAGGAAGGTGTCGGAGAGAAGGGCAACCAAATCTTTTGACAAGTTCGTCATTTCCGAGAAAGTCCAGGACTCGTTTGATATATAGCCAGTCCCAGATCTGTTGGGCGCGGAATTTTTTCTGGCCTTGTTCCAACAACCAAGCTTCCAGCTGATCCAAAGTCAATCCATAAATAGAAGGTGTATTCATTTTACTTTCCTTTCTTTACCGTGCAAATTTTCAATCCATATCATAACACATTTTTATGAAAATGGAATTACATCCTTAAAATAAGTGAAAAGGTGCAAAAACGGAAACCTGTTCGCTCTGATGTATGCGCCAAAAAAGTGACCCCGGATAACATTTATCCGAGGCCTATTCTTTGTATAAATTTTTTCCGAGAAAAGCCGTCTGCTAGAGGCCGAAGAAATCCTTCATGAACAGTAAGCCGATGACGAACATCACCAACGTCGCAATGCCGCCGACCACATTTCCCAAACGGCGATTCGTATGGCTGCCCATCACTTTTTTGTTGTTGCCGATGAAGAGTATCAGCAGCATCAGGGGCGGGGCCATCAAGCCATTGATGGCTGCGGAATAGTACAAGGCCCTCATCGGATCAATCCCGATGAAATTGATCGTCAGTCCGATGAGCGTGGCGATGGTGATGACGCCGTAGAAACCATGCGCCTCCTTCAGTTTCTTACCCAGACCAGTCTCCCAACCGAAAAATTCGGAAATGGCGTAGGACGAGGATCCGGCCAAAACCGGCACACCAAGCAGGCCTGTTCCGATGATGCCCAAAGCGAACAACCAATAGGCGAAGTCTCCCACCAAGGGCCGAAGCGCTTGAGCGGCCTCCGATGCGGAATTGATGGTGGTGATGCCGCTAAGGTGAAGGGTCCCGGCCGTCGTCAGCACAATCATGAAAGCAGTGACTGTTGTAAAAAACATCCCGACAATCGTATCAATCTTCATATCCTGGATATCCTTGACAAAGATGCGAGGTTTCCCGATGCCGATCCCTTTGATTTTATGCTCGACGATCTCTTTTTCCACTTCTTCATCCGCTTGCCAAAAAAACAGGTAAGGGGAAATCGTCGTCCCTAAAAAGGCCACCACATTAAGCGTGAATTCCCGGGAAGGGTAAAAGGTTGGGATGAGGGTATGCTGAAGGACAGCGCCCCAATCCTGGCGGACCGTGAATGCCGTGAAGAAATAAGCGAACAGGGAAAGCGTCAACAGCATCAGGAATTTCGAATAATTCTTGTAATCCATAAAAATTTCCAGGACCAAGGTCAGGGCAGTCATGAACAGGATCCAAAAAATGAATGGCAAGCCGAGCACCATCTGAGCTACCGCGGCCATCGCGCCCAGATCGGCACCGATGTTGATCGTATTGGCGATGAACAGCAGGGAGATTGCCGGATAGCTTACCCACTTAGGGTAGGACTGTTTCATGATCCCTGTCAGCCCTTTACCCGATACCATCCCGATCCGTCCGCACATTTCCTGGATGGCAATCGCAAAGATGCACGAAATCGGAGAAAGCCACAACAGATGAAGGCCGAACATGGCTCCGGTCTGCGAGTAGGTGACGATGCCGGATGGATCATCATCAGAGGCACCGGTGATGACGCCAGGTCCAAATTTTTTGAGGAATTTTTTGGTCTTTTTGAGAATTTTGCCCATCTTTCTCACTCCCTTATGGGGTTGTGCATCTGCAACCAGACTTCCCGAAAATAGTTGCGTTAGCCATCAGCACTGTCGGTCGGCATTGGGATAAGGGAGCGGATTTGTGCAGTTTTTTTCTCTTCATTTTTTCTTTCTTTGACATCATCATACCTACTATCCGCTAAGCTTGCAAGCACTTGCATCGCCATATGATATACTATTGACAGGAACGCAAACAACGAAAAATCCAGACTGTTGAGGTGGACTAAAATGGAAGAATCAGCTATAAAAATTGAAACGATCGATGCATACATCAGCCGCTATGATGAGGATATTCAGGCAATCCTGCAGGAGTTCCGCCGGGTGATAAAGGAAGAAGCGCCCGATGCGACAGAGAAAATCAGCTATCAGATGCCGACCTTCTACCTGAACGGGAACCTGGTGCATTTTGCTGTGCAGAAAAATCATATCGGGTTCTATCCCGCACCAAGCGGCGTTGCGGCTTTCAAGGAAGAATTGACGGATTACAAGACTTCAAAAGGCGCCATCCAATTTCCACTGACGAAACCTATCCCATACGAACTTGTGCGCCGGATCGTCCGCTTCCGGGTCGAAGAAGCGAAGCAAAAAAAGAAACAGAGCAAATAAAGAACGGATTCGTTACCAAATTTGAATATGGAAAAAGGAGGGACGTTCATGAATTTGCATGCAGTCTTAACCGAAGTCATCCCAACACTTGCGAGCCTGATCGAGGGCATCGGCGTCCTGATCATCCTCTATGGATGCATCAAATCATTGTATCTGTTTTTTAAAGACAAGCTGAATCTGAGCAACAATCAACCGAAACTCGAATTGGCCAAAGCGCTGGCGTTCAGCTTGGAGTTCAAACTGGCCGCGGAAATATTGAAGACAGTCATCATCCAGACGATTGATGAATTCATCGTCCTGTCTGCCATCGTCATCCTGCGGGTTGTGCTGACGGTCGTCATCCATTGGGAAATCAAAAGCACCAATTCAGAAGTAGGGGAGTGACTTTTCCCCGCTCCTGGCAAATTAAATGAAAACGTTCTTTTTCCGCCCCGTTTTTGCCATCCTTTCGACATACTTCTTTCCTATACTGAACCTGTAGAAAAGAAGATCACGAAACATACAAAAAAGGGAGCGAATCAAAATGAAAAAATGGAGGAACGGAATTGTGGGTGGGGCTTTGGCAGTGTTATTGTTCAGCGGCACAGGCGTAATGGCATCCGAGGATGAAGAGTTATATGGCGCAGCAGCGGTCAGCGAAGGCGAAACGTATACAATAGAAGAAATGTTGGTTTACGCTATCCAGGATGAATACATGGCCGAAGCGTCCTACCTTGCGATCATGGATGCATACGGAACGGTCAAACCATTTACGAGCATCGCCAAGGCGGAAGGCACACACATTTCCTTGCTGTTGCCGCTGTTCGAAACTTACGGATTTGAGGTGCCGGAAAATGAAGCGGAAGCCCGTATTGAATTGCCGGCGTCCTTGGCTGAAAGCTTTGAAAAGGGTGTGGCTGGCGAAATCGAAAACATCACTGTTTATGGGCAATTCCTTGAGGCCGAAGATTTGCCGGATGATGTCAGAAGCGTCTTTGAACGTCTGATGGCCGCTTCCGAAAACCATTTGGCCGCTTTTGAACGCGGCGTCGCCGGAAATCCCGATGGAGCCGGCAGGAAAAAATGATACAAAACCATAAAACAAGCCACGCGCATAATCAACTTGCGCGTGGCTTGTTTTGTATAGGAGGACGCAAAAGGAAGAATGCTTCCCTGACAATTTTCCTTTCCGTTCTCAACCTGTCCATTGGGAAGCAGAACAATCGGGTGTATAATGGAGGTATAGGTTAGAACAAACCAGTTTGTAAATGTAAGCGATATCTATTTTGTTGGGGAGGGATGATGTAATGGGAACCGAAGGCGTCATCTTGGCCGCCGGGAGGTCCTCCCGGATGGCGGGAAACTCAAAAATGACGATGGACTTGAACGGCAGGACCGTAATCGAAAGAAGCATCGATAGCCTGAGCCCGTTCTGCAGCCACATCATCGTCGTGACGGGGTTCCATGCCGAAGCGGTGATGGTTTCGGCCGGACACTGCCGGGAAGTCGTCTTCGTTCACAATGCAGACTGCGAAAAAGGCATGTTCTCCTCCTTGCGGATGGGCTTGCGGCATACAGAAGGGGAGCGTGTCCTCATCCTGCCCGGCGACTGCCCTTTCATTACCCATGAAGTCTGCGAGAAAACTGTTGGCGGTTAAAGGGGATATCGTCCTGCCTGCCTATCAGGGGAAGTGTGGGCACCCGGTCCTGTTGAGCCGCCGGGCGATTGAAGACCTGTTGGCGGATGATTGCTGCCAAAGCCTGCAGGAATACATAAGCGCAAACAAGGCGGAAATCATCGCGGTGGATCGTCCGGAGATTCTTTGGGACATCGACACGCCGGAGGATTACGCCAAGGCAGTGGACTATTTTCAAGCGAAAGAAGCGAGGTGAAGAGATGGAAACGATCAGCAAATCCATCAAGCGTTTCGATTTTGACGACAAGGTGGAAGGGAAAGCCAAATACTGCGCCGATCTGCATCCGGAAGGCATGCTGTATGCAAGGACGTTGCGCTCCGAAGTGCCGCGCGCAAAAATACGCGCGATCCGTTTGCCGGAATTGCCGGAAGGGTACACGATCGTCGATCACCATGATATCCCCGGCAAGAACATCGTGCCGATCGTCTATGATGATCAGCCTTTTTTGGCCGTGGATGAAGTCAATTACATCGGCCAACCGATTCTACTCGTTGTCGGGGCGGACAAGGAAACCATCCTCGATATCATCGGGAAAATAGAAGTGGACTACGAATTGCTGCAGCCGATCCTGTCGATCGAGGCTGCCATGGAACAAACGGATTCTTTCATTTTCGGAGACAAGCCTTACTTTGTCGCTTATGAATACGCAAAAGGCGATCCGGATGCAGCTGCAGCGCGGGCAGTCCGGGTGATCGAAGATGAACTCCGCACCGGCTACCAGGAGCATGTCTATATCGAGCCGCAAGCGATGCTGGGCAGCTATGATGGTGAGCGCGTCTCTGTTTACGGTTCGATGCAGTGCCCCTATTACATCCACAGCGGCCTGAAGCAAGCGCTCGGCTGGGGGGACGACCGGGTGCGTGTCGTCCAGCTGCCGACGGGCGGAGGCTTCGGCGGCAAGGAGGAATATCCTTCGATTCCGGGAGTCCATGCTGCTTTGGCAGCCATCAAGACGGGCAGACCGGTCCAATTGGTGTTCGACAGGCCGGAAGACATCCGCGCCTCGACCAAGCGCCATCCCAGCCTCATCCGGATCAAGAGCCATCTGGATGCGGAAGGGCGCATCATCGCCCGGGAAATCGACGTCAAGCTGGATGCAGGAGCCTATGCGGGCCTCTCCAGCGTCGTGCTGCAGCGTACAATCTTCTCTGTCTGTGGCGTTTACGATATTCCGAACCTGAAAGTGACGGGGAAAGCCTATGCGACCAACAACATTGTGACTGGCGCGTTCCGGGGCTTCGGCGGGCCGCAGGCATTCTTCGCCATCGAAATGCATATGGCGCACATCGCGACCGAATTGGGCGTCGATCCGCTGGAATGGCGGAGGAGTTATTTCCTGAAAAAGGGAGACAGCTCTTCGACCGGCGGCGTCTTATATTCCGACATCAAACTGGCTGAAATCGCAGATGCTGTGAACAGATTATCCGATTATCAGGAGAAGCATAGCGCATTCAGCTCCAATAAGAGCTTCTGGAAGGGGATCGGCTGCTCTTTCTTCTTCCATGGCTGTGGCTTCACTGGAGCCGGCGAGGCGGAACTGCTGAAATCACGAGTGAAACTGAAAAAATATGCGGACGATACAGTAGGTATTTTTGTATCGAGCACCGAAATCGGCCAAGGGGCTCTGACCACCTTGCGCAAAATCGTCGCCCAAACCTTGGATATCCCGATTGGGCAAGTCAAACTGACCTATCCGGACACCGCGGACTGCCCTGATTCAGGCCCTACTGTCGCATCCCGGACAGTTATGATCGTCGGACGCCTGCTGCAGGAATGCGCTGCTGAAATGAAGCAACGTTGGACTGAGGAAACATTTGAAGTGGCGAAGGATTACGTTAATCCGGAACATTTGTCCTGGGACAGCGAAAAATTGGCCGGGAATGCTTATCCGGAATATTCCTGGGGGGCCAACGTCGTCGAAGTGGCAGTCGATCCAGTTACATACGAAGTTGAAATCAAGGGCGTTTGGGCGGTATACGACATCGGAACGCCGATAGACGAAAAAATCGTGCAAGGGCAGATCGAAGGCGGCATCGTGCAGGGCTTGGGATACGCAGCCATGGAAAGACTGCAGACCAAAGAAGGCAAACTGCTGCAGGACAGTCTTTCCGAGTATCTGATCCCCGCGGCTGTGGACTTTCCGCGGATCGCGTTTGAATTGATCGAAAACCCTTATGAAGGAGGGCCGTTCGGTGCCAAAGGATTGGGTGAATTGCCGATGATCGGGGCCGCTCCGGCATTTGCGGCCGCTGTGGAACAGGCAATCGGCAAAAAAATCGACCGTATCCCGGTGACCCCGGAATACATAAGGGAGTTGATGACATGATGGAGGCCATTTCTTTCAAACTGAACGGGCAGGAGGTCGCGCTGAAGACGGATCCTGCCAGAAGGCTGCTCGATATCATCAGGGAGGATCTTGATTGCAAAGGGGCCAAGGAAGGCTGCGGGGAAGGCGAGTGCGGCGCTTGCGCCGTGCTGCTGGATGGCCGTTTGGTCAATTCCTGCCTGATCACGGCAGCGATGGCGGCCGGGAAAAACATCTGGACCATCGAAGGCTACCGGGAAACGGAACGGTTCCAACTGCTGAAGAACAAACTGGCGGAGTCACGGCAGCATCCAATGCGGTTTCTGCACGCCGGGCATCATCATGGCGGCTGAAGCGTTGCTCTCGAAAAATCCCAATCCGACAGAAGCGGAGGTAAGGGAAGGCATTTCGGGCAACCTGTGCCGCTGCACGGGTTATACGATGATCGTCGATGCCATCCTGTCCGCATCACGGGAGGGGGAAGGGTTATGGTGAACGTATTTATTCCGGATACGTTGGCGGAGGCGCTGCGGATCAGGGCTCTGCACGAGACACTGGTCATCAACGGCGGAACCGATGTGATGGTGAAATACAGGCGCTGGAACGGCATGCCGCCGGATTTTCCGCTGGATGTGCTCCATATCGGAAATCTTGCGGAGCTTAAGCGTATCGAAATTGTAGAGGGAAAGCTTATGATTGGCGCAGCCGTAACGCTTTTTGAACTGTTGGAACATCCGTTGGTGCCGGACTACATCAAATTGCCGATTCGTCGAGATGGCTTCCCCCGCCATCCGGAATATGGGGACACTGGCGGGAAACCTCTGCAACGCCTCCTCATCCGGTGACAGCCTGCCGATGCTCTATGCGCTCAATGCGGAGATTACTTTGGCATCCGCGCACGGGACGCGCAAGCTTCCCGTCAGACAATTCATCACCTTTGCCAAACAGACGCTACTTCAACCCGATGAACTGGTGACGGAGATTGCGATACCGCTTGTCGATTATACGGTATCTCATTATCGGAAGATCGGTGGCAGGCAAGTCAACGCCATCTCCAAGGCGAGTTTCTATGCAGTGGCGATCAAGAAGGACGGCATAATCGAAGACGTGCGGATTGCATTCGGTTCCGTAGCTCCGACTGCCGTCAGGGACAGGGCCTGCGAAGAGATTTTGATAGGAGCAGCGGAAACGGAACTGGATGCAAAAATAGAAACGTTGCGCACGCGATACGGAGAGTTGCTTGCGCCTTTGGACGACAGCCGCTCCACGGCGGACTATCGGCGGCACGTATCGCTGCAGTTGTTGGAGGATTTCATCGGGAGGGGGCTGGCGAAATGAATAAAAAAGCCATTCAGATTGTCTATTGGGGTTCGCTGTGGGGGATAGCCGAGGCGACGCTGGGATATGTGCTGCACATGGCCGCAATCCAATTGCCCGGCGTTCCCGGCTTCGTGATGTTCCCTATTGCCTTTTATTTCATGAGGAAGGCTTACTTGTCGACCGGGAAGCCCGGGGCGGTCTTTCAGGTGGCGTTGGTGGCGGCGTTGATTAAGTGTTGCGATTTCCTGATTCCGGGAAATATTCCGATCAGGATATTCAATCCGGCACTGTCCATCGTGTTGGAAGGGCTGGCGGTTGCGCTCGTATTCGCCTATGCCGAAAGGAGGAAGATTGCCATCGGCTTTGCGTCGGTTTTTTCGATGGGCGTCCTGTGGCGTGCGGTCTTTCTCTTCTATCTTTTCCTGATTTCGCTCATTGATCTGCCGGCCGCGCTTGTGACGGATGGACTGCAGGTCAGCCTGCGCTTCCTGCTTTTGGAAAGCTTTGTGAATGCCATTTTGATGCTCGCCTATCTGAAAATTGAAAAAACAGCACGCGTTGTTGCGGTGCCCCCGGTGGTTGCTTATGCGGCGCTGGCGACGGCCATCATGCTGACGCTTGCGTTTTAGGGGTGACGGCATGGGACGAGTGAACATCATCACAGGTGAAATGGATGCCGGAAAGACGACGGAGCTGATCCGGCTCTACCATGGGATGCCTGTCGGTACGGCCGACGGATTCGCGAGCATCAAAGCTTTTTCGGAGCAGGGCGTGTTCGAAGGCTATGACTTGAAAAGACTGGCGACCGGAAAAACAATTCCTTTCATCAGACTGAGCAAGGCTGATGAAGCGCCCCCTCTGCAGGACAGTTTCGGATTCGACCGTTTCACTTTCCTGAGGGAGCCTCTTGCGTTTGCTGAGCAGGCCATCCGGGATATCCTTATCGATCCGTCGATCCGGACTGTCCTGCTGGATGAAATCGGTCCGGTCGAACTGCAGGGACAACGGGTTCTGCAGAGCGTTGAAGGATATGTTGGCGAGCGACAAGGACCTTTACCTTTGCATCAACCGAAAGAACTTGGATCCGGTGGTGAAAAAATTCGAAATCGTGAGCATACCGCCTGATTGAAGTTGAAAATCAAACATTCCCCTCGAAATGATGTACAAACGAGGGGGATTTTTTTAGGGTAATCCATGGATGCCGCTTGCAACGAAGATCCGTTCCGCTTAGAATGTAAGGACTGCAATAACAACGGAAAGGAAGAGGCTGGATGCGATTGGACAAACTGCTCAGCGAATGCGGCTACGGTTCGCGAGGACAAGTGAAAAAATTGATCAGAAGCAAACAGGTCAGCATCGACGGTGAAATCGTTTTGGCGGACAATCACAATGTCGATCCGCAGCTCCAGACGGTCATCGTCTCGGGGAAAACGCTGACGCACCGCACCAATGTCTACTACATGCTGCACAAACCGGCTGGCGTCGTGACGGCGGTATCCGATGAAGGCAACCGCACCGTCATCGATCTGATCGACCCGTCCGACCGCAGACCGGGCCTCTATCCTGTGGGACGGCTGGACAAGGATACGGAAGGGCTGCTGCTGATCACGGACAACGGGCAGCTGGGCTATCAGCTGTTGCTGCCGCACAAAAAAGTGACGAAGCGCTATGAAGTCGTCGTGAACGAGCGCGTGACCGCCGCCGATCAGGAAGCCTTCGCCGAAGGGATCGTCTTCCACGGAGGGACGACCTGCAAGCCGGCCCATTTGACCATCCTCAGCCACGGGGACGATGAAAGCCGCGTGCTGCTGGACATCAGCGAGGGGAAATTCCACCAAGTGAAGAAGATGTTCCTCTCGGTCGGCAAGAAAGTCACCTATCTGAAACGCCTGACGATGGGACCGATCGAATTGGATGAATCGATTCCGCCGGGGAGCTACCGGCCGCTCAACGAAGCGGAATTGGAACAACTGAAGCCGTATTTCCGCTAGAAAGAAGGCAAATCAACCAAAAAGAGGAGGAGCTAATCAAAGCTCTTCCTCTTTTTGGTGTGCCATTGTTTTTTTCCTCGGTTTGGTCTGCGTCAACCGGTAGCTTTCCGTGATGATGCGGTCCGCAATCGGGTAGAGCTCCTCGGAGACGAGCCGCAGGGTGATCCAGTGGGTCTTGTTCATATGGTAGGCTGGCATGATTTCCGGAATCGTCTCGCGCAGATAGTCGTTCCGCTCGGGGGTATTCTTCACGTTCAGCCAAATTTCACCGTTCCGTTCATAGATGTAGGCGAAGGTTTTCCGGTTGCCTTCGTGGCGCATGACGGTCCATTCGGAGTCGCCGAAAGGATAGTCTTCGATGACGTGCGCGTGCTCCTGGCAAAGGGCAATCAATCGATTCCGGACAATGGTTTGCTTCCATAACGTTCCTTCTTTCCAGTTCATTTAAGCTCTCTCCATTATATTAAATTTCCCGAAAATGGCTTGTATCGTGTCGGATCTATTGACATATGGATGGATAATGCGATAATAGATAGCGTGCTATGTATAACTGTTCGGAAAGGAGGAAACATTTTGATATCACGCGAGATGATGGGAGCCTATATCCCGATGCTCCATAACCAATTCAAGGAACAGATGAACCTTGGTGGGTAAAATCGATCTGACCACTTCCCAGATCCATGTCCTTTTCTATCTGAAGAGCCGTGGCGACGAGGAAGTGATCCAAAAAGACATCGAAGAGAAGTTCAACCTTTCCAATCCGACCGTGACCGGAATCATCAAACGGCTGGAAGCGAAGGGTTTCGTCACACGCACGGTCAGTTCGAAGGATGCCCGTTCCAAGAGCATCCATCTGACCGAAAAAAGCATCGCCGCTTTGCGGAGAGATGAAGCGGGCTTTGCATGAAGCCAACAAAAAAGTTTTTGAAGGCTTCACCGAAGAGGAACTGGATGTATTGGAAGGATGCTTCAAAAGGATGCTGCACAACCTGGAAGGCGGCTGCGGCCACCAACACGGGCATGTGCATAAAAAAGAAAACAACTAAATTAGGAAAGAAAAGGGAATGCACATGAAAGTGATAATGAAATACTTAAAACCTTTTGCCGGCACGATCCTGGTCAGCCTGCTGATTTTGTTCGGGCAGGCAATCGGTGAATTGAGCCTGCCGAATCTGATGAGTGACATCGTCAATACCGGCATCCAGAACGGAGGCGTCGAACAGGAAGCGCCTGAAGCACTGCCGTCGGAAGGCTTCGCGCTTATGACGCTGTTCATGGATGAAGAAGATAAGGAAACGTTCCAGAACAGCTACCAGCTGATTGAGGGCGGATCGGCGGAAGCCGAGGCCTACAGCGCAGAATTTCCTGAAAGCCAGGAAACGGATATCTACGTGCTGGATGAAACCGATCCGGAACAATTGTCCTCGCTGGAGAGCATCTTCAGCAAGGCAAGCTACAGCTTCGTGACGTTCATGCAGGAAATGTCTGCACAGCAAGGCAATGCCGCGGCAGTCGATGCCGAGAGCGGCTTCGAGGACGCCGATATGAACCAACTGTACGCGCTGTTGCCGCAATTGCAGCAGTTGCCGCAGGAAGCTTTCACGGCGTCGATGGACGTGGCCGCGGCTGCCGAGCCGATGCTCTACAGCCAAATCGGGATCCTGTTTACGAAACTTTTCTATGAGGATCTGGGAGCGGATATGGATGCGCTCCAAAACCAATACATCATGACGAAGGGCGCGCAGATGCTCGCCATCGCTGTCGCGGTGTCCGTCGCTTCCGTAGCGGTCGCATATTTCTCTTCGCGGATCGCAGCGAAAGTGTCCGGCCGGATGAGAAGGGATGTCTTCGCCAAAGTCGAAAGTTTTTCCAACACCGAGTTCGATAACTTTTCGACCGCATCACTGATCACACGTACGACCAATGACGTGCAGCAGATCCAGCAACTGATCACGATCGGCATCCGCATGCTTTGCTATGCACCGATCTTGGCGACAGGTGGTCTGATCATGGCAATCGACAAGAGCGTCTCGCTGGCCTGGACGATCGCCGTTGCGGTCATTGCCCTTGTCGGCATCATGATGACGATCCTGTCGATCGCGATGCCGAAGTTCAAAGTGCTGCAAAGCTTGACGGACAGATTGAATCTGGTCAGCCGCGAGAACCTTTCCGGCATGATGGTCATCCGCGCTTTCGGGAATGAACCGTTCGAAGAAAACCGCTTCAATGATGCCAATGAAGAGTACACCTACACAAACCGCTTCGTGCAGCGTTTGATGTCCCTCTTGATGCCGGCGATGATGCTCATCATGAATGGCGTTTCGCTGATGATCATCTGGTTCGGCAGCCAGCAGGTTGCTGATTCTGCCCTGCAGATCGGGGATATGATGGCTTACATCCAATATGTGATGCAGATCATCATGGCCTTCTTGATGATTTCGATGATGTTCATCTTCCTGCCGCGTGCTTCTGTATCGGCAACCCGAATCGGGGAAGTATTGGATACGGATCTGAGCATCACAGACCCAATCGATGCGCAACCGAGCTTAAAGAATGAAGGTCTCATCACCTTCAACAATGTCTCTTACCATTATCCGAAGGCAAGCGAGAATGTCTTGACCAACATTTCCTTTACCGCTCGGCCAGGCGAAACGACGGCGATAATCGGTTCGACCGGTTCCGGCAAATCGACGCTGATCAATCTGATTCCGCGCTTCTATGATGTGACGGACGGCGCCATCGAAATCGACGGCATCGACATCCGGCAAATGACGCAAGCTGATCTGCGCCACAACATCGGCTACGTTCCGCAAAAGGGCATGCTCTTCTCCGGAGACATCGCTTCTAATGTTTTGTACGGAAAAGACGACGCTTCGATGGATGACATCATGAAAGCCATTGAAGTCGCCCAAGCGAAAAACTTCGTATCGGATATGGAAGACGGCATCGAAACGGCCATCGCACAAGGCGGCGGTAACGTCAGCGGCGGGCAGAAACAGCGCTTGGCCATTGCCCGCGCATTGGTGAAAAAAGCGCCGATCTATATTTTTGACGACAGCTTCTCGGCATTGGACTTCAAAACGGATGCGGCGTTGCGTTCCGCTCTACATGCTTACACGGACAACGCAACCGTCTTGATCGTGGCGCAACGGATCAGCACCATCATGGATGCGGAACAGATCATCGTCCTCGATAAAGGCAGGATCGTCGGGATAGGGACTCACGATGCGTTGATGAAAAACTGTGAGACTTACCAAGAAATTGCTAAATCTCAGCTTTCAGAGGAGGAATTAGCATGAGCGAAATGAAACAAAGAAGACCGCAAGGCGGCCCGGGCGGAGGACATGGTCCGATGGCAGGAATGAGCGCGCCGGTCGTGAAAGCGAAGGACTTCAAAGGCGGATTCAAAAAATTGGCCGCCTATCTGTCGCCCTTCAAATGGCTGATGGCAGTCGTCTTCATATTGGCGATCGCTTCCTCATTATTTGGGATTGTAGGACCAAAAATCATGGCTTTGGCCATCGATAAATTGGTCGCCGGCGTCATGCTGAAATTCACCGGCGGATCCGGCGAAATCGATTTCGACTATATCGGAACCGTACTGTTGGGGCTCTTGGGCCTGTACGTGCTGAGTGCCGCGTTCTCTTATCTGCAAGGATTCCTGATGTCTGGTGTTTCCGCAAAAGTTTCTTATAAACTGCGCAAAGACATTATGGAGAAAATCAACAAATTGCCGCTGGCCTATTTCCATAAGAACAGCCAAGGCGATGTGCTTTCCAGGATCACGAATGACGTGGATACCCTGAATACCAGCCTGAACCAGAGCCTCACCCAGATCATCACGTCGATCACGACATTGGTGGGTGTCTTCATCATGATGCTGACGATCAGTTGGCCGCTGACGCTCGTCATTCTTGGCGTCCTGGTCGTTTCCATGATGCTCCTGATGCTGATCATGTCGAAGTCGCAGAAGCACTTCGCCAACCAACAGAAATACTTGGGGGCGGTCAATGGCCATGTCGAAGAGATGTACGGCGGACATGTGGTCATGAAAGCCTTCAACGGGGAAGTGAAATCCGTTGCCGCTTTCGACAAAGAAAACGATCAGTTGATCGAAGCCGGCTTCAAGGCCGAATTCCTTTCCGGTTTGATGATGCCCTTGTTGAGCCTGATCGGAAATCTTGGTTATGTCGTTGTCTGCATCATGGGTGGCGCGATGGCGGCTGCCGGAAATATGACGATCGGGGATATCCAAGCCTTCCTGCAATACGTGCGCAACTTCACTCAACCTTTGACGCAAGTCGCGCAAGTGGGGAGTCAATTGCAACGGATGGTGGCTGCCTCTGAACGAATCTTCGAGTTCCTGGAAGAGGAAGAAGAGACAGTGACCGAAGCGAAAATCGAAATGGCGACGGCCGATGTCAGAGGAAATGTCCGCTTCGAGCATGTCAAGTTCGGTTATGAACCGGATCATCTGGTCATCAAGGACTTCTCCGCGGATATAAAAGAAGGACAAAAAGTCGCGCTCGTCGGTCCTACGGGTGCCGGCAAGACGACGATGGTGAAATTGTTGATGCGTTTCTACGACTTGACGGGTGGAGCCATCTACATCGATGACCACAACCTTACAGATTTCACGCGCAGCGATCTGCGGACGGAATTTGGGATGGTGCTTCAGGATACGTGGCTGTATAATGGCACCATCATGGAGAACATCCGCTACGGGAAACTGGATGCGACGGATGAAGAAGTCATCGCTGCCGCAAAAGCTGCGCAGGTGGATCACTTTGTCCGGACGTTGCCGGATGGCTATGATATGGTCCTGAACGAGGAAGCAAATAACGTTTCTCAGGGAGAGAAACAATTGCTGACGATTGCGCGGGCCATCCTTGCCGATCCGCAGATCATGATCCTGGATGAAGCGACAAGCTCGGTCGATACGCGGACGGAAGTGCTGATCCAGAAAGCGATGGATACGCTGATGCAAGGCAGAACAAGCTTCATCATCGCGCATCGCTTGTCGACCATCAAGAATGCCGACCTGATCCTCTGCATGAACAACGGCGACATCGTCGAACAAGGCAGCCACGAAGAATTGCTGGCGAAAGGCGGCTTCTACGCCGACCTCTACAACAGCCAGTTCGACGAAGGCGAAGAATAAAACTGCATCATGCAACCCAAAGAAGATGATCCTGATACGCAATCGGGATCATCTTCTTTATTTTTTTTGCCCATTTCCCAAAGAATAGTTATGAAAGCGGATTTGTCAATACCGAATATAAAAAAACTTCATCGAAGAGTTCCCGATTGGAAATCAGATCCTCCCCAAGAAGGACCTAAACCTTTAACGGATGCCATCGCAGCACACTTATCCAAGTAAGGATGATAGCGTTCACAAATTATTAACAATAAAAAAGTTGTAACCGGTTACCACCGATGGTATTATTTCCTTAGTTATTACAACTCAGTTTTATCAATCGCTTTTCGGATACTTTTAAACGCAACGAAGTTTCATAATGCGATAACGTTTATTGAATTGTAAGCGCTAAATTTCATAATATGGAGGGATTTTTATGTCAAAAAATGATCCAACGGTTCTAAGTGAAACGAAACTCAACCGCGCCAAACTATGGCAAATCGTGTTATTCACTTTGAATAACTCATCAACAAATATTTACTTGTTCGCTTTTGGTTTTGTCGTTTACTATTCCACAGGTCTTGTAGGCTTAACCGCGTTGTTCGTCAGTCAAATTATGGGGTATATCCGTATCTTTGATGGGGTTATTGATCCGGCTATCGGAGTTTTGATCGATAAAACGGATACTAAATTCGGTAAGTATCGTCCCATTATGGTTTTAGGCAATATTATTACTGTTATTTCATTCTTGGTATTATTTAATATTCATGGTCTGGGCGAAGGAATGAAAATTCCAATTTTCTTGCTTGCGTTAGTCGTGCATAAAATCGGTTATTCCTTGCAAGCGACGGTTACAAAAGCCGGTCAAGCAGCGTTGACAAGCGATCCAAAACAACGTCCTATCTTCAATATCGTTGATGGTTGGGTTACGACGTTATTGTTCACGGGTGGTCAAATTGTTGTCGCAAACTTGTTAGTGCCGAAATACGGCGGTTTTACTCCGGAATTCTTCAAAGTATTTATCCCAGGAGTCATGGTCATCTCAGCTGTCCTCGGAATTTTGGCAGTTATTGGTATTGCGGAAAAAGACAACAAACAATACTTTGGTATTGGTGAAAAAACGACTAAAACATCGTTCAAAGATTACTGGGCAATCGTCAAAGGCAACAGACCTTTGCAAATGTTGACCATGGCAGCAGCTTTTGTTAAGTTCAATGCGCAAATGTTCGGAGATCAGATTGTATTGATGATCCTGTTCGGTATTATCTTCGGTAACTTTGGTTTATCAGGAACAATCTCGTTAGTGCTGATTTTGCCTAACCTTTTGTTCACAACATTTGCGGCAACCATTGCTCAAAAAAGAGGATTGCGTTACTCCTATGTTCGTTACTTGCAAGGTGCCGTTGTTTCATTGGCCTATTAGGCGGTTTGCTTTTCTTTGCGAATCCAGGGGACTTGAGCTTCTCTAACGTAACGTTATGGACAGTTGCCTTTACAGTCATTTTTGCTTGTGCGAAAGGATTCACATCCACTCCATCAGGCTTGGCCTTGACAATGGCAGCGGATGTCTCCGACTATGAAACAAGTGTTTCCGGACGTTATGTTTCCGGTATGTTGAGCACCATGTTCTCATTGACTGACTCTGTCGCATCATCGTTCGCTCCAATGTCGATTGGTTGGATCTTAGCCGCTGTAGGATTTGCGCAAGCCTATCCAACGGCTGACACGCCACTTTCGCCACAATTGCGCATGGCTGGTATTGTAATGATTTCAGTTTTGCCATTAGTCGGTACACTTATTGCTTTGACGTTTATGAAATTCTACCCATTGGATAAAGAAACAATGGAAAGCGTTCAAATTAAAATTGCAGCGATGAAACAATCTGACCCAAGTGATGATGATAATGCAGAAATGCCTCAAGCTATCCCTAATACAATCCCTGCGATGAATGACTAAAGCTACGACTTCTCATTTTTGAGCAAGAGGAAAAATAATAATGTTAGCGATTTCGCGGATATAAAATTATAACCAATGAGTCTGAATTTCTGAATATGAACCAGAAATTCAGACTTATAGGTGGTTTGAGATCATCTTTTGCAAAGGTTTTTTGTCAAAAACGGATATAGTTCACCAATTATTTTAGAGAAAAGAGGAAAATCTGATGGCAGAAGAAAAAATTGTCAAGCAGCAAAATTCAGCAAACGAAATGAAAAGCAGTCTAACCCTGAAGCATAAATTGGGTTATGGTGCCGGAGATGCCGGTGGGGTTGCTACCCTGGTCTTGATCGGAACATTTATGAACCGATATCTTACAAACGTATTAGGCATACCATTTGCAACGCTATCTATACTGTTGCTCGTTTGGAATATTTGGGATATGGTCAATGACCCGATGATGGGTACTATCATGGATAAGTCCTTCTCTAAGGCACATGGCCAAAAAGATAAGTTCCGTCCTTGGATGTTGCGCTCTATTCCTTTGATTGTTATCGGTCTTATTGCATTCTTCTCTGTACCTTCAATGTTTGATGGTATGATGCGTTTAGTAGCTATTTTTCTATTAAAAGTTATCTACGAATTAGGTTACACTATGATGAACATTGCCATGGGATCAGTTCTTGGGGTAATGGCCTTAAACGATAGAGAAAGAACTACTTTATCTTCGGCTCGTGGTATGGGATCAACAGTCGGTGGTTTAATCAGTTCAATGATTATACCGGTGATTCTTTCGCGTTTAGGTGAAAACACAACCGGTTATATGGTTTCAGGTATCTTCGCGGCTATCTTAGGTGGTGCACTGATCTTCTTCCACTATTGGGGAACTGAAGAACGGAATGTTGCAGCGAAACTTGCCGCAGAAGAACAAACAGAACCGACAAAAGTCACAGATATTTTTGTTACATTAGCTAAAAACAAAGCGTTCTTGTCACTTTGTTTACACTCGATTGTAATCGTTTTCGGTTCAACCTTATTCAATACAACGCTTCCTTATATTTATGGCGATGTATTTGGTGATATTGGTTTAATGGGAACTGCTGCTTTAATCGGTCAAGGGTTACCAGTAGTGCTGTTACTTATCGCTCCATACTTGGTAAAATTCATTGGATCTACAGTTAAAGTAATCCGTACTTATTTACTATTGAGTGCCGCTATCTTTATTGGCTTGTACGTCTGGAAATTAGTGGGTGACTTGCCACCATTCTTATACATGGTTTCTGCCAGCGTCGGTATTGCTTTCATGCTGATGTCCGTTCAACTTCAATGGGGTCTTGTTTCAGAATCCATTGACTACAACGAATACATCACTGGCAAACGTTCCGAAGGTTCAATCTACGGTAACTTCTCGCTGACAAGACGTCTTGGCCAAATGTTGGCGCAATCCCTTGTTGTCTTGATGATTGGTTGGATTGGTTACAGCCAACAGGCCGCTCAAGCTGGTCAAGCGCAATCAGCTCAAGCTGTTGAAGGATTAGTTCTAATGAACCTTGTTGGTCCAGCCGTTTGTGCTTTATTATCATGGGTTTCATTCAAATTCATTTGGAACATTACTGATGAAACACGTGAGGCGATGACTTCAGCTCGTCTGGCAAGACTTGAGGAATTTGATAAGAAAAATGATGAACCAGAAGTATAATAGCGAGGTGCACTTATGAAATTAAGAAGTCACTTATTGAATGTTTTGGTCAATGATGAAGTGGAGGCTTACTTAAAGGAGAACGATGTCATCATCGTGCCTTTTGGACCAACCGAACTCCACGGGGGGCTGCCCTTGGATTGCGAAACCATCTTGGCTGAGGGGATTGCCTTATTGATGGCAGAAAGGACAAACTCACTTGTCCTTCCGCATGTGCCTTATATTTATTCAGGGGCAACCGCCTCAGGTAAGGGAACCATCCAATTGACCGTCAGGGAAAGTGCCGATATGTTGCATGGTCTGGCACATTCCTTATTGCGGTCAGGCTTCAAAAAGCAGATCTATATCAGCCTGCACGGCCCAGCCCATATCTCAATCAATCCGGTTGTCCGTGATTTCTTTGATGAAACAGGGGTAGCTATTCTCTATATTGACGGCATGATAACAGCCCAGAAATCCGGTGTCTTTTCAGATCCGAAAGAGATGATGCTAAATTTGGATAAGATGATTCTTGGGGCTTACAAGTTACGTAATCGTTTGGATGATATATTGCTGACTTCTGATTATGCAGAGCCAGTTACCCAGACACCATCGGTTTTCGGTAACCTAAGTGCCCAAGCCTTTCAATCTGGAGCAACAGGTTATTATTTCAAGGAACATTCAGACCATATGGCAACCTCTGCTATACCTGATATTGAAACGCGAGACCGCATGGCAGAAGAGGGACTGGTACTGCTTAATAAGATGGTGGATACAATTGATTTTCCAACTTTACTTAAGGAAATGGCGATTCAAGAAGATTATCTTGAAGAGGTTTACAATCGTTACCCACACGTGCCGGCTGCCTACAATCGACACAAAAACATTTAAACAGTTTCACAGACTGCTCCCCGTAATGTGGGGGCAGTTTTTTGTCTATCCATTGTCAAACGCGGGTGTAGATCACTTTTCCAAGAAAAATAGCGTTCACAAAGTATTAACAATAAAAAAGTTGTAACCGCTTACTTCTGATGGTATCATTTCCTTAGATCTTATAACTTAGTTTTATTCAGATTGTTGATTATTATCGGAATTTCATAATATGATAATAAAATTGTGAAAAAAGTTTTGAATTCCATAATATGGAGGGGATTTTTATGTCAAAAAATACTTCAACGCTTCAAGAAGAAACGAAATACAATCGCGCTAAACTTTGGCAGATCGTGTTATTCACTTTGAATAACTCATCAACAAATATTTATTTGTTCGCTTTTGGTTTTGTCGTCTACTATGCCACAGGTCTTGTAGGGTTAACCGCGCTGTTCGTCAGTCAAATTATGGGGTACATCCGTATCTTTGATGGGGTTATTGATCCGGCTATCGGAGTTTTGATTGATAAAACGGATACTAAATTCGGTAAGTATCGTCCCATTATGGTTTTAGGCAATATTATCACTGTTATTTCATTCCTGATATTATTCAATATTCATGGAATGGGTGAAGGAATGAAAATTCCGATTTTCCTGCTTGCATTAGTCGTGCACAAAATCGGTTATTCCTTGCAAGCGACGGTTACAAAAGCCGGTCAAGCTGCTTTGACAAATGATCCAAAACAACGTCCTATCTTCAATATTGTTGATGGTTGGGTTACGACTTTATTGTTCACGGGTGGTCAAATTGTTGTCGCAAACTTCTTAGCGCCAAAATACGGCGGTTTCACCCCGGAATTTTTCAAAGTATTTATCCCAGGAGTCATGATCATCTCAGCTATCCTAGGAATTTTGGCAGTTATCGGTATTGCCCAGAAAGACAACAAACAATTCTTCGGGATTGGCGAAAAAACGACCAAAACGTCGTTCAAAGATTACTGGGCAATCATCAAAGGCAACAGACCTCTGCAAATGTTGACCATGGCAGCAGCGTTTGTGAAGTTCAATGCGCAAATGTTCGGAGATCAAGTTGTATTGATGATCCTGTTCGGTATCATCTTCGGTAACTTTGGTTTATCAGGAACAATTTCGTTAGTTCTGATTTTGCCTAACCTTTTGTTTACAACCTTTGCGGCAACCATTGCTCAAAAAAGAGGGTTGCGTTACTCCTATGTCCGTTACTTGCAGGGTGCCGTTGTTTCATTGGTCCTATTAGGCGGCTTGCTTTTCTTTGCGAATCCAGGTGACTTGAGCTTCTCTAACATATCGTTATGGACAGTTGCCTTCACAGTCGTTTTTGCTTGTGCGAAAGGATTCGCATCCACTCCGTCAGGCTTGGCTTTGACAATGGCAGCGGATGTCTCCGACTACGAAACAAGTGTTTCCGGACGTTATGTTTCCGGAATGTTGAGCACCATGTTCTCCTTGACTGACTCAGTCGCGTCATCCTTTGCGCCAATGTCCATTGGTTGGATCTTAGCCGCTGTAGGATTTGCGCAAGCTTATCCAACGGCTGACACGCCACTTTCGCCACAATTGCGCATGGCTGGTATTGTAATGATTTCAGTTTTGCCATTAGTCGGTACACTCATTGCTTTAACATTCATGAAATTCTACCCATTGGATAAGGAAACAATGGAAAGTATTCAAATTAAAATTGCAGCAATGAAACAAGACGCTTCAAGTGATGATGAATAAATGCCTCCGAAAATCCCTACAATGGACGACTAAGCCAACGAGCTTTTCATTTCAGAGCAAGAGGAATAATGAAATGCTGTCGGTCAATTAAATGGACTCTAAATGTACTAAGATCAGTAGCGCTGACCATACACTTGGTTTGTACTGCTGATTTTAGTATTTTTTCGGATGAAAACAAAAAAATTCCCGGCGAATCATGATTTCGCCGGGAATTGTTGTCAAAAGGAATAGACACTTATTCTATTGCCGCTTTTCTCAATCTTTCAACTTCATATTTTCGTAGTTCATGTTCGGGTTCAGCAGGCCGCGGTTGCTTTTCAGGACGAAAGAGAAGCTGCTGTCGTTGAAGTCGATGATGTTGTCCTCATCCAGTTGCTGCAGGCTGTCCTTGGTGACTTTGACCGCGCCGAAGTTGGTGTCCAAAACGGTGTCGTAGTTCGGGTTTTCCGTATCATACGCTCGGATCGTGAACATGCTGCTGTCCGGTCCGCCGCAGCCGTAGATGGTGCTCATGTACAAAGAGAGTTCCTCGGTCATCCCCAATTTTTCCAGTCGTTGCATGGCATTTTCAGTAAATGTCAATTTCATTTTCACATCACCTCTTGTACTAATTATAGAGCATGCCCTCGCGAAACAAATCGAATATGCTCATCCTGATAAAAATGTTTGACAAGGTGAGAAACAGATGTTATATTTAATTAAATTTTAATAGAAGAGCGATGAAGAGAAGAGTACCTTTCAATCGTCATTCCAGAGAGCCCCGGCAGGTGAAAAGGGGTATGATGAAAAAAAGCGAAGATGGTCTCGGAGCAAAGCAATGCGGATAGTGTTGCTTCGATTTGTGCACGATAGCGCACAAAAGTATAACAAGCGGGAGCTTGCGTACTTTTTAAGGTATGGATCGCGAGGTCCCTACGAACATGGGTGGTAACACGAAGAGCTTTCGTCCCTGTATTTCAATCAGTTGGAATATAGGGACGAGGGCTTTTTTGCTTTTTGCAAAATCAGAGAAACGAACAGAAGCAACCTCGGCTAATCGGAAATGACCCAGAAGAGCAACTGCCATGCAAGAATAGATCGAAAATCAGAAGGGAAAGATGACAAATGACAGAGAAAAATTACAGTTTTGAAACGTTGCAAGTACATGCAGGCCAAGTGCCGGACCCCGTTACCGGAGCCCGTGCGGTGCCGATCTACCAAACTACCGCCTTCGTCTTCGACAGCGCGGAACAGGCTGCCGGCCGCTTCGCTTTGACGGATGCCGGAAATGTCTACACCCGTTTGACGAACCCGACAACCGCAGTCGTGGATGCGCGGGTTGCGGCGCTTGAGGGCGGCACATCCGCGGTTACGGTCGCTTCAGGTTCTGCGGCTATCACGTACGCCATCCTGAATGTGGCGAATGCGGGCGATGAAATCGTCGCTGCCAGCACGCTTTATGGCGGAACCTATAATCTTTTCAGCGCGACCTTGCCTAATTTGGGCATCAAAACAACTTTCATTGATCCTGAAGATACGGCTAACTTCGAAGCTGCCATCACGGAAAAGACGAAAGCCATCTTCATCGAATCGATCGGAAACCCGAGCACGAACCTGATCGATATCGAAAAAGTCGCTGAAATCGCGCATAACCACGGCATCATTTTGATTGTGGACAATACGTTCGGCACGCCTTACCTGATCCGTCCGTTCGAATTCGGCGCCGATGTTGTGGTCCACTCCGCTACGAAATTCCTGGGCGGACATGGCACAACAATGGGCGGAGTCGTCGTCGAATCCGGTAAATTCGATTTCGCTGCCAGCGGAAGATACCCTGGCTTCACGACGCCGGATGCGCATTACAACGGGTTGGTCTATACCGATCTGGGACCGGGCGCGTTCACGACCAAAATCCGCGTGCAGTTGCTGCGCGACACCGGAGCCTGCATCGGACCGATCGATTCCTTCCTGTTGCTGCAAGGGATCGAAACTTTGTCATTGCGCGTTGAACGCCATGTCGAAAATACCCGCAAGGTTGTCGCTTATCTGGCGAACCACCCGAAAGTGTCCTGGGTGAATTATCCGGAACTGCCGGATAGCAAATACAAGGCGTCTTGCCGACAAATACTTCCCTAAAGGCACCGGCTCGATCTTCACTTTCGGCATCGAGGGCGGCAAACAAGCCGGCATCGAGTGGATCGACAAGTTGGAGTTGTTCTCGCTGCTTGCGAACGTTGCCGATGCAAAATCCTTGGTCATCCATCCAGCCAGCACGACCCACGCGCAATTGAGCGACGAAGACCTTATTGCTGCAGGCGTTTCCGGGGACATGATCCGTCTGTCCATCGGAATCGAAAATGCCGATGACATCATCGCCGACTTGGATCAAGCTTTCGGACAAATCTAAACCAAGCAAAATCCGCTCTGTCAGAATTTGGGTTCTGACAGAGCGGATTTTTTCTGGGTACATTAATCGGACAACGAGTGCCCAAGCCAAATGCCGGTTGTCCGATTCATCGGTAATATCGGACAACGAGCGCCCAAACCTAATGTCGTTTGTCCGATTCATCAGGTAATATCGGACATATCTTCGGACTTCCGTCTTCATCAAAGATACTCCTCCAACACCGACCAAGCTTCCAGTTTTTCCGGCAACGATTTGACATGTTTGCCGCGCATGGGGCTGGTCGAGGGGAGCGGCAGGTAGACCAATCCGGAGTCCTCATCCAGACCGAAATGCTTTTTGTAGCTGCGGAAGGCTTTTCCGCCGTTGAAGGCGATAGCTTTTATCTGGGGATGTTCGCGCAGAAGGGTCTTCAAGTCGTTTGGATATTCCTCTTTGATGGCCGAATCGAGGCTGCCTTCACGGTAACAGGAGTGGATGACATCCCAGAGGGCGACGTGATGCTTTTTCAGCAGCGATAGGCGGTCCTCGTAGGTCACCGGATCCTCTTCCCCGAGCAGGGAGAAAATGATTTCCCAGAAATGGTTCCTCGGATTCCCGTAGTAGTGCTGTGCTTCCAGCGACTTCGCGCCGGGCATCGATCCCAGAATTAGAACCTTGGCACGCGGATCGATGACAGGTGCCATCGAGTAAAGCTTGTCGGATTGTTTCAGTCGGAACACATCCTTTCAAAGTTATTGTGTATCCATTCTACCAAAACCGCGCCGGAGCGGGAAACATTCGAGCTTGCCAAATTTTTTAAATAAAACAGTTGACGGAAGGTTATCGATGCGTTAAAATAATCCCAACATTAAGAAATCGTTAGAAAAATCATTTCCATCTAATAAAACCGATAATCAAGAGAAGTACGCATCATACCTTGTTTCCAGAGAGTCGCCGCCAGTGAGAGTGCGATAGCGAAGGGGATGCCGAATGGACTTGAGAGGGTTGCCTTGAAAAGAGTAGGGGCAAACGGGGAACCTGGTCCGTTAACAGACAGGCACATATGTTGGTATGTGAACGAGTGGGCGATTCATTTCGTCAATTTGGGTGGTATCGCAGGAGAATACAAGCTCTTGTCCCTTTAAAGGGGGGACAAGGGCTTTTTTTGTACACAAAAAATGATGAGGTGAATGAAATGCTAGAGATAAAAGAGACGAAACAGACCGAAGAAATTCTCCCGCAAGACAGCATGAAAGCCGCTATCGATAAACTAGTGAAAAAAGAAGAACTTTCTCCGCAATTGACGAAGACCATCATGCACCAGATCATGAGCGGTCAAGCCAGTCCGGTCCAGATTGCATCTTACCTGACAGCTATGCGGATGAAAGGCGAGACTGCCGGAGAAATCAGTGCTTCCGCTGAAGTGATGCGCGATTTTTCAAATAAGGTGCAGACGAAGAACAACGGCATTGGACATCGTCGGAACCGGCGGCGATCAATCCTTCACTTTCAACATTTCAACAGTCTCATCCTTTGTCATCGCAGCTGCAGGGATCCCGGTGGCGAAACACGGCAACCGCAGCTCCTCAAGCAAATGCGGCAGCGCGGATGTGCTGGAAGAATTAGGTGTGAACATCGAAGCCAGCGCGCAACACAGCGAAGCGATGTTGGAAGAAATCGGGATGTGCTTCATGTATGCCCAGAAATACCATCCATCGATGAAACACGCTGCACCCGTCAGGAAAGAAATGGGTGTCCGGACGATCTTCAACGTTCTTGGGCCACTGGCGAACCCGGCCAATGCGAACATGCAATTGCTCGGCGTGTATGATGTCGCATTGGTGGACACGATGGCTGAAGTGCTGAACCAATTACATATGGAACGAGCATTGGTATTCGGCGGAAATGACGGTCTGGATGAAATCACTTTGACCACAACATCGGAAGTCGCGGAGCTCCGCGACGGCAAGGTCACCCACTTCACATTCGATCCGAAAGACTATGGTTTCGAGTACTGCACGAGCGAAGATCTGGTGGGCGGAGAACCAGCTGAGAATGCCGCAATTGCCTTGGCTATCTTAAGTGGCGAAAAAGGACCGAAGCGCGATACAGTGCTATTGAACGCCGGCATGGCCATTTATCTGGCCAACGACGATTATACGATCGCTGACGGCATCAAACGCGCCGCCGAATTGATCGACAGCGGAGCGGCACTGGGGAAATTAAAGCAATTCATCAAGGCATCACAGGAGGCGACAAAATGATATTGGATGACATCATAGCAGCGACAAAAATACGCGTGGAAAAAGCCAAACAGGCCATCCCGCTGGAAGAAATGAAACAAGCCGCCTTGGTATTGCCGATCAATCAGGATTTCCCGTTCGAAAAGGCGCTGACCGGCGAAGGGATCCGCTTCATCTGCGAATGCAAGAAGGCGTCCCCTTCGAAAGGCGTGATCGTGGAGGACTTCCCTTACATCGAGATCGCCAAGGCCTACGAAGAAGCAGGTGCATCCGCGATTTCGGTATTGACTGAGCCCGATTTTTTCCAAGGCGAAAATCGCTTCCTGACGGAAATAAAACAGGCAGTATCGCTTCCGGTCATACGGAAAGATTTCATCATCGATGCCTACCAGATCTATGAGGCGAAGGTCATCGGCGCGGATGCTGTGCTGTTGATCGCGACCATCCTGACGGAAGAAGAATTGGATGCTTTCCAACGCTTGGCCCGTGACTTGGGGCTTTCGGCCCTAGTGGAGGCCCACACCGAAGAAGAGCTCCTGAAAGCGTTACGGACGAATCCGAAAATGATCGGCGTCAACAACAGGGACTTGAAGACCTTCAAAGTGGACATCCAGCAGTCCATCAGGCTGCGCGCACTGGTGCCGGATGATATCCTTTTCGTGGCCGAAAGCGGCATATCGGAAAGACAGCAAGTCATCGAATTGGAAGAGGGCAACGTCGATGCCATCCTGATTGGCGAAACGATGATGGTTTCGCCGGACAAAAAAGGCATGCTGGACCGCCTGCGGGGAATCGGCTGATGGTCAAAGTGAAAATCTGCGGTCTGAAACGCGTCGAGGATGCCAAAATGCTGAACGAGCTGCGCCCGGATTTTGCAGGCTTCATTTTCGCACCCAGCAAGCGCCAGATTTCGTTGGAGCAGGCGCTGGAAATCAGGGCTGCCCTAGACGAAGCCATTCCGGCAGTCGGCGTCTTCGTCAACGAACCGATCGAAAACATTGTCGCCATCGTGGAAAGCCGGGCGATCCAGATCGTGCAGCTCCACGGCGATGAGGATAACACTTATATAGAAGAGTTGGGCAAGCGGATCACACTTCCGATCATCAAAGCGGTTGCGGTCAAAGACGCCGCTGATGTCAAGAAGGAATACGCTGCCGATATCCTCCTCTATGACACGTACCAAAGAGGCGTGGCAGGTGGGACCGGAAAGACATTCAACTGGAATTTGCTGAAGGAAGCGACACACCCATTCTTCTTGGCGGGCGGCCTGCATGCAGGCAACCTCGAAGCGGCCATCCAACAGGTGCAACCATACGCAGTGGACATCTCGAGCGGCGTCGAAACGGACGGCGTGAAGGATTTTGAAAAAATCAAATCAGTAATGGAAATCATTGGGAGGTCAATAAAATGAAAAGTTATTTTGGTGCACACGGGGGACAGTTCATTCCCGAAACCTTGATGAACGCTTGCTTAGAATTATCGGAAGCTTTTTTCCGATTCAGTGAGGATCCGGAATTCAAAAAAGAATTGAATGATCTCTTGGATAACTACGCAGGCCGGCCATCCCGCCTCTATTTCGCGGAAAAGATGACAAAGAACCTCGGCGGGGCGAAAGTCTACCTGAAACGCGAAGACCTGAACCACACGGGCTCGCATAAGATCAACAATGCGCTCGGCCAAGTGTTGTTGGCCAAAAAGATGGGTAAGAAACGCATCATCGCGGAGACCGGTGCCGGCCAGCATGGTGTGGCAACCGCCACAGCAGCTGCGCTATTGGACATGGAGTGCGTCGTCTACATGGGCGAAGAGGACACTCAACGTCAAGCTTTGAATGTGTTCCGGATGGAATTGCTGGGCACGAAAGTGATTCCCGTGACGAGCGGTACAGCCACCCTCAAGGACGCGGTCAACGAAGCGATGAAGGATTGGGCTTCCACGTTTGAAGAGTCGCATTACTGCATCGGATCGGTCATGGGGCCGCATCCATTCCCGACCATGGTCCGCGATTTCCAGAAAATCATCGGGGAAGAGACCAAAGCCCAGATGGCCGAGGCGGAGGGCAAGCTGCCGGATGTCGTGATGGCTTGCGTCGGCGGCGGTTCGAATGCAATCGGGACTTTCTATGACTTCATCGGCGACGAAAGTGTGCGTCTGATCGGTTGCGAAGCTGCCGGCAGAGGCATCCACACGCAGGATACGGCTGCAACGATTGCGACCGGTACGCCGGGCATTTTCCACGGCATGAAATCCTATTTCTGCCAGGATGAATACGGTCAGATCGCTCCGGTTTATTCGATATCGGCTGGACTGGACTACCCGGGCATCGGGCCTGAACATGCGGATCTCTATGACCGTGGCCGCGCCGAGTACGTTTCTGTGACGGATGATGAGGCTGTCGCTGCCTTTGAATACCTGGCGCGGATGGAAGGTATCATCCCGGCCATCGAAAGTTCGCATGCGATTGCGCATGCCATGGTTTTGGCGCCGACGTTGGATCCGGAAAAGATCATCGTCATCTGTCTGTCGGGCCGTGGCGACAAGGACGTTGCCGCAATCGCAAGATACAAGGGAGTGGACATTCATGAATAAAATCACAGCTGCCTTCAAGCACAAGGCATTCATACCGTTCGTGACTGCAGGGGACCCAGACCTGGAAACCACGAAGGAACTGATCAGGGAAATCGTTGCGAACGGAGCGGACATCGTCGAAATCGGCATCCCGTTCTCAGATCCGGTTGCGGAAGGTCCTGCCATCCAAAAAGCGGATGAGCGGGCTTTGGCGAACGGCATCAACACGGACGATATTTTCCGAATGGTGGCTGAATTGCGTACCGAAATCGATACACCTTTCGTCTTCATGACCTACATCAACCCGGTGTTCGTCTACGGCATCGATAAATTCATGGCCCGCTGCAAAGAGACCGGCGTCGACGGCGTCATCATCCCGGATGTTCCGTTCGAAGAGAAGGGCTTCATCCAGGAAGCTTGCCGGGAACATGGCATTACCTATATTTCCATGGTGGCTCCTTCATCTGCGGAACGGATCGCCATGATCGCCAAAGAAGCGGAAGGCTTCCTGTACGTCGTTTCTTCATTAGGAGTCACCGGTGTCCGCAGCGACATCACGACCGATATCGGCAGCATTCTGGCCGAAATCCGCAAAATCAGTGACATCCCTTGCGCCATCGGTTTCGGGATTTCCAATGCGCAACAAGCCAAAGCCATGAGCGAAGTCGGGGATGGCGTCATCATCGGTTCGGCGATCATCAACATCATGGAAAAATATGGGAAAGATTCACCCAAACCGGTCGGAGCCTTCGTGGCGGAAATGGTGGGGGCCATCCGCAGCGGCAACTGAAGTCCTTAAACGTGAACCGCGCCGCCTGTAGCAGTATAATGAAAGAAAAATACAGACGGAAAGTGGTGACGGTGATGAGGAAAATCATTTTGATTCGTCATGGGGCAAGCGAGTGGAACTTGTTGAACCTGTTTACGGGCTGGACAGATGTCGACTTGAGTGAACAGGGTGTCACGGAAGCGAAAGAAGCCGGCCGAAAACTCAAGGAAGCCGGGATTGAATTTGATATGGCGTTCACATCCGTGCTGCAGCGAGCGATCAAGACCTGCCATATTGTTCTGGATGAAATGGATCAATTATGGATTCCGGAAGTGAAAAGCTGGCGGCTCAATGAACGGCACTATGGCGATCTGCAGGGACTGAACAAACAGGAAACAGCCGAAAAATATGGAGAAGACCAAGTCCTGAAATGGCGGCGCTCCTATAACACGTTGCCGCCGTTGATGGATCCGGATAATCCGCTGTCACCGGTCAAGGATCGCCGCTATGCCAACCTGCAGAAACGGATCATTCCGATGGGGGAAAATTTGGAGACCACGTTGGAACGTGTCATACCGTTTTGGGAAGATCAGATCGCTCCGGCGGTATTGGACCGAAAGACGGTACTGGTGGCGGCCCACGGGAACTCCTTGCGGGCTTTGATCAAGTACCTCGAAGAGATACCCGATGATGAGATCATGGCCTTGGAAATACCTACCGGACAACCATTGGTCTATGAGTTGAATGATGACCTGACGATCATCAGGAAATATTATCTATAATAAAAAAGATGCGGCCGGGAATCGGAATTCCGGCCGCATCTTTTTTTGCATCATTTTTCTTCAGCCAGCATTTGAAAGTTGAAGCGGACGTCACTGCTGGTCCCGTCCGACAAGTAGGATCTTTCCACAAAAGTCACCCGATCGGAATGGTCGATGAGGATCAGTGTCGTGGAGCGGGTGCCGTAGCGTTCCGTCTGGATGAAATTGGCGGAGACGGCGCGCAAAATCGGCAAATCCAGCGGCAAATCCGGCAGTTGGTCATCCGGCGGGGGCGTCCGGTCCGCCATGATGCGGAAGATGGCCTCTTCGTCCAGCGGGGATGAAGAAGCCAGTTCGGCCATTGCCGCTTTGGTACGGGTGACTTTCGGCCATGGCGTATCGAGCGTGGCATTGCTGACGGCATGGTTGCCTGTTGGAATGGCGCTGAGTTCGTCCAATATATTGTTGTAATGATGGAGACTGTCGCGCGATCCAACGATCAGGTTGAAGCCGTTGTAGTCGGTCCGCTGTTGCCTGACCTGATTCAGATAGTCTTCCGGTCCAGTTCCACCGGTCAAGTAATCCATCACCAAGTTGCCGCGGGACAGTTTTTTGTCGGACTCCTGATTGGTCGTCAAATAACTGTTGGTCACGGCGGCAATCCTGCCTTGTTTGGTGATCCCAATCCACGTGCCTTGTTCGCTCAAGTCTTTCCCGGCCAACAGATCGGGATGGTCCGGCCAGAAATGCGCAGGCAGGGATGGCCGATCATATTGCTCGTCCCGATTAGCAACGAGAATCAATTTGTACAGTGCGTGTTGACTGAGTTGCATCGAAATCAGACACATAGTTATTCCCCCAGTAAGATGATCTTGTTTTCAACAGTATAACACGCACCTGACGTGAGGCTGAAATGAAAAAACCGCGTCGGGCAAGGCCTGCTGAATGCAGCTCGACTGCTTATCCCAAATTTCAAAACGCGCCAGATATGAGCTATAATAAGGATGACAGTAACGCCGCCGCGCCAATCGAAAATGCAGCGACAGGATCAACACTATTCGAAGGAGTTGTTTAGGATGCTAAAGGATAGAAAAAAATATTGGACAGTCCTGCTGATCAGCCTTTTTCTGGCAAGTTGCAACCAAACGCAGGAAACATCTGAAGAAGAAAGTTCATCTCAAGAAACCGCACAGAGCAGTTCGGCAGCCAATACCGCGAGCAGCGAAACGGAAGAAGCCTCGGTTGAATCCACTGAAGTAGGTGATCGTCTCGGCAAACTATCGAAAAGCTATATCGACATTATGGGCAGCGGCAATTACTATATGGCTTTCCGCTCCACCACAACATTTGAAGGCGAAATGATGGAATCCGAGACGATGATGACCGTTTCTGGCGACAGGACTGCGATGCATTCAAAATCCGCAGATACCGACACCGCAATAGTGATGATGGACGGCAATACTTATATGGTCGACCATGCCAGCAAAACGGTGACCGTGATGCCCCGGATGATGACTGAAGGGGATGAGACGCTACCGGAAATCCCGGAAACGAGCGAACCGGTCGAAGTGGATGACATCGAATACATCGGCAGCGGTGAGGAAGACGGCTTGGTTTACGAGGAATATCTTACGGAGAGCGGCACACAAATTTTCTACTATTTTGATGGCTCCGACCTGAAGAAAATCAAGACGATCGATGAATCATTTGAATCGGTCATGGAAATACTGGAATTGTCCGATAACGTGTCGGAGGATGCTTTTGAAATACCAGCGGACTATCAGCAAGTGACTTACTAGATGGAATGATCAGATCCTCATGTAAAGGAGTGGGACAATGTTACTGCTATTGGAACCGATGACCGGATATTTGTTGGTTGCAGTGCTTGTCCTCTGCATTTGGGTGCTGTCCAAGGCGACAGATATCCTGGTCGATGAAGCCGTTTCGTTGTCTTTGGAGTGGGGGATGTCCCAGCTTGTGATCGGTGCGACGATTGTTTCTTTGGGAACCTCGTTGCCGGAACTGGCGGTGTCTATTTCCTCGTCCTTAAAGGGCAACGGCATTCTGGCTTTGGGAAATGTCGATTGGCTCGACATTCGTGAACACCAGCTTCATTCTGGGAATCGGAGCGCTCTATGGAAGCATACCCGTCAACCGGAAAACGGCGCATAAACACACCGTTTTGTCGGGGCTTTCGCTTTTGTTGATCCTCTCGTCCCTGCCAATTTTTCATGCGGATGGCCAAGGGAAGATACCGCAGTGGCTTGGCATTTTCTTTCTGATTTTGACTCCCGTTTATTTCTACTGGACAGTCCGGGAAGGAAAGAAGTCTGATCAAGAGGCTATCATAGAAGAAGACAAGGAGAAAGGCCAGCCGATTCTGGTCAAATTGTTTAAGTTGCTCATCAGTGCAGGCTTTGTGATTGCGAGTGCCTCTGTATTGGTGAGCACGGTTGAAATCGGGGCTGCCCGGATCGGAATCCCTGATTCGGTCATCGCTTCCACAGTTGTGGCCTTCGGAACCGGATTGCCGGAAATAAGCACGACCATTGTTTCCGTAAAAAAAGGCTACGGCGCTTTGGCGATGGGGAACATCATGGGTTCCAACCTATTGAATACTTTGTTCGTTCTTGGGGTGGCATTAGGATTGACACCGGGAGGAATGGTTGTCAGTCCGGATTTCTATCAGATCCATTTTCCGGCTTTGGCTATTTTGTTGGCAGTTTTGGGATATTTTTCCTATAACAACAAACGCGATGTCATCAGCAGAAAAGAAGGGCGCATTTTGATATTGTTCTATCTCGTGTATCTGGTATGGAACTATTTCTTATAGAAAAAAGGTTCGTGATTCCCGCAAGGGCCACGAACCTTTTTCTATTATTCTTCTTCAGTATCGTTAACGTGATCCGGAACATCCCGGGCAATATCTACGGTTGCGAAATCTTTTACGGGGGTGGAGCCGTTCACCAAGACAGGCTCTTCCTCGTCCAGCTCGAATGGACCGGCCACTTCGCCAAAATAACGATTGTACCGCAGCTTGAATTTCTCGAGGACATGCTCGAGCAGGATCTTCAGCATCGCGAAGAGCGGCACACCTAAAATCATGCCGATAAAGCCAAGCAAATTGCCCATGATCAGCAAAACGATGATGATCGTCAGCGGGTGCATCTTCAAATTTCGGCCCATGATGCTCGGTTCGATGATGTTGCCTTGGATAAATTGCGCCAAAGCCCAGACGACGGCCATTTTCAGGAGCATGGCCGGAGACGTGAAGGCAGCCACGAACAAAGCCGGGATGACCCCGATTGTCGCACCGATGAAAGGGATGACTGCTGTCAAGGTAGCGATCAAGGCAAGGACGACTGCATAATCCAGGCCGATGATCAAATAACCGACAATCAGCAAGGCACCCAGACTCAAGGCAACGAGCAGCTGGCCTTGGACATAGGAACCGACCTGAAGCGACATCTGTCTGGATATCTTTTCGATATCATGGCGGAAAACAGGCGGGATGTTCTTCATGACAAAAGGTTGGAACTTTCCTTGGTCCTTCAGCATGAAGAAAAGGATGACAGGGAAAGTGACTGTTACGACCACTACGCTGGAAATGGTGGAAAAGATGTTCATGATTTTTTCGCTCGAGTTGCCGATCCAGGCCAGAATCATGTCAGGGATACTGCCCACGGTGCTGTCCAACCAAGTTTGCGCTTGCTCATAATAATCCTTGAAGGTAGTGTTCGCGAGCAGCTTGTCGAAATAGGCATTCATCTGGTCAATGTAGGTAGGGAATTCATTGACCAGATTGGTGAGTTGGCTGGACAAAATCGGAACCAATAGGCCAACCCCATAGACCAGCATAAAAATGAAGAGTACAAAGACGATTGATGTCGCCATTCCCCGGTTGATTTTCCTTCTTTCAAGGAAGGTCACCATCGGATTGAATATATAATAGAAGACGATTGCTAAAATCACGGGTGCCACGATGGTCGAAAAAATGACCTGCAGCGGTTTGAAAATGAATGAAATGGTATCCATCGTAAAGATGAGCACACCGATCAGAATCAGGGTGGACAGGATATAGATGATTGTCTTGCCGCCCAAAAAGGAGATGAGGCGCGTATCTTCGGGTATTGTTATTTTCGTTTCTTTCTTTTGCATATGCTGTCCTTTCTTACGCCGTAGCCGGATTTGGCCCGTATAGCGGCATAGCGGTTTTCTATTTTTAGTTTACCAGAGTTCCCTTTGAAAGCCATACTGCAAAGGTCCTATTTCCGGAAAATTCTGTCGTTCGATTGCTCGTTTGAGGGTGCCGGAATGAAATGTGTTAAAATGACAGAACAAAAAACAACACCAGAGGGGGACGGCAACAAATGAAATATAGCATCTATACACGCACCGGCGATAAAGGCAACACACGCATCGGAGGAGGGAAAGCTCTTCCGAAAAATGCCGAAAGGATCGAAGCTTTCGGCGCGCTGGACGGTCTGAACTCATGGTTCGGGCTTGTCCGCACGAAGAATGATTGCGGAGAGGACATCCAGGAGGACATGGCGCTCATCCAACAGTTCCTGTTCGATTGCTCCTCAGATCTGTCGATCCCGAAAGGACACCGGGAGTACAAGCTCGCGCAGGATCACATCGACTGGTTGGAGCAGAAAATCGACGGCTACAGCGAAGAACCGGAGGAGACCCAGTACTTCATCATACCGGGCGGAACGGAACTGGCAAGCTGGTTCCACATTTTGCGGACGACGACCCGCGACGCGGAACGCCGGATCGTCACCTTCATGGAGCAAGAGCCGGATGAAGTGAATCCGTTCGTGCTGAAGTTCATCAACCGTCTTTCGGACTATCTGTTTGTCGTGGCCCGGGTCGCCAACGCCCGCAAAGGCGTTCCGGATGTCCCGTACGAGCGCAGCGAAAAAGTGTTCCGCATTTCCGGAGACAAAGAGAGTTCCAAGGCGAAACCGAAATAATGGAGGAAGACAAGAATCGGTTTTCCCTCCGGCCATCCCCACCATGCTGCCCCCGGAGATCATTCACACATTCATCCAAGCAATAACGCACAAGGAACCCGGCAGCGGTCTGCCGGGTTCCTTGTGCGTTTCGTTCATTTTAACAGTAAAGAATCAGCGCAATACCGCTGGCAAAGCTTCGATGAGATCCGAAGCCATCAAGCTGTATTCGGATTTTTCCTGGGCAGCGATGTCGCCCGCCAAACCATGGATGTAGACGCCCAATTTGGCCGCCTCGGAAGGGGCCAAACCTTGAGCCAACAAGCCGGCGATGATGCCGGTCAGGGCATCGCCGGAACCGCCTGTCGCCATGCCGTTGTTGCCGCTCGCATTGATGTAATGCTCATCCTGATGGGCAACCACAGTCCGGGCATCCTTCATGACAAAGGTCAAATCCGAATCAGCCGTGCAAAACGCCGCAGTCCCCAAAAGGTCCGCTTTTATTTCCGCCAAGTCCTTATCCAAAAGACGCGCCAGTTCTTTCAAATGAGGGGTAAGGATGCTCCCCACCGGAACGGCCTGCTCCACTTCGCTGATGCGGGCACGGGAATCGTTCCCTGGTAAAGCTGCGTCGTTGAAACGATCGGAAAGGATATTCAAGGCATCCGCATCGATGATCAAAGGGATCTGACTGTTTTCGAGAACCAAATCGACCACCATGCGAGCTGCATCGGACTTCCCGATTCCTGGTCCGACAACAATCGCATCGGCGCAGGAAACCGCGGCGATGATTTTCAGGCGTTCGCTCTCCTGATCCAATCCGTCCGGCTGGTAAGTCGTCAGGATAGCTTCAGGCAGCTGCATTTGAAGGATGGCGCGGTTCTCATCCGGTGTGATGATCTGGACAAGACCTGCGCCGGTACGGTAGGCGGCTTTTGCCGACAAGAAGGCAGCCCCGCTCATGTTTGCGGATCCGGCGATGATCACGACCCGGCCGTAAGTGCCTTTGTTCGAATAAGCCGCGCGTCTCGGAAGCGAAAAAAGATCGCTCTCTTCATAGAACAGCACATTCGAAGAAATGACGTCCATGGCGCTCGGCGGGAAACCGATATCGCTGACGATCAGTTTTCCGGTGTGCAAAGAACCGGGGTAAAGCAGCTGGCCGATTTTTTCGATCCCGAAAGTGATGGTCACATCCGCCCGGACAGCGATCCCCAGCACTTGTCCATTGTCGGCGGAGATGCCGGATGGGATGTCGACGGCAAACACATATCCTTGGAACGCGTTCATGAGTTGGATCGTCTCCGCATATTTCCCTTCTGCCGGCCTGTCCAATCCGATGCCGAAAATCGCATCGACCAAGACGGTGTAGCCTTTGAAATTGATTTCGCTGACGTCATCCCAGATGACCATTTCCAAGTTTTCGATGATGTCGAGTTGTTTTTTTGACTCAGCGGATAATTTGTCGCGTTCGCCGATCAAGAATACATCCACTTGGAAGCCGTGGTTCAACAAAATGCGGGCTGCCGCCATTCCGTCGCCGCCGTTGTTGCCTGAACCGCAGATCACGAGGATGATGTCCTCTCTTGAGATGCGTTCTTCCATGGCTGTGACGACCTGATTCGCTGCATTTTCCATCAGCACCATGGCTGGGATGCCGATCTCATCGATCGTAAAGGCGTCGATTTTCTTCATCTGTTGGCTGTTGACAAGTTTTTTCATTAATTGTTCCTCCTGATGGTTGGTGGATGTCATACCATTTTCACAATTGATATTATACCATTCTTGGTGCGTGAAAGAATACGGGAAGCCTGATATAGCTCTATGCTAGGGGAAATCCAAATGATTGCCTTAACAAGCAGTGACTATTCTGCACAACAATTTTCTGAAAACTTAGGGAAAACAGTCATTCACTTTTTATAAGTAATGTGATAATCTTATCAAGGAACTCGAATAAGGGAGGAATGTATGATGATCGAGCTGATTGCAACAGCCGAGTCAGTAGCGCAAGCCAAGGAATTGGTGGATTGCGGTGTAGATATACTATATATAGGAGAGGATGAATACGGCCTTCGTTTGCCGTATTCCTTCACCAGAGAGGAACAGCGCGAGGTTATTGCCTATGCGCACGAGAAAGGCGCGCAGGTCAGCGCCGCGGTGAACGCGATCTTCCATAACGATCGGATCAATCAAGTTGCCGAATATCTGGCATTCCTGCGTGAAGTGGAAGTCGACAGCATTACGTTGGGCGATCCCGGCGTAGTGCAGGTCATGCGGGAACAGGATTTGTTCATCCCTTACCGTTATGATGCGCAAGTCATGGTGACTTCAAGCGGACAGATCAATTTCTGGGCGAAAAGGGGAGCGGTCGGTTCCGTGCTGGCCCGCGAAGTGCCTTTCGAGGAAATGAAGAAATTGATTCCGGGCGCGTTGGTGCCGGTCGAAGTGTTGGTGTACGGTGCCACTTGCATCCACCAATCAAAACGCAATTTGCTTGAAAATTACTTCAATTTCATCGAGAAAGAGGAAGCGGTGAACAAAGAACGCGGATTGTTCATTTCCGAGCCGAAAAAAGTGGATTCCCATTATTCCATCTATCAGGACCGCAACGGAACGCACATCTTCGCCAACAATGACCTTGATTTGATGCCTCATCTGGGCGAACTGACGGCTATCGGCGTCTCGCAATGGATGCTGGATGGCTTGTTCACCCCGGGAGAAAATTTTGTCGCAATCGCGAAACTGTTCGTGGAAGCGCGCGAAGCCTTCGCGGAAGGAAGCTGGACGGATGAATTAGCGGAACGCTTGGATGCCGAACTGCATGCTTTGCATCCCGCCAACCGTGAGCTGGATAGCGGATTCTATTCCAAGGATCCGAACGAAGTTGTCTGATACTTTGATACTGAAAGAAAGAGAGTGTACACACACATGCGAACAATAACAAAGAAGCCCGAGGTCTTGGCCCCGGGCGGAACATTGGAAAAATTGAAGACAGCCATCCACTACGGAGCTGACGCCGTCTATATCGGTGGAGAAGCGTACGGTTTGCGTAGCCGCGCAGGCAATTTCGACTATGACGAAATGGCTGAAGCAGTCGCTTTTGCGCATAGCCACGGTTCGAAAGTCTATGTCGCCGCGAATATGGTCACCCATGAAGGCAACGAGGAAGGCGCAGGCGAATTCTTCCGCACGATCCGTGATATCGGCATCGATGCGGTCCTGATTTCGGATCCCGCGCTGATGGAAATCGCTGTGACCGACGCACCCGGCTTGCCGATCCATTTGTCGACACAGGCTTCCGCGACCAACTACCAGACGCTCAATTTTTGGGCGAGCGAAGGCTTGGAGCGTGTCGTGTTGGCCCGTGAAGTATCGATGGCAGAAATTCAGGAAATGAACGAGAAGACGGATGTCGAAATCGAAGCCTTCGTCCATGGGGCGATGTGCATCTCCTACTCGGGCCGTTGTGTCCTGTCCAACCACATGTCGAACCGTGATGCCAACCGCGGAGGCTGCGCGCAGTCTTGCCGTTGGAAATACGGCCTGTTCGATATGCCGTTGTTGGGGCAACAGAACCCTGTAGGTGCCGGTGAAGAAGGCATCGAAGAAAAATTCTCCATGAGTGCCGTCGATCTATCCATGCTCGAGCACCTGCCCGATCTGATTGAGAGCGGCGTCGATAGCCTGAAGATCGAAGGGCGCATGAAATCGATCCACTACGTATCGACGGTAGTCAACGTCTACCGCAAAGCCGTGGATGCTTACTGCGCCGATCCGGACCATTACGAATTGAAGCAGGAATGGGTGGATGAATTGTGGAAAGTCGCGCAACGCGAATTGGCGACAGGTTTCTTCTATAAAGATCCGACCGAGGATGAACAGCTCTTCGGCCAGCGCCGCAAAATTCCGCGTTACGGTTTCATCGGCCAAGTGATGGCATACGATCCGGAAACGCAGATGGCCACTATTCAGCAACGGAACAATTTCGGTGTCGGGGACGAAATCGAATTCTACGGTCCGGGATTGCGCCACAACATACTTACTGTGGAAGCCATCTGGAACGAACACGATGAAGCGATCGACCGTGCGCCTAACGCCATGATGATCGTGAAGATGAAAGTTCCTTTCGTGGTTGAACGTTTCGATATGATCCGGAAAAAGAAATAATACCGGAATGCCAAAAAGAATGGCCCCGCGAGCATACTCGCGGGGCCATTCTTTTTGTTTTCGGTAAACAGTGTTGTATTCAGACGTTAATCAAGAAAAAAGTCGTTCTTTCGGCTGAGCCGGTACTCTGAACAGCAAGGCAATCACCGCAGCGATGACCGTAAAGACGAAAAGGAGCAGATAAAGGTAATTCAGTCCGATTGTGTCAATGATGGGGCCGGCCATCAATTGGAAGAAGATGGTGCCGATGTTCCTGGATAGCATCGCGACGACTGCCGTTCCCGTAGCGATCAGTTTCCGGTTCAACAAGGTGGAGACCATCTTGAGGTTCAGCATGATGAAAGTGCCGGAAGCGAAAAACTTGGTCAGGACGGTCGCAATGGAAAGCACCAGAAAGTCGCTCGAAAGGAAATTGATCAGATACTCTGTCCCCGACAAGAACAGAATGGCCAGAAGGAGCTGTTTGTTCGTGAAATGGTCCATGAAACGGTGCGAGAAAGCCATAGCGATGACTTCCGCAAAAAGAGCCACTGTCAGGGTTGTGCTGACGAGTGCGACCGGAGCGCCCGTATCGGTCAAGAGCAACGGCAGGTAACTGGTGTTGACCGTGTTCGTGCCGAAAATGATGAACGCCAAAAGCAGATAAGTGATGAACAGTTTGTTCTGGAAGATGTTCTTGAGTGTATTGCCTCCGGAAGTATCCTCCTGCTTCTCGGCTGCATGCTCTGGAGAGGCAGCCGCTTGCTCCGGTTTAGGCAATAGATAAAGGAACACGATGCTTGCAAAATAACAAGCCAGATAGAGCACGAAAATGGATTTCGGCGATACAAAATCGTAGATGATCCCGGAAATCTGTTGCCCAGCCGCATAACCGATTGTTCCCCAAAGGCGAATTTGGCCGAATCTGTAAGGGCTGTTGGCGGCGAGCACATCGAACAGGGGTGCGAGCCCCAAGGTGATGGCGTTCGCCAAACCATAAACGATCCCGAAGAGCCAGTTGCCTGTGAAGAAAAAAAGTCCACTGCTGATGACAGCTGAAATCAACACATAGATGGTGACCGTTTTGCGGGTTCCCCATTTTTCATTTGAATACCCGATAAGTCCTTGGATGATGAGTGCGATTATGTTTGAAAGGATAAGGATGAATGAAATTTCCGACCCGCTTTTTCCCAGGCCGCGCATGTAAACGGTGATCAATGATGATAAAGCTGACATGGCCATAAAGTAGAAGATGAACAATATCACGTATTGTTGATACAGACGCTCCTTAAAATACCCCATCGAAATGCATTCCCCCAATAAGTTCACTAGTATACAATATTTTAACACATGATCCGGTGATAAAGCTGTTTCTTTCTTAAATTGAAAAGTGCTTCGCAAATCTCACGCCATTCTTCCCCGAAATTGTAAAAAGCGTTCGAAAGGTGCCGCGCAACAGTCCTTTGTTGCGTTATAATGATAGACAACTATAGTATTGGAAAGGAGGCGCTTGCTGATGTATCCAGAAACCCAAAAGAAAATCGCCGAGATGCTGAAAGATGCTGTTTTCCCAGGGGCGACTTATACCTTTATCGATAAGGACAAAACGGAAACCCATCTGATCGGATCGGCGGCGATTCTGCCCGAGCGGGAAGACTTGCGGGAGGGCATGCTCTATGATGTGGCGTCTTTGACGAAGGTGATCGTCACGACGACACTCCTGCTACAGCTCCATGAAGAAGGGAAAATCAACTTCGAAGATCCGGTGCAAGCTCATCTGCCGGCATTCCGGTCTGGCTCGGTGACGATCCGCCAGCTGCTGACGCACACGTCCGATTTGAAAGGCTACATCAAAAACCGCGATGCGCTTTCGGCCGAGGAACTCACCACCGCCTTGATTTCCCTTGAGCCGGGAGAGAACCTCGGCAAAAAAGTGGTCTATACAGACACCGGCTTGATCTTGGCAGGCTACATCATCGAGAAGCTGACCGAGAAATCGGTTGCGGAAAACTTTGAGGAACGCATCAAGAAGCCACTAGCCATGACAGAGAGCAGCTATCATCCGACCGATCTGATGCGTTGCGTTCCGACGCAAAACCATCCGAGCAGAGGGGTGATCCGCGGCATGGTGCACGATCCCAAAGCACTGATCCTGGGCGGACACTGCGGGAGCGCCGGGTTGTTTGCGCCGATGCAGGATCTGATCCGATTCAGCCAAATGCTGCTGCATTTCGGGGAGTGGGAAGGCCAGCGGATTTTGCGGAAAGAGAGTGTCCAAGCCTTGCTGCAGGATTGGGGAAGCGTTCCGGACCAGCCGCGCTCTTTGGGATGGAACCTTTTTCAGGATGGGGAAGACTTTGTGTTGTGGCATACCGGCTACACCGGCACGTTCATGATACTGGATCCGAACCGACAAAAAGCATTCCTGCTGCTTTCGAACCGGGTCCATCTAGAGGACCGCAGACCCGAATGGATAGCGGTCCGCGACGAGCTGATCGCCATCTACCTGAAGGAATCGCGTGAGGGGAAAATAGAATAACAAAAAAACGCCACTTTTTGGGTGGCGTTTTTTGCTGTCCTTGGATGGACGGTATCCTTTAGAAAGTGGACGGCGAAGTTGCAGCTTCACCGATCCGGTTCGGAGGTCTAAAGAAAAAGAGTAGTTTCTCTCAGTAACTAAGAGTATACAACGATACTCTGAATATATTATGACAGCTCATTAACAGTTTGAATAGTAGCAAATGAGAAAATTCACATGAAAACTGCTATTGAAAATTTCACTGACAATTGATAAGATAGTGAAAGCAAAGTCCTTTAATATGATCCAGAGAGATCATGAAGGGTAACAAATCACATACATTTGATACCTTAGGTCCTTTTGCAAATAAACGTCAAAAGGGTATTTTTTTGCCCAAAAACTAGGAGGAATAAGGTATGGCAATCAACCAAAAACCATTATTATTGGATGTGGATGAAAAACCGGAAGTGCTGAAAGGCATTCTATTGAGTTTTCAGCACGTCTTTGCAATGTTCGGAGCAACAATATTAGTTCCGCTTATTTTAGGGATGCCCGTCTCGGTCGCTTTGTTCGCGAGCGGAATCGGTACACTGATCTATCAGGTGGCAACAAAAGCGAAAGTTCCCGTTTATCTGGGTTCCTCGTTCGCCTACATCACGGCTATGGCCGTGGCAATTGAACAAATGGGCGGAGATATTAAAGCCGCACAGACGGGCGTCATCATGGTGGGTCTTGTCTATGTCCTGATTGCAGGACTTGTCAAAGCGCTGGGAACAAAATGGATCGACAAATTACTGCCGCCGATCGTCATCGGACCGATGATCATGGTCATCGGTTTGGGATTGGCTTCGTCTGCAGTGACCAATGCCGGCTTCGTGGCTGACGGCGATATCCGTCACATCATCGTAGCGATCGCAACATTCCTGATCACATCTTTCATCAATACGAAAGGGAAAGGCTTCTTCAAAATCATTCCTTTCCTGATCGGAATCATTGGAGGGTACGTCATCGCGCTTTTCATGGGCTTGGTCGATTTCCAGCCTGTCCTGGATGCGAAGTGGTTTGAACTCCCAGGATTCTATCTGCCGTTTGAAACGCCATGGTTCAATTCTTATGATCTGTATTTCGGACCGGAAACGATGGCCATCATCCCAGTAGCGTTAGTGACGATTTCGGAACATATCGGTGACCACACTGTTTTGGGTAAAATCTGCAACCGTCAATTCCTGAAGGATCCGGGTCTTTCCCGCACACTTGTCGGTGATGGTGTGGCGACTGCCGTTTCGGCATTCATCGGTGGACCGGCGAATACGACTTACGGCGAAAATACTGGTGTCATCGGCATGACGCGCATCGCATCCGTTTCCGTCATCCGCAATGCTGCCTTCATCGCGATTGGTTTGAGTTTCTTCGGGAAATTCACGGCGCTGATTTCAACCATCCCAACATCGGTACTGGGCGGGATGTCCATCCTGCTTTATGGTGTCATCGCCAGCAACGGTCTGAAAGTGCTGATTGAAGAACAAGTTGACTTCAATCATGTCCGCAATCTGATAATCGCCAGCTCGATGTTGGTACTTGGCCTAGGTGGAGCGGTTCTGGACATTGCAGGCGTTGTTACCTTATCGGGTACAGCCTTGAGCGCTATTGCCGGCATCACCTTGAACTTGGTTCTGCCGCATGAAGAAGCCTACAATCCAAAACATCCAACTAAGAAAAAAGAAGAACACAAACACACCCATTAATACAAATAAAAAAACGCATCGCCACTCAAAAGTTGAGTTGCAGTGCGTTTTTTTGCTGTCTGGATTGTTGGGTGATCAGACCCAACAACTCAACTAACTATCAGTCGCCCCAGACTTCGTCAGCGATCTGTTTGACCAAAGCCAATTTCGCCCATTGCTGTTCTTCAGTCAGATTATTTCCTTCTTCTGTAGAAGCGAAGCCGCATTGCGGGCTCAGGCATAACTGTTCCAAAGGCACGAATTTAGCAGCTTCGGCGATGCGCGCTTTGACTTCGGCGATATCTTCCAATTCCGGTGTTTTTGAAGTGATCAAGCCCAGGATGATTTGGCCGTCGCCTTTGTAGTAGCGCAATGGTTCGAACCCACCAGCACGGTCAGTGTCGTATTCCAGAAAGAAGCCGTCAAAGCCGGTTTCGCCGAACAGTTCTTTCGCAACAGGCTCATAAGCGCCTTCCTGCGAGTAGGACGAGCGGAAATTGCCGCGGCAGATATGCGTCGTGACGACCAGATCTTCAGGCAGGCCGATCTGGATATTTTTGACGTTTTCAGTAGCGACGCGTTTCAATTCATCATAAGTTTCCTGAGAACCGAAAATTTCAAGCGCTTTGTCCGAGCAAAGGTCGCCCCAGAAAGTGTCATCGATCTGGATGTAACGGTTACCCAACGAGTAGAAGTGTTGGATCGTGTCGCGGTATGCTTGCTGCAGATCGGCAGCGTACTCTTCCAAGGTAGGGTAAATTTCTTCGTTGCGGAAACCGAGACGGATCAATTGGTTCGGGCTCGGAATCGAAACTTTCGCAACGGCTCTGTCGCCGACTGCTTCAGCCAAGAAAGCATAGTCCGCAAAGAAGGGGTGTTCCGGATTAAAGGCGATCTTGCCGATGTTGCGCACGCTGTGGGCGCTGGTCACAACATTGTGGAATTGTTTGCCTTGCGCTGCGAGGTAACCTTCAAAGCCAAGGAGGTTCTCAAGAAAATCGAAATGCCAATAAGAGCGTCTGAATTCTCCGTCTGTGATGCCTTTGTAGCCAAGTTCAATCTGTTTTTCGACGATGCGTGTAATCTCAACATTTTCGATTTTGCGCAGGGCTTCCTTTGTGATTGTGCCTTCAGCCAGCTCTTTGCGGGCTTTTTTTATGCTTTCGGGACGCAAGAAGCTTCCTACATGGTCTGCGCGGAAGGGCGCTTTCGTTCTGCTTAAAGTTGTTTGGGTTGTCATGATAATTTCCTTCTCTCGTTTGTTTTTTTGTAAAAAAATACGTCCTTGCGCAATATCTTGCGCAAGGACGTATGAAAGATTCATCGTGTTACCACCTTGGTTCAGAAAAACCTCTCGATTTTCCCCTTGACCAGTACGCCGCAACAAATCGCTGTTCCGGGATACTGTGATGCTGTAACGGGCATTCCCGTGGAGGGCTAAGGTTCCTTGCGGAGCGTTCGCCGTCCACTCACTCGAAGACCATTTTCCGGATAGCATCCCTGTCCTCTTTTCAGCTGCCGAGGTTCTCTGTGCATTTCGTCCATCCGTACTTATCTTTTCAATGTGAATTTATTTTGAAATTTATATACATAATAACAAGCGGATAAGAATGAGTCAAATCTTTTTTAATCATTTTTTCATCCTAGTGCATTTTGACACGCATTTTTTTCTGAATAAGAAGGAAATTGCAATTCATGCTGCGAGGGTATATACTTCATATAGATAGATGTCTATGTGGAGGGTTCAAGGCTGAAAGAGTGCGCTGGAGTGCCTCAAAGGACATCAGGAAAAGAGGAACTGAATATGACGATTGAATACAAAACATACGCAAAATGCCTGAAAGTCTTATCTGACGAAACCAGATTGGAAATCATGGATTTATTGTCGGAAGGGGAAATGTGCGCTTGTGCATTATTGGATCAGTTCTCGATCACACAACCGACTTTATCCTATCACATGAAAATGATGAAGGACTGTGGCTTGGTGGACAGCAGAAAAGACGGCATTTGGGTCAAATACTCCGTGAATCATGAAAAATTGGATGAGTTGAAGGACTTTTTCCAGACTATGGCCAAACAAAACACCACTGTATAATTCATTCGAAAGCAGGGGATGAAAATGGAAATCAAAATTTTGGGACCGGGCTGCCGGAACTGCGAGAAATTGCAAGCAAATACAGCCGAGGCGCTCAAGAAGATCGGCATGGAAGCAACCATCATTAAAGTGGAGGACCCGAAAGAAATCGCAAAATACGGCATCATGCAGACACCGGGGCTGGTCATCAATGAAAAGGTCGTCTCATATGGGCGGATCCTGACGCCCAAACACATTGCAGAACTGCTGCAAAAGTGACAAAAAGAGAAAAGCCTATCCTTGAATGAATAAGCTGTGAAAGCCGGGGTGCTGCTCCGACATTATCGCAGCTTTTTTTATAGTGCCTCAGCACCCGAAAACAACACATTGACATTTATCTATGTGTGGGCGTATACTAACACATAGATAAATGTCAATGTGTCAAACAGTAAAAATACAAACTAGAAGGTGCAATTCGTTATGGGAATTTTTCAATGGTTAAATGATCAGTTATTAAAAATGCAGTGGCTAAGCGATTTGGTTGGTGTGCTTGTCCGGGATGTCTTCGGATTGGACCTCGCCAGCAGGGTAGGCGGCAGCATCCACTTCTTCATCTACGACGTCATCAAAATATTCATCCTGTTGTCGGTGCTGATTTTCTCCATTTCATACGTGCAAAGCTTTTTCCCGCCTGAGCGGACGAAGAAAATCTTGGGACGCTTTGATGGGATCACCGCCAATATCCTGGCGGCGTTGCTTGGGACGATTACACCATTCTGTTCCTGTTCTTCGATTCCGCTTTTCATCGGCTTCACCGGATCTGGACTGCCGTTGGGTGTGACGTTTTCGTTTCTGATCTCTTCACCGCTTGTTGATTTGGCATCGATTATCCTCTTGGCCAGCATCTTCAACTGGAAGATCGCCATAGCGTATGTCGTTGTGGGATTGATCCTTGCGGTTGTCGGCGGAACCTTCATCGGGAAAGCGCACCTGGAGGACCAGGTCGAATCCTTTGTGTTCGGTAGCCCGACAATTGAACTTGAGGAAGCAGAGTTGACAAGGAGGGATCGTGTCGATTATGCAGTCGATCAAGTGAAGGAAGTCGTCCAAAAAGTATGGCTTTACGTGCTCCTTGGGGTCGGTATCGGGGCGGCCATCCACAACTGGATTCCCGAATCCGTCATAACCGCTCTGTTGGGTCAGGATAAATGGTATTCGGTATTGGTGGCAACAGTCGTCGGGGTTCCGATGTACGCGGATATTTTCGGGACGCTGCCCATCTCCGAAGCGCTTGTCGCAAAAGGTGTCGGCTTGGGTACCGTGCTTTCCTTCATGATGGGCGTGACGGCATTGTCCTTGCCGTCGATGGTCATGCTGAAGCAGGTCGTCAAGCCGAAATTATTGGGCCTCTTCTTCGGAATCGTGGCAGTCGGCATCATCATTATCGGCTATGTGTTCAATTTCTTGGGACCAATCTTTATGTAATCAAATCAAAAATAATATGCAGGAGGAATCATCATGGAAATCAAAATTTTGGGTATAGGCTGCAAAAATTGTGTGAATTTGGCTAAGAACACGGAAGAGGCTTTGAAGGAAATGGGGATGGAAGCGACCATCACCAAAGTGACCGACATGAAGGACATCGCGAAATACGGCATCATGCGCACTCCGGGATTGGTCATCGACGAGAAAGTCGTATCCTACGGTAAAGTCGCCAGTACGGAAGAAATCACAGAATTGCTGAAAAAATAAAAAATTTGCTGATGAAGTGCCGGACGGGGAATTATTCTCTGTCCGGCACTTTCTTTGACCAAATGCTATTTTGTGTTTGACTGTAAATCGAAGAAGTTCTATATTATAAAGGTAACAAAAAAAGACGTTTAAGCTTTGAAAAGCTTTTCCAAATAAAAAACAAGCTAAGGGGAAATGAATCATGACGAATATCACTATTTTTGAACCGGAAACAAGCAGCAGCTTGTTCAGCAGCCAGGATGCCCTGCGCATTGCAGCAGTAATGGAGGCTTTGGCAGATTTGGAGAATTACGAGGCATTGCTTTTTAATTTGACCGATGATGCGGATCAATTCACGCTCAACAAGGCCGTTAACGAAAAAATCGAGGCGGAAGGGAATAGCGTATTGCCGATCACTGTTGTGGATGGAGAAATCGTCAAAAGTGGAGGCTATCCGACCAACGATGAAATCACTAGCTACATCGGCGTCCGCTTCATTGAAGACACCGAAGGCTCTTGTGGTTGCGGAGGCTGTGGTTGTGGCGGTTCGGAGGAATTTGCCGAAGCAGAAAAAGAAGAAAAAGAAGAATCAGGATGCTGCGGCGGTCATGGCGAAAAAGGCGGCTGTGGCTGCGGTGGACAGGGCAATCATCACCATCATCATCAGGAAGAAACAACTCAAACAAAAGAATCTTGCTGCGGCGGTCATGGACACCATCACCACAATCATGAGGAAGCTGAGACAGCGACTAAGGGCTCATGCAGTTGTGGGAACGGCGGCTGTTGCTAGTAAAAATAAAGAATACTCGTGTCTCGGGATACCCCGGCTCGAGTTTCTTTTTCCGCAATAGATAGAAAAACGTCTATATAAAAAGGGGCAACAGCAATCATGGATTATGAAAATTATGCAAAAATCGCAAAGGCTTTGGCCGACCCGAAGCGCGTCAAAATTGTCGATATGCTTTCCTGCGGGGCCATGTGTGCCTGCGACATACTGGAACATTTCGATTTTACCCAGCCAACTCTGTCCCATCACATCAATCTGTTGGTGAAGGCGGGACTGGTGACGACGGAAAAATCCGGCACATGGCATTATTACGATCTGAATAAAGACGCCTTCGAAAAATTCAAGGTAGATACAGCGGAACTGATGGCCAATACACCGGCCTGCATCTGTGAACCGGTGCGGTCAAAAGCTATGTGTACAACGGAAGAAAAAGAAAAGATCAAATGACGCAAAGAATGCTATAAAGAGCGTAAAACAATAAATGGAGGTATAATATAATGAGTGGAAAAGAGCAAACAAGCATCTCGTTCTTCAATAAGTATCTGAGTGTCTGGGTAGCAATCTGTATGGTGGTGGGGGTTTTGATCGGTAAATATCTACCGGCCATACCTGAATTTTTCGGGAAATTCGAATATGCGAACGTCTCGATCCCGACAGCCGTCTTGATCTGGGTCATGATCTACCCGATGATGATGAAGGTGGATTTCCAAAGCGTCCGGGACGTCGGGAAAAATCCGAAAGGACTTTATGTCACTTGGGCAGTGAACTGGCTGATCAAACCTTTCACCATGTACGCCATTTCCGCTTTTTTCTTCTTTGTCGTCTTCAAGAATTTCATTACGCCCGAGTTGGCGACGGAGTACTTGGCCGGTGCGATTCTCTTGGGAGCTGCCCCGTGTACGGCTATGGTGTTTGTCTGGAGCCAATTGACAAAAGGCAATCCGGCGTACACTGTCGTTCAGGTTGCGACCAATGATCTGATCATTCTGGTAGCCTTCATTCCCATCGTCAAATTTTTACTGGGTGTCAGCAATGTTACGGTTCCTTGGGATACCTTGATTTTGTCCGTTGTGTTGTTTGTCGTGATTCCGTTGGTCGGTGGCGTTTTGACGCGGATCTTCGTCACAAAGAAAAAAGGCGTCGCTTATTTCGAGAAGGATTTTCTTTCGAAATTTGACGGTGCAACTACTGCAGGGCTGTTGTTGATGCTGGTCTTGCTGTTCTCTTTCCAAGGAGAGGTCATCCTGGAAAATCCGTTGCATATTTTGATGATCGCAGTGCCTTTGATCCTGCAGACATTCCTGATTTTCTTCATTGCCTATTTTGCAAGCAAGGCCTTGAAGCTTCCGTATGAAATTGCTGCGCCGGCTGGAATGATCGGCGCATCGAACTTTTTTGAATTATCGGTGGCGGTTGCCATCGCGTTGTTCGGAATGGATTCTCCGGCAGCACTGGCGACGGTTGTGGGTGTCTTGACTGAAGTGCCGGTGATGCTGATTTTAGTGAAAATCGCCAATTCGACAAGACATTGGTTTCCCGGAAAAGAAAATAGTGCAGTGAATCCTGTAAAAACGATAAAATAAGCCACCTTAACTGAAAAGGAGAATTTATTATGAAAATCATCGTAATCGGTTCGGTAGCGGCGGGCACCTCCGTTGCAGCCAAAGCGCGCAGAAATACAGAGGAAGCGGAAATAGTCGTCTATGACCAAGGGAGGGATATTTCCTATTCCGTCTGCGGTATCCCCTACAAAATCGGTGGGGAAGTCGATTCAGTGGATCGCCTGACGCCGCGGGATGCGAAATGGTTCAAAAAGAGATATGATGTCTCCATCTTTACGGAACATAAAGTAACGAAAGTGGATCATGACTCCAAAAAGATTCAAGTTAAAGATCTGAAGACCGGCGAAATCAAAGAGGACGCTTATGATGTGTTGGTTTTCGCGACAGGTGCGGCGCCGCTTACGCCTCCACCGTTCGATCAGGCTGAATACGATAATGTCTTCCACGTCCGCAACATCCAGGACCTTCGTGACATTGAAAGTTATTCGGAAGCGAACCAACCGAAAAAAGCGCTGATCATCGGTGCCGGGTTCATCGGTCTGGAAATGGCCGAACAACTCGTGTATAAAGGTTGGGATGTCACCATCGTTCAGTTGGAAAATCAAGTGATGCCGCCGATGGATGCGGATATGGCTTTCCGTGTGGAAGAAGTGCTGATGGCCAATGGGGTGCATTTGCACCTCGGGGATACGGTCAAGAAAATCGAAGGTAAGGGGACCGTCAAAAAAGTGGTGACGACAAAAGGCGCCACCATCGAAACGGATATCGTCATCCTGGCTGCCGGTGTGCGTCCGAATATCCAACTGCCGAAGGAAATCGGCGTCACGATCGGAGCGACGGGTGCAGTTGCCGTCAACAGTAAAATGCAGACGAACATCCCGGATGTTTATGCGGTCGGAGACGTCGCCGAAAGTTTCTCGGTCATCACAGGCAAACCGATCTACCGTCCATTGGGCTCTACGGCCAACAAGATGGGACGTATCGCCGGAGACGTGATTACAGGTGGGAATCTGGAACACCGCGGGGTGCTGGGTACCGGCATTTTCCGCGTATTCAATCTGCATGTCGGCCAGACAGGCATGACCGAAAGAGAGGCGAAGGCAGCCGGTTATTCCGTAGAAGTCCTTTACAACATCAAGCCGGACCACGCCGAATACCTTGGCGGCAAGGAACTGATCATCAAGGCTTTGGCTGACAAGGCAACCGGACGCGTATTGGGCGCGCAAATTGTAGGAACTCAAGGTGTGGACAAACGGATCGATGTCCTCGCCACGGCGATCACCTTCAAGGCGAAAGCGGAAGACCTGTTCCATCTGGATCTGGCCTATGCACCGCCGTTCGCAACAACAAAAGACCCTATCCTTTATACAGGTATGGCTTTGGATAACGCCTTGCACGGCAATCCGTTGATGACACCGGCCCAGTTGGTCGAAACGCAACATAAAGGCGAATCCATCCAGGTGGTCGATACGCGTTCCGCCAAGGATTTCGAGAAGGGCCACGTCCAAGATGCAATCCACATCCCGTTAGGGGAACTGCGTGCACGCGCCGGTGAGCTTTCCAAAGATATCCCGACAGTTACTTACTGCAACAAAGGCGTGACCGGAAATGCCGCTCAGAATGTCTTGATCAATTTAGGCTTCCAGGAAGTCTACAACCTTTCCGGCGGCAATAAAAATTATCAAAGTTACCTCAAAATGCTGAATAGAAAAAGCTGAGAGGCGAGTCGCTGAATATACGCAAAAAATGGAGGATCCAAAACGGATTCTCCGTTTTTCTTTGCATTAAAATCTGATTAGGGGTGGCAATTGTCAAAACGAGTGATAGAATGAAAAGTAAGTCAAATGTTTGGGAGGATGAATAGATGAATTATGATTTCGAAACACCCGTCAATCGGAGCAATACCGGGTCCGAAAAATGGGCAGCCATGTACAGAAGCAATCCGAATGTGGGGAAGGATGTTTTTCCTTTTTCTGTAGCGGATTTGGACATAAAGACAGCACCGGAAATCGTCAAGGGACTGCAGGAATATATCGAAACAGCCGTAATGGGCTATGATCTGCCGACCGAAGACTATTACCAAGCAATCATCAATTGGATGGGGAATCGCCATGCTTGGGAAATCAAGAAGGAATGGATCATCTGCACACCGGGCATCATTGCGGCGTTCTATTCCGCTATCCGAGCATACACCGAGCCGGGCGATGGCGTCCTTTACATGGGGCCGGTCTATTATCCGTTCATGAAGTCGATCAAGAACACGAAACGCAGGCTCATCAACAATTCGTTGGTCCGCAACGGCGATCGCTACGAAATCGATTTTGAGGGTTTGGCCGAGAAAGCCAAAGATCCGAACACAAAGTTGATGCTGTTCAGCAACCCGCATAATCCGGTCGGCCGCGTCTGGACCAAAGCGGAACTGGCGAAAGTGGTCGACATCTGCGTCGCCCATGATGTCGTGATTTTGGCGGATGAAATCCACCACGATCTGATCATGCCCGGGCATATCTTTACGCCGATGGCAGCCATATCGGAAGCAGCAGCGGATATCTGCATCACGGCAACCGCCGCCAGCAAGTCCTTCAATATCGCTGGCCTGCGCAATTCCAATGTCATCATTTCGAATCCGGAGCTCCACACGGCTTTCAAGATGGATATGGAAATGACAGGCATCGGTGGGGGAACAAACGTGATCGGCTTGAAGGCGACAGAAATCGCCTATACCGCAGCAGAGGACTGGTTGGAGGAGTTCAAAGCTTTGATTTGGCACAACCATGAGACGCTGAAGGATTTCCTGGCGAAGGAACTGCCGGAAGTGACCGTCTTCGATCTGGAAGGGACTTACCTGCAATGGATGGATTTCAGTGCCTTCGGTTTGTCGCACAAGCAGTTGGAAGAAATCACGGAGCAGGAGGCGCAAGTGTTCCTGGATGAAGGCTACATATTCGGGGACGAAGGCCGCGGCTACGAAAGAATCAGCCTGGGTGCCCCTACGAAAACGCTGATGGAAGCGATGGAGCGCCTGGTCACAGTCATGCAAAAATACCGGAAACAAAATCAATAGAAATAGCTGGGCTGTCTCGTTGCGGGGCAGCTCTTGATTTTGTGGGAACCCACGAGCAACAGCGCAGCGCGCTGCTCCGGTGAACGGAGGCTTGGCCGTAGTTCAGCTAACATTCCGGATGTGTCCTCCGATGAGCGCAGCCTGGCCGGAGCAGCGGCCGAAATTCACCGGCGTCCTCCGGGGGCGGAGGCTTAACCGGAGCAGCGGCCATCTCGAGCTGATTTCCTCCGGCCAACCGGAATCCGGTTTTCCAAATAACGAATATCTAAAGAATTTTTTAAAATTACACAACCGTAAGCATCCTTCATCCTTTCTTCACAATCTGATGCTATACTGTAGAGTAACTAAAAGAAAGGTTGATGAGACATGTTGTATCCATTCTTCGATAGCACCTATATATTGATCATCCTCGGTATCGTGGTTTCCATGATCGCTTCGGGATTCGTCAAACGTACCTTCAATACCTATAACCAAGTGAAAAGCCAGAACGGTTACACCGCTACGGATGCAGCACGCTTCATCCTGGAGCAATCGGGCATCCATGATGTGCAGATCGAGCGCGTCCGCGGAGATCTGACGGACCACTATGACTCGCGCGCCAAAGTGCTGCGCCTTTCCGACACGACAGCCAACTCGACTTCGGTCGCGGCCATTGGCGTTGCTGCCCATGAAGTCGGTCACGCAATCCAAGACCAAAAGAATTACATTCCGTTGCGCTTGCGCGCTGGTTTGGTCCCGGCCGCCAATTTCGGCCAGACGCTTTCCATGCCGATGATCATGATCGGCGTGTTCTCGGGCATGAACCAGACGTTCCTCAATTTGGGGATCCTTTTCTTCTCGTTCAGTTTCCTCTTCCAAGTGGTCACACTGCCTGTCGAATTCAATGCATCCGGACGTGCGCTGAAGATCCTTTCAAACGGCGGCATCCTGAATGCGCAAGAAGTGCCGAAAGCCAGAAAAGTTCTTGTCGCAGCAGCCATGACGTATGTCGCGGCGGCCTTCATGAGCTTCCTGCAATTGCTCCGTCTGCTGTTGCTTTTCGGCGGCGGAAACAACGACGATTAACCAACAGGAGCGCGATCAGTCCGCCTTCCATCCGAAAAAGCTGCTTCGGTCCATTCCAACGGACCAGAGCAGCTTTTTTTTGCTGTGCTGGATCCCCTGAAAGGCGGCCATTAAACTTGTTATCTTGGGGTGGCTATACTATAATCATGTTAGCATTTTGGAAGTCTATATCAAGAAAGAGTTCCAAATCAAACTCTGGAAGTAGGAGCAATCAATGAAGCTGGATAAACAATCACAAGACAAGCGTGTCATAGCCACAAAGAAAAACCTTCTGCAGGCGTTGATAACGTTGCTGGAAGAAAAATCCATCGAAGAAGTGACGGTAAGGGAGCTTACCCAGCGTGCAAAAGTGAATCGGGGAACTTTTTACCTGCATTATGTAGACAAACATGATCTGTTGGAGAAAAATATCGATGCGCTGATCCTGGAACTCCAGGACAGAGGGAAAGCCATCACGACAACGGTTTTATCCGAAGCAGCGGAAACGGAATTCAGGCAAATAACGGTTGAGGCGTTCACGGATATCTTCAGCTACATCAAAGAAAATGAGCGCTTTTTCAGCGTTCTTTTCAATGGGCGAAGCAGCTACTCCTTTCCGCTCAAATTCAACACCTATTTGAGGGGACGTTTGGAGGAACAGCTCCGGTCCAAAAAAACCGTCATACCTTATGAACACTGGATCACCGCCGTTTCCTTCGCCTATCAAGGGATGATCTACTCCTGGGTGACGAACGGCATGAAAGACTCGCCGGAACGGATGGGCGAGTATGGGTATTATTTCATTTCCCAAAGCGTGGTGGAAATTACCAGAGGAACGTAATCGTTCCACAATAAAGCGTGCTTGCGGTCGAGCGACAGGGGGAAACATCATGGGAAGAGGCAATCTTGATTTGAATGTGGTTCAGGAAATACTGAACAAGACAAAAGAAGAAGTGGAAAACATGCATCCCGTCAATATCCTGCTTGCGGGGAAGACGGGGGTCGGGAAAAGTACGCTGATCAATAATGTCTTCCGGGAACGGATGGCTGAGACCGGCATCGGGAAACCCGTCACGAAGCATCTGCGTCGAATCGCGAAAGAAGGCATGCCGATCGTGTTGTATGATACACGCGGGCTGGAATTGAGCCACCCGATCCAAACCGAAGTAAAGCGGGAAATCATCGAGGCCATCAAAAAAAGCCAAAAGGAAGGATCCGACAAGGCGATCCATTTGGTCTACTATTGCATCAATGCGCATTCCTCCCGCATCGAGGAGTCCGAGATCGCCTTCATGGAAGAACTTTCCGGCTTGCTGCCGGTGCTGGTCGTCCTGACGCAATCGATCGGAAAGCCAGCGAACGAGCTGAAGAAATACATCGAAAACCTGAACTTGCCGATCGCCGGCGTGCTGAACGTGATGGCGGAACCATATGCCATCACGGATGAGCTGTTGCTTCCGCAGAGCGGATTGAAGGAATTGATCGAGCGGACGTTTGCGCTGCTGCCGGAGGAGACGAAAGAGGCTTTTAACAACGCCCAACAGGTGGATATCGCGCGTAAAGCGAAAGCATCCCGAAGTTGGGCGACCAAATACATCGTGACCACATTCGGCGTCGGGTTCACGCCGATCCCTTTTTCCGATGCGACTGTCCTGGTGCCGATGCAGATCGGCATGCTGGCCCATATCACTGCGATATTCGGCATTTCGATGGATAAAGCCGCCATCACCAGCGTGATCGGCGCTGTCGGCGGAACAGGGGGAGCTACCTATTTAGGGCGGTACATCGTATCCAACTTGCTGAAGCTGATTCCCGGCGCAGGTACGATCGTCGGAGGGGTCATCAGCGGCGCGACGGCTGCCGTGCTGACGACCGCGTTGGCGATGAGCTACATCGAGGTGCTGTCGGTCGTGGCAAAAGGTGAAAAGGACGGCAAGTATCCGGACCTCAGCAACATCGAGACGCTGATGCGCGAAAAAATGCAGGAGCGCCTGAAAATGGGGACCAAGGACCAGGATGTCAAAGAGGTACTGGACAATCTGAAGAAGAGCAATCCATTGAAAAAGTGGCTGAAAAAATAGAACACAAAAACGCACAGTCAGCCGACTGTGCGTTTTTTCAACATATCTGATTTTAGATGCCGGTTACGTTAAGCGGCTGTTTTAACGGCCCTCTTTTCAGTGCGAAAAGGTAACAGATGCCGTAGATGATGGCCAAGCCCATCATCGCATACATGCCGATTGCATATGAGCCGGTCACATCATAAACGGCTCCCCAAAGCGGGCCGGAGATGGACATCCCGATGGAAGGCGCCATGCCGAGAATGGACCAGATGCGCGGGTAATCCCCGATACCGAAGACTTCGCTCACGACCAACGGGGTCAATACCGCTGGTCCGCCGAGTCCGAACGCGAGGATGAACATGACGATCGACAAGGCCAGGAAAGAGCGGGTGGTCGCAAGGAAGAACAGGGCGATCACCATGCAGACAACGACAACTGTAAGGGTGATGGTCGAATCGATTTTGTCATTGATGGCTCCCACCGAAATGTTGGCGATGATCATGCCGGCCATGACGAGCGAGAACAATGTGCCGACCTGTCCGGATGTGAAGTTCATCCCGCTGAAGTGCGCTGGCAAATGTTGCATCATCCCGCCTCCGAAAGCGGAAAGGAAAATGCCTATGAACAGAATGTAAAACGGTTTCATCTTTTTGGCTTCTTCATAAGGGATGGACAGATCATGTATAGGTTGATTGCTTTGGGTTTGAGCGGACAGTTCATCCCCATAAGCGTTCAGGCCGATAGTGCCCGGATTTTCCACCAACAAAAAGAGGCCGTTCGGGACAGTCAGGAGCGCGAAAAGTCCTGCAATCAGAAAGTAACCCATGCGCCAACCGAAATTATCCAGAAATGTCGGCATGATCATCGAAACGATGGCTCCCGCAAGTCCTCCGGAGGCATTCAACAAGCCCATCATCAATCCTTTTTTGGCGGTGAACCAATTGTTGATCAATAAAATCGCCAAAAACATGGTAATCGGCATCATGAACAAACCGAGGAAGATGCCTCCCAGATAAAATTGCCATAAACGAGTGGCGAATGCCAGCCAAACAAATCCAAGCGAAACCCAGAGACCTCCTCCGATCAGCAAGCGCTTTGCGCCAAATTTAGGGAGAAATTGACCAATCAGGGGAAGCACGAAGACGCCGGTCAGAGTCGACAGGCTGATGTAAAGCGAAAAGGCACTGCGCGTGAAACCTAATTCCGTGGTGATCGGCTCGACGAAGAAACCAACCGCATTCCCGGCAATGTACATGGCCATGATCAAGAAGGCCGCAGAAAAAAAGGATAGATAGTGGCGTAAGGTCATATGATAATTCCTCTCTACATCAAATAGGTCAAATATGATTCTTGTCAGATTTCCGTATAACAAAAAGGCATCCCACAATATGGAATGTCGTTTCATGAAATCGAATACATGTCTCTGCATATAAAATATTATATTAATAATCAACAAAAAGCAATAGTGTGTCAAAAAAAACGTCACACCCGTGAGGATGTGACGTCAGAAAGAGGCTGATTCTTTTTTTATTTGCGTTCCATTCATCCGGAATTTCAATCTTCAAAATGCAACTGCAGTTGCGGCACTTGGAAGAAATGCTGGAGTGCCAATGCGATCCCACCCAGAAGAGCTCCGTTTTTCCCCAGTGAGGACAAACTCACGGGAACGTTTTGCCCGGATTTTCGGTTCAATTCCGTTTGGATTGCTGTCACACATTCCGGCAATGCACGGAAGAGATCGCCATTCAGATAGACTTTTTCCGGATCGAACAGGCTGACTACGTTGCTGATTGCGATGCTCATATGCAGCACGAGATGTTCCACTACATTTTTGGCGTCTTCATCGCCGGTTTTGTACAGGGCAATCAGATCGGCCAGCTGAATTGCGGAATCCTTCTTCAGGTCTCTGATTTCCGCAACCAAAGCAGACGTTGAACAATACTGATTCAGGCAGCCTTGCTTGCCGCAGTCACAGTCTTTCCCGAATGGATAGAGGATCGTGTGCCCCAGATTACCGGCCAGGCTGTTTTTGCTGCGGAACAACCGGTTCTGCAACAGGATTCCGGAACCGATGCCTTCATCCAGATCGATGCTGATGATGTTCCCCGGAGAGTGGGCGAATACCGCTTCGGCGATAACCGCCAGATTATTCTGGTTCTCCAAAAAGATCGGACAGTCGATGGCGTCGCTCTCCAGAGTGTTTGGCGGTCAGATGCTCTAACATTTTGTTCGTTGATGATACTATCTCATCTTCATGCACAAAGCCGTCGATGGACACAACAATACCCACGAAGCGGAACGGCGTCTTGGTGAGGCTCTTCCTGTGGTAGAGCACAACTTCCTCGATGCTGTCGATGATATTGCTGGCCTCCACTTTTCTGACCAAATCGTACTGCGCAACGATCCTGCCTTGGAGATTGCATACGAGTGAAGAAATCTTTGTTTGTGTAATGGTCAAACTCATCGCGTATCCACCATTCGCATTCACCTTCAACAGCACCGGTTTTCTCCCGCCAACGACGGAACTTTGACCTGTACCGAGTTCGACGACGAGTTTTTCCTTGAGCAGTTTTTTGACAATTTCGGATACGGTTGCCTTATTCAGTCCGGAATCATGAGAGATGGCCGCTCTAGAAGTATTGGGATGATTGATGATTGCTGTCAAAACGATGGTCTCGTTTTGTTCCCTGATTGTGTTACGGTTGACGATCATGGTGTGTCACACCCTTTACAAATTTTTTTGAGTTTTGGGCGCAAAAAGGTGATGGATCTGAAAAATATACAAAGAAAGGCCATCTTGATGCACAGTCGAACGTGTTCCAGAAAGTCTCTAGGAGGTGGGAGTGCTTTGTATAGTCGTCAGAAGTCTGGTGTTGAAGGCGGTTACATAGATGATGAAGACAAAAGTTGGCTCGTTGAAGAGCGATGGTGGGGGAAACAGTCACTGCGGGCATTCGTCTTTGGTTACATTTTAACACTTTTTGAGGGTAATTGCGAGGTTTGGATGCCCGCCAAACCCAATAAACGAGCACTTTTTTTTCAATTGGGTAAAGGGATTAAGCGTTTTCCGGATTGTGGCCTCTGAGTCATTGTCATTTAATTGGAAAATCGGTAAAATGAAAGGAATCGTGGGAGGTGGTTGGAGAATGTTGGGTTTAAATGGGATTGAATGGATGATGCTGATTGTTGCGGCCATCATCATCGGCTTTTCCAAAACAGGCATACAAGGCGCGACAATTCCAGCGGTGGCGCTCGTTGCGGTTCTGTTCGGCGGGAAGGCATCAGCCGGAATTATGTTGCCGATGTTGATGTTGGGGGACTTAATCGCCATCTTTCAGTACGGCAAACAAGGTAAATTCAGTGACGTCCTGAAATTGTTGCCTGCAGCCGTAATCGGTATTGCCGCCGGGGCCATCACGGGCAATTATCTGGATGACGATCAGTTCAAAGCCTTATTGGGTGTCGTCGTATTGATTTGCTTGGGGTTATTGGTCTACCGAGAGGTGGCCAAAAGAGTTTTGCCGCTTCCAAAAAATCCGATTTTCCACTGGATGGTCGGGGCTGTCAGCGGTTTTTCTTCGATGGTAGGGAATGCCGCAGGGCCAATATTCAACGTTTATGTGCTGTCGCAGGACCTAACCAAGAACAAAATGATTGGAACGACTGCTTGGTTCTTCCTGGTGATGAACCTTGTGAAATTGCCTTTTCACATCTTCATGTGGGGGACCGTCACTTGGGGAACGCTCCGGTACATGCTGCTGATGATACCGTTCATCGCATTCGGCAGCGTGTTGGGCATCAGATTCGTCAGGAAGATTAACGAAGTGTGGTACAAACGCATCATCATGATCATGACCGCGATTGCGGCGATCCGTCTGTTCATATGAAAAAAAGATGCCTTATGAACGGAGTGAAATCCGTTCATAAGGCATCTCTTTTGTTTTTGAAAAATCGTGCTGAATGGTTCTGTTAATCGGCTTGATCAATCTCGACTTCATCAGCCGGATCGACTGGCCCACGCAAAGCGCGTTGGTTGGCTCGGTGAAGGTGGAAGGCTTCCAGAATGGGAACCAGTATCGAAGCGACAAGTCCGCCCGAAAAGCCGTTGTTGTAGAGATTTACACCACCATGGAGATACCCGATGTTCATGACCAACGTCAGATGCATGGCTCCGGCGATGATGCCCGCTATGTTCCCGTAACGACCTGCCAGCGGCGCCAAGGTAGTACCGAACAGTGCCGAAATCAGTACGATGGTGGACTGGTTGTCCTGATAGTTGAGTCGGCCCATCAGTGTGACCCCAATCAGAATCGGCAGGACATTCTTGACGTTTTTCCCGAAGGCTCCAAAGCCTATGACTGTGAAGATTCCGCCCAAAACGGGACCGTTGATTTCTCCACCCATAAGCAGAATGTAAGTCGTAGACAGGAATCCAAGCAAAGACATGTTGATGAGCGTCGCACCCAAACCGCCCAGTTCCAGGTAATCAGTGGACAATTGGCCCGAATGGCGCATGATCCGCTTCAACCCTTTGAAGCTCCATCCGTTGAGCCACAAGCCAATCAGGAACATACCGCTGAACAATGAATAGAGCAGCACTGAAAATGGGCCATTGTAGCCGCTGGCAAGGATATTTGCTGTTTTTATCTCGAAACCGAAGTTGCGCATCAAAGAGATGAAGACTGTTCCGATGATGCCGCAGGTGAAGCCGACGTTATAGAGGCTGAATCCTCTTGTGAAGGTAACGAAATGATGCGCCAGTGGGGGAATCAGGAAGCCGGAAATGAAACCGGCGCCCAGCCCCAGAAGCACACCATAGGGTTGACCGATGCCGAGGCTGAAGGAGAGTTCACTGACCAGCGGTGCCAAGGCTGTCCCGAAAAGGGCGGCCAGCAACGATTTGTGCATCGGTACTTTTGTGACTCTTGCATATGTGAAGGCACCGATGCTGATCGGCATGGAATTGAATAAGTTCTTGCCAAAAAAAGCGAATCCCGCAATCGTCAAAATGCCGGCTATGACCGGACCGTTAATCTTGGCATCCGCCATCCGTACGATCCAAAGAGCCTGCAAAGTCATCAAGGCAACGTTGAACAAGGCCGCACCGACGTTCGTCAACGCCATGTAATCCGTAAACAGATTAGCCGGAGATGCCAGGATGGTGAGGTTGCCTTCATAAATTTCACGTGGGCTGTTGAACAGGAAGGCCACACCGCCCATCAATAAGGCGAAGCCGGCCAATAACCCAAATTTTAATCGCTCGTAGAGTTCCTCTGCGCCACTCATAGTAGGCTGTCTTTTCTGTATCATTAGTATCCCCCAATCTTATAGTGTTGAAACTGGTATATGAAAATAGAATATGAAAATTGCTGTTTGTCGCTACGGAAAGAAGCTATGCTGACAAACTCATGTAAACGTTAACTTACATTTAATTATACAGTGCCACATCGACTCTCACAATATTTATTTTCAACTTTACTAAAATCCACTAATATTGCAACAGGAAATACACAAACGGAACAATCTGCGCTGAACATTTGGTCCAAAAGGAAGCAACCCAGTCCAAAAAAAGGCCGCACTTTTGTACCGATTCAGCCCGGATTGGTTTACAATCGGATATATACCGCTACAATATAGAGAGAAGATAAAATCATTTAGGGGGAAGAAGTATGCTGACAATCGGATACATCGGAAACGGGAAAAGCACGAACCGTTATCATCTGCCGTTTTCTTTATCAAGAAGCAACATCAAAGTCAAAACAATCTATAGCCGGAATCCGGAGAAGAGCGATTGGGAAAAAATCGAGGGCATCCAGTACACGGGGAATATTGCGGATGTGTTGGAGGATGATGACATCCAGTTGGTGGTCGTCTGCACGCATACGAATTCCCACTACGAGTTCGCCAAACAAGCTTTGGACCACGGCAAAAATGTGCTGGTTGAAAAACCGTTTATGGCAACTTCCGAAGAAGCAGCCGCCATTTTTGCATACGCGAAAGAAAAGGGCTTGCTGGTCCAGTGTTACCAGAACAGACGCTACGATTCGGACTTCCTGACGACGCAGAAAATCATCGAAAGCGGCAAATTAGGCGATCTGTTGGAAGTCGAGATAGCCATTGATTACTATCGCCCGGAAATTCCCTTGTCTATCGACAGTTTCACAAAGGATACAAGCTACCTGTACGGAATCGGCAGCCATACCATCGATCAGGTCCTTTCCTATTTCGGCAAACCGGACAAAATCCATTATGATGTGCGGCAATTGTTGGGGCCGGGCCGGATGAACGATTACTTCGATCTGGATTTCCACTATCAGAATCTGAAAGTTTCCATCAAATCCAGCTTCTTCAGGCTGAAGGAGCGTCCGAGTTTTGTTGCTTACGGCAAAAAGGGCATGTTCGTGAAACAGACCCGAGACCGTCAAGAGGAGCATCTGAAGCTGTTCCACATGCCGAACAATTCCGATTTCGGTGTCGACCTGCCGGAACATTACGGGGTTCTGACGTATATGGATGATGAAGGCGTCTACCATGAAGAAAAAGTTGTCTCCGAAAAGGGCGATTACGCCAGAGTCTACGACGATCTGTACAACGCAATCGTGAACGGTGCGGAAAAAGTCACCAAGGACGAAGAAACCCTGCTGCAGATGGAAATCATCGAAACAGGCATAGAGGGTATGGTCTGAGGAGTATGATACTGAAAGAAACCAGGGTTGCCTCATTGTTAGGCGGCCTCTGGTTTCTTGGTCTTTTCTGTTTGTCCGGTAACTTTCTTTGCGAAGGGTTTGTGGCCAGCGGGGGCCCTACCTCCGGTGAACGGTGCCTTCGCCGTAGATCGGTCAACATTCCGCTGGCGTCCTCCGATGAGGGAAGCCTCCCCGGAGTTGCGGCTGAAAGTTACCGAAGAACTTCGGTGAGTGTGCGCCTCACCGGAGCTACGCACTCGCATTGATTGCTATTTTTCGTAAAAATTATCATCTGTAAAAATAGAGAAAACCTTAAAATGGCTATGAACGCCCATTTCAAGGTTTTTTTATTGCATATTTAATTTGCGCGGACATCCTTCATCGCATCCAGAATAGCCACATCTTCCGGCGAAATGGTGAAGTCAAGCTGCGCATTTTCGATGATGCGTGCCTCGTGCGTTGACTTCGGCAAAGGCAAAGTATCCTTCTCCAAGCAATAGCGTATGGATAATTGTGCCGGCGTCACGCCGTATTTTTCAGCCATCTGTTTGATTTCCGGACTATCCAGAATAGCACCTGTAGCTAAAGGCGAATAGGCTTCGACAACGATTTTGTGTGTTTGACAGAAAGCCAGCAGTCCTTTTTGGTCGCGGCCGATGTAGAAAGGAATCTGATTCGCCATCGGGACGATGTCGCAATTGTCCAGGATCGCTTGCAAGTCTTTGATAGAGAAGTTCGAAACCCCGATTGCGCGGATTCGGCCTTCGTCATAGAGCTGTTCCATGGCTTTCCAGACTTGGATGTTGCCTTCGGTACAGTCTTTGCCGATCTCGTCCCATGGCCATGGCGCATGGATCAGATAGAGGTCCAAATAATCCAGACCAAGATTGCTCATGGTTTCTTCGAAGTGTTGCAGCGCACCGTCGAAATCCTTGATTTGCGCAGGTAGTTTGCTGGTCACGAACACTTCTTCGCGGGCAATGCCAAAATCGCGGATCGCTTTCCCGACATTTTCTTCATTGTGATAAGCATGTGCCGTATCGATGTGTGTATAGCCGTTTTTCAAAGCCATCGTTACCGCCGCATAGGCTTCTTCGTTGGGGATTTGCCATGTGCCGAAACCGATTGAGGGAATCGTCACACCATTGTAAAAAGTGAATACATCTTTATTTGTCATTAAATAACCTCCTGATATGATAACGTTTACTATTCTTCAGTTTAGAACAGTTGGAGGCAGATGTAAAAGAATACACCTCGAAAGGCCAAAAGAGACACAAATAAGATATGCGTATATAGAATAATTATCTCTACATGATCTAGTAATATATTATCAATATGATAAACTCATGAGTATAGAGAAAAAGCGAGGTGAAGCCATGTATTCGTTAATAACCAACAGCAAAAAAGGGACCTTATTGGATGAATTAGTCCAATCATTGGAAACGTGCCAACGCTTTTACCTGAACGTGGCCTTCATCAACTTTTCCGGACTGCAATTATTGTTGGATCCGATCCAGAAAGCGGAAGAGAACGGTGCGTCAGGAAGAATACTGACGGGGACCTACCTGAATTTTACGGAACCGTACGCGTTGACCCGATTAAAGGCATTCCAGCATATTGATACCCGCATCTTTGTCGCTACTCATCAAACCGGCTTCCATCCTAAAGCCTATATTTTTGAATATACCAATTATTACAAAGTCATCGTCGGCTCTTCCAACATTACCCAAAGCGCCTTGAAAAGCAACATCGAATGGAATCTTCAAATCATTACCAAGGACGGTAATGAGGACGAGGAATTCATCTCGGAAATTATGGAAGCCTACAACCTGATTTGGGAGAGCAGCGAAATATTGGATGACGCCTTCATCAATGATTACGCAAGCTTCTTGAGCGATCGCAAAAAAGACCTCGTTGTCCAAGAGTCCTATCCTATGGTTTTCCAATTCACGCGCGGTCCCTCGATCAAACCAAACATGATGCAGGAATTGGCGATGGAAAAACTGATGCGGCTGCGGGAAAAGCACCAGGAGAAGGCTTTGGTCATTGCTGCCACGGGAACTGGCAAAACGTACATGGCCGCTTTTGATGTGAAACAGACAAAACCAGAGCGGCTTTTGTTTCTGGTGCATCGGGAAGACATCCTGCATAGTGCGATGTCGTCCTTCAAAAAAATCATCAATCTGAAGGATAAATCGACTGGGATTTTATCCGGAACATCCAAAGAGCATCAGTCTGATTATTTGTTTGCGACGATCCAAAGCATGAAGAATATTTATGCAGAATATGATCCGGGGTACTTCGACTATATCATCGTGGATGAGGCGCACCATGCGACCAGTCCGAGATATATGGAGGTTCTCGAACATTTTAATCCCAAATTCCTGTTAGGGATGACTGCGACGCCGGAGCGGACGGATGGCGGCAACATCTTTGACTTGTTCGATAACAATGTACCGGTTGAAATTCGGTTGCGCGAAGCATTGGAATACGATTTGCTGGTGCCGTTCCACTATTTTGGCATCACCGATGAATCGGGTGTCGATTTAAAGGATTCGGAAAATCTGACGCCTGATCAAATTGCAAAGCGCCTCAGTGTTCATCGAAGGGTAGATTTTATCATCGAAAAAATGAACTATTATGGTCATGATGGCTTGAAACGAAAAGCGTTAGGCTTCTGTATGACGATTGCGCATGCAGAATTTATGGCTGAAGAATTCAATAAACGGGGTATCCCAAGCATCGCCTTATCCGGTGGCGATAAAGTATCCAGAAGAGAAGCCTACACGAAGTTACTGGAAGCGGAAGATTCTGATCTGGAAGTGATCTTCACCGTGGACATTTTCAATGAAGGCATCGATATTCCCGGCGTCAATCTGGTCATGATGCTGCGGCCGACCCAATCTTCCATTGTGTTCACACAACAATTGGGACGTGGCTTGCGCAAAAAAGACAACAAGGAATTCCTGACGGTCTTGGATTTCATCGGCAATTACAGCAAAAGCTTCCTGATCGCGATCGCTCTGAACGGGCGCCGTTTTTACGACAAGGACAGCGTCAAAACGTCAGTGAAACGCAATTTTTCGGATTTGCCGGGAGCGACCCATATCCAGTTGGACGAGATCAGCAAACAACAGATTCTGGAGCAAATTGATTTTGAGAACTTTTCTACTCTGGCCTATTTAAAGAATACGTACAATGAATTCAAAAACTTGAACAGCGGAAGAATTCCTTGGCTGTTGCAGGATTATTTAAAGGTCGATGCTGCACCAGACCCGGTTAAATTCTTCTCCAGATCCGGTAGTTTTAAAGCGAAGAACTACATCGAATTTTTGGATAAAGTCGAACCGAATAATACACAAGTGATGGAATTGCAAAGTAATCTTTTATTCATGGCTATGTTGACGGATTTGTCTCAAAAATTACCTTTAGTTCGGCTGCATGAAAATATGATCATAACCTATCTGCTGACACATGAAACATGTACTTTGGAGACAGCAAAAACAGAATTATTGGAATATTTGGATGCAGTCGATGACGAGACCATTCTTCATGCTTTCCGTACTTTGAATATGGAGTTTTCCGATAAAGGGGAATTGAAATCTGCCAGACGATTGGTGATTTTGGATGACAGGAATGTGTTGCATCGGACGGAAGATTTTTCAATCATCTTGGCAGATGAACAGTATCGTCCTTTTATCGAAGATGTCCTCCATTACGGCAGAATGCGCTATTTAAAAACATTTGGCTCAATAAACTATGGTGTTCCGCATTTGAAACTATACGAAGAGTACACGATGAGGGACATCGCCGTTGTTTCAAACTATAAAAAAATACATTCTTCCTTCCGAGGGCAGGGCGTGCTGAAAAATGATGAAATCAATCATTACTTCTATTTTGTGGACCTTCATAAAGGTGACGACGTAGAAGAACGCGTGAACTACAAGGATAAGTTCATCAACACCAAGCAGTTCCAATGGGAATCGCCTAACTCCACAAAAGTAGACTCTGACCGAGGGCAAGACTTCATCAATGCGGAAAAACGAGGCGTAACCTTGCACTTATTCGCGCGGAAATTCAAACAAATCGATAATGTAACTTCTAAATTCATCTATTTAGGAAAAATAAATCCATTGTCATACCGAAATGAAAAACCGATAGAGATTCAATATAAGCTACAAAATGAAGTGCCCTGGGAGTTGTATCAAGAGTTTGAACCGGAACTTTCCAACAAGTAAATACATTTGGTGCAAGACTGCCGGGAACTGTAGCTGTGATTCTAGGCGAGCTACAACTTCCGGTATTTGTCTGCACACATGCGAATGGATCTGGTTTCGTCAGGAATAGCGACAACCAATGTCAGGGTTAATTTGAGAACGCTTTAAAAAAACAGTATATTTTAAGCTAGAGGTGGATGTTATAATTTCGCCAAGGGGGAATGGCCATGGGCTTCGATAGGAATCAGTATTTACGTGAATTGGAGACGATCGTCAATATCGACAGTGGCAGCAGAAATCCTGCGGGCACACGAGAAGTGGCGGCGTTTTTGGAAGAGAAATATAGGCAGCAAGGTTTTCTGACCGAGTTGGTTTCGGTCGGTCCGGAGGTGGGGCCGGTTCTGGTGGCGACGAATGCTCCGGACGAACCCATCGATCTGCTCTTCATCGGCCACACTGATACTGTGTTCCTGGATGGAGAAGCGAGTAGACGGCCTTTCAAGATAGAGGGAGAGCGGCTCTATGGGCCTGGCGTCTATGACATGAAAGGCTGCAGCCTGTTGACGGCCTATTTGCTGGAAAACTTGCCCGAAGAACTGAAGCGAAGCCTCAACATCTGTGTGATTCACAATCCGGATGAGGAGATCAGTTCCTTTTATTCCCGCGAAGTGATCATCGAGAAAGCGAAAACGGCCAAATTCGCCTTCGTCATGGAGCCGAGTTCAGCGGACGGTTCGATGATCAAGGAAAGAAAAGGCATCGAGAAACTGAAGATCCATTTCAAGGGCCGACCCTCCCACGCCGGCGACGCTCCACAGGAAGGGCGCAGTGCCATCAACGAACTGGCTCATTGGATCGTTCGCATGAATACTTTGATCGATTACGATGCCGGTGTGTCTGTCAATGCGGGCACGATCCAAGGCGGCAGCGTACCGAATGTCGTCCCCGAGCACGCCCAGATGGAATTGGACTACCGTTACTCAAATCCCACGGACGTCACGGCCTTCTTTGATATGTTGGAGGAATTGCAGAGTCATGCCACCGAAATGGAAATCGGCATCGACATCGAAGTCATCGGCAAGCGGCCGCCTATGGTCGACGTTCCCGGAGCGAAAGTGTTGCGGAGCGTCTTCGAGGATGTCGGCAAGCAAATGGACACGTTCGTTTCGTTCAAGAAATCGGGAGGCGTATCCGACGCCAACTTCACTACCAGTGTCGGGGTTCCGACGGTCTGCAGCATCGGTCTGATCGGCGGTGCTTTCCATACCGATCATGAATATGTGGAGCTGGATTCCATTCAGCAACGCTTGGATCTTTTGACGGCAGTCATAAAAGAAATGAGTCGGCGGGAAATGTTCTGCGAAAGCGCAGATCGGCTTTCCATCTCGTGAGCCCCAACGATGCAGATATGAAGAATTATAAATTTAACAGCAGCGCGAAGGTCCTTTTCCGGTCCTCTGCGCTGCTGTTTTTTTGATGGAAGGTGCAGTGTTCCGCGGCGGAAATACTTGCCGAAGCACACCGGAAGAACAGCACTTTTGCTGTTCCGGATGCGATAATAGGGGTATAGCATTTCAGCCGTAAATACCGATTCGCGTAGACTACAGGCCGAGCAAATGAATGATTGGATGTTTCCGGGGGATTAAGCAGAAGGGGTGGTAACATGGTGAAAATTGGTGAGAAGACAGTTGTGTCCGTAACGTGCCAAGATGTTATTCTGCAATTAGCTGAGCAGTATTGTTCTGAAGGGGAGTACCTTCATTTCGGGATGAAAGAGAATCCGAAAAAATACGTATTGGTGACCGACGAAAAAATATACCTGATCAAATCCAAAGCGATGGCTGACGATAGGCATAAAGAGGATGTGTTCAGCATCCAGTACACGCAGATGCGAAAAGAAGAATTAAGGATGAAGTTTGATGGCTGGTTTGTGGAAATGTCCACCAACGCTGCTGCAAAGAAAGAGCCTCATTTCCATGTCGTTTTGGACAAAATCCAAGGCTTGCGTCCGGATGAAAAAGAGACTTCCTTAGAAAGTCCGCAACCCGTTTTGCCGGATTATCTGGATGCGGAAATCAACTGCTTAAAAGAAATATTGGCGGAAGGCCTCATCACGCAGGAAGAATACGAGAGCGTGAAGGACAGACTGTCGGAAATGTGAACGAAGCAGCCGCTTCCGCGGAGTCGCGATACAGAATAATAAAAGAAAAACATGGAGCTGTCTCGTTTTCGAGAGAGCTCCATGTTTTTTTTGGTGAGCACGCTACTGGTTGTCCGATACTGGGTACAAGTTCGTGACGGAATTCTCGGACAACTACGGATGAAGAGCGAGCTCGTGTTGTCCGACTACTTACCCGCAAGGTTATCGGACAACTACGGATGAAAGCGAGCGCTGATTGTCCGATACTTAAAGGTTATCGGACAACTTCTTATGGAATTAAACTCAGATCGCCAAGCTCGTTCTTTTGAATGTGTTGAACTGGTCGCGCAACAGGGCGCGCGTCAGGTGATCTTCAAATGTCACGTTCAGATTCGGCAGTTTTGCGATATTGTAGATGTCGTTTGTATCTTCCACGAGCACCCAATTGTTCAATACCTTCACGACGATGGAGGACAGCGGCTCTGCATGGCTGCACTTGAACAACGTATCATCCACAAATTTTTTGAAAGGATTGACCAACTGTTCTTCCGGCAGCATGTTCTCCGCCAAGTCCAAGGCATCATCCCGATAAATCGTGAATTCTTTCTCATAAACGGGAGGGGATTGTTTGATGAGTTCGTAATCGCGTTCCTTTATGTACGCCAAGGCATCCTGATATCCTTTGCGGTATTCCTTAGTCGATTTGATGCCGCTGTTCATGTAGGTTTTGGCTGCGATGACTTCTTCCAATGAATCTTCAGGAATCAACCAACCCTCTTTGTTGCTGAATTTCACGGCATCCTTGATTTTTCCTTTGCGGATCCATCTGCGCACCATTTCTTCTGAATGGGTAATATTTTTTTTGCTGAGTATTTTGACTGCTTCGGCTACGGTAAGCACTATTCATTCCTCCGTTATTACTTGTTTAGTTGACTCTATAGTAGCATTAAGCTTTCGGGATGTGGTGTTTCTTTTGTGTACTCCCAAACATAGTACAGTGAAAAAACACTTATCGGATGCAAAAAAGTCTCATACACCAAGCAAGTGTTTTTTTTCTGTTCAAAATATCAAGCACATCATAAGTACACCTCAATATCGGCACAAACACAGAAAAGCATACTATAATGAAGGCATCAAAACTACGGAGGTCGCATATGGCAACAATTGAAACGTACCAAAGATCTGCATTGAAGAAGACCAATCCATTGTTAACTAAATTACGCACGACAGTCGAAACTGCTTTCTACGGCAGCAATATGCATGAAGTGACGACACTTGCCGAAGCCTATGAATTGGCGAAAACATCCCCAGGGGTCATCGTAACCGACCTTCCCATCAAAGAGACGGAAAAATTGGGCCTGCCTGAAGACGCCAAAGTGTTGGTCGAAAACGGCGGCAAGATAGTCGGACGGACGGCTAAAGCAAGAAGGATTGTTGGCGAGGACAAGGCGGAGGACGAGCAATTGATCGCACTGGTCCGTGAAGTCATCTACCAGAACCGCACGAAGAAATACCACCAGACAACCGGCTATGTCGGATTGGATGAAGAGTTCATCATCAAAGCGCACATCGCATTTCCGGAAGGGAACGAAAATAATCTATATTCCTGGTTGTTGAACTTCCAGTGGGCCAATGACATGTACAACGAATTGTACGCGCATTCAAAAAAATATGATGAAGGGGATATCTACATCTATACGGATCCCGACTGGCGCCATCCCGATTATCCGCTGGGTCTGGCTTACTTTGAACCCGATCATAACGTCGCCTGCATTTTGGGCATGCAGTATTTTGGGGAATTCAAGAAAGGCACGCTATCCCTTGGCATGGGGCACCGCACACCGCAACGGCTATGCTTCCTGCCACGGCGGCCTGAAGAAATTTGTGTTGGAAGACAAGAAGCGCGTCTTTGCGTTCTTCGGCTTGTCCGGTTCGGGCAAATCGACTCTGACGCATTCGAAGCACAACGGAAAGTACAAAGTGAAGGTTTTGCATGATGATGCCTTCATCATCGATCTGCTCGACGGGTCATCGATTGCATTGGAACCGGCTTACTTCGACAAGACGCAGGATTATCCGGCTGACCATCCTGAGCAGGAATATTTCCTGACGGCACAGAACGTAGGCGTGACGAAGGACGTGGATGGGAAACGGGTCTTGGTGACGGAAGATATCCGCAACGGCAATGGCCGTACCGTCAAGTCCCGTTACGTGACGCCTGACCGAGTGGACAAGTTCCATTCGGCAATCGAGGGAATCTACTGGATCATGAAAGATGACGCCTTACCGCCGCTCGTCAAAATCGAGGATCCGATCCTGGCCGCTACTTTCGGAGCTACCTTGGCGACGAAACGGTCGACTGCGGAAACCGCAAGAAAGGGCGAAGACAGAGACCGATTGGTTATCGAACCTTATGCCAATCCGTTCCGCGTCTACCCATTGATCGAAGATTACGAAGATTTTAAAGCCCTGCTGAGCAAAGAGGCAGTGGACTGCTATATCATCAACACCGGCGCTTTCCTGAATAAGGACATCACCAAAGACGTCACGCTCGGCGTGATCGAGAGCATCGTCGAAGAGACGGCCAGATTCAAACCTTTCGGGGACGGTACCGGCTTGGCGTACTTGGATGTGCCTGGCTATGAACCACCGCTGCAAGACGAGAACTACAAAAAGCTGGTCAAAGAACGGATGACGATGCGGATTGAGTTCCTGCAGACGTTCAACCAAGAACATCCGGACTTCCCACTTCCGGATGAGGCTATCCATGCATTTGACCAGATTGTCCAATCTCTGTGAATACCAGCAGATCGGTAGAGCACTGATCTGAAAATAAAAAACCAGCAGCATTGTCCCCGTCAATCAGGAATAATGCTGTTGGTTTTCATTTGTTGTCGTGTCAATTTTTTTGGAGTGGGATATTGATGCAGACCGTCAAACCTTTTTGGGCTCTGTCCAGTCTGATTTGCCAATCATATTTATCAGCGATGGAAGAAACCACAAACAGTCCCAAACCGGACCCGTTGATGCCTTTGGTGGTGAAGAAAGGATCGAACAGGTCATTGCTCTCCAATCCTTCCGCGATTCCGGGGCCATCGTCTGTGATGGACAGGACCGCATATTCTTTGTCCTTCGTCACAATCGAGCGCTTCTGCAAATCGGCATTGCATTCGGCATCAGCTTTTTTCAGCCTGATCCTGACATTGCCGGGACGTTTGTCGATCGCTTGGAAGGCGTTTGTCAGAAGGTTGTACAGGACCACCTGCAAGTCCTGCTTGTCGAAGCCTTCAACCAGGATGTCCGGAGCGATGTCACTCTCGACTTTGATGCTCTTCGGCGTCAGGATCGTGATTTCGGAAATGGTGTCCTTGAGCACTTGCGAAAGGTCATGCGCGGTATCTTGTTGTCCTTCACTGACCTTGGAAAAACGCAATACGTTCGTTGAGAGATCCTTGCCTTTTTCCGCCGCAAGATAGATTTCCTTCAGTTCGCTGACCAATTCCTCGTTCTCGGCATAGTCTTCCATCAACAACTGGGCATTCCCCAGGATAGGCGTCAGGAAATTGTTCATGTCGTGAACGATGGTCGTGGTCAAAAGTCCGATGGCTTCCAGTTTGCTTTCTTTCAGGATCCTTTTTTCCAGTTGATGGCGCTCATTTTCGAATTTTTGTTTTTCGATGAGGCGTTGGCTTTCTTCGTAAGCCTGATTTTTTTTATTATAACCCCTGATCAAAAGGATAAAGATTAGAATTATAGCAGAAATCAGCAATAACAGACTTAATAGGATATAATTGTTTTGAATAGGGACGCGGTTGTGCTCATAGAAATCCGAGTTCAGGGCAATGACCCAGTGGGCTGCACCGATGTCAATCCACTCAAAGGCACCCAGTTTCAGGACCTTGGTCGGATTTTCTTCGTCCCACCAATAGGAATAGTAGCTGAGCGTTCCTTCTTCTTGTGTTAGCTGGGCTTCCTCCAAGCGCCTCAGATCGGAAAGATCCAAATCCGGGAACTGCTCCTGGCGGCCGGAGATGATATCAAGTCCGACTTGGCTCTCAACCGGATGAATGACGACTTCCATATCGGCGTTCTTCACCAATGGATAGCCGCTGTAGTCGCTTGTATCGCTGAATATTTCCGCCTTGAACATATTTTCAAGGTTCAAAGGTGCGATAAAATAACCGGTGATTTGGCCATCGTCTGCAACAATCGGGGAATAAAGGTTGACGAACGATTGGTTCTCAAGAAAATAGTCGCTGCTGTTTTGGACGAGCGAGCCGCTGCCGAGTAAAGATTCCAGAGTCGGGTCCGCTTGCAGATAAGTTTCGGCGATATCTCCGGAGAGTTCCTGGAGGGCACCATTTTTGAACTGCCAAGCCTCCGCCAAAACACCAGAGCCGTCAAGCTGGATCAACAGATTCGTCTGATCTGCATACATCCCCAAGTAAGCAACGATGATCGCTTCTTTGTCGGCTTCGCCGAGGGGCGCTTCCGGGTGATCATCGGAAGTCAGCTCATGGGAGAATTGCTGAAGCGATAAGGAACGGTTTTCGATGACAAGCTTCAGGTTGTTCGTTACATAATTCAAGGTGCGCATCAGTTGTTCCTGACCGCTTTTCTTGGCATTCTGCTCCACGGTGTAGAAGCTGCCCGCGATCGTGACCAAGGTGATTGCGATGATGATGAATAACCCTGTCATGATGATGTTGATGATACGTGTCGTTGGTTTATTTTCCATCATAAGAGCCCTTTCTTAAAAAATACACAGTATGTAAATTATCAGTTGACAAAACGATGTTCCGCTTGCGAAACTAGAGAACATTGAGGAGGAAAAAAATGAACAATCAAAAAATACTCGTCGTTGATGACGATATTGCAATCCGGCGCCTTATTTGGAAGTCGCTACAATCAACGGGCGTTCTTATTTACCAAAGTGATTCCATCGAAAAAACACTGGATATCATGACACGTGTGACTTTTGATCTTTTTCTGTTGGATATCAGTCTGGAATATGAGAATGACGGTTACCATCTAGCGCAGCTGATCCGCGCTGACTACCCGTTGACCCCTATTATATTTATAAGCGGCAAAAAAAGCGAGACCGATATCATCAATGGTCTCGAAACAGGGGCGGACTATTATATTACGAAGCCTTTTTCGCCAAATCTTTTGCGTGCTCAAATTTTGAGCACGTTGCAAAGAATGAAGACCATCCAGTCACAACAATCAAATCCAACCAGCCGTGTCCTCAAAGTGGGCGATTTTACTTTCGACAAAAATCTATATCAACTGCAGAAGCGGGGGCAGGATATCGCCCTGTCATCCAAAGAAATCCAATTGATGCTGTTTTTCCTGGAAAATCCGAATCAAGTTTTTTCGAAGGAGCAGATCTATGCGAATGTATGGAATGATGGGGAGATGGACAATAACCTGATCATGGTTTACATCAGCTATCTGCGCAACAAGATTGAGGATGACTCGAAAAAGCCGCGTTATTTGAAGACTGTCTGGGGAATCGGCTATACGTTCAGCCCAGACGGCGAGTAAGATCAGAATAAATTTTCCAATTTTGCAAAAAAGATACCTAAGGATAAAAGATCGGCAGCTCCGCCTGGGCTCAAGTGTCTTTCTATCAAGACCAGGTCATAGCTGTACATCAACTCTTTCAGGTTTCCTTCATGTGAATCTTGCAGGAGTTGTTTTGCTTCCATTTTGACTGTCTGCCAGGTGTCGATGCCTCCGCGGTGGATGATGTTGCCATCTTCAACTTGGCTCATCAGCAGGAGCAGCGCCTTTAATAATAGTGATTCAATGGGCTGACTTTGATTTGCTCTTAAAAACGGCAAAATCAGTTCGCTCAAGGCAGGGTAGCCGGCTTCGGCTTCGCCGCGGATACCGGTGATGCCATAGCCGAGGTATAATTTTTCTCCATACGTCAAGGAGGTTTTGGCAGCGAGATCGGCAAAATCATCCGTCACCAATCCATGACTCATTTCTTGGGCATAGGAGAGTACTTCTTGCGTATCATTTTGTGTGAAAGGAGGCTGCAGACCCCGACCGATGCAAGCACCGGTCGCCCCCAACAGTACAGCGAAAGAGAAGTTGGCGCCTTTGTGCGTATTGATGTTTTTGGTGGCAGCCAGCATCGCTTTTTCGGCGTGGACGCCCATTGAGCGGACTTTATGGAACAACTCTTTTGCGGTTCCTTTATGTTCGACCCCTAATTTTACATATTGATATAGGTAAGGGCTCAGGCTGACGATGCTGTCCAAAAAAGTAAAGAAGTCCATATCGGAGTGGGCACCGCTGTTGTTGCGGTCCACCAGACCGGGTTTTGGCGTCAATGCTACCTCATAAAGGAGAGCTTTCTCAGCTTGCCCGGCAATTTCGACAAGCAGCTCATTCATTGGTTTCAAAGTCAATTTTACGTTTCTCCATTTCTTTGACGATAAAATTCAGCGAGCGATCCAAATGTTCATGGGTGATGAGTTGGATCTGGAGAGCATCCTGAGTCTTCATTCCGCGGTAGATCAACCAGTGTTCCGCCAATGCGAAATCACGTCTTTCCTTCGAACTGATCGAGATGTCCCTGAAGTACATCAAGTATTCCGATAGCTTCAAAACGATGGACTTCAAGCGTTGCATCTGGCTTTTTTCGTATATGAAATCATTGAATTCCAAAAATTTCTGCTGCAATTCCTCGACTTTATCTTCCTGATTCAGCATTTCGCAATATTCCAAATGCAGGCGCATCACTTTGAAATCCTCGGCTGTCATCAGCTTCATGGCTGTTGTGGTAGCGAGGGTATCCAGCGCTTTGCGGATATCGTAAATTTCGTAGGCATCTTTAATGCTGATACCTTTTACGACGACGCCGACTCCAGGGACGTGTTTCACTAAATCTTCTTCGGTCAACTTTTTCAGAGCGTAGCGGATGGGTGTGCGGCTGATGTTCATGTTTTCGGAGAACTCTTTTTCGTTGATGCGTTCTCCGGCTGGGATTTCGCCTAAAATGACGGTCTTGCGGAAAGCTTCGTAAATCAGGTCTTTTAGTGGCTTATTTTGGCTAAGGTCTAAATTTTTGCTGACTGCTTTGATTATAGTGCTCATCTTTTTCCCCTTCATCCTATTATTTTTTGGTTAATTGTTGGTTAGTTCTTTATGAGAGCGATTCCTTTATACTAAAAAGCCGAGCAGAGTCGCCCGGCTTTCCATTCCTTATAAGGATTATACGTTTTTTTATTGCGGGATGTAAAGCGGCATTTGGCCGAACAATACGATTGTCACTAGGAAGATTACGAAAATTCCAAGCGCATATTTCGCAGATTCTTTCTGCCAAGCGCCCATGTCCAAACCAGTCAAACGAAGCAACAGGTAGATGAATGCTACCAGTGGGCTCAACAAGTGGAATGCTTGACCCATCAGGGAAGCCAAAGCCATTTGCATGTTTGTGAATCCGTAAGAGCGACCAGCTTCAGCCAATACAGGCAACACACCGAAGTAGAAGCCATCATTGGAGATGAAGAAAGTACCTGGTGCAGAGATAAGGGCGATGATGATTCCCCAGAAACCTGCCAATTGTTTAGGAATGATTGTTGCGAAGCTTTCTGCCAAAGCAGTAGCCATTCCGGAACCTTGGAACAAGCCCATGAATACGCCAGCTGCGAATACTAAGATAACTACTTGAACAGCGTCGCCGCCGTTTGCGCCGATACGAGAAGATTGATCTTTAAGAGCAGGGTAGTTGACCATCAAAGCGATACATGTACCAACCAAGAACAACATCAATGGCGGCATTGAGATAGCTTCGATGAATGATCCAGCAACCAACCAGCCAATCAAGCCGATTGTAAGGATACCATTGAATGCGAAGTTTTGTGGACGACGGATTTCTTGTGTTTCAGGGTCTGTAACAGTAGTCATTTCTTCGATTTCTTCATCAGTCAGGACTTTAACGCCTAGACGAGCGCGTTCTTTGCGGCCCATGTGTGGGGCAACCCAGAAAGTGACATAAAGTAAAGCCAATACCATACCAGGAGCAAGGTAAGAAAGGATGCTTGCATCAACTTCCAGAACAGCCATCGCACGAGCAGTAGGACCGCCCCATGGAAGTAAGTTCATGATTGTGTTTTGCAGGATAACCAAGACAGCAAGGTTCATCAGGTTCATGTTTAATTTCTTATAGATAGGAATAAAAGCTGAACAGCAGATCAAAGTTGTTGTAGTACCGTCACCATTCAAGGAAACAGTGGCAGCAACGACGGCAGTTGCCATCAAGACTTTCATCGGATCGCCTTTAGCGAAGTGGATCATTTTTTTAGTGATAGGGTCGAATAGACCAGTATCCAACATGATAGAGAAGTAAAGAATAGCGAACAATAACATGATACCAGTTTTAGAAGTTGTGGTTACCCCTTCCAAAACAAATTCTCCGATGTTTCCAGAGGTAACACCCGTTGCCAAAGCGATAAGCGTAAAAACAAGTGGGATGATTACTAATGCGGTGAACGGTGATAATTTCTTTTTCATGATCACGTACATGAAGATCGCGATCATTCCATAAGACAATACTGTAAGTAACATTTTTTTTCTCCTTCCGACTATAAAAAAGTTTTTTGAGAGTGCCTAATTCTTTTGATAGTCAAACTAGGAAGTGAATAGATTCACATTTCTTCTAATTTAAAAATCCCAAAGTTGTTTGGGCTGTCTCTCTAAGAGCAATAATAGTTACTTTGCAAGTCAATTGAAAGCCGTTACTTTAAAAAAACACAAAAAACACACACAAATTGAAACGCTTTCTTAAATGCGGCTTAATCAAATATTAAAAAAGTCTTAAATGCTTGAAAACGTTGATATATCAACGTTTGTAGTGTTTGGTCGTTTTTGAGAACATAAAAAAAACAATAAAACAGGCTTAATGACCTGTTTTTAATGAGAGAAATTTCTATAATGGGATTAAATCCATAGAAAGGACGTGAGAAAATGATTTTTTTCAAAGGTTTCTTTGGGAAAAAGGACACAATAGTACCTGCGCCAGTACCGCCAGCAACTGTTTCTGCAAATGCACCCGTGAATGACCTGATTGAAATTCCAGCTTTTATACCCACTGATCCGAATGAATATGAATTAGTCAGTGTCATCGCGACAGCAATCGCTGCAGGAGATCATCCTAAATCGCAGTTTGTGGTAAAGAATATTATGAAGCGTAATCCCGAGGCTCATCTTGTTTCGCTGATTTCCGCAAGTATTGCGGCAGGCACCATGCCTGAAAGTAAATTTATAGTAAGAAAAATAAGCCAGGTTAAATAATAAGGAGGAATTATAAATGTTAAGAAAATTCAAGATTGCAATCGATGGTAAGGAATACTTAGTGGAAATGGAAGAAATCGGCGGCGTGCAACAACCGGTTCAAGCACCAGTTGCAGCAGCACCGGCAGCTCCAGTAGCAGCACCTGCAGAACAAGCAGCACCAGCACCAACTGCAGCGCCTGTTTCAGCAGCTTCAGGAGACGCAATGACAGCACCGATGCCAGGAACTATCCTAAGACTGTTAGTGAACATCGGCGATGAAGTAAAAGAAAACCAACCATTGATGATCCTTGAAGCGATGAAGATGGAAAATGAAGTTGTCGCAAACCATGCTGGTAAAGTAGCCGGAATCCATGTTAACCAAGGTCAAGTCGTAAATGCCGGCGATGCATTAATCACAATCGCATAATTTTTTTATTAGGAGGAAGTGAATAAATGGAAACACTATTAGCAGGAATTACATCCATTACGATGGGCCAAATCGCGATGATGCTTATCGGGGCTGTCCTGATATATTTAGGAATCAAAAAAGAGTATGAACCTACATTACTAGTGCCTATGGGACTGGGTACCATCTTGGTCAACTTCCCAGGGACAGGCGTTCTGACCCAAATGGTCAACGGAACTGAATCAGAGGGCGTTTTGGATGTTCTCTTCAAAGCTGGTATCAGCACTGAGCTGTTCCCGTTGCTGATTTTCATCGGTATCGGAGCCATGATCGATTTCGGTCCGCTATTGCAAAACCCGTTCATGTTATTATTCGGTGCAGCCGCTCAATTCGGTATCTTCTTTACGATCGTTGTCGCTATCTTCTTCGGATTCGATATCAGAGAAGCTGCTTCAATCGGTATCATCGGTGCAGCTGATGGCCCGACAGCCATCTTCGTATCCAACCAGTTGGCGCCTAATCTACTGGGACCGATCACGGTTGCCGCTTATTCCTACATGGCGCTTGTTCCGATCATCCAACCGATCGCGATCAAAGCTGTCACTACCAAAGCAGAACGTCGCATCCGCATGACTTATAAAGCGGAAGGCGTATCCAAAATGACAAAAATCCTTTTCCCGATCATCATTACGATCGTTTCCGGTTTTATCGCACCAATTTCCCTTCCGTTGGTAGGTTTCCTGATGTTCGGTAACTTGTTGCGCGAATGTGGTGTTTTGGACAGACTTTCATTGACTGCCCAAAACGAATTGGTCAACATCATCAGCATTCTGTTGGGTCTTACAATTTCCGTAAAAATGCAGGCTGAGTTGTTCTTGAATCTGCAAACATTGATGATCATCGCTTTCGGGTTGGTTGCCTTCATCATGGACACAATCGGCGGCGTATTGTTCGCAAAACTGCTGAACTTGTTCAGAACTGAAAAAATTAATCCGATGATCGGTGGAGCTGGTATTTCCGCATTCCCGATGTCAAGCCGTGTTATCCAAAAAATGGCTACTGACGAAGATCCTCAAAACTTTATTTTAATGTATGCTGTCGGTGCTAACGTATCCGGACAAATTGCATCTGTTATCGCTGGTGGTTTAGTACTTGCCTTCTTTAGTTAAGAAGGTTCATTGAAAGGAGAATTATTATGGTATTTGATCCAGAAGCTTTAAAAATTGCATTTGAATTGATGATTTTCGGTATGGGCGGCATCTTCCTAGTGCTATTCCTCCTGTATGTTGTATGTATTGTATTGATCAAACGTTTTCCAGCCTAAAAATAAAACAAAGAAGGCTCACCTATGTATGAACTGAAAAGAATCTGGATAACGCGTGTTCCAGCGGACAAAAAAGCTTGGGAAGATTTATTGTTCTTAGGCGGACTTGTCCCGGACGAGCAAGTCGACTATACAGTAGGCCTCTATGACCGAAACAAATTAGTCGCTACCGGATCGACTTATCAAAATATCATCAAACTAGTCGCTGTCGATCCTGAGTATCAAAGCGAAAATTTATTGACAAAAATCGTGATGGCTTTATCTTCCAAGCTTCACGATGAGGGCATTATCCACTTCTTTTTGTATACGAAACCCTGCGTGGCGGTTTCCTTTGCATCGCTTGGCTTTAAAGAGATCATCCGCACAAATACGATTCTCTTTATGGAACAAGGCTCTCCCGATTTTTCGGACTACTTGGCCTTGCTTGAGAGCCGCAAGAGGGATGCCGATCATGCCGGAGCCATCGTAATGAATGCGAATCCGTTCACTAAAGGTCATTTGTACTTAGTCGAAACGGCTGCTGCGCAAGTTGATGTTCTCTATCTTTTTGTCCTGTCCGATGATCGCTCCGAATTTTCGACGGAAGAGCGATCAATGCTTGTAAAGGCGGGCACACAGCACCTTCCGAATGTGGTCATCCTCCCGACAAGGGATTATCAAGTGTCATCCGCTACTTTCCCATCCTACTTTCTGAAGGATCAGGCAGTAGAAAGCATAGCCCGCGTACAGGCAACGCTGGATGCAACCTTGTTCAAGGAGAGGATCGCGCCTGCTCTCCAGATCAAAACGCGCTTTGTAGGGGAAGAACCATTATCCCCCGTTACAGAGGTATATAACGAGAGTATGCGTGAGATTTTTTCTGATACGCTTGCCCTGACAGTCGTTCCCCGGATCGAACTGGATGGACAGGTCATCAGTGCTACACGTGTACGAAAAGCATTGAAAGAAGATGATTTTCAAACAATTAAAAAACTTGTACCAGCAACAACGTATTTGTATTTAATAGAAAATTATGGAAAAATTAATAGGGGTGAAAAAAGTGGAAATTAAAAAATATGCAGTAGCTGGAACGACTGAATCAAGTGACATCATGATCGTCGTTGAACCTAGTGATAACAATGAAGTTGCAGTGACACTGGATTCAAGCGTGGAAAAACAATATGGCGATCGTATCGAGGAAGTCATCATCGCAACACTTAAAAATCTGGGCATCACAAGCGCGAAAGTATCCGCTGTTGACAAAGGTGCATTGGATTGCACGATCGAAGCGCGTACAGTAACAGCCATTCATCGTGCTGCTGAAAACGACGACTACAACTGGAAGGAGATGGACACATGGAACGTTTAAGAAGAACTATGATGTTTGTCCCTGGCGCAAATGCTGCAATGCTTAGGGATGCACCCCTGTATGGTGCTGATTCAATCATGTTTGACTTGGAGGACGCTGTTTCTCTGAAAGAAAAAGATTCAGCCCGCACATTGGTGCATTTTGCATTGAAAACATTTGATTACAGCAAATCAGAAACAGTTGTACGTATCAATAGTTTAGACACTGTTGGAAAACTAGACATTGAAGCTGTAGTTTTGGCTGGCGTAAATGTTATCAGACTCCCAAAAACAGAAACTGCTCAAGATATCATTGATGTAGATGAAGTAATCACTGAAGTCGAAACAAAATATGGTATCGAAATCGGAACAACTAAAATGATGGCAGCCATCGAATCTGCTGAAGGTACATTGAATGCTCGTGAAATCGCAAAAGCATCTACTCGTTTAATCGGGATTGCATTAGGCGCAGAAGACTACGTAACAAACATGAAAACAAAACGCTACCCTGATGGACAAGAATTGTTCTTCGCAAGAAGCTACATTCTTCATGCTGCTCGTGCAGCTGGAATTGCTGCTATTGATACAGTTTACTCTGACGTTGAGAATGTACAGGGCTTCTCCAGAGAAGTTGAACTTGTTAAACAACTTGGTTTTGATGGTAAATCTGTTATTAATCCTCGTCAAATCCCAATCGTGAACAAGATTTACGCACCAACAGAAAAAGAAATTCAAAATGCAAAAGAAGTTATCTGGGCAATCAGAGAAGCAGAAGAAAAAGGTTCAGGCGTTATCTCATTGAAGGGTAAGATGGTTGACAAACCAATTGTTGAACGTGCACAACGCGTTATTGCATTGGCCAAAGCGGCTAAACTGATTAACGAGGAGGAAATTTAATAATGGCCATCAATAAAGTTGGAAAAGACATTCCTGAAGTATTTGCTCAACAATACGGTGTTTATGACGGGGAATTAGCAAACATCGCTGATTACGAAGAGTCTACTCGTAAACTTCATCCTGTAAAGCCTAACGACAAAAAAATGTTAGGTAGCATTCGTGAAGCGATTGAAAAAACAGGACTTAAAGACGGCATGACAATTTCTTTTCACCATCATTTCCGCGAAGGCGACTTCGTAATGAACATGGTTATGGATCAAATTGCTAAAATGGGTTTCAAAAACATTTCTATCGCACCAAGCTCCATTGCAAATGTTCATGAACCATTAATTGGACATATTAAATCAGGTGTTGTGACAAACATTACATCAAGCGGATTACGTGATAAAGTTGGGGCAGCTATTTCCCAAGGTATCATGGAAAACCCTGTTGTGATTCGCTCTCATGGTGGACGTGCCAGAGCAATCGTCCGTGGAGATATCCATATCGATGTTGCTTTCTTAGGCGCTCCAAGTTCTGATGAATATGGTAATGTGAATGGAACATCAGGAAAAACAACGTGCGGATCTTTAGGCTACGCTATGGTAGATGCAAAGTATGCTGATAAAGTTGTCGCTATTACTGACTCATTGATGCCTTATCCAAACACACCAATCAGTATTCCTCAAACAGATGTTGATTATGTTGTTGTCGTTGATGCAATTGGCGATCCTGAAGGAATTGCTAAAGGGGCAACACGGTTCACTAAAAACCCTAAAGAACTATTGATTGCAGAATATGCTTCTAAAGTAATCATTAATTCTCCTTATTATAAACAAGGTTTCTCTTTCCAAACAGGTACCGGTGGAGCATCTCTTGCTGTAACGCGCTTCTTGAAAGATTCTATGATTGAAGATGGTATCAAAGCTAGCTTTGCTTTAGGTGGTATTACTAACGCAATGGTAGAATTGCTTGAAGAAGGACTTGTTGGAAAAATCATCGACGTGCAAGATTTTGACCATCCGTCTGCTGTTTCTTTAGGAAATAATGTTAACCATTATGAAATTGATGCAAACATGTATGCTTCTCCATTAAGCAAAGGCGCTGTCATCAATCAATTGGATACAGCTATTTTATCTGCGCTAGAAATCGATACCGACTTTAACGTGAATGTTATAACAGGTTCTGATGGTGTTATTCGTGGCGCATCAGGCGGACACTCAGATACAAGTGCAGCATGTAAAATGAGTTTGGTTATTTCACCACTTATTCGTGGACGTATCCCAACAATTGTTGATACAGTAAATACTGTCGTTACACCAGGTGCTAGTGTAGATGTAGTTGTTACCGAAGTTGGTATTGCTATCAATCCTGAACGTAAAGATTTAATTGAACACTTCAGTAATCTTGATGTTCCTCAATTTACAATTGAACAATTAAAAGACATTGCATATTCTGTAGTAGGAGCACCAGAACCTATTGAATACGGAAACAAAGTAGTTGCTTTAATCGAATACCGTGATGGCACGATAATCGATGTGGTAAAAAATGTCTAATACAACCCTTTTTACTGAAGGAGAACGCGTTACTTTAGCAGAAATGTTGGCGGTGCGTGAAAAACGTGTCGCCATCCAACGGGAACTATTGAGCAGCCAGAAAGAGCACAGCCTCTTGATGGCACTCATGAATATTCCGGGTCCGATAAAAAACAATCAGCAATTGGAAGCTGTCTTTACTGAGGTTCTGGAACGCATAGAAGAAGTGTTGGGCAATGATCTGCCGCAAGCTTCCCTCTACCGGAACCTGAAGACAGGGGCGGAATACTTTTTCCTTTCGCCATTGACGCCTGCGCAATTGAAGGAAAAAATGGTGATGATCGAAGAAACGCATCCTTTCGGCCGATTGTTTGACCTGGATGTTCTTTGGATGGAAGGCAATGATCTGAAGAGCATCAGCCGGACCGAATTAGGCCTGAATACGAGACGCTGTTTCATCTGCAATCGAGATGCAAAAGATTGCGGCCGAAGCCGTCGTCACACCATAGAAGAAATGCAAGACGCCATTTCTAAAATAATACAAGAAGGAAGTGACCAATTACATGACTAAAGAAATCCGTTTTATGGAAACGGTCTTGCGTGATGGTCAACAAAGTTTGATCGCAACACGTATGCCGCTATCGGACATGTTGCCGATCATCAAAACCATGGATGAAGCCGGATACCACTCCATCGAAATGTGGGGAGGGGCTACCTTTGATTCCTGTATCCGTTATTTGAACGAGGATCCTTGGGAACGTCTGCGCACGATCCGTAAAGAAGTCAAAAATGCAAAACTGCAGATGCTTTTGCGTGGCCAAAACTTATTGGGATACAAACACTATTCCGATGATGTCGTCAGCGCATTTGTCGAAAAATCAATCGAAAACGGAATCGATGTTGTGCGTGTCTTCGATGCATTGAATGACCTGCGCAACCTGAAGACAGCCATCGATATCACCAAAAAGGCTGGCGGACATTGCCAGACTGCAATCTCTTATACAACCAGCGAATTCCACACAGTCGACTATTTCGTCGGCTTGACGAAGGAAATGGCTAAAATGGGCGCAGATTCCATCTGCATCAAGGATATGGCCGGCGTTTTGACGCCAGCCGTCGCTTTTGAATTGGTAAGCAAAATCAAAGCTGCAGTTGATTTGCCTTTGGAAGTCCACACACATGCGACAAGCGGCATTGCTGAAATGACGTACCTGAAGGCTGTTGAAGCCGGTGCTGATATCATCGACACAGCCATCTCCCCGTTTGCTGGCGGCACAAGCCAACCGGCTACGGAATCCGTCGCAATCGCGTTGGAAGGTCTGGGCTACAACACGGGTCTTGATATGAACAAACTGGCAGAAATCGCCGATCACTTTGCACCAATCCGGGATCGTTTCCGCAACGACGGCATCCTGAACCCTAAAGTGAAGGACGTCGAGCCGAAAACATTGCTGTATCAAGTACCAGGCGGCATGCTTTCCAACTTGTTGAGCCAACTGACTGAACAAGGTCTGCAGGACAAATACGACGATGTATTGGCAGAAGTTCCGAAAGTGCGTGCGGACTTAGGCTATCCTCCATTGGTTACACCGTTATCGCAAATGGTCGGTACGCAAGCCTTGATGAACGTCATCTCAGGTGAGCGCTACAAACTTGTGCCTAACGAAATCAAGGAATATGTAAGAGGTCAATACGGCAAACCGCCAGTAGCGATTTCTGCAGAAATCACGAAAAAAATCATCGGCAACGAAGGCATCACAACAGTGAGACCTGCCGACCTGATCTTGCCGCAAATGCCTAAATTTGAAAAAGAGATCAGCCAATACGCTAAATCCACAGAAGACGTCTTGATGTACGCTTTGTTCCCGCAACAAGCAAAAGACTTCCTTGGACGCAGAGAAGACAGATTCTACGATGTTCCAGTACAGACGATCGATGTTTCCATCGACGTACAATAATCCTAGAGTAATCAAAAACTTCAAGCCAACCTTAATCGGTTCGCTTGAAGTTTTTTTTGGGGTTAAGGAGATCATCACCGAAATTTTGAAGCAGGTCATCCAGGACGGCAAAGGGATCGAAGTGAACACGTCCTCGCACCGATATGGCCTGAAGGATCTGACACCATCCAGAGCCATTTTGAGGCTATACAAGGACTTGAACGGCAAAATTGTGACCATCGGGTAGCGACAGCAATGAAAAGCACCACCTGGGGGCATATATCGAAGATACCAAGTTGGAATTGAATGCGTTGGGCTATGAGCAGTACTGCACCTTCGAAGGGATGCAACCGATATTCCACGAATTGTAGAACGACAAAAAGAAGAGCTGAATGCCCGCGGGCGTTTCGGCTCTTCTTTTGTGATTTGGTTGTATGGTTGTCTGGTCTGGGTTCGAAATCGTGGCGAGATTCCCCGTCAAAATGGTTCTAATGGGGAATCTCGCGTTGTCCGCGATCGTTTTTCCCCGCCAAGGTGGTTTCGGCGGTTTTTCTGACTGTGATTCGAATGGATTTTCCCCGCCAAAATGGTTTTGACGGGTTATTTCAGAGCACAAATTCAATTCCTATTCATTTCTTCTATCGTCACTTATCCCAAATCTGTTTGGTGGAAAGGCCGGAAAGCAGGCGGCTGTTCTGATTGCGTTTGACCAGGTTGTTGATCCTGCGTTCCTCGTAGCCGGAACAGATCATCTTTTCTTCCTCCGACTCGGGCTGAATCAGTGGCATCACAAAGTCCGGATCAGAGCTGTCGGTGATGACGAAAGTCAGGAAGGCGTACGCGCAGATGCGGCTTTCACCTGTTCGGACATCCGTGGCGGTCAGCTTGGCGAATGCCTCCACCGATGTGTTCCCACAGCCGGAAACATACGCCTCCACATAGATGGCCTCATTTTTCCGGACGGGCTGGATGAAGGCGACCAAATCGACAGTCGCGGTGAAGGAAGGGCGCTTGACGAAGTTGAACACGGCCCTGCCGCAGGCTGAGTCGAAGTGCGACATGATTTCGCCGCCGAACAGGGTATCTTTATCGTTCAATTCGCTGTAGGACACGAACGCAGTGCGCACGTTCCGCGTCTGGTTGCATGTCAGTTCTTTTTTTGTATGGTCCATATCATCATTCCTTGTTTGGATTATTTTTTTCATTGTATCACAGCTTTTGGTTTCAGAAGTGTCTTCCGATTGCTTTTGCATTTTGCCGGTCGAGGCTTCTGGTTTGTATCCGTTTGCATAACGTTATAAAATGGACACAAGAGATGCGTTTCCTTTGGGTAAGAAACGCTGCTTGCATCTGTCATCCAAAACCAGCAGAAGAAAAGAGGGCTCAGTAATGAACAGAAAACTGATGCGCATGCTGATTGTTGCCGCTTATATCCTTCTCCCTGTATTTATCGCTGCAGTCTCTCTCAGGAACAGAAGCTTTCTTTCCGCAGGACCGCCTTTTCTAGGGATTGTATCCTATACTTGGCTTTTGACGGGAGTCATCATCGCATCCCGTCCGAGGTTCATCGAACACTACTTCAGCTTGGACAAGCTGAATCGATTCCATGCCATCATGGCCGTCGTCGCCTTATCGATCGGAGTCACTCATAAATTATGGGTGACTGTTCTCTGGGGCTGGGTATACCGCTACTCGACCATCTTCGGGGACTTGGCCATCATCTTCTTTTTGACCATCGCCGTCCTTTCTGCCCTCATCCTAACGAACTGGTTCGGACGAAAAAAAATCGTCAAAACAGCCAAAACAACCCTCAAAAAATATCCTATCGCCAACTACGAGAAGATGAAATTCGTCCATAATTTCAACATCCTAGCCGCCACTTTTTTGGCTATCCATGTCTTGACCATGACCGTGATCGTGCAGGGCGACTACCTAGCCGCCGCCATTTTCGGAGGCTATTTCGCTTTGGCGTTTGGCTTGTACATCAACCACAAATTCCTCAAGCCGGTCAGACTAAAAAAAAATCTATATACAGTCACTGCCACAAAACCGGAAAAGGGCAATGTCCTGGAAGTCCATCTGAAGCCGGACAATGGCGAAGTATTCCCTTACCAAGCCGGGCAGTTTGTCTTTCTGCGCCTCTATGACCCACAGTATTCATCTGAAGAGCATCCTTTCTCGCTGATCAGTGCCCCACAGGATCGGGATGAAGTCGCACTGGCCATCAAGGATTCCGGGGATTACACGCACCGGTTCCAAACGCTGCAGCCGGGAGTCAAAGCGTCGCTTGAAGGCCCTCATGGCGGTATGTGGCATGTCCAGGAAGGTATGCACGATAAAACGGTGAGTATGGTCATGTTTGCGGGAGGCATCGGGATCACACCGATGCTGGGGATATTGGAAAACAGTGCGCACCTACAATTCCCGAACAGAATGGTGCTGGTCTGGAGTCTGAAAAATCAGGAGGAGTATGGCTTTACCGATAAGCTCCAATCGTTGAAGGACAGGCTCCCTGATTTCCGTTTGGTTCCTTTTTTTGCCAATGAGAGTGGCTTTCTGGATGAAGGGAAAATCGATAAGATTCTCCAGGACAATGAAATCCGATACGAGGCTGCTGAGTACCTGTTGTGCGGTCCACCGCCATTCATGAACGCCGTCGAAGCAGTTCTGCTTAAAAAAGGTGTTTCCAAAGACCGCATCCATTATGAAACATTTGGTTTATGATGAAGGAGGAACCGAAGATGTCGAAAATAAAATTGAGCCTGATGCTGCAAGCAGGGATAGCCGGCTTGTTGTTGGTCGCGTGTGCGCCTGCCATAGTCGAAGATAGCGCAACAACGAGTTCCGAAGTCGTATCGGTCAGCAGTTCAGCTGAAGAAATGCGAACCTTCACGCTCGAAGAACTCAGCCAATACAACGGCAAGGACGGCCAGCCTGCTTATGTAGCCGTCGATGGAGTCGTCTACGATGTCACTAATGTGGAAGCTTGGAAAGACGGAGAACATAAATTGGGCTTGACCGCCGGCAATGAACTGACGGAAGAAATCACTAACCAGTCGCCTCACGGACTAAAGGTCCTTGAAGGTCTGCCGATAGTCGGCGAGCTTGTGGAGTGATTGTTGCAATCGCAAATAGAAAATGGAGCTCTCCCAAGGAAAGCTCCATTTTCTATTTGGACGGATACTGTGACAAAAAAGTGACAAATTTTCAAGGCTTCTTTTTTGTGTGTAGGGATTTTCCGAAGCATTATATGATTTGAAGAAATGGCTACATAGAGAGGTTTGTTGACGTTTTGAGAGTCTTTTGTTAACCGTTTTGATCCGATGATTCAATTTTGAACAGAATCCGAACCTTTCAAAAACAGGTTGAAAGTGCCTTCATTTTTTCGGATAAACTGCCTATACTTGTTCTTGTAGGAAAGACGGTGCTGACGCCAATGCGCTGGTATCGATCTGTTCCAGAACTATTTTGAAAGGGGAAAAATCATGAGAGTCGATTTAACTACTAAACCTTATAACTTGGATGCCGAGGGAATCAAGTGGGTCAAAGATACGATTACAGGCATGTCTATCGAAGAAAAAATTGGGCAACTGTTTATTAATATGGGTTCAGAACGCACGGAGGAATATTTGACGGGCGTATTGAATAACTATCATATCGGCGGAGTCCGCTACAATCCTGGTATGGCGGAAGAAGTTTACGAACAAAACAAAATTCTGCAGGAAAACAGCAAAATCCCTTTGTTGATCGCTGCCAACACAGAAGCAGGCGGCAACGGTGCATGTAAAGACGGCACGTATGTCGGCGTTGAAGTGAAAATCGCAGCTACAAACGACACGAAGTATGCCTATGAAATGGGCCGCGTTTCCGGTGTTGAAGCTGCTGCAATCGGCTGCAACTGGAGTTTCGCTCCAATCGTGGACATCAACCGCAACTGGCGTAACCCGATCATCGCAACCCGTACGTGGAGCGGCGATGTGGACAAAACCATCGCATTGTCATTGGCATACATGAAGGGTATCCAGGAAAGCGGCATCGCGCCTGCGGCAAAACACTTCCCTGGCGACGGAATCGATGAGCGCGATCAACATTTATCATTCAGCGTAAACCCATATTCCACTGAAGAGTGGGACGCTACTTTCGGTAAAGTGTACGGCACTTTGTTCGATGCCGGCTTGCCTTCTATCATGGCTGGTCACATCTCCTTGCCTGAATACGTGAAACATTTCAACCCGGCAGCTACCGTTCAAGAACAAATTATGCCGGCTACTTTGAACAAATACATCCTGACTGATCTGTTGCGCGACAAAATGGGCTTCAACGGTCTGGTCGTTACCGATGCCAGCCACATGGTTGCGATGACTTCTGCCATGAAACGTCAAGATATGCTGCCGACAGCAATCGCTGCAGGTTCTGACCTGTTCTTGTTCTTCAACGATCCGGACGAAGATTTCCAATGGATGTTGGATGGCTACAACAACGGCGTCATCACGGACGAGCGTTTGGAAGAAGCTTTGACGCGCATCTTGGGCACAAAAGCTGCTTTAGGTCTGCACAAAAAAGCGAAAACAGAAATCTTGCCATCCAAAGAAGAAGCGATGGCTAAAATCGGCTTGCCGGAAAACAAAGCGATCGCAGTTGAAGTTGCCGACAAAGCAATCACTTTGGTCAAAAACAACCAAAACATCTTCCCAATCTCACCGGATAAAACGAAACGTGTCCTTTTGGTCAACGTTGAAGGCCACAAAGGCGGCTTCGGCGCAATGATCGGCGGAGAAGCTGTTCGCCCTGTCGATACATTGAAAGGTATCCTGGAAGCGGAAGGCTTTGAAGTTTCCATCTGGGAATCGACGGAAGAACGGATCAACAAATTGCCGGAAGAAGAAAGAGCCGCTGCCGTTGCGAACGTGTACGCTCAAAAACGTCCGATCAAAGATTTGATTGCGGCTTACGATTTGGTCATCAACGTGGCTTCGGTACAACCGAATACGGATCAACGCATCCAATGGCCAGCTTCAAAAGGAACACCGGACATTCCATTCTATGTCCATGAGATCCCAACAATCTTTGTATCTGTGCAAGCACCGAACCACTTGGCTGACGTGCCGCAAGTACAAACTTACATCAACACATACGATTCAAAAGACTTCACACTGCAAGCTCTTGTCAACAAAATGGTCGGCCGTTCCGAATTCACTGGCGTTTCTCCGGTAGACGCATTCTGCGGATTCTTGGATACGCGTTATTAATCGATAAGGAAAAAACTTCACAAGTCCGCGCTCCGCGAGCCTGTGGAGTTTTTTTGCGGTTTTTTCAGTGCTGATGGGCCGTCCTGCCAGCCTCCATTCCCGAAAACATATTTGCAAGTACCTGTCAGGGGTGATAAAATGAAAGAAATTTCATTTATCAAAAAATGAATAATAGAGCCTGAAAATGGCCCGAATGCGTACAGCCAGAGGAGGCAAAACGATGAAAAACGAATTGAAGGAAAAGATTCTGAAGATTATTGAAAAGAACAACAAACTGACTGATGAAGAAGTTGCGGTGATGTTGGGCGTGGACACAGAAGTAGTGGCGGTTGCCGTGAAAGAACTGGAAGCGGACAAAATCATCTGCGGCTACCATACTTTGATCAACTGGGACAAGACCGGCGATGACGAAGTTTCTGCCATCATTGAGCTACGCGTAAATCCGCAAAGAGGGTCCGGATTCGACCGTATCGCGGAAAAAGTATACCAATTCCCGGAAGTGGAGACCGTATTCCTGATGTCCGGCGGTTTTGATTTTATGGTGCAACTGAAGAAAGCTCCGATGAAAGAGATTGCTCTGTTTGTTGCGAAACGCCTTTCTGTGATCGACGAAGTACAATCAACCACCACTCATTTCGTATTGAAACGTTATAAAGACCACGGCACGTTGTTCGTGGATGAGGGTGACGACAAACGGATGGTGCTGACTCCATGAGAAATCCGATAAATGCTAAGGTGCGGGAAATCAAACCTTCCGGCATCCGGAGATTTTTTGATATTGCGAATGAGATACCCGGAGTGATTTCGTTGGGGGTAGGCGAGCCCGACTTTGACACCCCTTGGATTGTGCGTGACGAGGGCATGTATACCCTCCAAAAAGGGCGTACCTTCTACACCGCTAATGCCGGTTTGGCCGAACTGCGTCAGGAAATCTGCTTATACTTGGAACGTCGCTATAATCTGCACTATTCCCCCGAGGATGAAACGGTCGTTACGGTAGGCGGAAGTGAAGCCATCGATTTGGCGTTGCGGGCCATGCTGGATCCGGGCGATGAGGTCGTCTACGCGGAGCCTTGCTATGTTTCCTATCTTCCGTGCATCGTATTGGCTGACGGGGTTCCCGTCGCTATCCCGCTGCAGGAGAAGAACCAATTCCGTTTGACGAAAGAAGAGCTGGAAGCGGCGATCACTCCGAAAACAAAAGTGCTGATTCTTTCTTATCCGAATAATCCGACTGGGGCTGTTATGTCCAAAGAGGACCTGGAAGCGATCGCTGAAGTCATCATCGCCAATGATCTATTCGTCATCACTGATGAAATTTATAGTGAACTTTCCTACAATGGAAATCACTTCAGCATTGCCGCTTTGCCGGGAATGAAGGAACGGACCGTTTACATCAATGGCTTCTCGAAAGGGTATGCGATGACCGGTTGGCGTCTGGGCTATGCAACTGCTCCGCCGATCATTATGGAGCAGATGATCAAAATCCATCAATTCGCCATCATGGCCGCACCGACGACAAGTCAGTACGCCGGTATCGTTGCGTTACGGAACTGCGATGACAATGTTGCCGAGATGCGTGAAAGCTACAATCAACGCCGCCGTTATCTAATGAAAGTCCTAAAAGATTTGGACTTGCCTTGTTTTGTACCTTATGGCGCCTTTTATATCTTCCCGAACATAACCGAATTCGGCTTGACTTCGGAAGAGTTCGCTACCCGTTTGGTTATGGAGGAAAAAGTGGCCGTTGTGCCGGGCACAGCCTTCGGAGAGAGCGGAGAGGGCTTTATACGGATTTCCTACGCTTATTCAATCGAAGAGCTGAAAGAAGCCTTCGAACACATAAAAAGCTTTATCGAACGCCTACGTGCAGAGAATAAAAGCAATCAATAAGAAGAAAGACTGCAGAGTTGCGTTCCTACGCAACTTTTGCGGTCTTTTTTCTCTATACTATGCGGGAGAGCTGCTTGTGTGTTTATTTTGTTAAGTATCGAAAGAATGGCTATGTATCAGGCTTTTTTTACATTTTTAAAATTTTTGAATAAAAATGGTTTACAAAATATACCCTATGGGGTATTATAAGTCCATAAGCGATTGATACTACTTACGAAAAAGGAGCCAAGTATGCTATTTAATTTATTCAACAGTATGCCTTCCGTATCCACTAAGGAACTGGAAGCAAAATTAACTGAAAAACCACAAATAATCGATGTCCGTGAACCGAACGAATTCATCGCAGGACATATTCCAGGCGCAAAAAATGTTCCGTTGAGAAAAGCGGAAACATATACCCCTAAGGGTAAAGTGTATGTGATCTGCCAATCAGGTGGACGCAGCAAACGTGCAGCAACTATCTTAAAATCCAAAGGCTACGATGTAGTCAATGTCAAAGGCGGCATGTCCGCATGGTCAGGCCCTACAAGAGGAGGAAAACTATGATGAAAATTGTTATTATCGGTGGAGTGGCAGGCGGTATGTCCGCTGCAACACGTTTGAGAAGATTGAATGAAGATGCAGAAATCATCGTACTGGAAAAAGGACCTTTCGTTTCCTTTGCGAACTGTGGCTTGCCTTACTATGTTTCAGGCGATATCCAAGAGCGCAGCGATCTCTTGGTCCAAACCCCTGAGCAATTGCGTGCACGTTTTGACTTGGATGTCCGTCCTTTCAGCGAAGCGATCGCAATCGATCCGGATAAAAAAGAAGTGACAGTCCGTTCAAAAGATGGCGAATACCAACTGGCTTACGATAAAGTCATTTTATCCCCAGGTGCGAAGCCATTCGTACCGCCAGCAGAAGGTCTATCCGAAGCCAAAAATATCTTTACGATGCGCAATGTACCGGATGTGGATGCTGTCACAGGTTTCATCCTTGAGCATAAACCGAAAAAAGCAGTCGTCATCGGAGCAGGATTCATCGGTCTTGAAATGGCTGAGAGCTTAGCGCACCGCGGTTTGGCTGTAACGATCGTTGAAAAAGCACCGCATGTCTTGCCTCCATTCGATGAAGAAATGGCTGCTTACTTAGCGGATGAATTGAAAGCGAACGGCGTGACGCTGTATACAGGCGTTGCGGCTACGGCTTTCCAAAATGAAGGTAAAACAATCGTCCTTGAAAACGGCGTGACACTGGAAAGCGATTTGACTATCATGTCGGTCGGCGTCCAACCTGAGAACAGCCTAGCGATCGCTGCGGGTATCGAAACAGGCATGCGCGGCGGTATTCTGGTCGATGAGAACTATGAAACAAGCAAAAAAGATATCTATGCAGTCGGTGACGCAATCATCGTGAAGCAGCAAATCACTGGTGAAGACACCATGATCGCTTTGGCTTCACCAGCGAACCGTCAAGGACGTCAAGTAGCTGATGTCATCAGCGGCTTGAACAGAAAAAATAAAGGCAGCATCGGAACCGCAATCGTGCGTGTATTCGGTTTGGCCGGCGCTTCCACAGGTATGAACGAGCGCCAATTGCAGCTGTCAGGAAAAGAGTATGCAGTCGTGCATATCCAAGGAAAGAACCATGCTGGCTACTATCCGAATGCGTCAGCGATCGTCCTGAAATTGGTTTTCCATCCGAAAACAGGTGAAATTTACGGAGCGCAAGCTATCGGGGCGGATGGCGTAGATAAACGTATCGATATCATCGCTACAGCAATCAAAGGCAATTTGACGGTCCATGATTTGCCGGAATTGGAATTCACATACGCACCTCCGTTCGGTTCAGCCAAAGATCCAGTCAATATGGCCGGCTATGCAGCCATGAACATCATCGAAGGCGTTTCTGAATCCATCCAGTGGTATGAATTGGAAAAGATGCAGGAAGCAGGCTATCAACTGTTGGACGTCCGCGGTGAGGGCGAAATCGCAAGACTAGGAGCCTTGAAGGGTGCCATCAACATCCCAGTCGATGATTTACGCGCACGTATCGGAGAATTATCGAAAGAAACACCGATCATCGTCAGCTGCCAAAGCGGCTTACGTAGCTATATAGCAGAACGTGTATTGAAACAAAATGGATTTACAGTCAAAAATTTAGATGGTGCATTCAGTTTATATGCAACCGTCAGACCAGAAAAGGTGGTAAAATAATATGTATCAATCAATTACAATGCCGGAATTCGAACAATTATGGAAAAAAACTCCTGTCAAACTAGTGGACGTACGTGAAGCAGACGAATATGCACATGCACACGTTGATGGTGCCATCTCTATGCCTTTGAGCGGTTTAGAAGACACTGTTGATCAATTGGATAAGGATGAAAATTACTATGTTATGTGCTTGAGCGGTGCTCGCTCAATGGCAGCTTGCCAATATCTTGCTTCAAAGGGCTACAAAGTAACGAACGTAATGGGAGGCATTTCGGCCTGGAGGGGTGAAGTTGTGTGAACCAATACAACAAAAATATAATCAACCGCATTAAGCGTGCGGAAGGACAAATGCGTGGCATCCTTGCCATGATGGAAGACGGAAAGAACTGTTCTGACGTCGTGACGCAATTGTCCGCAGTCCGATCCAGCATCGACCGCGCAATGGGCATCATCGTTGCGGAAAATCTGGTCGCCTGTGTGAATGACCAGGAAAAAGACAACATTTCGAAAGAAGAAAGCGTCCAACAAGCAATCAATCTATTGGTTAAGAGTCGATAGAGCGAGATGATTCGCGTTTAGTCACCCGTACGTTGGAGTAACCTGCTGCCGTTCACCTCTTTTGTGGACGACAGCAGGTTGCGAAACGGTAGCGGTGTCTGCGAATCAGAACGCGTTTGCGAGAGCGCGTGTTTGATAGAGCGTAACAAATGTAAGCAGTGGCTGTCTCGAGATGAGATGGCTGCTGCTTTTTTGTTGGCCACCATCAATATGTGGGCAGCTTCCGCTGGCCGGAGGAGAGCAGCTGGAGCAATCGCCAGCTCCGGCGGGGATCCGCCCACCGGAGGACACCGGTAACTTTCAGCCCCACCTCCTGCCAAGCTTCTCTCATCGGAGGTCGGAAGCAGAATGTTGGCTGACCTCCGGCGAAGCCTCCGCTCGCCGGAGGTAACATGCAAAAAAAAATGAATACCAAACTCCAACACACAATTATTTTGTCTCCATTCCCCATTCTGATACACTGAACATGAAGAAGTTTTTTTATATTCTGGATGGGCAATGCTTCGCTAGCAGAGAGGGTGTTTTCAGTTGGAAAAAATCATAGAAGTCAAAGGCTTATCAAAGCGTTTCGGAGATGTGCAGGCGGTCAAGGACATCGATTTCCATGTGAATGCCGGCCAGCTTTTTGCATTTTTGGGGCCGAACGGAGCGGGCAAATCAACGACGATCGATATCATCTGTACACTGCTGCAAGCGGACAGCGGCGAAGTCACGATAAATGGATTCACTATAGGGAAGGATGACTTTGCGATCCGCTCCAATATTGGCGTCGTCTTCCAAACAAACTTGTTGGACAAGCTGTTGACCGTAAAGGAAAATCTTGAGGTGAGAGGGAGTTTTTACGGATTGTCCAAATCGGAATGGGAACCTGCATTCCTCAGAGCGACCGAGGCTGCCGGGGTAACGGAATTTTTGGACAGGCCGTACGGAAAATTATCAGGCGGGCAGAAGCGGCGAGCCGATATCGCGAGGGCTTTGATCAACACGCCAAAGATACTCTTTTTGGATGAGCCAACGACTGGATTGGATCCCCAAACCCGCAAAAATGTTTGGGACACGATTCGGAAACTGCAGGCCGAGCACGGGATGACGATTTTTCTGACGACGCATTACATGGAGGAGGCGGCCAGCGCAGATTATGTCGTCATCATCGATGAAGGAGAAATCATTGCGGAAGGGACCCCGGATGCGCTGCGGGAAAGGTACAGCTCTGACGTATTGAAGATGCGGACCGGAACAGTTTCCGAAGTGAGCCGCATTTTGGATGCTCATCAAGCGCAGTATGAGCTGCAGCAAGACATCTTCCGTGTCAAATTAGGCAAAACGATGGATGCACTGCCCATTCTGGAGCAATGCAAACCATATCTGACATACTTTGAGGTGGTGGCGGGTTCCATGGACGATGCCTTTATTGCGATTACAGGAAAGCAGGTGCAGGAATGATACCGATCATTGGCCGCAACATAAAAATTTTTTTCAGGGATAAGGCGAATGTTTTCTTTTCCTTGTTGGCAGTGCTGATCATCATCGGACTCTACGTATTTTTCTTGGGTAAAAATTTGACGAGTTCGCTGGGGGACTCGATTGGCGCGCAGTATGTCATGGACAGCTGGATCATGTCCGGTGTCATCTCTGTTTCCGGAGTGACGACGACGATGGGGGCATTCGCTGTCATGATCGATGACCGGGCCAATAAAATATTGAAGGACTTTACGGTCTCGCCGATCCGCTCGAGCAGATTGGCGGCAGGTTATATCCTGAGTTCAGTGGTTGTGGGGTTCATCATGAGCCTCGTTACGTTCGTGTTGGCCGAAGCGTACATCTTCCTCAACGGTGGGGAACTGCTGGCTCCGCTTGCCATGCTGAAGATGATTGGTTTGATCCTGCTCACCGTGTTGACGAGCAGTGCGATGGTCTATTTCCTGACTTCCTTCTTCCAAAGCCAGAACGCTTTCGCGACCGCCAGCACCATCCTCGGCACCATCATCGGCTTCCTTGCCGGGGTCTATGTGCCGATCGGGCAGTTCTCGGACAGTGTGCAGACGGTCATCAAACTGTTCCCGATGACCTATTCGGCTTCCTTGATGAGGCAAGTGATGATGGAGGAACCTTTGGAAATCTCGTTCGCAGGGGTTCCGGTTGAAGGGTTGGATGCCTTCAAACTGATGATGGGGCATACCATCCGCTTCGGGGAAACCACAGTGACTCCCTTCACCAGCATCCTTATCCTGAGCGGCACCGCGCTGTTGCTCTACGGCATGTCCATCCTGAACATCTCCAGAAAAGCGAAATAAGCAAAGAACCGATGGCACTCAATGCGAGGCCATCGGTTCTTTAAATTAGAAAAGGTTTTTGATCTTCTCGATGTTTTTGATGATGACGGATGTTGTGCCGTCGGGGTTATTGATGAATTCCACAACGTCAGGGTCTTTGTAAAGCTCCAACGGAATGCTGATTTCGATGCCGTTATCGAGTCTGAATTTTTGTTTGGAATATTTCGGTCCGGCGATTGCCGCTTCTGCTGGGGCGCGATCCACATAGCCCAATTCCTCGACCTGTTCGAAATATTTCTGTTTCTTGGCGAAGTTATCGCCGAACAAGGCTTCAGCGATTTTTTCGTTATCGATGAGGTTATCTTCCTGCATGCTCGTGACGATGGCTTCCTTCGTTTCGGCCAATACCTGGAATTCTTCATCATTGAAGGCTTTGCTCGTCTTTTGGACGGCCTTTTTGATGATCGAGATGTTCTCCTTCAGGCTCGGTTTCGGTGTGTCTTCAAGGAACATTTCCGTGAAGTAATTCACCTTTTCGCCCAACTCAGCGATCATGTGTTTTTTCTCGATGACATGGTATACCATCTGCTCCAGATTCACGACGAGGCCTTCCTGGATGGCTTGTCTTTGCGAAGGCAGGATGGCACGGTTCAGGATGATCTGGTTGGTCAAAACGTCCCCTTCGTACGAAACAAAGTGCGTATAGCTGTCTGAGTAATTCAGCTTGAACACCCCGAGGCATGGTACTTCATCCAATTCAAAATGCGCAATCAGCAGATCCGCAGGCGGGATTTCTGGATTCAATTTGGTCACATTGAAGAATTTTTCCGACAAGGCTTTCGTGCCTTCGACAAAATCGCTTTGGCAATTCTTGAACAGGGCAGTCATCTGATTATCCTCTTCCAAAATCCCGTCCTTCATGCTGTCGGAATCTTCGACCTTTGCGACCATCGCTTCGATATATTCGATCATCATGCGCTCTGACGTATCCAGTCCGGCATAGGAAAAAATCGGTTCATTCGTGTTGATGTCCAAAATGTGTAAAATAGCTTCTTTAATGCGTATCAAGTTTTTCGACCTCCGTTTTTCTTCACGCTTATCAGTATCCCACAAAATCGCTCTTCGGACAAAGCAAAAATATCAGCTTTCTATTTGTCCGGCCATCGCATATAATGATGTTATTTGAAAAAACTAAAGGAATGGAGGGATGAAATGTCTCAATATAAATCCGGCGTGATGTTCACCGTTGTAGGTGCTCTGCTGTGGGGGATTTCGGGGACCAGCGGGCAGTTTCTGCTGCAGCAGCGCGGGTTGACCTCCGGCTGGCTGGTTGCCGTCAGGATGCTGATGGCCGGCCTGATTTTGTTGGTGCTATGCTACAAAAAAGAAAAGGACGCCATCTTTCGGGTCTGGAAAGACAAGCGGGACCGCAAGGACTTGTTCCTGTTCGCGGCTTTGGGCCTGTCCTTTTGCCAATATACGTATTTCGCGACAATCGGCCATTCAAATGCTGGAACGGCTACAGTTCTGCAATTTTTGGCCCCGGTCCTGATCATGATTTACCTCTCCGTCAAGAACAAAAAATTACCGCGGCCAGCTGAAATGGCAGCCATTGTCTTTGCGGTTGCCGGCATTTTCCTGTTGGCCACACATGGCCGATTGGATAGTCTGGCCATTTCGCAGGAAGCATTGATGTACGGTTTATTGTCGGCTGTTTCTGTCGTCATCTACAATCTCCAGCCTGCCCGTCTGATCAAAACTTATGGGACGCTGCTCTCGTTGGGTTGGGGGATGCTGATAGGTGGCGTTCTGCTTTCGATCGTCTATCAGCCTTGGCGGATCATCGGCACTTGGGATCATCGCAGCATTTGCTGCCTTGCTGGTCATCATCCTCTTGGGTACGGTCATTTCCTTCAGTCTCTATCTGGAAGGCGTGCATCGCATCGGCGCAACGGTCGGAAGCCTGCTTGTCATCGGCCGAACCGCTTTCTGCAACGTTCCTTTCCGTTTTTTGGTTAGGGACCAGTCTGCACTGGACGGATCTGCTCGGCATCGCCTTGATCCTTTCAACCGTGTTCTTGTTGACGCTGAAATCAAAACCAATAAAATCAAGCGAGGCTATCCAAACAGAACCGAATATTTGAATACCGCAAAAACGTGATGCCGAAAAGCATCGCGTTTTTGTCTTTTGACAGCGTCATAATTTCTAAACCAACGCATTTGTTCTATAATGAAGACAGGTAAATGTCAGGTTATGATGAAGATGGTCAATTCAGAAATGAGGGGCTAACATGGTGAAAAAGACGAAGATAGTCTGCACGATTGGACCAGCCAGCGATTCCGTCGATGTGCTGGTAAGGATGATGAACAGCGGCATGAATGTGGCGCGGCTGAATTTTTCGCACGGCGAACATGAAACGCATATGGTCAGTCTGAATAATGTCAGGGAAGCTGCACGGTTGGCGAACAAAAATATAGGGATCATGATGGATATCCAAGGCCAAAAAATCCGGACAAACAAAATGACCGATGACGCAGTTACGTTGGTTTCCGGGGAGTCGGTAATCATCAGCATGGAACCCGTGCTGGGAACAAAAGAAAAATTCTCTGTCACCTATCCTGAGCTGATCAATGATGTGACGATCGGCATGCATATTTTGATCGATGACGGACTGTTGGTTCTGGAGGTTACGGACATCAATTATGAAGCCAAAGAGATCATAGCCATAGTCCAAGTGGACGGCATCCTGAAAAATTCAAAGGGCATCAATGTGCCGGAAGCTAAATTCAGTATGCCTGGGCTGACGGAAAAGGATGCTTCGGATATCCGTTTCGGTGTCCAGCAGGGAGTGGATTTCATCGCCGCCAGCTTTGTCCGCAGAGCCAGTGATATCCTGGAAATTATCGAAATCCTTGAAGAAATGGATGCGACGGACACGCAAATCATCGCCAAAATCGAAAACCAGGAAGGCGTTCAGAATGCCGAAGAGATACTTAAGGTGTGCAGCGGCTTGATGGTGGCGCGCGGCGATTTGGGTGTGGAAATCAACGGTGGCGATGTGCCTATCGTCCAGAAAGATCTGATCCGGAAATGCAATCTGGCCGGAAAACAAGTCATCACCGCCACTCAGATGTTGGACTCCATGCAATGGAACCCACGGCCGACAAGGGCAGAAGCGAGTGACGTCGCGAATGCTATATTTGATGGAACAGATGCAGTCATGCTTTCCGGCGAATCGGCTGTCGGCCAGTACCCCGTGGAGACTGTAGCGATGATGGCGCGGATTGCGGAACGGACGGAAGAAGCTTTGGAGGCAAATGGTGGGAATCTATCCACAATGGACTTGTTCGATAAGGCATCCGTTACCGAAGCAATCAGCCAGGCTGCTGCACGTACGGTCATGAACTTGGGCATCAAAACGATTGTAGCGGCAACCAGTTCCGGGCACACGGCCCGCATGATTTCCAAATACAGGCCGAAAGCGAATATTTTGGCGGCAACCTACAGTGAAAGGGTTCAGAGAGGGCTGACGCTTGTCTGGGGAGTTCAGTCTTTTGTCATCGAAGAGCCTGAAAATGTCGATGATATGCTGAGCAAGGTAACCGCATTGGCGAAAGAAAAGGGCTTTGCGCAACCTGGAGACGCCATTGTCATCACTGCCGGGACGCCGATAAAAGAAAGCGGCACGACCAATCTGATGAAGATCGAACGCATACCCGATTGAATGCACAACACTGAGTAGAACGTTTTTTTGAGGGCACTAAAAAAATGCGGAACCGCCAAAAGCTGGTGGCCCCGCATTTTCTTTTTTTTCCTGTTATCAGGAGATGATCTGGTAGTCTTCTAATTTTGTTTTGACTGCTTCGATGTGCTCTTTCACGCGTTCCGGTGCCGGTCCGCCGGCTACATTTCTGCGGATGACGCATTCCTTCAGGTCAACCTTTTTGTAGATGGTTTCATCAAAAGCATCCGAGTGTTTTTTGTACATCTCCAACGGGAAGTTTTCCAGCGTCAGGTTCTGTTCTTCGCACTCTTTCAGGATGTTTCCGGTGATCTTGTAAGCGTCACGGAAAGGGATGCCTTTTTCGACAAGGAAGTCGGCACAGTCAGTGGCATTCAGATAGCCTTTTTGCGAAGCCGTCAGCATGGCTGCTTCCATCACGTCCATATCGTTGAGCATTGCAGGTAGGATTTCCAGACAGAATGTGACCGTGTCGATCGCTTCGAACAGCAATTCTTTTTCTTCCTGCATGTCTTTGTTGTATGCAAGCGGTAAACCTTTCATTAAAGTCAATACGCCCATCAAGTCGCCGAAGACACGGCCGGATTTGCCGCGCAGCAATTCCGCGATGTCCGGATTTTTCTTCTGCGGCATGATGCTTGAGCCGGAAGAGAATGTATCCCGGATTTTCACAAAACCGAATTCCTGCGATGACCAGATGATGACTTCTTCAGCCAGACGGGAAATGTGGACCATGATGATCGACATATCCGCCAACATTTCCAAGGAATGGTCGCGATCGGATACGCCATCCAAACTGTTCCGGGAAAAATCCTTGAAGCCGAGTGCTTCAGCAGTGAAGGCGCGGTCCAATGGCAAGGTAGTTGTCGCAAGCGCGGCACTGCCCAGCGGCATATAATGCAGTACCCGTTCTTTGGCATCATCCAGACGGGATTTGTCCCTTAGGAACATCTCCGTGTAAGCCATCAGGTGATGGGCAAATGTGATGGGTTGTGCACGTTGCAGATGGGTATAACCAGGCATGATCGTTTCCAGATGCTGTTCGGCTTTTTCACTCAATGCGAGGGCAACGTTGGCAGTAAGACTGGACAGATGCTCCAACGCAGAAACAGAATACAACTTCAAAGCAGTCGCTACTTGGTCGTTGCGGCTTCTGCCTGTGTGGACCTTTTTGCCGATAGCGCCAAGACGTCGCGTCAGTTCCGCTTCCAGGAAGCTGTGGATATCTTCTTCCGAGAAATCGATGGTCAGATCGCCATCCTGCAGTTCATCATTCATTTTGCCCAGTTCATTGACGAGGGCATCCGCTTCTTCGCGGGGAATGATTTCGGTTTTGCCCAACATTTTTGCGTGAGCGATGCTTCCTGCGATATCCGCATAGACCAGACGGGCATCCGCATCGATGGATGAATTGAATTCAAATGCCTTTTCATTCATGGAACCGTGATAATTATTTGACCAAATTGCCATAATTTCCTCCTCGGCAGGGTGTTTGTCTTGATGTGGATGACCACACCGCAATCCCTGGCTCTTTTCGATAGTATTTTATTCCGTTTACGTTTTTTTCTTTTGCTTCTGTCAATTGTACAATTGTTTCGAACGCGAGTTCAATCCCTTTTTGCAATTGCGCATAATCTGTCCATTTTTAATGCTACTCTTTTCCCGAAAAATATGCGAGTGCAAGTATTCTCATTTTTTTTTAATTTTATTTTCTATATTGAATCCTAGAGCAAAAGCATCCAAAAAGCAAGGGAAATCAAGGATATTCATGAAAAATGGAGAATTAAAATGAGATGCTGCAATGAAAAACGCCACAACTGGTCATTGACAGAGGGATGACAGCACGTTACAATAGCATTAATTTATTTTTAAATGTGAATTTGGTGAAAAAATTTATCTAATAGCAATAATAGGGGCGGAGGAATGAGAATGATGGACGGCTATATGGACATGCATATGTGTTGCGGAAAAGTTAAGCATGTACGTCGTGCGCTCATTTGAACAGCCTTTTTGGGAAGTGTCTGCAGGTTCGGCCGATCGACTGTAAGGGAACGATCACTGATTGGTGTGTAGCCTTCTGAAACAACAATAAGGGTTACAATGCGCATGAGTGTATCGTCATACATATGTGCTTTTTTTGTACGCTAACGAGAAATTGAGGGAAGTGCGTGCAGCTGTTGTGCACACTTTATTAGAAAAAAATGTGACGGGAGGAATAATGGATGAAACCGATTATAGGAATTGGAGGCAACCATTTGAGTGCTGAACTCGGCAATCAGATGGAAAAAACATACACACCGCAAGGGTTTATCGATGGTGTACAAGTAGCAGGAGGGATTCCGCTTGTGATTCCCATCAGCGATCCAATGGATGCAGAGCATTACATCAACGCTGTGGACGGATTGATTTTGGCAGGCGGGCAGGACGTATCCCCGATTCTTTATGATGAGGAGCCGACGCACCGGTTGGGTGTCACGCATCCGGCGAGGGACGCTTTCGAGATTGCTTTGGCCAGAGAAGCGTACAATCAGTGCAAACCGATTTTTGCGGTTTGCCGCGGGATGCAGCTGATCAACGTCGCTTTTGGCGGCAGCCTGCATCAGGATATCAGCCAGCTGGAAGAGTATGATGTCCAACATGACCAAAAAACGAACATCCAGTATGCTTCCCATTCGATTTCGATTGCCCCGAATAATTTCTTGCGTTCCTTTTTAGGGGAGAAGCATCTCGTCAACTCGTTCCATCATCAGGGCGTCAAGGAATTGGCGGAGCCTTTTGAGGCCATCGCTTGGAGCTCCGACGGGTTGATTGAAGCCTTCCAAGCAAAAGAAAGAAGCCAAAATATCTTTGCGGTGCAGTGGCATCCGGAGTTTATGCTGGCCTCCTCCCAGAAAATGCAATATTTCTTTGATGAAATCGTCTTCCTGGCGGGAACAGGCATCCATTATCAAGACAACGTCATGCATTATTGAAAATCGTTCAGAAATCTGCTGCCATCCGGCTGCTTGGTTTCTGGACTTTTTTTTGCGTTCGGCTCTGCTAAAAATAGCTAAAGAACGCGCTATAGATTAAAATGTAGGTAAGAAGGACGCCAATGGTAGCTGGGAGGCCAAATTTATGAAACGTGTACCGAACATCCTGACGCTGATACGCCTGTTTTTGATCCCTTTTTATTTGATGGTCTTCTATTCCGATGTGGCGCATCCGGTCCGTTGGGCGATGATCATTTTTCTGGTCGCCAGCCTTACCGACATCATCGATGGCTACATCGCCAGGAAATATGATGCCATCACGAAATTCGGGCAGGTGGCTGACCCTTTTGCGGACAAAGTGATGCAGATTTCGGTTCTGTACACCTTGATGGACATCGGGTATATCGAAAACTGGTTTTTCCTGATCGTATTGATAAAAGATGGCCTGCAGATATTCCTGGGCGTGGCTTTACTGAATGTCGAGCCGAAAATCATCGTGCCGGCGAATGTATTCGGGAAGGCCACGACCGTCCTGATTTTTGCCACGATCCTCCTTTCCTTGTTCCGTCTGCCGGGACTGGTCTATCTGCAGCTGTTCGTCGGGGGATTGGCTGTCATCACCTTCTCGCAGTATGCCTACCATGTCTGGCAAGCATGGAAAAAAAACAAATCCGCCAAAATCGATATTTAGCAATCAAAAAAAACGACGAGTCGCCTCGTCGTTTTTTTCTATAAATTCGGATAAGCCTTTATGATATAGACTTTGATGCGGTCAACGGCTTCCTGCAGGACCTCTTCCGATTCGGCGAACGGAATCCTCAAGTAGCCCTCGCCCATTTTCCCGAAAGCGGAGCCCGGCGTGAGCGCTACGTGGGTTTCGGTCAAGATTTCCATCGCAAAATCATAGGAAGACTTGCCGAATGCCTTGATGTTCGGGAAGGCATAGAAGGCGCCTTCCGTATTCAGACAATGGAAGCCCGGGATCTGGTTCAAGCCATCGACGATGATGTGGCGGCGACGGTCATATTGTTCCAGGAAATAACGGACATCATCCTGCGGTCCGGTGATCGCAGCGATTGCGGCTTCCTGGATGAAGGGGGGAACGCAGAATCCGATGCCTTCCCGGAACTCGGCCATGCGATCGATGGCATCCTTATTGCCGACGACATAGCCGATCCGCCAACCCGTCATTGCATAGGTTTTGGATAAGCTGTTCACCACGAAATGATTTTCTTTTGCTCCGGGTATCTGGAACAGGCTGAAATGTTTCTTTCCATCATAAATGAGGCTTTCATAGACTTCATCCGACAGAATCGCGATCTGATGGCGATCGGCCAATGCCACGATGGCTTCCATATCGCTTTGATCAAGGATCGACCCCATCGGATTATTCGGCGTATTCAGAATGATCAAACGCGTTTTGTCGGTCAGTACTTGCTCAATGTCGGATGCCTGCATCTTGAATGAATTTGCTTCGTAGACGGGCACCGGCACGACTGTGGCTCCCAACAGCATGATCTGGCCGAGGTAATTCGGATAGCTCGGGTCGGCGATGATCACCTCATCGCCGGGATTCAGGATCGCCATCATCACGTGCAGAATGGCTTCCGTTCCGCCGAAAGTCGCCATGACTTCACTCGGATCGAAGGGGATACCGGTCTGGTCCGTATATTTTTTCGCAACGGCTTGCTGAAAAGCGAGCTCGCCGACATTGGGGCCGTAGTGCGTATGATTGGCGGCGATGGCATCCTGCCCGGCTTTTTTGATGTATTCGGGCGTCTCGAAATTCGGTTCGCCCATCGTCAGCATCAGCGTGTCATCAAATTGGGCGGCCAGCTTCGCCATCTTTCGGATGCTGGATGCCGGATAGTTTTTGGATAGTTCAGACCAATGGTACATATTTGTTTGCTCCTTCTAATCAACTTTTCTTCCATCTTATCAGATATTCTTCGACTATCCTAGTGTTGATAACGTGACCGAATGAGGAAAAGCAAAGATAATTTTCTGAAAAGTTGTATTCTGTCGGACTGTTTTTGGTATAATGAAAGGATGGAAAAAAACAGAACGACTTTGCATTCGCTGCGACAGGAAGGCCTATCTTATCAGCAACCTGAACAATAGGTTTGGAAGCCGGATTTTGTAATAACAATTTAGGAGCACAAGGATGTCAGACCAGAAGATTTATTTATTATTGACGGATACAGGGTCCATGTTGACTCGGATCATCAAACTGTTTACGAGAAAAAAATACAACCATGTATCCTTGGCATTTGATGCAGAACTGGCGGATACCTTCAGTTTCGGCCGAAAGAAAGCCAATAACCCTTTTATAGGAGGGTTCATACACGAAGATGTGACATCTGATTTCTACAGCCAGGCAAAATGCGCGGTGTATTCGTTGACTGTGTCAGAGGAACAGGCAGCAGTGATGAGAGGCTATGTATCGTCATTCGAAAAGGACAAAGAAAAGTACCATTACAATCTGCTGGGACTATTGCCCGCCCTGTTTAATAAGGTATGGGACAGGGAAAATTATTTTTTTTGTTCACATTTTGTTTCGACTGTATTAGTGGAGGGGGACGTGCTGCAAGCCAATAAGCCAGTGGCCCTGATGAGGCCGGCAGACGTTTTGGAAGCACTGCCGTTTGTGCCTTTGTATGAAGGGGTTCTTTGTCATTTCAATGAGCTGTCGATGAGTGCGGTCGAGCAAGGTTTGGCATTTGAAGCTGAAATGATGATCGAATCCATTGATTCGGATGGTGCTGACCTCCGCTTTCCGGACAACTTCTCGCCTGTCCCTGTCCTTTAGGAGGCACGATGGATTGAGTCAGTTGAATGGATTATGAAAGAAAAATAAAAGCATTGACTTATTTCTAATTTAGATTTAATATTTAAAGAAAGATAATGAAAGGAGTTGCAGTATGATGAGAAGAATGAACGCAAACCGTACAACAGATTGCCATGCTGTAAACACTTTATTAGTCATTATTATGCCCTAGGATTCAAACTATTCAATTAGTTGAGTCCTATTCTTAGTGAATCAGGGCTCGACGCAAGCTGGAGCCCTATATCACATGAGGGCTTCTTTTTTATAAATATACGGAAAAAAGGGGAGACAGCAATGCGTAGTGATAAAATCAAAAAGGGAATAGATAAAGCGCCACATCGTTCCTTGTTGCGAGCGACCGGACAAATCAGGGAAGAAGGGGACATGGACAAACCGTTCATAGCTGTCTGCAATTCCTATACAGATATCGTGCCTGGTCACGTGCATTTGAGAGAATTAGGCGATATCGCCAAAGAAGCGATCCGTGAAGCTGGCGGGATTCCTTTTGAATTCAACACGATTGGTGTCGACGACGGGATCGCGATGGGACACATCGGGATGCGCTACTCATTGCCATCACGCGAAATCATTGCCGATGCCGCTGAAACGGTCATCAACGCACATTGGTTCGACGGTGTTTTCTACATCCCGAACTGCGATAAGATTACTCCGGGTATGCTTTTGGCGGCTGTCCGCACCAATGTTCCGGCGATTTTCTGCTCAGGCGGCCCGATGAAGGCTGGACTTTCAGCTACCGGACAAGCTTTGACATTGTCATCCATGTTTGAAGCGGTCGGCACTTTCAAAGAAGGCAACATGACACAGGAAGAATTCTTCGACATGGAAGCCAACGCTTGCCCAACATGCGGTTCTTGTGCGGGGATGTTTACCGCCAACTCGATGAACTGTTTGATGGAAGTATTGGGATTGGCATTGCCATACAACGGTACTGCATTGGCAGTCAGTGACGAGAGAAGAGAACTGATCCGCGAAGCGGCTTTCAAATTGATGGACTTAGTCAAAAAAGACATCAAACCGCTTGACATCATCACTGCTGAAGCAATCGATGATGCCTTCGCCTTGGATATGGCGATGGGAGGATCAACGAATACAGTGCTGCATACATTGGCTTTGGCGAAAGAAGCCGGAATCGACTATGACATGAACCGCATCAACGAGATTGCGGAAACAACCCCGTACCTATCAAAAATAGCACCATCATCTGTTTACTCCATGCATGATGTGCATGAGGCGGGCGGTGTGCCGGCGATCATGAATGAATTGATCAAACACGGCAACCTGCATCCGGACCGTATCACTGTAACCAGCAAAACGATCCGCGAAAATGTTGCGGACCATGAAATCAAGAACGAAGAAGTCATCCATAAATACGAGAATGCCTATTCTCCGGTCGGTGGCTTGTCTATCCTGAACGGCAATATCGCTCCTTTCGGCGGCGTCATCAAAGTAGGCGGGGTGGATGCCGACATCAAAAAATTCGTCGGAAAAGCAATCTGCTTCAGCAGCCATGATGAAGCGGTGGAGGCGATCGATAACCGCACAGTCAAAAAAGGGCATGTTGTCGTCATCCGTTATGAGGGCCCTAAAGGCGGACCTGGAATGCCGGAAATGTTGGCGCCAACGTCTTCCATCGTGGGACGCGGCTTAGGCCGCGATGTTGCGCTGATCACGGATGGCCGTTTCTCCGGTGCCACACGCGGTATCGCGATCGGCCACATCTCTCCGGAAGCAGCTTCAGGCGGACCGATCGGCTTGATCGAAGACGGCGATGAGATCGTCATCGATCTGGAGCACCGTACAATCAACGTAAGCGTTGCTGATGAAGTGCTGGAAGAAAGAAAGAAAAAACAAACGCGCTTTATGCCTAAAGTGAAGACAGGTTGGTTGGCACGTTACGCTGCTTTGGTTACCTCAGCCAATACCGGCGGCGTTTTGAAGACACCAGAAGAACTTTTTGCAGAATTCGAATAATACAAAAAATCCACGTCGGAGTTACCGGCGTGGATTTTTTTGTTGTTCTGGAATTCAGTTCATTCGTTTGCTGCGGAGGGATTATTCTTCGTCGCGGCCTAGGGCAACTTGCATCTCTCGAACGGTTTTTCTGTCCAAGTTGAAGATGAACTTGAAGCAGATGAAGATGAGGATGTAGCCTATCAATGGGAACAGGGCAGCCATATCCCGGATGGCCAGTGAGTTTTCGGCTGTCCAGGTTACAGCGTCCTTAACATCCAGTGTTGGAATCAAGATAGCGATGGCTGCAGGTATGAATGATTGGCCGAACCCTTGTGCGACTTTACGTAACATAGAGTAAGTAGCGTAAACGGAACCTTCATTGCGGGTGCCGGTCTTCCACTCTTGATAATCGATCGCGTCAGCAACCATACCCCAAGTGTAAATCGTCAAACCGAAGGCGAAGCTGTTTGCGATGATCTGCATCGCGATCCAAAGAATCGGATTTGTGATTTCGACCAAGTAAAGGAAAGCATAGACTGCGATAGAGCCAATCAATGGCCAAGTCGACAATTCTTTTTTACCCAGTTTGCCGACCAAGGCACCACCGAGGGCAGTACCAACAAATAGTGGGATGATTTGAGTCAGGATGGAGTAAGAACTCAAGGTTCCGTCTCCGAAGTACATCTGGTAAGTCAATTGATGCAATTGGTTCCCGCCCATGATGAACAGGATTTGTGCGATGGAGGCAAGAGCGATACCCAAAATCGCACGGTTGCGGAAGAAGTCTTTTAATGTCTTGAAGTAATTGAATTTTACTTCTTCACCCTCAGGCTCAACATGCTGGATGCGTTCTTCCGTATTCAGATACAGAAGCGCAAAAGCAATGATGGAAACGATACCCAAAATGACTGCAATCGGGAACATTCTTTCGCCGCGGAAAATACTTGCTGTTTGGCCATTTTTTGTGACTTGTTCATAAGCGAACAACGGAATCAGGATACCCAGTGGAACACCGGCGATGATGTATCCCCAAGAACGTGCGTTGGATAAAGCAGCGCGTTGTGAAGGTTTGGAAGTCATAACAGAGCTTAAGGCGCCGTAAGGAACATTCACGACTGTATAGGTGACATCCCATAAGATGTACCCACCGATACACAAAGCAAGTTTAGCAGGATAGGACCAGTCAGCCGCATCGATGAACATGACAGTTGCTGCCAATGCCAAGAAAGGAGCGCCGCGCAGAATCCATTGTTTGAATTTTTCGCCTTTTTTGTTTGCGCCCATGCGGTCGACGATTGCGCCGATGATCGGATCGTTGATGCCATCAAGGATTTTCGTGATCAGGATGACGATGGAATAGTGGGCCAAGGAAATCCCGATGTACTGGGTGTAGAAAATGAACATGTAGCTGGAAATTAACGTGAAACTCATATTGCAGCCGAAGTCGCCCATGAAATATCCAAGTAGGTCACGGAATCCAAAGGGACGCTTTGCTGTGCCGGTGACTTGATTTTGAGCCATTTTAAATTTTCCTCCCATAAAAGATTATTTTTGATAAGAAGGGCGAAAATAATAACGGGAATTGTGTATCATAATATGAAACTGCCGTTCTTAATCTGATATGAGTATAGTAAGAAAACGCATTCAAGTCAAAGGTGAGCCGTGGAATAATCCAAAATACAGCCGGGCCTGTCAAATTTCTGACATAATCCTACAGCACCGGTACCCGCTTTAGGCCAGTCCTTCGGAAGAAATGTTTCGAAAAAATGACGCTCGAACTCCCTAACATCGGCATTTGCTTCCATAAGAAGACACAGAAGCTGTGCCTGCGAATTTGTGGATCTTTGTATGCGTTTAAATTATTTTTTGAAATTACACGCGGGGGGCTTATCATGCTTCATTTTATTTGCTATAATATCACAATGTGAAACGGTTTCCCGTTTAATGAATCCAAACGCTGATTTTTGATTAGATAAGTATGGAAAATGGAATGGTATACAAAGATTTTGTAAGGTTTGAGACTATATTCGAAAAAAGGATGATCAGAAAAATGGTACAAAAAGAAGAATCAAACACAAGCACAAAAGTTCAATCGATAGATCGGGCCTTATCGATCCTGGAGACCTTGGCGGACTATCCTAGTCTCAGCCTGATGGAGTTGAGCGAAAAAGTCCATCTGCATAAAGCTACGACCCATCGTTTGGTGAACTCCTTGATGGAAAACGGCTATATCGACCGCAATCCTTACACCAAGCAATATCGTATTTCCTTGAAGATGTTCCATCTCGGGAACAAACGTGTCCACAACATCGACTTCTTGAATGTGGCCAAAAGCATGATCCGCCAGTTGTCGGATGATACGAAACAGACCGTGCATCTGGTTGTGGAAGACAATGATGAAGTGCTCTACATCGATAAGTATGGTGAGTCCCGCGGCGTGCGGATGCAATCAAAGATCGGTACGAAAGCGCCGCTTTATTGCACTGCGGTCGGGAAAGCGCTTCTGAGCACCCGTCAAAATGCTGCCGTCCGTGAATATTGGGACAGTATCGTTCCGGAACAGAAGACCGGACGCACGATCACCACTTACGAAGAACTCGTCAACGAACTGGATGAAATCAGAAGGAATGGTTACGCCCTCGACGATGAGGAGTTTGAAGAGGGCATCGTCTGCATCGCTGCAGCGTTTTCGAGCGCAAGGGAAGTTGCCGCAGGTGCGATCAGCATCTCCTTGCCGTTGTCTGACATGGTTGATAAAGACTTCTATACAGGAAAAATTTTGGAGTATGCCACAAAAATTTCACAGTTGCTCGGTCACTTTTGATCCTTTCCGATCTGAGGCCGATACAGCTGGAACTCCCCACGAACCGCATGATACATGCGTTTGTGGGGAGTTTTTTTGTATATCCTTTTGTTTTTCTGGGGCCATTCAGGGGTACGCCACAAAATTTTCACAATTGGCCGCTCATTTTTATATTTCTGATGGAATATCGTTGACATAAAAGATGGTAAATTCTATAATGAACTCGAGTTATGATACTGAGTTCCACAATGCGAAACCATGAATGGAGGATGACAAATGAGCGTCAAGAGAGATACCCTGGCTCAATTACAAGAGAATTACCTGTTTGCAGTAGTGCGCGGAGCTTCCGAAGAGGCAGGTTATGAGATTTCAAAAGCAGCTTATCAAGGAGGCATCAAGAATATCGAGGTGACATTTTCGACACCGGGTGCTGAAAATGTTATGCGCAAGCTGTCTGATGAATTTGCAGGCACGGATATGGTTGTAGGTGCAGGTACGGTATTGGATGAAGTCGCTGCGAGAATTTCGATCATGAACGGAGCGAAATTTATCGTAAGCCCTTCCTTTAATGAAAAGATTTCAAGAATGTGCAACCTATACACTGTTCCATACTTGCCTGGATGCGGTTCTGTTACAGAAATTCAAATGGCTTTGGAAACTGGCTGCGAAGTAGTCAAGCTTTTCCCGGGTGGTTTGTTGGGTCCTGGATTCATCAAAGACGTTCATGGTCCTATTCCTTGGGTTGACGTAATGCCATCAGGTGGCGTAAGCATTGAGAACATGGACAAATGGATCGCAAACGGAGCTTGGTCAGTCGGTGTCGGCAGTGCCTTGACACGAAACCTTAAAGAAGGCGGCTACGCCAGTGTAGCGGCTGCTGCTAAAGAATTTGCCGATCGATTGGCAGAAATCAAAGCGCAATAATCAATAATATTCAAAATAAAGCTCGGAAGGGGATTTCTTCACATGTCATTTATTCATGACGACTTTATGTTACAGTCCGAAACGGCCAAAAAACTTTACCACGAATATGCGGAAAACATGCCCATCTTCGATTACCACTGCCATTTGGTCCCGCAACAGATCGCTGAAGATTATGAGTTCGAAAATATTACGGAACTATGGTTGGGCGGAGATCATTACAAATGGCGCGCGATGCGTGCGATGGGAATTCCGGAAGAAAAAATCACCGGCAATGCTTCTCCTGAAGAAAAATTTGAAGCTTGGGCCTACACGGCTGAAAATGCTGTAGGGAATCCGTTGTTCCACTGGACAGCCTTGGAATTGAAAAAGTATTTCCATATAGAAGAAACACTTACCAGCGCAAACTGGAAGGAAATCTATGCGGAATGCAACCGCGTGTTGAAGGAAGAAAAGCTTACAGCGCGTAAATTGATCAAAAATTCCAACGTCACCTTCATTTGCACGACAGACAACCCAACGGATACGTTGGAATGGCACAAAGCAATCGCTGAAGACGAGACATTCGATGTGGCCGTCCTTCCTGGTTTCCGTCCGGATGAAGCTTTCGCTATCCAGGACGCAGCCAAGTTTGCTGGGTTCATCGGAAAAATGCAGGAGGCGACCGGCAAAGAAATGACGACATTCGCTGAGTTGCTGGAAGGAATGGAAGAGCGGATCCAATATTTTGCGGATCATGGTTCGAACGTTTCCGACCACGGTTTGTCCCAAATCTACTATGCTGAAGCTACGGATGCAGAAATTGAAGCCATCTACGCCAAAGCGATTGCTGGGGACAGCATTTCTGAAGCGGAATATGCAAAATACCAAACACGCTTGTTGGTGGAACTGGGCAAAATCTATGCAGCCAAAGACTTCGTGATGCAATTGCACTTCGGCGCCATCCGCAACAACAATAAACGCATGTTTGCTAAATTAGGCGCGGATGCCGGCTTCGATTCCATCCAGGATCAACCGAACGTATCCTATGCTTTGAACAATCTGCTTGGTGCAATGGACCTGACGAATGAACTGCCTAAATTCATCGCTTATAACCTTGACCCTACTTATTTCGACTTGGTGGGAACGGCAATCACGAACTTCCAAGTGAACGATAAAGGCATCAAGAGCAAAGTTCAGATGGGTTCCGGTTGGTGGTTCAACGACACCAAGTACGGCATGCTGAAACAATTGAAATCCTTATCCGAAGCAGGTTTGTTGATGAATTTTGTCGGCATGCTGACAGATTCAAGAAGCTTCATCTCCTATACGCGTCATGAGTATTTCCGCCGCATCCTTTGTGATTTCATCGGCGATCTCGTGGAACGTGGAGAAATCCCGAATGATGCCAAGTTACTGGAGAAGCTGATCACGAACATCAGCTACAACAACGCTGTAGCATACTTTGATTTTAAAAAATAAAAAAATACAAAAAAAGAAGAGGAAGTGTATTGCAATGGAAATGTCATTCAGATGGTACGGTCATGAGGACCCTGTTACACTGAAAAATATCCGTCAAATCCCTGGTATGAAAGGAATCGTTACTGCAGTTTACGATATCCCGGTTGGTCAATCTTGGCCTTTGGAAAGAATCGAAAAATTGAAAGCGGACGTTGAAGCTGAAGGTATGTACATCTCAGTCATTGAATCTGTTCCGGTTCACGAATCCATCAAATTGGGTCGTCCAGACCGTGACCAATACATCAGTGCCTACAAAGAAACTTTGCGTAACTTAGGTAAAGCAGGAATTCCTGTTGTATGTTACAACTTTATGCCAATCTTTGACTGGACTCGTTCCAACTTGGCATACGAATTACCGGATGGTTCAAATGCATTGATCTTCGATGAAGAAGAAGTAAACAAAATGGACCCACGTACGCTTTCTCTTCCAGGTTGGGACGAAAGCTACACTTCTGAAGAATTGAACGCTTTAATGGATGAATACAAAGAAGTTGACGAAGAAAAACTATGGGAAAACCTAGAATACTTCATCAAAGCGATCATGCCTACAGCTGAGGCAGCCGGCGTGAAAATGGCTATTCACCCTGATGATCCTCCATACAGCATCTTCGGATTGCCGCGTATCATCACTGGCGGAGAAGCATTGAACCGTTTCATCAAATTGTACGACAGCGAATATAACGGCGTTACCCTATGTGTAGGTTCATTCGCTTCAGATCCTAAAAACGATGCAGTGGCTATCTTGAAAGATATGCTTGCTAAAAAACGTGTGAACTTCGTGCATGCACGTAACGTGAAATTAGTCGGCGGACGTTCATTCCAAGAATCTGCTCACTTGTCAGAAATGGGATCCATTGATATGTATGAAGTAGTAAAAGCATGTGTTGAAGGCGGCTTTGAAGGTGCAATCCGTCCAGACCATGGCCGTATGATTTGGGGAGAAACTGGTAAACCAGGTTATGGTTTGTATGACCGTGCATTAGGTGCAACTTACCTGAATGGTTTGGAAGAAGCAGTGAAGAAAAACTTGAAAGCTCAAAAACAACAATAAAAAAAACAACAATAAGAAAGAAGGAAAATCACCATGACAAGCCCATTCGTTCATGATTTTACCGATAAAGTAGTAGTAGTAACAGGTGCAGGCGGCGTTTTATGCTCTTATTTCGCGAAAGAATTCGCCAGAGCAGGCGCTAAAGTAGCCCTTTTGGACTTAAACTTGGATAACGCACAAGGCTATGCTGATGAAATCGTAGCTGAAGGCGGCATCGCTAAAGCGTTCAAAGCCAACGTATTGGAATTGCCAAGTCTGCAAGCAGCTAAAGAAGCTGTCGTAGCAGAATTAGGCGAAGTGGATATCTTGGTCAACGGTGCAGGCGGCAACAACCCGCGTGCAACAACCGACAACGAATACCATGAAACTGATCTGCCTGAAGGAACAAAAACGTTCTTCGACTTGGAACAAAGCGGCATCGAATTCGTCTTCAACTTGAACTTCTTGGGTACAGTATTGCCTACACAAGTTTTTGCTAAAGACATGGTTGGCCGTCCAGGCGCTAACATCATCAACATCTCAAGCATGAACGGTTTCACACCATTGACAAAAATCGTTGCTTACTCAGGCGCGAAAGCTGCTATCTCCAACTTGACTGAATGGTTGGCTGTTCACTTTGCTCACGTAGGTATCCGTGTCAATGCGATCGCTCCTGGTTTCTTGGTTTCAAAACAGAACCAAGCGCTATTGTTCAATGAAGATGGCACACCGACTCCTCGTACAGGTAAAATCCTGAACGGCACACCAATGGGCCGTTTCGGCGAACCGCATGAATTGATCGGCGGCTTGCTGTTCTTGGCTGACGATAAAGCTGCAAGCTTTGTGAACGGCGTCGTATTGCCGATCGATGGCGGCTTCAACGCGTATTCAGGCGTATAAGTTTAGTTAATTGAATAGGGCGGATAGAACGAAATGTGTTGCACAGTTCTTCTCTATCTGTCCTTTTTTTGATATCAAGTTAGGAGAGAAAAAATATGTCTACACACCCAACACAATTTACGAAACAAAAACAATTCTTAGTATGCGTCGATTCCGACGGCTGCGCTATGGATACGATGAACGTGAAGCATGAACGTTTCTTCGGTCCCTTGGCAGCGGATGAGTATGGCATCAAAGATCGCGAAACTTTCTTGGCTGACTGGAACCGCATCAACCTGTTCTCAAGCACACGCGGCATCAATCGCTTCAAAGCATTGGTCTTGACATTGATCGAAGCGCAGGAAAAAGGCGAAGACATCGGCGATATTACGGCACTGACCGATTGGGCAAACAATGCGCCATCATTATCGAATGCTTCCCTTGAAGCGGAAATCGCAAAAGCGTCTTCTGCTGATTTGGAAAAAGCTTTGGTATGGAGCAAGAAAGTCAACGAAGGCATCGAAACCGAATTGGCGGGTGAAGATAAGCCTTTCCCTGGCGTTCTCGAAGGACTGACAAAAATCCATGGCCTGACGGATGTCGCAATCGTAAGCTCAGCCAACAGCGAAGCTTTGAACAGCGAATGGAACAGACACAATCTGATGCCGCAAGTTGACGTAGTCTACGGACAGGAAGTCGGCAGCAAAGCGGACGCAATCGCTGATTTGTTGACGAAAGGTTATGCAGCGGACGAAATTTTGATGGTCGGTGATGCACCTGGCGATGAACAAGCGGCAGCGGTAAATGGCGTATTCTATTATCCGATCCTTTTCGGAAAAGAAGAATTCTCTTGGGAACGCCTAAGCAATGAAGCGATCGAGAAATTCCTGAACAAAGAGTATGCAGGAGAATACCAAGCAAAAGTGCTTGGGGAATTCCATGCCTTATTGGCACAATTCGATTAATCTACATTCCAAGATTTGCAAGTTAGAAACATTACGTTAGCAGGAGGAAGAAAAGTGCCAAAATTAGTTGATTTGAAAGCAAAACCGTACAATCTGAACGATAAACAGGTCGCTTGGGTAAACGAAACGATCGCTGGTATGACGGATGAGGAAAAAGTAGGACAATTGTTCACGAACCTTTTCTTCTTCGGTAACGATGCCTTCTCGGGGAACGACTTCACAAACCAAGAAATCATCGAAAAATTCCACATCGGTGGCGCACGCTATCACGGAAATTCAAAAGAAGATATCCAAGATTTATTGAACGAATTGCAATCCATGTCCAAAATTCCTCTATTGGTAGCTGCCAACTGCGATGCAGGCGGAAACGGCGCATGCGGCGAAGGAACGTACATCGCTTCAGGTGCACAGTGTGAAGCTGCAGGCGACCCTCAAGTTTCTTATCATGCTGGCTTGGTTTCTGCCCGTGAAGAAAAAGCTTTGGGCGTAAACGTTAACTTCGACCCATGTGTGGATATCCTTTACAACTGGAGAAACACAATCGTCAACACGCGTGCTTACGGTACGGATGCAGAAACAGTCATCAAATATACGAATGCATATTTGGATGGCTTGACTGCTGAAAACGGCGAAAACATGGAAGATGGCGTTATCCAATGCATCAAGCATTTCCCAGGAGACGGAACGGAAGAACGCGACCAGCATTTGGTGTTGGGAATCAATGAATTGAGCCCTGAAGAATGGCGCGCTTCATTCGGTAAAGTTTACCAAAACCACATCGATCGTGGTGTTGAAATGATCATGGCAGGCCATATTGCGGTACCTGCTTTGCAAAAAGAATTGAACCCTGCTTTGGAAGACAAAGACATCATGCCGGCTACTCTAGCTGAAGAATTGATCCAAGATGAATTGAAGGGCGAACTGAACTTCAACGGACTTGTCATCACTGATGCAACGCACATGCTGGGCATGACATCGGCTATGCGCCGTGAAGATTACGTTCCAAAAGCAATCGCTGCTGGTTGCGATATGTTCCTGTTCTTCAATAACATCGAAGAGGATTTCGGCTTCATGTTGAAAGGCTACCAAAACGGCGTCATCACGGAAGAACGTTTGACTGATGCTTTGCGTCGTATCTTGGGATTGAAAGCTAAATTGCACTTGCCTGAAAAACAAGCAAACGGCACATTGTTGCGCACACGCGAAGACTTGAACGTCATCGGCTGTGAAGAACATCTGCAATGGAGAGCGGACGCTGCTGATAAAGGGATTTCTTTGATCAAAGATACCCAAAACAACTTGCCGATCAACCCTGTTGATCACAAACGCATCCGTTTGTACATTTTGGAAGGCGAAAAAGGCGGAATCAATGATGCCGGTTCAGCAACGCAACAACTGTTCATTGATGAATTGACAAGCCGCGGTTATGAAGTGACTGTCAACGAACGCGGCTCCCGCGTAAAAGGCGCTACTTTGAAATACCGTGATGAAGTGGACTTCGCTTTGGAAGTTTCTGACATCGTCGGCTACGGCGCTCAAAACAACTACCGCATCCAATGGAGCACTGCCATGGCAAACGAAGTTCCTTGGTTTGTCTGGGAAGTTCCGCATGCCTTCGTATCATTGAACTTCACGACACATCTGCATGATGCGACAATGGTGAAAACATTCATCAATGCGTACCACAACAACAAAGAAACAATCAAACAAGTCATCGACAAACTGGAAGGCAAATCCGAATTCAAAGGCGGCCACAACGACCTAGTTTGGACCGACAAATGGCAAGCAAAATTATAAAAGGATACGATGAATCCCGGGTAGAAACCGAGCACTAAGCGGACAAACACAAAGCGGACGTTTTTTGTCCGTGTGTGGTTGTCAGCTTAGGCACAGGTTTTTGGGATTCAGAGTTCAACTAAAAAGTGTGTGATGAATCCTGAGCTCAGCGTTAGGCGGAGAACTCTAGGATTCAGAACCGTTCTACAGGATACGATTAATTGCATTCAGCGCTTCAGTTCCAGGAGGGTGTATACCCAACTAATGTACCATTTTGTTCACAAATCACCCAAAACACTGTTGTACCAAGTAAAGTCGAGAAGTCTTTTTCTCGACTTTGTTTTTTTGAACAACAAAAAGCACTCTCGGTCAATTAATTGAAAAATGTAAGCATTTCAGGACATTGAATTGTAACCGCTGTTATTTTATACTTTGAAGTGTCAAAGAGAGGGAGGTGACACGTATCATTGAAAAATTGTTGATCGGATATCACGTCAAAGGACAAGCATATGCCCTAGATTTCCATACACATCCGCAATATGAAATATTCCTGTTCCACGGCGGAAATTGTCGGTTCCTGGTCGGTAATAAAATCTACTATCTTCAGCCTGGCGACTTGCTGATGATGGATGGGATGACGGTTCACCGTGCCTACGTAATTGGAGACAAGGATGCCTATGAACGCAGCATCGTCCATTTCGATGCCGACTGGATTACCCCTTTACTGAATGACCTGAACATTGACTATTTGTTGCGGTTCTTTACTGAAAATCGCAATGGCCTCATTCGGACTTTCCAAAAGAAGGATGAACTCCTTTTAGAAAATGCTATCCGGGAAATGAATCATTTGCAGCAGTTGGACCAATCCTATGCAAATGAAGCGAAACGCAAACTGGCTTTAGTCCAGTTGCTTCTGATGATAGATTCTTCAACGGATAAGATCGTAGAAAAAGGACAGGCTTATGTCGATGAAAAGACACAGATAGCAGAAAAGGTTTCGGAATACATTTTCAAGCATTACCGTGAATCGTTCAATATCGATGATATCGCCTCTGCCCTTAATTTGAGCAAATCCTATTTGTCGCATGCTTTCAAAGAAATCACAGGAAACACGATCATGGCTTATGCGATGGGATACCGGTTATCCCAAGCGTGCACGGCGCTATTGATGGAACCAACCAAATCGATAAAAATGATTTCCGGCGAATGCGGTTTTGAAAGCGATGCCCATTTCAGCAGGTATTTTAAACAGAACATCGGCAGTACACCCAGTAATTACAGAAAAAATAATAGAATCAGCATACAAAAAGGAGAATGATGAAAATGACAGAAAAAGTGAAATTAGGAATTATTGGTTATGGTGCAGAAGGCGGTATGTACGCAGGGTTCTTCAAGAACAACGATGAGCGCCTGAACGATAATATCGAGTTGGCGGCAATCTGCGACAACGATCCGGCTAAAAAAGCGAAAGTCGCTGAAGACTTTCCTGGACTGCCTTTCTTCGACAACTACCTGGATCTTTTGGAATCCGGTATTGTAAACGCAATCGTAACGACTGTTCCACACTATGACCACTGCGTGATGGGGATCGCTGCACTTGAACGCGGCATCCACTTGTTGGGCGAAAAGCCGGCTGGTGTTTATACGAAAGATGTGGAACGTTTGATCGAAACATCGAAGAAACACCCAGAGACGACTTTTGCGATCTTCTTCAACCAACGCACAAATCCGCTTTACCGCAGAGTAAAACAATTGATGGATGAAAAAGCGATCGGCGATCTGCAGCGTGCTACTTGGATCATCACAACTTGGTGGAGACCACAAGGCTACTACAACCAAAGCGCATGGCGTGCGACTTGGGGCGGAGAAGGCGGCGGCGTGCTGGTGAACCAAGCTCCTCACCAATTGGATCTGTTGCAATGGATCTGCGGAAAACCTGAAAAAGTCTACGCGAAACTGCAATATGGCGCAGGACGTAACATTGTAGTGGAAAATGAAGTGAACGCACTCTTGGACTTCGGCAACGGTGCTACCGGTTCATTCATCACTTGCACAAACGACATTGTCGGGACGGACCGCTTCGAAATCTTTGGGACGAAAGGCAAAATCATCGTTGAAGATTCGAAAAAACTGATTGTGAAACAATTGACTGCTCCGGAAGCTGAACTATCCGAAAACATGGATATGCAGGATGTCATGAGACTCTTTATGGGACAGATCAATATGGAAGATTACGTTAAGGTCACAGAAGAAGAGTTCGTTACACCGCACGGTCTGCAGCACATTTCTGTGTTGAATAATTTTGCCGATCATATCGTAAACGGCGAGCCTTTATTGGCAAACGGCGAAGAAGGCATCAATGGTGTTACTTTGGCGAATGCAATGCACTTGTCCTCTTGGTTGGATAAAGAAGTGGACTACAATGTGGACGGCGACCTGTATTTGGCAGAGCTGAACAAACGCATCGCTGAAGAAGGAAAGTTTGAACAAAGAAAATAAGAAAGTGACGTGATCAGAGATGTTAAGAGCGGCAATAATCGGATTGGGAGATGTATCGCCTGTCCACAAATATGCTATCGACGCCAGCGACAACGGTGAATTGGTTGCGGTCTGCGACGTAAATGAAGCCTTGAAGACCAAATATCCTGATGTGCCTTTTTACACAGACGTAGAAACGATGTTGGAAAAAGAGGATTTGGATGTTGTACATATCTGCTTGCCGCACTATCTGCATTATCCGGTCACGAAACTCTGTGTTGAAAAAGGCGTGCACGTTTTCCAGGAAAAACCCTTGGCTTTGGATTATGAGGAAGGCTTGAAGACGCTCGCCTTGGCAGAGGAAAGCAGCAAGAAAATCGGCGTGTGTTTCCAGAATCGCTACAACGAAACTTTTTTGGAGCTCAAAAGATTGCTTGCGGACGAAAACGTCGGGGCTGTGACAGGCGGTAAAAGGATTGGTGGCATGGCATCGGCCGGAAACCTATTACACCACCAAACCATGGCGCGGTCAGATGGAATTTGCCGGCGGTGGATCCATCATCAACCAAGCCATCCATACGCTTGATCTGATGCAGGTCTTGGGCGGGGAAATCGACCGCTGCAAAGCCAGTCTGTCGAACATCACGGACTATGACATCGAAGTCGAGGACACTGCCGTCGCGAATTTCACATTCAAGAACGGCGCACGCGGATTTTACATGTCGACCAATGCCTATGTCGAGAATTCCAGCGTAGAATTGCAGGTCATCACCGAAAAAGAAAAATTCACGATCAAGGATAACTGTCTGTACCGTTCGAACAGTTCCGGCGAAAAAGAATTGCACCTGCAGGACACGCCGATGCAAGGGACGAAATTTTATTACGGCCCGAGTCATTCTGCTCTGATCCAGCGTTTCTACAATGCAATCGAAGCAGACACGGATGACTATGTGACGGTCCGTGATGCCTTGCCGGCCATGCTGATGATCGATGCAATGAAATTATCGTCAGAAGAAAAGCGTACAATCGAAATGGAGGAAATCATAAATGGCTAAAGTTAAGATAGGTGTACAAGCGTCAACTGTCAAAAAGAGTTTTGAAGAAGTAGGGCCTTATGAAACGTTGAAGAAACTGCACGAAATCGGCTACAATTCGATCGAAATTTCGCAAGTGGCGACAACGCCTGAGAACATTGCTGAAATTCAAAAAGCGACCGCTGATTTCGGCATGGAAGTAGCTTCCATGAGCGCTTCCTTGAAACCGCAAGTAAAAGACGGCGAATCTTTGACGACACACTATGATAAAATCGTAGCGGACTGCAAAGCCGTGGGAACGGATCTGTTGCGTATCGGCATGTTGCCGATCGACGCGATGGCCAGTCTGGATAAAGTGCTGGAATTCTGCCATGACGTCAATGAAGTGACGCAAAAACTGAAAGAAGACGGCATCACCTTGTATTATCATAACCACCACATCGAATTCCGCAAATATGACGGTAAATTCCTGCTGGACATCATTCGCGAAAAAGCGCCATTGTTGGGCTTTGAGTTGGATGTTCACTGGGTGCAGCGCGGTGGCGCAAACCCACTTGAAGTCATCAAAGACTACAAAGGCAAAGTGGAATTGATCCATTTGAAGGACTACCGTATCGCTGAAATCCCACAAGATGGCTTCGATGCTTTATACAGTGGGGATCTTGCCAAATTTATGGACTACTTCACAAACACAATTCAATTCGCTGAATTGGGAACAGGCAGCCTGCCTTTGAAAGAAATCATCGAGGAAAGCATCTCATCAGGCGCTCGCTACCTATTAGTGGAGCAGGATGATACGTATGGAGTGGATCCGTTCGAAAGCTTGAAGATTTCTCGCGATCACTTACTGGAATTGGGTTACGGAAACCTGTTCTGATGAAACGGATGAAGAAGTTCGGAGAATATTCTCTTCGGACTTCTTCCTATTATATTTAAATATTATGGAGGTCATACGAGTGGGAAATAAAGATGGAATGAATTATGCCCCGAAAGGGAAAATAAATAGGGTAGTGGAACCAGGAGCGTTCAATGTAGGCGTTACGGCGCTGGACCACGGGCACATCAATGGCATGACGAACGGATTGATCGAAGCCGGCGCTACGATCAAATATGTCTACGATCCGGATGCGGAAAAGGTAGCGAATTATCTGGAATCATTCCCGGATGTTGCCGTTGCGGAGTCTTTGGAACAAATTTTGGAAGATCCGGAAATCCAGTTGGTTGCCGCTGCTGCTGTTCCTAACTTACGCAGTGCGTTGGGAAATCGGGTCATGCGGGCAGGGAAAGACTACTTCACGGATAAAACAGGATTTACTACATCGGAACAATTAGAAGAGACGAAAAAAGTGGTAGCTGAAACGGGTAAAAAATATTGGATTTACTTCAGTGAAAGATTGCATGTAGAGGGAGCTGTATTTGCCGGACAATTGATTAATGAAGGTAAAATCGGCCGCGTCATCCAAGTGACGGGTTTCGGACCGCATCGCCTGGATAAAGAGAAGCGTCCGGATTGGTTTTTCAAAAAAGAACAATACGGCGGTATTCTGGCTGACATCGGCAGCCATCAGATCGAGCAATTCCTATACTATACGGGAAACACCGATGCCAAAGTGCTGCACAGCAAAGTCGGAAACTACAACAATCCGGATACACCAGAATTGGAGGACTACGGTGATGCCACGCTAGTCGGAGATAATGGCGCAACCTTCATCTTCAAGGTGGACTGGTTCACACCGGATGGACTCGGAATATGGGGCGATGGCCGTACTTTCATAACGGGGACGGAAGGAACAATCGAAATCCGCAAATACATCAATGTGGCGACGGAGCAAACCGGCGATCACCTCTTCTTGGTGACGAAGGATGGCGAGGAGCACTATTCCTTGACAGGTGAAGTCGGCTTCCCGTTCTTCGGTGAAATGATCTTGGACTGCATCAACCGCACCGAAAATGCTATGACGCAGGAACATATCTTCAAGGCGCAGGAATTATGCCTGAAGGCGCAGGAGCAAGCACTGAACATCACCGCAAACCTATAAGAAAAGCTGTCCCTTTCTTTGCTTCCGGATCATCCGGATGGCGGAGGAAGGGATTTTGTTGATTTCTCGATGAGTGAGCGTGCAACTTGAACTCTGGCCGGCAGCTTGTTATGATTCGAATGAAGAACTATTGAGAGAATGAGGTGAAAGGATGCAAACATTGATCATAGTCAGCCACCCGACGCTGGCTGATTCCAACGCGCAAAGGTTTCTGTGGGAAAGTCTTCCGGCTGAAGGGGTGACTTGGCACCATCTCGAATCGGTTTATCCGGACGGCCAGGTCGATCAGGAGGCCGAACAACAGCAATTGCTTCAGTATGACCGCATCATCTTCCAATTCCCGTTCTATTGGTACAGCTCGCCGGCTTTGTTGAAGCAATGGCAGGATGTCGTCCTGACTGAAGGTTTCGCCTACGGAGCTGACGGCAGCAGGCTGGCGGGGAAAGAATTCGGCCTCGTTTTGGCCCTCGGTGTGAATGAACGCGAATACCAAGCGGGAGGAAGGGAAGGCTTCACGATTTCGGAACTGACCCGTCCTTACCAAGCGATGGCGACAAAATGCGGCATGGTGTACTTGCCGACGCTCGTCGTTTCAAAATTCGATTATCTGAGCGACACCAAGAAGAAAGAACTGCTGATCGCCTATCAGCAATACCTGACCAAAGACAATGACGCCAGTCTCAAGTCTTCAGAAAATTGGTTCAAACTCCAACTGCAGTCGCTCGGGAAAGCGGGACTTTCCGAAGAGGATCAGCAACTGGTGGAGCATCTGCTCGCCGTTTTGGAGGACAACCGCGAGCAATTGGATGATCTGGCGTGGACGTTGGCACAGATGGAAGGTAATCAGCTTGGATAAGGATAAAGTGAGGGATGACAATGGAAACTGAAAATTGGGCGCAGGAACAACTGGACCATTTAGTGGAAACGAGCAAGGATTACCGACAAAAAGCGCTTTTTCAGGAAACGAAGAAGCTTTTCCAGGATCAGTACCAACGGATGGAACAGATGGAAGGCGAACTGGACGGGCGGATGTGGAGCCCGAAAGAGTGGTCGAATTAGAAAACGCAAAAAATAGAGGACAGCTGAGCAAATGTTCAGCTGTCCTCTATTTACGTTGTTTATTGTTTTGGTGTGAGCGGATATTGGTAGACGTAGTCGTCCATCACGAAGCCGCCTCCGATGGGGGAGACGATGGATTCCGTTCGCACAAAACCGTATTTTTCGTAGAATGCGATCGAACCTTCGTTGTATTTGTTGACGGTAAGCTCCAGGACTTTTTTCTGTTCCTTGCTAGCCAAATCGACCAGTTTCTGCATGATTTGATAGGCATAGCCTTGTCCGCGGGCTTCCTGCAGCAGGTAGAGCTTGCTGATGAACAGTTTGTCGTCCTGCAATTGGATAGCCAGATAACCGGCGGATTGACCCTCGCTTTTGATGAGGAAATAATCCAATTTGCCTGATTGGATATCCGCTTCCAGATTCGCTCTGGATTGGATATTCTCCAACATATAGGTAACCTGTTCCGGACCGAGGATCGGCAGATAGTACTCATGCCAGATGATGTCAGCCAAACGGGACAGTTCGTTGATCTGCTCCATGCTCTCGACAGGTTCCAAACGGAGTGCGGCTTCGCGCGAAAACATCTGCGGGGTCGTCATGTCAAGCCACCAACTTAACCAGGAAATATTTCTTTTTGCCGCGGCGTACGAGGATGAAGCGGCCTTCGAAAGAATTTTCGGCAGTGATGACGAATGCCAGATCCGTGACTTTGTCGCCGTTGATGGAGATGGCGCCGTTTTGGATGTCTTCGCGTGATTGACGGCGTGACGGTTCGATGCCCAGGTCGACCAGCCAAGTGACCAACTCTTGTTCCTTCAGGTCGGACTCGAAAGTCGGCATATTTTTGAATCCTTCAGCGATTTCGTCGGCAGTCAATTCCTTCACTTCGCCGGTAAACAGGGCTTCGGTGATCTTTAGAGCGTCTTGCAAGGCTTGTTCGCTGTGGACGAAGCGCGTCATTTCGGATGCCAAAACTTTTTGGGCTTCGCGTTTGTGCGGCTCTGTTTCAACTTTTTCAGTCAGGGCATCGATCTCTTCCTTCGAAAGGAAAGTGAAATATTTCAAATATTTGATGACATCGCGGTCGTCCTGGTTCACCCAGAATTGGTAAAACTCATATGGCGTTGTTTTCTTAGGGTCCAACCAGACGGCACCGCCGGCAGTCTTGCCGAATTTCGTGCCGTCCGCCTTCAGCATCAAAGGAATCGTCAAACCGAAAGCTTTTGCTTCCGCGCCTTCTTTTTTACGGATCAGGTCCAAACCGGCAGTGATGTTGCCCCATTGATCCTGGCCGCCGATCTGAAGGTTGACGCCTTCATTCTGGAAAAGGTGCAGGAAGTCCATGGACTGCAAAATTTGGTAAGTGAATTCCGTGAAGGAAATGCCGGTATCCAGACGGCTGGCTACGATATCTTTGGCCAGCATCGTATTGATGTTGAAATTCTTGCCGAAGTCGCGCAGGAAATCCAACAACGTCAAATCTTTGGTCCAGTCATAGTTGTTGACGAGACGGATGTCAGCTGAACTGTCGGAAAGGAACAGTTTCTTCATTTGAGCGGTCAAAGCATTTGCATTCTCGACGACTTGATCCATTGATTGCAGAACCCGTTCTTCGCTCTTTCCGCTTGGATCGCCGATCGAGCCGGTTGCGCCGCCGATCAGGATGACGGGTCTGTGACCAGCCAGTTGGAATCTCTTCAATACGATGAAGGGAATCAGATGTCCGATATGCAGGCTGTCGCCGGTAGGGTCAACGCCGCAATAGAGGCCAATCTGCTCTTCCTCCGTTAATTTCCGCAATCCTGCCGCGTCCGTTTGTTGATTGATGGCGCCGCGCCATTCTAATTCGTCGATGATATTCATGTGCTTCATTCCTTTTCTTGTAATTTTATATGCAAAAAAATCCCTGTCCAGACAAGAAAATTCTTGTTTGAACAGGGACGATAGTTACCGTGTTACCACCCAGCTTGCAGAGTCATCCGAATCGGATGGACCTTGCCACTCTGACATGTATCGTATGCCGACCGCTTATGCGCATAAGAAAGCTCCAAAGTGTAATTCGAATCCAGGCTTGCATCAGCTTCCACCAACCGCTGACTCTCTATAGGACAAAATCCCGATTCTACTGTCTTTTTCATCGCTTTTTATTGTATTGGTTAATTGCCGTAAGTATAGCGCAGCAAAACTTTAAATGTCAACCATGACAACAAAAAAAGTAATGCTACAGAAATGTTACAAAGTCGGGAGGTATATGAAATATTACTGATGGCGCGGATTCGGACACATTAGGCGAATCGTTTTACAGAAATGTTACAGTTAGGCTACAACTTGTCGAAACCGGGTTAAACGAAAATAAACTATGTTATGATTCATTATGTTGATGAATCTTAAGAAAAACTATAAAAAGTTAAAAGATATATAAGAATTATAACTAACGACAATCGAATGTAAGTGGAGGAATTAGACTTGAAGAAGAAATTAGTGGCTATCGCATTAGCAGGTACGATCCTTGCAACAAGTATAGTAACGCCTTTTACAGCACAAGCAGATGAAATCTTAACAAAAATCCAACAGCAGGAAACAAAAATCACTGAATTGGACAGCAAACAAAACACGGCAGCAGAAAACTTGTCTGCAATCACTGCAGAAGTTGATGCAGCAGAAAAAAGAGCAGAGACTTTATTGGCAAACCGCGTAAAGACACAAGATGAGATTGTTGCTTTACAAGAAGATATTGCCGAATTGCAAGTTGTCATCGCGCAACGCGAAGAACAACTGGATGAGCAAGCAAGATCTGTTCAAGTGAACGGTTCAAACGAAAACTACCTGAACTTTATCGTAGCATCCGAATCTTTCACAGATTTAGTATCCCGCATCGATGTTGTATCGAAAATGGTTTCCGCCAATAAAGAATTGGTAGAACAGCAAGTTGCGGATCAAAAAGCTGTTGAAGACAAGAAAAATAAAACTGAAGAGAACTTAAACGAAATCAATGCAATGGCCATGGAGTTGGAACAACTTAAAGGCGATCTGCAAGTGAAGAGAATCGAACAAGAGAGCGCAGTTGCCGCTTTGGCTGCTGAAAAAGCAACAGCTGAATCCGACCGCGAAATGTTCTTAGCGCAAAAAGAAGAAGCTGATCAAAGAGCTGCTGCAGAGGCTGCTTCCATTGCCGCAGCTGAAGCTGCCGCAGCAACTGTAGCTGCAACAGTCGCACAAGCAAGTTCAGAAGAATCTTCAACCGCTGCTTCAAGCGTTGATATTGCATCAAGCACAGTTGCAAGTTCCGAGTCAGCTGCTCCTGCTCAAACAGTTGCCGCTGCACCAGTTGTTGAAAGTGCACCAGTTGTATCTGCTCCTGTAGCAGCAGCACCAGTCGTCAGCGCACCAGTTGCGCCTGCGCCAGTCGTGACTGCACCTGCATTATCAGCACCAACAGGCGATGTTGTTTCCATTGCTGCGAAATACATCGGCGTTCCTTATGTATGGGGCGGAAAAACACCATCAGGCTTTGACTGCTCAGGCTTCACGTCTTATGTCTTCAGAGAAGCATACGGCATCGAAATCGGTGGCTACACAGTTCCTCAAGAAAACTCAGGTACACAGATTGCTGTATCATCCGCACAAGCGGGAGATTTGATTTTCTGGGGTTCAAGAGGCGCGACTTATCACGTGGCTATCTACGTAGGCGGCGGACAATACATCCATGCTCCGGCACCAGGCCAAACGGTTACTTATTCTTCTTACAACCTTTCCGGCGCATCATTTGCCGTACGTGTTGCAAGATAATCCAAAATTCACGACAGTCCTCCGGGGCTGTCTTTTTTTGTATTTACGGAGGGAATTTGTTGACCTTGACGCAACGTCAAGGTGTAAGATGTAATTATTGGAGGGGATATGATGGAATATACGATCCAGAAATTGAGCCGGCTGGCCGGCGTCAGCACGAGGACGCTGCGCTTCTATGACGAAATCGGCCTGCTGAAGCCCAAACGCACCAGTTCCTCCGGCTACCGCATCTACGGTGAAGCGGAGGTGGACAGGCTGCAGCAGATCCTGTTCTTCAAGCAACTGTCCTTTTCGCTTGAGGAGATCAAAGCAGCGATGGATGATCCGGCGTATGACGCGGAACGTTCGTTGGTCGCGCATAAACAGGCATTGTTGGAGAAAAAGAAGGAAATCGAATTGCTGATCAAAACGGTCGATGCTACGCTTGAAGAAAAAAGAGGAGGCAGAAAAATGAGCGACAAAGAGAAATTTGAAGGCTTGAAGAAAGAACTGCTCGACGAGAACGAAAGCCGCTACGGACAGGAAATCCGCGAAAAATACGGCGAAAAGACCGTTGAGGCATCAAACAAAAAATTCGCAGGAATGAGCGAAGCGGATTTTGATGCGATGCAGGAAATGGCTGCACGCTTACAGGCGATGCTGACGGAAGCGATGGCTACGGGGGATGCCGGTGGAGAGGCTGCCTTGGCTGTTGCTGCGTTGCATAAACAGTGGCTGAGCTATACTTGGCCGAGCTACTCTCCGGAAGCGCATCGTGGACTGGCCCAGATGTATGTCGACGACGAAAGATTCACGGCATACTACGACAAAGCATCAGGCAAAGGAGCCGCCGCCTTTTTGCGGGATGCGATCCACAACTATACTGAAAAAGCTGAATGACGCTGGTGAGGCCGGGAGCTGAACGTTGCTTTCGGTTTTTTTTTGCGTGGATCCGGAGGTGCAGGCGTTGGCAGGAGGTTACCGCTTGTTTCGAATTTCGCGCCCCAACCCTTGACTTTTGTGGTAGAATGGTACGGTAAGTTGCGTACATTCGCAAACAACTTAGAATTCAGGGAGGCACTCATTCGTGGCTAAAGACAAAAATACATTTTATATCACTACTCCAATCTATTATCCGAGCGGTAAGCTCCACATCGGAAATGCGTATTCTACAATCGCATGCGATGTAATGGCGCGCTATAAAAAACTGATGGGATTCGATGTGTTCTACCTGACCGGTTCAGATGAGCACGGACAAAAAATCGAGAACAAAGCTGCAGAATTGGGCATCACACCGAAAGAATATGTTGACGGCATGGCCCAGGATATGCAGGATCTATGGAAACGTCTCGACATTTCCAACAACAAGTTCATCCGCACGACTGATGATGACCACGTGCAGGCCGTTCAGCAGATCTTCGAACAATTATTGGCACAAGGCGACATCTATCTTGGTGAATACGAAGGTTGGTATTCCGTTTCCGACGAAGAGTTCTTCACGGAAACTCAATTGGCTGAAGTGTACCGCGATGCCGACGGAAAAATCATCGGCGGGGTTGCTCCAAGCGGCCATGAAGTCGAATTGGTGAAAGAGGAGTCCTACTTCTTCCGCATGAGCAAATACGCGGATCGCCTTTTGGCTTATTACGATGCGCATCCTGATTTCATCCAACCGGAATCGCGCAAAAACGAGATGGTCAACAATTTCATCAAACCAGGCCTTGAGGATCTGGCTGTATCACGGACGACCTTTACTTGGGGGATTCCCGTGAAGAGCAATCCGAAGCACGTGGTCTACGTTTGGATTGACGCATTGGCGAACTACATCACTGCCTTGGGCTATGGTTCGGCTGATGATTCGCTTTACCAAAAATATTGGCCGGCTGATGTGCACATGGTCGGAAAAGAAATCGTCCGCTTCCACACCATCTATTGGCCGATCATGCTGATGGCACTGGATCTGCCGCTTCCGAAGAAAATCTTCGGACACGGGTGGCTCTTGATGAAGGAAGGCAAAATGTCCAAATCAAAAGGAAACGTTGTGTACCCGGATATGCTGGTGGACCGCTTCGGTTTGGATGCTTTGCGCTACTACCTGATGCGCGAAGTGACCTTCGGCAGCGACGGCATCTTCACGCCGGAAGACTACGTGAACCGGATCAACTATGATTTGGCGAACGATCTGGGCAATTTGCTGAACAGAACGATCGCCATGATCAATAAATATTTCGGAGGGAACATCCCTGCGGCACTTGCAGCGGAAACGGCCTTCGATGCAGAACTGAAAGCGATGGCGGCGGAAGTGACCGAGAATTACCAGAAAGAAATGGACAACATGCAGTTCAGCTCGGCCTTGTCCGAAACATGGCGCCTCATTTCACGCGCGAACAAATACATCGACGAGACAGCTCCATGGGTCTTGGCGAAGGACGAGTCCAAGCAAGCGGAGTTGGGAAGCGTCATGTCGCATTTGGCGGAAACCTTGCGCGTCGTCGGCATTCTCCTGTCTCCGTTCATGACACAAGCGCCGTTCAGAATGTATGAACAACTTGGATTGGACTTCGAAAAACAAGGCGCTTGGGAAAATGTGGCCTTCGGAACGTTCCCGGCGGACGTGAAGGTAGTCGAAAAAGGCACACCGATTTTCCCGCGTCTCGTCACGGAAGAAGAAGTCGCCTACATCAAGGAACAAATGGGCGGAACGGCACCAGCGGAAGAGGAAACGGTCGCGGCCGAATGGGATCCGACGACTACCGTACTGACTTCCGAAAAGGAAAAACAGATCAAATATGAAGACTTCGATAAAGTCGAGCTGAAGGTAGCCGAAGTCATCGATTGCCAGAAAGTCGAAGGCGCGGACAAGTTGCTGAAATTCCGTCTGGATGCGGGGGATGAAGGTCATCGCCAAATCCTGTCGGGCATTGCGCAATGGTATCCGGATCCTGCGTATTTCATCGGCAAGAAAGTCATCATCGTCGCTAACCTGAAAGCGCGCAAAATGAAGGGTGAAATCAGCCAAGGGATGATCCTTTCTGCTGAAAAGGATGGCGTACTGCAAGTGATACTCGCACCTGAATCGGCAGCAAATGGTTCAACAGTGGCATAAAGGTTTTTGTGATTCAAGGAGCCTGGGACAGTTGTCCCGGACTCCTTTGTCCATTTTAGATGCAGAAGAATCAGGGCAGGCTAAGCCTTCCCGCAGGAACCGGAAAGGAATCTATGGATAAATTATTATTTGATACACATACGCATCTGAATGTGGACGCTTTTGCGGATGATGCGGACGAGGCCATCGAAAGGGCCCATAAAGCCGGTGTCGGAAGATTTGCGGTCGTGGGATTCGATGCGGACACAATAAAAAAATCGCTTGAATTGAGCGCAAAATATCCTGAAATCTACAGCATCATCGGCTGGCACCCTACTGAAGCCGCCACCTATACTGCGGCAGTGGAAGACAGCCTGATGGCATTGCTTGAAGAAAAAAAAGTTGTTGCCATGGGCGAGATGGGTCTGGACTATCATTGGGACACAGCGCCGCATGACGTCCAAGCGAAAGTGTTCAGAAGGCAAATCGCGATTGCCAAAGAATTGGAACTGCCGATCAGCATCCATATGCGTGATGCCATCGAAGACACGTACCGCATTCTGAAGGAAGAGGATGTGCGCGACATAGGCGGCATCATGCACAGCTTCAGCGGTGACGTGAACTACATGAAGAAGTTTTTGGATTTAGGCATGCACATTTCGATCAGCGGCGTCGTCACCTTCAAGAAGGCGACAGAAGTCCATGAAGTGGCCAAAGCTGTTCCGATCGAGAGGCTCTTGGTCGAAACTGATGCGCCTTATCTGGCTCCCGTTCCTTTCCGCGGAAAGAGAAACGAGCCGGCATATGTACGCTATGTAGCCGAAAAGATTGCTGAATTACGCGGCCAGACCTTCGAAGCGATCGCGCTGCAGACAACCAAAAACGCAAATACATTGTTTGGGTTGGATGATAGATGAAAATAGAAGAAATTATAGTGGTTGAGGGAAAAGACGATACCAGACGGATCAAGCTGGCGGTGGAGGCTGATACGATCGAAACGAACGGATCGGCCATCAACGAAGAAACGCTGCAGCTGATTGCCCATGCGCAAGCGACACGTGGCGTCATCGTCTTCACCGATCCTGATTATCCGGGCGGGAAGATCCGGGCAACAATCGTGGAACGGATCCCAGGCGTCAAGCATGCGTTCTTGCGTAAGGATGACGCGCAATCCCCAAAAGGCGGAAGCCTCGGAATCGAGCATGCTTCTCCGGAAATCATAAGGGAAGCGCTGAAGAATATCTACACGCAAAGGCAAGCAGAAACGAGCGACATCGACAGAAAATTCCTGGATGAATGGCGCTTGGTAGGACATGCTGACTCAAGCCGTTACCGGGAATTACTGGGGGATGCGCTTGGGATCGGCCATACGAACGGGAAACAGTTGTTGAAACGCTTGCGCATGTTCCAATTGGAAAAAGAAGCTGTTAACGCAGCGATGACGGCCATTTTGAAAGAACTGGATGAAAAGGATAGCCTGACCGCTTTGCGGCAGGAGGAGGAAAATAAATGAGTGGATTAGAATACCATAAGGATATAGCAACACCGAGCAGAACGAATGCCATCTTAAAAAAATACCATTTGACCATGAAGAAGAGCCTAGGCCAAAACTTTTTGGTAGACCCGAATATATTGACGAAGATGGTTGCTGCAGCCGGCATAGATGAAAACACCAATGTGATCGAGATCGGCCCCGGTATCGGAGCCTTGACGGAACGCCTTGCCAGAGAAGCCAAAAAAGTAGTGGCATTTGAAGTGGACAGACGTCTGGCGCCGATTCTGAAGACGGAACTTGCGGAATACGATAATATCGAAATCATTTTTCAGGATATTCTGGAGGCAAATGTTCCGCAAGTCATCGAAGAGCATTTTGAACCGGCCGAACGATTAGTGGTGGCAGCGAATCTGCCTTACTATATCACGACGCCGATCATCATGAATTTCATAGAGACTGATTTGCCGATCGACACGTTTGTTATGATGATGCAAAAGGAAGTCGCGCAGCGCATGACAGCCAAACCTGGAACGAAATCATTCGGTTCATTGACGATTGCGATCGACTACTATACGGAAGCCGAGATTGCCTTCATCGTTCCGAAAACCGTTTTTGTGCCGCAACCGAATGTCGATTCGGCAATCCTGAAGCTGCAGCGGAGAGCGGAACCTAAAGTCAAAGTTACCGATGAGAAGTTCTTCTTTGATTTGGTGCGCGCCGGTTTCAATCAGCGCAGAAAAACGCTCTGGAACAATCTGCAATCCCGCTACGGCAAAACGGAAGAGATCAAGGCAGCTTTGACAGCCGGACTTGAAGAAGCCGGCATTGAGCCTTCAAAACGGGGAGAAGCACTGAGCATCGAACAATTTGCGGACCTGGCAAATGCTTTGGTCAAATATTTGGACGTTCAATAAATCATCAAAAAACAACCTGATATTTTCGCGTCCGGAGGCACCATCGGTACGGATGCATCACCTTCCGGATCCCATTGCGAAGGGAAGGTGATGCATCCGCGGTGCAATTTTCCGATCAGCAGTTTTACTAAATAAAAGTAAAAAAAGTTGATAAGATTTCTTTAAAAATTTATTCGTTTCATAGTTGCGTGCATACGTCCTCTGTGATATACTTGTAAATTAAATTTATCTGTGTTATACTGTGAATCAGTGAGGTGAAACAGAATGCCGGATAATTTGAGTCAGATTAAGGAACAACTGGAATGTCACTTAGGGCAGAAAGTTATGCTGACTGCGCAAGCAGGACGCAAACGCAAGACGGAACGAAAAGGTATTTTACGGGAAACGTATCATGCTGTATTTGTGGTTGATCTAGACCAAAACGAAAATGCATTTGAACGTGTATCATACAGTTATGCAGATGTTTTAACCGAAGCTGTAGAGATCTTATTTTACGATGAAGAAAAATGCCTGTACGCTTAAATTATGTAAGAACTTATTCCAAATAAATCAAACAGACATCGAAATGTCTGTTTTTTTTTATGGAAAAATCGCATGCTTCAAGAGGAATCGTGTGCGGGAAAAACCGGTTCCCGGCACTGAGCCGTGAGATATTGATCATTCAGAAAGTAATTCTTGGTTATTGACATATAATTCTTTTAAAAACGGCACGCTTACGCTAGTATTGTAGTATAAGGACAGTGGAGAGGAGCGTGGAGCGATGGAATGGATTGAACGTGCACCGGCAAAAATAAATTTGGCGTTAGATGTATTGTATAAGCGGGATGACCTTTATCATGAACTCGAAATGGTGATGGCTTCAGTCGACCTCGCGGACCATCTTACGTTTACTCCTCTCGAAAAAGATGAAATCAGAATCTACACGAACAAAGTGTTTTTGCCCGTGGATACGCGTAATCATGTCTATCAAGCAGTGAAGCTTCTCAAAGACCGTTGCGGGATAAAGAAGGGGATCAAAATCGAAATCGACAAGAAAATCCCTGTAGCTGCCGGATTGGGCGGCGGCAGCACGGATGCGGCTGCGGCTTTGCGCGCGCTGAACAAGATTTGGGATCTGCAGCTTTCTGTCGAGGAGCTGATTGCGATCGGCAACCAAGTAGGCTCGGATGTTCCCTACAGCATAGTGGGCGGCACAGCCTTCGTATCAGGCCGAGGGGAAATCGTCCGCAAACTGCGACCGATGCCATCCTGTTGGGTGATTTTGGCGAAACCGCGACTGAGCGTCTCGACGAAGACGATTTTCCGGCTGTTGGCTGTCGAGCAACTGCAGCACAAACCGACTTCCCGCATCGTAGCGCAAGCCATCGAGGAGGGCGATTACGAGCGGATGTGTCAGAACGTTGGGAATGCGTTGGAACAAGTGACCTTCAATAAGCATCCTGAACTGCGCCAATTGAAGGACCGGATGGAGAAGTACGGCCTAGACGGCGTGACGATGAGCGGCAGCGGCCCGACCATCATCGGATTCAGCAGAAACACGTCGCGCATCAAACGAGCCTACAACAGCCTGCGAGGATTCTGCGAAGAAGTATACATGGTAAGACTGCTCAACGAAGAATGATTAATCAAAACCGCAAATCCCTCCTGAAGGGTGTTTGCGGTTTTTGCTTGTGAAACGGAAGCGGAATGGTTGACGCGTTGCATCCAATTGTGATAAAGTGTCTATCGGGACTTAAACAGTAATCATTACGTTTTGGAGGAATAATAAATTATGCTAAATAGATTGAAACTAACAGGCATTCTGTCTGCAGCTGCTCTTGTTCTGGTTGGTTGCGGAAGCGATGAAGTAGCCGTTTCTGAAGATGGGATACAGGTTGTCACAACCTTCTATCCGATGTATGACTTTGCGAAAAATGTGGTAGGCGATAATGGCGAAGTTTCCGTTTTGTTGGATGCCGGACAAGAATCGCATGGCTATGAGCCGACGCCACAGGATATCGCGGCCATTGCTGACGCTGATGTGTTCGTATACAACAGCGATGAAATGGAAACGTGGGTACCCAGCGTGTTGGAGTCCATTGAATCGAGTGATGTGATCGTCGTCGAGGCTGCCGAGGATATCGCGCTTTTTGAGTTGGAAGAGGCTGCTGAGGAAGAGCACAGTGATGAAGAAGGCGAAGATGCCCACAACGTCGATCCGCATGTCTGGTTGGATCCGGTGTATGCACAAGAGGAAGTGGCCGCCATTTTGGCCGGAGTCCTTGAGGCGGATGAAGCCAACAAAGAGAGTTACGAAGCGAATGCAGCTGCCTTTAACGAAAAATTGGCGAAACTGGATGCAGCCTATCAGACTGCCTTTGAGACTGCGGAAAACCGCACATTCGTCGTTCAGCACGCAGCTTTCGGTTATATCGCCCGCCGCTACGAATTGACTGAAGTGGCGGTATCCGATGTGTCATCCGATGCGGAACCGAATCCTGCCAAACTGGCTGAACTGCAGCAATTTATGATCGATAATCAGATCACTACCGTTTATTACTCGGACAGCGCCTCTTCGAAAACAGCGCAAACCTTGGCTGAAGCAACAGGTGCCACTCTGGAAGTGCTGAGTCCAATTGAAGGGATAACCGATGAAGACCAAGAAGCGGGCAAAGATTACCTGAGTGTGATGGAAGAAAATTTGACAGCTTTGAAAAAAGTGATCCAGTAAGAGAAGAGGGGAATTCAAGTGGAATATATCGATGTACAGCATCTGTCGTTCTATTACGATGATGAACCTGTCCTGCAGGATATCACATTCCAAGTGCACGAAGGGGAATTCGTCATCCTTACAGGCGAAAACGGCGCGGCGAAATCCACTTTATTGAAGAGCATCCTGGGCCTGTTGAATCCCCGGGAGGGCAGCGCGACGATTTCGAAGGTGAACTATCGTGGGGAAAAGCTTACGATCGGTTATGCGCCGCAGCAAATTTCGTCGTTCAATATCGGGTTTCCGAGCAGAGTACTTGAGTTTGTGGAGTCAGGCAGATACCAAAAAGGCAAATGGTTCAAAAAATTGGATGAAGAAGATAATACCCATGTACAAAAAGCTTTGGAATCAGTGGGCATGTGGGAAATGCGCAACAAAAAAATCGGTGAACTTTCCGGTGGGCAAAAGCAACGCATCGCATTGGCCCGCATTTTCGCAACCGATCCGGACTTGTTTGTGCTCGATGAGCCGACAACCGGAATGGATAAGGAATCGCGCGAGCGTTTCTATCGTTTGCTGAAACACAATTCACAAGTCCACAACAAAGCAATCATCATGGTTACGCATGAGCACGAAGATATCAAAGAATTTATGGATACCCATATTCAGTTGGTCAGAAAGGAGGATTCGCCGTGGAGATGTTTCTCTATGGATTTATGCAAAGAGCCTTCCAAGCATCAACATTGATCGCAATCATGGCACCCATTTTGGGCCTGCTGCTGATTTTGCGCCGGCAATCCTTAATGGCGGATACGTTGTCGCATGTTTCCTTGGCCGGAGTTGCTTTAGGAATGCTCCTTAATATCAATCCTACGCTTACAACATTAGCCATCGTCATTTTGGCGGCGATTGGGATCGAATATTTGCGCGTCATCTTCAAAGGCTATTCGGAAATATCCATCGCAATCCTGATGGCTACGGGAATGGCGGTAGCATTGGTTTTGATGAGCTTCGTATCCGGGAAACAGAACGCAAGTGTCGAGCAGTTTTTATTCGGATCGATCATCACCATCAATGATGAGCAGATCCTCATCTTGTTGGCATTGGCAATCATAGTCGTTTTATTGTATCTGATTTTCCGTAAACCGTTGTATGTGTTGACGTTTGATGAAGACACGGCCCATACAGCGGGCTTGCCGGTCCGCATGATGTCGCTGTTGGTTTCTGTGATCACAGGGGTCGCCATCAGCGTGGTGATGCCGATTACCGGATCACTGTTGGTTTCTTCGATCATGATTCTGCCGGCAGCCATCTCGATGAGATTGGTGCATACCTTCAACGGGGTCATCCTTCTTGGGATAGGCATCGGTTTGACGGGAATGTACGGGGGATTGTTCGCATCCTATCAGTACGGGACGCCTCCCGGAGCCACAATCACCCTGGTTTTCGTGGCCATGTTCATTTTGACCAGCATCTATAAGGTCATCGCCGAAAAGAAGTAGAATCTTAACAATAAGATATATGGACAAGAGCAGAACATTGCTCTTGTTTTTTTTGCTAAAATTCGATTAAAAACGAACAATCAACAATTAAAAGCTTCCATTTTTCAGGAATCAACTATATAATAGTTAAAAGAACGCAATATGAGGAGAGATTTGGATTGAAAATAAAGCGCAGTGAACGGTTAGTCGATATGACCCGTTACTTATTAGAGAGACCGCATCGGTTGATTTCATTGACCTATTTCGCTAAACGTTATGAATCAGCGAAATCATCCATCAGTGAAGACTTATCCATCATCAAAAAAACATTTGAAGATCGGGGAACAGGGATTGTCGAAACGCTTCCGGGTGCAGCAGGCGGAGTCAAATATATTCCGACAATCACCAAAGAAAATGCCCGCGAAATTATAGAAGAAATGTGCGAAATCATGAACAGCAAAGATCGTCTGTTGCCAGGGGGATACGTTTATCTTTCTGACATGCTGGGCAATCCGGAAATCCTGCAAAAAATCGGGCGTGTCATCGCGGCTCAATACGTCGACAAAAAAGTCGATGCAGTAATGACTGTCGCCACTAAAGGGGTTCCAATCGCGCAAGCAGTTGCCACTTATCTGAATGTGCCGTTTGTCATCGTGCGCCGTGATTCGAAAATTACCGAAGGCTCCACAGTGAGCATCAATTACGTTTCAGGTTCATCCGATCGTGTTGAAAAAATGGAGCTATCCAAGCGCAGTTTGCCGCGCGGTTCAAAAGTTCTCATCGTCGATGATTTCCTGAAAGGCGGCGGCACCATCAACGGTATGCGCAGCATGATTTCCGAATTCGAATCGGAGACAGTCGGCGTAACCGTCTTCGCTGAAGCTGGCTACAATTCCAAGCGTGAAGTGTTCGATTATACTTCGCTTATCCGCGTAAACAATATTGATTTGAAAGATCATTCCATCAGCGTGGGCTTGGGCAATTATTTCGATTCAAGCACTGATTGATAATAAGCATGAAAAAGAGCTGGACCTTAAGATTAAGGGCCGGCTCTTTGGTGTGTGTTGGGAAGGGAAATCGGGATTCGCCAAGCGGGATTTCTGAGGAACTCACACGTGATCTTTCCTGAAAGAAGCCTCGGGCAGTTTTTTGTAGGCTAATTTTTCCAAAATGCTCCCGCAATCAGGATAGACTTTGATCAGCGCATCATAAGGCAGCAATTCAAAATCACGGTAATCGAATCCCGGGGAAACCATGCAACTCACGAGAGCATAGTCTCCGGATGGTCCTTCGATGCTGCTCCCGAAGATGACCCCTTTCGGAACCGTAAATTGGAAAAGTTCGCCTTTTTCGGGGTGGCGCCCCATCTTGATCGCTTCATAGCTGCCATCGGGATGCAACAGATGGATCGTCAAGGTGCTGCCTTCATGGAAATACCAAGCCTCATCGGATTTCAATCGGTGAAAATGCGAAGGGTTGTCTGCAGTCAACAAGAAGAGAATATTGCTGTAGAGGTAGCGTTCCCTCCGGTCCTCGGTAACGATCAGTTCGGGGGAATGGCCGGTTTCGCGAAAATAGCCGCCTTCCGCATGCGGCTGAAGCAACAGTTCGTGTATCCAAAATGATGCAGTCGGTTTTGTCATTGGGATCAATCCTTTCGGTGTGTCTTCCTGTCTACAAGTATATCCAAAAAACCGGTCAATAAGAAACAATGTATCCGCATTCTTCGTATTTCCATTAGAAAATGAAAAGAAGTCGGTATTTATGTACGACATCATATTGAAAAAAGCAAGTTTTTACGCTAAGATAATTTAGTTGAAGGAATAAAATGAAAAGATAGGAGTTGCTTATGGCTAATCGTTTTGCAATCATACTTGCTGCTGGTCAAGGAACGCGCATGAAAAGTAAGCTTTATAAAGTACTGCATGCAGTTTGCGGAAAACCAATGGTAGAGCACGTCGTGGATCAAGTAGAGGCTGCTGGAATTGAGAAAGTAGTGACAATTGTAGGGCACGGTGCGGATACTGTTAAAGGATGCTTGGGGGATCGTTCGGAATATGTATTGCAGGCGCAACAATTGGGAACAGGGCACGCTGTCCTGCAAGCGCAAGCTGTGCTGGAGAACGAAGAGGGCACTACGTTGGTCATCTGCGGAGATACGCCGCTCTTGACTGCAGAGACGTTGGAATCCTTGTTGCAATACCATGAAGAGAAAAAAGCGAAAGCAACTATCCTGACTGCGCATGCTGCTGATCCGAACGGCTATGGCCGCATCATCAGAAATGCGTCAGATAACGTAGAAAAAATTGTGGAACAAAAAGACGCTTCTCCGGAAGAAGTGCTTGTGCAGGAAATCAATACCGGTACGTATGCGTTCGATAACAAGTTTTTGTTTGCTGCGCTGCAATCAGTGGGCAACAACAATGCGCAAGGCGAGTACTACTTGCCGGATGTCATCGAAATCCTGAAGAACCAAGGCGAAATCGTGACGGCTTACCAGATGAGCGACATGGGCGAAGCTTTGGGCGTGAATGATCGTGTGGCTTTGGCTGAAGCTTCCGTCTACATGAAGAGACGCATCAATGAAAAACACATGCGCAACGGCGTTACCTTGATCGATCCGGATAATACCTACATCGAGTCGGATGTGATCATCGGAAGTGATACAGTCATTGAACCGAATGTATTCCTGAAGGGGAAAACGATCATCGGTGAAGATTGTTTCATCGGATCAGGCTCAGAACTGAGCAATACAACAATCGGTGACCGTGTCCAGATCAGAAGTTCAAACCTGGAGGACTCCGTGATGGAATCGGACAGCAACATCGGCCCGTTCAGCCACTTGAGACCGAACAGCCACATCGGAAAACGCGTCCACATCGGAAATTTTGTGGAAGTGAAGAACGCTGTCTTGAACGAAGACACAAAAGTCGGACATCTGACATATGTGGGAGATGCGGATCTCGGTAAAAACATCAATGTCGGTTGCGGCACTGTCTTCGTGAATTATGACGGCAAGCACAAACACCGTTCAAGCATCGGTGACAATACGTTCATCGGCTGCAACGTGAACATTGTGGCGCCTGTCAAAGTTGAGGCCAACACATTCCTAGCCGCAGGTTCGACCATCACAAAAGATGTGCCTGAAGGCGCGATGGGCATCGCCCGCAGTCGCCAGGAGAACAAACCCGGCTATTGGGAAAAATTGCCGCCAGCCAAAAAATAAAAGCAAAACCTTATACATGTATGGTAGAATGATTTTGAAAATACAATATCAGTATGTGTTTAATTTGGTAAAAACAAAAGATTAACGGAGGATTATCATGACAGAACATTACAAAGATCCAAAACTTAAGATTTTTTCCTTAAGTTCAAATCGCCCTTTGGCTGAGAAAATTGCGGCTGACGTTGGTGTCGAGTTAGGAACTCTTTCTTCATCCCAATTCAGCGACGGTGAAATCAAGATCAACATCGACGAAAGTATCCGCGGTTGCCACGTTTACGTCATCCAATCGACAAGTTCTCCGGTAAACGACCACTTGATGGAACTTTTGATCATGATCGATGCTTTGAAGCGTGCGAGTGCCAAAACAATCAACATCGTATTGCCTTATTATGGCTATGCTCGCCAAGACCGCAAAGCCCAATCACGTGAGCCGATTACAGCGAAATTGGTGGCGAACATGATCACTAATGCTGGTGCTGACAGATTGTTGACACTTGATATGCATGCTCCTCAAATCCAAGGTTTCTTCGATATCCCGGTTGATCATTTGTTGGGAGCTCCGTTATTGGCAAGCTACTTCTTGGATCATGAAGTCTTGCATGATGACGTAGTCGTTGTTTCGCCTGATCACGGTGGCGTGACAAGAGCCCGCAAACTGGCTGAATTCATCAAAGCTCCGATCGCCATCATCGACAAGAGAAGACCGAAAGCGAACGTTGCCGAAGTCATGAACATCATCGGCAATGTTGAAGGCAAAAAATGTATCCTGATCGATGACATGATCGATACTGCCGGCACAATCACATTGGCTGCCCAAGCACTGCAGGATGCAGGCGCGTTGGATGTCTATGCTTGTTGCACACATGCTGTATTGTCAGGTCCAGCCATGGACCGCATCAACAACTCCGTAATCAAAGAATTGATCGTTACTGATTCGATCAATATCCCAGCTGACAAAGTCAGCGAAAAAATCGTACAGGTATCCGTGTCACAATTGATCGCTGAAGCAATCAAACGTATCCACGAAAACCGCTCAGTAAGCCCGTTGTTCCAAGAAAAATTCGTAATCATCGACTAAGAAACTGTTAGTTGAAAAAAGTCCTCCTTTGGAGGGCTTTTTTTGTTTGGGAGAGGGCTGATGGGGTGGTTCGAAGGTATGAGGTGGCCGGTCGTGGCCGAATCATGCCGAAAAAGATGAATAACTCAAAAGAATTCATGTTTTCGAGCCCCACAACCCGCGAGCTCCCCCCACATCACCGAAACCCGCAACAAAAACCAAAACAAAAAAACACCCGCCGTCCCAAAAGGGACTGGCGCGTGTTTGAGGTCGGATACGATTATTTTGCGTCTGCTTCCAGGCTGGCGAATCCTTCTTCCAACACTTTTTTCAATGTGTTAGCGGATAGATCCATTTTTTCCTGTTCTGCATCAGATAAAGGAATTTCGATGATGTTGCGGATACCGGCACGGTTGATGACTGCAGGCACGCCGATGAAGATATCTTTGTGGTTATATTCCCCATCCAGATAGACGGATAAAGGCATGATCGCATTTTCGTCATTCAGGATCGCTTTTGTGATACGGGCTAAGGCTACAGCGATACCGTAGAAGGTCGCTCCTTTTTTCTCGATGATTTCATATGCGGCATCGCGCACTTTGAAGAAGACATCGACTAAAGCTTGTTCATCAACAGCTGAAGTTTGTTTCACCCATTCGTAAATCTGCAGGCCGCCAACATTAGCGTGGGACCAAACAGGGAATTCAGTGTCGCCGTGTTCCCCTAAGATATAGGCGTGAACATTACGGGCATCTACACCTACAAGCGCAGAGATGCTTTGACGGAAGCGAGCGCTGTCCAGGGAAGTACCGGAACCGATGACGCGGTTAGCAGGAAGTCCTGAAAATTTCCAAGTCGCATAAGTGAGGACATCCACTGGGTTGGATGCTACCAAGAAAATGCCGTCGAAACCGCTAGCCATGATTTCTCCGATGATTGACTTGAAGATGCGCAAGTTTTTGCTTACTAGATCGAGACGTGTTTCACCAGGTTTTTGAGCAGCTCCTGCAGTCAATACAACGATATCAGCGTCGTGGCAATCTGCGTATGATGCTGCATAGATTTTCTTAGGTGAGGTATAAGCTAAAGCATGGGAAAGATCGATGGCGTCTCCCTCTGTTTTCGCTTTGTTGATATCAATGATACCCAACTCATGACCAATATTTTGTGTAACCAATGCGAACGCATAACTTGACCCTACAGCGCCGTCACCGACTAAAATAACTTTTTGTCCTGTATTTCCACTCAATTCTGCCATTATAATGCTCCTCTCGCTATTTGCTGATTCTATTATAACACTAAACAAAGGTGATTACTCTTTGGGCCTATCCCGCTCGGCAAAGATTTTCAGAACCAGCGATGATTGCGCGAAAGCGATAGACAGTGAACAACCTGTGAAATATTATATAAAGATATTATAAAATAAAACACTGCTGTTTTCAATGGGGAATTGCGATTTTGTTCACAATATTTTTTACCGGGTCCCAATCCGATTTCTTACGATTCTCCGATGATTGTGGTATACTGTTCGAAAGCAAACTGTGCGGATGACATCCGTGCGGCCTTTTTTGGCGTAAAAGGGCAGGAAAGCACACGTTGCGCTCTTGCGAACATAACTATGACTGGAAACAATAGGGGAATATAAATGAAAATGATTGTTGGATTGGGGAACCCAGGTCCTAAGTATACCGACACGAAGCACAATGTCGGCTTTATTGCTTTGGATGAATGGGCTTTTCAGAATAAAGAGAAATACAATAAAAATAAATTTGAAGCGGTATACATAGAAACGACCGTAAACGGTGAAAAAGTTTTATTCGTCAAACCGCTGACTTTCATGAATGATTCGGGAAGAGCTGTAAGGCCGCTGATGGATTACTACAGCATTCCGATCGAAGACCTGGTTGTCGTGTACGATGATATGGATATGCCGGTAGGCAAAATAAGGCTTCGCCAAAAAGGTGGAGCTGGCGGACATAACGGCATCAAAAGTTTGATCCAGCATTTAGGCACACAGGATTTCAACCGGATCCGCATCGGAGTCGGAAGGCCCCAACATAATATGACGGTCATTCAGCATGTGCTGAGTCCTTTTTCGAAGGATGACCACGCCGAAATGTTGCATTCCGTAAAAGAAAGCGTGGATGCGATCGACCATTTCATCAAAGGGAACAATTTTTTGGAGACAATGAATCAATTCAATAAAAAAGGTTAGGTTCAGCTTTAGCTGGACCTCTTTTGTGTCTGCCACACAGCCTGCATAGGTGAATTAAGATGAAAGCGATAACCTTTTTTCTGCAGAACATACCATGAACGAGGAGAATATTCATGAAAGAAATAGAGAAATATTTGAGAAATACAAAAAATATACAGACAGTGTTGTCTGAAATCAATTCAGAACTGCCGCAATTGGTAGCTGGACTTTCCGGATCAGGCCGCAATCTGTTGACGAATATCCTGTTCGAAGAATTGCAGAAGCCGGTCATCGTCTTGACCCCCAATCTGCTCCAAGCGACCCAAGTGTATGAGGACATCAGTCAAATGGCACCCGATGTTCCCACCCATATCTTCCCTGTGGAGGAGTCGGTCGCGGCGGAACTGGCTTTTTCATCACCGGAATACCGCAGCCAGCGGGTCGAAACGTTGGATTTCCTCAAGAGCGGCAAAAAAGGGATCGTTGTGATCCCGGCTGCCGGATTCAAAAAAATCCTCTCTCCAGCTTCGATCTGGGAAACGCATTGCCTTGATTTTTCCATCGGCATGGAGTTGGATTTGGACAGCCTACCTGAAAAATTGGTCGCAATGGGCTATACCCGTGAACGGATGGTTGCCAGCCCGGGCGAGTTCAGCATACGCGGGGGCATCATCGACATCTATGCCCTGAACGAAGAGAATCCCTTGCGAATGGAACTGTTCGATACCGAAATCGACACATTGCGCTATTTTGATGCCTACACCCAAAAGTCCAGCGAATCTATCGAAACCGTACGGATTTTGCCGGCGCATGACACGATCTTCACGAAAGCGGAGATAGTCAAGCAGGCCAGTGCGGTAGAGAAAAAGGCTGAGAAGGCCATCAAAGGTATCAAGAATCAAGAAGTCAAAGAAAGTATGACTCGTGTATTCTCCGAGCTGACGGATAATATGAAGCGCGGCGAACTATCGAGGGATCCGCAACTCTACACAAGCTTGGTCTATCCGGAACAGCCTACGGTTTTGGATTACATCTCCGAAGATGCGCTGCTGATCGTGGACGATTACAGCCGCATCCTTGAGGTTGAAAGGACAATCGAAAGCGAATCATCGGAATGGAAAATGGCCAAAGTGTCTGAAGGCGTGTGCCTGCCTTCGCAGGATTTCAGCGCCGATATCCGCGAGGTGATCAAAAAATCCAAACAGCATCGCATCTATTACGCGCTGTTCCACAGAGGCTTCGGCAACATGCGGTTCCACGGAGTCTATCCTTTCCAATACCGCACGCTGAACAACTTCTTCAGTCAGATGCCGCAAGTCAAGTTGGAAATGGAGCGTTGGCTTAAGCAGCATATGACGGTTTTCATGATGGTCCCTTCTGCCGAACGTGCCGAAAAGGTGCAGCGGATATTCGCGGATTTCGGCATCCATAGCTACATCAAAGGCAACGATCCGTTTATCGAGAATAAACTGAACATCCTGGTCGGCGGAATGGCGAACGGTTTTGAATTGCCGCAGGAAAAAGTCGTGTTCGTCACCGAAAAGGAACTTTTCAACAAAGTAACGAAGAAGCAACCGCGCCGCCAAAAAATGACGAATGCGGAGAGATTGAAGAGCTACACAGAACTGAATCCTGGTGATTACGTCGTTCATGTGAATCACGGGATAGGTCTCTATACAGGCATGGAAACAATTGAAGTCGGCGGGGTCCACCAGGATTACATGTCGATCGCTTACCAGGAAGGCGCCAAATTATTCATTCCTGTGACGCAGATCCATTTGATTCAAAAGTATGTGTCTTCCGATGCCAAAACGCCTAAAATGCACAAGTTGGGCGGAACGGAATGGGCGAAAACGAAAAAGAAAGTCGCCTCCAAAATCGAAGATATCGCTGATGAATTGATCGAACTGTACGCCAACCGGGAGTCCGAAAAAGGCTACGCCTATCAACCCGATACGCCGGAGCAACTCGACTTCGAAAATGCCTTCCCATATACCGAAACAGACGATCAACTGCGAAGTGCCGCTGAAATCAAGGCAGACATGGAGAACGTCAAACCGATGGATCGCTTGCTGGTCGGTGATGTCGGATACGGCAAAACGGAAGTGGCGATGCGCGCCATCTTCAAGGCGGTGCAGGAAGGGAAGCAAGCCGCTTTCCTTGTCCCTACGACCATCTTGGCGCAACAGCACTATGAATCGTTGACGCAACGGTTTGAAGAATACCCGTTCGAAATCGGTTTGCTGAGCCGTTTCCGCACGAAAAAACAGCAAGAGGAAACATTGGCCGGCATCCGGAAAGGCACGGTCGACATCGTCATCGGCACGCACCGGATCTTATCGAAGGACGTCGTGTTCGCTGATTTGGGGTTGTTGGTGGTCGACGAGGAGCAACGTTTCGGCGTGAAGCACAAAGAGCGCTTGAAACAGATGAAAGCCTCTGTGGATGTCTTGACGTTGACGGCCACGCCGATCCCGCGTACCCTGCACATGTCGATGCTGGGGGTCAGGGATCTCTCTGTCATCGAAACACCGCCGGCCAACCGCTATCCGGTCCAGACATATGTCATGGAACAGAATAACGGAGCCGTCAGGGATGCGATCGAAAGGGAAATGGCCCGCGGAGGTCAAGCCTTCTACCTCTACAATCGGGTGGAAACGATCGAGAAGAAAGCCGAAGAGATCCGCGAGCTCGTCCCTGATGTCCGTGTCGCAGTGGCGCATGGCCAGATGACCGAAGTCCAGCTCGAGAATGTCATCATGGACTTTATCGAAGGCCGCTACGATGTGCTTGTCACCACAACCATCATCGAAACGGGTGTGGATATCCCGAACGTCAACACACTCTTCATAGAAAATGCCGACCGGATGGGATTGTCGCAGCTCTACCAACTGCGCGGACGTGTCGGCAGGACGAATCGGATTGCCTACGCCTATTTGATGTATCAGCCGAATAAAATGCTGACTGAAGTCAGCGAGAAAAGACTGCAGTCCATCAAGGAATTCACGGAACTGGGTGCAGGATTCAAAATTGCCATGCGTGATTTGTCGATCCGTGGAGCAGGGAACCTTTTGGGTGCGCAACAACACGGTTTCATCGACTCGGTCGGATTCGATCTGTACTCCGAGATGCTGGGAGAGGCAGTTGCGGCCAAACGAGGCCTGAAAGCGAAAACGAAGCGTTCCATCGTTGAAATCGACTTGAGCATCGACGCGTACATACCTGCCGATTATATAGAGGATGAGCGCCAAAAAATCGACTTCTACAAACGGATCCAACGAATCGACGGCGTTGAAGATCATGATGAAATCGATGTGGATCTGATCGACCGCTTCGGCGATTATCCGCAAGAAGTTTCCGATCTGTTGGAGGTCGGGCTGATCAAAAATTATGCCGAGAAGAGCCAGATCGAAACGATCAAACGCCAAGGCGAGACGGTCGTCATCACCTTCTCGCAGGTAGCGACAGTCCGCTTGCAGGGGCCGGCAGTATTTGAAGCCCTTAGCAAAATACCGTTGAAGGCGCAGGTCAATTTGAATAATGCCAAATTGGTCGTCAGCCTGGTCATCGGGAAATTACCGAACCGCCAATGGCTGAACCATCTCAATGCATTCGTCAAAGCGTGCGTCGCCGAACCGGACGAAACAACGGGAGCAACAGATGGAAAATAATCGCTTGAAGCAGATGATGAAGGGTGCGTTGTTGCTGTCTTTGGCAGCTTTCATCAGCAAGGTGCTCAGCGCGGTGTACCGAGTGCCGTTCCAGAATATGGTTGGAAATACAGGCTTCTATGTCTATCAGCAAGTTTATCCTATCTATGGCATCGGTATGACGTTCGCGTTGTCAGGCTTTCCGGTATTTCTTTCCAAGATGATTGCGGAAACACCGGAAAGCGGGACACGCAGGATGATGCTGAGGCGCAGCCTGGTCATACTGGGCGTCTTCGGCTTCCTCCTGTTCATGGCCATCTATGGCTTTTCCGGTCAACTGGCGCTGCTGATGGGGGACCCTGACTTGAAACCAATTTTGCAGTCGGTATCCTGGATGTTTTTGTGGATGCCGATACTGGCAACGTTGCGGGGGTACTTCCAAGGCAACTATCGCATGGAACCGACAGCGATTTCGCAAGTATCGGAACAACTGGTGCGCGTCGGTGCGATCCTTTTTGCGGCTTATCTGTACACGAAAACAAAAGGCGACCTCTATGCGATGGGCGCCAATGCCATGAGCGGTGCGACTGTCGGTGCGATTCTGGGCAGCCTGATCCTGTTGGTTGCCTATTACAAAGAAAGGCGGAATCATGATTCACCAGCGCTTGATGGGCGACACCTGAAACAGGAGGAGCCCGCCGCACAATGGGGACGCCTGATCCGCCGCTATGCGACTGAAGGGGCGACGATTTGCCTGCTCAGCGCGATTCTGGTCTTGTTCCAGCTCATCGATTCGTTTACGCTCTACAACGGCTTGCTGGATGGCGGTACAGCCAGCGAATTGGCAAAAAATGTCAAGGGTATCTATGACCGGGGCCAACCGCTTGTGCAGCTGGGCATGGTTGTGGGGACCGGGTTTTCGGCCAGCTTCATTCCGATGATGAGCCAAGCGCATGCACAAGATCGCCTAGGCGAATTCACCCGATCCGCCGTATCGTTGCTGCGGATGACAAGTGTCTTTTCAGCAGCCGCGGTGACGGGACTGTTGGCTATTTTGCCGAACGTCAACAACATGCTCTTCGGGGACAGGGAAGGCATCGCGGTTTTGTCTGTATATATTTTGGCCATTTTTGCGGCTTCGGTCATGACCGCCTATCATTCCATCCTGCAAAGTTTGGGTCAGTACAAGATTTCCTTGGTTGCCCTGGCAGCGGGTCTTGCGGTCAAATTCTTCGGCAATCTGCTGTTGGTGGAACCGTTGGGGACGATGGGGGCAAGCATCGCTTTGATAGCCGGTCTGGCTGCCATGTTGTTGGTGCTTGGGCTGAACAGTGAACGCGCCTTGCGGGAAGTCTGGTTCAGGGATCGCTTTTTCCTCAAACTGATGTCTGGCTGCGTTGTCCTTTTTGTTACGGTAGGGGCGTTGCGTGTCGGTCTGGAAAGGTATCTCTTCACGGATGGAGGCCGGCTGACGGATTCCGTGATAGCTGCGGTGACGGTTTGTGCTGGTGTGGGCGTATTCTTATGGTATATTCTAAAAGTGAGGCTCTTTACTTTGCGGGAGTGGATAAGTATTCCGTTCGGGAAAAAACTGCTGCGCAAATTGCCGGATAAAACGAGCGACTTAAAATAGGAAAGATTTCCAGAAGGAGAAATATATGGGTAAAATTGAAATAATGGGGCTTGGAGCCGGTGATTTGGAACAACTGCCGTACGGCGTATACAGTCGATTGCTGGCAGCTGAATTTGTCCATCTGCGGACCAAGGAGCACCCGGTCGTTGAAAATCTGAAGGCTGCAGGCGTGCAGTTTGAAAGTTTTGATGACATATATGAATCGAAGGATAATTTTGATGACGTATACCGTCAGATCGCAGATCAGTTATTGGAAAAAGCAAAGACGCAGGATCTGATTTATGCAGTGCCGGGACACCCGTTGGTTGCGGAGGATTCCGTCAAGCATCTGCTGGAGAACGAGGCGGGGATCGAAGTGGAAATCGTTGGAGGGAAGAGTTTCATCGACGATTTCTTTCAGGCGGTAGCCATTGATCCGATCGAGGGTTTCCAATTGTTGGATGGGTTGACCTTCCACCAGGACCAGCTGAGCTTAGGCAATCACCTGATCATCATGCAAGTTTTCAATGAATTTGTGGCCAGCGATGTGAAATTGAAGTTGATGGAGAAATATCCGGATGAGCACCAAGTGGCTTTGGTCGATGCGGCAGGGACAAAGATGCAGAAAGTGACCTGGTGCCCGTTGTACGAGATGGACAGGCTAGAGGGCGTGCACAACTTGCTCTCCTTGTATGTTCCGCCGCTTGAGAAAGATGAGCGAACCAAAAGCTTTGAGTTGACCCAAGCCTACATGGATGCCATCGTGGAAAAAGATGTTTGGGTGCAATCGCAGACGCATGAAAGCCTGTTGCCCTATCTGAAGGAAGAATGCGAAGAAGTGGCCGAAGCGATCCAGAACGATGATATCGATAACCTGATCGAAGAGTTGGGCGATATTCTGCTCCAAGTGTTCTATCATGCCTCATTCGGCGAGCGGGAAGGCTTTTTCACGATGGAGGATATCCTGGAGACATTGAATAAAAAATTGCGCAGACGCCATCCGCATGTTTTTGACGGGGTGAAGGCTGATACAATCGAGGAAATCGATAAGATGTGGCAAGCGATAAAAGCAAAAGAAAAGGGGAATTCCGATGAGACTAGATAAATTTTTGAAAGTATCCCGCTTGATCAAACGCAGATCAGTAGCCAAAGAAGTGGCTGACAAAGGGCGCATCCTGATCAATGGCAAGCAAGCAAAATCGAGTTCGACTGTCAAAGCCGGAGATGAAATGACGCTTCAATTCGGGAACAAAACCGTCGTCGTGCGCGTCGACAAAATTGTGGAAACGACCAAAAAGGATGAGGCGCAGGAAATGTATACCCTCATCAGCGAAACGGTCGCACCCAGAGCGGAAGAAAATCGCTTCTGATGATGCGAAAGGCCATGGACAATCCGCGCTGTTTCTTCTATACTTTTACATGAGTAAAACTATTCGGAGATAATGCGGGTGTGGAAGTTTTCAAGGAGGCGATCAGGGTGAAGGAAAAGACGAAGAAAAGGACAGCTGACAACGTAACCGTGATGCAAAATGATTTTACGAAGGCGCAGCACAGTCAGAAACGTATATTTCAGAGGGAAAAGAAAGCCCATATGAGAAGATTGTCCCTGATTTTTTTCTTCGGCGCTGCCTTGATTGTGCCTTGTCTGTGGAAAACAGTCGGAAACTGGCTGGAAATCCGTAATCTGGATGCTGCCATCGCTTTGGCCCAAACAGATAAAAAGCAGGCTGAGGACGAAAATACGCAATTGACCTATGAAGTCAAATTGTTGCAGGATGATGAATACATCGCCAAATTGGCGCGCGGTAAATATTATTTGAGCAAAGATGGCGAGATCATCTTCAGTTTGCCTGAGGATAATCAGACAAAAATGGCCGAGAAACAAGAGAATGCGGCAGATTTGGATTCATGAATACAGCGATGAATAAAGATTCTATTTTTTTCTGCATAATCCGTGTTATAATTAGCTGAGCAAAAATGAAGGAGGAACTTTTTTTTTATGTCAATAGAAGTTGGGAATAAAGTATCGGGAAAAGTTACAGGGATTACAAATTTTGGTGCATTCATTGATTTAGGTGGCGGTAAGACAGGATTAGTTCATATTAGTGAAATTTCTGATACTTTTGTAAAGGAAATAAAGGATGTTTTGAAGGTTGGCGATGAAGTGACCGTTAAGGTTATGTCCATTGCGGATGATGGGAAGATCGGTTTATCCATCCGTAAAGCTGTGGATAAGCCAGCAGGGGAAGTTTCCAGACCTCAACGAGAAAGCAGACCTTATCAAAAAAGTACAACTCCTCGTCCAGAAGGTTCTTTTTCCAAAGGCAGAAAAGATTTCTCAGCCCATCAGGACAAAGGTCTTAAAAACGACTTTGACTCGTTGATGAGCAGCTTCTTGAAGGACAGCGAAGATCGTCTGACTTCCATCAAGCGCAATACGGAAGGCAAACGCGGCGGCCGTGGCGGCAGACGTGGATAGAAAACAGTAATTTCTAGAGGATGGGCAAAAGGGAAACCGATTGTCGCACCCTCTTTTTTGCTTTACGAGTAAAGAGAGCAGGGATGTTATGCAGGAATATATTCTGCGTCTATGCAAAGAGTTGGAGCGGCAGCAACTTTGGGATAAAGAGAGCCGCTTGCTTTTGGCGGTATCCGGCGGTGCGGATTCCATGGCGTTGCTGGGGCTTGTCCAACAATTGCCGCCGGAATGGCAACCGCAGTTCGCGGTGGTGCATGTCCACCATCATCTCAGGGAAGAGTCGGATGAGGAATTTCGGATGGTCCAAGACTACTGTCAGAGCCAAGGGCTACCATTTTTTGCCGAACACTGGGAAGAAGAAAACCACCCGAAGTCGAACCTGGAAATGGCAGCAAGGGAATTCCGCTATGCCTTCTTTGCCGATATGATGGAAAAATGGCCTGCGACCCACTTGGCGACAGCGCATCATGCGGATGATCAGCTGGAGACGATTCTGATGCGTCTGGTCAGGGGCAGCACGCTGAAGGGCATCTCCGGAATCGCTGCGACGCGCAGTTTTGGTCCAGGGCAACTCGTTCGGCCGTTGCTTTTGTTCCAGAAAGACGAGCTCTATCGGATTTGCGAAATGGCCGGGATCCCTTATCGGGAAGACAGTACCAATTTGGAGTTGAATTTCACGCGGAACAGATACCGCAACAGCATCATTCCGTTGCTGAAGGCTGAAAACAACCGAGCATCCAGGCATTTCAGCGATTTTTCGGAAGATCTGCAGGATGTATTGACTGTCGTTCAACCTATTGTAGCCCAGTCGTTTCGCTCGCTGTTCAACAAGGTTGAAGCGGACTGGGTATTGGATCTGACCGGATGGCAAGCGTGTGACGATTCCTTGCAACGGCTCGTGCTCAGTCATTTTGTGACGGAGCAGATGATACCTGCAGGGCAAGACTTTCGCAGGAGCCAACTGACTGCCATCATGGAGCTTATCGAAAACCAATCTCCCCAAAAGCAAATATCTTTGGCGGGAGGGTGGCAGGCCAGAAAAAGGTATGATAAACTTACTTTCTTATCCCCCGATTCAGTCAGAATCGATTTTTCCGATTTTTCTGAAATATTGGAGCTAAATAAATGGGTAACCTTGCCTTCTCATGGTAGAATAGGATTATTTCATGGCGATAATGCGTTTTCAAAAGAACTGCCGATGGATGCTCAGGTCGTTGGAATCAACGACGAATTGGCACTGATGCCTTTTACGGTGCGTTCCCGGCGTACGGGCGACAAGATAGTTTTGAACAAAGATCAGCCATTCACAAAAAAAGTGAGCCGGCTTTTTGTGGATAAGAAAATTCCGGATGAAGATAGACGAAAAGCCTGTATCGTCACTGATGGCGAGGGACGTATTTTATGGGTGCCGGGCTATGCCCAGTCCGTCTGGTTGTCCGAGAATGACAAGGAACAAACGCGTTACAGATTGATTTACATTAAATAAATTTTTGAGGTGAAAGAAATGTTGCATCCTGATATCAAGGAAGTATTATACAGTGAAGAAGAAATCAGCGCAGTAGTCAAAGACTTGGGCGCGCAATTGACGAAAGAATATGCAGGGAAAAATCCATTGGTGATCGGCGTACTGAAAGGTGCCGTCATGTTCATGACCGACTTGTCGCGTGCGATGGCATGCGATCTGGAATTGGATTTCATGGACGTCTCCAGCTACGGAGCCGGAATGGAATCAAGCGGAGACGTGAAGATCCTGAAAGATTTGGATACGACAGTGGACGGACGCGACCTGTTGATCGTGGAGGACATCATCGACACTGGCCGGACGTTGAGCTACCTGATCGAAATCTTCAAATACCGTAAAGCAAAATCCATAAAAGTGGTCACTTTGATGGACAAAAAAGAACGCCGCGTTGTGGATTTGGAAGCGGATTACATTGGCATCAACGTTCCGAACGAGTTCGTCGTCGGATACGGTTTGGACTTCAACGAAAAGTACCGGAACCTCCCTTATATCGGGGTTTTAAAAACCGAAGTTTATGAGTAAAATCATTCGTTAAAATTGGTCAGATATGATATGATTAGTGAGATACCAGTATATTGTACTAACAAAAAAGATGAGACGTAAGATAAAGTCTGCGAAGAACGATATCTGACGAGGAGGTTCTAATGAAAAAAAATAATTTTCTTAAAAGCAGCGGCTTTTATGTGCTGATCTTCCTTGCGATCATTGCAGTGGTTTCGATGATTACAGGCGGCATGGAGACAGAGACGAGCCAAGAAATTTCCGCAAGCGAATTTATGGATGCCTTGAACTCGGAAGAGGTGGATAGTTTTACGATCCAACCGGGTGCAGGCGTTTATGAAATCAGCGGTGAATACCGCACCGAGCAAGAACTGGAAGTGGCTGATTCATCCAGCGATCTGCTGTTGTTTGATGATACGACCAGTACAACAACGAAGAATTTCACAACCAGAGTCTTACCGAATGATGAAACTCTGAAACAGATCACGGACATCGCCGAAACGACGGATACACAGATGGTGCCGTTGGAAGAAGATCAGTCCGGCGCATGGATCAGCATCCTGTTCAGCGTATTGCCGATCGTCATCTTCATCTTCTTCATGTACATGATGATGGGACAAGCTGGAGGCGGGCAAGGCGGTAACCGCAATGTCATGAACTTCGGCAAAACAAAGTCAGAGGATGCCACCAAGAAACCGATGAAAGTACGTTTTTCTGATGTCGCTGGTGCAGAGGAAGAAAAACAAGAGCTTGTTGAAGTAGTGGAATTCCTGAAGGATCCGCGTCGTTTCACGGCACTTGGAGCAAGAATTCCGGCGGGTGTTTTGCTGGAAGGACCTCCAGGAACAGGTAAGACCTTATTGGCAAAAGCTGTCGCTGGTGAGGCCGGTGTACCTTTCTTCTCGATTTCCGGTTCGGAATTCGTGGAAATGTTCGTCGGTGTCGGTGCCAGCCGTGTGCGTGATTTGTTCGAGCAAGCCAAAAAAGCAGCTCCTGCAATCATCTTCATCGATGAAATCGATGCTGTCGGACGTCAACGTGGCGCCGGTATGGGTGGCGGACATGATGAACGCGAACAGACACTGAACCAATTATTGGTTGAGATGGACGGTTTTTCCGGCAATGAAGGCATCATCGTAATTGCCGCTACCAACCGTTCGGACGTACTCGATCCGGCGTTGCTTCGTCCAGGTCGTTTTGACCGCCAGATTTTGGTCGGCAGACCGGATGTAAAAGGCCGTGAAGCGATACTTAAAGTACATTCCCGCAATAAACCGTTGGCAAGCAACGTCGACCTGAAAGTTGTCGCGCAACAGACACCGGGCTTCTCTGGAGCAGATCTGGAAAACCTGTTGAATGAAGCTGCCTTAGTAGCGGCCAGACGGAACAAAACAAAAATTGATGCACTTGATGTTGACGAAGCGCATGACCGTGTCATTGCCGGTCCTGCCAAGAGAGATCGTGTCATCAGCAAGCGTGAACGTGAAATGGTTGCTTACCATGAAGCCGGTCATACAATAGTCGGTATGGTCCTGAGCGATGCGCGCATTGTCCACAAGGTTACGATCGTTCCGCGCGGTCGCGCTGGAGGATACGCAATCATGCTTCCGAAAGAGGATCGATTCCTTATGACGAAGGACGAATTGTTGGAACAAGTTGTCGGCTTGCTTGGTGGACGTGTTGCGGAGGAAGTTGTCTTCAACGTCCAAACGACAGGCGCCAGCAACGACTTCGAACAAGCTACTGGCTTGATCAGAAGCATGGTTACCGAGTACGGTATGAGTGAGAAGTTGGGCACTGTACAGTACGAAGGAAATCATCAAGTATTCGTCGGACGTGACTATGGCCAAACCAAAGCTTACTCTGAAGATATTGCTTACCAAATCGACTCGGAAGTCCGTCGCATGATGAGTGAGGCGCATATCAGAGCGCGTCAAATCATCGAAGAGCACCGTGAGCAACTGAATTTGATCGCTGAAAAATTGTTGGAATTGGAAACATTGGACGAGAAAACAATCCGCAGCTTGTTCGAAACCGGCCAAATGCCTTCGGACTCGAATTCAGAAGAATACCCGAGCGAAAAAGCGCAGTCTTTTGAAGAAGCCAAACGGGCCCTTGAAAAGAAAGAGGCTGAAAAAGTTCGTCAAGAAGAGCAGATGCTTGCCGATGACGAATCCGAAGACTCATCTAACGTTTCATTGCCTGCTGCTGATGAAAAAGCAGAAAATGAAGCCACCGATACGGAAGAAAAATAAAACAAATAGCGTTTTGCAAAAAGTCTGGGATGACAATCCCGGACTTTTTGTCATCAAAGAGCAGCTCTGCAAAAGTAAGTGAGCAAAGTATAGTTGCTTTCGTTCCGACCTATAGTAGAATGATAGAGAAACAATTTAAGAATGCGATGGAGGATTATATATGAGTGACTATTTGATTAAAGCTTTAGCCTATGAAGGACAATTCCGTGCCTATGCGATCGACGCTACAGCAGCGGTTGCGGAGGCTCAAAGAAGACATGATACATGGAGCGCCTCTTCTGCAGCTTTAGGCCGCACGATGGTAGGGACTTTGTTGTTGGCTGCTGCCGGTTTGAAGAATGAGGAAAAAATGACTGTCATCGTGAATGGAGATGGCCTGGGAGGCCGCATACTCGCAGATGCAAACGGCAAAGGCGACATCAAAGCCTATATTGCAAACCCGAACGTCAACCTTTCCTTGAACGGCGATGGCAAACTGGATGTACGTGCAGTTGTGGGGACGGAAGGCACCTTGACCGTCATCAAAGATTTAGGGATGAAAGAACCGTTTACGGGACAAGTTTCTCTAGTCAGCGGCGAATTGGGCGAGGATTTCACCTACTACATGGCAAATTCGGAGCAGATCCCTTCAGCCATCGGTTTGAGCGTGCTGGTGGACACCGATGATTCAATCAAAGCTGCTGGCGGTTTCATGATCCAAGTGATGCCTGACGCCAGCGATGAAGCCATCACGAAAGTGGAAAAGAATATTGCAGCCATTCCGTTAGTCTCCAGATTGATGGAAAATGGGGAAACGCCTGAACAGATTTTGACGCGCATACTGGGCGAAGAAAATGTGGAAGTGCTGGAGAAGATGCCAGTGCGTTTTCACTGCGATTGTTCCAGAGAACGTTTCAGTGAAGGGTTGAGTTCGATCGGCAAGACTGAGTTGCATGAAATGATCGAAGAGGATCATGGCGCTGAGGTTGTCTGCCATTTCTGTGGCGAAAAGTACCACTATTCGGAAGCAGATCTGCAGGAACTGGTGACGGCCATTGACGAAAAACGCGCTGCCAACATCTGATGGCGCTGGCTTCTCGCTTGTAATGCGGTTTCACGTAACCTACAATGAAAGTAATCTATCCGTTTGACGGAACTGATCAGTAAAATCTATCTGAGCTGGAGGAATCGACATGGTAAAAATAGTCTCTTCAATTGCGAGTTTGATCGGGGAAACGCCGATGATCAAACTGAATAAAGTGGTACCCGATGGTGTGGCTGATGTTTACGTCAAACTTGAATCGTTCAATGCAGGCGGGAGCGTAAAAGATCGCATCGCTCTGAATATGATTGAAGTGGCGGAGGAAGAAGGCCTTCTGAAACCTGGCTACACAATCGTGGAACCGACCAGCGGCAATACCGGTGTCGGTCTGGCCATGCTTGCTGCGGCAAAAGGCTATAAATCCATTTTTGTGATGCCCGATACGATGAGCATGGAAAGACGCTTATTGTTGGCAGCTTATGGCGCAGAGTTGGTTTTGACACCTGGAGCTGAAGGGATGAACGGTTCGATTGCGAAGGCAAGGGAAATCGCAGCGCAACCGGAACACTTTATGCCGATGCAATTCGATAATCCAGCCAATCCGGCTGTACATGAAGCCATCACCGGCCCAGAAATCATCGAGGCTTTTGAAGGCAAGACGCCTGATGCCTTTATTGCCGGAGTCGGAACGGGCGGAACCGTGACGGGAGTCGGCAAGGCATTGCGCAAAGTCAATCCTAACGTGGAGATATATGCTCTGGAGCCGACCGACTCGGCTGTACTGAGCGGAAAGCCGAAAGGCCCGCACAAAATCCAGGGTATCGGGGCGGGCTTTATCCCGTCTGTCTTGGACACGACACTTTACAACGGTATCGTCCAAGTCTCCAATGAACAAGCCTTCGAAATGGCTCGCCGTGTTGCGCAGGAAGAAGGCATTCTGGTGGGTATTTCAGGTGGGGCTGCCATCGCCGGTGCGATCGAAGTGGCCATCCGTTTAGGCAAAGGCAAGTCTGTTGTGACTGTGGCGCCGGATAACGGAGAACGCTACCTGTCCACGCCTCTGTTCAGCGTACAATAATAAATGGATAAGAAGGACAGGCCGATCGGATGGCTTGTCCTTTTTCTTATATGTGATGCCTCCTCTGCAATCAGGCAAGATATTTTTCTTTTCTTACTGATTGTAAGATGATAGAATGGTCCAAGAGTTTTTCGAGCATCCAGAAAACGGATGAGATCACCATAAATAAATAACAAAGGAAGTAAAAAATGTATAAAATTGGCAATATTGAAATCAATAATCCAGTCGCAGTCGCACCGATGGCCGGAATCAGCAACGCCGCCTTCCGTGTCACCGTCAAAGAGATGGGCGCCGGTTTGGTCGTCTGCGAGATGATCAGCGACAAGGGCATTCAATTCCGCAACGAGAAGACTTTGCGGATGCTGCACATCGAGCCGAATGAGTATCCGTTGAGCGTGCAAATCATGGGCGGCAACAAGGATACGCTGGTGGAAGCCGCAAAATATGTGGCGGAAAACACAGAAGCAGCCATCATCGACATCAACATGGGCTGCCCCGTCAGCAAAGTCATCAAAGCGGAAGCAGGGGCCAAGTGGTTGTTGGATCCGGGCAAAGTCTATGAAATGGTTTCCGCTGTCGTGGATGCCGTAGATAAGCCTGTAACCGTGAAAATGCGTACCGGTTGGGATTCCGACCATCTGTTTGCAGTGGAGAATGCCTTGGCTGCAGAACGCGCTGGTGCAGCCGCTGTTGCCATGCACGGCCGCACACGCGTACAGATGTATGATGGCAAAGCCGACTGGAACATCTTCAAGGAAGTCAAGCAAGCTTTGACGCGTATCCCATTATTGGGGAACGGGGATGTCAAGACGCCTGAAGATGCGAAGCGGATGATGGACGAAACAGGCGTGGATGGTGTCATGATCGGCCGGGCTGCCTTGAGCAATCCTTGGATGATCAAACAGACAGTCCACTATCTCGAAACCGGAGAGATGTTGCCGCAATCGACCCCGCGTGAAAAATTGGAAATCGCAAAACTGCACTTGGACCGATTGACCGATCTTAAGGGCGAAACAGTCGCTGTCAAAGAATTCCGCAGCATCGCAGGTTATTACCTGAAAGGCATTCCGCGTGCTTCAAAAACAAAAGCTGCAGTCACTTCTGCATCCAGACAACAAGAAGTTGTCGACTTGCTGGATCGGTTCATTTTTGAAATAGAAGAACGCGAAGCCTCAAAAGAAGCGCCTACATCCGAAAAAATCGAAATAAATAGCTAAGACGGCTTGATTTTTCACTCTTTTATTGGCAATATTAAGAAGATTATGAAACAAGTAGATTTAAGAACGGAGTGACCTCATTGAGTCAAGAAAAACATTCAGAAGAAATGAATGACCAATTACTGATTCGCCGTGAAAAAATGCAGACTTTACGCGAAGAAGGAATTGAACCCTTTCAAAATGGTTTTGTAAGAACACATTTATCCGCAACTATCCATCAAGAGTTCGATGCTTTTACCAAAGAGGAAATCGAAGAAAAAGATGAGACTATCGTTTCAGTAGCCGGCAGAATCATGACAAAACGCGGCAAAGGCAAGGTTGGCTTTGCGCATTTGCAGGACAGCAAAGGCCAAATCCAGATCTACGTGCGCAAAGACGCTGTCGGGGAAGAGAATTATGCAATCTTTAAACAGGCCGATCTCGGCGACATCATTGGCGTAACAGGCCCGATCATGAAAACCGATGCCGGTGAAGTTACCATCAAACCGACGCAGCTTGTGCATTTGACGAAAGCTTTGCGTCCGTTGCCTGACAAATATCATGGGTTGACGAACGTTGAACAGAAATACCGTCAACGCTACCTTGACTTGATCAGCAACAAAGAGAGCTTCAATAAGTTCGTGCAACGCAGCCAGATCATCAGCGAAATCAGAACTTACCTGAACGGCCTCGGTTACCTGGAAGTTGAAACGCCGACTTTGCATAACATGGCCGGTGGGGCTACCGCAAGACCGTTCATCACGCACCACAACGCTTTGGACATGGAATTGTACATGCGCATCGCATTGGAGTTGCACCTGAAACGCCTTGTGATCGGCGGCATGGAAAAGGTTTATGAAATCGGTCGCGTATTCCGTAACGAAGGAATCGATACAACCCACAATCCGGAATTCACGATGTTGGAAATGTATACAGCCTATACGGACTTCCACGATGTGATGGAAGTGGTCGAAGGCATCTTCGAGACGGTTACAACAAAAGTCAAAGGCTCTTCAACAGTAGTCTATGACGGTACCGAAATCAACTTGGCAGGCCCATACCCGCGCATCCACATGGTTGACGCAGTCAAAGCCGTTACAGGCGTCGATTTCTGGGCACCGATGACGGACGCAGAGGCGCAAGCTTTGGCGGAAAAACACAATGTGCCGTTCACTAAGAACATGACGGTAGGGCACATCATCAATGAATTTTTCGAGGCGTTTGTGGAAGACACGTTGGTTCAGCCGACATTCATCTACGGTCATCCGCTGGCGATTTCGCCATTGGCACGCAAAAATGAAGAGGATCCACGCTTTACGGACCGTTTTGAAATCTTCATCATGGGCAAGGAATACGGAAACGCCTTTACCGAGCTTACGGATCCGATCGATCAAAGAGAACGATTCGAAGCGCAAGCTACGGAAAAAGAGCAAGGCAATGACGAAGCGCATGGCGTGGACGAAGACTTCATCGAAGCTTTGGAATACGGTATGCCTCCGACAGGCGGATTGGGCATCGGCATCGACAGATTCGTTATGATGTTGACCGACAGTCAATCAATCAGGGACGTCCTGCTGTTCCCGACGATGAGAAATCTAGAGATTTAACTTGAATGTGAGGGGCTGCCGCAATTTGCGGTAGCCCTTTTAAATGAAAAAAAACGAAAAATATTGAAAATAATACAAGACAAATGGTTGACGGTCAGAAATATACATGTTATGATTCATAAGGTGATTTTATACACAGATTCCTGAACAATATCTTTCAGTCGTGCTGACTGGTGTATGATTGTCACAGAAAGAATAGTAGGTCGAATATTCGATTTATTTATTTTTTTAACTAAAAAGGAACCACCTGGATGTGTGGACCTAGCTATCCCATCGAGGAAGGAGGAAAATCAATGCCTACAATCAATCAATTAGTGCGTAAACCTCGCAAATCTGCTATTGTAAAATCAACTGCTCCTGCTTTAGGAAAAGGATACAATAGCTTCAAGAAATCTCAAACAAATACAAACTCACCTCAAAAGCGTGGTGTTTGTACTCGTGTGGGTACAATGACTCCGAAAAAACCTAACTCAGCGTTACGTAAGTACGCTCGTGTACGTTTGTCTAACTTGTTAGAAGTTACAGCTTACATTCCTGGTATCGGACATAACCTACAAGAACATAGCGTGGTGCTAATCCGTGGCGGACGAGTAAAAGACTTGCCAGGGGTACGTTATCATGTCGTTCGTGGCGCTCTTGATACAGCTGGTGTAGCCAACCGTATGCAAAGCCGTTCTAAATACGGAGCTAAGAGACCTAAGAAAAAATAATTAAACAATAAACGAAAAACAAAAGTTAAGGAAGGAGGAATTTGAATGCCTCGTAAAGGTCCAGTTACAAAACGTGAAGTAATGCCAGATCCAATTTACAATTCAAAATTGGTGACTCGTTTAATCAACCGTATCATGGTTGATGGGAAACGTGGTAAAGCTGCTACAATCTTATATAACGCATTTGAAATGATCAAAGAATCTACAGGAAACGACCCGTTGGAAGTTTTCGAACAAGCTATGAAAAACATCATGCCTGTTTTAGAAGTAAAAGCACGTCGTGTAGGGGGTTCTAACTACCAAGTTCCTATCGAAGTACGTCCAGATCGTCGTATGGCTTTAGGATTACGTTGGTTGGTAAACTACTCTCGTCTACGCGGTGAAGATACTATGGAAGAGCGTCTAGCTAAAGAAATTATGGATGCTGCTAACAACTCTGGTGCTTCAGTTAAGAAACGTGAAGATACACATAAAATGGCAGAAGCTAACAAAGCTTTCGCTCATTACCGTTGGTAAAATTTTCTTGCAAGAATTTTTTCTTGCAAGAAATTTGCTTTATGGTTGCGTAAGTCACCATTTTTCCAATAAAATGGACTTGCAATTACTTTTAAAAGAGAGAGGTGTTTGAAGAAGATGGCACAAAGAGAATTTTCTCTACATAATACGAGAAATATCGGTATCATGGCTCATATTGACGCTGGTAAAACAACGGCAACTGAACGTATTTTGTACTATACCGGTAAAATCCATAAGATCGGTGAAACCCACGAAGGTGCTTCACAAATGGACTGGATGGAACAAGAACAAGAACGTGGTATTACCATCACTTCAGCTGCTACTACTGCACAATGGAAAGGGTATCGCGTAAACATCATCGATACTCCTGGACACGTGGACTTCACTATTGAAGTTGAACGTTCCCTACGTGTATTGGATGGCGCTGTCGCTTTACTTGATGCACAATCAGGTGTAGAGCCTCAAACTGAAACAGTTTGGCGTCAAGCTACAACTTATGGTGTTCCTCGTATTATATTCGCTAACAAAATGGACAAAATGGGTGCAGATTTCTTATACTCTTTAGATACTCTCCATGACCGTCTGAATGCTAATGCGCATCCGATTCAATTGCCGATTGGTTCTGAAGATACATTCAAAGGTATCATCGATTTAGTCGAAATGAAGGCTGAAATCTATGACAACGATGAAGGTACTGAATACCATGAAGAAGATATCCCTGCGGAATATCTTGAAGCAGCTGAAGAGTGGCACACTAAATTAGTTGAAGCTGTTGCTGAAACTGATGAAGCTATGATGGAAAAATATCTTGATGGTGAAGAAATTACGAAAGAAGAATTGAAACAAGGTATCCGTACTGCTACATGTAATGTAGAATTTTTCCCGATGCTTTGCGGTTCTGCTTTCAAAAATAAAGGCGTTCAATTATTGCTTGATGCAGTTATTGACTACCTTCCATCACCATTGGATGTTGCTGCCATCACAGGTACTGACGTAGACACTGAAGAACAAATCGCTGTTCCTGCAAGCGACGAAGCGCCATTTGCAGCCTTAGCATTTAAAGTTATGACTGACCCGTTTGTAGGCCGTCTGACATTCTTCCGCGTATATGCTGGTACTCTACAAAGTGGTTCTTACGTTCAGAATGCCACTAAAGGCAAACGCGAACGTGTAGGCCGTATCCTACAGATGCATGCTAACCACCGTAACGAAATCCCAGAAGTATTTGCTGGAGATATCGCTGCTGCAGTTGGTTTGAAAGATACGACTACAGGAGACACTTTGTGTGATGAAAAGAAACAAGTAATCCTTGAATCCATGAATTTCCCAGAACCAGTTATCGAAGTTGCTATTGAGCCTAAATCAAAAGCTGACCAAGATAAAATGGGTATCGCGCTACAGAAACTTTCTGAAGAAGATCCTACTTTCCGTGCTTCCACTAACCCAGAGACTGGTCAAACGATCATCGCTGGTATGGGTGAGTTGCACTTGGACATCATCGTTGACCGTATGAGACGTGAGTTCAAAGTTGAAGCTACAGTAGGTGCTCCTCAAGTATCTTACCGTGAAACATTCCGTCAATCAGTTCAATCTGAAGGTAAATTCGTTCGTCAATCAGGTGGTAAAGGTCAATTCGGTCACGTATGGGTTGAATTTACTCCTAATGAAGAAGGAAAAGGCTTTGAGTTCGAAAATGCTATCGTCGGTGGGGTTGTTCCTCGTGAATACATCCCTGCAGTAGAAGCTGGTTTGAAAGACGCTATGGAAAACGGTGTGTTGGCTGGTTATCCTTTAGTTGACGTTAAAGCTAAATTGTATGATGGTTCTTACCATGATGTCGATTCATCTGAAACAGCATTTAAAGTTGCTGCTTCACTTGCTTTGCGTAACGCAGCTAAAAAAGCTGACCCTGCAATCCTTGAACCAATGATGGCTGTAGAAATTACAGTTCCTGATGACTATTTGGGAGATGTAATGGGTCATGTAAGTTCTCGTCGTGGACGTATCGAAGGTACTGAAGCACGCGGTAACGCACAAATCGTTAAGAGCAGCATTCCATTATCAGAAATGTTTGGATATGCTACGACTTTACGTTCTTCTACACAAGGCCGCGGAACGTTCTCAATGACATTCGATCATTACGAAGCTGTTCCTAAATCTGTTCAAGAAGAAATCATCAAGAAGAGCGGAAAAAATAGCGAAGAGTAATCTCGCTGTTGCTTAGCTTGTATATTGCTTTTTCGAGCACAAATCGGTATACTTTATACGATAGACGATTAAAGTCTAGACAAATTATAAGCACTCAATATGAGGAGGAAATGATTTAAAATGGCAAAAGTAAAATTCGACCGTTCAAAGCCCCATGTAAACGTTGGTACAATCGGACACGTTGACCATGGTAAAACAACATTAACTGCAGCTATCACAACAGTTTTAGCTAAAAAAGGGTTCGCTGAAGCATCTAACTATGCTGCAATCGACAACGCTCCAGAAGAAAGAGAACGTGGTATCACGATCAACACTTCTCACGTTGAATACTCAACTGAAACTCGTCACTACGCTCACGTAGACTGCCCAGGCCATGCTGACTATGTTAAAAACATGATCACTGGTGCTGCACAAATGGACGGCGCTATCTTAGTAGTTTCTGCTGCTGATGGCCCAATGCCACAAACTCGCGAGCACATCTTGTTGTCTCGTCAAGTTGGTGTTCCTTACATCGTAGTATTCTTGAACAAAGTCGACATGGTTGACGATGAAGAATTATTAGAATTAGTTGAAATGGAAGTTCGTGACCTGTTAACAGACTACGATTTCCCTGGCGACGATGTTCCTGTAATCGCTGGTTCAGCTTTGAAAGCTCTTGAAGGCGACCCAGCTTACGAAGAAAAAATCTTGGAATTGATGGCTGCTGTTGACGAATATATCCCAACTCCAGTTCGTCAAACTGACAAGCCATTCATGATGCCTATCGAGGACGTATTCTCAATCACTGGACGTGGTACTGTTGCTACAGGCCGTGTTGAACGTGGACAAGTCCGCGTTGGTGACGAAGTTGAAATCGTCGGTATTGCTGAAGAAACTAAGAAAACAGTTGTTACCGGTGTTGAAATGTTCCGTAAATTATTGGATTACGCTGAAGCTGGCGATAACGTAGGAGCTTTGTTACGTGGTGTTACACGTGAGCAAATCCAACGTGGTCAAGTATTGGCTAAACCAGGTTCAATCACTCCACATACAACTTTCACTGCTGAAGTTTATGTACTTTCAAAAGAAGAAGGCGGACGTCACACTCCATTCTTCACAAACTACCGTCCACAATTCTATTTCCGTACAACTGACGTTACAGGCGTATGTAACTTACCAGAAGGCGTTGAAATGGTAATGCCTGGCGACAACGTTACTATGACTATCGAATTGATCCACCCAATCGCTATCGAAGACGGAACTAAGTTCTCTATTCGTGAAGGTGGACGTACAGTAGGCGCTGGCGTTGTAGCTTCAATCTCTAAATAATTTTATTTCAAAATAAAATTCGAAAAACGGGAGCTTCGGCTCCCGTTTTTTTTTTTCGGAAAATTTGGATCCAGGAAGGCGCTCTTGAATAGAGCGTCTTTTTGTATGGGTGTGAGAGCAGTGGGGGTGCCGGAGAGAAAAACCCAGAATTTTTACCATATTAGCTCTATCTTTATTGGTGTTCACTTTATATAGAAGAAACAGGAATTCCTGCTGAGTTGCTAGATCAAACCATTGATGCAACGCTTGTATTTTACTGATATATTGCCCAATTTAAAGTGTTTTTTGGAGCGACCTTATTCCATGTGAGCTATAGTAACGCGATTTAAGCGATTAAATCGATTTTATGACGCAGTCGGAGCACTTATTGCACGCGTATTAGCCTTTTGATTGTTGCCGGAGTAACTTGTGCAGACTTAAGCCATAACAACGCCTTGTTCATGTCACATTTCATGACGTGAGTCGTCATCATTTTAATGCTTTTCTCCTTTTTAGGGTGTAAAGTAGGAAACATCACAAAGTAGTAATACACCAAAAAAATTATCAGCAGAAGGAGAATCTATATGGAGAACATTAATTATGCAGACACAACTTTCGTCTTCCTCGCAACGATCTTAGTCATGATGATGACGCCCGCTTTATCCCTATTCTACGGAGGGATGGTCCGGAAGAAAAATGTTCTCAGCACGACGATGCACAGTTACGCTGCCATCGCAGTCGTTTCTATCCAATGGCTATTATTCGGCTACTCTTTTGTATTCGGAGGCGACTCGAAATTTTTCGGCGATTTGTCTTTCACATTGCTCAACGGTGTAGGCTTCACTCCGATCGATTATGCACCGACTATCCCGCATCAACTATTCATGATGTTCCAGATGGCATTCGCAATCATCACCCCAGCCTTGATATCAGGAAGCATCGCGGAACGCATGAAGTTTCCAGCCTTCCTTGCCTTCATCCTTTTATGGACGACTTTCGTCTATGATCCGATTGCCCATTGGATCTGGGGAAATGGTGGTTGGATACGCGAACTGGGTGCACTCGACTTCGCAGGCGGGAGCGTCATCCATATCAGTTCCGGTATATCCGCTCTGGTAGCAGCCATTTATCTAGGCAAAAGGAAAAACCACGATTCCGTCAAACCGCATAATATTCCGATGACAATGATCGGTGCCGGCCTTCTGTTGTTCGGCTGGTTCGGCTTCAACGCCGGAAGTGCTCTGGCGATCAATGATATTGCACTGGATGCCTTCATCACCACAAACACTGCCGCTGCCACTGCCGGCATAAGCTGGATGATCTGCGAATGGATCATCCACAAGAAACCGACTGCACTTGGATTCGTCAGCGGTATCGTAGCTGGGCTGGTTTCCATCACACCTGGTGCCGGATTCGTCAGCCCAATTTCAGCTTTAGCCATCGGTTTCATTGGCGGAATCGTCTGCTTCTATGGCGTATCGGTTCTGAAGAAGAAGTTTGACTATGATGATGCACTTGATGCATTCGGATGCCATGGTATCGGAGGTATCTGGGGCGGAATCGCAACAGGTATCTTCGCATCAAGCAGCATCAATCCTGCCATTGAAGGCGGGTTGGTAGATGGCAGTGCCTCACTTTTGATAGCGGAAGTGGTCAGCATTTTAGCTGTACTTGCATACGCGGGCATCATGTCCTTCCTCCTGCTTGAAACTGATCAGTAAATTCATGCCAGTGCGTGTCTCTGCAGAAGAAGAAGAAATCGGATTGGATTATGCACTCCATGGCGAAACAGCATACGGAAGTCTAGCTGTAGCTTTGAGTGAAACCAATTATTCAAATACGGGTGCATCAGTCGTGCCTGGCGAATTGAAAACAGCCTTCCAAAAATTCCAGGAGCGCACTTTCGGAGGCAACGGTCCCGAATTGGCCTTCGCAAATGCATCTCTTGAAGACCTGAACAAATCAGTGGTGGTGGAATATCAAGCATCCGGTGCCACAACAGGCAGTCAAGATGCACAAACTAAAATCACCAAAATAGAAATCATCACGAATGAAAGTAAATTTGAAGGTCTGAAAAAAGCACTGAACAGCATTGGTATCACAGGCATGACCGTTTTCGATGTATTCGGCTACGGCATGCAAAAAGGCCACTCTACTTATTATCGTGGCGTTGAGACCGAAGCCGACCTGCTGCCGAAGATCCGTGTCGAAGTTGTCGTCAGCACGGTTCCCGTCCAAGATGTCGTGGACGCTGCCAGAAAAGCTTTGTACTCAGGCAATATCGGTGACGGAAAAATCTTCATCTATAATGTAGAAAACGTCATCCGCGTCAGCACGGGGGATGAAGGCAAAAAAGCTTTGGAATATCCAAACGAATAGGCGATAAGGGGCTGTCTCATGCGAGATGGTCCCTTATTTAATTTTTGTTGCTTTTCGCGAGTCTGGCTATTCAACATGACGATTGGGCTTGCATTCTTCTTGTGTATCAGTATAATAGTGAAGGGACAAAATGCTTCACAGTGCTCAGGCAATACAAGTCATTTGGATAATAGCAGAAACTGAATATTATTTTCAGAAAAGACTTGCTTTAACTAATGGGATTATGTATAATATATTGGTACGGCATTCATGGTTATGAATAATGTATTGGGGACCGTTCATTCGGGAACTGCAGCTAAGAGACGAGAGGTTGCGACACACCCGGTCGCTTTGTCACGGCGGGTGTGCCGGGGAATTTTCGTGGAGCTAGTCTTATGAATTACATCTGACGAAGGAGGGAACAACATGGCAAAACAAAAAATACGTATTCGTTTAAAAGCATATGAACACCGTGCTCTTGATCAATCAGCGGATAAAATCGTGGAAACAGCAAAAAGAACGGGAGCTACCGTTTCTGGTCCGATTCCATTGCCGACTGAAAGATCACTATACACAGTGATCCGTGCTACTCACAAGTACAAAGATTCTCGTGAGCAGTTCGAAATGCTTACACACAAACGTCTAATCGACATCATCAACCCAACAACAAAAACTGTTGACGCTTTGATGAAGCTTGACTTACCAAGCGGCGTAGACATCGAAATCAAATTATAATCAAACCTATCATATAAAAAACAAACGGAGGTGTTACCATGACCAAAGGAATCTTAGGCAAAAAAGTAGGAATGACTCAATTCTTTACTGCAAACGGTGAGTTAGTACCAGTTACAGTTATCGAAGCTACTCCAAACGTTGTTTTACAAGTTAAAACCAACGAAACAGACGGCTACGAAGCGGTACAACTAGGCTACCAAGAAATGCGTGAAGTATTGTCAAACAAACCTGCTAAGGGTCATGCAGCAAAAGCAAAAACTGCTCCTAAGCGCTTCATTCGTGAATTTAACAATGTTGAGCTAGGAGAATACGAAGTAGGAAAAGAAATCAAAGTTGATATCTTTGCAGCCGGCGACATTGTTGATGTTACTGGTACCACTAAAGGACATGGCTTCCAAGGCGTAATCAAACGTCACGGACAAAGCCGCGGACCAATGGCCCACGGATCTCGTTACCATCGTCGTCCGGGTTCAATGGGTGCTGCTTCATTCCCATCCCGCGTATTCAAAGGTAAAAAATTAGCAGGACGTATGGGTAACGATCGCGTTACTATCCAAAACCTTGAAGTCGTTATGGTTGACGTTGAGAAAAACGTAATCCTGATCAAAGGTAACGTACCTGGTTCTAAAAAATCATTAATCGAAATCAAAGTAGCCCGCAAAGCTGCAAACAAATAATATAAAAGAGAGGAGGAACGAGAAAAATGCCAAACGTAGCCTTATTTAAACAAGATGGAACACAAAACGGTGAAGTAACTTTGAATGAAGAAATCTTTGGGATCGAGCCTAACGAAAACGTTGTTTACGATGCAATCATCATGCAACGCGCTTCTTTAAGACAAGGAACTCACGCAGTAAAAAACCGCAGCGCTGTCAGCGGTGGTGGTCGTAAACCATGGAAACAAAAAGGAACAGGCCGTGCACGCCAAGGTTCAATCCGTTCACCACAATGGGTTGGCGGTGGAGTTGTCTTTGGACCAACACCTCGTTCTTACAGCTATAAATTAAACAAGAAAGTTCGTCGCTTAGCTATCAAATCAGTTCTTTCAACGAAAGTTGCTGAAGGAGACTTGATCGTAGTTGAAACATTGAACTTCGATGCACCAAAAACAAAAGAATTTGCAAATGTGTTGAAAAACCTTAACGTTGATACGAAAGTATTGGTTGTTGTAGAAAACGACAACGATTTTGCAGCATTATCAGCACGTAACCTTCCTGGCGTAACAGTCGTTAACGAAACAGGAATCAACGTATTGGATGTTGTTTCAAACAACAAATTAGTCTTGACACAAGCTGCTCTTTCTAAGGTAGAGGAGGCTCTTATATAATGGAAGCAACAGACGTTATCAAACGCCCAATCATCACGGAAGCTTCTATGCTTGCAATGGATGAAAAGAAATATACCTTTGAAGTAGATGTACGTGCTAACAAAACATTGGTTAAACAATCTATCGAATCATTGTTCGGTGTAGATGTTAAAAACGTAAACATCATGAATGTACGCGGCAAACTTAAACGTATGGGCAAATACAAAGGCTATACAAAAAAACGCCGTAAAGCAATCATCACTTTGACTGAAAATTCTAAAACAATCGAATTATTCGAAAATTAATTTACTGAAATAATCAAATAGGAGGGGAAAAAACGTGGCGATTAAGAAATACAAACCTACCACAAACGGCCGTCGTAATATGACTGGTTCTGATTTCGCAGAAATTACAAAAACAACACCTGAGAAATCTTTGGTCGAACCAATCAAAAGAAAAGCCGGTCGCAACAACCAAGGTAAAATTACCGTTCGTCATCAAGCTGGTGGACACAAACGTGCTTACCGTGTGATCGACTTCAAACGTAATAAAGATGGAGTCGTTGGTATCGTCAAAGCTGTCGAGTACGATCCAAACCGCACTGCAAACATCGCGTTGATCCAATATGTTGATGGAATCAAAACTTACATTATTGCCCCTAAAGGCATCGAAGTAGGCCAACAAATCGAATCTGGAGTAGGATCTGATATCAAAATCGGAAACGCTATGCCATTGGCAAACATCCCAGTCGGTACTGTTATCCACAACATCGAAACAAAACCAGGCAAAGGCGGTCAATTGATCCGTTCAGCTGGTACAAGTGCTCAAGTACTTGGACAAGAAGGTAAATATACACTAGTTCGTTTGAACTCAAGCGAAGTACGTTTAATCCTTTCAACTTGCCGTGCAACAATCGGTTCAGTAGGTAACGAACAACACGAATTGATCAACATCGGTAAAGCTGGACGTAACCGTTGGTTGGGTAAACGCCCTACTGTCCGCGGTTCTGTAATGAACCCGAACGATCACCCACACGGTGGTGGTGAAGGTAAATCTCCAATCGGACGCAAAGCGCCAGTTACTCCTTGGGGTAAACCTGCTCTTGGTTACAAAACTCGTAGCAAGAAAGCTAAATCTAGCAAGCTGATCGTTCGCGGACGTAAAAAATAATTATCACAACAATAATTGACTGAAGCAACACATAATCGAAAGGAGGCTTCACCATGGGTCGTAGTTTGAAAAAAGGACCTTTTGTCGATGAACATTTAATTAAGAAAGTTGAAGCTGCTCTAGCTAGCGAAAAGAAACAAGTAATTAAAACTTGGTCTCGCCGCTCAACAATTTTCCCACAATTCATCGGACAAACGATTGCAGTTTATGATGGAAGAAAACACGTTCCAGTTTACATTCAAGAAGACATGGTAGGACACAAATTAGGAGAATTCGCTCCAACAAGAACATACCGTGGCCATGCCGCAGACGACAAGAAAACAGGTCGCCGTTAATTACGAGGGGAGGAAATAACATGCCAGAACAAATCACAGCTGCAAAAGCATCTGCACAAACTGTTCGCATTGCCGCTCGTAAGGTTCGTTTAGTAGTGGATCTTATCAGAGGCAAGAGCATCGGAGAAGCAATCTCCATTCTGAAATTCACACCGCGTGGCGCTTCGCCCGTTGTAGAAAAAGTGTTGATGTCAGCAATTGCTAATGCAGAACATAATTATGACTTAGATATCGAAAGCTTGGTAGTAAGCGAGGCTTATGTTAACGAAGGACCAACGATGAAACGTTTCCGTCCACGTGCAAAAGGATCAGCTTCACCAATCTTGAAACGTACTAGCCACATCACAATCGTGGTATCAGAAAAGAAGGAGGGATAATCTGTGGGTCAAAAAATTCATCCATTAGGATTACGTGTCGGCATCATTCGTGACTGGGATGCTAAATGGTACGCTGAAAAAGATTACGCAGCTTTCTTACATGAAGATTTACGTATCCGTAAATACATCGCAAAGAACTTAAGCGAAGCTTCTGTTTCTAAAATTGAAATTGAACGTGCAGCTAACCGCGTGAACGTTTCTATTCATACTGCCAAACCTGGAATGGTAATCGGTAAAGGCGGTTCTGAAGTTGAAAAAACTCGTAAAGAGTTAAATGAACTTACTGGTAAAAAAGTACACATCAACATCGTGGAAATCAAAAGACCAGACTTGGATGCTAAATTGGTTGCTGAAGGTATCGCTAAACAGTTGGAAAACCGTGTAGCTTTCCGTCGTGCGCAAAAACAAGCAATCCAACGTACAATGAGATCTGGCGCTAAAGGGATCAAAACGCAAGTTTCTGGTCGTTTGAATGGTGCAGATATCGCTCGTGCTGAAACTCATGCTGAAGGAACTGTTCCATTGCATACATTGCGTGCGGACATCGACTACGCTTGGGAAGAAGCAGACACAACTTATGGTAAATTAGGCGTTAAAGTTTGGATTTACCGTGGTGAAGTTTTACCAGCAAAAAAAACAACTGAGAAAGGAGGGAAATAACCAATGTTAGTACCTAAACGTGTAAAACACCGTCGTGAGTTCCGTGGAAAAATGCGCGGAGAAGCTAAAGGCGGAAAAGAAGTAGTTTTCGGCGAATATGGTTTGCAAGCTGTTGACTCTCATTGGATCACAAACCGTCAGATCGAAGCTGCTCGTATCGCTATGACTCGTTACATGAAACGTGGCGGGAAAGTTTGGATCAAAATATTCCCTCACAAATCATATACATCCAAAGCTATCGGAGTCCGTATGGGTTCTGGTAAAGGGGCTCCTGAAGGTTGGGTATCTCCAGTTAAACGCGGCAAGATCATGTTCGAAGTAGCAGGCGTCCCTGAAGAAGTGGCACGCGAAGCTCTACGTCTTGCATCTCACAAATTGCCAGTTAAAACAAAAATTGTAAAACGTAAAGAAATTGGTGGTGAATCGAATGAAGGCTAATGAACTTAAAGAGTTATCCACTGCTGAAATGATTGAAAAAGAAAAACAATTCAAAGATGAATTATTCAATCTACGATTCCAACTTGCAACCGGACAGTTAGAAAATACTGCCCGCTTGAAAGAAGTACGCAAATCAATTGCACGTATTAAAACTGTATTGCGACAACAAGAATTGCAAAAATAGTAGATCAGCAAAGGAGGTCACAACGAAATGACTGAAGAACGTAACCAACGTAAAGTCTACCAAGGTGTTGTTGTTTCCGACAAGATGGATAAAACAATCGTTGTAGAAGTATCTACAACAAAAACACATCCTACTTACGGTAAACGCGTTAAGTACTCTAAAAAGTACAAAGCACATGATGAAAACAACCAAGCTAAAATGGGAGATGTAGTTAGAATTATGGAGACTCGTCCTCTATCTGCTACTAAAAACTTCCGCTTACTTGAAGTTGTTGAAGAATCAGTAATCATCTAATCAGACAAATAAATATTTTTATATCCGGAAGGAGGATACTGACGTGATACAAACAGAATCCCGCTTAAGAGTTGCCGATAATTCAGGCGCTAAAGAAGTGTTAACTATCAAAGTGTTAGGTGGTTCAAACCGCAAATTCGCAGGAATTGGTGATACAATCGTCTGCACAGTAAAACAAGCTACACCCGGTGGTGTTGTCAAAAAGGGTGATGTAGTTAAAGCTGTTATCGTTCGTACGAAACACGGCGCACACCGTAAAGATGGTTCTTACATCAAATTTGACGAAAATGCTTGTGTAATCATTCGTGACGACAAGAGCCCTCGTGGAACACGTATCTTTGGACCAGTTGCACGTGAATTGCGTGACAACAACTACATGAAGATCGTTTCCCTTGCTCCAGAAGTATTGTAATCAACTGTCATAAATGAAGGAGGTGCAACAAAGCATGCACGTAAAAACTGGTGATAAAGTTAAAGTCATTACTGGAAAAGATAAAGGTAAAGAAGGAGTCATCCTTAAAACTTTCCCTAAAAAAGATCGTGTTATTGTCGAAGGCATTAATATTGTCAAGAAACATCGCAAAGCTTCTCAAACAAACCCAACAGGTGGAATTCTTGAAGAAGCAGCACCTATCCATGTTTCTAACATTATGTTAATTGATGCTAAAACTGGCGAACCTACTCGCGTAGGATCTAAAGTCGTAGATGGCAAAAAAGTCCGCGTTTCCAAAAAAACCGGCGAAATCATTGATTAATTATTAGAGGAAGGAGGATATTCTAAATGAACCGTTTAAAAGAAAGATACACAAAAGAAATCGTTCCATCATTGATGGAAAAATTTGAATACACATCAATTATGCAAACACCTAAAATTGACAAAATTGTCATCAACATGGGTGTGGGTGATGCAGTTTCAAACACAAAAAACCTAGATAAAGCAGTTGAAGAACTAACTTTGATCTCTGGTCAAAAACCAGTCATCACGTTAGCTAAAAAATCAATCGCTGCATTCCGTTTACGTGAAGGTATGCCTATCGGCACTAAAGTTACTTTACGTGGCGAAAGAATGTACGACTTCTTGGATAAACTAGTAACAGTTTCATTACCACGTGTACGTGACTTCCGTGGGATCAGCAAAAAATCTTTTGATGGTCGTGGAAACTATACTTTAGGTATCAAAGAACAATTGATTTTCCCAGAAGTTGACTATGATAGAGTCGACAAAGTACGTGGTATGGATATCGTTATCGTAACTACTGCTAACACTGACGAAGAATCAAGAGAATTATTGACACAACTTGGAATGCCATTCCAAAAATAAGCTAAGGAGGCGAATAATAATTGGCTAAAAAATCCATGATTGCTAAAAACAAACGTCCCGCAAAACATTCTACTCAAGCTTACTCTCGTTGTGAACGTTGCGGACGTCCACATTCAGTTTATCGCAAATTCAAACTTTGCCGTATTTGCTTCCGTGAACTTGCCTATAAAGGACAAATTCCCGGCGTGAAAAAGGCTAGCTGGTAATTTAACCATACTCGCAAAAGGAGGTATAATGTAAATGGTCATGACAGATCCAATCGCAGATTTCTTAACTCGTATTCGTAATGCCAACATGGTACGTCACGAATCTTTAGAAGTGCCTGCATCAAAGACAAAATTAGAGATCGCTAACATTCTTAAGGCTGAAGGTTTCATCAAAAACTTTGATTACACTTCAGACGACAAACAAGGTGTTATCCGTGTATTCTTAAAATATGGTCCAAACAACGAACGCGTCATCACTGGTTTGAAACGTATTTCAAAACCAGGTTTGCGTGTATACGCTAAAACTGGCGACATCCCTAAAGTATTGAATGGTTTAGGAATCGCAATCGTGTCTACTTCTGAAGGTGTTATCACCGACAAAGAAGCAAGAGCGAAAAACATCGGCGGCGAAGTATTAGCTTACATTTGGTAATTTTTAAAAAAATAAGAGAAAATAAAGGAGGTGCAGCCCTGTGAGTCGTATTGGAAATAAAGCAATCGAAATCCCAGCTGGCGTAACCGTTACTCAACAAGGTAACACTGTTACAGTTAAAGGCCCGAAAGGCGAATTAACTAGCACATTTAATGAAATGATCGGCATCAAGATCGATGGAAACACTGTTACTTTCACTCGTCCTAACGAAGAGAAATTCACTAAATCCATTCATGGTACTACACGCGCGTTGGTAAACAACATGGTTGTAGGTGTATCTGAAGGATTTATGAAAGAATTGGACTTAGTAGGGGTTGGGTACCGTGCTCAATTGCAAGGCAAAAAACTTGTATTGAACGTCGGCTATTCTCATCCAGTTGAATTCACACCTGAAGACGGTATTGAAGTGGAAGTACCAACTAACACTAAAATCATCGTTAAAGGTTACGATAAAGCTAAAGTTGGCGCTTTGGCAGCCAACATCCGCGGCGTACGCCCACCAGAGCCTTACAAAGGTAAAGGTATCAAATACGTTAACGAAATCATCCGTCGTAAAGAAGGTAAGACAGGTAAATAATAGTCCGCTATTATTACTTGCTTCCTGAACGACGCAACAAAATAAATATAACGAGGTGACAATTGTGATTACTAAACCAGATAAAAACAAAGTGCGCCAAGCTAGACACGCACGCGTAAGAAGAAAAATCTCTGGTACTGCAGAGTGCCCACGCTTGAACGTTTTCCGTTCCAACAAAAACATCTACGCTCAATTAATTGATGACGTAGCGGGTGTGACGCTAGCAAGTGCCTCTACAAAAGAAACAGAAATCGCAACCGGTACTAAAACTGAAGCTGCTGCTGCAGTTGGAAAACTGATTGCTGAACGTTCTGTTGCTAAAGGTATCAAAAAAGTAGTCTTTGACCGTGGTGGCTATCTGTACCATGGCCGTGTACAGGCTTTAGCTGAAGCTGCTCGCGAAAATGGACTAGATTTCTAAGAAAAGGAGGATAACCACACATGGTTTATGTTGACCCAAATCATATTGAATTAGAAGACCGCGTTGTTGCGATCAATCGTGTAACAAAAGTTGTTAAAGGTGGACGTCGTCTGCGTTTTGCTGCTTTAGTTGTTGTAGGAGACAGAAACGGACATGTAGGATTCGGTACTGGTAAAGCAGCTGAGGTTCCTGAAGCTATTCGTAAAGCTATCGAATCTGCTAAAAAGAGCCTTATTGAAGTTCCTATGTCTGAATCAACAATCCCTCACAAAGTTATCGGATCTTTCTGTGGCGGTAACGTAATGTTGAAACCTGCTAAATCCGGTTCCGGAGTTTCTGCAGGCGGACCAGTCCGTGCCGTTGTCGAATTAGCTGGTATCGCTGATATCACAAGCAAGTCCCTTGGTTCTAACACACCTATCAACATGGTACGTGCTACAATCGATGGCTTGAAACAGTTGAAAAATGCTGAAGATGTTGCGAAATTACGCGGCAAAACAGTTGAAGAATTACTAGGATAAGGAGGACTACAAAATGGCAGAAGTAAAGATCACTTTAAAACGCAGCTTGATTGGACGTCCTCAAAACCAAAAAGATACTTGCAAAGCTTTGGGATTGTCCAAAATCGGCAAATCTGTTGTTAAACCAGCTAACCCAGCTATCTTGGGCATGGTCAACACAGTAAGCCACTTAGTTACATCAGAAGAAGTTAAATAATAAACATCAGATTAAAGGAGGTGCCAAGTTACTATGAAACTTCATGAATTAAAACCTGCTGTAGGCTCACGTAAAGAACGTAACCGTGTCGGTCGCGGATCTTCATCCGGTAATGGTAAAACATCCGGTCGTGGACATAAAGGCCAAAAAGCCCGTTCAGGCGGCGGTGTGAGACTTGGATTCGAGGGTGGACAAACTCCATTGTTCCGTCGTCTTCCAAAACGTGGATTCACGAACATCAACCGTAAGGAATATGCTGTCATCAACTTAGAAATCTTAAACCGTTTCGAAGATGGTACAGAAGTTACTCCAGCTTTATTAGTTGAAACTGGTATTGTCAAAGATGAAAAATCAGGCATCAAAGTTTTGGGCAACGGAAGCGTTGAGAAAAAACTGACAGTTAAAGCTAATAAATTCTCCGAAGCAGCACAAAAAGCTATCGAAGCTGCAGGTGGGACTGTTGAGGTGATCTAATGTTTGCTCTTCTGAAAAATGCATTTCAGGCGAAGGACATTAGAAATAGAATCTTATTTACTCTAGGTATGCTGATTGTGTTCCGTCTCGGAGCACATATTACTGTACCAGGTGTTGATGCGGGTGCCATCACAAACTTGGCATCGACGGGCTTATTCAGCCTGTTGAACACATTCGGAGGTGGAGCACTGAGTCAGTATTCCATTTTCGCAATGGGTGTTTCGCCATACATCACTTCTTCTATTGTCGTTCAATTGTTACAAATGGACATCGTTCCGAAATTTGTGGAATGGTCCAAACAGGGTGAAGTAGGTAGAAGAAAATTAAATCAAGTCACAAGGTACTTAACTGTCATTTTGGCATTTGTGCAATCCGTCGGTCTTTCGATCGGTTTCAACCAACTCTCAGCTTTGGGATTGGTGAACGATCCGGGTATGACGACCTACATGGTCATCGCGTTAGTGATGACGGCAGGTTCCATGCTTGTTGTTTTTATCGGAGAATCCATTTCAATGCACGGTATCGGAAACGGAACGTCGCTGATCATCTTCTCAGGTATCATCGCAAGAATCCCAACAGATCTTTACACTTACTACAATGATCGTTTCGTTGATGCAGGATCCGATTTGATGAACAACATTTTGTTCTCGGTTGCGCTATTGTCAGCAATATTATTGGTGGTCATACTCGTTGTGTACGTTCAACAAGCTGAACGTAAAATCCCCATTCAGTATTCCAAGCGTGCTTCCGGATCTAATCAATCCGCGCATTTGCCTTTAAAAATCAATTCAGCTGGAGTCATTCCAGTAATCTTTGCCAGTTCTTTCATGATGACACCGCAGACGATCCTTGGGTTTTTCGCGGCAAGTCAAAGTGAAGCTAGCTGGTATCAAATTTTGTCAACCATCTTTAATTACCGTGAACCCATCGGCGCAACAATCTATACGGTATTGATCGTTGTCTTCACTTACTTCTATGCCTTCATTCAGATTAATCCTGAAAAGATGGCAGAGAACTTGCAAAAGCAAGGCGGCTATATTCCAAGTGTACGCCCGGGTAAAGGGACAGAAGATTACATTTCCGGCATGATTATGCGATTAAGTACGGTCGGCGCGCTATTTCTTGGACTGATTGCGCTATTGCCAATCATTGCCTCAGGTTTGTGGGATTTGCCGGACTCGCTCGCCCTTGGCGGTACAAGTCTTCTGATTGTAGTTGGTACTGCATTGGAAACGGCAAGACAAATTGAAGGTCGAATGGTTAAACGTAATTACCAAGGATTTATTCAATAGTAAGTTTGTGGGGGGGGAAGTGATTTCCTCGTCACATATTCTTACATCTTTAGGAGGCAGTAAAATGATGAACCTAATTATTATGGGTCTTCCCGGTGCTGGAAAAGGAACACAGGCTGAAAAGATCATCGCGAAATACAATATTCCGCATATCTCTACAGGGGACATGTTCCGAGCTGCCATGAAAAATGAGACAGCGTTGGGCCTGGAAGCAAAATCATATATGGATAAAGGCGAACTTGTTCCAGATGAAGTTACAAACGGAATCGTTAAAGAGAGATTAGCAGAATCTGATACTGAAAAAGGCTTTTTATTGGATGGTTTTCCAAGAACCCTCGTACAAGCAAAAGCACTTGAAGCTATCATGAATGAACTCGACAAAAAAATCGATGCTGTTATTAACATTGATGTGAACCCTGAAGTTTTGATGCAACGTCTAACGGGTAGAATCATTTGCCGCTCTTGCGGAGCGACTTACCACAAAGAGAACAATCCTCCCAAAGTGGAAGGAACATGCGATCGTTGTGGCGGACACGATTTCTATCAACGCGAAGATGACAAGCCTGAAACCGTAGAAAATCGCATTCAGATTAATCTTGAACAGTCTCAACCAATCATTGCATTTTACAGCGAAAAAGGATTGTTACATAATGTGGATGGCGGAATCGGCATCGACAACTTGTTTACCGAAATCCAAAAGATTATAGAATAGTTGCAAATGTCATTTGAAATTAATCGGAAATTTCTTTTCAATTGATACTTGCTATGGTATAATCTAGCAGTTAGAGTAAAAATTGCCAAGACATAAGATTAATCAGCTCAACAGAATGTTAGGAGGTTAGCAGGCGTGGCGAAAGACGATGTAATTGAGATCGAAGGAGTTGTCGTTGAAACTTTGCCCAATGCAATGTTTAAAGTCGAACTTGAAAATGGTCACATAGTATTAGCTCACGTATCTGGTAAAATTAGAATGCATTACATCCGCATTTTGCCAGGCGATAAAGTTACGGTAGAATTATCACCGTACGATCTTACTCGTGGACGCATTACTTACCGCTTTAAATAATTGCACTCCATCACTAAATAGGAGGGAATTTAAATGAAAGTTAGAGCATCAGTAAAACCCATTTGCGAAAAATGCAAAGTCATTCGCCGCAATGGTCGTGTTATGGTGATTTGCGAAAATCCCAAACATAAACAACGCCAAGGATAATAACAAGGAGGTGCCTATAAATGGCTCGTATCGCAGGAGTAGATGTTCCGCGTGACAAACGTGTAGTTATTTCATTAACTTATATTTTTGGTATCGGATTAAACACAGCTCAAAAAGTTTTAGCAGCAGCTGAGGTTTCAGAAGATACTCGCGTTCGTGATTTAACGAATGATGAATTAGACCGTATCCGTATTGAAGTGGATAAATTAAAGGTTGAAGGCGATCTTCGTCGTGAAGTTAACCTAAATATTAAACGATTGATTGAAATTGGATCTTACAGAGGAATGCGTCACCGTCGTGGTTTGCCTGTTCGCGGACAAAACACTAAGAACAACGCACGCACTCGTAAAGGCCCAGCTAAAGCAGTCACTGGTAAGAAAAAATAATAATTAAGTGAAGGAGGTCAAAACTTCATGGCTAAAAAAGTAGCTCGCAAACGCCGCGTAAAAAAGAATGTTGAAGCTGGTGTAGCACATATCCGCTCAACTTTTAATAATACTATTGTTATGATTACAGATGTTCATGGAAATGCTATTTCATGGTCATCAGCAGGTTCATTAGGATTCAGAGGTTCTCGTAAATCTACTCCTTATGCTGCACAAATGGCTGCAGAAGCAGCAGCTAAAGTTTCTATGGAACATGGCATGAAAACAGTTGAAGTAGCTGTTAAAGGTCCTGGTTCTGGACGTGAAGCTGCCATTCGTTCATTACAAGCAGCAGGTTTGGAAGTTACCGCAATCCGCGACGTAACGCCCGTTCCTCATAATGGATGCCGTCCACCAAAACGTCGTCGTGTTTAATTGAGAATTGTACTGATATGTAACGAAACGCAATGGACTCACTAACATGAACTTCACGTTTTGAAAGGGGTAAATTGATAAATGATCGAAATTGAAAAACCAAGAATTGAAACGATTGAGATCAGCGAAGATGCCAAATTCGGTAAATTCGTTGTAGAACCACTAGAACGCGGTTATGGAACAACACTTGGGAACTCATTACGTCGAATTCTATTATCTTCACTTCCTGGTACAGCTGTAACAACTATCCAAATCGATGGTGTTCTACACGAATTTTCAACGATTGATGGTGTTGTCGAGGATGTTACCCAAATCATTCTGAACATCAAAAAATTAGCTTTGAAATTGTATACGGACGAAGACAAAACAATCGAGATTGACGTAAAAGGTCCAGCAGTCGTGACTGCAGCGGATATTACCCATGACAGCGATGTGGAAATCTTAAACCCTGATTTATATATATGTACAGTTTCAGAGGGAGCACATTTTCATGTTCGCTTGGATGTAAAAAATGGCCGTGGTTATGTTCGTTCCGAATATAACAAAACGGAAGATATGCCGATCGGTGTTTTGCCAGTCGACTCCATCTATACTCCAATCAGCAAAGTAAATTATCAAGTTGAAAACACTCGTATCGGACAAAAAAATATTTATGATAAATTAACGTTGGATGTCTGGACAGATGGTTCCATCAGCCCGGAAGAAGCAGTCAGCTTGGCTGCCAAAATTTTAACGGAACATTTGAATATTTTTGTTAATCTGACCGATGAAGCCCGCAAGGCTGAGATAATGGTTGAAAAAGAAGAAACACATAAAGAGAAAATGCTGGAAATGACTATCGAAGAATTGGATTTATCCGTACGTTCTTATAACTGTTTGAAACGCGCAGGCATCAACACAGTCCAAGAATTGACAGACAAGTCTGAAGCAGAGATGATCAAAGTACGTAATCTGGGACGCAAATCACTTGAAGAAGTGAAAAACAAGCTGAATGATCTTAATCTAGGCTTGCGTCAAGACGACTAGTACTGTACAAAGGAGGAAAACCTAGGATGGCTTACCGTAAATTAGGACGCACAAGCGCCCAAAGAAAAGCAATGCTTCGTGATTTGACTACTGACTTACTCATCAACGAACGAATCGTTACAACTGAAGCTCGTGCTAAAGAAGTTCGTTCAACTACTGAAAAGATGATTACTTTAGGCAAACGTGGAGATTTATCTGCTCGTCGTTTAGCTGCAGCATACGTTCGTAACGAAGTTGCAGATGTACGTGAAGAAGATGACAAAATCGTTGTTCAATCAGCTTTACAAAAATTGTTCTCTGATATCGCACCTCGCTATGCAGAACGTCAAGGCGGATACACACGTATCTTGAAGACAGAACCTCGTCGTGGCGATGCTGCACCAATGGTTATCATTGAATTAGTATAATTCAATCGCATAAAGATGAAACGTTCACTTTTAGATGAAATAGAGTGTTATGATGATGGGATTGCTTCTGGCTTCCCTAGTCTAGCTCAAGGTTCTTCCGAAGATCGCATGATCTTCGGGAGGGCATTTTTTCATCAAAAAAAGTGCTTTTTTTATCAAAAGAAACTAGAAAATGCCAATATATTTTCTAGTTTCTTTTGATATATAAATAAAAGCGTTTTATTTCCGTACTGTGTCAAGACAGTGGATGAAAAATAGGGAGGAGTAGTTTATACTTACTAAGTAGACATTCCTTTTCCGTATTTTTCATCTTTTTTTATGCCCGGTTATCTGTGGTGGGAGATTAGATAAATACGGACTTAAAGATTCAACAATAGAGAAAGTAGGACAGCCATCATGAATGAAATTATCGAGTTGCGCAATGTGACTTTTTCCTATTCAGAGGAAGATGCAAGACCGGCATTGAACAACGTTTCGTTAACAATCCAGCAAGGAGAATGGATCGCCATCATCGGGCCCAACGGTTCAGGCAAGTCAACCTTGGCCAAAACGATCAACGGTTTGATAGAAGCGAACTCCGGAGAAGTGATCATTGAAGGGATACCTTTGAATGCAGAGACGGTTTGGGACGTCCGCAAAAAAATCGGGATGGTTTTCCAGAATCCGGACAATCAGTTCGTCGGTTCGACCGTTCAGGACGATGTTGCCTTCGGTTTGGAGAATGTCGGTATTCCCCGCGAAGAAATGGTGAAGCGCGTTGCTGATGCAGTAGCGGCTGTGAACATGGCCGACTTCATGGATAAGGAGCCAGCACGTCTTTCGGGTGGACAGAAGCAACGGGTGGCAATCGCCGGGATCGTAGCTTTGTCCCCTGACATCATCATCCTTGATGAAGCGACGACCATGTTGGATCCGGAAGGCCGCCATGAAGTCATTGAGACTATCCAAGAAATCAAGGAAAAAGAAAATTTGACTGTTATTTCAATCACCCATGACATCGACGAGGCCGCGAAGGCGAACCGTATTTTTGTGATGGAAGCCGGGCAGTTGAAACGGATCGGCACACCGGAAGAGATATTCAGCTTGGGCAAGGAAATCATCGATATCGGATTGGATATCCCATTCCCTGAGAAGCTTAAATACCAATTGAAGAGACAGGGACTGGAAGTTCCTGAAGAATATTTGACTGAGGAAGGGATGGTGAGTTGGTTATGGACATTACTTTCGAAAAAGTAGGCTATTCCTACTCCGCCGGGACGCCTTTCGAAAACCGGGCCCTCTATGATGTGAACCTGAATATCCCGGATGGCAGTTATACGGCGTTGATCGGGCATACAGGCAGCGGCAAATCGACGGTCACGCAGCATCTGAATGCTTTATTGAAACCTACCGAAGGCAGCGTAACGATCGGGGACCGCATCATTACGAACAAATCGAACAACAAAAATCTGAAGGACCTGCGAAAAAAAGTAGGGATTGTGTTCCAGTTTCCGGAGTCGCAGCTGTTCGAGGAGACAATCGCGAAGGATATCGCTTTCGGTCCAATGAACTTCGGCGTCAGCGAAGCGGATGCAATGGCGATTGTGAGACGCGTGTTGCCTTTGGTCGGCTTGGATGAGTCCTTCATGGAACGCTCACCATTCGACCTCTCAGGGGGTCAAATGAGACGCGTAGCGATTGCCGGAGTATTGGCGATGGAACCGGAAGTGCTGGTTCTGGATGAACCGACGGCCGGATTGGATCCTGCGGGCAGACGGGAAATCATGAATATGTTCTATCAACTCCATATCGATAACGGACTGACCATCGTATTGGTCACGCATCAGATGAATGATGTCGCAACGTTTGCGGATCACGTCGTCATCCTCGAAAAGGGGACGGTTGTCCGGATGGGCCCGCCTGCAGAAATTTTCCAGGATGCCGCTTGGCTTCAGGAAAAACAATTGGGCTTACCTTCCGCACTGGCTTTCCTGGATACGTTGAGCCAAAAGACAGGCATCGATTTCGGAAACGAAAGACCGCTGCGTACGGAACAACTGGCGGCTGTGCTGATCGCCAAAATAAATGAGAACAAAGGCAACAAAAATGTCGCTAAGGAAGAGGGTGGCATAGATGTTGGATAAATTACTTTTCGGGCGCTACATACAAGGTGACTCGCTGGTCCATAGACTGGATCCGCGCGCGAAGCTGATCGGTGCTTTCTATTTCATCATCGTCATCTTCTTGGCTAATAACTGGCAGACTTATCTGATCATGACGTTGTTCACTTTCATGTGCGTCATCCTTTCCGACATCAAACTGTCGGTCTTCTTGAACGGTGTGAAGCCGCTGATTTGGTTGATCATGTTCACTGTATTGCTGCAGATCCTCTTCACGCGGGGCGGGGAAACGTACCTGGAACTGGGACCGATCAGCATCACTTCGTTCGGGGTGATCAACGGGGCATTCATCTTCATGCGCTTCGTCCTGATCATCTTCATTTCGACGCTGCTGACGCTCACGACGATGCCGTTGTCGTTGACTGATGCGATCGAAAAACTGTTGGGGCCGCTGAAACGCTTTAAGGTTCCTGTCCACGAAATCGCGCTGATGCTTTCCATTGCGTTGCGTTTCGTACCGACATTGATGGATGAGGCTTCGAAGATCATGAATGCGCAACGGGCTCGCGGTGTCGAATTCGGCGAAGGCAATATCGTGAAGCAGATGAAGGCAGTCACACCGATCTTGGTGCCGCTGTTCGTCAGCTCGTTCAATCGTGCCGATGAATTGGCGAACGCCATGGAAGCACGCGGGTATCAGGGCGGGGAAGGCCGGACGAAATACCGCATCCTCGATTGGCAGAGGCTGGATACGCTGAGTATGCTGGCGTTTGTCGCACTGACCGGGTTGTTGCTGTTCTTCCGATCTTGAGCGCATACAGGCGCAATTTGCAGCCATAGAACGAGTCTGGGGACCGGGTAGCATTACCGGTCCCTTTTAAAATAGAAAAAACCATAACCATACATCAGAAAGATAAGAAAGGGGCATACGCCACCAATGAGTGCACAACGATTCAAATGCATCGTGCAATATGACGGAACGGGTTATGTGGGCTATCAGGTCCAACCTAACGGCAACAGTGTCCAGACGGAAATCGAAAAGGCGCTGAAAAAAATGTCGAATGGGCAGATCATTCCGATCCATGCATCCGGCCGGACCGATTCAGGCGTCCATGCGCTCGGACAAGTCATCCATTTTGATTACCCGGCTGCGATCAAGCCGGATCATCTGCTGCGGGCGTTGAACAGCTTGCTGCCCGATGACATTTTGATCACCTCCGTGGAGTTCGCTCCAGAGGAATTCCATTCGCGTTACCATGCGATGGGGAAAAAATACATTTACCGGGTCGATCTCGATCGCTTCCCGAATCCCTTCAAACGACTGTATACAACGCATCATCCTTACCGCTTCAATATGGCAAATCTGGAGCAGGCCATCAAAAAGCTGGAAGGCGAACATGACTTCACCAGTTTTTGTTCGACAAAAACGGACAAGACTGATCTGGTCCGGACCGTCTACGAAGCGAGCGTCAGGAAGGACGAGGAGAACAATGAGCTGGTCTTCACCTTCAGGGGCAATGGCTTTCCTCTACAATATGATCCGCATTTTCGTGGGGACGCTGCTGCAAATCGCTGACGGCCTGAAAAAGGTCGAGGAAATCGACCGCCTTTTGGAAGTGAAAGACAGACGTCAAGCCGGGCCTACAGCCCCGTCGCAGGGATTGTATCTCGTGGAAGTTTATTACGATGAAGAAAGATTAAGGAATGGATAGGGGGAAGAGGGATGTTTAAAAAGGAAAGAGCGGAAATCGATGCCATCGACCAAGAGTTGGTGAAGCTGTTCGAACGCCGGATGGATGCAGTCACGGAAATCGCGCGGATCAAGAAAGAGCACAAGCTACCGATCCTGGACCAATCCAGGGAAGACAAGGTGCTGGATAAAGTGCGCGGGCTGACCGAGAACAAAGCCTACGAAGACAGCGTGGAAGACCTCTTCCGTTCCCTGATGACGATCACGAAAGCATTCGAAACCAAACAGAACGAAGAATAAAGAACGCTGAAAAAGCGGCTGTGGAAAAGACGAAATCTTTTCCACAGCCGCTTTTTTGCGTGCTAGGGAAATGGTGAGTCGGTGCCAGCTCCGGTGAAGCCATCGCTCATCGGAGGACAGCTTCTGCAATCTCCGCCAGCTCCTATGAAGCGGCCCCCACCGGAGCTGACGCTCCCGCAAACTGTCCGAACGCCGGCGAAGCCGTCGTTCACCGGAGGAAATCACCGGAGGACAGCGCCAAAAACAAAAACCCCCGTCAAGCGCTGTACGCCCGTCGGAGGTTTTCAACATATATTTTCTTTTGCAATCTACTTTATCAGACTTTAGCTGTGACCGCAGCTTTCGCAAAGGCCTGACGCAGATCGGCGATCAGATCATCCGCATCCTCGATTCCTGTCGAGATGCGCAGCAAATCGTCCGTCAAACCGTAGGATTCGCGGACTTCAACCGGAATATCGGCATGGGTCTGGGTAGTCGGATAGGTGATCAGACTCTCCACGCCGCCCAAGCTTTCAGCGAAAGTGAAGATATTCAGGGCATCCAATACGGCAGGGATGTATGCTTTATCATGCAGCGTGAAGCTCAGCATGCCGCCTTTGCCCGGATAATAGACCGATTTGATCAGATTTTCCGATTCGAGATAAGCAACGACTGCCTGTGCATTCGCCTGATGCTGCTTCATGCGCAACGGCAACGTCTTCATTCCGCGGACTAAGAGCCAACAGTCGAAGGCGTCCAAAGTGCCGCCAGCCGTATTCAATTGGAAAGCCAACTGCTCGCCGAGAGCCTTGTCGTTCGTCACGACCGCACCCGCCAACAGATCGTTATGGCCGCCTAGGTACTTGGTGGCGCTGTGGACGACGATATCGGCGCCCAAATCCAAAGGACGCTGCAACAGAGGTGTGTAGAAGGTATTATCCACAATCACCAGTAAACCGTGTTTTTTTGCGATCTCAGCCACCGCTGCGATATCCGTTTCCTTCATGAGCGGGTTCGTCGGCGTTTCGATGTAGACAGCGGCCGTATTGTCCTGGATGGCGGACGCGATATCGATCGGATCATCGACATAAGTGAAGGAATAGAAGCCTTTTTTCTCCATATCCTGGAAATAACGGAAGCTGCCGCCGTAAAGGTCCCTGGATGCGACGAAATGGCTGTTGACCGGGAAAATGCTGAAGGCGAGCTGGATGGCGCTCATGCCTGAGCTGGTAGCGAACCCTTGGACGCCGTTTTCAAGCACAGCCAAACCTTCCTGGAGGATATCCCTAGTCGGATTGGCAGTGCGGGTGTAGTCATAGCCGGTCGATTGGCCCAAGCCAGGATGTCCATAAGCTGTGGACAAATAAATCGGTGCACTGACGGCGCCGGTTTTCGGGTCTTTTCTGTTGCCCAATTGCGCAAGATAACTTTGAATGCTGATATTATCCATCATCGATTCTCCTTTATGCGAAATGATATACATGAGTGCATTATCATTTATTTATCATTTAAAATTAATGTTAGTGCAATGGTAGCATGAGGGCTTAGAGTGGTCAATATTTTTATGTATTTTTTGTCAGTGAAACTGCGAGAAATAACCGATCACGCTTGAACGGTTATTTGTCTGGATTACTGTTTAAAAACCAGAAACTCGCGTATAATGGAAGTATAAGAAAGAATGAAGGAGAGTGGAAGAATGGTAACGTTCATCAAGGAACTTAAACGCATCCCACGCGGAGATGTGCCGGATTTTGTGGCTGCCGCTATGCCCCAGTTTTATGAAGCAATCGGTCTGCCGAACGATGTGGTCCTTTCCGTGCAAGCCAGCATGGCGCATTACTCGGTTCCGAAAAAGAATGTCGCAGTCGAAGAATATGAAGCATTTGAATTGACGCTCACGAAAAAAGGAGAGTTCGTCTCGGTGGAGGACATCGTGAAGGATAACAGTATCATCGAAGCATTCAAGCCGCACAAGACCGCCAGCAAAGGTTCCTATCCATTTGTGCCGGCCGAGGTCATCGAGCAATTATATTTATATTTGAAAAAATAATCTGAGAAGCCTTCACTATCGCAGTCCATGCGGTATGTGGAGACTTTTTTGCGAAGTAAATGATAAATTATTTCTTTTGAATCGATTGACAATTCTTTTGGGATGTCGTATCATATAAGACGGTATTGTTTGCCCCACGATGAGCCCCGGAAACTCAATTGGATCAAACAGACAGAGAAGAATATGGAGGAAACAAACGTGCGTACAACATACATGGCTAAAGCAAACGAGATCGACCGCAAATGGTTCGTAATCGACGCGACTGACATCCCATTGGGACGTTTATCAACACAAGTTGCAACTATTTTACGCGGTAAAAACAAACCAACTTTCACACCACACGTAGATACTGGTGATTATGTGATTGTTATCAATGCAGACAAAGTTACATTAACAGGTAAAAAAGCATCTGACAAAATTTATTCCCGTCATTCAGGTTATCCAGGTGGGCTAAAACAAATTTCAGCTGGTGAATTACGTGCTAAGAATTCAAGAAAATTAGTTGAATTGTCTGTTAAAGGCATGCTACCTAAGAACTCTTTAGGTGCTAAACAATTCACTAAGTTACACGTATACGGTGAAGCAGTTCACCCACACGAAGCTCAATTACCAGAAGTTTTAGATATCACTAACCTAATTTAAGGAGGGAATTTCATTGGCACAAGCACAATATATCGCAACTGGTCGTCGTAAGAATTCGACTGCACGCGTACGTTTATTACCTGGCACAGGTAAAATCATCTTCAACAAAAAAGACATGGAAGAATACATCCCATTCGCTTACTTATATGAAGTAATCAAACAACCTTTAAACCTTACAGGTACTTTAGGTAGCTACGATATCTTCGTTAACGTAAACGGCGGCGGATTCACTGGACAAGCTGGAGCAGCTCGTCACGGTATCTCTCGTGCATTATTAGAAGTAGATCCTGACTTCCGCGGACCATTAAAAGCAGCTGGTCTGTTAACACGTGACCCACGTATGGTTGAACGTAAGAAACCAGGTTTGAAAAAAGCTCGTAAAGCATCACAATTCTCAAAACGTTAATATTTATTGTATCAACGTTTTCAAAAAAGTTTTTTGCTTCAATTTGGTTCAAAAGACCAATTTGACAAATCAATTAACAGCCTTAAAGCATCGGCATCTTGCTGATGCTTTTTTTATGGCATCAATTCAATAGAATGAAATTATGGAGTGTTCCATTAACAAAGGCGGTGTAAACAGTGAGTCCAAAAGAAAAAATGTTAGAAATAATCAAGAATAAACAAGGCGGCGGAAGGTCTAAACAAATCGACACGCCGAAAAATGATATCAAGAACATGCGCAAAGGTCCAAAGATTTATAATAAGTAAGCCGATT
>CAWFEB010000026.1:0-37778 GCA_963814755.1 uncultured Carnobacteriaceae bacterium
GGAGGAAACATGATATCAAAAAGGATGATTTTGCTCTTTACAGTCTTATTCGGGAACTGTTTGGATAAGCCAGCATATTCATCTGCTTTGGAATCTCCGCTGTTCCAGAGGGCGCTCTTGATGACGAAGGTTCCGACACCCCGTTTGCGGAAAATCAGTCCCTCCATTGCGATCATGTCGATGGCTTTCTTTAAGGTCATCCGGCTGACGCCGAATTCTTCCGCCAGAGCGATCTGGTCCGGGAGCATTTCATCTTCCGCGTATTCGCCATCAGCGATGCGGCGCCGCAATTCATCCGCTATTTCTTCATATTTTTTCATTACTGTCGATCCTCCCGGAAATTACACGATTTCATTCCCCATTATACCGTAATGGCTAGACTTGAAACAAGCTAACCTTTACATTTGGCTGATTAAGGAAAGGCAAATGGCCCGAAGCAGGTTGCCTCGGGCCATTTGCTCGGAAAGATCAGAGAATGTAGTTTCCGGAATGAATCAGTTTAGTTTTTTGATTGCGCGCCTTGCAAGGGAGTGCGGTCAGATGCCTGCGTGTCTTCCTCGAAAGTTAGTGCCAAATTCGCTTTATCGACAACCTTCAGGAATGGATACCACATCACTCCGACGATTACGAAGTCGATCAGTTGCAGCACGCCGCCCATAACGGAGTTGGTGGCCATCATACCGCTGAAGAACAACGGAACAGTCCACGGAACCGTTACACCAGTTGGAGTAGGGAACAAACCGGATGCCATTGATAAGTAGTTTACGGTCGTTACGATTAAAGGTGTCAAAATCCAAGGGATAGCGATGGATGCGTTCAATACAATCGGTAATCCGAAGATGACGGGTTCGTTAACGTTGAACAAGCCAGGTCCGATCGCCAAACGACCGATGTCCTTCATTTGACGGCTCTTCATGACGAATGCCATCAAGATGACTACCATCAACGTCATACCGGAACCACCCAGACCGACTGTGAATGTTTCCATGAATGGCTTTGTGATGATGTGCGGCAGTGCTTCGCCAGCTTTAAAAGCATCCAAGTTTTCCAAAGCCAAGGTGTTCCAGATCGGATCCATGACGGAGTTGACGATGATTTGGCCATGTAAGCCGAAGAACCAAAGGATTTGCACGAAGAACAGAGAAACCAAAGTAGCAGGCAAGCTGCTTCCCAATCCGACAAGCGGTTTTTGGATGACTGTGTAGATGACATCATGCAAGTTTGTTGTAAAGACGCCAGAAACCAATGCATTAAGCATCAGGAAAACGGTAAGTGTAGAAATTGCCGGAATCAGGGCACCGAATGAGCGGGCAACGGCATCAGGAACACCTTCAGGCATTTTGATGACGATCCCTTTTTTGGTGATTCGCACATAAATCTCAGCTGCGATGAAGGCAGCCAACATGCCGATGAACATTCCTTTAGCGCCTAAGCGATCCAAGGAAAGGGCGCCGCTGACTTCAGCACCGTCTGCTGTTGTAAAGTTGAAGGGTGTCAAAATCAAGTAAGAAGATAATGAAACAGCTCCTCCGAAGATGCCATCTTCATCATAAGAACGGGTCAGGTAATACCCGATACCGAACGTGATGAAAATCGTCATGATGGACATAGTCGCATTTTGCCCGTTTCCGAACAGGCCGCCCAAAGTCCCTTTCAGATCATCGCTCCAGAACGGCAGGTTGTTCAATACAACGACGATCGAACCGAACATCGTCAGTGGGAAAGAAAGCATAAAAGCGTCACGCAATACTGCTAAGTATCTGTTTGAGCCGAGCTTGCCGGCAAGGGGAGTCAATTTTTCGGCTAAATTATCAATAAAATTATTCATTGGTCATTTTCCTCTCTTAGAAAACTTATGCGTCAAAACCATTATTGTCAGAAACCTCTTTGAACCAGTAACCACTTTTCTTGATTGTGCGTTTTCCTTCTTCCGCCAGATCGACCGCAATGAAGCCGTAGCGGTTTTTGTAGGCGTTTGTCCAGGACCAGTTATCCATGCACGTCCACATATGGTAACCTTTCACGTTGCAACCCTCCTGCAACGCTTGATGGACATATTTCAGATGATCTTGGACAAATTCGATACGGTAATCATCTTCGATCATGCCATCCGCGTTGATGAAGCGCTCTTCGCCTTCCACACCCATCCCGTTTTCGGAAATGTAGCAGGGCAGGTTTCCGTAGTTGTCACGGACGTTGATCAGGCAATCGTAAATGCCTTTTTCGTAGATTTCCCAGCCGCGGTATGGATTCATTTTGCGTTCCGGCCAGATGTAATTGTCGAAGTAATCATCCGGCATCGGCTTGTCGGACAAGCGTTCCGTGCTTTCTTTTTTCATGATGCGTCTTGGCTGATAGTAATTGATCCCCAGAATGTCGATGGTATTATGTTTGATGAGTTCTAATTCCGATTGCGTATATTCCGGTAGGTAATCCAATTCCTTCAACAGCGAAACCAAATCTTCGGGGAAGGTGCCTTTGATGGCAGGGTCCAAGAAGGAACGGTTGAAGAAGGCATCAGCGAGACGGGCTGCCTTGACGTCTTCAGGATCATTCTCATTGCGCGGGTAACTAGGCGTCAGATTGAGGATGATGCCGATTTGCCCGTCAAGGTTCATTTCATGATAAATTTTGATGGCTTTTGCGCTTGACAACGTTTCGTGATAAGCGACTTGAGCGGCTTTTTTCATATCCACGACACTAGGGTAGTGGAATTGGTAGAGATAGCCGCCTTCGACCGGAACAATCGGTTCATTGTGGGTGAACCATTTTTTTACGCGGTCGCCGAACAGCTCGAAGCAGATGCGCGCGTATTCCGCATAGGCATCCACGACTTCTTTGCTTTCCCAGCCTCCTTTCTGTTGTAATGACAACGGCATATCAAAGTGATAAAGATTCATGAAAGGTTCGATGCCGTTGGCCAACAGCTCGTCGATGTAGCTATTGTAAAATGCCACCGCCTCAGGATTCACTGCGCCGATCCCATCCGGAATCAGACGGCTCCATTGAATGGAGGTTCGGTACGTAGTGTGCCCCGTTTTTTTCATGAGTGCTATATCTTCTTTGTAGCGATTGTATACGTAGGATGTGTCTTCAGGACCGACTTGATTGAAGAACAGCTCTGGGTTCTGTTTGTACCAATGATCCCAGATGCTGTCTCCCTTGCCGTCTCCGGCAACCGTGCCCTCTGTCTGCGGTCCGCTTGCTGCCGATCCCCACCAAAAACCTGCAGGAAATTCGTATTTCATCTAAACAACTCCTTTTCTATGTCTATACATAACTTCAAACAGAATTATACAAAACAAAAAAAGAAAATGCAATCGATTTCAAAGAAAAATATATATTTTTATTATTTCTCAATTATTTCCGCCTTTTAGCGAGAATTCGCAACGAGATTATGGTATAAAAAGAACAAACAGGTTTGGAGGAGATAGATGATGAAAATTGGAGTCATCGGTTTAGGCAACATTGCGCAAAAGGCGTATCTCCCGGTTATGGTCGAGATGCAGGATGAGGTGGAATGGCATCTGTGCTCGCGGAACAGAGAGAAGCTGGAAGCTGTTGGGAAAAAATTTGGCTTCCAGCATTTGTATACCTCGATTGAGGAATGGTTGGACAGCGGCATCGAAGCTGCTTTTGTGCATGTAGCTACCGTTGCCCATGCGGAAATCATCCGCAAGTTGCTGGAGAGCGGCATTTCGGTTTATGTGGACAAGCCCATCAGTGATGATCCGGAAGAGACAAAGGAACTGATCGAGTTGGCGGACGCTAAGGGCTTGCTCCTTACCGCTGGCTTCAATCGCCGTTTTGCTCCGATGGTGGAACGGTTGAAAGGGATTCCTGACAAAAAGATGATCCTGATTCAGAAGGATCGCGTGAAGAACGTGGAACCCGTCCGCTTCGCCGTCTACGATTTGTTCATCCATATCGCGGATACCGCTTTGTATTTGTTGGATGATGAGGTGGTTTCGGTGCAATCGCATCTGGTCGAAAACGAAGGGGAGTTGAAACGGCTATGGCTGATGCTCGAAACGAAGAGCACCACTTGTTTCGTTTCGATGAACTATGAAGCGGGAGCCAATCAGGAAGTCATGGAAGTCCAAAGTCCTGAGGGGATCGCGCGCGTCCTGAATTTGACCGATATGACCATCGAACAAAAAAATGGCAAGCAGCAAATTGCTTTCGGCGATTGGGAAGGGACGCTCCGCAAAAGAGGATTCGAGCCATTGATCGATTCGTTTGTCGCGGGAGTAAAAGAACATGACAAACCCAGTCTCCACAGAATCAAGCTATCTGAGCCACTCGCTGTGCGAGAAAATTCTCGCCGACAACGGATTCGGAAACAAGCCAAACGAATAGATTTGGTATTTTGTAGGTACAAATTACGTGTATTTTGTTAATTTGTTCGTACAAATCTGGTATAATGTAAATCAGCAAGGCATAGGATCATCAAATGGAGGTGAAGGATGACAAAAGATATGACTGCCGGCAGTCCTCTGAAGCTGCTCGTGCTGTTCTCGGTTCCGATGCTGATAGGGAACATATTCCAACAAGTATATAGCTTAGCGGACACAATCATCATCGGCAGGACATTGGGGGTGGACGGACTGGCGGCCATCGGTTCGGTAGGTGGGGTGCTCTTCTTTATCCATGGATTCGGAGTCGGGGTCACTTCGGGTTTAGGGATCGTCATAGCGCAGCGTTTTGGCACGAAAAATGAGGAGCGGATACGGAAGAGCATCACAGTAAGCGTCTCGATAACACTCATCATGACTGTCCTCATAACCCTCCTGAGTGTTTTTTTCGCTGAAGATATCCTGTTGTACATGGATACGCCGGCAGAAATAAGCCAGGAAGCCGAAGCCTACTTTTTGGTTTTGATGTGGGGTTCGGTGGCGATCATGGTATTCAATTTGCTGAGCAACATCCTGCGTTCGCTGGGTGACAGCAAACTGCCACTGATCATCCTGGTGATTTCTTCCATATTGAATGTGGCATTGGATTATGTGTTCATTGTCGGGTTTTCTATGGGGGTCGCAGGAGCGGCGCTGGCGACTGTTGCGTCGCAATTGTTCGCCAGTTTTCTCTGTTTCGTATACATAAGGAAGAAAATGGCGATTCTGCGTTTCTCCAGAGAAGATTGGCACATGCAGCCTACGGACTTCTCGTTGCCGTTGAAAATTTCGCTCCCTATCGGTCTGCAAGCCTCCATCATTTCGATCGGTTTGATTGTATTGCAGAAAAGTCTGAATGGATTTGGCCCGGAAGCGGTCGGTGGATATGCCATCGCCCAAAAATTGGACATCATGGCGACGCTGCCGATAGCTTCCATCGGTATCGCTATGGCCACTTTCGCAGCCCAAAACTACGGGGCCGGATTGTATTCTCGGATTTGGGCAGGCGCGCGCATCAGTTTGCTGCTGTCTTTTGTCTACAGCATCCTGTTGGGAGGAGCGCTTTTGTTCTTCGGGACGGATCTCATCCGGCTGTTGTTCAATCAGAATGATCCGGCCGTATTGGCGTATGCGCATACGTATTTTGTTGCCACGGCCAGCTTCTATCTTGTATTGACGACGTTGATCATCTTGCGGTATACGCTGCAAGGGGTTGGGGACAACGCTGCGCCTACCTTTGGGGGTGTGATGGAGATGGTCGCACGCATCCTCGTTCCGTTGGGATTTTCCGGTCTGCTAGGCTACCAGGCTGTCGCCTTTGCCAATCCCATTGCTTGGGTGGGGGCTGCCGTTCCTATGATGTACGCTTATCGTCAGTTGAAAAGAAAATTGACTTTATTGGAAGAGAACAGATGCAAGGAAGCCGACGGTGAGCGATTGGTTGAATTGTCGGATTGATAATCCATTATTGCTGCATATCTAAGTTAATAAACCGATATAAACCGATTCGGAATATGTTATAATAAGATTAAATCATGATTGTAAAAGTTGGTTGAGGAGTTCAATACTAGATTCACTATCTTGAGGAGGAAAAAAATGTTTGATCAAATTGATGAGTTAGCAGTTAATGCAGTACGTACACTTAGCATAGACGCCGTACAGAAGGCCAATTCAGGGCATCCTGGTTTGCCGATGGGAGCCGCTCCGATGGCCTACGCGCTTTGGACAAAACATTTGAAAGTCAACCCTAAGAACAGTTTGTGGGCAGACCGTGACCGTTTCGTATTATCGGCTGGACATGGGTCATCCATGTTGTACAGCTTGTTGCACTTATCCGGATTCAATGTGAGCCTGGACGACGTGAAGAACTTCCGCCAATTCGGCAGCAAGACACCTGGACACCCGGAAGTGCATGACACGGACGGCGTGGAAGCAACAACTGGTCCTTTGGGCCAAGGGATCGCCAATGCGGTCGGTTTCGCGATGGCGGAAGCGCACTTGGCTGCTACCTACAACAAAGAAAACTTCCCTGTTGTGGATCACTACACTTATTTCCTGAACGGCGACGGCGATCTGATGGAAGGCATCTCCCATGAAGCAGCCAGCTTGGCTGGCCACCTGAAATTGGGCAAACTGATCGGTTTGTATGACTCCAACGATATCTCCTTGGATGGACCGACTTCGAAATCATTCACTGAAGATGTAGCTGCCCGTTTTGAAGCCTACGGTTGGCAACATATCCTGGTGAAGGACGGCAATGATCTGGAAGCCATCTCCAAAGCCATCGAAGAAGCGAAAGCTGAAACCGAAAAACCAACTTTGATCGAAATCAAAACCATCATCGGCTTTGGTGCTCCTGACGCTGGAACGCATAAAGTGCATGGCGCTCCCCTTGGAGCGGAAGGCGTTTCCTTCGCTAAAGCGGCTTACGGCTGTGCGGACGAAGCTTTCTGCGTACCGGCTGAAGTGACAACCCGTTTCGACGAAACAATGGTTGCAGAAGGCCAAAAAGCGGAAGCGGCATGGACAGCGATGTTCAACGACTACAAAGCAGCTTATCCAGAATTAGCGCAACAATTCGAAGCTGCCATCGAAGGTAAATTACCTGAAGGCTGGCAAGACAAACTGCCGACTTATGAAGTGGGTAGCGCAGCCAAAGCTAGCCGTGTGACCAGTGCTGAAGCAATCCAAGCATTGGGTGAAGCTGTACCTTATTTCTGGGGCGGTTCTGCGGACTTATCTTCTTCAAACAACACAATGATCAAATCGGCAAGCGATTTTGAGCCGGGCAACTATGCCGGCCGCAATATCTGGTACGGTGTGCGCGAATTCGCGATGGCCGCTATCATGAACGGCATCGTTCTGCATGGCGGAACCAGAACGTATGTAGGAACATTCTTCGTCTTCACTGACTACTTGCGCCCAGCAATGCGTTTGGCTGCCATCTCGCACTTGCCTGGCACTTACGTGATGACGCATGACTCAATCGCGGTCGGCGAAGACGGCCCGACGCATGAGCCAGTGGAACACTTGTCCAGCTACCGCGGCATGCCGAACTTGACGGTTCTGCGTCCGGCCGACGGCAACGAAGTCAGTGCTGCATGGGAAATCGCAGTGTCTTCAGCGGACAAACCAACGATGTTGGTGCTGACGCGCCAAAACTTGCCTGTTTTGGAAGGCACAAAAGAAATGGCCCGTGAAGGCGTGAAGAAGGGTGCTTACGTGCTTTCTCCACAACAAGGCGAAACGCCTGCCGGCATCCTGATCGCAACCGGTTCGGAAGTGAGCATGGCTGTGGAAGCGCAGCAACAATTGCGTGAAGCTGGAGTGGACGTCTCTGTTGTCTCCATGCCGAGTTTCGATCTGTTCGAAGCGCAGGATGCTGCCTACAAAGAAACAGTCTTGCCTGGCGCAGTCCGCAACCGCATGTCCATCGAAATGGGCGCGACCTTCGGCTGGGAACGTTATGTCGGCCTGGATGGCCTTGCTTACGGCATCGATACTTACGGTGCAAGCGGCAACGGCAACGTGGTAATGGCAGAATATGGCTTCACTACTGAAAAAGTGGTTGCAGCCTATCAAGCAAAATTCGCAAAATAAACTTCTTTTAGATTAGTCAATGTCAAAAAAGCTGTCATCTGCTCCGTTTGGGAGCGGGTGGCAGCTTTTTGTGTCCTGATGTGCCCGGTATGTTTCAAAATAGAAATAGATTGAAATAATGGACAGATCTAAAAGTTCCGTAAAGTGCTCTATGATTTTGACATGATTAACGATAAAATGGGAAGTATCATATACTCGTAAGTTCAGCTTCCTTTGACCGGAAAGTTTAAGGAAGAGGAGACCGGAATGCGCCATGGAGGGGATACACCAGTGAAAACCGTTCAAGTGAAAGATGTCGTCTTCAACGAAGGCAGGCCGAAAATCTGCGTGCCGTTGGTAGGGAAAACAAAACAGGAAATTATTAAGGAAGTCAAAAGGCTAGAAAACGTTGCTTTCGATCTGGCGGAGTTGCGCATTGATTTTTTCGAAGATGTAGAGCATCCCGAACAGGTCGGGGCATTATTGTCTGAAATCAACAGCATCTACAAAAAGCCGTTGTTGTTCACGTTCCGCACAAAAAAAGAGGGCGGAGAGCGCGAGCTGAGTATGAAAAGCTATTTTGCATTGAACCGTTTCGCGATCCGGAGCGGATTGGTGGACATGGTCGATCTCGAACTGTTCAGTTCTGAAGAAGAAGTGAACAGATTGATTGCCGAAGCGAATGATAAAAATGTGAAAGTCGTTCTGTCGAGCCATGATTTTTTCCGTACGCCCCCTAAAGAGGAAATCGTCGCAAGATTGGTGAAGATGCAGGAACTCGGGGCGGATATCACGAAGATTGCGGTCATGCCGCAAAGCGAGGAAGATGTCCTGACGTTGCTGGCGGCGACGTTGGAAATGAAAAAAGCGAAAGCTGACCGCCCGTGCATCACGATGTCGATGGGCAAATACGGCGTCATTTCGCGGTTGGCAGGAGAACTGTTCGGTTCGTGCCTGACTTTTGCGGCGGCAAAAGAGATTTCCGCGCCCGGCCAGGTTTCTGTCCGCGATGTCCGTTCCATCCTGGAAATTTTAGCGTTGGATTAAGAGCCAGCGGACGGAGCAGAGCGGTTCGGAACTTTCGGATTTCCGCTCAGCTCCGGTGAAGCTTCACTTGCCGGAGCACACCGGTCGTCATCTGCCGCAACTACGGCGAGAGCTTCCTCATCGGAGAAGGCAAGCAAAAATGTGGGCCGTACTCCTACGAAGACTCCGTTCGCCGGAGTTCACATGTTTTTTTCGATTGGAGAACAAATGGAGAAGAACAGCAAAAAGGCCACCATCCAAGGTGGCCTTTTTCTGTGTCCTGGTATCCAGAACGATTCAATATACGCTCAACTTCTAGGTTTGAAGCTGCTCACTTTCAATAAAATTTGGTTGATGCCAAGCAGCAGTTCGTCCGTCAATTCGATATCAACCGACTTGATGTTATCCTCGATCTGCTCCGGACGGCTGGCGCCGATGATGGCGGAGCTGACGCCGGGTTGGCGCAGAATCCAGGCCAGAGCCAGTTGAGGCATGGTTATTTCCAATTCATGCGCGATGGCTTCGATTTCCCCGACTGCTTCCAACAGGGACTCGTTTTCCAGATATTTTTGCATCGTGCTGTTCAGCTTGGTATTGGCGGCACGGCTGCCTTCCGGAACTTGTTGGCCGGATTTGTACTTGCCGGTCAGGATGCCTTGTCCCAATGGGGAAAAGACGACTTGCCCCATGCCGTTGGCGACGGAGACGGGCAGGACATCGACCTCGATGTAGCGCTCGATCATATTGTAAATCGGTTGGTTGGAAACGAGCGGCCGGAAATTATGCTGTTTTGCGATCTGGTGGGCTTCCTGGATTTTATCGGCTGGCCATTCGCTGACGCCGGCATAAAGGATCTTGCCTTGACGCTGCAGATCATCGAGCGCCCAGAGTGTTTCCTCCATCGGTACGCTCGGATCGTAACGGTGACATTGGTAAAGGTCCAGATAATCCATATCCAGGCGTTTCAGGCTGGCGTCGCAGGATTCGATGATGTGCTTGCGCGACAAGCCCCTGTCGTTCGGACCGTCACCCATCGGAAAGTAGACTTTGCTGGCGACGACCAAACTGGAGCGCCGATAGTCCTTCAGCACTTTTCCGAGCACGGTCTCAGCAGCACCCTTTTCATAAACGTTGGCTGTGTCGAAAAAGTTGATGCCTGCTTCATACGCGGTCCGGATGCATTCCTCCGCTGTTTGATCCGCTACTGATTTTCCGTACGTCAACCAACTGCCCAGTGCGATTTCGCTGACGCGCAAACCACTTTTCCCTAGATTCCTGTATTTCATCCACTCGTCCTCCTTGATTATGATGACAATCTTTGAGCCATTAATCAGACTTTGATGATAAACATAATAGCTTTCTATCCTTATCATAAGCCACAAAATCGAAATCGCCAAAGGAAAAGGCCACCGAATCGAAAAAAATGGAAGCGCTATGATTATTTTTGTATTAACGACAAAAAAAGGTATACTTGATGTAAGGAATATTGTCGAAAACAGAAAGGATGGTGTCTGTAAATGACGAACATAGACGAACATACAATGGCGTCTCTGCAGAGGGAAAATGCCAATCGGATGGTGGCGTTGCCGGATGGCAGCATGATGCCGCAAGTGGGGCAAGGAACATGGTATTTGGGGGAAGATCCTGAAAAAAGGCAAGAGGAAATCGAGGCTTTGCGTTTAGGTGTGCAACTGGGCATGACCCTTATCGATACAGCTGAAATGTATGGGGACGGGAAGTCGGAGTACTTGGTGGGTGAAGCGATCAAAGGTATCCGCGACCAGGTTTACCTTGTTTCCAAAGTGTATCCCCATCGGGCCAGCCGGAATGAAATTTTGGCTGCCTGTGCCGAAAGTTTGCGCAGATTGGATACGGATCACTTGGATCTCTATCTGCTGCATTGGCGCGGAAATGTGCCTTTGTCCCAAACGATAGCCGGAATGGAACAGCTGAAGGCGGAAGGGAAAATCGGCAGATGGGGCGTTTCCAACTTCGACATCCATGATATGCAGAATCTCTTGTCGATGGAGCACGGGAACCAATGCCAAGTCAATCAGGTTTTGTATCATTTGGGCTCCCGCGGAATAGAGTACGATCTGTTGAAATGGCAACGGGAGCATAACATTCCGATCATGGCCTACTCGCCTTTAGCTCAAGGAGGCCGCTTGCGCGGGCAATTGTTGGAGAGCGAAGAAGTGCAGCGCATCGCCAAAAAACACGGTGTCGAAGCAATCCAGATCATTCTGGCGTGGTGCATCATCCAGCCGGATGTTGCAGCGATACCGCGATCTTCCAACCCCGATCACACATATCTCAATGCCCAAGCTTCCAAAATCCGTCTGGATGATGAAGATCTGAAACTGCTGGACAAAAGGTTCCCGGCACCCGCTCGCAAAACGGCGCTGGATATCCTTTGAGGATGAAACAAACTGTTTCATTTCTGAAACGAAAATCATAATAGGGAACCTGCAATCAAAATGTAAGGGGATTCTCCGGATGCGCCGGGGTTATGCTATCATAAACTCATGAAAGCGAAAAGCCCTTTCACGGACGGTTGAAATGAAAGCCTTTCCTGACCGGGTGTTGAGGACATTAGCCGTTTTTGCTAGGGAATGCATTGTCACGACAGAATTTTTGAGTCGGCTGAGCCGGAAAGCAAAAAAGTAACCAAAAATAGGAGGAAGCATGCATGTCGAAAGAAGCTTTGAAGATTGTAACGATTGGTGGAGGTTCCAGTTATACACCGGAATTGATTGAAGGATACATCTTAAGAAAAGATGAATTGCCTATCAAAGAAATTTGGTTGGTGGATATCGAAGCAGGTAAGGAAAAACTGGAGATCGTCGGCGCAATGGCGAAACGCCAAGTCGAGGCGGCTGGTTTGGACTGGGAAGTCCACTTAACATTGGATCGTTTCAATGCTTTGAAAGATGCAGATTTCGTAACGACGCAATTCCGTGTAGGTTTACTGAATGCTCGTATCAAAGATGAGCGCATCCCATTGTCCCATGGTGTTTTGGGTCAAGAAACCAATGGTGCAGGCGGAATGTTCAAAGCTTTCCGTACGATTCCGATCATCGGCCAAATCATTGCGGATATGAAAGTACAATGTCCGGACGCTTGGTTGATCAACTTTACGAACCCTGCAGGTATGGTGACTGAAGCAGCCATCAAACATTTCGGTTGGAAGAAAACAATCGGTCTATGCAATGTTCCGATCGGACACCGCAAAGTCGCAGCAGAAAAATTAGCGATTCCTGAAGAGGAATTATTATTCAAATTTGCCGGAATCAACCACTTCCACTGGCACCGTGTCTGGGATGACAAGGGCGCTGAACGCACAGATGAAGTGATCGATATGGTTTACGGACCGCAAAAAACTGAAGATGAAAACCATCTGAAGAACATCCACAGTGCGCAATTCCACTATGAGCAATTGAAGGATCTGGGAATGCTTCCTTGCGGATACCACCGTTATTACTATATCGAAGATGAAATGTTGAAGCATTCCATCGAAGAGTTCGAAAAAGGCGAAACGCGTGCGCAAGTCGTCAAGGCAACTGAAACGCGCTTGTTCGAACTTTACAAAGATCCAGCTTTGAACTACAAGCCGGAAGAATTATCGCAACGCGGCGGTACGCACTACAGCGATGCAGCCTGCGAAGTGATCGCGTCGATCCAAAACGACAAACGCACGGACATGGTCGTATCAACAGCGAACAACGGTACGATCCAAGATATGCCTTATGATTGCGTCGTAGAAGTTTCCGCCTTGATCACAGCCCATGGAGCAGAACCATACAACTGGGGCGAAATGCCTTCAGCGGCCCGTGGCTTATTGCAAGGCATGAAAGCGATGGAAGAAACAGTCATCCGCGCAGCCATCACAGGCAGCTATGGTGCGGCATTGCAAGCATTCACAATCAACCCGCTTGTGCCGGGCGGTACAACGGCTAAGACTTTGTTGGATGAATTATTGTATGCACACAAAGAGCACTTGCCACAATTCGCAGAGAAAATCGCTGAAATCGAAGCAAACCAACCGGAAACAGTTGCTTACGTCGATGAATTGATGAAATCAAACTAAAAAACAGATAGCATAAAAAGAGTGGCTGCCAAAATAGGCCAATGTCATTAACTTAAGCAACTTGACAACTTTAAAAAAAGCGAGAATGCAAAATGCATCCTCGCTTTTTTTTGATGGGAGGTGGAATCTTTTCCTACCCTTCGGGTTTCCCGTTATACTTAATGTAGGATGGTCAACACATTAAAAGGAGGGCTCAAAAATGACGGTCCAACTGATGTCATTTCAGGAATATATTGAGGAGGCCCAAATTATCTATCTGGAAGATATCCGCGAAGGGAACCCACATGCTTTTACCCGAAAAAGGAAAACTACCCCTATCGCATTGATGCTTCAAATGTTTGCGCAAAAGGGGAACTCCCAATTTTGCGAACTCTTAAATTTCTACGAGGATCAGGGGAAGCCTCTCGACATTTCAACCGTCGCTTTTTATAAGGCCCGAATGAACTATAATCCCAAAGCCATCCGGTTGATGATGACTGACTACATGTCCATGATTTATGAAGAGAACGATGACCAATTGGTCAAGCTGAACGGATACATTGTGACTGCGATAGACGGTTCTGACATCATCCTGCCCTCCACGGAGGAAAACGCCAAGAAATACGGTGTGGTTCCTAACCCCAAGGCATCTGCCACTCCGGTGATGGCCTCCGTCTCCCTCCTTTATGATTGTATCAACAAATTGGTGATTGACACGTTTGTCGGTCCGTACAAGAGCAGCGAACGCGACTCGGCTTCGCAACATCTTCACGTATTGAAAGAAACGCTTCGGCAACCGACGATTACCGTGTTTGATCGCGGCTATTTCTCGATGCGTCTGGTTCACCAACTGATTCAGGACGGGCAAAAATTCGTGATGCGGATGGATCACCAGAACTTAAAGCGTTATTCCAGCCAACTGTCTGTCGGGCAAGATCAAACTTTTGATGTCACCTTTGACAGATATCAGACAAATGACTACAGGAATGATCGGATTTTCCGAGCAACCTTGATGAGTACAGTTTATCCCTTGAGGTTTATAAAAATTCCACTTCACAAGAAGGACAGCGATAAGATAGAGGACGAAGTCCTTTTGACGAATCTAACACCTGCAGAATTTTCATCCGACGACTTGAATGAAGTGTACCGATTGAGATGGGGAATCGAAACTGCCTACAACGTCCTGAAAAACCGGATGAAGTTAGAAGAGTTCAGTGGCATTCGGGAACGGTTGATTCTTCAGGACATTTATTGTAGTGTCTGGTTGTACAACCTGACGATGCTTCATCTAATCGAAGTGAGCGAAACAAGAGCCATCCCCCAAGAGCGTTATAAATATGAAATGAAGCAAAATCTCAGCATCGCTATCGGAATCGTGAAAACCTATTTCATACGATCGTTCATGAGTGAAACACGCGAACAACGGAGAGAAAGTTTCGAACAAATGAGTGCGTTGCTTACCAATCACCTTGTTCCCGTCCGCCCACATCGGGCGGCCAAAAGGAAGACCCCGGTGAACAAATCTAGACGATCTTATCGTTACACATATTAACTTGGATTCCCTATAAAATTGTAACGGGGATCATTTAAAGCTTGATAAATCGATGTTTACCTGTTGAACCACGTTATAATAATCCGGGAATGAAGGTATTAGGGCAACTTTTTTCATGGAGTTGCCTCGCTTCGTCGTGCTTTCGATTGTCAGAAAAGAAAGAGACAGTGGAAACGTGAGAATTTCTCTCCCATTTCCACTGTCTTTTTTTGTCAATACCCTTAAGTTAATGACATTGCTCGAAAGAGACAGACATTTTGCCTTTTTTAAATGAATTTCAGCACAAAATACAGAACAAAGATGCCAGTCAATCCGTACATCATTTTTGAAACAGCTTGTCGATCACCCGAGAACACTTTGATGAACGTGTACAGAATAAATCCCCAGCCGATACCGTCCGCGATGTTGAACGTCAATACCATCATCAGCACCATCAGGATAGCCGGAAAATATTCCGTGAAGTCATCAAAATTGATGCCTTTCAGATTGTTGGCAGCCAATAAGGAGCCGACAATGATGAGTAAAGCTGAGATGACCGCCAGCGGGATAAGGGCAATGAAAGGAATCAACGCGATGGTGAACAGAAAATAAACGCCCACCATAAAGGATGTCAATCCGCTCCTTCCTCCCACCGCGATGCCCGTTGCGCCTTCAGCACTCGTGCAGGTGGAGCTGCATCCCAATAAACCTGCAACCATCACTGACAAGGCATTCGATTCCAGCGTTCGTTTCAACACTTTGGGTTGTTCGGACGTCAAAAAACTGACCTGCGTTCCTAAATTTTGGAAAACGACCAAAATCAAGAGCGAAAATACGGCAACCCAATAGTCCATCGACAGAACGCCCGAAAAATCAAGTTGGAAGATAAACGGCTCCAAGGAACCCAGATCGATGAAGGAATAGGAAAAGGAGCTGATGTCCGTTACCCCTAAAGCAATGGAAATGAGGACACCGAAAATAATCGTCAACAAAAAATTGCCTTTTACATTTCTGACGAACAGAATCAGTCCGACCAGCAGTGTTGCCAATAGCGTCAACGGCACCGGTTGAAAAATATTATTCAGTGCCACGATTGTACCCTCTGAGGATACGATGATTCCGCCGTTCTTCAAGCCAAGGAATATCAGGAAGAAGCCGACTCCCGCGCTCATCCCTTTAATCAAAGTCACCGGGATGGAGCGAAGGAGTTGATCGACCACATTGAAATGCGTCAACAGGAAGAAGAGCAAACCGACGATAAAGATAATCGATAAACTTTCTTGCCAAGTAAAAGCAAAGGCTCCGACCAAGATGTAGGTGAAGAACGCATTGTCGCTCATTCCTGGGGCAAGTATCAAAGGGGAGTTGGCATACAGACCCATCAGAATGTTACTGATGGCCGTCGTCAGTATCGTCGCAATCACAACAGAATTATAATCCATGCCGGCTTGAGACAAAATCAGCGCATTGACAGCCACAATATACACGATGGAGAAAAAGGAAGTCGCACTCGCCAACATTTCGGTCCGTAAGGAACTTCCTTTCTCTTTCACACGGAAACAGTTCTTGCAATAGTTCCATCATCTCACGCATTCATCCTGGAAAACTGCCGCAGCCGCGGCCTCACTGATTGCTACAGAGTCCAATAAAATCAAATGTATTCGTTTACTTTTCAAGATACCCTTCCTTTCTGTTACATGTTACAATTCTGAATGAGGTGAATTTATGAGTAAAAGCATCCAACTATTTGATGGTATGACCGATGAACAAGTACAAACCATCCTTTCAAAGCTCCCATCGAGGAAATACAAAAAAAACCATATACTTATCTTCGAAGATGATCCCATCGAAAAAATTTACATCATCAAGAGCGGCATGCTGAAGGTATATCGCATGTATGAAGGGAAAGAGCTCATACTCGGTTTCGCAAAAAGACATGAAGTACTTGGCGAAATCGAACTTTTTTCGGACGGTAATGCCCTATCTTCTGTTGAAGTGATTGAAGACGGAGAAATTTACTATTTATCCCAAGCGGATTTCACAACGTTGCTGTTTGAAAATAAAGCCCTTCTGAAAAATATCTTCCGTATTTATAACCAAAGATTTAAAGCATTGAATAGGCAAATACAGAATCTTACATTTCATAGCGTCCACACCCGAGTCTGTCGTACCCTGCTTGATTTTATCGAAAACAGTGAGGCTTCTACTGATCTGATCATCCAGCATACGAACCAAAGCACGATCGCCAGCATCATCGGCGCGACCCGGGAATCCGTCTCAAAGACATTCAAAGATCTGCAGGACGAAAAAATCATTGCTTTGGAATCAAAAAAGATCCGCATCTTAAACCTTTCAAAGTTGGAAGCTTATGCAAACATCTAAGTCCCTGATGTCGTGCCTTCAGGTTAACAAAGAAAAAGCATTTTACAAATGAACTTGTCAACAATCTAGGTGTGAACCTCCTCACACTTATACTAAGAGCGATTTCATAACGCTTCATCCTCCTTTGCTCTATCATTGGTATTAACCACTAAAGAGAATGTACGGGAGCTTGTTCCACAGAAAAAAGCTGATTGCGGGTATGCAATCAGCTTTTTTTGGTGATTTCGTCTTGTGTTTTTGGGGAATTGTCGAATGCTACTGCATCAACTTCCCACCGCTCAGATTCAGACTTGTCCCGGTTATGAACGCGGACTCTTCGGATGCTAAAAACAGAGCGGCAGAAGCCACATCCTGCGCGGTCCCTAACCTTGCCAACGGAATGTTCCCCAGCGATTTCTGACGGTATTCATCCGACCATTGATCGGTCATTTTCGATTCAATCGGACCGCATTGGATTGCGTTCACGCGGATGCCATCACCCGCAAATTCCATCGCGAAGTGCCTGGTCAAATAAGTCACGGCAGCCTTGGAAGCCCCGTAACTGGGAGAGGCGTTAGGATGCGGCGTGACGCCATTAGCGGAGGTGATGTTGATGATGTTTCCTTCTTTTCTTTCCTTCATTCCAGCCAGCACAAGTTTCGACAGATAAAAGACGCCGTTGAGATTCACATCAATGACGCTTCGCCATTCATCGTTGCTTGTATCCAAAGTGCCGGTTCGTTTCATTATTCCGGCATTATTTATCAACACATCGATTCTTCCATATGTCTCCAGCACTTTTCCGACGATTTCCTGACAAGCTTGTTCATCCGAAATATCCCCTTGGAAATAGCGGCACTCCCCGCCCAAACTGATGATCTCTTTTTGCGTCTCTTCCAACGCTGCCGGATCCCTGCCGATGATTGCCAGAGAAGCCCCTGCCTTTGCAAACGCCAACGCTATTTCCTTACCGATGCCTTGGCCACCGCCAGTGATCAGAACGATTTTATCTTTGAATGAATCGCTGTTCATCTTTTCCACACTCCTTACACATTTATCCGCTGCACCTCATCCACCAAAGCCAAAGAGCCATCCTCGTTCCTCGCAAACTGCTTCATGAACTCCCACGCCATTTCAATCTGCCTCAGATCGACAGCATGCGGCATCCTTTTCGCATATATCAACTCATAAAGCGGTGTGTCCGGAAAGTCCTCGCTGTGCCATTTGTGATGCAAAAAGCGTTGATCCAGACCCGTCATAACTATTTTTATCCGCGATTAAACCCGATTCATACGGGCTCTCAGTATCAAAGGCTTGGTCGGCAATGCCGTTATAGTCCATCCAGTAATCGAACGTTTTTCTCCATGGCCCGTCCGGATCCGTCAAGGACCACTCCAAATCCAACAGGCCGATATTTTGGATGACCGGCATCCGGTAATCAAATGCCTGCTTTTTGGAATCCGCCAGTCTTTTCACTGCGGATTCCTTACCTTCCGGCTCCAACGTAAGATTGCGGATATTCGATTTGGGATTCAATTTCATGATGAGCGGTGCCATCCCGGACAGCGTTGATAAATAGCCCAGATGCGGTGCATTGCATGGTGCCGCTGCGGCAAATTTTTCCGGGTACGCGGCAGCCAATGCATTCGTCATCATGCTCCCCATCGAGAAACCGGAAATATAGATTCTTGTTGGATCGATGGCATATTTCCCTTCCAGGTACTTCATCAACGCAAAAATGAAGGCAAAGTCGCTTGGCAAACGGTCATCGTCCCAAACATTCCATCTTTTTTCTATCGAAGGCTGGGGATAAACCACAATGAAATTGTCCCTGTCGGCGATATCATGCCATCCGCTCTGCTCGGCACCGTACAGCGGCACACAGCCGATTCCATGGAAATAGATGACCAACGGAACTTTTTCATGGCTGCCCCTCAGTTGCGGGGGAACATATTCATACCAGGTGTGCGTTGAGCCATCCGTCAAACCAGGCAGCGCTTCGTCCACATGCTGCTCGAAACCTCGCTCCGAGAAGTTTGTCCGTCTCTGATAGGTGCCAAAAGTATCGTTTCGCCAACGTCTTGTTTCGGAAAAAAGATATTCCCAAGCGAACCAGACTTCCTCCTGATCGATCTCCTTTCTGGAAACCACATGTCTGATGCATTCGTTGTTGCTGTTTGAATAGGCGAGCCGTCCGCCCTCTATGCTATTCATCCCGCAAATGCCGTTGCTTTTTCTCAGGTATGCTTCAGCCAATTTATTTTCGCTATTGATGTAAGCCACTTGTGGAGCATACAGAGCACCGGAAGGAATCCGATAATCGGATGGGAAATCCGAGATCATGATTCCGGCAGCATCGACAGGCGACAGGGATGCCAAGGTGAATATCATGGCAGAAGCGGATTCCGAGGTTGCGAGATAGAAGATCATCCCATTGAACCCGGCTACGCCTGCTTTACCTAAAGCCAGACTCACAAAGCAGCGCTTCAGGAACTCCATATCATTTTCAAGATTTTCCTTCTCTGCGTAGTTCCACCCCAGCTCAGTCGGATTCGGGAACAACAAAATCAAATGTTTTTCCTCAGCCAATTTATCGAGGCCGTAAGAGGCCATCACCCTTGCTGCGGATTCCTCATCCGCCTCATCCCTCAATATCATCAGCACCTGCGTCTGCTTAGGATCGAAACAGCCTGATGCGGGGGCATACACATACATCGTCCGATTTCCCCCGGCAGCAACCTCTATGTTGTTTTCAGGGGTATTCTGAGCTGCGACATTCCCTTCCACCTTTTCCAGGAACAATTTCCCGGCCAACGGTGAGACTAGCGTAACTTCATTCATCGTATCTATCATCGGATTCACCCTTCCCAATTTTATTTAACACCTTTTTGCTCCCCTTAGGCCGACAAAATTGTTTCAAAAATTCCCATGTAAAGCGTGCTTCTTCTGCGATTGCACCGTGTGGCATGTTCTTCATCACTGTGACACAGACGCGAGCACTCTGATCTTCCCGGCAATATACTTCTGTTTGAAAACGATCGCCCTCTTTATATCCTTTATCCAGTGTAAAGTAATTGTCCTTTGTGTATGCTTTGGATGATTCCTCTTCACAGTTGTTCACTCGCAACATTAATTCAAGTGCTGGATTTTCCTGCGCATTTGCAGCCGGGTCATTATCCCCATAGAAAAAAGCGCAAGGCATTTCCCATCCGGACTTTTCAAACTCTTTCATCATCTGAGATACTTCTGGCGCCATTTCTTTTGGCGGTTTGGAATCATCCTTTAACTGCATACTACGTGAATCAAACCACGGACCATTGCTTGGCGAGATGCCGGCAAATAGATGAGGTCGGCAATACGCCATTTCACGAGTCATTATTGCTCCGTTAGAGAAACCTGTCAAATACACACGAGTCTCATCGATTCGATATTCTTCAATCATCTGTGCAATTACTTTCTCGAACACTTCATTATCTCGAAGCACAAACCAAATATTGCCCGGTGAATCAAGAGACACTAGTACAAATTCCTGAGTCTCATCCGCTAATATGTCCCATCCGTTTTTTGTTGTGAACATCCAAGCCGGCTCCCCTCTTCCATGAAGCGTAAACACCAGCGGAAGCCCCTTAACCTGATCGACAGTCTTCTTCTCGGGCAGATGAATAAAATAATCATAACTGCGCTCCCCTACGACTGCTGTTTTTCGGATAAAACGAGGATCTGCATAAAACTCTTTCTTACTGTCCATCTGAGCAAGAGTCCCATCCGGGCTATTCTTCCAGCGAATTACATGGTTGAAGCATTCTTCAAAAATCATCTGACTCAGCCTGGTATCCTCCGAGGAATAGTCACCCACGAAAAGACGAACCTGTTCTGCCGGGTTATCATTGGATCTGCTGTTGCCAAAGTAGTCTACTGCTTTTTGCGCTACTTCTTCGTTTTCTTCAAACAACCAAAGATGTACAGGGATTTCACTGTTCTTCACAGCGTAGTCTTCACTCACAGTTTTTATCATCCAATGACTAGACGGTGCCTCTGCTTTAGAGTAGTCATTGGGTACACCGTTAACCAATGCCACTCCTGCAAACATATTCGGATGACTGACCAGTACATTGCCCGCAAACGTTGCACCCTCTTCATAACCTACCAGATACAGGATCGTTTCCCAACACCATAGGGTTCCCGTGCGTCCCCAGATAGCTTCTCCACTGCGGGTATGGAAGCTGTTTTTGGTTTCATTATAGATGTCCATCAAGAGGGATACCGGTTCTGCATTCCATCCGTTCAATGCCACCGGAACCACAAGTATTGCTTCCTGTTCTTCTGCAATTGCTTGCCAACCAGACTTCACTGCAAACTGCTCAGCAGATTCTATTGAAGTGGATGCTTCGGCTGGTGCGCAAAGATATATGGTTTTACACGGATCACAGCCTGCTTTACCGGAAATATAATAATAAAGTGCTTTTGTGGAAATAATATCAATCATCGGATTCACCCTTCCCAGTCGTATTGAAAGTAACGTATAAAAGGCTGTCTCAAATGAGACAGCCCCTTTAACAAAATGTTCCTTCCGTCAGATTATCCGTTTACAGGGAACATAATCATCGCGCCTACACATAGGGCAAGAATACGGATCAGGTACATCGGTACGGAGAACATCCAGAACTCTGGAAGCTTGTATTTACCCATACCCAGGATCATGGCAGGCATACCATCGACCGGCATGTAGCCGCCGTTCCATCCGGATACGACAACGGCAGCTGCGGCTGCGACAGGATTCAGTCCCAAGCTCATGCTGGTTGCGATAGCGATCGGCGCAAAGATAAAGACAGAACCCATATTTGATCCAGTAAAAGTAGCACTGGTACTGGTCAAAAGCGCGAAGATAAGGATAAGGATGAATGGATTGATGTTGTTGCCCAATGTTTTCGCCACAACATCCCCGATCATAACGGTGAATCCAGAGTTAGCCAACGCGTCAGCCACACCGATAACACCAGCCATCATAATGATTACAGGGGCACCCATATTGTCACGGACTTCCTTGAAGTCAAGCACGTCGATGATCAGCAAGATTGCTCCAGCAATACCAGGAATGACAAAGGCAGCATTGCCCAATACGCTCATAAGCATCATACCGATGACACTGATGATAAAGGCAGCGATGGTGATGAATTCTTTCCATGCAGGCATGACTGGCGCTTCGGTTTCCTGAACCTCCACTCCATCTTCAGCAGCTTGCATGATCGGATGATCCGGCAGCAGACGGTAAGCAACCAAGCTCCATGCCAAGAAACCAAGAGCCAGGATGAAATTCACGATAGCAAATCTCGGCATGGAAAGCCCGCCGGTATAACCTGCACTCTCAAGTACGCTGACAGTTACCCCATAGAAGAGCGCTACGTTGAAAGGAATCAAAGGGTGGTTCGTTGCAAAGCCCAAAGGCATCATCAGCTTGGATGTAGGCATTTTTTTGTTGTAAGGGATAGTGGATACCAAAGATAGAATAAGTACATAATAACCAGTTGAACCGGCACCCGCAAGGCTGGCACCAAGCATAACAACCACCAATAGAAGGGCATAACTCTTGTAACCGCCCTTGTTTACGAGAGCGACCATAGCGGACTGAACATTGTTGATAAGGCTGGTCTTCATAAGTCCTGCCATTACGACCATAAAGCCAGCGACCATAACGACGCTTGGGTTGATGAAGCCTGCGAAAGCTTCCTGAACAGTGGACAGACCGGTAACTACCAACAGAAGACAGGCCATAAGCGGTGGTGCACCGAAAGCAAATTTGTCGGACATGATCATTACGATCATAAGAATTAAGATACCAAGGGCGAGAATCATTTGTAGTGTCATTTTTACATCTCCTCTTTCTTTCATGACTAAGTTGATTGGATATTTTGTTGACTTGGCTTTATCTCGACGCGGTCATCCGATGACCGCGTCGGATCAGCCCTTACTATTTTTCTACGCCTGCTCCTGAAGTCGGATTGTACAATCCTTCCGTTTCTCTCTTTTCTCCGAACAGATCTTCCACTGTGAAACGAACATATTTTACGCAAATTCTGTTCTTGTATGCGTACACCAGGTGCAATACGCCTTTGCTGTCTTGGTAAAGGGTTGGATATTCGTATTGCGCATTATTGGTTTTGTTTTCGATCCCGATGAATCCTTCTGCACATTCGAAGACTCTTCCGATTGGCCACGTTTTGCCGAAGTCTTCTGAAACAGAAACGGCAACTGGGTTACGCAGGCCTGGCCAAGCTACTTTTCCGAATTCAGCATTGTTGGCTGCGTTCACGTTGTAAGCCAAAGCCACTTCACCCGTTTGCAACTTGATGGCGCTGACACTTGCGTTGTTGTTCGGCAATACATTCGCTTCCGGAACTGTCCACTGTCGCCAAAATCATGGGATTCACTCGTATACACATGGTCAGCAAAACGGCTGCGCATGAAGGCTACCAGATGGCCTGCTTCGAATTCAATCACATTGGCATGCACGCGGCCGTTGCTGTCCGGCATACGTACCGCTTTCCAAGTTTGGCCTTGATCATCGGATACTTGGAATTCAGTCGGGTCATTGGTCAAGCCTTCCGGGGAGTCTTCGCATAACCAAGTGGCGAAAATCCAACGCCCGTTGCTCAGGATTTGGATAGCTTGTCTTGAGAAAGTTCCCTCGCTTGCGAACAGCACTTCCGGTTCTCCCCAAGATTGGCCTTCGTCACTTGATTTTTGAACCATAATGATGGAAGTGAATTGCATATTGTCTTTGCCTTCTTGACGGCTTACTTGAGAAGTGTAGATCAACCAAATTTGGCCATCCGGTGCTCTGAAGAAAGCAGGATTTTGTTCACTGCGGTCAAGCCCTTTGGAGACAATTTCAGGCACTGACCAGACTTGCGTTTCCGGGTCCAATTTTGAAACAGCGATAGAAATGTCGCCGCTGCCTTCAAAACTGCCGGCAAACCAAGCACATAATAGGCCGCCATCTTCGGTTTCGATCAAAGCCGGAGCATGCGCTGTATTTTTTCCTCCAGTGGGAATCAAAGCAAAGTCCACATTCAAAAATTCATCGCGATACACCACACCATTTGGTTCCGATTGTCTAACACTTGGTAATTTCACTGCCACTATAATTCCTCCTATAATTGAATTCTTCTGGTCTTTTATTCTGAATCCCATTTTGCTAACGTTTACATTCCTTCGAGTCACAAGCGGCATGGTTACAAGGCCCATGCCGGCTTGTTTCTGTTTAGGACTTATTTTACGAAATACTCAGAGTAATATTGCTCCAATGTCGCTTGGATCGCATCTTTTGCTTCCGGTGAAATGTAATTGAATGGCGCACGGTTATTTCCGACTGGCATGCCGATCATATTTGTCGCATTTTTGATGATTGTGTTCGGGTTGCCGTATTTAAAGCAGTTTCTGATCGGGCGGATGGAATCCTGGAACGCTTTGGCTCCTTGGAAGTCCCCTTCCAGGAATTTTGAATAGATCGAAACCATGATTTCCGGCAGAAGGTTGGCAACTGCAGTGATTCCGCCCGCTCCTCCGGCTTGAAGTGTCCACAGGATCAACGAATCGTTCCCCGAAAGGACAGCGAATTCTTTTGGATCTGTCAACTCGATGTACTGCAGGATATTGTCAAAGTTCCCGCTTGAGTCCTTCACGCCGACGATGTTATCAAGTTGCGCCAGTCTCTGAACGGTTTCCGGAGCAATGGCATTCCCGGCACGGGCAGGAATGTTGTACATCACGATCGGCAAGTTCACGCTCTTGGCGATTGCTTCATAGTGGTTGTAGATTTCCTGTTGCGAAGCAGCGGCGAAAAATGGCGCCACAATCGACAATACATCCGCACCTGCAGCTTCAGCGATTTTCGACAATTCGATTGTTTCTCTTGTCGTGGCAGCTCCGGTCCCTGCATAGACAGGAACTCTTCCTTTTACCTCATCAACAAAAGCTTCGATGACGAATTTCTTTTCTTCTTTATTTAGTGCGTATGCCTCGCCGTTTGTTCCTAGGCAAAACACGCCATCCACACCGGCAGCCAGCGAACGGTTCACATGGTTGCGGAGTTCTTTTTCGTTGATGTCCTCGTTTGCATCCATCGGTGTTACGTTTGCGGAAATGATTCCCTTAATATCTACCACTATTTTTTCCTCCCGGTCCTATTTATTTTCAGATAACATGCAAGCATAGTCGATTGCATTCACCAAGCTTGCTGCACTTGCGATTCCTTTTCCTGCATTATCAAACGCTGTTCCGTGATCGACAGAAGCGCGGATGATAGGCAGACCCGAGCGTCACATTCACTCCGCTGACATCATCCCATTGGCCTTTTTCACGGTTGTAGACAAAACCGACAACCTTCAAAGGGATATGCCCTTGATCATGATACATAGCAACAACGATATCGTACCAACCGCCGCGTGCCTTCGAGAAGATCGTATCCGCTGGAATCGGGCCTTCTGCATTGATCCCAGCTGCCTTAGCCGCTTCCACAGCCGGCAGGATTTCCTCGACGTCTTCCGTTCCGAAAAGTCCGCCTTCACCGCAATGAGGGTTCAAACCTGCCACCCCGATTTTAGGTTCCGCAATCCCTAGCCCTTTGCAGGCCGTATTCGCTAATTTGATGACTTCCAACACTCGCTCTTTTTTGACGAGATCACAAGCCTGGCGCAAGGAAACGTGGGTGGACACATGCACGACTCTTAAATCTTCATGCGCCAGCATCATGGAATATTTCGGTGTATTCGTGTAATGGGAATACACTTCCGTATGCCCAGCGAAATGATGGCCTGCCAAGTTCATTGCTTCTTTGTTGATCGGGTTTGTCACCGTAGCGTCGATTTCATTTTTCATGGCCAGATCAATGACCTTAACGATGCTTCTGAAAGCAATGTCACCGGATTGCGCAGATACCTTTCCGATCGGGTAGTCGAATTCCTCAGTGGCGATGTCGATCACTTCGATTTTGTTCGGTTCGAACTTCGCTTCAGAAACCTCTTTGATCGGTATGATTTCAATATCTGTCGCTCCAATAAAGCCAGCTGCCTTTTCAAAAACTTTCGGGTCACCCACGAATAAAGGTCTGCAGCGTTCATACAGCGAGGCGTCAAGCAACGCTTTTACGCCGATTTCAGGACCGATTCCTGAAGGATCGCCCATCGTGATTCCGATGATCGGTAACTTTTTACTCATTCTTTTCGCCCCCTGTTTGATCATTCAGTACAGACAGATAGATGTCCGTGATTTCTTCTTTTGTCAGTGCGCGCTTGTTGTTGTCCAACAGTCTGCGCACGCCGCTTCCGGCTTCGACCAGGAAATCCAAGTCTTTCAGTTCAACGCCAAACCCTGCCAAGTCGGTAGGGATGTCTAATTTTTGGACGATATCCGCAATGTCTTCGATCATGACTTCAGCTTTTTCGTTTATGGACAACGTTGCTTTTTCAGGATAAACGGCATCACATAAGGCAGCCAGTTCATTGGTTATATCCGGTTTGTTGACCCGCATCACCTTTTCGAACAAAATCGCATTGGCTACGCCATGCGGGATATGGAACTCCCCGCCTAAAGGATAGGACAGCGCATGAACTGCGGTCGTGCCGGAAGAAGTGATGGCGACCCCACCATAGAAGGATCCGATCAATAATTGCGATCTTGCTTCCAGATTTGCCGGATTGGCATAAGCTTCACGGATATTGTGGAAGATCAGTTTTGCCCCTTCAGCAGCAAACATGTCACTGAATGCATTCGCTTTGTTGGACGTATAGCACTCTACGCAATGGCATAAAGCGTCAACGGCTGCGGCTGCCAAATGTTTTTGCGGCAGATCTTTAACGAAGACCGCATCCAAAATCGCTGCATCCGGAATCAACGCGTCATTGACGATTCCGATTTTGATTCCTTTTTCAGGAACTCCTACGATTGCATTGCAGGTTGCTTCGGATCCCGTCCCGCATGTTGTTGGGATCAATAATGATTTCACTTGTTTTTTGGCTATCCCCGGCGTTTCCAACAGATTTTCGATTGAATAAGTCGCTCCTTTTAGGACGCTCACCAATTTGGCTACGTCCAGGACACTTCCTCCGCCTACTGCAACGATATAATCTGGCTGGCGTATCCCCGATTTCGTTGACAAGCTGTGTCACGTCATTATGGGTAGGCTCGGCTTGGACATGATAGAATATTTCAGTATGCACGCCTGCATCACGCAACAGCTCCAGAACAGGAGTGAGGATGCCCGCTCCCTCGATCCCTTTGTCTGTGATCAGCAGGACATTTTTCACTGCTTCACTTTCGATGATGTCCTTCATTTTCAGATAGGAATCATTTCCGGAGAAAACCTTTCCCGGTACTTTTAATTGATTGATTGCCATTTTTTTACCTCTTTCGATGTATTTAGGAAAAAATCCCTTATATCAATGAGTGCTTGTTCTTCTCCGAATCCACCCGACTTCGTGGCAATGACCGCTCCATCCAGGTCGCCTCCGACGATTTCCCCGTATGGGATACCCGGCAGGATTTCTTCCCTAAGGATGATACCGCTGGCTCCGAAAGTTTTGCATATTTCGAGGGCTGTGTCCCCTCCTGTCGCAATGATTTTGGAAATGGGTTTGTTGGCATTGATCTGAACAGCTATATCACCGATTGCTTTCATTATTTTCTTGGCTGCTGTTTCCATTTCCGCAGTGACTTTCAAGTCAAAAGCTGATTCTTCAAAAAGACTGTCCAAGACAAGCAGGCATTCCTCTTTCAGATCTTCTTTAAAAAGTTCTTCCAGAGCTCTGTCGACTTCCTTTGCTGCATCCCCTTGCTTGATTTCTTCAGCGTTGAGGATCGCTATGCTGAGGTCTGAATCCTCTTTCATCAGATAGCTCACTTGCTTTGCCGTCACCTGACTCCTTGACCCGATGGCATACAGCAAAATGCCTTCTCTTACGTTCGGCGATTGAATAGGTTGAGACTGATCGGACTGATTTTTAATGTAGCTTGCGATTCCGGCGCTTCCGCACAACAGAACATCTTTGCTTGTTTCTTCAAAAACCGAATGGACCGTTTCCAGATCAGAGCTGTTTTCACCGTCAAACAAAATAATTTGACAACCTTTACATTTTAAGTCTTCCACAAAGGCAAGTAAATGCTCTTTTCCTTCACGGATCTCCTCGATAGCGACATGCCCGATTTTTTTAATCGATTCATCGTTGAACAACTCTGTCACTTCAATCGTTTTTCCCAGATTCAAAATTTCCCCATGCTTCATGCTGCGGTTGCCTTCAGGGAACGCCGGTACGACGTATGCAAAATTAAACGAGCCGGCATCCATAAGTGCTTCAATTTCCTGAACAGGATTTCCACGAAATAGGGAATCTATTTTTTTGTAGTATTCTGCATCAGGGAATGCTGCTCTTTGTTCCTTAACCAATCGGTAAACCGAAGCGAACGCATCTGTCGGCGTTACCGCTCTGGTATCAGTGTTGATGGCGACCGCGCCATAATCGGATATTTGGTTTTGATCCAAATTATTGGCTGTTATCGCAACATAGGTCGCAAATCCGTTTTTCTTGAACTGGATTGCGCTATCATTGGCGCCCGTCAAATCATCAGCAATAATAAAAATCATGCCCCGCCCTCCTTTATCTGTATTCGTTTCTTTCTCTCACACTTATATATTAGCAAGTAGCGTGCCAACTTTTTCGTTCAACAAAAAAAGCGATGAAATCAAGCTTTCCGCTTTTTTCCATCACTTCATCCACTTTAAAATTGTATCATTATGCAACATCCGCGTTCTTCTTTTGCATCATTTCTTGTTCTCATTCAGTTTTCTGTACAAAGTGGACCGGTTGATCCCTAAAATTTCACTCAATTCGTTCGTGGTCGATACCTTATTTTTCAGATATTCGATATATTCTTCTTCCAATGCTTTCAGGGTCGGCAAATCTGAAAATAATCCTTCAACCGATTTTGATATCGGTCTTTTTCGGATCCACAATATCATTAACGGAAGATTCTTTTTGGATATCCGCCAATGCGATTTTGTCGTCATCCGCCAGAATGACCCCTCTTTCGATCAACCCTTCCAATTCACGGACATTGCCTTTGTAATGATAGTCAGTCAGATATTCAACGACTTCTTCGCTGAAAACGAGTCCTTTTTTATCATATTTCCTGCTGTATTTACTCAGGTAAAAATCCATCAAGATCGGGATATCTTCTTTGCGCTCATCCAAATGCGGTATCTTCAGGCTCAGAATATTCACACGATAGAGCAGGTCCTCACGGAATTTCCCCGCTGCTGCTTCCTTCTCCAGGTTTTTGTTCGATGCACAAATGATGCGCACGTCTATCGGCACAATCGAGGTACCGCCTACGCGCACGATTTGGCGCTCCTGCAGCACCCGAAGCAGATGCCCTTGGGTCTGAAGCGGCAATTCACTTATTTCATCCAAAAAGATCGTGCCGTTATGGGCCATCTCAAACATGCCCGGACGACCGCCCTTCCGGCTTCCCGTAAAGGCACCTTCCTCATAACCGAACAGTTCACTTTCTATCAAACTCTCCGGCAGAGCCGCACAGTTCACAGCCACAAACGGTTGGTACCTCCGTGAGCTCTGATTATGAATCCCTTGGGCGAACAGTTCTTTTCCGACGCCGGTCGCTCCTTCAATCAGGATTGTGCTGTCATACTGGCTGTACTTTTTGGCGCGGATGATGCACTCGCGCATGATCCGGCTGCTGTGCTTGATGTCCGAAAGCAGATACTTGGCCGCAAAGCCCGTTCCCAAAACCTTTTTGCGGATTTTGTTCTCGAATTTTTGCAGCGTAGCCACTTCCTGGAAAATCAGGACAGAACCGCGATTAACATTCTGCACTTGGATCGGCACATTGCTGACCGCCATATTCCTGCCGTCAATAAGGGCCAACTCTTCGATGACGGTTTCTTCTTCACTGTATATCTTCAAAAAATCCTTCAGTTCAGGCACGGATCGGATAGTCTTCCCGATCAGATAATTCTTATCCAGATTCAAAATCTTTTCAGCCATCAGGTTGCAGGCAATGACCGTTTCTTTTTCATCTGTTGCGATAAAGCCGTCATGCACACTGTCCATCAAAGCGGTATAGCGTTTGTTGAACTCACTCTCTTTTTTTTGCCCCTCCAAAACGGCTTGGGCATCATCAATCACCATCTTTACGGACTCATCGCTGCTCGCGATTATTTGGCAAGGGTACCCCAGTTTCTTGCAGTGTTCCGTTACGATCGTATCCCCGATAAAAGAATGGATCCCTTTCTTTACGAAATTCTTGATGTAGGGTTCCACTTTTTCATCGTATTGCAGCTGATGGATATGGATGTGATCGTGGTTCAGGTTGGCCAGCATTTTATAGGCCTGGATCATATTATCGTAGCCCATGATTGCGATATCGTCTTTCGAGTTCACAAGCGTCCCTATGCTGTTTTCGATATCGAAGATAGTCAGCTTCAATTCCAGTACGATCGTATGCAGCTTACTTTTTAATAATTTGTAGGTACCTCCCCTGGAAATGACAATGGTCGCGCCCTCGTTGACAGCTTTTTGCGCCAGAATCAGCCCCTGATCCAAGTTGCCCTCAAGAACCTCCATATTGGTGATTTGGTATTTCTCTATTACTCTGTTGACGGTGTTCGTCAACTCCTGATAAGGACTGATAAATACAATTTCAGCCATCCGTTATACCTCCTGTCGTGAGTATCAAACTCACCCGAATCGTTCCTGGTTCGTTAAAAAACCGCATAAAAATGGGATTCTCACCCGTTTTTATGCGGTTTTTCTATAGTAAAAGTCTACAATTTAATTTTAATCACCAATTTCCGATAGGAGCTGGGTGCGTCAAGATGCACACAAGCCATATGCCCGTCCTCCGGGAACATGATGTAGAACATGCCTTCAGCGATGTTCAGGATATCTCCGTCACCGGAAAAATTCACTTTATCAACGGTTTGATCGTAAGGTGCCGTCTCGCTAAGGAGATCGATGTTTTGCCACTTGATGTATTCTTTGCCGGCAACCACTACCTGCAGATCCAAAAAGTTTTTATGCGCCTCAAATTTGCCTTCAGAAACAGGTTTTGTGGTCCCTTCCTGAATCAGAACAAAATCGCCGTCACTCAATTCATAGCGGCCGACAGGCAAATCCCAGGAATCAACCATAAACTTGATGTAGTTTTCGATCCTTGGCAACAACGCCGCGTACACATCCAAATTTTTTACATAATCATAAATCACAGTAAAACCCTCTTTCCTAAATGTTGTGTGTGAGAGAAAGAACCATTCATAAGAAAGAAAGCGGATTACAACGTAATAGTAAAATAAAAAATATAAAAAAGCAAGCCGATTTTCGCGGCTTGCTGAGCAGTCAAAAACAAAGGGTCACTCGAATCGTTTTCGCTTGGAGGTTGGCGGAATGTTGAGCTCCGTCCTGTACTTGGCCACTGTCCGCCTGGAAATGTCGATTTGCTCCTTGACCAACAGATCGACTATTTTCTGATCGGAGATAGGTTTGCGCTTGTCCTCTTCATCGATCAGTTTTTGGATCATCTGTTGGACCGACGTTGTGGAGAGTGCGTCTTCGTTTTCCGTTTTGGCTTTTCGTGAGAAAAAGTGTTTCAGCTCATAGATGCCCGAATCCGTTTGGATGTACGTGTCGTTGATTGCGCGACTGATGGTGGACTCGTGCAGACCCAGTTCCTCCGCGATGTCCTTTAATTGCAGCGGAACAAGCGGATGCGCTTCGTCGAAGAAAAAAGCTGCCTGTCTGTGCACGATTGCCGTACTGACGCGTAAAATCGTTTCGCTGCGGAGCGCCAAACTTTCCTGCAACGCTTCGTATTCCTTCTTTTTGTCTTTTATGTACGCTTCCACTTCTTCATCATGAAATTGCTCCAATTCCCCCGCGTATTCTTTGTTGAAGGACAGAATAGGCACGCCATATCTGGTTTCTTTTATCATCAGTTGCGAGTCTTTGATGGTGACTACGATATCGGGCCTGACGGAAATCTGCTCATCGGCTTGGAATGCTGCCCCGGGAGAAGGATTCAGATGCTGGACAAAGTCGAAAACGGCTTGGATATTTTCCAACGATACCGCATACCTTTTGGAAATGGCACCCCATTTTCTGTTGATCAGATCATCGAATGATTCTTCCAATACGACATAAGCGATGTCGGGTGCATCCTCTCGCCGCTCCGTCTGCAGCATCAGGCACTCCTGCAGATTACGTGCCCCGATACCCGGAGGATCCAGTTGTTGCAGAAGCGTCAGGGCATCCATCAGTTGAATAGGATCAGCCTTCGTTTCGGCAGCTGCTTCTTCGATATTTTTGAGGACATAGCCCTTATCATTCAACTGGTTTATCCACCAAAAAATCAGCGTGCGGAGATACGTATCGCGGTAAGTCAGCAGCACTTGCTCCGTGACGTATTCATAAAGGGATTGTTTGCGGTCGGGTATCCAACTCAGGTCGTTGGTTTGGCTTTTGTTTCCGGAAGTTCGCGACTCTCTGACCTCCAGCTGCAAGAAAGGATTTTCCAAAACCTTCTGTTCCAGATAATCACGTAAATCCAATCTGCCCAATTGAAGCAAATGAATCCCCTGCAGCGCCTTTTGGGAAAGCGCTTGCTTTTGTGTCTGCGACTGGGTAAGATTGTGGCTTTGGCTTAGGTTCACAATATATTCCTCTTTTCTGGTCCTGCGATAATTTGATGATTAAATTAGACCATCTTTCGGGCCTAACATCAAGTACTAAAAAAACCTTTTCGTTGCTATCAGGAGGAAAGTATCTCTGATACCAACAAAAAGGTGTTCTATCTTATTATTCTCCAACCGTCTTAACAATGGTGTACTCATCCACCACCGACAGATCGGATACTTTGTACGTTGTGAAGGTGAGCGAATCGTCGGTCACTTCGACGTTCATGTAGGTCGGCTCCTCAAGCTGCAGCGCGACAGCGGCATAGCGCTCGTAAACCGATGGCTCCCGCATGTCGTAATATTTCGAACCGGATGCTGAATTGCCGGTCAGGTAGACGGTGCCGTCCGGATCGACGGCCGCCCCCTCCTCGTTGTAGGCAATTTCCCCGACCACTTCATCGCCTTTCATCTGGTAGGTCCGCACATAGACATGATCGTGCCCCATCAGTACCGCATCGATATCCAGTTCATCGAAGACTGGTACCAAGCCGGCGCGCAAGGCGAGGACCTCTTCATCAAGTGCATGGTTCGCACTGCTGTATAGCGACTTGTGCAGGAATACAATCCGATGGGTCGCATCCGGGTTTTCCGCGATCGCCAACTCCATCGCTTCCTTGTGCTCAGCGATGTCGCTGCTTTGGGAATTCAGCGCCATGAACAAGGTGTTCCCGTAAGTGAAATAAAAATCGCTGCCTTCGGAATCCTCTCCCAAGCCGGTTTCGTTCGGAACATTGAAATAATCCGTAAACGGGGAGTCATCATGTATTCCGGCAATGGTCATGACGGGATAGGCGGTCAGCTCCTCCGGGAAGAACCAACCATCATATTGGCTCAAATCACTAGCTCTGTTCACCTGATCACCTGATGAAACAAGGAAGGCCGTATCGGGAAACATTTCCGTCGCGGCCGTCACCGTCCTGTCCCAGCCGTCCGCATCGATCCATGTTCCATCGCCCGCTCCGATCTGCGGATCGCCGAAGAACAGGATGTTGAAATCCCCCTCCGCCTGCGTCTGGAATGTGTAGGACTCCGACCAGGCACGGTGGCCGTCCCCGAATCGATAGGAATAAAGCTGGTTCTCCTCCAGTCCGGAGACAGTCGCTTTATGTCTTGAACGGCCGCGCAAAATGTCTTCAACTGTCGCCTCGAACGTCTCGCTCGACAGGACATTCCCCTCTTCATCCAACCTGGCTCAACTCCACCACACCCTTTTTGTTCGTATCCTGGGTATGCCAACTGAACGTCCGCTCCGATTCATCCGCACCGGGTGCAAGGGCCACATGGAATACATCCAAAGCATGGGGATCATATTTGGTTGATGCCAACTCTTTGGCTGCGGGATCCCTACTTGGTCCGTTCGCGCAACCAGACGCAGCAGACGCCAAAAGAAGTGCTGCAAAAAGGATTCTCATCCTCCGTTTCCCATCAAGCATGGCCATTCCTCCTTGAAAAGTAAATCAATAACCGCAATCACTCTATTTTGCCGGGAATCCCAAAGGCAACTCCCGGAAAACCTATTCCATCAAAAAATCGGCCAGCTTATAAAGCTCCCATCTCTTTCGGAACTTTTATAAATATCGAAATAAGCCCTTATCACAATAGATACGGCAAAAATATTTTTGCCAAGCTCAAAAAGAGGAAGAACCCGAATACATCGGTCGCCGTGGTCAGGAAAATGGAGGAAGAAATCGCCGGATCGAGATCCCATTTTTTCAAGGCTAAGGGGATCAAGAATCCAAAGAAGCCTGCGATGATGAGATTTCCGATCATGGCTATCAAAATGATTAGCCCTAAAAAGAAATTATCATATCTAAAATAAAGAATGATTCCGGTGATCAATCCGGTCACCGACCCGTTGATCAATCCCAAGCCGACCTCGTTGAAAACATATTTCCAATCGTTTTTTATATCGACTTCCCCCAAGGCGATGCTCCGGATGACCACGGATAACGTCTGCGAGCCGGCATTCCCGCCCATTCCGGTAACGATCGGCATTGCAGCAGCAAGCGCGACCACTTGAATGATGACATCCTCGAACATCCCGACCGTAAAGGAAGCCAGGAAGGCAGTCATCAAATTGATGACCAACCAAGGCAGCCTTCTGACAACAGAAGTGCTGATTTTGTTGCCGACCTTTTCATCTTTGCTTACCCCTGACAGCATCAGCAAGTCTTCTGTTTGTTCCTCGACGATAACGTCGATGATGTCATCGATCGTGATGATGCCGAGGATGACGTTTCGGCGGTTCACGACCGGAATGACTTTCAGATCGTATTTGGAAACGATAAGCGAGACTTCCTCCTGATCGGTTTCCGGGCGGACCGAAAGGACATTGTCGTTCATGATTTCTTCCAAGCTGACATCTTCGGCGGAGGCCAAAATATCCCGCAAGTCGGCCGACCCGATCAATTCATTCGCCCTATCGACGACAAAAATCGTTTCGATGATTTCTGTTTTAGGGCCGATGCGCCGGATTTCCTGCAGCACATCTTTCATGCTGAGCTCGCTTTTCAAAGCGATGTACTTCGTCGTCATGATCCCCCCGGCTGTGTCCGGTCCATACCCCAACAGCATCTGGATCTCATTCGAGTCGCTTTTTTTCATCATCCCCAAGATTTCTTTGCGTTGTCCGACACCGATCGTTCCCAGGATATCGGCAATGTCATCGGGCGACATGTAGGCGAAGAACTTGACGATTTTCTTCGAGTCCAACAAGCCGATCATGCCTTGTTGGAGTTCCTCTTCCGCTTCCTCTATGATGGCGGCGATTTCCTTCGCTTCCAACAGATTAAGCAAGGCTGCCAATTCTTCATCTTCAAACTCAAACAGAGCCGTTGCGACATCCACTGGATAGTGATCGCCGACGAGCTCCTTCAATTCTGCAACATTTTTGTTTTCTACTGCATTCAATAACATTTCGTTCAATTCCATGTCCATACCTCCAATTTGATTCATCTTTTTGAAGGCATAACAGACGGATTCAAGACGACAAGTTTCCGGTTTATATTATCTGCGATTGGGCTGAGGATACAAACAGACCTGATGGCTGGCTCCACGCGGAACCATTCAGGCTAAAACCGCGCCTAGGTGGTTTGTCTGCTATACCCTGACTACTATCTGCGTCCATTTGTTCTCACCCCAATCTTTTTGTTCTTTCATTACGCACAAGGATATCGATAAATCCCCCTGCTCTCCATACTTAGTCTACTACTTATCATCGTGTATGGCCACCTTTGCCTAAAGAAGTATTCCTTTACGGATTTCATGGCCAAAGTGATATAATGGACACAAATGAATCCGCTACCAAAAGCGGTCCGAAAGGGGAGGCATTATTATGAACGAGTCTGAACTATTAGCGAATGGCTATCGAAAATATACAGGAGAAAAGGTCGATGTCTACTTCAATTTAAGCGTCTGCACTTACTCCGGCAACTGCGTGCGGGGGAACAATGCCATCTTCGACACGAAAAGAAAACCTTGGATTTTGGCTGATGCGGATACGCCCGAAGAAGTGGCGCGCGTCATCCACACTTGCCCATCCGGAGCGCTGAAGTATCGCTTGAAAGGCTCCGAAGAAATCTTGCCGACCTTTCCCCTGGGAGCCATGAAACCCGAACAAACTGCAGACAGCCCTGAGGAAAAAAATGATTGCCCTCCGGATGAAACTAAAAAATAGCCGACTAACCACGCCTTCTACCAAAAAAATCACCCTCAAAGGACCTCAAGATCCTTCGCGGGTGATTTTTTACGTCTTATTTTATTTATTCGTTCTATTCTGCCGCAGCTATCTGCGCATTTTCCCGCGGTTTCCTCAAGGTCACCACAAATCGGAAGACCGCCAACCCAAGCAGGATCGCCGCTTCGATATAGAAGATACCGCGCACCGAGGTTACCTGGAACAGCCGCTCCAATACCACGATGCCGTATGGTGAGAAGGCCGCACCGATATTGAAGCCTACAAGAATGAGTGAAGTCCGGTAAGCCGCATTGCCGGCGGAGGACGTGCTGACCTTGTTGAAAAGATAAGGGAGGAACGTCCTGAAGGAAAAGCCGCAGACGACCGCTGCGATGCTGGTCTGCAGGACACTGTTCGATGACGCGATCAAAAACATGCCGACGCTCATGACGGAGAATGAAATCGGCAGCGTATAGGTTCGTGTGATCCGGTACACCTTCCCGAAAAGAAAACCGGCTGACATGGCCCCTACCCCGATCAGCGCCAGGATGTTGCTGCCGTCCGTCGCATCGCCGTAGCCCAATGTGGTCATCAAGGTCGTGCCTTTCACTGCGATGGACATGTAGATGATGACGGCTATGACCAGCAGCACGATGTAACCCAGGAAGTCCCGTTTGCCTGAGAGCGGGCTCGCTGTTTTTTGGAACGGCCGATGATTTCATTCCCCCGTCCGCAGGCTTTTCTTTCCCGATTTCGTCATAAGCGACATTCGGGACGAAGAGCAGGAACAGGATGAAGACGGGCAATGCGATCAGATAGACCCAAAAGGAGGTTTGCCAATGAACCTTCAACAGCTGTCCGACGGCGAAAGTCATAAACATCCCGCTCAAGCCTTCGAAGGCACTCTGGTAACCGATCATGGCCGCCCTTTCGTCGCCTTCGTAAAAATGGCTGATGATCGCGACAAGGAGTGAATTGAACATGCCCACACCGAAACCGAAGAGCGCCCGCGAAACTAAAATGATCCAGAAATTGCCGATCAGTGCCGGAATGATGCCGGAGACGAGGACGATTGCGATTCCGATCAGGATTGTGCGTTTGTAACCCAAATAACGCGCGAACAGATTGCTCATCAATACCGAAATAATGATGAACAGGGATGGAATGGTCGACAGCATTTCCACTGTTTGGAGTGGAACATCCGCGAACGTTTTCGCCATGGCCGGGATATTGGCAGCGATGGCCCCTCCCGACACCACGACTAACGAGGCCGAGAGGATGGACATTTTCAATAGCAGGTCTTTTTTCAAATGGATACCGCCTTTCCGCGACAAAGCACCTCGTAGATTTGTAATCGCTAACTTGTTAGGCTAAGCATAACACCTGAAGTGAACTCTAGGTCA
>CAWFEB010000027.1:0-8680 GCA_963814755.1 uncultured Carnobacteriaceae bacterium
GCCAAGGCATTGGGGGCTACCGGGATTGCGGCACTGAATTTCGCCATCCCGGTCTTCAGCATCATCCACGGCATCGGTTTGATGATCGGTATCGGCGGGGCAGCCCGTTTCGGTATCCTGAAATCCCGGAACAAACACAAAGAAGCCGAAGCGGTTTTCGCAGGGGCGCTTAAGCTAGGCACTCTGGCAGGCCTGCTGTTCGCTGCGCTCGGGTTGTTCGGTTCAAGGGCATTGTCATCGGTTTTGGGTGCCGATGCGGTCACGTTGCCTTTGACACATGCCTACATGGCCACGATTATGGTGTTTGCGCCATTTTTCATCCTGAACAATACGGTCCTGGCTTTCGTCCGGAACGACAATAATCCCAGACTGGCCATGCTGGCGATGCTCGGCGGCAGTGTTTCGAACGTCATCCTGGATTACATTTTCCTGTTCCCGTTCAAAATGGGGATGTTCGGTGCCGCCTTTGCGACAAGTCTTGCCCCGATCATCAGTTTGGGCATCCTCTCGATCCATTTCGCAAGAAAGAAATCCCGGCCCGCTATTTTGAAGCACAAGCTGACGCGTCCGGCGATCAAGGACATCCTCAATCTGGGATCTTCCACTTTCGTCATGGAAGTGTCCTCGGCGGTCGTGCTGACGACCTTCAACCTGTTGATTTTGGGGCTCGAGGGAAACAAAGGGGTTGCCGCCTACGGGATTGTCGCGAACATTGGAAAACCCTTCTGGAAAGAAGGATAAAGTCGCTGGAATTGGCACTTCAGGCGATGGATGATAGATAGTACCGAAAGAAGCCAACCTTCGCGAATGTGAAGGTTGGCTTCTTAATCTTTATAAAACTAAACATTTCGTGCTATAATCAGGGCGAGGTGATTGTATGGCGATCCAGTATAATAAACTATTTAAACTTCTTGAGGAGCGAAACATCCTAAGAACGGAATTACAAAAGCGAATCGGAATATCTTCCGCAACGATGGCAAAGCTGACGAAGAATGAGCCGGTTTCGTTAAAAGTCATCGAGGACATCTGTGGATTTCTGCAGTGTCAGCCCGGAGATATCATGGAAATGGAACAGCAGTCGGAACGACCGTTGTTAAAGCTTTTGAGGGAAGAGAAAGAAATGAAGTTGAAGGGCGGACTGTATCATCAGACCCAAATCAAACTTGCCTATAACTCCAATCGGATAGAAGGAAGCATCCTGTCGGAAGAGCAGACGCGCTATATTTACGAAACGAATACGATAGCGATGCCGAAGGAAGAAGCCACTCCTGTCGATGACATCATCGAAACAATCAATCATTTCCAATGTTTTGATTATATGATTGATGTGGCGGATCAGGAACTGACGGAGGAAATGATCAAAGTCTTCCATAGTTTGATCAAGTCGCATACTTCCGACAGCAGAAAAGAATGGTTCAAGGTTGGGGATTACAAGGCCAAACCGAATATGGTCGGCGACAACCGAACCGTTTCCCCAGCAAAAGTGAAGGGTGAGATGGCTAAATTACTAGCAGATTATGCCTCTCTGGAGACCGTACAATTTGAGGACATCATTGCATTTCATCATCAGTTCGAATCGATCCATCCGTTTCAGGACGGCAATGGCAGAGTTGGACGAATCATTCTGTTCAAGGAATGCTTGCGTTGGGGAATAGTGCCGTTTGTCATTGATGAACGCCATAAACTGTTTTATTACCGCGGCCTGAAGGAATTCGAAACAGCGAAAGGGTATCTGATGGATACGTGCTACTCAGCGCAGGATGAATACAAAAAGCTGGTTGATTATTTCATGGAAGGCTAGGAGGGCTAAGCTAAAGTGTCCAATCAAATCTAACAAAATACATTCAGACAGGAGAACGAACATGGGAAAAGTTGTTTTAGGCCTGACCATTTCTTTGGATGGTTTTGCGGAGGATAGTAAGGGCAGTGTCAATCCGTTGTATGCAGATTTGGATTTTCTGAAGGAAACGGAAGTCATGAAGGAGTCGATTTTGACGACCGGATCGGTTGTGATGTCCCAAAAGGAATATGGAATGGCGGAAGATCCTGATTGGTATGTCGATTATGAATATCAAGTTCCGATATTTGTGTTTACCGATAAGGCTCCGGAAAAACATCCGAAAGAATCAGACAAGGTAACCATTACGTTTGTCACGACCGGCGTCGCTGATGCAATCCTCCAAGCCAAAGCGGCAGCGGGTGAAAAAGATGTGAACATAATAGGCAGCGCACTGACTACTCCGCTCTGTTTGAAAACAGGTTTGGTCGATGAATTGCAAGTGGATATCGTACCGTGGTTTTTACGGACCGGCTTTCGACCATTTGAGGATCTTGATAATAATGATATCAAACTGGAAAGGGTTCAGTTGGTTGGACTTCCGGCTGGCAGAACGCACATCAGCTATAAAATTATCTAAGGCCATTCTGTAGTTTCATAGGCTCTATTTCGAACCTCCAAATTATTTTTGAAAAACGTTTGACTTAATGTTCAGGTGAAGTCGTAGAATCATATCAAGCGCATCGCTTAGAGGTCAAACGAATCTAATCATGAATAATTTGGAGGAAATGATATGACAGAGAACATTTACAGAACTTTTTCACTCAGCGACAAGGTAACGGTTGAGCAAGTCACTTTTAAAAACCGCTACGGCATTGCAGTTGCGGCAGATTTATACTTATCTAAAGACATCAACAAGGCCCAAAAATATCCTGCCCTTATCGTCGGCACACCATACGGCGGCGTCAAGGAGCAGGGCGCAGGGATCTATGCGCAGAATATGGCGGAGCGCGGTTTTGTGGCAATCGCTTTTGATGAATCCTATAACGGAGAGAGCAGCGGCGCGCCAAGACACGTATCGTCTCCGGACATCTTTGCCGAAGACTTCAGCGCTGCCGTCGATTATATCGGCACGCGTCCTTTTGTGGACAGAAACAAAATCGGTGTGATCGGCATCTGCGGCAGCGGCGGTTTTGCTGTGACTGCGGCGCAGGTCGATACGCGGATCAAAGCGGTTGCCACCGTCAGCATGTACGACATGAGCCGGGTGATGCGCTACGGTTGGGCAGACAGCATGACGGACGAACAACGCACTCAGATGTTTGATCAGCTTGGTGAGCAACGATGGAAAGATTTCCAGAGCGATGAACCTGAATTGACGCCAGTCTTCCCGAGCGAGCCTGTGGATTCCATCCCTGAAGGAATGGATCCGATCAGTAGTGAATTCTTCGGCTATTATGCGATGAAACGCGGCTTCCACCCGAACTCGATCGGCGCGTTCACGAAGACGAGCGCCATGGCTTTCATGAACTTCCCGTTGATGAACTACATCCAGACGATTTCGCCTAGACCGATCCTGTTCATCATCGGTGAGCATGCGCATTCGCGGTATTTCAGTGAGGATGCCTACAAAATGGCGGCCGAACCGAAAGAACTGTTTGAAATAGCCGGCGCCGGCCACGTGGATCTGTACGACAGAACGGATCTGATCCCGTTCGATAAGCTGGAGTCGTTCTTCACGGAAAACCTGTAAAATTCGGTTCGTGCTTTTTCTGAATCAAATCCACTGGAAAGGGATGATACGATGCCATCAATGACAATCAAAATCGGAAACGCCAGTTACCCTGTAGCTCTGTACGACAATGCAACAGTGCAGGCGCTGACGGATAAACTGCCGATGACTCTCGAAATGGAAGAGCTGAACGGAAACGAAAAATACTATTATTTTCCGGACAGCCTGCCCTCGGATTCCAGAAGAGCGGGCAGCATCAAGGCTGGGGATGTGATGCTGTACGGCTCCGATTGCCTTGTGATTTTCTACAAGGGATTCGCAACTCCGTACAGTTACACTCCAATTGGTCGGATTGAAGACCCCGCTGGACTTGCCCAAGCGCTGGGACGAGGGAGTGTCGAGGTCACGTTCAGCAACCGATAACAGAATCAAGCGAGAGATGGGATAAACCATTTCTCGCTTTTTTATTGTGGTGTGAATGGTTATGCATGATACAGAGAAGTATGATTGGAAAAGTGACCAAGAACCGCGATATAACGGTATTTTTAGCTGGATTTTCTTTTATAGACTCTCAAAGTCGGAAAAAACTGCGTCACTAGGGATGTTGGCAACAATATGCTAAAATAATAGTGAATAGGTGAATTCAAAATATGCAGAAAGAGACGATGTATATGGAAGAATTTAAAATAGAAAAAGAGTACAAACTCACGCTGGAACTTGTAAAAGAACTCTGGTCAAAAACCTACAATACCGATGGAAAGCCTGATTGGTCACACATCTTACCCTATTATGACGAAAATATTTGCTTTAGAGATACAATACAGGAAATCAGAGGTATTGTGGAATTCAAGGAAATGACGGATAGACTGACAGAACGCTCAAAAGATTTGAATATGAAATTAGTTAAAGTTGTGCAACAGGGGAATGATATATTCATCGAATGGGAGATGACAATCAGCTATAAGAAATATCCTAGCTCCATCTTATACGGTCTTTCAAGGTTAACCATAAATGAGCATGGTAAAATTATTGAACAACGAGATTATTATGATCTGTGGGGAGATATATTTGATAACATTCCGGGATTCGGTAAAAAGTACAGAAAATTCATGAAGAAAAAATTTGGGTGACAATATGAAAAATAATGGGATAAAATTCGGGAAATATTTTAAAGAATATCGTTTGTCCAATGTGCTGGCCATGATAAAAAACAACTCCAGAAGCCCGTTGATCTGTTCGGATGATTGCAAGGGAAAGTTGGTTGTCATAACTGGGGCTACTTCCGGAATCGGCTATGCCGCTGCCAGAAAGTTTGCATCAAAAGGTGCTGATTTGATTTGTATCAACAGAAACAAAGAGCGCTCAGAAGCTTTGAAGCATGAAATTGAGGGTGTGTACAAAGTAAAGTGTGATTATATTTTGGCTGATTTCAGCAGCATGGATGATACACATAAAGCTGCTCGGAATTTGCTGGAAATTGAGAAACCAATTGATATCATTATTCATAATGCAGGCATTTATCTTACAAAGCGACAAATCACTTCAACTGGAATCGAGAAAGTCTTTATGGTCAACTACCTTTCGTCTTTCATCATGAACTACATCTTAAAAGATAAACTAAAATCGCAGGGGAAATGTCGCATCATATTGGTAAACTCAGAAGGGCACCGCTTTGCGGCTTGGGGGCTGCGTTTTGATGATCTGGATTGGTCAAAAAGACGTTATTCCGGTTTGAAAAGCTACGGTACGGCCAAACTCGCTGAACTCTTAGCGATGATAAAATTTGATGAGTATTTCCGAGGCTCGGGTGTAACCATCAATGCCATGCATCCCGGAGCTGTAAAAACAGCCACAGGACAGGATAATGGTCCATTATACAAGTGGTTCAAGAAGAATGTATTGGACAAAACGTTAAACCCTGTTTCGGTTGCAGCAGAGGCGATATACTATTTAGGGGTTTCTGAAGAGCTGGAAACATGCAGTGGTGAATTTTTCAATCTGACAACTCTTGAAGAACCTGCTCCACCAGCGCTGGATGTTGAAAATGCAAGAGTTCTGTGGGAAATAAGTTTGAAAATGGGGAATTTGAATGAATAATGCTGATCAAAAAAGATATGATGCCATAATTGTAGGTGGAGGACTTGCCGGGCTTACGTCTGCGGTGTTTCTTTCTCAAGCAGGCAAGAAAATTTTGCTTATAGAAAAAAATGCCGAATTTGGTGGATTGGTAAATTCATTTGAAAGGGATGGTTTTGTTTTTGATGCTGGAGCCAGAGCCATTTTAGGAGTCGTTTTAGCGATGCTGAAAGACTTGAATCTTGATATTGAGGTTGTCTCAAGCAAGGTTTCCCTGGGCGTTGAGGATAAAATCATCGGCATCGAAGGCCCAAATTCTGTTGGCGAATACAGAGATTTGTTGGTGAGCCTATATCCCGATAGCGTAGAGGATATCGATAAATTCATAGAAGTCATGATCAGAATAATGAAGTTGATCGATATCATCTATGGTATTGATAATCCATTATTTAAAGATATCAAGAAAGACAAAGCATATTTTTTAAAAGAACTTTTGCCATGGCTGCCGAAGTTCATGTTCGCAATGAGCAGGATTGAAAGGCTTTCAAAACCCTGCGAGGAGGATCTCAAGGAGCTTATTAAAGATCCGTCCCTTATAGATATCATTTCACAACATTTTTTCAAAGGCACGCCAACATTTTTTGCATTGAGTTACTTCACATTGTACAGCAGCTATGTGTATCCGAAAGGGGGTACAGGCAAGCTTGCCGAAGCATTAGTGGAAAAAATACAAGCGTTCAAAGGTGACATACGCCCCAATACGGTTGTAAAGAAAATCTATGCCGACCAACAGGTTATTGTCGATGAGAACAACAACGAATACTATTATGAAGACCTTGTTTGGGCTGCAGACCTAAAAACTTTTTACACTATTACTGATCTGGGTAACCTGGCCCCAAAAATAAGGGAAAAGTTTGAAACAACAAAGGCATTGATGGCAAAAGGCAGGCCTAGCGAATCTGTATTCTCGCTCTATTTGGAAGTTGATTTGCCGGTGTCTTATTTTAAGAAGTCTTTCAATGGACATCTGTTTTACACACCATCCAGAAAAGGTTTGGGCAACATCAATAAAAGTGAGCTTAAGGAAATGCTGGAAAAATGGGGAGAGACGGATAAAGAAGAAGTTCTTTCCTGGCTGGATCGTTTCCTGGAATACAACACCTATGAAATAGCGATCCCGGCTATGAGAGATTCTGACCTAGCCCCGGAAGGTAAAACGGGTTTAATAGTCAGCCTGCTTATGGAGGCGGAATTGTTTTATAAAGTTGAAGAATCTGGCTGGTATGAGGAGTTCAGAAGGGAAATTGAAAATAAAATAATCAGTGTGCTTTCTGAAAGTTTATGTCCTGAGTTAAAAGATAAAGTGGAGAAACAATTTTCCTTTACACCTTTAAGTGTTGAAAAACGAGTCGGAAGTACTGGTGGGGCAATCGTGGGATGGTCTTTTGAAGCCCCAATCCCGGTTGTTTATAAAATGCAGCAAGTGAACAAATCAGTGCTTACGCCTATTCCGAATATTTATCAAGTAGGGCAATGGGCATATAATCCAGCTGGAACACCTACATGCATTATTACAGGTAAATTAGCCGCTGACAGGATAACTAAAAAAAACAAGTAATAGACTATAAATCAGAGGAAAGCTGTCTAAATTGGACAGCTTTTTTTGCACCGCTTTACTCGTATTATACTGAGGGGTAGCCCCTGTATTCATTAATGAAGGTGGAATGGATGAAATGCCTTCAAATGGTGTACACTAGTATCAGGGATTAAATCAAGTAAATAAAATTTACTGATAATGAGGTAGAGGGATCATGACTGATAGATTAATTAACTTAGGATTCACGGACAGGTTCGCGCAGGAGGCGACCCTTTATCCGGACCTGCATCCGGCAAGAGTCATCGCGCAATACAAGGAATTGTATCGGGTTGCGACCGCTGAATCGGAGATGCTGGCCGAAATATCCGGGAAAATGCGCCATGCTGCAGTCGATATGTCGGACTATCCGGCAGTCGGCGACTTTGTGATGATCGACCGGAATGAGGGAAGCCAGGACCATGCCATCATCCACCACACACTGACAAGGAAAAGCGTCTTTATCCGGAAAGCAGCCGGAAAAGCGCATGACGTCCAGGTTGTGGCCGCGAACATCGACATTGTCTTCATCTGCATGTCGCTCAACAATGACTTCAATCTGCGGAGGCTGGAACGCTACCTGGCGATCGCGTGGGACAGCGGGGCAACGCCGGTGATCGTGCTGACGAAAGCGGATCTGTGCGCGGATATCCCGGAAAAGTTGCGTGAAATCGAGACGATCGCTTTCGGGGTCGATGTGCTGGTCACTTCGAGCCTGAGCGAGGACGGATACACGGCCGTCCTGAAATACATCACACTGGGCCAGACCGTCGTTTTCATCGGCTCATCCGGCGTGGGAAAGTCAACCTTGATCAACCGGATCCTTGGGGAAGACCTGAATAAGACGCGGGAAATCAGAAGAGATGACAAAGGCCGGCATGCGACCACAAATCGGGAACTGTTCCTCATTCCGACGGGCGGCTGCATCATCGATACGCCGGGCATGCGCGAACTCGGTTTGGAGAGCGCCAACCTGGCGAGGACGTTTGTCGACATCGATGAATTGGCGGAACAATGCAAATTCAAAGATTGCAAGCATGAGAACGAGCCAGGCTGCATGGTCAGGAAGGCCATAGAGGAAGGCACACTGACCGAAGAACGGCTGCAGAGCTACCTGAAGCTCAAGAAGGAAGCCAAGTACGAGGGCATGAATTCCAAACAGATCGAAAAAGAGAAAATCAGCACCATGTTTTCCGACTTCGGCGGCATCAAGAACGCTAGGAAATTCGCTAAGTCAAAAAATAAGGAAAAATAAAAGTTGGAGGAATTGCAATGAAATTAGGAATCATCATCGAAACGAAGGAATACGAAAAATCCTGGAACGCCATGAGGTTCGCCGTGACCGCGAAGAAGACCGGACATGAAGTGAAAGTTTTCCTGATGGGCGAAGCCGTCGAAATCGAAAACATGACCCACGAAAAATACGATGTAGCCGCACAAGTGCAAGCTTTTGACGAACTTG
>CAWFEB010000028.1:0-28508 GCA_963814755.1 uncultured Carnobacteriaceae bacterium
ATCCAGGAAATGACACCTGCGGACATCCTGCCGGGGATCCTGCCGCTTTTGGAAGAATTGCGCGAAGCGGGTCTGAAGACAATCATCACCTCAGCCAGCAAGAACGCACCCGGCATCCTGGCGTTGCTGCAGGTGAAGGACTACTTCGACGGCATCGTCGATCCGGCCTCAGTGGCAGCCGGCAAACCGGCACCGGACATCTTCTTGGCCGGCGCGGAGCTTGCAGGCGTGCAACCGGCCGAGTGCATCGGTGTGGAAGATGCCGCTTCCGGCGTGGATGCCATCAAAGCCGCGAATATCACCGCGGTCGCGATCGGTGATGCAGCCGTGCTCGGGCATGCCGACCGCGTGTTGGCGGACACGAGCGACATTGTCGCTTGCTGTCTTGCGCGATACGTGGGAGCAGGCGATTTAAGATGGGCAGCATAACAATCCGCGAATGGGGCAGCATCGGAACGGAAAAAGTCATGCGCATCACCTTGAGCCAGCCGAACGGGATGTCCGTCAGCTGCATCAACTACGGCGCCCGGCTGATCCGTTTGCTGGTCCCGGACCGGGAAGGCCAGAGCGAAAATGTCGTCCTGGGCTTGGCCGATGCCGAAGCCTACGGAAACGACCGGGCTTCCTTCGGCGCCACCGTCGGACCGGTCGCGGGCCGCATCGCTGAGGGCAAATGGGGCACGGTGCAGCTTGAGCAGAACGCCGGCGAGCACCATATCCACGGCGGCAGTCGCGGCTGGGGCCAACAGTTCTGGGACTTCACGACCGAAGAGACGGCAGAAGCAGTGACCGTCACTTTCACATTGGAATCGACGCCGGAAACGGTCGGCTATCCCGGCCGGCTGCAGGCGAAAACCAGCTATTCCCTCGATGCGGAAGGCTGCCTGACGATCACGATGGAAGGGATCAGCCGGGACAATGAGGAAACGCTGTTCAATCCGACCAGCCATATCTATTTCAACTTGAGCGGCGATGCCAAACGTCCGATAACCGATCATACTTTGCAGCTGGCCTGCGAAGAAGTGCTGGAGTTGGATGCCGACAAGCTTCCGACCGGGACGAAACAAGCGGTGGCGGGGACGGCTTTCGATTTCCGCGAAGCGACTGTCATCGGCGAAGCCATCCGCAAACGACCGCAAGGGTTCGATGATGTTTTCCTGATGCAGCCGGACCAACAGCCGCAGCTGATCCTCAGCGATGAGGAGAGCGGCCGGCAAATGACATTGTCCAGCAACCGCAGCAGCATCGTGCTCTTTTCGACGACAGACATGAACGAACCGTACCTTGTGAACGGCCGTCCGATGCGGAGCCAGCTGGGTTTGGCGATCGAGGCGCAGGAAGTGCCGGATGCCATCCACCATCCGGGCTGGGACAATATCGTCCTGGCGCCAAATACTTTGGCGGCAAGGGTTCAAAATTACACTTTTAAATGGTAATCTAGAGATACAAAAATGAACCTGAGGAAAATGCCTATGACCGTTACGATAAAAGATGTCGCCAGAGAAGCGGGCGTCGCGACTTCAACCGTTTCACGCACGTTGAAGGACAGTCCGCTGATCAGCGAAAACACAAAAGTGAAAGTGCGCCAAGCGATGCAGAAACTGGGCTACACGCCCAACTTCGCCGCCCAGAACCTGGCCAACAAGTCCACGCAGACGATCGGCGTGATCCTGCCGGTGGCGACGATGGGGAACCCTGCGCAGAACCCGCTGTTCCTCGAGATGATCCAGGAAATCGGCGTCGTCTGCAACGAACAGAAATACATGATTTCCTTGGCTACCGGTAAGACGATGGCGGAGCTGAAGGACAGCGTGCGCCTGATGCATCAGCGCAAACTGGTCGATGGCTTCATCCTGTTGTATTCGGAGGCGAAAGACCCGATCCGCAAGTTCCTGCACGAAGAGAAGATTCCCTACGCTTTGCTGGGGAAACCGGATGTCTACGAGAACGAGACGATCTACATCGATAACGACAACCGTCTGTCCGGCAAAACGGCGACGGACTGCCTGATCCACCACGGACACGAACGGATCGGCTTCGTCGGATTGACGCCTTCGCAAATGGTCGACAAGGAACGCTACAAAGGCTATTCCGATGCCTTGCGCGATGCCAATCTGACCGTCCATCCGTCACTCTACTTCGAAACGCCGGATGACTTCATGGCTTTCCAAGAGTTCCTCGAAGAGACCAAACCGACCGGACTTGTCGTCGGCGATGACCGCCTGGCCTTGCGGGTCCTGCAGTATCTGCAGCTGGACCAGTACAAAGTGCCGGACGACATCTCCCTGATCAGCTTCAACAATTCCGTCTTTGCGACCCTGTCCCACCCATTCCTGACGACCATCGACATCCACGTCCAGGAACTGGCCAGACAAGCCGCCGCCCTCCTGATCCGCCAACTCCACGAACCGAGCGCCTTGCTGCCGAAGATGATCGTGCCGCATGAAGTGATCGAGCGGGAGACGGTTATGCGGGTGCGGGGGGAATGAACGGTTAATGAAATAGAATACAGAAAAATAAATGAGTCAAGCTTACTCCTTGTATGACAGGGAGTAAGGTTGACTCATTTTTGTCATACTAAGTAACTTCAAATGGATCTTTTTGAGTGTTTATGGAGCGGTTATGTTTATTTTTCACATTATTCAAAATGGACACAACTCGTAAATGTGTTCGAAAAGTAAACTATTGTTGAACCACTTCAATAAAAGTACGCTTCCTGTTATAATTTTAAGAATAGAGGCAATTCCTTTTCATCAGTATAGTGATGTGAAAATTACTATACATGAACTGTGAGGGTCTTTATTTTTTTTGCTACGTAATAAGGTCAGGTGAACCTTTCAGAAGTTCATCACAACAAAGTGTGAAAGCGCTATTTTTAATTGGGATGAATCCCAAAAAAATAAAAGATTTGTCTGGTAATATTTTATGTGTAAGGAGGAATGAATATGATCAAAACACATTCACTGGATGTGATGTCTTATTTCTTAACTAGTGAAGAAGTAACATTAAACAGTTTAATGAAGGCGTTTACCATTAGCGAACAAGAAGTCAATGACGAGCTAGACCATATTAACTCTTTATTGGGTGATACTGTCATTGTTCGTAAAAGAAATCATTTATATTTGACTGAAGAGGGAGTCAATGTAACGTATCAATATGTTTTAAAAAAGAATCAAAAACTATATTCCTTTTACAGTCCGAAAATAAGGAAGACGCTTATTCTCATTAAGCTATTGATCGGCGAAGGATACAACCCTCTTCAGGAAATGGCAGACTATGTGTACGTGAGCAAAAATACGGCATTGGCGGATATAAAAGAATTGAAAAGTGACATTTCGGAGAGTGTAGAAATTAAATACTCCAGAAGCTGCGGCTATAATATCCAAGGCAATGAATTTGAGGTCCGGAATACACTGGCGGATTCTATCCAAACGTTACTGAAAATACCCGCTGGAAAATTCATATTGTTTGAAAAAGGCATTATGGAGAAGGATGAAATATTCCATTTAAGAAAAAGGTTGGAGAAGATTGAGATCGAGCTGGGAATATTTTTTTCAGACGAGGTTTTGGATGCGTTACCATACTTGCTTATGGGAACCATTCTAAGATCTAAGTTCAGCAATCAAAACTTGGATTTCTCAGATATTACACATGACATAAAAGGAACCAAAGAGTATCCAAGGATCAAATCAATATTTTGGAGCTATCCATTCCTGTCTGAAATGGATTTAAAGTATCTGACTCTGCAAGTATTGTCCTCCAGCATCATTGATTTTAAGGAAGAGATCATTCATTACAATGAACTAAATATTGAAGAACTCGTTTGTGGATTAATAAAATCTATTGAGGAAAACATGGCAATCAACTTTCCGAAATTTCTTGATCTCAAGAAAAGATTATTGATGCACATAAAACCGGCTATATATCGGCTGAAACTAGGACTCCACGTTTATAATCCATTGACTGGACAATTTATGGAAAAACATCACTCCATTTATATGGTTGTAAAAAAATCCTTGCGGCTATTCGAAGATGAATTAAGGATAGAATTTACAGATGATGAAATTGCCCTAATTGCCATGATTTTTTTAGGAGAAATTTATCAAACCTGTGAAGATAAACTTCAACCGGTATTTACTGCGGTAGTCCTATGCAGGAGCGGAACATCCATATCAAAACTATTGCTCGGCATCTTAAAAGAAGAGTTTCCGAAAATAAAATTTATTGATGTCTATTCTCTAAGAAAATTTGAAGCACAACCACCAGATGTTGATTTTATTTTCTCGACGATCCCTATCCATACGGACATAGTGAATTTTTTAGTCCCCTCTCTGCTTGATGAATTATCGCGGTTTAGATTAAGGAAGCAAGTAGAAGAGGCCATTGAATCAGATGCATCTAAACAAGCGAAGGAAATAATGGCGTATTTAGCGGAACTTATTCCAAAAGATAAAATAGCTCTGATTTCCGGGAAAGTAGAAGGATTTTTTGAGGATAAAAAATTACCGATCCCCTTACAAGAAAAAGATGCGGATTTATTGAAAGATTCGTCCCAAATAACCATTGTTAATGAGAATGTCCCATGGGATGAAATCATCGATTTAGCTTTTTATGAGATGGGCAACAGACAATCCATTACGCATGATTATATGGAAGAATGTAAAAAGATCTTTTATGAATCCTATGAAACGATGATGATCGGTCCCAATGTGTTTTTGCCGCATGCTGCGCCGGACATAGGGGTCATTGAAGCGGATGTGCAAATACTTATCCTTAAAAATACTATACATGCGCCTAATGGGTCAGAGATGGATATAGTTGTAGCACTTGCTCCATGCAGAAATAATGAGCATGTGCCATGGCTATTAAAGCTGAATGATACCTTTTTAAACAACGAACAAAAAAATAGAATAATGAAATCCAATGATATGGAAGAAGTGTTGGATATATTTAAAGAGAGGGTGAGGTAGATGGAATATTCTGATTTATTTGATAGTAAGCTAATAAAATTGAATCAGGAATTTGAATCACAAAGAGAATTATTCGAATATGTTAGTGACATACTCGAGGAAGAGAACTATACAGAAGATACTTTCTTTGACGCTATTAGGGAAAGAGAGAAAGTTTTCCCTACTGGGCTGCAAACAGATATGGTGAATTTAGCGATTCCACATACAGATGTGATCCATGTCAAAAGACCCTTCATATTCGTAGTGACCTTAAACAAGCCAATCAAATTCATACAAATGGGAACATTTGATGAATGGGTGGATATCGACACAGTGTTTGTCTTAGGAATCAAAGAACCACAAGAGCAGGTAGGTTTATTATCAAATATCATGACGCAGTTCAGAAACAAGTATTTCATTGACGCCTTTAATGGCATTGTGAATATTTCAAAAATGGAAGAGTTACTAAAAAATGAATTTGGGAGTGTTGAAGTATGAAAAGAGTAATCGTAGCGTGTGGCAGTGGTGTAGCAACAAGTCAAACAGTAGCCTCAAAAGTGAAGCGCATACTGACTGAGAAGAAAATTAATGCAGTCGTAGATGCCGTAGATATCAAATCATTGGATCAATATGTTAAGCAAAGCGACGTTTACATTTCCATTACGAAGCCAACGAAAACATATAATATTCCAACTTTAAATGGAATCGCATTTCTAACCGGCATGGGAATTGAGGCAGAAACACAGAAATTAGTCGATGCCTTGAAGTAACACCAATATCAGTTTGGAGGAGAGAAGACAATGGAAACTTTACAACAGATTATACAGAGTGTATTAAATTTAGGATCTGCAGTTTTTATTCCCGCGTTAATGATACTGATTGGATTATTAGTCAAGATGAAATCAAAGGATGCAATTAGTGCAGGGATTACACTTGGAGTAGCTTTTATAGGGATGAACTTAGTTATTGGATTCATGATGAGTTCGTTGACTCCTGCTGCACAGGCGTTGGCTGAACGGACAGGCATTTCATTGACTGTCATCGATGGTGGGTGGACCTCCATGGCGACCCTATCATGGGCATGGCCATATGCTTTCTTGATGTTCCCGTTACAGTTGCTGATTAATGGAATCATGCTTGCAGTAAATAAAACGAAAACACTGAACGTTGATTTATGGAATGTTTGGGGGAAAATCTTTACTGCAGTATTAATTGTTGGTGTGACAAATAATCTGTATCTTGCTTTTATCGGTGCTGCAATAACGATTGTGTTGGAATTATTGTTCTCTGATATAAACCAGCCGGAAATCGAAAGATTAACAGGTATCCCTGGCGTAACTGTGTCACATGGAATGATGATGCTGGGAGCTTTATTGATGCCTTTTGATTTATTGTTAAGAAAAATACCTGCTTTTAACAAAGAGATGGATGCAACAATGTTAAAAGAAAAAATTGGTATGTTTGGCGAGAATCATGTCATGGGATTCATCATCGGGTTTGTCTTAGCCCTTGCAGGCGGCTATTCGGTTGGAGCAGCCTTGATGTTAGGTATGCAAGCAGCGACAGCGATGACATTGTTCCCGATGGTTTCAAAACTGTTCATGCAGGCTCTATCCCCGATTTCTGAAGCGATGTCTGACTTTATGAAGAACAGATTTAAAGATCGCGAAATGTTTATCGGGCTGGACTGGCCGATTCTTGCAGGTAGCAGTGAAGTTTGGGTCATTATGATTCTTATGGTACCTGTTACCCTACTGTTTGCCTTCATTTTACCAGGAAATGCAGTTCTTCCATTCGCAGGGATCTTAAATGTTGGTATGGTTGCCCCAGCATTAGTCGTGACAGGCGGTAACTTAATCCGGATGTTCATAATCAGTGTCATTGGAACTCCAATTTTCTTATATTCAGCGTCTTATTTTGCTAATACCATTACAAAATTGGCAAATGATACCGGTGCAGTTGAACTTGCTCAAGGACAAAGAATCACTTGGAGTACATTAGAATATCCAGACATTCGCTTTGTATTAACAGAACTATTACAATTTAAAATTCTAGGATTCGTTTTAGCAGCAGTATGGGTAGCATTGTTTGTACTCTATTCCAAAGTCATGAAAAATCGTGCAGCAAATGAATTGGCGGTTTCGACTGATGGAGAATGGGATATGGAACCGAATGAAGCTTAAATTTTAAAGAAGTGAGGAATATGGATGATCTATACAGTTACGTTAAACCCAGCGATAGATCGTTTACTGTTTATCGGTGAGGAACTTGTCAAAAGAAAAACAAACCGCATCAGAAAAGTAACCTACGATTTAGGTGGCAAAGGTCTCCATGGCTCTTACGTGATGAGTAAACTTAAGATAGATAACCTGGCGATGGGGCTGTGCGGGACAAATAACAAAGCAGCTTTATACAATATATTGGCACAAAAAGATATAAGGCATGAATTTACTGAGGTAGCTGATGAATCTACAAGAGAATGCTATATCGTCTTAGAAGAGGGAATCAGCGGAAGTACGATGTTCACGGAAAAAGGACTTGTTGTCTCTGAGTTTGAAAAAAGAAATTTACTGGAAAAAATAAGGCGGAAGGTAACCAGACAAGACATGGTTCTGATAGCGGGATCTCTTCCACAAAATTATCTTATCTCAGACTTAGAAGAGCTCTTATATGTTTTGAAAGATAGCGGCTGCTTCATTGCTTGTGATTTATCTGGTGAGGCTTTGCTAAAAGCAGTTGAAGTAGGCGTTAATTTTATCAAGCCAAATGAATTTGAATTACAGGAAATCGTCTCAAAAAATCAGAGCCTTACGGAAAATTTGGAGGCATTATCTGAAAGGGTCGACTGTGTGATAGCTTCGCAAGGAGAGAAGGGCAGCTTTTGCCAGTATCAGGGCGAACAATTTCAAGTTATCGCCCCAAAGGTTGAGGAAGTCAATGATACAGGCGCAGGTGATTGCTTCGTAGGGGCATTTCTATCCATGTTCTATCTGAAAAAGCCGATTGAAGAATGTCTGAGTTTTGCAAGCGGGTGTGCTGCAAGTAAGGTTAAGAACAATGATAGTACAAGTTTTGATATCGAAGATGCATTGGACTTACAACGGGAAGTAACGATAAACAGACTGTAGAAAAAGGGAGCGGATTATATGTTATATCAACAAGAGAGAGAAAGATTAGCTAAGATTGTCAGAACAATGTTTGATAGATTTGAAACGAATGCTGCTGGTGGAAATGTCAGTGTGCGGATGAATGATAAACACATTATTATGACACCAACGCTGATGTCACAAGATCACTTATGCAACCTTTCCCCTTATCAAATATTAGTTGTTGACATGGATGAAAACGTTATTGAAGGCGACGGTAGGCTGACACGCGAAATCAATATGCATATGGCTTGCTTTAAAACACATAAAGATATCGGTGCTGTCGTACATGGTCACGCCAGAGAATCCATGGTATTTGCCACGATGGGAATGGAGATGCCAAATCTTACCGAGGCAACACAAAAATTCGGAAGAATTCCTTGTTTGGACTTCTATCCAGCATGTTCTCCCGAATTAGCCGAGGAAGTAAAGTCTTACGTTGAATCTCTAGGAGATGATGTAAAGTCGAAAGCAATGTTGTTAAAACAGCACGGGGTATTGGTTTTAGATACAACACTAAATAAAGCATACGATTCATTGGAAAGACTAGAATATAATGCTTATATCGCTTATAAATCCATGGTTTTTGATAGACTAGGAATCCATAACATGGAAGTGGCAGAATACGAATATAATTTAGTGGAGTGATCAAATGAAGAAGAAAGAATTTGTTTTTAATCTGAGCCTATTTTTAGGATGCCTTTTATTTGCACTTTCCATGTTTAACAATAGCGTCTGGATCATTGGAGCTGCTTTAATTTCTTCGAGTATAGCGTTGAAAGTGTACCGACAAGATAATCCGAAGATGAATAAAAACTACAAAGAACTTGTAATTGAAAAGGGTATGCAGAAAAATACAAAGGGCACCAGAAAAAGATAAAATGACTTAATCGCAAATGAAGAATAATCCGGAAGCTTGGCACTCGAAAAAACGAGTGTTTGGTTTTCGGGTTATTTTTGTATAGTACGATAAAAACAGCAAGCCCCAATTTCCGATATCCAATCGGAGACTAGGGGCTTGCTGTTTTTATTTTTGATGCCATGCCGAATTCGGACGCAAGTTTATACCAATGCAGAAGGAGATAAAAAAATGGAAGTGATTGCATAAAATTACTTTTGTCAATTTACATATGTGACAAAAGTATATAGACTGTGAGGTGGGAGAGTGATGATAGGGTGCGAAATGTAAGCAAAATGATGGTTCTGATTGTCTCTGTTTGTGTCATCGCGGTTTCATCCATCTATTATAATTATAAATTCGTCAGATACGACAGTGAAAAAATTGTTTTTGGCGCTACTTATATGACCATGAATAACAGCTTTTACAAGGCCATAACAGATGAAATAGAAAAACAAATCAATGATCGTGGGGATATCTTATATACCCGTGATCCGGCTCTGGATGTCGAGAAACAAAACGAACAAATCAATGACTTGATCGAGATGGGGATTGATGTATTGATCATCAACCCGGTTGATTATTCGAAAGTGAATGATTCTTTGAAAAAAGCCAAAGAAGAAGGCATCAGGATCATTGTCATTGATGCGCAGCTGGATGACGACACCATTGCCGATACGACTGTTTTGTCCAATAATTATGATGCCGGCGTGCAATGTGCCAAGGATATGATGCGCAATCTGTCTTCGGCAAAGATTGTGCTTTTAAAACACAGCGCTGCTTTATCGTCTGTTGACCGGATCAACGGTTTTCTGGATACTATCAAAGATAATGCTAATTATACGGTTGTTGCAAGTGAAGAGTGTTTGGGCCAAACGGAAGTCGCGATGCCCGTAATGATGGAAATCATTGATAAAAAAATCGATTTCGATGTTGTCATGGCTTTAAATGACCCCAGTGCATTGGGTGCTTTGGCGGCAATAAAAGATAAACAAATCAATCATGAAGTACTGGTCTATGGCGTGGATGGTTCACCGGATATGAAAAAACTATTGATTGACAGTGATGAAGTTCAAGGGACTGCAGCACAATCGCCTACTACGATGGGGGCTAAAGCGATTGAAGCAGCCTATAAAATTGTTAATGATGAACAATATGAGAAGTCGATTGTTGTGCCGGTTAGCTTAATAACCAAGGACAACATCAGCGAATATGATATTTCGGGGTGGCAATAATGATCAATTTAGAGACGAAGCATATAGCTTATATTCATAATTCCTTATTGCTACTGAATTTTATTATCGTATTGTTTAATGCCTCCATCTTTTTGCTTTCGACAAAATATTTGCAGGCCCATGGGTATGCCTCTGCTTTTTTGGAAAACCTGTCTTATGTCCCTCCGGCTCCGGAAAAGACTTTTTTTGGGGCGATCCTGTTGTTTTTGGTATTACTGGCGAGCATGTACTTCCGCACGAAAGACAGTTATATCGTTTATTGGCTGATCTATCTGGAAATTATCGTAATGATAACGTTGATAATCGTTTTGAACGGCAGTTACAATGGCATCGTGTTATTGGTGTTCGCTGATATTTTGTACAACACAAAGAAAATTAAATATTGGCCGGCATTGCTGATCATCAGCTTTGGCCTGCTGATCATCTCTGATTATGCCATTCTTTCGCTCATTGTCAGAATGCCATCGATTGAAACCTATATCAATTTTTATCCCAGCGGAGCCAGAACGTTGATCTTGTTCTTCAGAAATATCCTTGCCTCGCTGAATATCGTAGGCTTCATTTCTTTTCTGGCAACTTCTTTATTTGTCCAACAAAAAGAAAAACAACGTGTCGGAGAACAATTGGCGATGGTCTCACGCGTAAATGTCGAATTGAAGAACTATGCCAATCTGACTGAAAAAATCGGTGAAGATAACGAACGGAAAAGAATCTCCCGAGAAATACACGATACGCTGGGCCATGCTCTAACCGGAATATCGGCGGGTGTGGATGCCTGCATTGCCATCATTGATATTGACCCGGAAAAAACGAAACAGCAACTACTGCTGGTCAGTGACGTTGTCAGGATGGGCATCAAAGATGTGCGGCGTTCCTTATACAAATTGCGCCCGGGCGTTTTGGAAGACAGCACGCTAAAAGATGGGTTGACCAAAATGATTGCCGAATATGAAGGCGTGTCCAATCTGAAAATAGATTTATATTACAAATGGGATAATGTTGATATTGAAAATACGAAAGAGGACATTATTTTCAGGATGATCCAAGAATCCATCACCAATTCTTTGCGGCATGGGCACGCCACAGAGATTGAAATCAATATGTTCGTCTACGATGATGAATATGTCATCATCATCCAAGATAATGGTACGGGCTGTGAAAGCATTAAATGTGGTTATGGGTTAAAGCAGATGTGTGAACGCGTTTCTATTTTAAATGGGACGATCAGATTTTCTGGCGAGAACGGTTTTAGAACTGCCATAGAAATACCGATCGAAAGGGGAGGAAATTATGATTAAAGTAATGATTGCCGATGATCAAGAGTTGATAAGACAATCCTTGGAAATTGTCCTATCAACCAAACCGGATCTTGAAGTTGTAGCCACTGTTGCGGATGGTTTTGAAGTGCTGGAAAGCATCAAGAAATGCAAACCGGATGTCATTCTGATGGACATCCGGATGCCCAAAATGGATGGCGTCTACTGCACGAAGATGGTGAAGGAACAATATCCTGAAATTAAAATCATTATCCTGACTACTTTCGATGACAATGAATTTGTGTTCAGTGCTTTAAAATACGGCGCCAGCGGGTATTTGTTGAAAGGCGTCAGCATGGACGGCTTGCACCAAGCCATTCTGACCGTCATCAATGGGGGCGCGATGATCAACCCGGATATCGCCACTAAAGTGTTCAAAAAATTCTCGCAAATGGCAACCAGCAGTTATGCGATCCAAGTGGATGACAAAAATGCTGCGGATATCTCCAACCGTGAAATGAAAGTTATTCAACAAGTGGGATTCGGCCTTTCCAACAAAGAAATATCGCAAAAGCTGTTCCTGTCGGAGGGGACGGTCCGGAATTACCTCAGCACCATTTTGTCCAAATTGGATTTAAGGGATCGGACACAACTGGCTATTTGGGCAGTCCAAACGGGTCAAACGACAAAAGATTTCGGTAATGAAATGACTAAAATGAAAAAGTTATTCCTCGCTTTAATCGGTTTTAGTCTGTTGATGATCTATCTGTTTGTCAGCTCTCGCAGGGAAATCACGATTACGCTAGGGATGTTCACCGGCAGCAATTGGGATGTCTACAATGCGGAAAGTTATAAAGTGATCGATGATGCCATCGAAAAATTCGAAAAGGAACATCCTAATGTAACGATAGAATATAAGAGCGGCATCTTGAAACAAGATTACTCAGCCTGGTTGGCATCCAATATCGCCAGCGGGGAGCAACCGGATGTTTTTATGGTATTGGCTGAAGATTTCAATAAGTTGTCTTCTTTAGGGGCATTAATGCCGTTGGATGATTTGATCAAAGCTAACAACGTAAGTACCGATATCTTCTATGAAAGTGCGCTCAGTTCGGGCAGTTACCAAAATACGCAATATGCCTTACCCTATGAGATCAATCCGACCATGATGTGCGTCAATCGCGATCTGTTGGAAAAGGAAGGCATTGCTATACCTGAGGGAAATTGGACGATCGAAGAATTTTATCAGATATGTGCACAAGTAACCAAGGATACTGATGGTGATGGCACGATCGATCAATATGGCTCCTATGGTTTCAAATGGCAAGATGCGGTCAATGGTTACGGCATCAGTCTTGTTTGATGAGGAGGGTGCATCAAGTAATCTGAATCAAAGCGATGTAAGGGAAGCTTTATCCTATATTCAAAAACTGAAGGATCTGAATAAAGGCTATCAAGTATCGTCGGAGGACTTCGATAAAGGCAATGTCGCTTTTTGCCCGTTGACGTTTGCCCAATACCGGACCTATCAACCTTATCCTTATCGCGTCAGTAAATATTCTACTTTCAAATGGAGTTGCTTGGCGATGCCAGGGACAACCGCTAATCAAAAGACTTCCCAAATAGCCACCTCTTTGATAGCCATAAATTCCAAAACAACCCAGCAACAATTAGCTTTTGAGTTTCTTGAAACCTTAACGATTGACCAAGAAATTCAACAGGAATTATTTGAAAATTCTCAAGGGGCTTCCGCTTTGAAGAGTGTGATGGCCAGCGACAGCACCAAAGCGCTGCTGGATCAGGATGCCATGAGCAATTATTCCTTAAAACAAGATGTGCTGGATGATATCATCGAAAACGCGGTAATCGAACCGAAATTCAAAAAGTACAACAATATCATCGAAAGATGCGATTATCTGATCACGAATGCTTTGAATGAAAATAAAATTGATGATGAGCTGGTCGACATCGAAAAAGAAATCGATAATCTTTTAAAATAATCGGAATGACAAATGTCACACGGAGGATGAGGTCTGTTAGGCCTGAGTAATCCGCTGTATACATGCAACACGAATAGGAGGCTGTATCAGAACCAGAACGGTATTTTCTGGCTTTGATACAGCTTTTTTTGTATGGGAATTGAATTTATGCGCAGAGATACCCCGCCAAAACCCTTTTGGCGGGGCAAAATGTCCAAGGGCAACACGAGATAGCCCGCCAAAACCCATTTGGCGGGGCAAAACGTCCGCGGACAACACGAGATTGCCCCGCGAAAGCCAATTTGGCGGGGAAACGCACCGCCAGACCCGGACCCCGGACCGCACGATGCTGCGGTCAAACAATTTTTATATTATTTCATGTCAAATGTCACATGAATGTGTTGACACGCGACACGATGCAAGCGCTTCGATGGGTGGTATTCTTTAGAGGCTAATTGATATACGCGAAGGAGGAAATAATTTGAAATATGTGGTTCTGGTAAGCCACGGTGATTTTGCGACGGGCTTAAAGACATCGTTGGATATGCTGGCTGGAAAACGGGATGATGTGATCGCAGTTGGATTGCCTGATGGGAAAACAGCAGATGAGTTTGCTTTGATGTTCAAGGAAGCCGTTCAAGCTGTGACTGGGGATGATGAAATCATCTTGCTTGCTGATATTGTAGGCGGCTCACCTTTGACAACTTCATTGAATGTTTTAGCGGATGAAGGCAAACTTGCCAATACAATCACTATCGGCGGCATGAACTTGCCATTGGCTTTAACGGCAGTTTTGATGAAAGACAGCTTGGATAAAGAAACTTTTACTGCTACGGTCGTATCTGAAGCGAAAGAAGCTTTGCAAGAATTCAAATTAGAACAACCAGAAGAAGACGACGAAATTTAGAGGGGGAAAGAAAAATGACAGTATCATTTATTCGGATTGATGATCGTATGATTCACGGGCAAACATGTACGCGTTGGGCAAAAGAGTTCCCTTGTGACGGGTTGGTCGCTGTGAATGATAAGGCGGCTCAGAGCGACGTTCTAAAAGCGGCCTATAAGAGTGCCAGCGGTTTAAAAACGTTCATTTGGACCAATGAGGAATGGCAACAAAAAAATCAAAAAGTATTGGACAGCAAAGATCGATATTTCCTGATCACCAAAGATCCTTTGGACATGAAAAAGATTTTGGTGGATCAAAAATTCAAACCCGGAATCGATACTGTGATCGTAGGTCCGTGCAATGACCGTGAAGGTGCTACGAAATTGGGAAATAACCAATCGATCACACAAGCAGAAGCAGAGGCCTTTGAAGCAATGTATCAAGCTGGTTATAAAATTAAATTTGCCTTACTGCCTGATGTTTCAATCGGAACATGGGAAAACTTCAGAAGCAAATTTGGTTTTAAATAAAAAAACAAAAGGGGAGAAGAAATTATGACAATTAGTTGGATTCAAGCAGCTATGCTAGGGCTGTTCGCCTGCTTATCAAGTATGCCTGGTTTAGGTGGTACATCATTCGGAAATTATACATTAGGTCGTCCTTTAATCGGTGGTTTAGTATCAGGTATTATTTTAGGCGATATCCAAACGGGTATTTTAGTCGGCGCGGCAATGCAAATCGTGTACATCGCATTGGTCACTCCTGGCGGAACGGTCTCAGCTGACGTTCGGGCAGTCAGTTATATCGGTATTCCGCTTGCGATGGTAGCTTTAAAAAGCTATGGTTTGACGGCTCTTAGTATAGAAGGTGCAGCATTAGCTACATCATTCGGTACGATGGTCGGAACTTTGGGTACCGTATTATTTTACGGAACTGCAACAGCTAACCTAGCATGGCAACACATCGGTTGGAAAGCGGTGGAAAAAGGTGAATTCCATAAGTTATATACAGTCAACATGGGCTTGCCTTGGATTTCCCATTTCTTCTTCTCATTTATCCCAACCTTGATCATGTGTAAATTGGGAGCTGACGTTGTAGAGGTAATCAAAACAACCTTACCAATGGATGGTTTAGCAATGAAAACCTTATTCACAGTCGGATCCTTGCTTCCCTGCGTCGGGATTGCGATTCTATTGAAACAAATCGTTACGAAAGCAGTAGACTTTATTCCCTTCTTCTTTGGCTTCACTTTGGCTGCGTCATTAGGGATCAACTTAGTTTCAGCGACAGTGGTTGCGGCTATGTTTGCATTAATCAACTATCGTATCAAACTGCTGTCATTGCAAAGAATGGTATCAGTGAGCGGCGACGAAGAGGAGGACATTTAAGATGGCTAAGGAATTAAGCAAAAAAACATTAAATAAATCTTTCCACAATTGGTATTACGGAAACTTGACATGTTTCTCTCAAGAACATATGCAAACATTTGGATATCTATGTTCGATGTTGCCAATCGTTGAAGAACTTTATGATAAAAAAGAAGATCAAGAAAGATCGATGAAAACCTATACTGCCTTCTTCAATACTGAGCCACAAATCGGTACAGTCGTAGTCGGTATTACAGCTGGATTGGAAGTCGCTCGTGCCAATGGGGCAGCGGATGTTGATGACGAAACAATCAATGGTTTACGTGCTGGTCTGATGGGACCTTTAGCAGGTATCGGTGATTCCCTGATCGTTGGAACTCTGATTCCGATTCTATTAGGTATCGCACTGGGATTGTCTACTGATGGTTCACCGTTAGGCGCAATCTTCTACATAATCGTGTGGAACATCATTGCCTACTTGGGAATGAAATTTCTTTACTTCAAAGGATTTGAAGTAGGCGGTAAAGCTGTCGATTTCTTGGTAGGACCACAAGGTTTGGCATTACGTGAATCGATTACTTTATTAGGCGGAATGGTCATTGGGGCTGTTGCTGCTACTTGGGTAAGTGTCAAAACTTCGTTCGTCTTAGTTGGATCGGATGGCAATAGCCTCTTGACGCTGCAAGACAAATTCGATTCAGTATACCCAGGCTTATTGACTGCTTCATTTGTAGTAGGCTGCTGGTATTTGCTTTCCAAAAAGAATATGTCCCCAATCAAAGTCATGTTGATATTGGTAGTCGTTGCCTTTGTCGGTGTATTGCTTGGATTCTTCAACCCAGGATTGACTTATTAATCCAAAGAAATATTGTGGGGCCGTCTCTCTGCGAGGCGGCTCTTTTTTCGGAGCAGAGCAGAGGGTGCCTGGTAGCCGGAGGAGCGCGGTTTGAAACGGTCGTCAACTCCGGTTAAGCTTCGCTCCCCGGAGAACAGCGGTAACTTTCGTCCCCACCTTCGACGAAGCCAGCCTTATCGGAGAAGAAAGACGAAATGTGGGGCGACCTCCGGCGAGGCCTGCGTTCACCGGAGGACAGGCCGTGAGCAAATCATAGACCAGGGGTGAAAAATTCAGTACTTAGTCCGATGCCTTTGCGCGCAGCAGGGATTATAATGTAAGGGAAAGAGAGGTTGAGGATCATGAATTTCTTAATGAATCTGATTTGGTTTGTGTTAGGTGGTTTCATCAGTTTTATTTCTTGGATCGTTATCGGAATCCTGTGGTGCCTGACCATCGTCGGGATTCCTATCGGTATGCAGTGCTTCAAGTTCGCGGTGATGGCGGCTGTGCCGTTCGGCAGGGAAATCCGCATCAGCGAAAGCGGCACGTCGTTAGTGTTGAATATAATCTGGATGCTGTTGGGCGGTTTGGCATTGGCAGCCGAGGAAGTCATTATGGGCGTCATCTTCTGCATGACAATCGTAGGCATTCCGTTCGGGCTGCAGCACTTCAAGCATGCCAAGTTGGCATTGATGCCGTTCGGAGCGGAAATCTATCGGGTTGCGTAACAGGCAATATCATTGTTGAATGGATTGTTGGATGAGTACGCTACCGAAGACTCTACTATAAAAAGCAATGAGGTCCTTTGTTCCCAGTCAATCACTGGGAACAAAGGACCTCATTTTTACGGCTCAATGCAATAATTAATTTTGCGTAATTCCATTTACGATTTGGCTCAAACCCTCATGGATTGGGGTTGCTGGACGACCAAGGAGTTTTTCGAAATCATTGCTCTCAACATCCAGGGAGCCCACTCGAATGCTTTTTTGGATTTCAACAAGGATAGGGATAACGAAATCCGGCACACCAGCATCCTGCATAATATCAGCATAGGTAGCGTCATCAACTTGTTGTACAGTTACTTCTTTGCCCAATACAATTCCGAGAGCTGCTGCTATTTCTTCCTGAGTCAATACCTTGCCAGAAAGCTCGTAGATTGTGTTTTCGTGCCCGTCACCGGAAAGTACAGCAGCCGCAGCCTCTGCATAATCTTGTTGAAGTGCCCAGCCTACCTTGCCGTTTTCTGCTGATGTGACCCATGGAGCGCCTGCCAAGACACCTTGAATGCTTGAAATTTCATTCTCCAAGTACCAGTTGTTGCGCAGGAAGGAGTAGGGAATCCCCGTTTTCAAAATCGCTTCTTCTGTGGCCTGATGCGTTGGAGCGAACAAGTTTTTGCTTTCTTGTGCATTCGCTAAACTGGTGTATGCGATGAAACCGACTCCGGCGCGCTCTGCCGCAGCCACTGCATTGGCGTGCTGACGAATTCTTGTTTCGTTATCCCCATCCGCAGAAACAAGCAATAAACGATCAACACCTGCAAAAGCAGCATCCAATGTTTCTGGATGATCAAAATCCCCTTGTCGGACTTCCACTCCACGAGCCCTTAATTCTTCCGCTTTTTCTGGGTTACGAACACTGACAGCCAGTTGACTGGCTGGTACAGTCTTCAACAGAGTTTCTACAACCTTCGTGCCGAATTTTCCTGTTGCTCCCGTTACTAATAATTTCATATTGCATCTCTCCAATTCTTTTGTTTACTTATTTAATGTAATCTAATAGTATAGTACTAGACAGAATTTTGGAAGTAGGCACTTTTTTATGACCTAGTCACAAAAACAGTACCATTAAGAACGGGAGGCATTTATTATGGCAAGAAGTCGGTTTGGTGAACCTGTAGGGGATCAAATAGAGGTTTGCCCCGTTACGCAAACGCAAGATATCATTGCAGGGAAATGGAAAATCATCATATTATGGAATTTAAGCACGCAGACGAGAAGGTTCAATGAACTTCAACGGTTGTTGCCAAATATTTCAAAAGGGATCTTAACAAGGCAATTGCGGGAATTGGAAGAAGACCAGATGGTTCACAGAGAAGTCTATAAAGAAGTTCCGCCGAAAGTAGAATATTCCTTAACACCTTTGGGGCAAAGTTTTATTCCTATACTGCAGAGCATGGGCGAGTGGAGTAAAAAAAATTTGGTGAGTAAGTAAAACTTCGCGGTGATGGCGGCAGTGCCGTTCGGAGCGGAAATCTATCGGGTTTAGCAGTTGCGGAGAATACGATTTAGAGGATATGATTTTGTAAATATATTTATCGGTTTGTAGCGGGAATTGATTGTCGATGGTGAGTCTGGTGTTTTCGGACTTGCTGGAGACGGATCAGTTCCCGTTTTTTTGTGTTGGATGCAAATAGATGATATATGTTAATGGAAGTAGCTTTTTGGCGAAGGATTCGGCCGTATGGTTCATCCGATTTATAAATGATAGCGAAATCATTTGTAAAATCAGATAAATAAACTAGGGTGATTGGCGACAGGTTAAATACCTGATTATAAAATAATTGACTACCTAAGGCGTCCGTTGACAACGCCTTATTTCTTGCGTAAGCTTTGAACTAATTTTAAGCTTAAGGCAGGAATGCAGACGAAAGGGATGGGAATATGAAGGCGGTACTATTTGATTTGGATGGTGTGATCACCGATACGGCGAAATTTCATTTTTTGGCTTGGCGCGACTTGGGAGCGGAACTGGGCATTGAAGTGGATGAGGCGTTCAACGAGGAGCTGAAAGGGGTAAGCCGCATCGATTCGCTGGAGCGCATATTGGCGCAAGGCGGGGTTGCGGATAAATATTCCTCAGCCGAAAAAGATGAATTGTGCGTGAAAAAGAATGCCCATTACTTGGAATTGATAAAGGAAATGACGCCGGATGACATTTTGCCGGGCATCATTCCGCTGTTGGAGGAACTGAAAGCTGCCGGCATCAAAATGATCGTGACTTCAGCAAGCAAGAATGCACCGGGAATCCTGGATCTGTCTGCAGGTACGTGCTTATTTTGACGGTATCGTCGATCCGGCGACTGTTAAGGCTGGCAAACCGGCTCCGGATATTTTTCTGGCGGGTGCTCAGCTTGCGGGCGCCGATCCGGCTGACTGTGTAGGGGTCGAAGATGCGGCTTCAGGCGTTGAAGCCATCAAAGCTGCCGGCATCGTGGCGGTTGCGGTTGGCGATGAACAGGTTTTGGCTTTGGCTGACCGCGTGCTGCCGAGCACGGCTGATCTGTCGCTTGCCGTTTTGCAGGAAGCGTGGGAAAAAGCAAAAAATAACGGATTCAGCGAAAACTTCTAATAGATCGATAAAAGTGGACTTGCCAGGCGGCAAGTCTATTTTTGTTGTCGTTTTTTTGGTGCGGATTTGCTGTGGTGGCCTTCGCCGGAGCAGATCGCGAGCGCAAATCTATCACCTCCGACGAGCCCCTGTTCGTCGGAGGACAGCATCCGACCACGCATCCCAGCTCCGGCCAGACATTCGCTCGCAGGAGGAGCAGCTTGATTACCGGAACCGCAACTCCGTTGAGAAGGGCACTCACCGGAGGAAGTGCCAGCTCCCGCGGATACCTTAAAAAATGTCGGATATACACTATCAAATGGCATGGAAACTGTTGCGGGATATGACTAAACTATAAAGTGAGAGTGGGGATACCCACAAATGAAAGCGTATACCGGAGAGGGTGGATGAAATGATAGAGAAAAAATTTAATGATAAGTGGAAATTCTGGGAGAACAAGGACTCCTTTGCGTTGGTGTGGAACGTGCCGGAGACGGCCAAGGAAATCACGGTGCCGCATGATGCGATGTTCGAAAAGAACGCGCACGCAGACAGTCTGAACGGCGGCAACACCGGCTATTATGACGGGGCATTCTATAACTATGTGAAGACGCTCCACGCTCCGGCCGACTACAAGGAAAAGACGGTCATCCTGAAGTTTGAAGGCGTGTATATGAACGCCATGGTGTACATAAACGGCGAGTTGGCGGGCAAGAACATGTTCGGGTATTCGACTTTTTATGTGCCGCTGAATGATTTTCTCCGCTACGGCGAAGAAAACGAGATCCGGGTCCAAGTCCGGAACGGCGCGATGACGAACAGCCGCTGGTATTCGGGCGGAGGAATCTATCGGGATGTCTACCTGTTGGTTTCGGATGTGACGCATCTGGTGCCGGAAGGAATCCAGATCAAAACGACAGAAGCCGATGAAACGTTGGCGGTGTTGGACATTGCGACAGAAGTGAAGACACGGAAGTATGCACCAAGCCGCGTCGTGTTGGAAACCGTGATCCGCGATGCGGAAGGCAATGAAGTGGCGAAAGCAAGCTCGCCGTTTGTGTTGTTCGAGCAGGAGGAACGGATCATCAAACAGCGCGTGACGGTGGACATGGCCGGAACGTTGGTCGGACGAAAATCCGAGCCTGTACACATGCGATAAGCAATCTGTACGTGGATGGGGAATTGGCGGATGAAGCGGAAACGACTTTCGGCATCCGGACGTTGCAGGTGGATGCGAAACGCGGCTTGCGTGTGAACGGGGAAACAGTGAAACTCCGCGGAGCCTGCATCCATCACGACAGCGGTCTGCTTGGTGCGGCCACTTACGAGGATGCCCAGTTCCGCCAAATCAAACTGCTGAAGGAAGCGGGATTCAATGCGGTGCGGATGTCCCATCACCCGATGGCGCCTGCGATGCTGCGCGCCTGCGACCGTTTGGGCATGTACGTGATGGACGAAACGTTCGACATGTGGAACCGGATGAAATCCGACTACGATTACGGCCTCTATTTCCAGGAATGGTGGGAAAAAGATGTGACGGCGATGGTCCGCAAGGATTTCAACCATCCGGCTGTGATCCTTTATTCTGTCGGGAATGAAATACCGGAAATCGGAACCCCGCATGGCTCGAAAGTCTGCCACGAACTGTGCGCCAAGATCAAATCGTTGGACGACACCCGCTTCACCTTGGCTGGCATCAACGGCGTCTTTGCGGCGGGGGACAAGGTCGACCAAATCGTCGGGGACGTTGTTTCCGATCTGCAACAGTCAGGCGAAATCGAAGGAAACGTCAATGACTTCATGACGCTGATGGATGGCCATCTGGACGATATCGTTGTGCACCCGGCCATCTCGGAACGCTTGGAAATGGCTTGCAGTCCGACCGACATCGCGGGCTACAACTACATGACTGCCCGTTATGAAGGGGACAGCCAAACTTATCCGAACCGCATCATGGTCGGCAGCGAAACGTATCCGCCTGAAATCGCCCGCAACTGGGACTTGGTTGAAAAACTGCCGCAAGTGATCGGCGATTTCACCTGGACCGGTTGGGATTATCTGGGGGAAGCCGGTATCGGTGTGGCGGCCTATCAATGGGGTGAAGGCGGCTTTGGTGCGAAGTTCCCTTGCCAAATTGCTTATGTGGGGGATATCGATATTACCGGAGTCCGTCGACCAGCTTCCTATTTGCGTGAGATTGTCTTTGGGCTGCGGGAAAATCCTTACATCACTGTCCAAAATCCGCGCAGATACGGCGAACATTTGCTGAAGACGCCATGGATCATGAGCGATAATCTGTCCAGCTGGAATTGGCAGGGCTGTGAAGGCAAGCCGGTGATTGTCGAAGTCTACGCTCCGGGAACGGAAGTCGAACTGTTCCGCAATGGGGAATCGCTGGGGAAACAAGCTTCCGGCAAAGCGGTAGGTTACCGCGCGCTTTTCGAAACCACTTATGAGCCAGGGACACTGACAGCTGTGGCTTACGAAAATGGTCAGGAAATCGGCCGAATCAGTTTGAAAACTGCCGGCGAAGACTGCAAGTTTGTCTTTGGCGCGGAGGAAATCCTGGATGAACTCATCTATGTCCCGGTTGCCTATCGTGACGCAGCAGGAACGGTTGCCCCGGATGCTGATCAGACGATCCGTGTGGCAGTTTCCGGAGGAGCGGAGCTTATCGGCTTCGGCAGCGGGAATCCGAAACCGGAATCCAATCCTGATAAGCATGTGACGCAAACGTTCTATGGCCGTGCGATGATCATCCTCAAAAAGACTGCCGATGCGGAAAACATCGTCTTGACCCTCACTGCTGAGAACGGCGTTGCGGAAACGCTGGAGTTGTCGCTGGCTGATATGGAATCGGACCAACAAACACTGCGCGTTTTGGAGAGTGTGAAGCTATGATCCGGAATCCGATTCTGCCGGGTTTTTACCCGGATCCGTCGATTTGCCGGGTCGAAGATGATTTTTATCTCGTCACTTCCAGCTTCAGTTACTTTCCGGGCGTGCCGATCTTCCACAGCAAGGATTTGGAGCAGTGGGAACAGATCGGCCACGTGCTGGATCGGCCTGAACAGTTGCCGCTGACGCATGAAATGATTTCGGCAGGCATTTTTGCCCCGACCATCCGTTACCATGACGGCACGTTTTATATGATCACGACCAATATGAGCATGGGCGTCGTCAATTTTGTCGTGACCGCCACCGATCCTGCCGGGCCGTGGTCGGACATGCACATCATCAAAGGCGCGGACGGCATCGATCCTTCCTTGTTCTGGGATGATGACGGAAAGTGCTATTACACAGGGACGACCCGTTTCGATGACGAAGCGGGATCCCGGCAAGGCATCTGGTGCTCCGAGATCGATCTGGCTACTTTCGAGTTGGTCGGCGAGCGCCACATCATCGGGACCGGGAGCCCAGATAAATGCTGAAGCCCCGGAAGGTCCGCATTTGTACAAAAAAGACGGTTATTATTATTTGATGATTGCCGAAGGCGGGACGGAACATTTCCATGCCGTCACGATCAGCCGCAGCCAATCGATTTTCGGGGAATATGAGAATCACCAAGGCAATCCGATCCTGACCCATCGCCACCTCGGGAAAGGCTTTCCGATCTGGAATGTGGGCCATGGGGATTTGGTCGAATTGCAGAATGGCGATTGGTATATGGTTTGCCTCGGTTCACGGTTGAGTGAAGGCAAACATAAACTGCTGGGCCGCGAAACCTTCCTTGTTCCGGTCGTGTGGGAGGACGGTTGGCCTGTCGTCAGCAAAGGCACAGGCAAAGTGGAGTGGACCTATCCCTCCCCGGGCCTGCCGAGTTGGCAACCGGCTGGGCGCGCAATCAATGATTTCAAGCAACCTGTCGTCGAAAATTTCGAACAGGAACTGGGATTTGATTGGAACTTTTTGGGTACGCCCCGCGAAGAATTCGCCAAGGTGGAAGCGGGCCGTCTGCGCTTGAAGCTGTTGAAAAACGCGCTGGTCCCATGGGAATTCGACAATACGGACGGGAGCGTCTTCAGCCGCATATCAAAGATCGGCAAAACAAAAGAAAATGTCAGCTTCGTCGGCAGACGCCAGCAGCACCTGGATTTTCAGGCGACGGTCACGGTCCACTTTTCGCCGGAGGAAAACGAGACGGCGGGCATCGTCGTCCTGCAGAATGACGCCAACCAATTGCGTCTGGAAATCACGAAAGGTCAAGAGGGCAATCCGGTCGTGCGCTGTATCCGGGTGATTTCGCATTATGATCAAGCCGGCATCCAGCACTTCACCGAAGCGCAGCTGGGCGAAGTCGTTGCGGCTCCGAATCAATCGGACTTTACCCTGCAAGTGAAAGGAAACGGCTCACGCTACAGTTTCTCTGCAGGAACAACCGCAGACAACATGCAGTCGGTTGCGGATGAGGTGGACGGGTCCTTCCTGGGTTCGGAAACAGCGGGCGGCTTTGTCGGTGCCTATATCGGCATGTTTGCTTCCGGAAATGGGCAAACGAAGGAAAAGTATGCGGATTTCGAGACCTTCATTTACGAGGGCTTCGAACCGGAAGGAGAATGGCAACGATGATGGATGTGCAGACACTAAAAATAGAAGCATTGATCGGCGAAATGACTTTGGAAGAAAAAATCGGGCAGCTGCAGCAATGCGGACCATCTCTGGTGGGTGCCTTCGAAGTCAGCTTCGAGGAACTGCTGGACATGATGTTCGACGGCCGGATCAGTCAGGAAGAATTCGGCAGGCTGATGAGCACCGCCGAAAAAGACTTCCATGAGGATGATCTGCGTGCCGGAAAAATCGGTTCGTACAATGGCGTCGGGGATGCTCTGACCGCGAACCGGCTCCAGAAAATCGCCGTGGAGGAAAGCCGTTTGGGCATTCCTTTGCTGTTCGGCTATGATGTGATCCATGGTTTCCGGACGGTGACGCCGATCCCGTTGGCTGAAAGCTGCGCTTGGGACCCTGACTTATGGCAGAAAACGGCTCGGATGTCCGCGGAAGAAGCGACAGCGGCGGGCGTGCACATGACGTTCGCCCCGATGGTGGATGTCGCGAAAGATGCGCGCTGGGGCCGTGTCAGTGAAGGCGCCGGCGAGGACACTTTGTTGAACGGCGACTATGGTGCAGCCAAGGTAAGAGGATTTCAAGGCGAGGACTTGTCGCAAGCGGACGCGATGGCAGCCTGCCTGAAGCACTTTGCGGCTTACGGAGCCGGGGAAGCCGGCAAGGATTACAATCGGGTGGACATGTCCAAACAGCGGTTATGGGAAGAATATTTGCCTGCCTACAAAGCCTGCTATCGATGCCGGGGCACGTGCGGTCATGCCGGCTTTCAACGATCTGAACGGCGTGCCGTGCACCGTGAACGAGTGGCTGTTGCGGGATGTTTTGAGGGATGAATGGGGCTTCGACGGCATCACGGTGAGCGATGCGAATGCCATCGCTGAATGCGTGAACCATGGCGTCGCGGCGGATCGGCAAGCGGCGGCCAAAGAAGCGCTGCAGGCAGGGATCGATATGGATATGACTTCGAACGTCTATGCTGAGAATCTTGCCGGACTGATCGAAGCCGGTGAACTCGCAGAAGACTTATTGGACCAAGCTGTTTACCGCATCTTGAAGCTTAAAGTTGAATTGGGCTTGTTTGAAAATCCTTACCGGACGGATGAAGAAAAAGAAAAGGCGACTTTGGTAAGGCCGGAGTACCGGGCGCTTGCCCGCGAAGCGGCAACCAAATCGATGGTGTTGTTGAAAAATGATGCTGTCTTGCCGCTGAATCCGCAGCAAAAAATCGCCGTCTTCGGTGCACTTGCAAACGATCCGGGCCAGATGACCGGCGCTTGGGCAATCGGAGCGCAGGAAAGTGACTGCGTCAGCCTGGTTCAAGCCATGGATGCGCAGGGGATTTCTTACGCCTATCATCCCGGCATCGTCGACGGGATCGTGGCGACGGCTGAGATCAACCAAGCAGCGGAAAGCGCGGATGTGGTGATTTTGGCCATCGGCGAGCAGAAAGAAGAGAGCGGGGAAGCCGCAAGCAAGGCCGACATCTCATTGCCGGCCATCCAGTTGGAGCTCGCAGAAGCGCTGCTTCGGACAGGGAAACCGGTTGTTGCCGTGCTGTTCAACGGCAGGCCGCTGGCGATTCCGACCATTGCGGAACAGGTCCCTGCCATCCTTGAGGCGTGGCATCCGGGAATCGAAGCCGGGAACGCGATTTTGGATATTCTCTATGGCGTGGTGAATCCGAGCGCAAAATTGACCACAACGTTTCCGTTCGCAACCGGGCAATGCCCGCTGTACTATGATCACATTTCCACTGGACGTCCCGGCGGGAAGTCCAAATTCACCTCGAAATATTTGGACACGCCGCTTGAACCCGTGTATCCGTTCGGCTATGGTCTGAGCTATACGACTTTTTCGTACAGCGGTCTGCAAGTGGAAAAATCAGGGGATGCGGTCCGTCTTGCGGTGACCGTCACGAACAGCGGCGCGCGTGAAGGCGAGGAGATCGTCCAATGCTACGTGCAGGATAAAGTGGCCAAGCGGGCGCGGCCGGTCAAGCAGTTGAGAGCCTATCGGAAGGTCTTGCTTCAGCCGGGGGAATCGATTACGATTGAATTTGAAGTGCCGTTCGAAAAATTGGGCTACTATGATCAGAAAATGGATTACACTTTGGAAGCTGGCGAATTCGCATTTTTTGTGGGCGGAAATTCCAGGGACACCCTTTCGGAAACAATCCATCTATCATTCATTTAATGGGGGAGGCGCGCTGAAGAAATATCGGCTGCGCCTTTTTTTTCATTTCAAATATAAACTTTTCGCATGTGAAAAGTTTATAAAACAACAAAGTAAACCCTTTCTAAAATAAAATAACGTATATTAAAAAATGTCGGATTATCAGTAAATAATAACATGGTTGTTTGGTAAGCGGTTTTATATAATGTGATTATCAAGCTTGATAGAAAAAAAGGAGTGATATGTTATGGCAGAAAAGACAGAAGCAACAGTGTTGGTGGAAACAGCAACAAACGCACCAAAAGAAAAAGTCAGTAACTTATTTGCCTGGTCGCACGCTACGTCAGTAAGTGGAACCGCTATGTTGATAGCAGCTATTATCGGAAGTTATTTCTCAGTTTACATGACGGACACAATGATGATCCCGGCAGCGGCAGCATCCATGATCATGTTTGTTGCGACTTTATGGGATGCGATCAATGACCCGATGATGGGCGTCATCGCCGACCGTACCAAATCAAAATGGGGACGTTATCGCCCGTACTTTGTGGTTGCACCGATCCTGCTTACGATTTTCGGGACACTGATCTGGTTGAATCCTGACTTTTCGACAAACGGAAAAATCATCTATGTGCTGTTGACGTATATCGGCTACGGCATGACGGTCACAATGTACACTATGCCGCAAATGGCCGTCTTGCCTGCGCATGTAAAGACTGATGATCAAAGAAACAAAGTCATCATGATGGGAGCAGGATCGACCGCGGTCATGTTCACTATAGGCGCATCCTTCACCCCACAAATGAAAGCGTTCTTCGAAGGGGCGTTCGGAATTTCGAACGGCTATATTCCCTTGATGATCCTTCTGGGATTGATCTCCTGCATCTCGTTCTGGGGTTTGTTTGCAACAGCGAAAGAAAAATATATCGCTCCTTTAAGCGATACGCCGCTTACGCAAGATTTGAAAAAAATACTGCGCCACAAAGAATTGTCGCCATTCGTGGTTGTTTGGATCATGGCTTCGATGGGATACGGCTTGATGTTTGCGAGTTCCGTATTCTATGTCATGTATTACTTGGGCCGTCCGGATCTGATCTCCATCTACATGTTGGTCGTTTCCATGGGTGCCTTGGTTTCGATGGTTGTCTTGATGCCGATCTGCATGCGCATCTTTAAAACAGCCCAGAGAACATTGATAGTCACGCAAATTGCGGCAATCATCTGCTATGTGACGCTATTCTTCGTCGGCAGCAGAAGCATGATGCTGCTTTATGTAATCACTTTCATCGCTACATCCGTGGCATCCATGTCAAATGCATTGGTCAACGTGTTGGTGAACGATGCCATCGATTATGTCCAATTCAAAGACGGCATCACAGCAAACGGCGTTATTTCATCCATCAAAGGATTTGCGCAGAAATGCGGGAATACCGTGACAAACTCAGGTATTTTGGCAGTGCTTGCTTGGGCAGGCTACAGAGCCGGTGAAATCGGCAACCAACCGGAGAGCACGATGTTTGCCATCAACTTCCTGCGTTTCGGCGCACCAGCCTTGATCAGCGGCATCCTGTTGATCGCCTTGAAGTTCAATCCGGTCGAAAAACACCGCGCAGATATCCTGGAAATGAAAGATCTAATCCGTGATCACAGCGAAGACAATCATGAAGCATAATCAGAGGTAATTTTAGTTCAAAAAAGGGTGCTGTCTCCAAAAAGGGGCAGCACCTATGTTGGTTTATTGATGGTTGATAGTGCTCATCGGAGATGAGCAACGTGATTGATGGGGTGGCTTCGCCGGAGCAGAGGCGAGCGCAAATCGCTCACCTCCGACGAGCCATCGTTCGTCGGAGGACAGCATCCGATTCCGCGCCCAGCTCCGGCCAACA
>CAWFEB010000029.1:0-16119 GCA_963814755.1 uncultured Carnobacteriaceae bacterium
CCTGGATTGATTCCAAGAGAAATGCGGCCGTAGCGGGTGATGCGATCCAACACCCAGGCGGGACTCCACACGATCTTAATTTTGACATCTGTGATGAAACCCAACGGCTCAAGCTGTTCATGGACCCCCTTCAAAATATGCTCCGAACAAGAGCAGCCGGCGCCTGTGAAGGTTAATCGGACAGTGCAAACCCCGTCATCATCCAGGTCGATGCCATAAATCAATCCGAGATTGACGATATCGAGACCGATTTCCGTATCCATGACGTTCATCAGTTTTTCTTCCAGTTCTTCCTTGTGCTGGCCCGCTTGACCAGTATACGTGATGGCTTGTTCCAATATGCAGCACGCCTCCTTTATTTTTCCTCAAATGGATTGCGGTTGAAAAAGTCGGTGACGGCGCCTTTCGATGCGGATGAAACGATATGTGCATATTTGCCGAGGACACCGCGTGATCTCAAAGGCGGCAATACCAGTTTTTCGCGTCGCTTAGCCAACTCTTCATCAGATACTTTCATCGTCAATTCACGCGTATCCTGGTCAATGATGACCGTATCATTCGTTTCCAGCAAGGCAATCGGGCCGCCATCTTGTGCCTCCGGTGCGACATGCCCAACCACGAATCCGTGAGAACCGCCTGAAAAACGACCATCTGTGATCAGGCACACTTTGATGCCTTTGCCGGAAATGATGCTCGATAAGGACAACATTTCTGGCATACCTGGCCCACCTTTCGGCCCGACAAAGCGGACAACCACCACGTCGCCGTCAACAATCTCTCCGTTCAGGGTCGCTTCGATCGCCGCTTCTTCGGTGTTGAAAACCTTCGCCGGCCCTTCATGGCGTCGTTCCTTCAGCCCGGAAACTTTTACGACAGCGCCATCAGGAGCAAGATTGCCTTTCAAGACAATCAACGGACCATCCTTACGTTTCGGATTCTCAAGCGTCATAACCACGTCCTGGCCTTCTGCTAAAGGTGCTACATTTTCGAGGTTTTCCGCCAGTGTCTTTCCGGTTACGGTCAAACAGTCACCGTGCAACAAGCCGTTATCAAGCAAGTATTTTTGAACAGCGGGGACCCCTCCGACATTGTATAGATCTTGGAAGACATATTTTCCCGAAGGTTTCAGATTTGCCAAATGCGGTACCCGTTTTTGGATATCATTGAAGTCCTCAATCGCAAAGTCCACCTCAGCGGCATGGGCAATCGCCAATATATGCAAGATGGCATTAGTCGATCCGCCCAATGCCATCGTGATCACCACGGCATTCTCCAGAGATTTACGCGTGATGATGTCGCGCGGACGGATATTTTTTTCGATCAAGCCGATGATTGCTTCGCCTGCCTCGAAGACATCCTTCAATTTATCACCCGTTGCAGCAGGGTTTGACGATGAGCCCGGCAAACTCAGTCCCATCGTTTCGATCGCCGATGCCATTGTGTTGGCCGTATACATGCCGCCGCAAGCCCCTGGTCCAGGACAGGCGTTGCATTCGATCGCCCGTACTTCTTCTTCCGTCATTTCGCCGTTGTTCCACTTTCCGATGGCTTCAAAAACGGATACGAGATCGATGTCGTTGCCATCCTCATCTTGCCCCGGAGCAATCGTGCCCCCATAAACAAAAATGGATGGAATGTTCGCATTTGCCATCGCAATGACAGAGCCCGGCATGTTCTTGTCGCAGCCGCCGATGCTGATGAATGCATCCAGATTTTGGCCGCCAACCGCAATTTCGATCGAGTCCGCAATCAGATCACGCGAAGGCAACGAATAGCTCATCCCCGGCGTGCCCATGGCGATGCCATCCGAAACGGTCACTGTCGTAAACTGGATTGGCCAACCGCGCTGCTTCTTGATGCCGTCTTTTGCGATTGCAGCCAGGTCATTCAAGTGGATATTGCAAGGTGTGTTCTCTGCCCAAGTACTGATCACTCCGACCATAGGCTTTTTAAAGTCTTCGTCATGCATGCCTGTCGCGCGCAGCATCGCACGGTTCGGCGATTTCACAACCCCATCATAAACGAAGCTGTTGATGCGTAAATCTTTTTTGTTTTTTCCGTTATCCATTCCCAAATCCCTCCCGTATTTTCATGCACAAACTACTTACTATTAATCGAATTTTAACATTTTTGTCCACAAAAGACTATCAGGGTCCCTCCGTAAGTTAGGATATGGCGGAGATTGTTGCTTGATGTTGCTTGAAAAAATACGTTCCAGCTGACTGATTGACCTGGGATGATCCGAAAGTTAAAAAAAAACGCCATATAATCTGATACGAAAATCAGAAAATATAGCGTTTATAATATCTTTTATATTTTGTGATGGTCAGAAGCATTTCCTCCGCTGATACGAGCTAGATCAAATTAATCGATTTCCGAAAGAATCAATCCTACTGCATTGCGGCTTAACAGAAAGGCACGGAAAGCCGATTCACCGGTATTCGTTATCAGCGTTTCTGCATTGGCGATGGCCTCAGCCAGCTGCATCGGTTTATTGACAATATCCAAAATCAGATCAATGCCTGTTTCGTAGATAGGCCCAAGGTCGTCCCCGCTGCTCCCGACAATTGCAATCACGGGCAGATTATATTTCTTCGCCATCCGCGCAATGCCGACCGGCGCTTTCCCGTAAAGGGATTGCGCATCGATCCTGCCTTCTCCTGTTATGACTAAATCAGCATCCCGAAAGTGGGATTCGATATCCAAAATCGATAACACTTTCTCAATGCCGCTGTAGCTTTCGGCATCACAAAATGCCATCAGACCAGCACCCAATCCACCGGCCGCCCCTGCACCGGGTTTATCGATGATGTCGATGCCTAATTGTGATCGGATTGTTTCTCCGTAGTGCAACAACGAAGCATCCAATTTCTTTACATCTTCCTTCGATGCGCCTTTTTGTGGCCCATAGATATAGGAAGCACCATTCTCACCGCAAAGCGGATTGGTAACATCGGATAAAACGGTGATCTTCACATCCCTCAGACGGTGATCAATCCCGCTGACATCGATAGTCTCAATATTCCCCAAGCCGGTTGCTCCAAGCGGGATCTCATTTCCGTCCGCATTCTTAAAGGATACACCCAAAGCTTGCGCCATTCCGACCCCGCCATCATTCGTGGCGCTGCCGCCGATGCCGATATAGATCTCCTTGACGCCGCAATCCAGCGCGGATCGAATCAATTCACCCGTCCCGTAGGTTGTCGCTTGATAGATATCATTTTGTTCCACATCGACTAAAGCAAGTCCTGATGCTTCGGCCATCTCAAGAACTGCAATATTGTCATGGATGATGCCGAATTTCGCCTTTATCCTGTTCCCCTGCGGTGCCGTCACGTCGGCATATCGGTATGCTCCTTTACAGCCGATCACCAAGGCATCAACGGTGCCTTCGCCGCCATCAGCTACCGGCACTTTGACGATAGTTACTGATCGGCTCACTTTATTGATGCCGCGTTCAATGCACTCTTCTACTTCAATCGTAGAGGCACTCCCCTTAAAGGAGTCTGCCGCTATGACAACTTTTATGTCCTTATCCATCGTCCTTTGCTACTCAAAGCAAGCGTGACATTCCACAGTGATGCATCCGGCTGAAAAATTCTCCTTCAGCATACCGCGAGTGTCTGCTTTTTTGGATATCTTTTGAGTAGGCTCCCCTTCTCGTTTCTTTATTTTTTCATGCAGCTCTGTCTCCTCGAAAATTTGGACTTTGCTCAACCTATACAGAAATCATCCCGATATGACGCTTCCAACTTTTGTTTTCGCGGTCGTTTTACCAGTTACAGCCAAACTGTAATTTTTCACTTTATCCATGTTTGTTACAACGACAACCATCGCATTATCTTTCCCGGATTCCTCTAGCTGCTCTAAGTCAACTTTGGCAATTAATGTATCTGACATTAACGCTTGACCTTCTTTCACAAAAATCTCAAAAGGTTTGCCGTTCAATTTCACCGTGTCCAAGCCCATGTGCAACAACAATTCCAATCCGTTATCCAACTGGATGCCGATTGCATGTTTCGTGGGAAAGATATTTAATACCTTCCCGTTTACAGGGGAATAAATATTCCCATCGGTTGGAACAACAGCAAATCCATCACCCATCATTTTTTGCGAAAAAACAGGATCTGAAACTTCTATAATAGGGATTACGGTCCCATTAACCGGAGAGAATAAAGCTACCTCTCCAGCAATTTGTGCATCGCTTTTTTTATCTTTTTTTAAAAAGCCAAACATACTATCGCCTCTTTCTGATTTTAGTTTGCCCTTCGCGTATTCTTACAGATTTTTGTATCCTGGGGTGGACGCAATCAACTGCATCGACCCGGACAGTGTCCACGAATCCACCGGTGAAGGCAAAATGAAATGATCGCCTTTTTTCAAAGCATACACTTTTTCGGATACCGTAATGTCCCCAGCCCCTTCTATGACACTGACAAGTGTATAGGGAGCATCTTTGGTGAAGGTCATCCTGGAATGGATATCCCATTTGTAGACAGTGAAATACTCACTTTCGATGAAGGTCGTTACGGTATTGTCAGCTTCTGTTCTGACTTTTAAATGATTGACGGGATCCTTATGAGGAATCGTGGCAACCGCAATGGACTGTTGAATGTGCAGGTCACGTTCATTACCTGCATCATCCTTTCGGCCGTAGTCATAGACACGGTAAGTGGTATTGCTGCTTTGTTGGGTTTCCAAAATCATGATGCCTGCCCCGATTGCATGGATTGTTCCACTCGGCACAAAGAAGAAATCGCCAGCCTTCACTTTGACGCGGTGCAACAGCTCGTTCCATTTGCCGTCAGCAATCATCCTGGAAAATTCGTCTTTTGTTTTGGCATTATGCCCATAGACGATTTCGGAATCCCTCATCGGCATCGATGATATACCAACATTCCGTTTTGCCCAATTCGCCTTCATGCTTCAGACCATAGCTGTCATCTGGATGCACTTGAACAGAGAGGTCTTCGGTGGCATCGATGATTTTCGTCAGCAACGGGAATACCTCAGATGAAGGGTTACCGAATAATTCCGGATGCTTTTCGTAAAGAGCGTCCAATGGTAAGCCAGCATACTCGCCGTTTGCGACGCTGCCGACACCATCCGGATGCGCACTGATTGCCCAACATTCCCCCGTGTGATCAGAGGGAATCTCATAACCATAAATATCGCGTAATTTGGTTCCACCCCAGATTTTTTCCTGTAGCTTTGGTCGAATAAATAATGGTTCTTGCATCTCTCTCCTCCTATATATTTCTGAATGGATCTGTTACATTTTGACGAATAGAGAACATTAGAGTGAAGGCACAGAATATTCTGTGCCTTCACCGTTAGCGTCTTATTCTATTTTATTTGCTCTCAGTTCATATATATAGTTGTCCACGATATTTCGGATTTTGGTGATTCTTCCGCCGTAGACTACATGAATAGTGTTGGCATCTGGTCTGACGATACCATTCGGTTGAGTCTTCTTGATGAGGTCCTCTTTGATGAGGTTTCCATCCTTGACCTCAACTCTGAGTCTAGTGATGCAATTGTCAACATCCACAATATTATCAAGGCCACCAAGGCCATCCACAATATTCATTGCAGCAGCTCTGTCCGTATCTGTAGTGACCACGAATGCGGAGGTTTCTTCCTCCTCGCTGAAGTCGGAGTCCCTTCTCCCTAGTGTCATGACATTGAATTTGGTAATGATGAAACTGAAAACGAAATAGTACATGGCGAAGAATACAGGTCCGGCAAGAAGATACAGATACCATTTGGTCTGAGCCCCTTGGAGTACCCCAAAGACAAACCAGTCAATGATCCCGCCCTGGATGTTTCCGATGGCTGCTCCAAACATGGCCGGAACAAGGAATGCCAGACCTGCAAAGACTGCATTGACAACCCATAGGATAGGTGAGATGAAGATGAAGGTGAACTCGATAGGTTCGGTGATACCTGTAAGGATCGACGCAGTGACACCAGCCAAGAAGAACTTGAGTACTTTATCCCGCTTCTCAGGAAGCGCCGTACGGTACATGGCCAGAACTACAGCAGGCATACCGAATACCATGTGCAGAATCTTACCTTGTGCCAAGAACGCTGTGGCATTTTTTGAAAATTCCAATTGATTGTCCAGCTGATAAAGGTATATCTGAAGTGCTCCCACCAAAGTTTGTCCGTCAATAGTCTCAACCCCACCAAGAGCTGTGAATCGGAAGGTTTGGTTCAAGATGTGGTGAAGCCCTGTAGGATTGATGATTTTCTCCGTGAAACCGTAGAGGAATACCCCAAAGAGTCCGCTCTCACTGATGAGCTTACCCATCATGATGATGACGCTGTTCACCAACGGCCACACGAAAGTCAAAAGGATTCCTATCACTACCATGACAAGCGCTGTGACAATCGGTACGAATCTCTGGCCACTGAAGAATGTCAATGATGCATGAAGTTCAGTCTCACGGTACTTATTGTGCAGATACACAGCCATCAGTCCGGCGATGATGCCGCCAATCACATTGGTGTTGTAGACAAAAATCCCCAGAACGTTTGTGAACAAAGCGTTTTGCAGAGTGGCATCCACTTGGCTCAGACCACCTGTTTCCATCAGATAAGCTACGGAAGTTGTGTCGGCTGTATTCCCTTGGACCGAGAGCACGTAGCTCATACCGATCAGCATGGCGATGTATCCCACTGTTCCTGCGTAGACAGCCACACCCTTATCTCTTTTGACCATCCCTAATGGAATCGACATTGCAAAGAGTAGCGGCAACTGTCCAAATGGAAGTCCAGCAAGCTTTCTAATCAGACCCAGTACCGTCTGCAATCCCGTATTCCCCAGAAAGGGAAGGGTTGCGATGATATTTTGGTTCTGAAGGGCTGCTGCCAGCCCCAGGAAGATTGCCATGAAAGACAATAGACTGATCGGGAAAAGCAATGATTTACCAAAACTTTGAAAGTTTTTCTTAAAATTTGACATGCTTATTCACTCCTTTATCAATGAATGGATTTTACTTTTTAGCAACAATCAGGTTAAGAATCTCCTGCGGTTTCAGAGTGGCAGTACTCATGGAGTCCAATCTGTTTTCCATGGCATCCGCTCTATAGGTTTTTTCAGGAAGCTTGATGACCAGCGTTTCTGCTGTAGGATTGAATATGCGTAGGAAGATTTCATTTTGCGCTTCGGTCAATTTCACCGCTGACACGACCGCCTGTCCCAGCTCCAAGGTAAGATTCCCCTTGGAAATCACAAGTTCCTCCCGTGCATTGAGGTTGAATCTGTTGAATTCTTTTCTCTGGTATCCAATAATAGGGCTCAGGTATTTCTTCGCTTCCTTGGCCAAATTCGATTCCGTCTTATGGAAGGAGAAGGCGATATTGAAGCTAAATGGTTTGCCCATAAGTTCATTGTCGGGCGTCTCTATCTCTATGCCTGAGGGTCTTCCAGGTCTGTTGACCAATTCCCTCTTCCCAAGATGGGAGAAGCTTCTAAAGAGTGTAAGATGGATTTCATCCTCCAGCACCTCGTATTCCTTCAAGTCCATAGGTATAAAGGGCGGCCTCACCGCTCTCTTCTTTCAAACTAACATAGCTCTGACAGGTTTCTATGCTCACTGGTTTCTCGACCCAATTTTCCTCTTGCCATACGGAGAGTTCTTCTGCAAGATATGCAAGCTTCTTCTGTTCAGACAGATAGCCGTCCACCACTACCTCGTCGGACACTATCCCTGTCTTCATGACCAATCTGTACCTGCTGTCTTTCGCCAGGTTCACATGATTGATCTCGGCATGGACCTTAGGATCATTATCGAACATTCTGAAGGTTCCTGTGAATACTGCTTCAACGTCATCCGGCCCCTCTTCCCTTTGAGAAAGGTCAGCTGGAACGGCCATGGACCAGGTGAAGCTCATTTCCTGAATGCCTTCTCCGGATTTCTTTTCCACCTGAAGGATGCCTGCTGTTGAGCTGTTTATGATCCTATCTTTCAACGGCGGTGAATAGTCGTAACTGTCCCCCGCATCTCCGCTATTTTCTATGGACAGAATATTTTTGTGCAGTTTCCCGGTTACATAATCTTCATAATTGATGCTGTTGTCTGCCACATAAAGTTTTCCCCAGCGATTCTCAATGCTCTTGCCTTCAGCTGCGATCAACACATCGTGGATATGTTCCACTTCAAGGAATTTGAAGTATCTGACGCTTAGCCCTTCCATCTGATCCACCTGAACCATTACCTTGCTTCTGTACACCTTAATGTCCAGAAGTCTTGCAGCTACCTGCCTATCGATCAAGCCGGCGTCTTCCTCGGCCTGAGAAAGCAACGTGTAGGACACTTCCTTGTCTTCTTCATCCAGTATCTTGAAGCCTTTGGTCCTTGTGATCATTTCCATCTCGACATATTCGTCCTGTCTTCCTTCCGGAAGGGGATTCACAATGACCAAGGTGTTGTTGTTCATTCTGTCCGCCATGGTCAATAATCTCAAATGAAGCTCTATCTGCGTATCAATCATTTCTTTTGCACAGAGTAACCTTTGCTTTATATCCTGATTGACCTTGTCTGAGTTGCACCCTCCGATACTGTCATGGGCATGGGCCCAAAGAGGAGCTTCAAGATGGCTTCCACAACGCCATGAGGATAGGATATGCCCGCATCTCTTCCTATGACCGCAAGAGGCTCAAGGACATTATAGAGATTGTACTCTATTTCTGAATTCAGAAGCTTGATGTCCATCCTCGTGGAGCCGATGGTCCTATGTATTCTCGCATGTCTACTGTGGCTGAGTTCCCCTTTGACCACCTCTAGGCTGTCCTTGTCCAGCGAATCCACGTAGCTTTCAAAATCCGATATGGAAATGCTGTCCTCAGGATAAATTTTCCGCATATTCTCCATGACTGCTTCGATGTTGGATTGGATAGGCATCTGGTCATGGCCGTTCATGATAAGTCTGGCATCTCCTGCAGAGTACTTGTCCAGGACCGGCATGATTTTATTCATTCTATCTTCAAGTTCGTCTATGTTCTCTTCCAGATATTTGGCTCCTTGATAGCCCGTAGCAAGATTCACTCCTACTATTTTAGTGCCATCGATGCCCTCCCAAAGGAAGTCTGATTTTTCAGCCTTCAGCTCACTGAAACCTCTCCAGAAGAAGGTTGATCCGATACCGAACTGATTATATATCTGAGGCATCTGGCTGGCGTGGCCGAAGGTATCCGGGGCATAGCCGACCTTCATGGGCTCGCCGAACTCCGAGGCTCTTTTTATGCCATAGTATAAGTTCCTGTAGATGGACTCGCCATGGACCAGAAGAAGATCTGTCTGAGTATACCAAGGACCGACCCTAAGACTCCCCTTGCCCACTAGGTTTCTCAGTCTTTCTTCTGCTTTCGGTTCCAATTCCAGGTAATCATCTATCATAACGCTCTGTCCATCCAGGATATATATGGCATCTGGATGCTTCTCCAGATATGACATGACTTCCTCCATATGGTTTCTTAGGAGCACCTTAGTTTCGTCTTTAGTGAAGTACCATTCCCGGTCCCAATGGGTATGCATGATTATCTTAATATCTCTTTTCATATTTACCTCCAAGTAAACTTTTTTGTTCATAGGTTCATTATAGCGGTTACATTTCCACTTAGGTTCCAACATGTTGGATAATTATCCAAAGTGATTTTATTCATATTAAAACATACAAAAAAATCCTCCTAAGCTTTGAATATTGGTTAGCCAACCAAATATATTCAAGTCTTAGTGAGGATCTTTTACACAACAATAATCAGCTTATCAGGACCGATTCCTTCTGTTGTTCTATACATCATTATATTTTTCTTTAAGATGGTCAATGACTTCATTGACCATCAGGATCATATGCAGCTGCTGTTCCCTTGAGATACCTTTCATCTTATCCACCGGCACATCATGGAGGAAGCAGACAGAGCTGGTTCTCATGAGGGTTGAATCCTTCTTGGTTATGCTTACTACCTTCATTCCTATCCTGACTGCATCTTTTGCTACCTGAATGCATCTTTGTGTTTCCCCAGAACTGGATAAAATGATCAGTGTATAGTCCTGAAACTTCCTCAGCATCTGCATCTCTTCTACCAGCATGGCTGGAATACCCAAGATACAGAAGCTGCCTCTGGAGATAGAGGGCAGAAATGTGAGAACTCCCTAGCCCAAAGAGCATGACTTTCCTTCTGCCCTGGTAGAGTGCCTCTGCTAACTTCACTCCACTATCGAAATCAATTTTCCCCAATATATACTCTGTTTTTGAGCTATGCCGTTCAACGGATGAATTCATGCTGGAAAGATCGTCCATGATGGCATACTTCAGTTCACTGAATCCTTTGAATCCCAATAGTTTACAGGCTCGATTCAGCGTTGCTTGGGAGGTGAAGCTTTCTTCGGAAACCTTAACAGCCGTGTAATTCGGTATACTTTTAAAGTTAATTTCCAGATAATCCAAGACTGCGGCCTCACTTTTACTCACTTGACGCTCGAAATTTCTCTCTTTTAATTGATGTATCACTCTGTATTTCAAGTCATTCCCCTCCTGAAGTATGCCTGGGTTATCGCTATAGTATTTTCGCGTTTGATGAAACCGAGCGAAAGTTGAATCCTCAATTAATGATTTCGCCTTTATTATTGGCCAATTTTTCACGCCACCGACGAAGGTCCTCAGGCGTCTGTTGCAACCACTCTGTTGCTTCGCCAACAATTTTTAAAGGTGCCTGCGAGCGATAGGAACGCGTCAGATTTCCTGGAAATTTCTTGTCAGTAACATTTGGGTCGTTCTCAAATTCCCCTGTCGGCTCCACAATATAAACCCGTTCAGGACCATCGCCTTTTGCTAATGCGGCCGCAAGTCCCGCACCACTAACCAAGGCCGTGAAATAAATGTGGTTCATTTTAAGTCCGGATTTGTAATTCGATTCCTCCTTTGCTGTCAGCAGATCACCAACCTGCAAATCTGCTTTTGTCCCATGAAAAAAAGGGCCTGGATCAGAAGGCATAAGCTTATACGAATTTGATAATTCAACATTCTTTTTTGCCTTTTCAGAATCGGATAACGCCTCATAGCATTTAGCAATGTTCAAATACAACGATGGAAAAGCACTCTTAACTGCAGCATCATTCAGTTTTAACGCAAACTGCAAAGAGGTTTCGAACCATTTTAATTTGTCTGAACTATTTTTTTGATTTCGGGCTACATAATAAGCTGCAATAAATCTTTCAAAATCGTCTGTTGCTTCACTCCAGGCTTTAATAAACAGCAAGCTTGCCTCTTCAGGTTTGCCGTTATCTTCCATGCCCATCCCCCGAAGAAGTAGTTGAATGATCTTGTTATTGGGATCGAATTGATTATCCATCTTGTTTCACCTCTTAATTATTGAACCGCCAACTGCAATATAATAATACCCTGCATTTTGCAGCGTATAAATGTAGATTACAAAAGCTACGAAAGTGAGAATGCTGACTCTTACTCACTTTTTCTTTTCTTTTTTCATTGCCTCCTGCTTCCTTGGCGTCGGCATTTTTTCTATCGCATACCTTAAGGCAGTTCTAGGCATTATGTCCCTCTTGCTTAACACATACTGGTATACTTCATCTTCATACTTGGTGCATAAAGACTTCAGCATCCAGCCATACCCTTTTTGCACCAAATCATCAGTATCCAACAATAAACTGTCTGCAATTTCAAAAATATCGTCTTTAAATAGACCTTTTTTGGCTGGTATTATAAGCGATACAGCTGACGCCCGCCTAACCCATCTGTTTTGGGATTTCGTCCAATCTTTTAATTTTTCTATATGCAACGGATACATTTCCAAGAATGTTCCAACAGTGTGGTTACATAAAGTATCACAAGCTGCCCAGTTGGTCACGTATTCATTTATCCATTTTTCAAACAGAGGAAAATCATCTTCAGTGTACTGTTTATTGATCGCATATGCCCAATTGCAGGCAATAAAAGATTCCTCCATCATTCCGGAAATCCACAGCTGTTCACATAAATCAAATATTTCTTTTTTGGAAAGCTTCTTGACGCTTTTAAATGCCTCTTTGGAAATCTTCGAGACTGTCATCGTTTTTACGCCATAGAACCTTACTTCTTCTTTAAAAAATCTTTTGCCGCTTTCCTTTGTCGTTTCGTCTGAATTATTGATTAGTTCCTGCCTTACCTGTTCGATTATGTTAGACATAGCCCACCACCCTCTCAAACTTTTACCCATTCTTATTTCCCGGCATGTTAAAGTAAGTTCATTTCGCTTCATTATCTCAACACCGGTGATTTTAATCAACTTGTTGGGATTGTCATTTTTTAAGTTTTCAAAAAAAATAACGAAAAGCTTTTACTTAAGCTTTTCGTTATTCTCGTTCTGTTTTTCCCCGCATTGATGGTGGTTCAGAAGTTTTAACCATCAATGCCAAACGGCCAATCATAAAACACACTGCCTAAAGAACAACAAATCCCCTCAATCGCGACTAGGTTGACTGTTTTTCCAACAATTTATCTAAACGCTCCCATGTCTCAGTGATACCACCTATCATGCCTGTATCGAGCAAACTTTTCAGCGCATCAGCATCCTTGAGTTCCGTTCTACTGATAAGTTTCGTTTGATTGCCTAAATCCATGAAGTCCATTGTGACTTTACTAGCTGGCATATCAGGATCTACCTTTCCCGTCTGGTCAGAGAAGTAATCCATATATGCAATGCGTTCCGGTTCGACAATTTCTGTGTAGTTGGCTTTACCCCAATATACCATTCCGAATGTGTCCTGGCTGGTGTCGACTGACTGCATGCCATAATGCCATTCGCCACCTTCGCGAAAGTCCATCTCTGAATGCGGTAATTCAAAGCCGTGCGGGCCCCAAAAATCTTTTAGATACTCCGTGTCTGTAAACATTTTGAATACTTTTTCCCTTGGAGCATCAAAAATCCGTTCCATTATCAGGATCCGTTCATTTTCTATGTGCCAAATAAGCTGATTCTGTGACATTGTCTTTCCTCCTCTATCAAAATGAAGCAATCACAATGCAAAAGGTACTATCATTACTACACACCTATTGTAAAAGAAACAAAAAAAGAGTGTCAAATATTTGGGGTTATTGTGGCAGGTAACATACGTTCCACCGAATTATTTCATCTCATCCTACCCTCGCAGTATAATGACCTTAAAGAGACCGATTCGCGAAGGAGCGGAAAAAAATGAAGAAAATCTTTTTTCTGGGGTTATCTGTGTCACTTCTATTAGCAGGTTGCTCATCGCTAAAACAATCGCCATCATCGGATAGCACTGAAGCAAGCAATCAGCATAGTGATGGAGCTGTGGAGTTAGCTGGAAATTTAGAAGTGCCATGGTCAATTCAGAAGCACGAAGATGTTTTTTATATTAGTGAAAGACCGGGAAATATTGTAAGAATTGAAGGAAATGAGTTAGAACGGCAAACAGTTCATTTAAGCGAAGACTTATCTGGTGGATCAGAGGCGGGATTACTTGGTTTTATCTTAGACCCAAACTTTGAAGAAAATAATGAAGCTTTTGCCTATTATACTTATTTGAAGCGCAAAAGGAACCTTTAATAGAATCGTCAAATTGCGTTTGGAAAATAATGAATGGGCAGAAGTTGAGATATTGCTCGATCAACTTCCAGCAGGAAACTATCATGACGGTGGTCGATTAGCCATCGGACCAGATAATAAATTGTATGTAACCGTAGGAGATGCCTATAACCTCAATGAAGTTCAAGAATTGGATTCATTGAATGGGAAAATTTTAAGATTAAATCTCGATGGGACAATACCTGAAGACAATCCATATGAAAGTAGCTATATTTTTAGCTATGGACACCGAAATCCACAAGGGCTAGTTTGGACTGCTGATGGGACAATGTACGCAAGTGAACATGGAAATAATGCCAACGATGAAATTAATAAAATCGAAGCAGGCAAAAATTATGGCTGGCCGCTGATTGAAGGTACAGAAGAACAGGATGGCATGGAAGCTCCGTTATTTACCTCTGGTTCTGATGAAACTTGGGCCCCTTCTGGCATGGATGAGTGGAATAATCACTTATACGTGGCTGCATTGAGAGGGAGTGCTATTCTTGAGTTTGATTTAGAAAATCAAACTGTTCATTCTTTTATTGAAGACTATGGAAGGATAAGAGACGTTTTAATTGTTGGCGATGACCTATTTTTTATAACAAATAACCTTGATGGTAGAGGTAATGGATCTTCCGATGATGATAAATTATATCGAATAGAATTAAAATAAATACGAATAGGATGAATTCCATATGAGAGTATTTATTGTAGCTACTCTCAACCAGTGGGACAACACCTAATTAGAATTATAAATGAATCAAGTGAATTCACCCTATTTCCAGGGCTCTTAAAACATAACATTTTGAGGAATATTAGGATGGTTCTTAAGTAATTTCTTTGCAAGATGATACGAAAGGCAAAAACAAAGCGGAAAGCCCGTCGTTATAGGCTTTCCGCTTTTTCGATTCTATTCTCTTTTTCCAGCCCTTTACTGAAGCCAACTCAGGAATGCCGTTACACCGCCATTCTCCTCAAAAAAATGACCTCATTTATGATAAGCATGCCCATGGATAATCCGGAAAGCGCGGTAGATCTGCTCGACAAGCACGAGGCGCATCAGCTGGTGCGGGTAGGTCAACTTGCCGAAGGAGATGTGTTGGTTGGCGCGGGACAGGACGGCTTGGCTGAGGCCGAGCGAGCCGCCGATGATGAATACGATGTCACTTTTGCCGGAGGTGCCGAGTTTGTCGATTTCGTTGGCGAATTCCACCGAATCGTACTGTTTGCCCTGGATCGCCATCGCGAAGACGTAGCTCTGTTCCGGAATCTTTGCGAGGATCTTTTCCCCCTCCTTGTCCTTGATGATTTCCATCTCTTTATCGCTCAGGTTTTCGGGCGCTTTTTCGTCGGAGACCTCGATGATCTGCAGCTTGCAGTAGCTGCCGAGTCTCTTCGTGTATTCGGCGATTCCCTCCTTCAGATATTTCTCCTTCAGTTTTCCGACTGTGATGATTTTTATGTTCATTGCATATCGCTCCTTTTTCTTCTCAACTACTATCCTATGGGAACAAATGCGATTTCGCAACCGTCTTTTTGTTTGATAGTTTTTTGACAGAAATATGTCTATGATTTTGCGTTTATCTTATTATTAACCAAACTTGTTGTACAGTCTTATTATAATATGAAGAAAAGTGCAATTTTCGTCTGAAAAAGGCATGAAAACCAGTTGCTTTTTTCTGTAAATGATTTAAGATACTCTTATGCTTTTGAGTTGCTTAATCATGCGGTAGCATTATAATGAAGTTACAAATCCTATTCGCATGCTATTTGAGAGGAGAATTGGAACCATTGTGTTAAAGAAATTTTCGAGTTGGTCTGTTTCGCAAAAGATCGCAACGAGCTTTGCCTTTGTCATCTTTACCGGATCGATTTTACTTACGCTGCCAATCAGTCAGCTACCCACTTCGAATGCAACCTATTTCGACAACTTATTCACTGCTATATCGATGGTTTGTGTGACCGGCCTGTTCACCGAATCTGTCCATGATTCCTACACCATCTTCGGTCAGGTCGTCGGGATGGCCCTGATGCAGATCGGGGGCTTGGGGTTGATGACCTTGATTGCTTCCGTCATCACGCGCCTGAAAGGAAGAATGGGACTGAAGAACCGGCTAGCCGTTCAGGAAGGGATCAACCGTGGTGACGCGCGCGGCTTTAGGGAATATCTATCGGATATCCTGAAATATACCGCCGTTATCGAATTGACCGGTTTCCTTCTTCTTTCCATCCGCTTTGTGCCGGAAATGGGTTGGTCGCTTGGCCTTTTCACTTCACTTTTCTTGGCGATTTCCGCGTTCTGTAATGCCGGATTTGATCCGATGGGAAACGTCAGCCTCGTGGATTACGTCCATGACCCGTTGGTTAACTATGTCATCACCTCGCTCATCATCCTGGGCGGCATCGGTTTCTCGGTCTGGTTCGATGTATCGAAAAGCGTAAAATGCTATTTTGGCAAAAAATGCAGACCTAGCCTGAAAGTCTTTTTCCGTGGCCTGTCGTTGCATAGCCGCCTTGCTATA
>CAWFEB010000030.1:0-110585 GCA_963814755.1 uncultured Carnobacteriaceae bacterium
CTCTTAAAGCCAAGCATGCTTGCGTTCCGGCATAGTCAAATTCAGCGGCTTGGCCGATGATGATGGGGCCTGAGCCGATCACTAAGATGGATTGAATGTCGGTACGTTTAGGCATGTTGTTTTCCTCCTTGGACTGCTTTCATCATATCTACAAAATGATCGAACAAGTAATTTGCATCGTGCGGTCCGGGCGCTGCTTCCGGATGGTATTGAACCGAGAAGACCGGTTTGGTTTTGTGTTTGACGCCTTCGTTCGTGCCGTCGTTCAGGGCGCGGTGAGTTGCGACCAAGTCTGTTTGGCTCAGGCTATCTTCATCCACGGCGTAGCCATGATTTTGGCTCGTCAGGCTGATTTTTCCGGTTGTAAGATCCTTCACCGGATGATTTGCGCCGCGGTGACCGAATTTCATTTTGTAGGTTGTCGCACCGCCGGCTAATGAGATCAGCTGGTGGCCTAAGCAAATACCGAACATCGGCAGATTATCCTGCGCAATCAATTGCTTGATCGTTTCGATTGCTTCCGGAACGGATGTCGGATCTCCAGGTCCATTGCTCAACATGATGCCGTCTGGGTTGAAAGCTAGAATTTCGTCTGCGCTTGTGTTCCAAGGAGCCAGAATGACTTCGCAGCCTCTTTTCAATAATTCTGCAAGGATGTTGTCTTTGAAGCCGAAGTCTAGCAAGACAACGCGTGGACCTTCACCCGCATATTTTTTGATTTCTTTTGTTGAATTCAATTGGATTTCGTCAACCGGTAATACGTAGGCTTTCAATGATGCAACAATCGCATCCAAGTTGTCCGCATTGCTTACCATTGTGCCGCGCATAACGCCGGCGTTACGGATTTTTTTGGTGATGCTGCGTGTGTCCACGCCGTAGATTCCTGGTACATCAAAGTCCTTCAAAGCTTCATCCAATGTTTTGGTGGAGCGGAAGTTGCTTGGATGTTCTGCCACTTCATGCACGACCATCCCTTTCAAGCCCGGAAGCACGCCTTCATAGTCGTCTACGTTGATGCCGTAGTTGCCGATCAACGGATACGTGAAAGTGATGATTTGGCCTGTGTAGGAAGGATCTGACAAAGTTTCTTGGTAACCTGTCATCCCTGTGTTGAATACGATCTCCCCGATTGCATCCTTTTCTGATCCGAAAGCATATCCTGGATAGCAGCTGCCATCTTCTAAAACTAAAAATCTACGTTGTTTCATGTTGTTCCTCCTGATTTCTGATTGACAAGGTACGTACCTCACTTGCATGAAAAATAGGAAAATGTAAAAAAAACACACCTATTATTGGGCGTGTTTCAACGGTTGTTTACATTAATCGTTTCACATGCCTTGTTAGCCTCTCTGTGCTAATTTAAAGACGTTCTAGCCACGCTGTATCCCGTACAGTATTGTGGATTACGTTAATTTTAGACTATCCGGACGGAATTTTCAATTGATATTTCCAAAAAATGAAAAAAAGATGTGATTTTTAATTGTTCTTGACTCTAAAATACAGAAAAACCCTTGGAAACAAAGGGTTTTGTTCCAAGGGCACTGCTTTAATTTATTTGACGTCCTCTTCGACTTTATCGGCAGGCGTCACTTTATGGACTTCCGGTTCCTGCTCATCGCCAGGCGTGAAGTCATCGACAAAATGGTCGGTGCCGTTGTAAAGGTCCAAGTGATAGAAGCCATCCTCATAGCGGACGACCGAAATGCTGGCATTATCCAGATGGCGGTCGATCGAGAAATCAGGAATGACGGCATGGATCATGTTACGGATCGTCATACCGTGGGAAACGATCAGAATGTTTCTTTCGGAATCACGATGCTCACTGATCAGTTTAATCAAGCCGCGTTCGACGCGCAGCCAGAAAGTCATGTAGTCTTCCGCTTCATGGTAAGGATCCATTTCCTTCAATCCGTTCAACTCTTCGATGACGGAGCGGTGAGCATCATAATTAGGCTCACCATCCGCGCTTCCCAGGAATTTATTCAGGTTTCCCCAGGTTTCGCTCGCATCCAGCCCTTCAAAAGAGCCAAAGAATATCTCCCTGAATTCGGGCATGGCCACCACTTTCAAATGGTCGGCATGCTGGTTTTCCTTCAAAATGATTTGCGCTGTTTCAAATGTCCGTCTCAAGTCGCTGCAGTAGACCGCATCGAACTTGACATCGCCCAAGCCTGCTCCGCTTCTCATGACGTCGCGTCTGCCTCTGGGCGTCAACGGTGTGTCGGACCAGCCTTGCATCCGATTGTATTTATTAAGATAAGTTTCTCCGTGTCGCATAAAATAAAACGTTACTCCCTTTTTCAAGGTTAACCCGCCTCTCTCAAGCTACTTTTGCATTAGGATACTTGCTTTCCTTCTCTTATCTTAACAATTCCGGCGGCCGATTGCATCTATTTCGTGCAACTATTTGTCGCTGAGCAGATCTTCCACGATTTCGCCAGATTTGTAGGCGCGCAGCAGTTGTTGCAGATCGATGACTTGCTGGGTCAATTTCTTGCCGACATCCGTCTGCCTTACCGTCTTGCGCTCCAATTCCTTATCGACGATGCGTCGGGTCGAAACGATGTCCTTTTCGTTTTCGATGGCATCCTGACGGGAAGTGAACGGCTGATGCGAAACCAGCTGCATCCCGAAGGAGTTGTACAGCAGCGTATAGCCGGCCAGCCCTGTCGTATTCTGGTAGGCTTTCGAAAAGCCGCCGTCGATGACGATCAGCTTGCCGTCCGCCTTCAAGCGGATTCTCGCCGATTTTTTCTTTGACGGGCGTGTGGCCGTTGATGATGTGGCCTTTCTTTGGATCCAGGCCGAATTCTTTCAGTATTTTGTAGGACAGTTCCACATTGTCGCGCTGCTCGTAATACAGATTCTTCTTCTCGAGATGCGTTTCCTTGTCGGCGACGTAGAGGCGCTCGAAAGTCGTCATCTTATCCTTGCCGAACAAGGACGAAGCTTTGCCTTCCCACAGATACCAGATCAGATCCAGGCTGCGGATGTTGTGTTTCGTTGCTTCGCGGTTCAGGTAGCCTCTGCGCAGCACTTCTTCGTATTTGTCCAGGAGGGCTTTGCCGCTGTACTTGACGTTAGCGATCGGCAGCTCCATGAAGCTGCCGTCCGGATTCAGCGGCACACAGCCGTGGAACAACAGATTGTCGTTGTAGCTCAAATACATGCTGCCTTTGCTGAGAAGGAACTGGACATGCTTCTGCAGCCTTTCCGAGTTCAGGAAACCGGTCATGAGCCTTTCGACAACCAGTATTTCCTCTTCGGTCAAGCGGTACGGATCAGCTGGATCGACCGTCGGGAAATAATCGCACAGCAGCGGATATTCTTTCCCATCCAACTTCACGGTTCCCTTTTCGTAATCGATGAAGTCCAGCACCATCCGATCGGCCATGTCGAATTCAGGGTGGCGTTGGATGATTTCCCCTTCGAGCTTGAATTGGATGATCGAAATGGCTTGATTCATTTTAGCGATTTGACGAAGTTCTTCCGGGAAGATTTTGTTTTCGTCCTCGGTGTTGATTTTCGGCATGAACGGATCGTAGCGATCCTCTTTGTAGACCATTTCGGCGAACGTGATCAGCGGACGCAAGGAGATCCCATAAGCATCCTCGATGATTTCAAGATTATTGTAACGGGCGCTGATGCGGATGACGTTGGCCATACAGGCGGCTGACCCGCTGGCGGCACCCATCCAGAGGACATCATGGTTGCCCCATTGGATATCCAGCTCGTGGCCATCCATGAAGGTGTCGATGATTTTTCCAGGGAAGGGTCCTCTGTCGTAAATGTCCCCGACAACATGCAGGTGATCGACAACCAGTCGTTGGATGACATGCGAAATGGCAGCAATGAGCTCCGTCGCGCGATCCAAGGAAATGACGGTCTTGATGATTTTTTCGTAATAATCCTCTTTGTTCGTCATGATCGTGTCTTTGAAAAGCAGTTCCTCGATGATGTAGGCATAATCGGCCGGGATCGCCTTTCTGACTTTCGAGCGCGTGTATTTCGAAACGGTGAACGCGCACAATTCCGTGATGCGCAGCAAGGTCAAGGAGTAAAATTCATTGATTTCCTCTTCGGAGTCCAAACTGTCCACGATCATATCGATTTTGTCTTCCGGATAGTAGACGATCGTCGCAAGCTGGTTCATCTCGCGGGTGCTCAATCTCCCTTGAAAAATCTCCCGGATCTTTTCTTTGACGTTCCCGGATCCGTTCCTGAGTACATGCTGCAAGGCATCGTATTCCCCATGCAGATCGCTGATGAAGTGCTCAGTTGCTTTCGGCAAGTTCATGATGGCTTCCAAGTTGATGATTTCGGTTACAGTTTTTGCTGCTGTCGGATATTCTTTTGCCAGCAATCGAAGATACTTGTCTTTCGTTATCATTACAATTACACCCCTACTTTTTTCAATTCACTCAGAACGGAACCCCGCAAGGCAAACGTTGCTCACAGGATTATCTTTATTTTTCCTGACAAGATGATTACTTCTATCATAGCTTGAATTAAAAAAAAATGATAGACAAGATACAAAAATTACACAATTGGTCACAACTTCGACTGTGTACCTGTCCGGGGCGGCTTGTTCGGATCAAGCCAGCTCCATTCTGGCTGCCAACTCCGGCGAGGATTTCCTCGTCGGAGTTGATGGCGTAATCCGCCGCCCTCCTCCGGCGAAGCCTGCCTCGTCGGAGCTGAGTATGGATTCCACTGCTCTCCTCCGGCGAAGGGCGGCTTCGCCGGAGCTGGCGTTATCCTACCGCCATACAAACGCCAAAACCGCAAAAAACGCGCCTGCACTCCATCAGGAATGCGGGCACGTTCGTTATTCACATTTATGTTATCTTTCTTTCATCGCTCTGTCGATTTCGCGTTTCATATCCTTTTGTTTCAGTGCGTCACGCTTGTCGTAGCTCTTCTTCCCTTTTGCGAGTCCGATGAGTACTTTCGCAACACCATTCTTGAGGTAGACCCGCAACGGCACCAGCGTAACACCGGTCGTCTTCGTCTCCTCGATCAGGTACTTGATCTGCTTTTTGTGCAGCAATAATTTCCTGGTGCGCAGCGGATCATGGTTGAAGATATTGCCCTGTTCGAACGGGCTGATATGCACATTCTGCAGGAACACTTCCCCGTTCCGGATGCTTGCGTAGCCGTCCTTCAGGTTGATTTTCGCTTTGCGGACGGATTTGATTTCCGTTCCGGTCAGCACCATCCCGGCTTCTATCGTGTCGAGGATGATGTAATCATGGCTGGCTTTTCTGTTCTGCGCTAAAACTTTTCCTTCGCCTTTTGGCATAGTCGGACACCTTCATTTCGTTAGCTTACTTCTTTTTGCCTCTTTCCTTTTTCCCTTTGGCTTTTTTGCCTGGACGGGAATAGAACGGCTCTTTTCCTTTTTCGGTCTTTTTGCGCGGTCCGCTGTCGCGATCGGATTGGCCCGGTTTCCGTTTTTTGCCCTTCGGAATCTTCGCACGGATCTGTTTGACCAGATCTTGGTCGCTCTGGCTCTGAGTCTTTTCCTTGTCGATGACCAGCGAGAAATCGATGGCGCGCGTGACAGGATCCGAATTTTCTACTTTGATTTTGACCTTTTGGCCGATACGATAAATAACGCCAGTGCGTTCGCCCATCAGAAGCAGATGGCTTTCGATGTAGTTGAAATAATCTTCCGTCATTTTCGAAATGTGCACGAGGCCTTCTACTGTGTTAGGCAACTGTACAAAGATGCCGAATTTCGTGACGGAGCTGATGACGCCCTCGAACTCTTGGCCGATTTTGTCCATCATGAACTCTGCCTTCTTGAGCGATTCGGTTTCGCGTTCCGCATCAACTGAGCGGCGTTCCATCTGCGAACTCTGAACAGCGATATCCGGCAATTGTCCTTTCCATTTCTCAACCACCTTTGGCTCGACGATGCCTTTTCCATACGTGCGGATCAGGCGGTGGACAATCAAGTCAGGGTATCTTCTGATTGGTGAAGTGAAATGAGTATAATCTTTCGCAGCCAAGCCATAGTGGCCGACCGGAACAGCATCATATTTCGCTTGTTGCATGCTGCGCAATAGTGTGGTCGAAACAACGGCTTCATATGGTTCGTCCTTGACTTTCGCCAAAACGGCCTGCAATTGCTTCGGTTTTACGTTTTCATGGGTACCGGTCACCAGAATGCCGAACGTCGTCACGAATTCCAGGAAGCGCATCATTTTGGTCGGGTCCGGTTGATCATGGATCCGGTAGATGAACGGCAGGTTCGCCTTCGTGAAATGATGGGCGATCGTCTCGTTCGCGCTCAACATGAAGGACTCGATAAGGCGTTCGCCGACACCGCGATCCTGTACATAGATGTCCAACGGGTGGCCATTTTCGTCCACGATGATTTTCGCTTCATCGGATTCGAAATCGATGGCGCCGCGTTTTTGGCGTTTCTTCAGGAGGATCTCATGCAGGATACCCATTTCTTCGAACATCGGCACGAAATCGCTGTATTTTTCGCGCAGCTTCTTGTCGTGGTCCGTCAAAATCGCATTGACATCGGAATAGGTCATCCGTTGTTTGGACTCGATGATGCTCGGGAAAATATCATAGGCGACCACTTCCCCATCCGCATCCAATTCCATTTCACAAGACATCGTCAAACGGTCTTCATGCGGCAACAAGGAACAGATGCCGTTGGATAATTTCTGAGGCAACATCGGCACGACACGGTCCGTCAAATAGACACTGGTGCCGCGTTCATAGGCTTCGCGATCGATCGGGGAATTCTCCGTCACATAAAAGGAAACATCCGCGATGTGCACGCCCAGCAGATAATTGCCATTTTCTAGTTTCTTCAAGGAAATCGCATCATCCAAGTCTTTGGCGTCAGCACCATCGATCGTGACGATCTGTTCCGAACGCAAATCCCGTCTGCCTTCCAACGCCTCGGCAGGAATCTCCAACGGAATGCTTTCAGCCTGGGCCAACACATCTTCCGGGAATTCGGAAGGAATGCCGAACTTATAAAGGATGGCCAGGATATCAACGCCTGGTGCATCCTTGTGGCCGATTTCTTTCGTGACCAGCCCTTCCATCTTGACCGGATTCTGCGGTGTCGGATAGCTGGTGATTTCCACCAGACAGACACTGCCTTCAACAGGATGGATGCCTTCCGGTTTGATGTAGACAACGATACTGTTGATTTTCGTATCTTGCGGGACAACGAATCCCAAGAAGCCGGTCTCTTCACGGCGATCGGAATCGTAAGGAACAAATTCGCCTACAACCTGATTCGATTTGCGCGTCAGAACAGCCGTTACCTCGGCTTCGACTCCTTTGTCATTCCAAGGCTCCGCCTCGCGGGTGATCTTCACCTCGACCGTATCGCCGTCCATCGCGCTGCCGGTTCTGCCGCGCGGGACAAAGAGGTCACTCTCGTTCGGATCGACCGTAACAAAGCCGAAACCGCGATCATTGCTGCGGAAAGTACCTGTCAAAGTGGCGCCTTGCACCTTCAGACGGAATTGTCCGGTCTTGTTCAGCAACAGGATGCCTCTTTCCTCCAACTGTGCAAAGACTTTGACCAATGCTTTAAATTCTTCGGAATCCGTGTAGCCCAACGCTTCACTTACTTCCTTCAACGTCATGCTCTTTGCGGCATGCTCCTGAAAATAGGCAAGAACGTCAATTTGGATCTGATCTATCTTTCTCATACTTATCCCTCATTCCAATTTAGTCGGTTCAAAAATGCCAATACTGTTTCTTCAAATACGTTTCTGTCTTTCCCAACGGTGATGACATGCGTTGCTTCCGGGAAGAAATGATAATCCACTTCAGCGTCCACGAGGCGGTCCGCCAACAATTTCCCGCAGTCGGCGCTGATCATTTCATCCTTGCCGGACTGCGCGATGTAATAGGGAACGGCGATATCGGCCAGATTCGCCTTAATCAGTTCCGTGAACGCATCAATTTGGGCAAGCTGGGCATTCAATTTTGGCTTCATCAACGCCAGTTCGTGTTCGATTTCCAGATTTGCCATGCCGAGTTTCTTCTTCGACATCTTGGCGAAATGCATAAAACTGATCGGCACCCGCGATTCCTCAAAACTGATGATCGGTGAATTGAAGGAGCCCCCGCCTATGAATCCGCCGGTTTCGATGGCCCGTGTCGCCATAATGCCGCCCATTGACAACCCGAATACGGCAAGCTGATCGTAGCCCTTTTCCATCAGTTCTGCTTTTGCGCGCATGGCATCAGCGAACCAGACATCCGGGCCGCCCAAATCGAGGATGTCCTCAAAACGGCCGGTCGCATGCCCCGTAAAATTCGGTGCATATACAGTATACCCGTTCCGTTCCAAAAAGCGTCCCAACAAACGCACATCATTTGCGCTGCCGGTGTAGGCATGCAGCAAAAGGACGGCGCGCGGACCAGCTTCGAAGAAAAAGGGTTCTGGTAAATTGATTGCTTTCATAAAATTCCTCCCAACTCGTTCATCTTCATTTTACTGTATTTACAGCTTTTTTCCTAATATATCAGATATTTGCGGACGAAATTTTTTAGCAATTCATAAGCTTCGCCGCATAATTTCGACCAGCTCTCTTTTCAGGCGAAAAAAAAGCAGAACCCGGAAATGTGGTTTCTGCCTGCAATAGTTAATTTGAGGATAGATAGGTTAAAGCCAGGGCGATCAGGATGAACAGTGCTCCCAGAACGACTGTGATCTGACGCAATACCGCTTCAAAGCCTCTTGCCTTTTGTTTGCCGAATAATTGCTCCGCTCCACCTGTAAGTGTGCTGGCTGCATTTGTTTTTGATGGCTGCATCAGCACAACAATGATCAACAGCACAGAAACAACCAACAGGGCCGTTAATAGTACATCGTATAATGACAAAGGATGGACCTCCCTATAATAATTTTCTACTACTAACTTTAGCACAAACTATAGGGTTTTGCTAGCAATTTCAGAAAAGAAAAGCGCCCGGACCCGCTCACCTCCACTGGAGGGAACAGTCCGAACGCTTTCGCACTCTTTAAACGTGTTCTGGATCCCAGAAATCTGTGCCTAAGCTGACTACCACACACGGACAAAAAGCGTCCGCTTTGTGTTAGTCCTCTTAGTGCTCGATTTCTGACCCGGGATCCATCACACTCTCTTATCTTCTGATGACGCGGACGTTTACGATGCCGTCGATTTTTTTGAAATTTTCAACAACTTCAGCCAGTACTGCTTCTTCTGTTTCGGCGATATCGATGACAGTGTAGGCATAGTTGCCACGGCTGCGGTTCAGGATATCTTCGATGTTGATGAAGTACTTAGCCAAACCGGAAGAAATCTGGCCGACCATGTTCGGGATGTTCTTGTTGACGATCGTCAAACGGATCGGTGATTGCATCGCGATATCGACTCCCGGGAAGTTCACGGAATTCACGATGTTCCCTGTTTCCAGGAAGTATTTCAATGTTTGGGCTGCCATGATTGCGCAGTTCACTTCAGCTTCTTCTGTGGAAGCTCCCAAGTGAGGCATTACAATGATAGCATCGTTGTGAAGCAAAGCTTCGTCGGCGAAATCCGTTACGTATTTGCGGATGCTCTTTTCTTTCAATGCTGCCAACATATCAGCCGTGTTGACCAATTCGCCGCGGGCAAAGTTCAAAAGAACAGCGTTGTCTTTCATTTGAGCCAGGAAGGCTGCGTCAACCATGCCTTTTGTTTCGGCATTGACAGGTACGTGAATGGAAATGTAATCCGCTTTTTCCAACACTTCAGCAATTGAAGCAGCTTTTTGGACACGACGGTTGATGTTCCATGCTGTTTCCACAGAAACATATGGGTCATAACCGATGACTTCCATGCCTAAACGGAATCCATCATTGGCCAACATCGCGCCGATAGCGCCCAGGCCGATGACACCCAATGTTTTTCCGGAGATTTCTGTCCCCGCGAATTGGCTTTTGCCTTTTTCGACTTGCTTCTCGACATCGTCACCGCTTAATGTTTGGACCCATTCCATTCCTTCTTTGATCGGACGGGCAGACATGATCATAGCTGCCAAAACAAGTTCTTTAACCGCATTGGCATTCGCACCAGGCGTGTTGAAGACAACGACGCCTGCTTCGGAGCATTCTTCAACCGGTACGTTGTTGACGCCGGCGCCGGCACGGGCGATAGCTTTCAAGCTTTCAGGGAATTCCATGCCATGCAGTTTTTCACTGCGCAGGATGATGCCGTCAGGATTTGCGCCTGAGTTAAGGGCGAATTGATCCGCGTTCAGTAAATTTAAGCCTTCTGGGGCAATCGCGTTGTAAGTTTTAATCTCAAACATTATTTGAATTTCCCTTCCTTAGCTTCAAAAGCTTTCATAAATTCTGTTAATTCCTTAACGCCTTCATACGGGAATGCATTGTAGATACTTGCGCGCATGCCGCCTACGGAACGGTGGCCTTTCAGGTTAAGGAAGCCTAATGCTGTAGCTTCTTTGACAAACTTCGCATCCAAGTCTTTGTTTCCGGTAACGAATGGGATATTCGTTAATGAACGGGAATTGACTGCAACTGGAGAAGAGAACAAGTCTGATTCTTCGATTGTGCGGTACAGTAAGCCCGCTTTTTCTTCGTTCATTTTCACCATAGCTTCAACGCCGCCCAAGTCCTTCAACCATTCGAAGACTAATTTAGCTACATAGATGGAGAAGCTTGGTGGTGTATTGTATAACGAATCATTTTTGATGTGTGTACGGTAATCAAGCATGCTTGGCAATTTATTCTCGGTCTGGATCAGATCTTCTTTCACGATCACGATCGTCAATCCTGCAGGCCCGATATTTTTTTGTGCGCCAGCATAGATCAAACCGAAGTCATTGACATCGTAACGGTTGGACAAAATGTTGGAAGACATATCGGCAACGATCGGTGCATTCACGAAACGAGGGATTGTTTGGAAAGCTGTACCTTCGATTGTGTTGTTTGTTGTGATGTGGATGTAATCGTAGGCTTCGTCTGTTTCCGGAATTTCAGGAATGTAAGTGAAATTATCCTCTTCGGAGCTAGCCAATACTTCCATATTCGGTACTTTTAAGATTTTAGCTTCAGAGATGGCTTTCTTAGCCCATGATCCGGAGTTGATGTAACCGACTTTGCCGCCTTTTCCAAGATTCATCGGAATCATGGAGAACTGTAGGCTTGCGCCACCTTGCAAGAACAAGACTTTATAGCCTTCAGGGATATTCATCAATTCCCTTAATAATTGCTCTGCGTCTGAAATGATCTCTTCGAACAAGGAGGAGCGGTGACTCATCTCCATAACTGACATGCCACTATCTCGGTAGGATAGCATTTCACTCTGTACTTTCTCTAAGACTGATTCTGGTAGTATTGCTGGACCAGCGGAAAAATTTCTTGCTCTTTTCATCCTTTTGTCTCCCCCTTATCAATTGTCCTCATTAATTATTAATAATAATTTAATCTTATTATAGCAGATTCCGCGGCGAATGAAAGCGAAAATGCCTATTTCCCAAAAATAATTACATGCGGATGTTAGGAACAAACCTCAAAAATATGATTAAATCGGACTCTAAATCAATTTTATCGACTCAAATCCGAACATTAAAGGTTTGGAAAACAAAAAAAGTCCGGCGTTCCAAGCGCCGGACTTTCTTTCGCGTCTGGTTGTTCCAGACGGTCTTTATGTGAAGACAGTGTTCCAAGCAACTGTCTTCCTGTTAATCAATTAAAATTATTTGTTTTTTAGGTTGTAGAAAGATTTCAAGCCATCGTATACAGCCAATTCGCCTAATTGATCTTCGATGCGTAACAATTGGTTGTATTTAGCGATACGGTCAGTACGGCTTAATGAACCAGTTTTGATTTGTCCAGCGTTTGTTGCAACAGCGATGTCAGCGATTGTAGCATCTTCTGTTTCGCCTGAACGGTGAGAAACAACTGCAGTGTAACCAGCTTTTTTAGCCATTTCGATAGCTTCAAAAGTTTCAGTCAATGAACCGATTTGGTTAACTTTGATTAGGATTGAGTTAGCAACGCCTAATTCGATAGCTTTAGAAAGTTTTTCAGTGTTTGTAACGAACAAGTCGTCACCAACGATTTGAACTTTGTCGCCTAAAACTTCAGTTAATTTCTTAGTACCTTCCCAGTCATTTTCATCTAAGCCATCTTCGATGGAGATGATTGGGTATTTTTTGCATAGGTCAGCGTAGAATTCGATCATTTCATCGACAGTCTTTTCGCCTTCGCCTGAATCAGCTAAGTCGTAAACACCTTTTTCTTTGTTGTAGAATTCTGAAGAAGCAGCATCCATAGCAAGAACAACGTCTTTACCAGGTACATAGCCAGCTTTTTCGATAGCTTCGATGATTACTTCGAAACCTTCTTCGTTTGAACCCAAGTTAGGAGCGAATCCACCCTCGTCACCTACAGCAGTAGAGTAACCTTTAGATTTCAAGATTGCAGCCAATGCGTGGAATACTTCAGCACCCATACGTAGAGCTTCTTTGAAAGTAGGCGCGCCTACTGGCATGATCATGAATTCTTGGAAGTCGATGCTGTTGTCAGCATGTGATCCGCCGTTGATGATGTTCATCATTGGAGTTGGCAATGTTTTAGCGTTGAATCCGCCTAAGTATTGGTACAATGGTACATCTAAGTAATCTGCTGCAGCGCGAGCTACTGCGATAGATACTGCCAAGATTGCGTTTGCGCCCAATTTTTCTTTGTTAGGAGTGCCATCTAAGTCGATCATTGTTTTGTCGATCGCTAATTGGTCACGTACATCGAAACCTAAGATAGCGTCAGCAATGATGTCGTTTACGTTTTCTACAGCTTTCAAAACACCTTTTCCAAGGTAACGTGCTTTGTCTCCGTCACGTAATTCGATTGCTTCGTGTTCGCCAGTGGAAGCTCCTGATGGAACCATTCCGCGTCCGAAAGCGCCGCTCTCTGTGTAGACTTCAACTTCAATAGTTGGGTTACCGCGTGAATCTAGTACTTCTCTAGCTAAAATATCTGTAATGTATGGCATGGTTTTCTCTCCTTTTAGTTGGCTGAATTACTTGTGTTACCAAGTATCATTTTAGACAATTTTCTTACTTTATGCAATAGCTGAAGCGTTTTGCTTACGCTTTAACGATCAGCGATTCGCCTGTCATTTCTGCTGGTTTTTCTACGTTCAATAAATCAAGCATAGTTGGAGCAACATCGGCCAATTTGCCGTCTGTGCGCAACGTGACGCCTTTTTTCGTTACGATCACCGGAACCGGCACGGTTGTGTGCGCAGTATGCGGCTGTCCGTCTTCAGTGGACATAGTGTCCGCGTTACCGTGGTCAGCGAAAATGATGGCATAGCCACCTTTTGCATGGATAGCATCAACGACTGCACCCAGGTTCTCATCTACCGCTTCGATCGCTTTGATTGTAGGTTCCAACATACCTGAATGGCCGACCATGTCAGGGTTCGCAAAGTTAAGGATGATGGCGTCGTATTTGTCGTCATTAATCTCTTTCACTAATGCTTCGCCCACTTCATAAGCGCTCATTTCAGGTTTCAAATCATAGGTTGCAACTTTCGGTGAAGGGATCAGGATGCGTCCTTCGCCTTCGAAAGGCTCGTGACGTCCGCCATTCATGAAGAAAGTTACATGCGGATATTTTTCGGTTTCAGCGATACGCAATTGTGTAAGTTTATGTTGCGCCAGAACTTCACCCAGAACGTTTGTCATCGGGATCGGCTTGAAAGCGATATCCGCGATTACAGTATCTTGGTAAGAAGTCATCGTCACAAATTTCACGTTTTTAGCGCGTTCCCCGCGTTCGAAGTTCGTCCATTCTTCGTTAGTGAAGGCATTTGAAAGTTGGATTGCACGGTCAGGACGGAAGTTGAAGAAAATGATCGCGTCATTGTCTTGCAATGGCCCAACTGGTTTGCCATCTTTAACGATGACAGTCGGCAAGACGAATTCATCCGTTTTACCATCTGCATAGCTTGCTTCTACAACAGCTTGTGCAGATTCAAATTTTTCGCCTTCGCCGTGTGCGATGGCGTTGTATGCCAATTCCACACGTTCCCAACGGTTGTCACGGTCCATAGCGTAGTAACGACCTGAAACAGTCGCGATTTCGCCCAGCCCGATTTCTTCCATCGCTTTTTCCACTGTTTCGATGTAGCCTGGTGCAGCGTGCGGATCCACGTCGCGGCCATCAAGGAAAGCATGCAGATAAAGTTTTTTGACGCCTTTTTCTTTTGCGCTCTTGATCAATGCAATGATATGGTTGATGTGACTGTGCACACCACCGTCAGAAAGCAGACCGAAAAGGTGCAAAGCAGAATCATTTTCGGTAGTGTGATCGTAAGCACCTACAAGCGCTTCGTTCGTCAAGAATTCGCCATCGATGATGGCTTTGTCGATTCTGGTCAAACTTTGGTAGACAACTCGTCCGGCACCAATGTTTGTATGCCCTACTTCGGAATTACCCATTTGGCCTTCAGGCAGTCCAACAGCAAATCCGGAAGCCAGCATCGTTGCATGCGGAAAATTGTTCCAATAACGGTCAAAGTTCGGTTTCTTCGCTAGCTTAACCGCATTGCCCATCATTTCGTTTCTCCAGCCGAAACCGTCTAAAATAATTATTGCTACCGGTGTTTTACTCATTATTTAATAGCCTCCAATAATGCTAAGAATGACTCAGGAACTAAACTAGCACCACCGACTAACGCGCCATCAATATGTTCTTCAGCCATGTATTCTGCAATGTTTTCAGGTTTAACACTGCCGCCGTATTGAACGCGGACTTTGTCAGCCACTTCTTGGCCGAAGATTGTAGCAACAGTTGCGCGCACTACGCCGCAAGTGTCGTTCGCATCTTTTGCAGTAGAAGATTTGCCAGTACCGATTGCCCAGATTGGCTCATAAGCGAGAACTAGGTTAGCCACTTGGTCTGCAGTCAGATCTTTCAAAGCAGCCGTGATTTGTCCTGATACCCACTCGTTTGTTACGCCTGATTCACGTTGTTCCAACGTTTCGCCACAGCAAACGATAGGTGTCATGCCATTACGCAGAATAGCATGTGCTTTTTTATTGATATCTTCATCTGTTTCGTGGAAGTACTCACGTCTTTCAGAGTGTCCGATAATGACGTAGTCGACGCCTAAGTCCCCTAAAGCTTTCGGGCTGATTTCACCAGTGAAGGCACCCTCTTCTTCAAAGTAACAGTTTTGCGCGGCAACTTTCAAATCAGTTCCCTCTGTAGCTTCTACCATTTTTTCTAAAAATAAAGCCGGTGATCCAATAACAGCTTCTACTTTATCAAAAGCAGGAACCTTAGTTTTTACAGCCTCGATGAATGCTTGTGCTTCCTTAGCTGTTTTGTTCATTTTCCAGTTACCGGCAATAATCGGTTTACGCAATATAATCACTCCTTAAGATAGGTTGCTTATTTGTCAGAAATTGATGCTACACCTGGTAATTCTTTGCCTTCAAGGTATTCCAATGAAGCTCCGCCACCAGTTGAGATGTGCGTGAAATCATCAGCAAAGCCTAATTGCATAGCAGCTGCAGCTGAGTCTCCGCCACCGATGATTGTTACAGCATCGCTTAATTTAGCGATTGCTTCGCAGACACCGATTGTTCCTTGAGCAAAGTTAGATAATTCGAACACACCCATAGGTCCGTTCCATACAACAGTTTTCGCGCCTTCAAGCTCTTTAGTGAACAATTCGATAGAAGCAGGTCCGATATCCAATGCCATTTGGTCAGCAGGGAATGCTTCGTTTTTAGCGATTGTGATTTCTCCATCGTTGCCGAACTCATGAGCCATTTTAGCATCGATAGGCAAGATCAATTTGTCGCCAGCGCTCTCCAACAATTCTTTAGCCAATTCAACTTTATCAGCTTCCAATAAGGATTTACCGATTTCCAAGCCTTGTGCTTTCATGAATGTGTAAGCCATGCCGCCGCCGATAAGTACTTTGTCGGCTTTGTTCAATAAGTGTTTGATAACACCGATTTTGTCGCTTACTTTCGCTCCGCCAAGGATAGCTACGAATGGACGAACAGGCTCGTCAACAGCTCCACCGATGAACTTGATTTCTTTCTCCATCAAGAATCCAGCTGCGCTTTCAAGGTTAGAAGCGATTCCGACGTTGGAAGCATGTGCACGGTGAGCCGTACCGAATGCATCGTTTACGAATAGGTCGCCCAGGCTAGCCCAGTATTTGCCCAATTCAGGATCGTTTTTGCTTTCTTTTTTGCCGTCAACATCTTCGAAACGAGTGTTTTCGAATACCAAAACATCTCCATCTTTCAATGCTGCGATAGCAGTTTCCAAAGCTTCTCCGCGTGTTTCAGGAACGAAAGTGACTTCTTTGCCCAACAATTCAGCCAAACGGTCAGCTACAGGCTTCAAGCTCAACTTCGCTTTGTCTTCTTCAGTTTTTACTTTTCCTAAGTGAGAGAAAAGGATGACTTTTGCGTTATTTTCGATCAAGTAGTTGATTGTAGGAAGAGCTTGAACGATACGGTTGTCGTTAGTGATTGCTCCATCTTTCATAGGAACATTGAAATCAGCACGAACCAATACTTTTTTTCCAGCTACATCTAAATCTGTTACAACTTTCTTTGTCATTACGTCGCCTCCTGATATGTGTATCTACATAAGAAAAGCGAGGAAGCGCGTTGCCTCCCCGCTTTTGTTATCTTCTACGATTCAGCTTTCATTAGATGAAAGACTTGATCTTATAAGCTAGCAAATTCTACTAAAGTACGTACCAATTGTGAAGCGTAAGACATTTCATTGTCATACCAAGCAACAGTTTTAACTAATTGTTTGTCTCCAACTGTCATTACTTTAGTTTGTGTAGCATCGAATAAAGAACCAAAGTTGATGCCTACGATATCGCTTGAAACTAATTCGTCTTCAGTGTAGCCGTAAGATTCGTTAGAAGCAGCTTTCATAGCAGCATTGATTTCTTCAACAGTTACAGTTTTTTCCAATACAGTAACTAATTCAGTCAATGAACCGGTAGGAACTGGAACACGTTGAGCAGCTCCATCTAATTTGCCTTTCAATTCAGGCAATACATCGCCGATAGCTTTAGCAGCACCAGTCGTGTTAGGAACGATGTTTGCAGCAGCAGCACGTGCACGACGGAAGTCACCTTTAGGATGTGGAGCATCCAAAGTGTTTTGGTCGCCAGTGTAAGCGTGGATTGTAGTCATTAAGCCTTCAATGATTCCGTATTCGTCGTTCAATACTTTAGCCATTGGAGCCAAGCAGTTAGTTGTGCAAGATGCGCCTGAAACGATAACGTCTTCAGCACTTAATTCGTTATGGTTAACGTTATAAACGATTGTTTTAACGTCGCTGCCTGCTGGAGCAGATAAAAGAACACGTTTAGCGCCTGCATCAACGTGAGCTTGAGCTCCTGCTTTGCTCATGAAGAATCCAGTACATTCTAATACGAACTCTACGCCAAGTTCTGCCCATGGAAGATCTGCTGGGTTACGTTGTGATAACACTTTGATGTCTTTTCCGTTTACAGTGAAGAATCCGTCATTAACTTCTACATCACCATTGAATCTGCCTTGAGTTGTATCATATTTCAATAAGTGAGCTAACATTTTAGCGTCAGTCAAGTCATTGATTGCTACAACTTCGATTCCTTCTACTTCTTGAATACGGCGGAATGCTAAACGTCCAATACGTCCAAAACCGTTAATACCAACTTTTACTGTCATACTGAGATTTCCTCCTTAGGATAAGTCAAAATTTTTATTTTAAAGGGTTACCCCTTTTAAAATCAGATTAGCTGCGCCCTCATCCGTAATCAGCCATGTTTGATGCGGGGCATATTTCATAAACGCTTTAATAGCCTTGGCTTTCGTGCTTCCCCCTGCAATGGCCATTGCGTACGGGATCTTCTCGATGTCTTCAATCTGAAGTCCGAACCGGGACAATCGATAGACGATTTCACCGTTCTCATTGAAGTAACAACCAAAGGCTTCACCTACCGCATTATGCGCTTCCAGGGACGAAATCAACCCGTGCGACATCCTGCGTCTTTCCATCATTACTTTAGCATTACCGATACTATATAACAAGCAGTTTGCCTTTTTCATGACGGACAAAGTATGTTTGATCGATGGCTCGGATTTCATGGATGCATAAGCTTTATCGCTCAAATTATCGGGAACGAAAAGTGCCATGTTCTCACCGCCGACCAATTGTGCCATACGATCGCTGACACTGTTGGCTTGTATCGACATGGATTCGCCTAAACCGCCTCGTGTCGGGACAAAAACAAACTCCCTGTTCTGTGACAATTCAGGTGAAAAATGTTCGGCAGCCTGTGCCATTGTACTTCCGCCAGCAACAGCAACGATAAATTCGCCTGCCGGCAATAACGCATGCAATTCTTTGGCTGCAGTTTTTCCGATTTCATCCAGAACGGATGCATCTTCATCACTATCGCCAGGAACAATCCTACAAAACTGAATGTTCAGATAATCCGCTAACGCCTTTTCTTTCGCATTCATATTCAGCAATAACCGCATGAACCTTTCCAGTTGACGAAAGATGTCTTCGCCTTCCTCAGTCAATTCCATCCCGTTCTTCGAACTGGAAAGAAGACCTTGTTTCCGCAAAAAATCTGTCTCAGTCCGCAAAGTCCTTTCTGACAAGGAAACTTTATCGGCCAGGACGCGTCTCCCGACTGGAGCATACATTTGGATATTACGCATGATATGGTAACGATTTTGAAGGACTGACATAATGTCCGGGACTATTTGCTGCAAGACTGAAATAGACTCTTCCATAAAAACCCTCTTCATTTGCACGTGGACGCTTTTCGCCCCGCTGCAATCTTAGGCGGTCCTCGTTTATTTCATATCAGGAGAGATGGAATAGGACTGCTGAAACTTTTTGCATCCGTCTATTCTCCCTCGTCTTTACTTCATCATTTTAACAGTAAACACTAGACGTTTCAAGCGTTTTGGCAAATAAATTCGATTTCCTTTAAAATAGATTCGTTCAATATATCACGAGTAACCTATAATCCGATTGCCTTTTAGACGTACGCTTTCAGAAAACCTTGATACAGCAACTTTTTGATAAGGGTCGATAATCGTCCCGTTATTGTTTAGGCGTTTCGCATCTTTTTCATTTATTATTGTCGATTCACAGCCTATTCACCGCATAACTGGTGCAACAAAAATGTCCCACGGTCCGTTTCGATTGTTTTCTCCAATATTTCTTCGCGCATGACAGTCACCGGGACCGCCAAATCTTCTGCCAAACGAGTCACATCGAGCGGCTCCAATTCCTGGCCTTCAAGGAAAAAGCCTTTCTGCAAGCCGCATATCAATTCTCCCGCCGCAAGCAACAACTCTTTTCTGAATGCCACTGCCGACCGCAGCTGCTCCCACTCCGTTTTCTTCGCTGCCAGAAATTGTTGCACATCCTCATCATCGTGCTGCATCATCTCTTCATAATATTCTTTTTGGAAAACAATGAAAGGAGAAGCCCACTCATTGTATTTCACTGTCAGATGCCCATCCACCAGTTGCAGATAAAGATCCGGTCTGGGCAATGAAATGCTGGTATCGCCGAAAGCTGATCCCGGTGTCGGGTCCAAGGTTTGGGCATACTCGAATACCGTCTTCACGTCGGACAGTTCCACATCCATCTCGTCCGCAATTGCTTGCCAGTTTTTGTCACTGAAGGCCGTAAAGTAATTCTCCAGAATATAATAGGCTATTTCCGGCGCATATTCATCGCGCTCCGTCTGCAGCATCAGACATTCCTGCAGATTTCGGGCCCCGACACCCGGGGGATCCAATTGATGCAGCAGCGTCAACGCGTCCAGCATCACGATCGGTTCGACACCCTTATGTTCTGCTGCTTCATCCAGGTCAATTGTGACGTACCCTTCCGGATTGATGAATGCCACCAAAAATAGAACCAACTCGCGCAAGGGCGTGTCCCGCATATTTGCATAGATTTGTTCCAATAAGAATGTATCCAACGCCGGCACTTCTTCAAAAACTTGATCCATAGCGGAAACCGTGTCCATCGAATCATCTTTATCCGGCTTGTACACTACCGTTTTTTCTTTTACAGCGCGTTCATCGAATTCTTTATTGATTTTCACTTCGATCAAAGGATTGCCTAACGCTTTTTGTTGAAGATAAGCGAACATTTCTTCATTGTCGTACCCCACCAGCTTCAGCGATTCTTCCAAGCTTTCCTTATCCATATGCATACTTGATATAACCGACACACCAATCCCTCCTCACCTTTTCAGAATCATTTTATCACACACAGGCTTTTATTGAAATCGTTTTCAGTGACAGGAGTTAATTTCAGCCGCGATGGGACTGTTGTTTCTGGAGATTAATAGGCATTCTGTGGACCTGGATCAACACCCAAACTATCGTGCAATTTGAGGTAAAATTCCCTCTTGCTATCTTTCACGCTATAGGTTATAATTTTAATGTTGCTTGTCTCCTTGGTGTAATGGATATCACGTAAGATTCCGGTTCTTGAGATGGGGGTTCGATTCCCTCAGGAGACGTACTATTTTATTGATGCATCAACGTTTTCGGACTTTGAATGCAAATCAAATGCAAAAGATCTCCTTTCCCAAGCGGAAGCGGAGATTTTTTTTATTCCCTTCTTGCTTCACCCTGAATCCGATCTGCATTTTCAAAATCTATTTTTGGACATTTGCTGACTGAAACGATATGATTGACTAAGGTATATTTCACCAGAAAACGCGAGGCTAAAGGCCAAACATTACAATTGACCTTTTCTGACCAATGAGTTAAAATAAACCTTGTAAAGAAAAACTGTTCATTCAAAACGAACGAGGAGGAAACATATATGAATTTAATCCCTACAGTAATCGAACAATCATCCCGTGGTGAACGTGCATATGATATTTATTCCCGTCTTCTGAAGGATCGCATCATCATGTTGAGCGGCCCGATCGACGACAACACAGCAAATTCAGTCATCGCCCAATTGCTATTCTTGGATGCACAAGATTCAGAAAAAGACATCTACATCTACATCAACTCTCCAGGCGGCAGCGTTTCTTCTGGCTTGGCCATCTTTGATACGATGAACTTCATCAAAGCGGACGTTCAGACCATCGCAATGGGCATGGCAGCTTCGATGGGCAGCTTCTTGTTGACTGCCGGCGAAAAAGGCAAACGTTTTGCATTGCCGAATGCTGAAATCATGATCCACCAACCTCTTGGTGGCGCACAAGGTCAAGCAACCGAAATCGAAATCGCAGCCCGTCATATCCTGCAGACCCGCGAACGCCTGAACAAAATTTTGGCGGAACGCACAGGACAACCGATGGAAGTCATCGAACGCGATACAGACCGCGACAACTACATGACCGCCCAGCAAGCCAAAGAATACGGCTTGATCGACGAAGTCATGGTCAATTCAAAATCATTGAAATAAAAATATGCGAAAAAGCGAAGACGACCAGCAGAGTGATGCTGATTGTCTTCGCTTTTTGTTTTGGGGTTATTTTGTGGTCGTTTTGTGGTGCTATGGCAGCAAGGATGTGGCCTTTTCCACTTTTTCCCTGAGCACAGCAGCGGAAGCGATCCCCAGCTCCGACGAGGCCGCCGCTTGTCGGAGGAGACCGGTGGATATCGGCGCTAACTCCTGCGAGGCCATCCTCGCCGAAGTTCGCTTGCCAAATTGCGTCTGTGCTCCGGTGAAGCCTTCATTCAACGGAGGACAGCAAAATAACGGAATGCAAAAGGATCCGAAAGCCCACCACCCGCTTCATCTCTGATTCAACAAAAAAAGGACAGACGGAACGTAATCGCTCGAGTCTGCCCTTCTTGTTTCCTTAACGGATATAATTGAAGATATGTTCCCAGGTATGTCTGCTGAATACAAGCATCGGATCGCCGTCACCAAGGACGCCATACCCGACCATCAGACCGGCTCCGAACAGGATGAAGGCCATCAACATGAAAATCAAAACCCACATCACTGTTGACAGTACAGGTTTGAAATCAAATTTCACAGCGATCACCTATCTTCCTTTTTTGATTTTGGTTTTTTGGATCAATCGCGCCAACAATCCGAAAAGCCCACTGGATGGACGGTTCTTTTGATCGATGTTATTCAAGAGGATCCCTGTCCCTAATGCAACAGCATCCAAAGGTTTTTCCGCAGCGAAGACAGGAACTTTCAGCTCGCTCGAGAAAAGTTTCTCGATTCCGCTGATCAAAGCACCCCCGCCTGTCAAAACGATTCCGGTATTGATGATGTCCGCAGCCAATTCAGGGGGCGTCATTTCCAATACTTCCTTCGCTTGCTCCACGACAAGCACCAAGGTTTCGTGCATCGCTTCGTAGATTTCTTTGGAAGTGATGTAGATGGTGCGCGGAAGGCCTGTCACCATGTCACGTCCACGGATTTCCATTTTCTCTTCCTTTTCAGGCTCCAAAGCGGTTCCGATCGTGATTTTGATCTTTTCAGCTGTCCGCTCGCCGATCAACAATTTGTGTTCCCTTTTTACGAAGTTCATGATGTCGGCATCCAGTTTATCGCCGGCTGTTTTGATTGAGCTGCTCGTTACGATGCCGCCCAATGACAAGACTGCAATATCACTCGTTCCGCCACCCATATCGATGACCATATTTCCGTTCGGCTGAAAAATGTCAAGACCGGCTCCGACAGCCGCAACTTTCGGTTCTTCCTCCAGATACACATTTTTGCCGCCGCTCTTTTCTGCGGCTTGGATGATTGCTTTTTGTTCGATTGTTGTGATGTTCGTCGGACAACAGATCAAAATATTCGGCTTGGTCAAAAAGCCCTTTACATTCAAACGATCAATAAAGTGGGTCAGCATTGCTTCTGTGATGTCAAAGTCTGCGATGACGCCGCCTTTCAACGGACGGATCACTCTGATGTTTGCCGGCGTACGCCCGACCATCATATAGGCTTCTTCCCCAACTGCTAAAACTTTTCCGGTTTTTGTGTCTACTGCTACGACGGAAGGCTCGTTCAAGACGATACCTTTCCCTTTAACGTGAATCAGTACGTTCGCTGTACCTAAATCGATCCCTATATCTCTGGCCACGTTGTTCCCCTCTCAAACATTCATCATTTAGCGATAGCTATCTTGCGGACGACAGTTGTCCGACTTATTTTGCAAAAAGTGCTTCAACATCTGAATCGCTGAAGGCCTTCTGTTCATCTTCCGTTACACGTTCGACGTCAGCGCCCAATGCCTGCAGCTTTTTATCGAATTCATAATAACCGCGATCCAAATGCGATAGGTTTGTGACGCGCGTATAGCCTTTGGAAACAAGGCCAGCGATGATCAAAGCAGCTGCCGCACGTAAATCCGATGCGGCCACTTCTGCACCTTGCAGATCAGTATCGCCATGAATCAGGACCGTCTGCCCTTCGACTTTGAAATCAGCGTTCATACGGCGCATCTCTTCCAAGTGCATGAAGCGGTTTTCGAATACCGTTTCAGTCATCGTGCTGGTACCTTGGGACACTAATTGCGCAATCGTCATTTGTGCTTGCATGTCGGTAGGGAACCCTGGATGCGGCATCGTTTTGACGTCCGTCGCTTTCAAAGTACGCGGACCGATGACACGCAGGCCATTTTCTTCTTCCTGGAAGGCAACGTGCATTTCCTTCAGTTTTGAAATCAGCGGTTTATTGTGTTCGGCAATTGCGTCTTCAATCAACACATTCCCGTTCGTGACTGCAGCTGCAATCATGAACGTTCCTGCTTCGATACGGTCCGGGATGATCGAATGCTCCGTTGCTTTCATGGATGAAACGCCTTCGATACGGATTGTTTCTGTTCCGGCTCCGACCACTTTCGCGCCCATGCGGTTCAAGAAATTCGCCAAGTCAACGATTTCAGGTTCGCGTGCGACGTTTTCGATGATAGTGGTTCCTTCAGCCAAAGTAGCGCCCATCATGATGTTCTGGGTAGCACCGACACTCGGGAAGTCCAAGTAGATGCGTGCGCCGACTAATCTGTCGACTTTCGCTTCAACAAAACCATTTTCGATTTTGATGTCAGCTCCCATCGCTTCAAACCCTTTCAGGTGAAGATCAATAGGACGTGTTCCGATGGCACAGCCACCCGGCAAAGCGATGCGAGCATGCCCCAGACGTGCCAAAAGCGGACCCATTACGACGATCGATGCACGCATTTTGCTGACATAAGCAAATGGTGCTTCAAAATTAATGTCGTTTGATGCATCCGCTAAGATGGTGTTGTTGTTTTCTTGAAATTCAACGCCGACATTCAGATGTTTCAGAACATTATTCATTGTGAAAACATCAGACAGTATCGGAACGTTCGTCAATACAGATTGCCCTTCGCTTGCCAAAAGTGTAGCAGCCAAAATCGGCAAAACTGCGTTTTTTGCGCCTTCAACTTTAACTGTTCCTTCAAGACGGTTACCGCCGCGAACAATTATTTTTTCCATAAAAAAATCCCTCCGAAAGTCAATTGTGATTTCATTTGTATGTTTGTATGCAACTATTTGAAAAACCTGGAACTCCGACCTGCCCGTACAGCAACAATGTCTTGTGCAACCGTGAGCGGATCATGAGAACAATAAGTAACTGATGTTCCGCGAAGTCGTCACCAACTCGAGCAGAAACGTACTTACTGTGTAGCCTAAAGCAATCGACAGAAAGAAATAGAGCACCCGTGCTTCGCGTATGTGCCCCTTCCTTATCCATTTCTCCAATCTGATGGCTTTCATCGACCAGAAAGAAATGAAAATGAATATCATATGGGATAGCAATACTATTATACCGTTAAACATCGTTATGTCCAAGCGACGCACTCCTCCCATATTCTCAAACTATACTAACATAAATATTGTGAAAAAAAAACCAGGAAGCTCGTTTTTGTCGGACCATCTCCTAAGAATTTACTAAGAAAATCGTTTACATTTGTTTTCCCAATCAGGTATAATAATATGTTACTACACATCAAAATGAAATTGCGGCCTATTTCTGCAGATGATTTGTCCGTATTATCTCACCCACTAAACTAATTGTCAGAAAATACATGAATCTACAAAAAAAAGAGGCCGACGATGGCCTCTTTTTTCAGCTGGATCTGTTTTTCGAAACACCGATACGGTTGACGGCTTTCGAAAGCGAGATCTTCGCACGTTGGAATTCTTTTTCATTTTTGATATCGCGCGCCTCTGCCATTCGTCTTTCGGCGCGTTCTTTCGCGACTTCGGCACGGTCAATGTCGATATCCTTTTCGCGCTCCGCACTGTTCGCAATGATGTTGACGATATTGTCGCGCACTTCCATGATGCCGCCGTTGACGGCAATATGGTTCTGCGCCAATTCATCGGTCACACGCGTTACGATCAGGTCAGCGATTGCCAAAGGTACAATGATCGGGGTATGGTTTGGCATGATGGTAATGCCGCCGTCCGTTGTCTTGGCGGTCACCGCTTTAGCGCGATGCTGAAAGGCGATCCCATCCGGCGTCACCACATTGACTTGCAGGTATGCCATCTTATTCCCCTCCTTTATAGCCTAGTTCTTTCGCTTTGTTCAGAACTTCTTCAATCGTACCGACGTTACGGAAAGCTTCTTCCGGAACTCCGTCGTATTTACCTTCCACAATCCCTTTGAAGCCGCGTACGGTTTCGGATACAGGGACATACGAACCAGGAACGCCGGTAAAGGCTTCGGCCACATGGAAGTTTTGGGACAGGAAGAATTGGATTCTTCTTGCGCGGTTAACAGTGATTTTTTCGGAATCGGACAGTTCGTCCATCCCAAGGATAGCGATGATGTCTTGCAGTTCACGGTAACGTTGCAAGATGCGTTGCACTTTTGTGGCCACATCATAATGTTCATCCCCGACGATTTCCGGAGATAAGGCACTTGAAGAGGAAGCCAACGGGTCCACAGCAGGATAAATCCCTTGCTCTGTCAGTTTACGCTCCAAGTTGGTTGTCGCATCCAGATGGGCAAAGGTTGTTGCCGGTGCCGGATCGGTATAGTCATCCGCCGGTACATAGATTGCTTGGATGGAAGTGATTGAACCATCTTTTGTGGAACTGATCCGTTCCTGAAGTTGGCCCATCTCTGTCGCCAATGTCGGTTGATACCCTACTGCTGAAGGCATCCGGCCCAATAGCGCGGAAACTTCGGAACCAGCTTGGGTGAACCGGTAAATATTATCGATGAACAACAGTACATCTTGTTTTTCTTCATCACGGAAATGTTCCGCCATCGTCAAACCGGACAAGGCGACACGCATACGTGCACCAGGCGGCTCATTCATTTGACCGAATACCATGGCCGTCTTTTCGCCGACGCCTGACTCCTGCATTTCGTGGTAAAGGTCGTTACCTTCACGCGTACGCTCACCGACACCTGTGAACACAGAGATGCCGCCATGCTGTTCGGCTACGTTATGGATCAATTCTTGGATCAGTACCGTCTTACCGACACCGGCTCCACCGAAAAGACCGATTTTTCCGCCTTTCAGATAAGGCGCCAGTAAGTCAATGACCTTGATGCCTGTTTCCAGGATTTCAAAGTTACTGCTCAACTGATCAAAAGTCGGTGCTTTTCTGTGAATGGATTCACGACGGAAATCATCAGGGATATCGCCCTTCAAATCGATCGCCTCACCCAACACGTTGAACACACGGCCTAGTGTGCCTAAACCAACCGGCACTTTGATGGGTGCGCCAGTATCGACAACAGTCAAGCCTCTTTGCAGGCCATCTGTCGATTCCATTGCGATTGCGCGAACCACACCATTCCCGAGTTCAATCGAAACCTCCAATACGATGGTTTCTCCTTCTTCATTACTCCCAGCTTTGGGTGCCTTGTGTACGATCAGCGCATTGCGGATGTCCGGGACACCTTCTTCCAATGGGAAGCCAACGTCGACTACCGGCCCGATTACTTGTACAATATGACCTTTTTTCATGCCTTTTCCTCCCATTTTCTAATCTTCCAGAGCAGAAGCTCCACCGACGATTTCGGTGATTTCTTGCGTGATTGCAGTCTGTCTCACTCGGTTGTATTGAATCGTCATATCGTTGATCATATTGGTCGCATTATCGGTGGCACTCTTCATGGCCGTCATGCGTGAAGCATGCTCGGATGATTTAGCGTCGATAATGGCTCCATAAATCAAACTTTCCGCATATTGCGGAAGTAAAATTTCCAAAATTTCTTCTTTGTTTGGTTCAAAAAGATAATCGACTTCGTAACCGACCGCTTCCTGGGAATCCAAGTCCGTCAACGGCAGCATTTTTTCAGCTCGATACTCAGAGATCAAAGCGTTGACATGATGTTTGTAACAAACGTACAACTCGTCAAAAGCTCCATCACGATAGAGTTGGATTGCTTTCACTACTATATCGCTGACTTCCGTAAAACTTGGTTGGTCGTTCAGATCCCTGATTTCGAATGCAACTTCGATGCCACTCTTTCTAAGATCATCAGCGACCGCTCCACCTACCGACAGCACAACAAACTCATCGTTTGAAGCGTGGTCGATCGCAAGCATATCTTTTGTCGCTTTCAAAATCGAACTGTTGTATCCTCCGGCTAAGCCTTTATCGGAGGAAATGATCAGATAACCTGTTTTAAGGATCGGGCGTTCAATCAACATATCGTGAAAATCGACCAGAACCTGATCGCTCGCTGACACATGACCATGCTCTTCAAGCAATGATAATTGCGTGCTGGCTATATGTGTTACGATTTCGCGTATTTTTGCTGCATAAAGCTGATATCCCCGCACCTTTTGTTCGGCGCGGATCAGTTTGGAGGCAGAAACCATTTGCATGGCGCTTGTTATTTGACTTGTCTTCTTTGTGGAAGCTATGCGTTTCCGGATGTCTATTAAAGACTCTGCCATATTATCACCTCAATATTATCTGTACATGCTATCCAATCTACTCGACATGCGGAATAAAGATGCCCGCGAATGCACTCAGCGCTTCATCCATGTCTTCCGCAGGCGGTAAGTCTTTTGTCTCCGTGATGATGGAGAACAGATTTGGATAGGACATTTTGACGAATTTGAACAGTTCAGACTCATATCGTTCGATGTCCTGCACCGGAATGGAATCGATAAATCCGTGCGTCAACGCATAGAGAATGAGAACTTGTTTTTCGACATCTAAGGTCTTGTGCAAGTCCTGCTTCAGTATTTCCACGGTTCTGCGGCCGCGGCTAAGGCGTTTCTGTGTGGAAACATCCAAGTCCGAACCGAACTGAGTGAATGCTTCCAGTTCGCGATAGCTGGCCAAATCGATACGCAGTGTGCCGGATACTTTTTTCATTGCTTTGATTTGAGCAGATCCGCCGACACGGGAAACGGACAGACCGGCAGATAGAGCCGGACGGATTCCCGAGAAGAAGAGATCGCTTTCCAGAAAAATCTGACCATCCGTGATGGAGATGACGTTCGTCGGAATATAAGCGGAGATATCCCCAGCTTGCGTTTCAACGATCGGTAGGGAGGTGATGGAACCGCCGCCCAATTCATCGTTCAATTTTGCTGAGCGTTCCAACAGACGGGAGTGCAAGTAGAAGACATCCCCAGGGTACGCTTCGCGACCTGGCGGACGACGCAACAGCAAGGACATTTCACGGTAAGCAGCCGCCTGTTTAGAAAGATCATCATATACGATAAGGACATGTTTGCCGTTGTGCATGAACTCTTCTGCCATCGCTGTAGCAGCGTAAGGCGCGATATAGAGCATCGGCGCGGATTGCGAAGCACTGGCGGTCACGACAATCGTATAATCCATTGCATGATATTTCTTCAACGTTTCCGTCATATTACGAACTGTCGATTCTTTTTGTCCGATTGCGACGTAGATGCAGATAACATCTTTTCCGCGTTGGTTGATGATGGTATCAATCGCAATGCTTGTCTTCCCGGTTTTGCGGTCACCAATGATCAACTCCCGTTGGCCTCGACCAATCGGCACTAAAGCATCCAATGCTTTTAGGCCGGTCTGAAGAGGTTCTCTGACGGACTGACGATCCATAACGCCCGGCGCTGTGTTTTCAACCGGTCTTGTGCCCGTCGTTTCGATGCTGCCTAAACCGTCCACTGGGCTGCCTAAAGCATCCACAACACGCCCGATCAAAGCTTCTCCGACCGGAACTTCCATGATTTTGCCTGTACGTTTGACGATATCACCCTCATGGATATTTTCATAAGCTCCAAAAATGATGATACCGACATCGTTCATCTCCAGGTTTTGGGCCATGCCGATGGAACCGTTGGAGAACTCCAACAATTCACCGGACATAACGTTCTCCAACCCTTTTGCGCGTGCGATTCCGTCACCTATGTAGGTAAGTTTTCCAATTTCTTCAAACTCTGATACAGATTGAAAAGTGTTGATCCTATTTTTGATCAATGAACTCAAATCTTCGTTTTCAGTAGCCACATTATTCACCTCTTCAACCCTATTAATCTTTCAGGATATGTCTCTTCATTTCTTTCAACTTTGTAACGATAGTATTGTCGAAATAGTGGTTTTCCGACTCCAACCGGACGCCGCCCATAACCGTGGGATCGACCACTTCAGTCACAAAGAAGGTCGCTTCGCCGATTCTTTTTTCCATTTTGTCCATGATGCGTTTTTTTTGTTCCGCCGTTAAAGGAACCGCAGAAATTAATTTCATATTCACGAACTCTTTTTTATTCTCATAAAGCGCATTGAACGCCTTGATGGAAGCCAAGATACCTTCGTTATCAAGATTATCTTGGAGTCCCTCGAGAAACTGAAGCGTCTCGGGAGCGAGATACTTCACAGCCAAATCAAGATTTGGCTTCTCGCCCGCAACTGCATCTGCATGATTGAAGGCATCCTTTAACTGCGATAGATCGAGATAGAGTCTATCCGCAGTCTTCGAATCCGTCAGGCGGTTATAGTAGGCTTGCACATAGGCTTCTACAGTAGCGATTGCTTTACCGTCCCTATCCATATCAATCATCCAGCCCTTCAATGAAAGCCTCGATCAAAGTTTGTTGTTCTGCTTGATTGATCTCTTTGCCGAGGATTTTCTCAGCGATTTCCAATGATATGACTCCGATTTCGGCGCGCAATCCTTCAAGAGCTTGTTTTCTTTCGAGTTCAAGCTCTTTTTGGGTCACTAGTTTGATTCGTAATGCATCTTCTTTTGCTTCTTTGATGATGTTCTTTTGTATCTCATTGCCTTCTGCTTGAGCTCTGTTTAAAATATCGCTCGCTGTTGTTCTGACTTCTATCAACTGCGCATCGACTTCCGCGTGTTTCTTCTCAGCATTCTCGCGCGCTGTTGCTGCTTTATCAATATTTGCGTGTATCATTTCTTCCCGATCCGTTAAGATCTTCATCAAAGGCTTCCATGCGAATTTTTTGATAAGAGCCATCAATATCAGAAATGACAACAGCGTGACAATCGTATCACCTAATGCGGTAATCTCTCCCAATACGAGATTGGCTGTCATTCTCATCCCTCCTGTAGTTATCGGTCTTGCTGGTCCCTATTATTGGAAAATCAGTAAGAAAGCTATAACTACCGCCATGATGGGAACAGCTTCAATTAAGCCGACACCGATAAACATCAAAGTTTGTAATTTGCTTTGCAATTCCGGTTGTCTTGCGATCGCTTCGATTGTAGTAGAAATAACCTTTCCGTTTCCTAATGATGCTCCGATCGCCGCACCGGCAACCGCAATAGCAGCTCCTATAAAGTTCATAATAATAATCTCCTTTTTCTCATATAATAATGCACACTTATTAAGCTCATGGATCAGCAGTTTATTCCGCTTCGATCTTATGAGCGAGGTAAACCATAGTCAACGTAGTGAAGACGAAAGCTTGGATGGATCCGATGAAGATGGAGAATCCTTGCCAAACCATTTGGAGAGGAATCCCGACCACCCAAGTCAACAAGCCGTAAGAATTCGCTAATGAAGCAATCAAGCCCAACAAAATTTCACCGGCATAAATATTTCCGTAAAGACGCAACGCCAATGTCAAAGTGTTCGTGAATTCCTCCAAAATTTTGATCGGCATGAGAGGTGCGACTGGGCGAACATAACTGTTCATGAAATATTCCTTGAACCCATTTTCCTTAATACCAAAGTAATGCGTCAGCAAAATCACCATCAAGGCCAAGCCTAATGTGACGATTGGACTGGCTGTTGGACTCTTCCAATAGGAATAGCCATCGATGTTCAAAATGAACACAAGCCCCAACATATTGGCAACCCATACAAATAGGAACAAAGTGAATCCCAACAAGTGGAATTGTTGCCCGACTTTCCAGTGAAGCGAGCTGGAAATCATGTTCCGGATAAAATCAACCAAATATTCAATCGCCAATTGGCTTTTGGATGTTGGCCTCACCGCCAGTTTCCGGGTAGCAATAAAACAAAATAAAAAAACAATGATGCAAGTCGCCAATACACTTATGATGATATTCAAACTGAAACCCAATCCCATAAAATGGATGACTTTAGATTCAGCTTCCAATATTTTCACCTCTTTTCAATACAAATAAAAAAACAGCTATGCCAAACCTAGTCCACGCTACATTATTTTAAAAGACATTCGTAAAAGTAGACAACTAATTTAGCTGGACCTCCCATACTCTAGTCACAATAAGTGGCTATTTCATAAGTTTCTCTGCACATCTGTTCAACATCGCTAATCATAACACCAAGTTTATCGAAATTCAAAGCAAATCTACAGAATATAAGGATATTTTCGGCGTTTTCATGAAAATGATGAAAAGATACCGCCTTCATAATCAAAGATACTCAATACATAAATATATTTATAGGATTATGAAAATCCGATGGCTAACCAAAAAGTGATTCGACTGGGGAAATAAAAGCAAATTTATTGTCTTTCATGCTACCCTTCAAACCCGTCGGCACTATAACCTTAATCGATTGAAGTATAACAAACTTAACCTGCACAAAAAAACTGAGCCAGAAATACCCATCGGATTTCTGGCTCAGCTATTTATTTTCATTTTTCAAGATTATGTAAATGGGAAGATCGTTCTCATGATAATATTGACTGTTCGACAATTATGGACACAATTGTCTCAATGCCATTTTGAACGCTTATTTTGTGCCGAACAATCGGTCACCAGCGTCACCCAATCCAGGCAAGATGTAGCTGTTTTCGTCCAATCTTTCATCCAAAGAAGCTGCATAGATATCCACATCCGGATAAGCCGCGTGCAATGCTTCCATTCCTTCTGGAGCTGCCACAAGACAGATGAATTTCATGGATGATGGCGATGCGCCTCTCTTTTCCAACGCTTCGATGGCTGCGATCGCTGATCCGCCTGTCGCCAACATTGGGTCAACGATGAACAATTGACGTTCTTGGATATCTGTCGGCAATTTCACGAAATACTCTACTGGTTCCAATGTTTCATGGTCACGGTACATGCCGATATGGCCAACTTTTGCAGCAGGCAGCATCGCCAAGAAACCATCAACCATCCCTAATCCTGCACGCAAGATTGGAATGATGGCAACCTTTTTACCGGATAATGTTTTTTGAGTCGTTTTCACCAATGGCGTTTCGATCTCGATGTCTTCCAAAGGCATGTCCCTTGTTACTTCATAAGCCATCAACATCGCGATTTCGCTTACTACTTCACGGAATACCTTTGTTCCGCAATCTTTCTCGCGGATGATTGTTAATTTGTGTTGAATCAACGGGTGATTCATTACATGGAATTCTCCCATATACTTTTGCCCCACTTTCCTATTTTTGCTCAACCTATTGTAATGGAAAACCGCTGCAAATACCAGAAATAAAACGATGAGAAAACAGCAAAAGGAATGTTTAAGGATGAACCAGTCTTGGATTTGCTTTTTTTTTGGATAAAGGATGCGGTCGTCGGCTGTTCGCTATTTTCAACTCTACGAGCTGCTCCGACCGAATAAAAGAGCTGCCTCATGGAGGCAGCTCTTCGGTAATCTATTTAAGCTTCGGTAGCAGCTAATTTTTTGTGCAATGGGAAAGCTTTTGTGATGGCTTTGACAGCCGCACGGACTTCAGCCAATTTCGCTTCATCTGTGTGGTTTTGGATAGTTTCCACGATCAATTCAGCAACCTTGCGTGCTTCTGCTTCCTTCAGGCCTCTAGTTGTGATGGCAGGTGTGCCGATACGGATGCCGCTGGCTTTGTTGGCGCCAAGCGTTTCAAAAGGAATCGTATTTTTGTTGACAGTGATTTCAACGGTATCCAACAATTTTTCTACTTGTTTTCCGTTCAAGCCGCTGCTTGTAACATCCAACAACAATAAGTGATTGTCTGTTCCGCCACTGATGACGCGCAGGTCGGATGCATTGAAGACATCAGCCATTGCTTGGGCATTTTTGATGACTTGTCCGATATATTCAGTGTACTCTGGTGTTGCAGCTTCAAAGAATGATACAGCTTTAGCAGCGATGACGTGCTCTAAAGGACCGCCTTGGATGCCTGGGAACACAGCGCTGTTCAACTTTTTGCCGAATTCTTCTTTGGCTAAGATGACGCCGCCGCGCGGGCCGCGAAGTGTTTTGTGTGTTGTAGTGGTTACGATGTGGGCATATTCAACCGGATTTTGGTGATGTCCTGTTGCGCAAAGTCCTGCGATATGAGCCATATCGACCATGAAGTAAGCACCGACTTCATCAGCGATTTCTCTAAAACGTTTGAAATCGATTGCGCGTGGGTAAGCGCTGGCGCCGGCAACGATCAATTTTGGTTGTTCTTTCAGGGCAATCTCTCTGACTTTGTCATAATTGATTGTTTCTGATTCTTTTTCCACACCGTAAGCAACGAAGTCATAAGTCTGGCCGCTGAAATTCACGGATGCGCCATGCGTCAAGTGACCGCCGTGACTCAAATCCATACCCAAAATTTTATCGCCGGGTTGAACTAAAACACGGTAAGCAGCCATATTCGCTTGTGAACCGGAATGTGGTTGTACATTGGCATATTCTGCACCGAAGATTGCTTTGATGCGATCGATCGCCAAATTTTCGATGATATCGATAAATTCGCAACCACCATAGTAACGACGACCAGGGTAGCCTTCAGCATATTTGTTTGTCAAGATGCTGCCTTGTGCTCTCATAACATCTTCAGATACAAAGTTTTCGGAAGCAATCAGCTCGATTCCGTTCTCTTGTCTTTCGCGTTCTTTATCAATTGCTGCAAATAATTCTTTATCCATGTTTGCACCCTTCCATCACATTATTCCAAAATTTTAAACATATAAAAAATGTAAGTTGAGTATAGCATAATTTTTCAGAAATAAAACATATAAGCTCCTGGATTTGAATATTTTGTATAAAAAGTAAGCTAAAGACGGATATTAGACGATTATTTCGCCTGTTTTTTCGGATATTTTGAAGAAGCCGCTTTTTCCAGACGATTCATGAATGCCTTCCCGAGGCCGGCAAGGTCATAGGCTTCCGCCAAAATCACATCGACCGGCTGTTCATCGAGATAACGCAATCCAGCATAGAGACGTTGCGATGCAGCCGCCACATCATCCTTCAATCCCAACGAATAGTTAGCTAGCGCTGCATCCTTATGCACAGCCAAGCGTTCTTCCGATGCCAAAATGCCGATTTGCTTGCCTTCACCGCGATACTCTTCAATGACTGGCTTCCCAATCAGCGGCCGTTCCATCGATCAGGACGACCGGTTGCGCGGGGGCATAATGTTGGTACTTCATCCCTGGCGCTTTCGGAGCCTCCGCTTCATTTGTTGATTGCGCACTGCCCGCCAGTTTGCCGATGATCGGCTCCAACTGCACTTCCGTGATGGCACCCGGGCGCAAAATGACGGGACCTGCAGCATTCGTCAAATCAAGCACGGTTGATTCCAAACCGATTTGCGTTTCTCCTCCATCAAGGATGCCCGCAATTTTCCCCGAAAGATCGTGCATCACGTGTTGGGCTGTCGTCGGACTCGGTTTGCCTGATGTATTCGCACTCGGCCCGACCAAAGGAAAGCCGGTTTTTCTGATCAATTCCAGCGTCTGTTCTTGAGCGGGCATGCGCAGCGCGACGGTATTGTGGCCTGCGGTTACGGTAGGCGCAAAAACCCCTTCTTTCATCGGGAAAATCAAAGTCAACGGACCCGGCCAAAAAGCCTCCATCAAGGCTTTCGCCTGTTGCGGCACAAAGGCAACATATTCAGCAATCTCCCGATCGGATACATGAACAATCAGCGGATTGTCGCTGGGTCTTCCTTTTACTTTATATACATTTTTGACGGCTTCATCATTTGATGCGATAGCGCCCAGACCGTAGACAGTCTCTGTCGGGAAGGCGATCAATTGTCCGGCTTTCAGCAATTCGGCTGCCTCATCGATTGTTGCTGTTTCGTATATTTTTGTTTCCATAATAAATGCTCCTTTCTGAATGGTTTGTACATACAGCAGCGCCCTTCAGGTAAAAAAATAGCCGGGGCAATTGCCCGCAGCCATTTTTTGCCCATGGATAACAGGCGACTCTTTTCATCATAATATGCTTAATAAACCAGTTGGCTAGCGATTCAAGCTTGCTTTTCTTATTTTACTATCAGCATGCGATCGAGGCCGGACAGATCTTTTTCGATCGTGACCGTTTTATCCGGGAAAGCTTTTTTGTAGAGTTCCAATAGTTTTTCGCCTTGGTTGAATCCGATCTCCATGAACAGACACCCGTCCGTTTTCAAATGGAACGGCAGCGTGAAGGCCATCTTTTGGTATAGGTCCAACCCATCGTGATCGGCGAACAAAGCCGAATGCGGTTCGTACTCCAAAACGGAGCGGTCCATCAAGCCGATTTCATCTTCGCTTATGTAAGGCGGATTGCTGAGGATGCAGTCGAACGTTTCCAACTGGACGGGTTCAAGCAGATCCCCTTGCAGGAAACGGATGTCGGCATCCAATTGCTCCGCGTTCTCTTTCGCGACGGCCAACGCTTCTTCAGAAAGGTCGGTGGCTGTCACTTCATCCTGCGGGCGTTCTTTTTTCATCGCAATGGCTATAGCGCCGGACCCTGTCCCAATGTCGAGGACCTTCTGCGGCCCTTTCCCTTCCAGGCATTTCAGCGCCCGTTGCACGAGCTCCTCCGTTTCCGGCCGCGGAATCAACGTAGATTCCGTGACTTTCAAGGGATAGCCGTAGAACCATTCGACGCCTACGATGTACTGGATCGGTTTGCCCGCGACATACTCATTTATGTCGCTGAAATACTGCTTGTATTCCTGCTCCGTTATCGGATCGGCAAAACGCATCAACAGATCCGTCTTCGTCCAACCCAAGCGATCCAAAAGCAGCCTTTCAGCAGCCAACGGACTTTTCTCGTTTTGTTCCAAAAAAAGCGCGCCATTCTGCAATGCTTGCTGGTAAGTGAGCTCCTTAGATTGACCCATTGTTCAAGGACTCCAATTTTTGCGTTTGATCTGCCATGATCAACGCATCGATGACTTCATCCAATTTCCCGCTCAAAATCGTATCCAACTTTTGCAAAGTCAAGCCGATACGGTGATCCGTGACACGGTTTTGCGGGAAGTTGTAGGTGCGGATCCGTTCGGAACGATCGCCTGTACCGATTGCGGATTTACGCGTCGCATCGTATTCTGATTGTGCATCTGAAGAAATTTTGTCGTAGACACGCGTGCGCAAAATTTTCATTGCTTTCTCGCGGTTTTTGATTTGGGAACGCTCATCCTGCATGGCAACGGCGATTCCTGTCGGCAAGTGAGTCAATCGGACCGCTGATGCCGTCTTGTTGACGTGCTGTCCGCCGGCTCCGCTGGCATGATAGATGTCCGTGCGGATGTCTTTGTCTTCGATGTTCAATTCGACCTCTTCCGCTTCCGGCAAGACAACAACGGTAGCCGTAGAGGTGTGCACACGCCCTTGTGATTCGGTTTCCGGAACACGTTGGACACGATGTGCGCCGCTCTCATATTTCAGTTTGGAGTAGGCACCGTTTCCGCTGATCATCAGGATGATCTCTTTGTAGCCGCCGATACCGGTGATGTTCGCATCCATGACCTCAACGCGCCAGCCATGGCTTTCAGCAAATTTGCTGTACATTGTGAACAGCTTCCCAGCGAATAAAGCAGCTTCATCCCCGCCGGCAGCCCCGCGGATTTCCATGATGATGTTTTTGTCATCGTTCGGATCGGTAGGGAGCAACAAAACTCTGATGCGCTCTTCAAGCACGGTCTTCTCTTTCTTTAAGTCGCTCAATTCCTCTTTGGCCATGGCAGCCATGTCATCATCCAAATTTTCTGACAACATCTCTTCTGTGTCGGCGATTTCTCCTTCCACCTCTTTATAGCGATTGAAGGTCGCGACTTTCTCGCGCAGCCCCGCTTCTTCTTTGGTCAATCCTAAGAACCGTTTTGTGTCAGCCTGGACTTCCGGATCACTCAACAATTCGGAAAGCTCTTCATAACGGATAATGAATGCATCTAATTGATCATACATAACTTTTTCAAACTCCTCTTTTTTTGTTTCTGATTATCTGATTTAGGCCAATGGCGGGTGGTGGTAATGGTTACGGCAGACGGGAAGATAGGATTCGTTTCCGCCGATCTGGATTTGTTCGCCGGCATATACTGGTTTTCCGTCCACGACACGCATGTTCATGATCGCTTTTTTGTGACAGTACCAGCAGATGGTTTTGATTTCTTCTATCTTATCCGCGTAAAGCAACAGATATTTGGAGCCTTCGAACAATTCGTTCTGGAAATCATTCTTCAATCCGAACGCCATCACCGGAATCGCCAATTCATCCACGATGCGTGCTAGTTGGATGACATGCGCTTTGGATAGGAATTGGGATTCATCTATCAAAATGCAGGCCGGCTTTTTCGGATTTTTGCTGACTTCCAAGAATACATCCGTATCATCCGCAATCGGAATGGCTTCGCGTTTCAATCCGATCCGACTCGAGACATAGCCTACGCCATCACGGTCATCTATCGCGCTCGTAAAGATCATCACCGATTTGTTCTGCTCTTCATAATTGTAGGCAACCTTCAGGATCTCGATCGATTTCCCGCTGTTCATCGCCCCATATTTAAAAAATAACTGTGCCATTATGTCCACCTTTCCAACAGCGTCTTGCCTATTTTTCATCAATCGGTCGGAATTTCCTGCAAAAAGAAAGGATGCCCTTGTGTCATCCTGCTTCCGACCCGCTATTATCTCACCTTCATCATTCCGCTCCGGCAAGGTTACCGAATGATAAAAAAACTGAATAACATCCCGTATAATGATAGTAGGAAATGGCTCCAAAGTCAATAAAATTCACGCTCACCAGCCATCCAGAGGCAATCGGAACACCCATTCCTGACACGAAGAGGCATCTAAAAATATTCAATCCGGGCAAATTCTGCTATACTAACGCTATCGAAAAAAGCCTTGTTATATGCTATGATGGCAAGAGATACATAAGTAAGGAGCGAATTTATTTGACTATCCGCGGTTCACTAGCAATCAATATCGGCAAAATCGCCCAGTGGGGTCTTCAGACATTCACTAAAGGCGGAACCAGTCTGCCCGGCAAACTGGCCGTCAAATTGGATCCCGACGTGTTGCAACACCTTTCTGAAAATTTTGATGTCGTCATCATCACCGGCACGAACGGCAAGACACTGACGACATCGTTGACTTATCATGTCCTGCAGCAAAAATACCCGCATATCTTGACGAATCCTACCGGCGCCAACATGGAGCAAGGCATCATCTCCTCGTTCCTGGAAGGCTATTCGCGTAAAGTAAAAAAGGAAAGAGCCTTTGCTGTTCTTGAGGTTGATGAAGCCAGCCTGGTCAAGGTGACGAAGTTCATCAAGCCGAAAGTCATCGTGAACACGAATGTTTTCCGCGATCAGATGGACCGATTCGGCGAAATCTACACAATCTACCAAAAAATGGTCGATGGCGCTGCTCTGGCACCGGATGCCGTCATCTTGGCGAACGGTGACAGCCCGATCTTCAACTCCAAAGAGTTGGTCAACAAACAAATCTATTTCGGTTTCAATCACGAACCGGATGGCGACACCTTGGCGCATTACAACACGGACGGCGTACTTTGTCCGAAATGCCAGCACATTTTGCGCTACAAATTCAATACCTACAGCAACCTAGGGAAATATTACTGCCCGCATTGCGATTTCAAACGTCCGGAATTGGCTTATGCTGTCACCAAAGTGGACAAATTGACGCACAAGAGTTCTTCCTTTGAAATCGATGGACATCCGTTCCACACGAATGTCGCCGGTCTCTATAACGTATACAACGCCTTGGCTGCCTACTCAGTCGGCAAACATTTCGGTTTGACTCCGGAAGAGATCCAAGCCGGTTTCTCGGCTGCCCAGCAAAAATTTGGGCGTCAGGAAACGATCACCGTCGACGACAAGGAAATCATCCTGAACCTGATCAAAAATCCGGTCGGTCTGAATCAGGTCATCGATCTCCTGCATTACGAAGAAGAGCCATTCAGCGTCGTCTCGATCCTGAATGACCGCCCGGCAGACGGAACAGATGTCAGTTGGATCTGGGACGGAAATTACGAGAAGTTTTTGGATTTTGACATCCCGAAAGTGACCGTCAGCGGCATCCGCCAAAAAGAGTTGACTTTACGCATGAAGGTTGCCGGCATTCCTGAAGAAAAATTGGAAGTTTTGCCGGAAATCACGGATGTCATCAAAGCTTTCAAAACGGCTCCGACGAAAAAAATCTATGTGATGGCAACTTACACCGCTGTGCTGCAACTCCGTAAAGAGCTGGCGAACCAAGGCTATATAGCGGAAAGGATGAAATAAATGCGACTACGTATTTGCCACTTGTACGGCAACCTACTGAACACATACGGTGACAATGGAAATCTCTTGATGCTCCAGTACTGTGCCCGTGAAAAAGGCGTTGATTTCGAAACGGAAATCATCAGTTTGGACCAGCCTTTCGATCCAGAAAAATATGACCTCGTCTTTTTCGGAGGAGGCCAGGATTACGAACAGTACATCGTCTCAAAAGACATTCAGGATAAAGCAGAAGGAATCAAGGAATACATCGAAAATGACGGCGTGGTATTGGCCATCTGTGGCGGCTACCAATTGTTGGGCCACTATTATATGGATGCATCCGGCAACAAAATTTCCGGCATCAGCGCCCTGGATCACTATACATTGAGCCAGGACAACAACCGGTTCATCGGCGACATCACGATCCGCAGCGAGGAATTCAATGAGACCTACGAGGGGTTCGAAAACCATAACGGACGGACCTTCCTTGGCGAAAACATGCGCCCGCTCGGAAAAGTCGAAAAAGGCATGGGCAACAACGGGGAAGATAAGACCGAAGGCGCTCGCTACAAAAATGTCTTCTGTTCCTATTTCCACGGGCCCCTGTTGGTCCGCAACATCCACTTGGCTAACCGCATCGTCGATATGGCCATTGCCCAACATAACAAGAAGATTGAAAAATAAAGTGAAAACAGAGGTCGGGACAAATGTCCTGGCCTCTGTTTTTGTATATGCTTACCGTTATTCCATCGCGAACGAAAGCACGATCGTCAGCACTACAAAGGCCAACAGACCGGCGATGAACGCCCATGATTGCCATCTGGCCATATTCAGCGTGCTTCCGATACCGAAGCGTTTTTCGACAAATATCGATGGATCTTCCGGATTGTAATACCATACTCCCCACTTCCAGTAGCGCTCTTCGTCCGCTTCCGTCACTTCATCCGGCAGTTCACCCGCTTCGTTCAGGAACAATTTTTCACCGCCTTGGCCGTATTTCCAAGTCAGATAGACGCTGTACCCAACTATGATGACCACGAACGGAATCGTCATACCGATGATCCACTGGGCACCCTTGTCTGCGAAGAACAAGGAAAAGAAATGGATGCCGCTCAACAAGAGCTGCGTCAGCACCGTCACGACGAGGAAGTAATAGGACCAAGCCTGACGGAACAATTTGCTCTGCTTGCTGGAGAGATCGGATAGATAAGGCGAAATCTTCTGTTTCGATTTGATGAAGGAATAGTGGCTGAAAAACATCATCGGAATCATCAACAATTGTATCGCCGGCAACATGAATACATTCACATACGTTTTATCGACGATCCGGTCCGGTTCATTCGAGCTGTTCCAGTGAACCGGGAATCGCTCGGGTATCAGGTCATAGAAATAAAGCGTGACCGCCACCGTCACCAACAGGATGAACAGTTGCGCCGAAACGAAGACCGAATGGGAGACCACCTTCAGATCTTTTTGATAGGCGGTATCGATGACGATTTTGGCTTTTTTCGGTTCAATTTTGATGTCGTTTGCTGTTTTCCAACTGCGGAGCTGCTTCCGTTTCTGCAGGTAAAGCAGGAACGAAAGGAAGATGAAAACGAACATCGCGACCGTAACGTAGATGCTGGTGACCATCTCCACTTTCTCCTCATCATCCCAGAAAAGGAAGAAAAAGATTGGAGCAGCGAGCAGTATACTCCCGAATATATTTTGATAAAGATAGGCCTTTTTAAGCTTCAAAACATAGGGGTCCTTTTGATGCGATGTCGGAACGGTCACTCCAAACGGCGTACCTAACCGGCTATAATATGGCGTGATGCCGTTGACAACCCCAATAATCAAAAACAGTATCACCATGAACCAACTAAATATCAGCATCTGCTTTCCCTTCCCCTTCCAACTCTCTCTCGATTTCGTTCAGCCATCCGTTGAACGTTTCTTCATTGACCTCAAAAATCTGTTTGTCGATCAGGATTTCCTTGAGCTTATCTTGCATCGCCACTTTCGTGCGTTCATTGGACGCCATTGTCGCGCGTTCGCTGACGAAATAGCCTTTCTGGTTCTTTTCCAGCACGCCTTCGTCGGCCAACAGATTGTACGCTTTATTCACGGTATGCATGTTGATGCCCAATTCGCCGGCCAGGCTCCGGACGCTCGGCAATCCATCCCCATATGACCATTCCCGTTTGAGGATGCCAATTTTGATCTGGTACATCAGCTGCGTGTAGATCGGCGTATCGCTGTTCGGGAGAATTTCGATGAACATATTTACCCCTCCTGTTCGTTATATAACAAGTATAACACTAGCGGCGGAATTTGCAAGTCGGAATAGGTGTGCTGCCGTCTCCTCCGGTTAAAGCAGTCTTCCCCGGAGGAGACGGTAAGATGGATAGGTGTCCTCCGACGAGCAGGTCCTCGTCGGAGGACATTCTTTGGTTTACCGCTCTTCTCCGGCGAACGACGCGTCGCCGGAGTTCCACACTATTATTCACTTTCTCCTCCGGCCATCCCGCAAAAAAAATTGACCACAACACAAAAAACGGCATGCAACCGATAACCACCGATCGCATGCCGTTTTTCCACATTTGTTCCCTCTACTGGTAACTTTCTTGCAAAGCCCTGATGCTGTTTTCCGTCACGACCGACGTATCGCAAAGCATATCGATTGGATGTTGTTTCTTGTTTTGGAAAGCAGCGACCAGATAGATCACAGCCACGATTTTGCCGATATAGCGGCCGACGCCTTCGCGGATCAGGATGGTCTGCCAACTGAGTTTTTCTTCCTTGAAGCAGACGACACGGATGCCGAAAATCATTTTCCCAAGTGTTTGGCCGTTCGTATATTTCGTCATCAGGATGAAATACCCGACAAAGATCAGCAGCTGAATAAATCCGTACAAGGTCAAGGGATCATTCCCTTGCATATTGATGCCGCCCAAAGCGAAGATCGGCTTGATCAGGATCGCCACCAAAGCCTGCACGACAAGCAGGTCGACGAGGTAGGCAAAGAACCGGATCCAAAAACCGGCGAATACGTAATCCGGATAGCGGTGAAACGGGCGTTCCTGCTGGTCGGAAAAGCGCTCGGCTTCCTCCCAGGCTACTTTCTTTTTCCGGATCTCTTCCAAGCGTTCTTCATGCGTAGTGGTTTGCTCTTCCATCATCACTCACCTCCGTAGAGATAAAGCAATCTCGGAGCAGCAGTTGTCCCGAAAGTGTCACGGAGCAGCTGCAGTTCAGAAAGCGTCTGGTTGTCCTGGCTAGTCAGTTTGGCAGACGCCTGAGCGAACAACCAAGAAAAATCGGAAAACAATCCAGGTGTCGAAGTGTAGTCGAACACTTCCGCATCCTCAAGGTCATAAGCTGCTTGCATCGCTTTCAAGGCATCATCCGTGTAGGCTATCTCATCCACCAACCCTAGCGCTTGAGCTTGGGTTCCCGAATAAATCATGCCGTTCGCAACAGCGCGAACCTCTTCTTCCGGCATATCCCTTCCCGTCGATACGACGGTGACGAAACGCTGATAAGCCTCATCGACGTACGCCTGAAGCAACGCACGTTCTTCTTCAGTCATATCCCGATCCGGCGACCCGATGTCCTTGAGGGTGCCTGACTTGATCGTATTGTATTCGATACCCAATTTTTCAAGCAGACCAGAGTATTCGATTGCTTGCATGATGACACCGATCGAACCGGTAGTCGTTTCAGCTGTAGCATAAATTTTGTCCGCACCGGCGGAAATGTAGTAGCCTCCGCTTGCGGCCGTTCCTTGCATCGAAGCATAGACCGGAAGTTCCTTCTCAGCCGCGATGCGGTACAATTTATCGTGCGCCTCCGCACTTTCATATACACCACCACCCGGGCTGTCCACTATCAGGAAGATCCCTTTGATCGTGTCATCCTCTTCGATGGCTTTCAGTTGCTCCAGGAAAAGGTCGTGATCATAGCTGGAGCCGTCCGTCAGCATACTCCCTGCACCTGATTGGATGGTGCCTTCGATATGCAGAACCGCAATCCGGTTGCTGGCATCGCCGCTTTCCAGAACACTTTCCTGCAGGCTCGTTCCTGGTATCAGATTGCCGGTAAGCTGGCTGAGTGAATCCTCCGTTTGATCAGCCAACCTAGTCGACAGAACTCGCGAGCCGAGTGATGCCACGAAAAGCACAAGCGCGATTGCGACCGCAATCCATCTCTTTTTGTTCATCAAGCATTACCCCTTTTCGTTTCGATTATTCTTGAGCATAATCCTCGTCCGGTTCTTCTTCGACTTCAGGTTCATCCAAATACAAGCCGGAAATTTCTTTGTACCAATCGAAGATATGCATGAACAGCACTTTAAGGACAGCATAACCGGGAATACCCAAGATGAAGCCGGTCAGGCCGAACAGTTTTCCTGCCGTGAGCAATACGAAGATGATCGTGACGGGATGGACCTCGAGATTGCTGCCGAGTACCTGCGGAGAAATGACGCGGCCTTCGATGAACTGCTCGATCGAGAAAACCAGCAGCACTTTTGCCAACATCAGCGGTGAATCCACAATCGCAACGATCACCGCTGGTATCATCGCAATGAAGGATCCCATGTACGGGATGATGTTCAGGAAACCTGCGAGTATCCCCAGGACTATGCCGAACTTCATTCCGACGATGGCGTAGCCGATGACGAACATCAGCCCGACAAAGAAAGCGACTATTATCTGCCCGCGTACGTATTGGCTGATCTGCGTATTGATTTTCTTCAACAGTTCCCCAATCGATTCCCGCAGATTTGTGGGAAAGAATTGCAGAAAAGTCAGCGGCAACTTATCTCCTTCTTTCAGCAGATAATACAGAATGATCGGCATCGTGATGATTCCCACAAACGCATTCGTCAACAATCCGACGACACTGCCCAAGCCGCTGACCGTGTTCGACAAGACTTCATTCAATTTCGCAGAAACGCTGTTGAAGATGTCCGCATTGATTTCGTTGATCTGATCCTGCAGGGAGGTGAACCAATCATAATTGACCAATTCGATCGTCATGCTCTCGAGCGCCTGCCAATAAGCCGGAAATTCGCGGACAATGCCTATCGTCTGATCGCGGATGATCGGAATCAGGATCGCAAATCCCCAAATCATCAGCAGCAACACCAGCACGAAGGCGATCCACGTCCCGACAAAACGCTTGATGCCCCGCTTCTCCATCAGCGTAACCACCGGATTCAGCATGTAATAAAAAATACCCGCCATTATCAGCGGAAAACCGATGACACTGAAGAAGCTGCCTATCGGCCCTAAAAGATAAGATACTTTTGAAAATACCAAAACGATCAGGAGAATCAGTAAAGTGATCAACAGGACAGTCACGAATTTGTTGTTCAGAAACCATCTTTCGAACCACGACAACCGATTCCCGGATTTCGTTCCTCTACGCGGAGCTCTTTCCATGGGACTCACCTTCAATCTTTCTTCTTATAAGTAATGGTGGTGCCGTCCGTTATTGCCGGCAAAACGTAAGGAGTCAAATAGATGCTTGTTTCCAGGCGTTCGTCATCCCAATTATTGAAAATCATGGTTGTATGGCCGATCGACTGCAGGTTTTTCAGGACATGCGTACCGACATAGGATATGCGGTATTCCTGGTCGTCAAACAAAATCCGGTCACCATCTTCCAGTTCGAACCATTCCTGGGGCTCCACAAAACGATGGATGACGGAAACATCCTGCAATGGTGGCGTTGCGCTGTCATCGAACAGGATGATCATGGGTTCCTTTATATCTATCGCTTTTTCTCCAATTTTAATTACTTTGCTTTGCATTGACATATCTCCTTTTCAGACACTTTTTACAACTTCTATTCTATCACAGTTTATTTGGCAAACCATTGATTATGCCGTTGAATCCAACTTTATTTGCTTTCCAAGCTTTTTTCCCTGTAATTGTGAAGGGCGTTTGTTATAATGGAATTATCATAATATTTAGGAGGTCTTTGGATGGAACAAGTTTTATATCTTGGCTCTTACACGAAAAGAGAAAGTAAAGGGGTTCATCAAATCATTTTGGACACCGATAAAAAAGAATTGCGTGATTATCGCTTGATTGCGGAAGTCGACAGCCCTACTTACCTAGACTTATCTGCGGACAAAGAAACGCTGTACGCGATTTCCAAAACGGATGAAGGCGGCGGCATCACTTCTTTCAAGAAAAATGAAAACGGAACCTATGACAAGGTGGCCGAAATTTCTGCTGAAGGATCTGCGCCTTGCTATATCTACTTCGACGAAGACAAAAAATTGATCTTCACTGCCAATTACCACGGCGGATACTTGACAGTCTACAAAGAGAACGCTGACGGGTCCTTCACGATGACTGACCGTGCGCAACATGAAGGTTCAAGCATCCATGAAAACCAAACTATCCCGCATGTGCACTACAGCGCGCTTTCCCCGGACAAGAAATTCTTGTTGGCTTGCGATTTGGGTACCGACGAAGTTTACACCTACACGGTTTCCGATGAAGGCAAACTGGCGGAAGTTGCCCGTTATAAAGCGACTCCTGGAACTGGCCCGCGTCATTTGGTTTTCCATCCGAACGGTAAAGTGGCTTACATGTTCGGTGAATTGAGCAGCGATGTAGAAGTGTTGGCTTATAATGCAGCAGCAGGAACTTTCTCATTATTGCAAGTCATCACGACTATCCCTGAAGAGCACACAGGTTTCAACGGCGGCGCGGCTATCCGCATTTCCGCAGACGGCAAATTCGTCTACGCTTCCAACCGCGGACATGATTCATTGGTTGTCTATGCGGTATCCGAAGACGGCGAAACATTGTCATTAGTGGAATATGTCCCTACCGAAGGAAACATCCCGCGTGACTTCAACTTGGATCCGAGCGGCCAATTCGTGATTGTGGCCCATCAGGATTCCGATAACCTGACTTTGTTCGAACGCGATGCAGAAACCGGCAAATTGACGTTGCTGCAAAAAGACGTCTACGCGCCAGAGTGCGTTTGCGTTTTCTACTAAAATAATAACGATACGCCTCCCGTTCTGATGAACGCGGAGGTTTTTTGATATCATTCAGTCGGTTTCATTTATTTCCACCTACGGGTCCAGCTCTTCCGCCCCGCTGAGCAGAATAGTTACCTCGTTGAGTCACTCTCCTGTATACTCGACTTATGGATTATTTGAATGGAGGTTGGAGCTTACATGATTTCCGGTTTTCACCATCTCACCGCCATCACCAAAGATGCGGAGAAGAACAAAACCTTTTACACCGATATCCTAGGGTTGCGTCTCGTCAAACAGACGGTCAATCAGGATAATTTGACAGATCCCCACCTTTTTTATGGGGACTACAAGGGAACTCCCGGTACGATATTGACCTTTTTCGAGTTGCCGAGAGTCGGCCAACGTCACGAAGAAGACAGCTTCATCCATGAAGTGTTGCTGAAGATTCCCCAAGGCAGTCTGCCGTTCTGGAAAAAACGCCTTACCGCGGGAGCCGTTCGTTTGATTGGAACCGATGAAGCTAGCTGCACTTTCCTGGATCCGGACGACATGAAAATCAGCTTGGTCGAAGTGGCCGAAATGATTGCGCCCGATCAGGCGACGCGCCACAGCGATGTGCCCACCGAATACCAAATCATCGGAATCCAAGGCATCCATTACACCGTGTCCGAGCTGGAAAAAACGGAGACCTTTTTCCGCGATGTGCTGGGCATGCTGCTGACAGACCATATTGCCCATCCGATCCCCGCGCCTGAAGAGGAAAGTCGACTGATCCAGTCCACCAGCCTGAAGCCTACCCGTCTCGGCAGAGGAGCCATCGATCACATCGCCTACAGCGTGCCCGAACGCAAAGATCTGGATCAGATCCTCGAAAAGGCAAAAGAAAGTAATATTACCGTGGAAAAAATCATCGACCGCGGTTACTTCCAAAGCCTTTATCTGCGCGAACCGAGCGGATTGCGCATCGAAATAGCGACCGACCAACCAGGCTTCACACTTGACGAACCACTGGAAAAACTCGGGGAAACGTTTGCCCTCCCTGATTTCCTGGAACCAAAACGAAAAGCGATCGAATCCACTATCCTGAACAGAAAGAAGTGATCCCATGCAGCATTTCAATACCGAAGAACTCAACACGAAACAGATGTACAAATTTTTGACCGGGAGCATCATTCCCCGCCCGATTGCCTGGATCACTACCCAGAATCCGGAAACACAAGTAGTCAATGCCGCGCCCTTCAGTTTTTTCAGTGTCGCCTCGAACGTGCTTGCCGCTGATCAGCGTAGCCATTCTGAGGAATGACGGAAAAATCAAGGATTCCGCCAAAAACCTGCTGGCTTCCCGACAAGGCGTCGTCCATATCGTCAGCGAAGACTTGGTTGAGGAGATGAACAGGACGGCCGCTCAACTGCCGGACACGGAGAGCGAAATCGATCTGACGGAGTTGACGTTGACCGCCAGCCACACTGTCGCTGTACCCGCCATCAAAGAGGCGAAAATCCGGATGGAAACAACCGTACATCAATATGTGCCTCTGACGGATGCAGAGGGCAACGTGCTGACGGATCTGTTCATCCTGCGCGTCGAAGATTTCCTTTTCGATGAATCGGTGTTCGATCAGGAAAAACAGTATGTTTTGGCCGACAAATTGGAGCCGGTCGCAAGGCTGGCCGGCAACGACTATACAAAGCTCGGGGAGATTTTTTCGCTGGAACGTCCTTAACGGATTGTATGTTGGCAACAGCCGTTGTCTCGGTTGTTCAGAATATATCAGGTTCCGTTCAGCCGACACAGCGGCGTGGCGTCGGCTGTTTACACGCATAGCGACGAAAAAGCTTCATCCGGCGATCAGCCGGATGAAGCTTTTTTGCATATTTTCCTGTTATTCCTTCGGCAGGACGCTTCCGATTTCTGCTTTTACGGCAACCTCCCCGGTCACATCCAAGCTGAAGTTTTTGACTTTGTCCATATTCGTGATGACGACGACCATCGCGGAATCTTTTCCGGCTTCCTGCAGTTGTGCCAGATCGACTTTGGCGATCAGAGTATCCGCAGTCAACGCTTGGCCTTCCTTCACGAAGATTTCGAATGGTTTCCCGTTCAGTTCAACCGTATCCAACCCCATGTGCAATAAAAGTTCCAATCCGCTGTCCAACAAAATGCCTACTGCATGCTTTGTCGGAAATACGCTCAATACTTTTCCTTTTGCAGGTGAATAGATGTTTCCGTCTGCAGGAATGACCGCGAAACCGTCACCCATCATTTTTTGGGAAAACACTGGATCTGCAACATCCGAAACAGGTACCACTACACCGTTGGCAGGTGAATACAAGATTTCCTTCTCAACTGGCAGTTTTCCCTTTTTATCATCCTTCTTAAAAAAGCCAAACATGCTATCGCCTCTTCCTTATTTAAATGAGCTTTTGTGAAAATTGGTATACTTCATTTTACCACAAACAGACTAGCATTGTGAATTTTTTTAGCAACGCTTACATTCAAAAACGCTCCTCCATTTCCTTAAGAATCCATGAAAAGGATTGGCTAATCTTTTTCATTTCGCTATACTAGATGATGGAGTATCAAAAAAATGCACAACAGAAAGGATATTATATGGAATTTATGGAAATACTGAAAGCAATCATCCTCGGCATCGTTGAGGGTATCACCGAATGGCTGCCCATCAGCAGCACGGGCCACATGATCTTGGTTGAAGAGTTCATCCAATTGGATCTTTCGCAGGCATTCAAAGAGATGTTCTTCTACGTGATTCAGCTGGGTGCCATCCTCGCGGTCGTCGTCATTTATTTTCACAAACTGAATCCCTTCTCCCCAAGCAAAACGAAGGAAGAGAAAACACAGACTTGGGATATCTGGAAAAAAGTAGTCATCGGGTGTATTCCGGCTGGAGTCATCGGCTTGCCGTTGAACGATTGGGCGGACGAAAACCTCCTGAACGCGACAGTTGTGGCTTTGGCGCTGATCATCTACGGGATCTTGTTCATCGTGATCGAAAACAAGCATAAGGATCGCGAACCAAGCATCACCGAATTCAGCCAATTGACCTATATGAAGGCTTTCCAGATCGGTTTGTTCCAAGCGCTCTCGATCATTCCGGGTACATCGCGCTCCGGTTCTTCCATTCTGGGGAGCATCGTATTGGGCACTTCCCGCTTCATCGCGACGGAATTTTCCTTCTTCATGAGCATTCCGATCATGTTCGGGATCAGCTTTTTGAAGATCATCAAATTCGGTTTCGACTTTACCGGACTTGAATTCGCCGTTCTCTTGTCAGGCATGCTTACTGCTTTCCTCGTTTCGATCGTCGCCATCAAGTTCCTGATCGGTTACCTGAAACGCAACGACTTCAAAGCGTTCGGTTGGTACCGGATTGTACTTGGAGCAATCGTCCTGATCTATTTCCTGTTTGTCTAAAAAATGAGTTTCGCCATCCTTTTTGGGATGGCTTTTTATTTTGTCATCCAGAACATTCGTAGTCCTTATTGATAATTATTATAATCTATTATTCTTTAGTTACCCTTCTGGTTTTATTGCTGTGTGCAATTTTCGACCTCTTCAAATTGTGTCTGAAATGTGGATATTGAGAATGAGATTCATTTCCGTTTGATTATAATGATTATAATCTAGACTTTTTTAGTGCTATCATGAAGGCATATAAGGAAGGAGTGTCAAATCATGAAAGACTTATTCAAGAATAAAGCGATGATCGCAACCACGATCAGTGGCATTCTCATCATTCTTGGCATTGTGTTGCAATGGCAAAACTTTGATACAGCTGCAGCCATCATTTTCGTGCTATCGTTCATCATAGGCGGCTATAAACAAGCAAAAGAAGGATTCATCGATACAGTTGAAAATAAACACCTGAACGTCGACATACTGATGGTGCTTGCCGCAGTTGGCGCCTCTCTGATCGGCTACTGGATGGAAGGCGCGCTGCTCATCTTCATCTTCTCGCTATCCGGTTCGCTTGAGGAATACGCGACCGATAAAAGTACCCAAGCGATTACGGCATTGATGAACATTGTCCCTGAAATAGCAAAACGCATCAACCCGGATGGTTCGATCGAAGACGTTGCAGTCAAGGATCTGAAAGTCGGCGATACATTAATGGTCCCTAAAGGCGCCAGCATCCCCATCGACGGCACGATCGCATCGGGCCAAGGCCTGATCGATGAAGCCGCCATTTCCGGCGAATCCGTCCCTGTCGAAAAGACTGTCGGCGATGATATCTTCGGCAGCACGATCAACCTGAGCGAAGCGTTGACGATGACTGTCTCGAAAGAATCCAAGGATACCCTGTTCGCCAAAATTATCCGCATGGTTGAAGAAGCGCAAAAGACCCCTTCGAAGACAGCAAGCTTCATCAACCGCATCGAAAACACCTATGTCAAAATCGTCCTCGTTTTTGTTCCCGTTATGATCGCCGTGTTTTATTTCCTCCTGGATTGGGGTTGGAATGAATCATTCTATCGCGGCATGGTACTGTTGACGGTCGCCTCCCCTTGCGCATTGGTGGCTTCGGCCACTCCTGCTGTCCTTTCCGCCATTTCCAATGCAGCCAAGCACGGTATCCTGTTCAAAGGCGGCATCGCAATCGAGAACTTCTCGGCCATGGATTGCATCGCATTCGACAAAACAGGCACGCTGACGGAAGGCAAACCTGTAGTGACGGAAGCCAGCTATCTGGCAGGCACGGATGAAAAACACATCATGTCCGTTGTGTATGCGTTGGAGCACTCTTCAACCCACCCGATTGCTTCCGCGTTGGTCCAACATCTCGATACGAAGGAATATGCGAAGTCCCAGATGGATTCGATCCAGGACCTTACCGGTTTCGGATTGGCCGGCGAAGCGTTCGGAAGCCAATGGAAAATCGGCAAAAAATCCTTCGTCGTAAACGATGAACTGAACGAGCCTCCGTTCGTAAAAGAAGCTTTCGCGCTCCAAAACGAAGGAAAGACCGTCATTTACGTTTCACAGGATGATAAAGTCGTGGCCTATTACGCTTTATTGGATACCCCTAAATCAGAGGCAAAAGACATGATCGCCTTTTTCAAAGCCAATGGTGTCCATACGATCATGATCACCGGCGACAATGAAGCAACCGGGCAAACAATCGGCAAGCAATTGGGTGTGGATGAAATCCGCGCAAACTGTCTTCCCGAAGACAAGACTACCATCCTGAAAGATCTTCAGGCGAAATACAAACTGGTCGCGATGGTCGGAGACGGCGTGAACGACGCCCCTGCACTGGCAAACGCCGACATCGGCATCGCTATGGGCGAAGGAACGGACATCGCTATGGAAACGGCGGACGTGGTACTGATGAAGAGTGAACTGGACAAATTGGAATATAGTTATGGGTTGTCGAAGAAGCTGAAAAAAATCACCATGCAGAATATCATCTTTTCGATCACCGTCATCCTCATTCTGATCTTGTCAAACCTGTTCCAACTCATTAACCTTCCGCTCGGGGTGGTCGGACACGAAGGCAGCACGATACTGGTCATCATGAACAGTTTGAGGCTGTTGGCGAAAATACCTACCCACCACTTTCAGGGCACTGCCAAACCTGCCGTAAAGACTTCGAGCAGCGGACTCGCGCCCGAAAAATAATTTTTACTCATGCTGGTGGCAGCTGAAAACATAAATAGATAAAGCCGTCTCATTTTATTATGAGGCGGCTTTATCTATTTATATGCGTTCGCATTCTGCGGCATAAGTTGTACGGAAGCACACTGGATTGGGTCGGATATATATATGATCGATAAAAGATGAATAAGGATAATTTATCCATCTTCCTGAGCTGCCGTCGGACGAAAAAGATGAATATCGACCAATTATCCATGTCCACGCGCAAACGGGGCTGCCTCTAATTTAAGAGACAGCCCCGTTTCTGATTTAATCTAGTCTTTTTTTGCTGGGAAAAATGCATCGTACAGCACTTTGACTGCTCTGGCTTCGTCCTTTTCGTCGATTCCGAACATGATGCTGACTTCTGACGAACCTTGGTTGATCATTTCCAGGTTGATGTCCGCTTCAGCCAGTGCGGTACAGGCTTTCGCTACTGTCCCGACGGAATTGACCATGCCTTCGCCGACGATCATCAATAAGCAGATGCCGCCTTTGACATTTACATCGTCCGCTTGCAATTCATTCTTCAAGCGGTACAACAACTCTTGTTCCTGCTGCATCGTCATCTGGTTGGCGCGCAGGATGATCGACAAATCGTCGATACCGGATGGCATGTGTTCGAAGTTCAGGTTGAAATCTTCGAAGATCTGCAGTACTCTGCGGCCGAAACCGACTTCTCTGTTCATCAAGTATTTGCCGATGTAGATGCTCATGAAGCCGGTCGAACTCGCGATACCGGAAACGATCTGTTTGTTTTCAGGCTTCGTTCTTGTGATGCTGGTACCTGGAGCAGACGGATTATTTGTATTTTTGACGACTACCGGGATTCCGGCACTGAAAGCCGGCTGCAAAGCTTCATCATGGAAGACTGAAAATCCGCTGTAGGATAATTCACGCATTTCGCGGTAGGTCAATTGCTTGATTTTTTTCGGGTGTTTGACCATCTTAGGGTTTGCAACATAGATGGCATCCACGTCGGTAAAGTTTTCATACAGGCTGGCTTTGACACCGTTGGCGACGATTGCGCCGGAGATGTCCGATCCCCCTCTTGAGAATGTAAGCAATTGTCCATCCTTCGTATAACCGAAGAATCCTGGGAAAACGATGATTTCTTTCGAATCCCGCAATGCATATAGATTCTTGAAGGATTCCGGCAATACGCGCGCGTTCCCTGGGTTGTCGCTGACCAAAAGGCCGGCATCCTTCGGGTTGACGTATTTGGCAGGGATGCCCTCTTTATTGAAAAATGCAGCTACAAGGATGGCACTGTTGTCTTCACCGCTTGCTTTGTACGCATCCAGCGCATACAATTCGTTGTAGAATTTCGTCTGGATCAATTTCTCATAGTTTTTGGAAATGATGTCCATAACGCTCGGATCGATCTCCAATTCATCGACGATATCTTGATATCTTTTCAGGATCGTCTTCAGGGTTTTTTGGTGATCTTCTTTATTTTGCACCTCATCGGCCAACTTGATCAGCAGATCCGTAACCTTCTCGTCCGATTCGTTGCGCTTTCCGGGTGCTGAAACGACCACGATTCTTCTGTCTGCGTCATCTTTCACAATCTGCAATACTTTTTTCAATTGAGTCCCATTCGCAAGGGAACTCCCGCCAAATTTAATAACCTTCAAACCGAACACTTCCTCACTTGATTTCTTTAATCTTTTTTTAATTTTGTAATTGTATTTTCATTTATGCTTTAGAATATCATCATATCATGGCTATGGCAATTACCTTTTCAAACTTTACATCATTTGTAACATATTTGTATTGTTAATGCTATGGCCATTTGCAAAAAAAGGAATATACTATGAGTTAACTTAGTGTGGGAGGTTTCAAATCAGTGAAAAAAAATAATCCTTGGAGGATCGTAGTCGGATTATCCGTAATCGCAAGCATCAGCTCTGCTTTGTTCAAGTCAAATCGCAATGCCGTTAAGAGCCAATCAACATCATACACCCCTTACATCGGCACATGGAAAAACGACGCACAGTCCTTGAAGGTTGAAATTACTGATAATCTGGAGATTCTCCTGAACAACAAAAAATTAAAAGCAACACTTGAAGAAGCCAAACCCAACGAACTGGTCTTCCGCGACCACTTCGGCTATTATCTGATTCTGAAAAAAGATACATCCCCTACGCTGACCATCTACGATGAAGCGGAAGAACAAGAATTCTACTTCAAACGCGAAACCGATAAATAACGCATCGTTAATGCAACACCACGCCCCTGATCAGGGCTTTTTTTTGTTGGGAATTGAATTTATGCCCAGAGATTCCCCGTCAAAATCTATTTGGCGGGGCAAAATGTCCGTGGATAACACAAGATTCCCCTCCAAAGCCACTTTGGCGGGGAATTACACCGCTAAACTGCAAGCAAGGGCTACCCCATTTTTCGGGGCAGCCCTTGCTTGCAGTTAATGTTCGATTAGGACTGTGGTTTGATCTTCCAGATTTCATCCGCGTAACGCAGAATCGTGTAATCCGATGAAAACGGCCCTGAACTTGCGATATTCATCAGTGCCATGCGGTTCCATCTGTCTCTGTCAGAAAATGCCTTGTCCGCCTCGTATTGCGCTTGCAGATAGCTATCAAAGTCCTTCAGCAGGAAATACTCGTCATTGTACATGACCAACGAATCGAAGATATCCCGGCCTTCCGTCTCGACACCTGGAATCGTGCCGTCAATAAGCAGATTCAGGATACGTTTCAAACGCGGATTTTTGTCGTAGATATCTCTTGAATTGTACACGCCATTGCGATAGTATTCTTGCACTTCATCACTCTTCAGGCCAAAGATGAAGATATTGTCGTCACCGACATTATCCCTGATTTCAACATTGGCACCGTCCAATGTGGCCATCGTGATGGCACCATTCGACATCAGCTTCATGTTGCTGGTACCTGAAGCTTCCTTGCCGGCAAGAGAAATCTGTTCGCTGATATCGGCTGCCGGGATGATCAGCTCTGCCAACGAAACGCCATAGTTCTCAACGAAAACAATCTTGATTTTATCTTTGATGGAAGGGTCATTGTTGATCAGATAAGCAATCGAATTGATCAATTTGATGATTTGTTTTGCGTAATAATAGCTAGGTGCAGCCTTCGCACCGAAAATGAAGACGCGCTTCTGAAGGTTAGCATTGGGATTATCCTTCAGTTGCAGATATCTGTCCAAGATGTGCAGAACGTTCAACAATTGGCGCTTATAGGCATGCAATCGTTTGATCTGCACGTCGAACAATGCTGTCGGATCGATTTCGATGCCCATCTCTTGCAGCGCATATGCGGCAAAACGTTTTTTGTTTGACAGCTTGACTTGTTCCAGCTTATCCAGGATATTTTTATTGTCGCGGTGCGCTTTCAGGATTTTTATTTCTTCCGGATTGCTTTTCCACTCCGTACCGATCGTTTCATCAAGCATCGCGGTCAGATTTTCGTTTGCGATCTGGACCCAACGTCGCTGCGTGATCCCGTTCGTTTTGTTGTTGAATTTTTGCGGATACATCACGTAGAAGTCATTCAGCGTATCAGCCATCAGGATATCCGTATGCAATCTAGCGACGCCATTGACGCTATGGCTGCCGATGATGGCAAGGTTGGCCATCTTGATCTGGCCATTGGCGATGATGGCAGTGCGCTGGGATAATTCTTCCCCATATAAAGGCGTTTTTTTGTCGATATGGCGACGGTTGATTTCCTGAATGATTTGGTAGATACGCGGCAACAGATCCGAAATCATCGTTTCCGGCCAACGCTCCATCGCTTCCTGGAGAATCGTGTGGTTGGTATAGCTGACTGTTTTCTTCGTGATTTCCCACGCTTGGTCCCAAGTCAACCCTTCCTCATCCAACAGGATCCGCATCAATTCAGGGATTGCCAAAGTTGGGTGGGTATCGTTGATGTGGATGGCGATTTTATCCGGGAAAAGGCTCCAGTCCAGTTTCAGTCGTTTGAAATAGCGGACGATGCTTTGGATGCCGGCAGAGGAGAAAAAGTATTCCTGCTGGACGCGCAAGAGACGTCCTTCGTAATTGGAATCATCCGGATACAATACTTCGGTGATGCGTTTGACTTCTTCGCGTTGTTCTTCTGTCGAAAACCGTGCCTCATCCCCGTAAGGAATTTCCGCAGACCAAAGCCGCAGGTTATTTACGACGCCGTTATTGTAGCCGACTTGCGCAGTATCGTAAGGAACCGCAAGGATATCACGGGTATTTTCGTGACGCACACGCAATCTGCCGTCCCCATCTTCCTGCGTAAAGCTGACATCTCCGCCGAAACGGACGATGACGGCTTTGTTCTCTTTTCTGACTTCCCATACGTTCTTGTTGCGGAGCCAATTCTCGGGCAATTCAATCTGATAGCCGTTGATGAATTTTTGTTTGAAAAGACCATAACGGTAGCGGATTCCGTTGCCGTTTCCGGCAAGGCCGGTCGAGGCGATGGAATCCATGAAGCAGGAAGCCAGTCTGCCGAGTCCACCGTTCCCTAAGGCCGGATCGACTTCAGCACGCGCTACTTCATCCAAGTCCAGTCCGAGCTCATCCATGCCTTGTTTGACGCAGTCCAGTATACCCATATTCAGGAGATTGCTTTTCAGCATCCTTCCGGGCAGGAACTCCATCGAAAAGTAATAGACTTGCTTTTCCTTTTTCTTGTTGTACTCCATGATTGTTTGAATCCAATCCTCGGAGTAGAGCCCGCGGACCAAGTCCCCCAAAGCAATGTACTGCTCCGTTTTCGAACCAGCCTCATAACCGTAAGCGAACAATTCCTCGAATTTCTTTTGGTATTCTTTTTTGAACTCTTGAACGTCAAATGCCATATATGCTTCCAACTCCTCTTATTCGTTGACTAATGACTGATAGACGTCCAGATAATCCTTGGCCGGTTCTTTCCAGCTGAAATCGCTGCTCATCGCTTCGCGCACCATCTCTGCCCAGGCTTTCGGTTGGTTTTCATATACATCAAGTGCACGATAGATGGTTCCAAGCAGTGCATATCCACTGAAATCAATGAATGTGAACCCGGTGCCTTCACCCGTGTAGGAGTTGTAAGGGACCACTGTATCTTTCAAGCCGCCCGTTTCATGCACAATCGGCAAAGTGCCGTAGCGCAAGGAAATCATTTGCGACAAGCCGCATGGTTCGAATGCGGAAGGCATCAGGAACATATCCGCGCCTGCGTACATCTGCTGTGCCAAGGTGATGTCAAAATCGATGACCGCCGCAAAGCGATCAGGGTATTTTGCGGCAAAGTAACGGAATGAGTTCTCGTATTCCGCTTCGCCGGTGCCGAGGATGGCAATCTGCACATCCCGGGCATTCAACAGTTCCTCGGTTTTTTCCTGCACAAGCTGGTAGCCTTTCTGATCAGTCAAGCGTCCGACGCTCGTGATCAACGGGATATCAGGATTCACTTCTAATCCCAAACGCTCCTGAAGGGCCGCTTTATTTGCCGCTTTACCGGTCAAATCGTCGGCAGAAAAATGGAATTCCAGTTTCGGATCGGTTTCCGGATCATTGACATCGTAATCGATTCCGTTGATGATGCCTCTGATTTTCCAACTGTTGTATCCCAACGTTCCTTCCAAGCCTTCACCGAATTCCGGTGTCTGGATTTCATTCGCATAGGACGGGCTGACCGTCGTGACGACATCAGAGAAATTGATGCCGCCTTTCATGAAATTGACGTTATCATAATACTTCACGCCAGCTTCATGATAGATGTTCATGCCGGTCCCAAAGATACTGGTCAGAATGGAAGGATCATAGACGCCTTGGAAACGGATGTTGTGGATTGTGATGACTTTGCGGATGCTTTGATACGCTTCGACCCAATGGTATTTATCCACAAGCAGGACCGGAACCATAGCCGTATGCCAATCATTCACATGGACGACATCCGGAATGAAATCAATTTTTTCCATCATTTCACAGATCGCCAAAGAGAAGAAACCGAATCTTTCGGCATCATCCATTTGACCGTAAAGGGATGGACGATTGAAATAGGCTTGATTATCGATGAAATAATAAGTCACGCCTTCCAATTCCAATGTTTTCACACCGCAGTACATGCTTTTCCAACCGACTTGTACGCGGAAATGCAGCAATTCTTTGATGTCTTCTTTGTATTTTGCAGGCATGGTTGAATAATAAGGAAGGACAACCCTGATATCCACGCCTTGTTTTACTAACTCCTTCGGCAATGCGTACGCGACATCACCGAGGCCACCTGTTTTAAAGAAAGGAGCAGCCTCACTTGCGGCAAATAAAATTTTCATCGTGCGCATCCTTCTCTCTAAACAGTAATTGTTTTATTTTTTTCGATCACGACAAGATTATCTTTCGTACCTTTCAAAGTCACGCCGGGTCCGATAGTCACATTCTTGTCCAGGATGCAATACTCAATGACTGCACCTTCGCCGATCTTCGACCCTTGCATAACCATACTGTTGCGTACTTCGGCATCCTTACCGATGGTCACTTTCCGGAAGACCAACGAATCTTGCACTGTACCTTCAATGACGCAACCCGTAGCGAATTGGGCATTTTTTACATGTGCCTCTTTCGAGTAATAGGTCGGTGCCCCGTTCTTCACCTTTGTGATGACGTTTTGGCTGCCGTGGAACAAAGCTGAGAACTTGTTCTTTTCCAACATTTCCATATTTGCATTGAAGTAGGCTGGGATAGAATCGATATTAGCCATATAGCCTGTGTATTCATAGGTATTGACTTGGTATTCCGGCAAGTAGTGTTCAACCAGCTTGTCCGCATCGAGTTGGACGTTTTCCATTTCAGCACGCTGGATCAATTCCAGCATCTTTTCCGCTCTCATGAAATACATGTTCATGCTCATCGCGATACGCTCGATATCGGAAGGTGAATCCTGAAAGTCGGTCAGATGCAACAAATATTCATCTCGGTCGATTTTCAGCACTTTTTCATGCGGTCTATTTTCCAGGAAGGATTTAGGCACACTCTTATAGACTACAGTGATGTCGCCTTCCTTCGCCAAATGGTGCTGCATGATGGCTTTGATGTCGACATTCGCCAAAATTTTGCTGCCCATTACGACGACGTATTCACCTTGAGAACGATCTATGAACTCTTTATGGTTCATGTAGAAATCCAAAGCATCTCCGTTTCTCTCCTGAACTGCTTTCAGCACTTGTTGGGAATAGGTAAAAATCCCACCGGTCAAACCGGATTCAAGATTCCAAACGGACCCGCTGCGGATATGATCGTAGATCGAACGACCGCTTCCGGCGATGAACATGCCCACTGATTTGATTTCAGCATGGCTGATGCTGGAAAGATTGAAGTCGATCAAGCGATAACGACTCGCAAATGGTAATGAAGCAATCGGGCGGATATGCGTCAAAGGTTTCAACGCTGTCTCGTCCTCGGTCAAGTTTAAAATGGCACAGATTCTATTCATCTTCATCTTTCAGTCCTCCTATAACTTCAGCATATCCGACAACTTCGATTTCACCGTTCTTGCCGATGACATTCGCGTTGTCGGCGATTTTTGCATTTTCTCCGATGATGGCATGCTCGATTGTGACATTCTCTCCGATTGTTACATTCGCCATGATCAAGCTATCGCGTACTACTGATCCATTGCCGACGCGAACGTTCTGGGAAAGGATCGAATGCGTGATTTCACCGGCCACGTAGCAACCGTCAACAATCATGGAATCCGTCACATTGGAAGTCTCTGTCAAGAATTGCGGAGGGGATACCGGATTTTTGGAATAAATGCGCCATTCTTCATCTCTGATGTTCAGGACATGATCGGGATCAAGGAATTCCATGTTCGCTTCCCAAAGGCTCTCGATTGTACCGACATCTTTCCAATAACCATCAAACGCATAAGCAAAGCAGTTTTCGCCATTTTCCAGATAGGTCGGGATGACGTTTTTCCCGAAATCTTCCATTTCGCGCTGTTTCGCTTGATCCTCAACCAAATACTTGCGCAGCACTTGCCAATTGAAGATGTAGATCCCCATCGATGCCAGATTGCTTTTCGGCTCTTTAGGTTTTTCATCGAATTCGATGATGCGGTTGGTCTGATCCGTAGTTCATGATCCCGAAGCGCGGTGCTTCTTCCATCGGAACAGGGATAACACCGACTGTCAAACTGGCATTGTGCGCGATATGGAATTCCAACATGTGGGAGTAGTCCATTTTATAGATGTGGTCGCCGGACAGTACTAAAACGTATTCCGGATTGTATCTGTCGATATAGGCGATGTTTTGATAAATGGCATGCGCGGTCCCCTTGAACCACTTTTCGCCATCTGCACTCGAATACGGCTGCAGGATAGTCGCTCCGCCATCTCCTCCGTTCAGTCCCCATGGTTCACCGTTTCCGATGTGTTCATTCAATTCCAAAGGTTGGTATTGTGTCACAACCCCGACTTTATTGATGCCTGAATTAGCACAGTTGCTTAAAGCAAAGTCGATTATTCGATATTTTCCGCCGAACGGAACGGCCGGTTTGGCTGTTTCGCGCGTCAATTTTCCAAGCCGAGTGCCTTGCCCTCCGGCTAATATCATTGCCACCATTTGATTTTTCATAGTATCAGGAAGAATGCCTCTTCCTTTCGCCTCCTTCTCATCATAACTATCTGTAGATCTATTTATTAACACCAAAAACGCGTTTTGGTTTGATGAACAAAACTCCTAAAGCGGGTAACGTAAATTCGATCGAGAAAGGTTGGCGATTCATGCCGTCGAGGCTGGTGATCATTTCAGGCAGATTTTCGGTCCAAGTACCGCCGAATTCCTGCATTTCAGTATTCAACAACACTTCGTAGTGGCCTTCGTATGGCACACCCACTCGAAAATTGCGACGCTCTACAGGTGTGAAGTTGCAGACGACAATCAGGAAGTCGCGCGGTTTATCACCTGTTCTTATGAAGGAAAGGACTGACTCCGAGCTGTTGTCCGCGTCCAAAAGCTCTAAACCGGTATTTGCATCATCGACTTCATGCAAAGCTTTCGTATCTTTGTAAAGATGATTCAAGGTTTTGATGTAATGCTGGAACTCCGGATTGAACTCATTATTCAAGACATCCCATTCGATTTGTTCGTAGAAGCGCCATTCCAGGAATTGTCCGATTTCATTGCCCATGAAATTCAATTTTTTCCCTGGGTGAGCCATCATATAGGCTTGCAGCGTCCGTAAGCCCGCAAATTGTTTATAGCGGTCACCCGGCATTTTGGCCAAAAGGGATTGTTTGCCGTGGACCACTTCATCATGGGAAATCGGCAATATAAAGTTCTCATTGAAGGCATACATAAATGAGAAGGTGATCAGGTTGAAATTGTCTTTTCGGAACAACGGATCCATTTCGAAGAAACGCAACGTATCATTCATCCAGCCCATATTCCATTTATAGTTGAAGCCCAAGCCGCCCATTTCGATAGGTTTCGTGACGTTCGCCCAAGCAGTGCTTTCTTCCGCAATCATGTAAGTATCCGGTTGGCGCTCGAAGACTTTTGTGTTCATCTTCTTCAGGAATTCGATCCCTTGGCGATTATCATTGCCACCGTCTTCATTCGGTGTCCAAGGGCCTTCATCATAATCAAGATAAAGCATATTCGAAACGGCATCGACACGGATTCCGTCAAAATGGAACTCTTGCAGCCAGAAAATGGCGTTCGAAATCAGGAAACTGTGCACTTGCGCTTTACCCAAGTCAAAATTCAATGTTCCCCAACGGTTGTTGATGGCGCGATTCGGATCGGCATATTCAAAAGTCGGTGTGCCATCGAAATTGGCTAACGCATAGTCATTTTTGCAGAAATGTCCGGGAACCCAGTCCATGATGACCCCGACCCCTTCTTTATGCGCTTCTTCCACGAAATCCCGTAATTCGAGCAAATTGCCGTAACGGGCAGCCACCGCGAAGTATCCGGTGATTTGATAGCCCCAAGAAGCTTCCAGCGGATGTTCCATCAATGGCATGAATTCAATGTGCGTGTAGCCCATTTCCTTCACATATGGAATCAACGTTTCAGCAAGATCCTTGAAGGAATACCAGCTGCCATCATCATGTTTTTTCCAGGAACTGAAATGCACTTCATAAATGTTAAGCGGCTTTTGATAGATGGACTTTCTTTTTTTGTTTGCGGACCATCTGCCGTCTTTCCATTTCTTTTCGGGCATGTCAAACACGACAGAAGCGTCTTTCGGCGGAACTTCATACGCGAAAGAATAGGGATCGATTTTGTATTTCTTTTTGCCGTTTTTGTCCTCGATATAATACTTGTAACAGTCCCCTTGTGCCGCATCCTCTGTAAAGAGTGACCAGCCACCGGTTTTGCCGATTTTTTGCATTTCTACGGGTTTCCACTCAGTAAAATCCCCGACCAAAGAAACGTTTTTTGCATTGGGCGCCCAAACGGTGAAACGCCATCCTTCAATCCCGTTTTCGGTCCGTTGTTTACTTCCTAAAAAGCGATAGCTTTCAAGATGTTCCCCGATGTTGAACAAATACATCTCTTTTTCCAACTCTTTAAGTATGTTCGTTTTTGCACTCATCCAGACACTTCCCTTACAATTATATTGCAGTAACAAAACGATCCAATAATGATTTATTTAATCATGCCTGGCCCTTTCATTAATATATATCCATAATACCATTTTAAAGATGATTTTGCCATAATCCATGATAAATATATTGAAACCCTTTTTCCTTACTGATAGTAATAATCTATCATCCTTAATAGTTTTTTTACATAAAAACAACATTGTAAACGCTATGCAAAAATAAGCCACGAATATCACTATATAGAATCCACCCAAATCATAAAAATGAATTTTTAATTAGAAATTAATGAAAACCGATTCCACCATGCTTACTGTTACAACATTTTGTTAGCATTCGCTTACAAATAAGAATATGGAAATACATAGATAGATTTAGTTATTTATTTCACAATCCGGGCATTCTGCCACATTGCAAATGTTGACGCTTACATTTATATAGTAGAAAATCCTGATTTGCAAAGATTGTGGCATAATTTTTACAATTCAGGATTATTTTTACTTGATATTTACAATCGTTGGAGCAGCAGCTCCACCGTAGGCACATCTGCCGGCGCCCAGTCCAACTCGGGCAATTCCTGACGTTCACCCAACGCATCTCCGTATGCTCCGACAATCGCGGTTCGCCCTCGTTCAATTCACAGAGAAGTGTCGTCAACTCCACGGTCCCAAAATCATACGGATGCTTGATTGTGAGAAGCTTTTCCTTGACCAGGATTCGGCAGGAAAACTCCTCCTCCATCTCACGGACAAGGGCCTCTTCAGCCGTTTCATCGTCTTCCAGCTTTCCTCCAGGAAATTCCCACAAGCCGGCTAATGCTTTACCCGGCCCTCTTTTGGCACAAAAAATGCTGCCCTCTTTTTCTATTACTGCTCCCACTACTTTGATCATGCGGCGATTAAATCCTCCTGATTACAGAAATATTTTATTGATGACCCTTCCATCCGTGGCTTCCGGAAATTTCAGCCCAATTGCGTGCAGGAAAGTCGGCCCTTCGTCTATCAGCCTGCCCTTTTCGACAACGGCATCTTTGTCGATTCCGGGTCCGGAAACCATCAGCATCGTGGCATATTTTTTCTTTTTCGGACTGAAGCCGTGCGTTGCGCTATGCAGTCTGCGGTCGGGAAGGTTTTTGGCGGTGCTTTCCATGAAAGGATAGAGCACGTCGCTCTCAAAATAATAACCCGGCTTCGCTTCCAGAATGAAGAGGCAATTCTCATCCGCTCCCATTTTTCTGGCTTCTGCGGCCGAATGGATGGTTTCAACCCGGTCTTCGATCCCTTTCAATGCATCCAATATCATTTTATTGGTGATGCTGACATCTTTGCGGTAAATATAACAAGCACCATCCGCGGCTTTTGCCAGCACTTTCCAGTCCTTGATGTTCTTTTTGCGATCCAAAGTCTGCCATCCTTTGTCCAAAAACAGGTGGTTCGGGCGGATGACCGTATGCGTATCGATCTGATAATGATCGCCCAACACCGCCAACACGGTATCCTCATAGATGCCCGATTTCTTTCATCGCATCGATGATTTGGCCGAGATGGCGATCCATCCGGACGATGGCTTCTTTCGCTTGGTCGCTCAAGACGCCATAATGATGACGCATGCTGTCCAAATCGACCAGATGCACAGCCAGCAGATCCGGCTGTTTCGTCTTGATCGTGTCGACCGCAATCGCCGTGACAAATTCATCCAACTCCGGTTGGGCAATGCCGTTCCGCAATGAACTGTATTTTTTGTTCATCTCCAGCGCATATTTTGTGCTGGAGGCAAAAGCGGAAACCATCACTTGATTTTGCCAAGGCCTGTTCGGGAAAATTTCCGCGAGGTTATAGTCGATGGACGGACTTTTTCCCGTCACTGGCCAAAGCAAAGCGCAGGTTGTATAACCAGCCTTCTTTGCGACATCAAACAATGTCGCCTTCTTTATTTCTTTGGCATACCAATACCAGTCCGGAGACTGCCTTTCCGGTTGCCGATGTGTATTGTGGATGATGCCGTGACGATTCGGATTCATCCCTGTTGCGATCGAAGTATGGGCTACGTATGTCAAAGAAGGATAAACCGATTCCACCTCTTTTACGAGTGCACTTCTATTCAATATTTCCTGGAAATGGGGCAGCGTCTTGGCAAATTCTAAGTCACTGGCACCAAATGCATCTAATGAAATGATATACAGTTTTCTTTTTACCATAATAACACCCTCCTATCCTGTTATTTTACCATATATTGGGAGCCGCATGGATACAGCAATGTATTTAATTTCAACATTCTTGTGACCACGAGGGCGCGTGTTTCGCTACTGCTGTACAAAAACGGAAACAACAGCTTTCTGTCCGCTCCGTTTCCTTCAAAAAGCTATTCTATTTTTGGGCAGGTAGGAGTAAAATAGATAATGTGCAATATCTAACAATATAATAGCGGAATCATCTTATATGCCAACCTCTGCCCTACTGGAAGCACACTGTTTCCATTCTGCAGTGATGAAAAATAAGGCAAGCGGTTACATTTATTTGAGCACGCTATTCAAGAAAGTGTGGAAATGCAAACTATGACAATCACATTCACGGATTTTATCGACAGCATCCAGACGAACCCTATCCTCCTGATCATTGTGGTATTGACTCTGGGTGTCATATTGGTGAACGGCTGGACCGATGCGCCGAACGCAATCGCAACTTGTGTATCCACCAGATCCATCGCTCCCCAAAAAGCCATTCTGATGGCAGCCGTCTTTAACTTTCTGGGAGTCTTCGTGATGACATCAATCAACGCGACCGTAGCCCAGACAATCGCGAACATGGTCGATTTCGGCAACGATCCGAAGCTGTCGATCATCGCCCTCTGCGCCGCACTTTTCGCGATTGTTCTGTGGGCAACGGCAGCCTGGTACTTTGGAATCCCGACCAGCGAGAGCCACGCACTGATTGCGGGCATTTCAGGAGCGGCGATTGCACTGCAGGGTGGATTCGAAGCCATCAACGGTTCAGAGTGGATCAAGGTCATCTATGGCCTGATCCTCTCCACTATTTTGGGCTTCGGCTTCGGTTTTGGCGTATCGAAAATCACAACGGCCATCTGCAGAAATAAGGAGCGGCAAAAAACGGGACCGTTTTTCCAAATCGGCCAAGTACTTGGCGGAGCGGCGATGGCCTTTATGCACGGAGCCCAAGACGGCCAAAAGTTCATGGGAATCTTTATGCTAGGAATTTTTCTGGGTCAAGGGAATAGTGATACGACCCAATTCATCATCCCACTTTGGATGATGATCCTCTGCTCATTCGTAATGGCACTCGGCACCTCGATTGGCGGATACAAAATCATCAAAACAGTTGGAATGAACATGGTTAAGCTGGAAGGCTATCAGGGCTTCAGCGCGGACGTAGGGGCAGCGGCTTGCCTATTACTCTCATCCATCTGGGGTTTGCCTGTAAGCACCACACATACAAAAACGACTGCCATCATGGGCGTTGGTGCCGCAAAACGGCTGTCTTCCGTAAATTGGATCACCGTCAAAGAAATGGTGTGGGCTTGGGTACTTACGTTTCCGGGTTGCGGTCTGGTCGGTTATCTTATGGCGCTAATTTTCGTGAATATATTCTAAGGAGATTGCAACTATGCTGAAAAGAAAAAAAACAAAAGAATACAGTTACTATCAGGAATTCATTGAAGTATCCGCAATGGCTGTTTCCGCAGCCAAGTTGATGACCAGCATTTTGGATGATTACAATCTCGAGACTCTGGAAACCCGACTCAAGGAACTGCATGAAATCGAACATGCAGCGGATCAAAAGAAGCACAAGATGATGAGTTATCTCTACAGCGATTTCCTGCCTCCGCTCGAACGCGAGGACATCATCGACCTGGCCGGTGAATTGGATACGACCATCGACACAATCGAAGACACGCTCATCCACATCGATATCTACCAAATCCAAGAAATCACGCCGGCAATGTTGAAGTTCATGGAGATAATCGAAAAGAGTGCGATGAGCCTGGATGAAGCCATCAATGATCTGAAGAATTTCAAGAAATCAAAAGTCATCAAAGAAGCCATCATCACCATCAATCGGCTTGAAAAACAGGGAGACTCCTTATACACCCGTTCGGTAAAAAAATTATTTGTCGAACAGCAGGATGCGCTGACGACAATGGCTACGACAAACATCTACGACCGGTTCGAACTGGCCACCGATTCCTTTGAAGCGGCAGCCGATGTCATCGAAAGGATCGTCCTGAAAAACTCGTAGCATTTTGCCGTATCAGTCATTCAGTAACTGGATAAGCAAAGAAGCAGCCAACGAATCCGCTGAGATTCGTTGGCTGCTTCTTTTTTGTTTCAGTAGCATTTGTTAAACTTATGGTTCCAATGGATCTTCGCTGTTTCCGGATTCAGACGGTGTATCCTTTGCGGTATCGCTTTTAGCTGTAGGCGTTTCCGGCACGGTTGTTGCAGTTGTTTTTGGTGGCACAGGCGGGGTTACGGTCTGTTTTGTTGCTACGGTTGTTCCATCCGGTTTTCTTGGATGGGTCCGGTCAAACCGTTCTTTCCGGCGCTCTTCGATCTGTTTTCTTTCCAGAAGCTGCTTTTCGGCCCTTTGCTTGCCCCAAATCGTTTTGCCGAACAGTTTTTTGATCGCCCACAACAGCAGCAACAACAACAGAACTGCTACAAAGAACGGCATCGCATAGATGAACCAGATTGCGGCATCCTGCAGCCAATAGTAGAAGGAATAAAGCGAATCGGTGAAAGCATCCTTGACGCGATCCCAGAAAGGCGTCGATCCGCCTTGGTTATTCGAGATGCGCGAACGCTCGGAAACGGTCAGATACAAAGCTGTATAGTCGACCAAATCATCGATGTTGTCCAACTCAGCCTGAAGCACTTCCCTTTCGGCTATGGCAGCACTGAGACTGTCTTCGATAGCTAGGATCTCTTCGACTGTTTCCGCTTGCTCGAGCAGCGCCAACAAGCGCTCTTCCTTCCTTTGCAGTACGCTGATGCGCGTGGCTGTGTCCTCGTAATATTGCGTAACATCTTCGTTGCCTTGCTGCTCGCTTACTTTTGTGCCCAAGCCACCCTCCAGATCATCCAGGAAGGCTGTCACTGAATCTTTCGGGATCCGGATCGTGTAGCTGCCTTGGCGATAGTTTTGGCTCAATGAAGAAGTCGTGTAGAACATGTCGCCACCGCTGGATTCGTAGGAATACTCCACATAGGCCCCGTATTTACCGACGATTTCCTTCAGATAAGCGATGGAATCATCATATTTCAACGTTTCATAGGAAAGGTGGACGGTGGTCACTACCTTTTCGCCGATGAGCAAACCCGATCCGACTTCCCCATCCATTTTGGATATTTCGGTCGTCACGTTGTCTACTCCGGCAGCGTCCTGTTGCGAAACACTCGTTTCTTCCGTCGTTAAGAATGAACAACCCACTAGCGAGAATGACAGCAGCGATAGTATCAATAATTTCAGTTTTTTCAATTGAGGCGCCTCCAATCTTTCCTAAGTTTCCTACTTAGATTATACCGCATGGCGGCCGCTGCGCCTAATAAAGCCCTTACAGATTTAAGGTTCGGCTGTGGTGGATTTGGCTTGGCCGAAGTTGGCATGGCTTTGGCGCTGAATGTGCGCCCACCTCCGGGGAAGCGGCCCTCATCGGAGTTGGGCCAGCTTGCGCGCACTCTCCTCCGGGGAAGCGATCCTCGCAGGAGGAGAGGTGTCTTTAGGCGGCCGTCAGCTCCGGCGAACCGCCCCTCGCCGGAGCTGGCGGCCTCGATCGCTGAAACCACAAAAAGAAAGGGCCGGAAAGGTAAACACCTAAGTGTTCATCTTTCCGACCCTTTCTTCTGATACGGCATGGGTAAACCCATGGATGGGACTGTTCACAGCAGTCACCATCAAACATCCACATCCTGTGGTTGTGCAAGCACGTATGTCCCGTTTGATTTGCAATCACTTCGCCGCTTGCGCGGAATGGGCGAACCCACCTGATTGCTCGTCGCCTCATCGCATGTAAAACATCTTATCATGCAGAAACCGAAAAAGCAAGACTTTTCGGTACGATTCGATTTTTTTACGCAATGACCTTTATTTTGTACCACTCTCGTCAAATTGCTTCAGCCAAGCATCGGCGATGAGCTGGTGGCCTTTTTTGGTCGGATGGACACCGTCATTCGATAATGTTTCATAACCATCGACAGCACCGATTGCATTCAGATAAGCATCCAGCCCGATCCATTCGGCATCGAATTCTTCGGCAAGGCGTTTGACGATTTCCTGTTTCGGATCCAAATCAACCCGCCAAGTTTTGCGGTCTTCCGGATACGGAAAGACGAACGGTTCCATCAGAATAAGCCTTGCATCCGATTTTTTCCGCAAGGAGGCCAACAAATGACGGTAATGCATTTCGAACTGTTCAGCGCCCGCTTCGGTCGCGAACACCGTTTCATCGCCGACATTATGCCACGTATCATTGATGCCGATCAACATAGTGACGACATCGGGTTCGAGCGAAACGCAATCGGCATGCCATCTTTCCGCTATATCATGGATTCGGTTGCCGCTGATGCCGCGGTTGATCAGCTGATAGTGCTCGGAATCGCCCCTTTCCGCAAGAGCCTTCGCTATCATTGCCACATAGCCTTTTCCCAGCGAATCAGGATTGTTGCGGTTGCGGCCGACATCCGTGATGCTGTCGCCGATGAAAAGCAATTTTTGCTTGGTCGTTTTCTCCATAGGTCCGCCCTATCTGTTCTGGATGACTTCAACCTTGTAGCCATCCGGATCGGTGATGAAATAGTATCTTACGGAAGAATCAGGCAAACCTTTATAGTCTGTCACGTTGAATCCGGCAGCTACCTGTTTGTCATGGAGTGCTTCAAATTCATCCACTCCGATGGCGATATGGCCATAGCCGTCACCGATGTTATATGGTGCATGGTCGTAATTGTAAGTCAATTCCAACTCATAGTCATCGCCTTCCAATCCTAAGTAGACGATCGAAAACTTGTGCTCAGGGTAATCCAACTTCTTTTTCTCTTGGAAATCAAACGCCTCTTTGTAGAATGCGATCGATTTATCCAGGTGCTGCACGCGGATGCAAGTGTGTAACATTTTCATTAAGTCATCATTCCTCTCATTTATGCTGTCCTTATCATACCGAATTATCGGTTCCTTTACAAAAAATTTGTCGTAAAAATAACCTTGCTATATCCCACAAACTGACTTATTCTATAAGTTAGTTACCAGTGAGAAGGAGAAAACTCAATGAAGATATGTACCTATTGCCATAATCGCATCCCGAAAGAGGCTTTGATCTGCCCGATGTGCGGGTCGGATGTTTCCGGTTCGGACGCGATCCATCAAGATGATTTTTATCAATCCACATTATTCGAAGATAACACGGAAAATTTTGTCGACCTTACGGAAGATGAGTATGAAGAAGCGGCTGAAGCAGCTTCACGTGCTGATAAGCAAGCTTTCTCTTTCAATGAAGCAAAGAATAAATTCATCCGCTACGTGCGTTTTTTGTGGAAAAAAATGCAAGATCCCGCGGAGACCAGGAAATCGCGCAGAGAAAGCCACAATCTTTACGGCTACTTTACCTTCATCCTTTCGGCGTTGCTTTCAGCCGGATTGGTGACACGGATTGCGGTAGCATTGGCTAATCAATATGATCTGCTTTCGCAGATTTCATTGTTGCCGACCGTCACTTTCCAGGTCGAACCGGTTATTTGGTTCATGAAGAGTTTCCTGCTGTTCTTGGCGTTCTATTATCTGTACCCATTCTTGGCGTACCTCATCAAAACATTCTTTTTGCACAGACGCCATGCCTTCCACAACTGGATGACGCAATATGCGGGAATGAACGCTTTCGGCCTGTTGTTGTTGGGTGCCGCCTTTGTGACCAGCCTCATCGCACCAATCCTGATGGCGGTCCCGGTGCTGTTGTTGTTCTTGGTCCATCTGTCCAGCTATCTGGTGACGTTCATCGCCAGCCTGTACCAGACGATCAACGAAACGAAACGGGATACGCTTTACCTTTGCCTCGGCGGCATCAGCGCACATTTGCTGCTGATGATGACGATCGCCTATGTATTATTCCTGAAAATGTATAGCATCGCTCCAAAAAAAAACAACTGCGGCCCACCAATCAGAGGTGGGCCGCAGTTGTTTTTTTACATATCCAAATCGGTAAAGGCATAGGGAACCAACTCTTTGATCGTCAGCTCCATGATTTTTCCGTGCTTGTCGGAAAGGTAGACTGGCGTTTCGTATCCGCACAATTCCACCATCACCTGGCGGCAGATGCTGCAAGGCGGGAGGAAAGTTTCCGTGTCGCCGGCGATGGCGATGGCTGCGACGTCGTCTTTGCGGTAGCCTTTCGTAATTCCGGTGAACAAGGCTGTCCGCTCGGCGCAGTTTGTCGCGCCGAAGGAAACATTTTCCACGTTCACGCCTTCGATCACTTCGCCGTCCTTATAGAGGACTGCCGCTCCTACCGGGAAATGGGAATACGGGCTGTATGCATGTTGCATGGCCGCTCTAGCTCTGGCGACTAATTCTTCACTGTTCATCGATGATCCCTCGCTTATCAAGAATGGGTATTTTTTCTGATCGGTAAATGTTCGTGTTTACAGTATACCGATTATTCCAGATTTTGCCAAACCGGAAAGGTCATCGATCAGCGTTGCCTAGCTCCTGATCAAGCTTTAATCGTTCGGATCAGAGTTCCGGCAAATTCGCCATGTAGTCTTCGAGTGCCTGGATCGCTTCCGCCATCAATTCGGCTGTGATTTCGTATGGCAGTCCGTGCGCCGGTGCTTCAGGCTTGGTCGACAGACGGGCGATTTCCATGATGCCTTCCGCGTCCAGTCTGTCCAGATGCAGATCGTGGAGGCTCTTCGGAATGTCCAGATGTTCGTAGAACGGAATCAGATTATCGATCTCCGCCCATTTCTTTTCGTAAGCCAATTGGACCATGATTCCATAGGCAACTTTATGCCCATGCAGGAAATGATGCGATTCCGGGAAGTTGGTGATGGCATCATGGATTTCATGGGCGATGGTCGTCCGCGCAAAAGCATCCCCCATCCCGCCGACCATGCCGCTGATGGAAGTGATGACTTCCGTCAGTTTCACAAAAGCTTCCGTCACTTCACCGGCTTCCAAACTGGCGATCGCCAACTCGGCGTGGTCCAGGATGCTTTGTCTGCAGATGAAGGCAGCTTGGCGCGCCATCATCAGCATCGGTTGTTGGGCATTCTCAGGCAGCGAAAGGATTTCATCCGATTCGTACCATTTGGCCAGCGTGTCCGCCAATCCGGCCACAAAGAAATCCTTCGGCGAATCGATGATCAATTTTGGTTCCAACAACAAAAGCGAAGCTTGTTGCTGCAGAAAATCATAGCGGATGAACACGCCATCCTCGCTGTACATGACGCTGAGCGGCGTCCAAGGCGCGCAATTGCTCGCCAATGTCGGGATCATCACATTCAGGATGCAGCCCGCTTTCGCGGCAGCATATTTCACTGCGTCCATGATCTTTCCGCCGCCGATACCGATGATTGCATCGCTTTCGTGCTGTGCGGCCAGCCCGACGATGCGGTCGACTTCTTCATAGCTGCATTCGCCCGAAAAAGCCACTTCTGTGATTACAAATCCTGCTTGATAAAGATCTTCAAGGTAGGGACGGGCTTTTTGCCAGGATACGGTTCCGTGCACGATCAAAATATTTTTTACGAAGCGTTCTTCCAAACGTTTCGGCAAAGTTGACAAAACCTCTTCCCTGCATTCGTATTCTTGCGGACCAGTCCTAACGATCAATTCTTTCGTCATATAACGTCAACCCTCCCTGAATTTCTAGACCGTACGTGTGAACGGGTCGCGGCTGATGCCGGCCGCCAACACTTGCTTCGCGTATTCTTGTGCGCCGAACAAGGAATGATCGCGGTAATTTCCGCATTCCTTCGCGGTCGTTGCCGGAACTACTGTCGTTTCCAGCACAATCTGCAACACTTTTTCCAAAGCAGAAGCGATTTCTTCCGGAGTATGTTCACCCCAACAGATCATGTAAAAACCGGTACGGCAACCCATCGGCGACAAATCGATGACGCCATCCACATAATCGCGGATGTTGATCGCCAAAAGGTGTTCCAACGTGTGCATAGCCCCAGTCGGCAACGCATCCTGGTTGGGTTGCACAAAACGCAGATCGAATTTTGTGACGACAGCCCCCGTTTCGTGCACTTCATAGCCTGCTTGGCGGACATACGGAGCCTTCACCAAATCGTGATCCAATTCAAAACTTTCTACTTTAGCCATCTATATTTCTCCATTCTTCAGCTTAAAACGCTGTTGTTTGATTTATGATGCATACCAATTCATTATACTAGACATTTATGAGATTTTCCTTAAAATTATATCACGTGGTGTGTTATCATGTTAGGAACAGAAAAAATCTGAAATTAAGCTTCCATACGTGAAAGGAGTGCCGCGCCACTTTGATAAGCATCGTTTTCCAACAGCTGTTGACCATGTTCACTATCATGTTCTTTGGTTTTATTCTGATCCGTTCGAAATGTCATCACCAGCGAGGGTACGCGTCAGATATCGACCATCCTCTCCTTGTTCGTGATGCCCGCGACCATGATCACATCGTTCAATGCCGATTTTGACGCGCACCGCTTGAAGTTGTTGCTATGGGCGACGCTGGCGGCTTTTCTGACGATTTCCATCCGCGCGTTCATCGTCCATGTGCTGCTGAAAAAAGAGGACCGCATCGATAAATATGCCACAATTTTCCCGAATGCCGGTTTTGTCGGCATCCCCTTGGTCCTTGCGACCGTGGGCTATGAGGGCGTCTTTTTCATGTCCGGATACATCATGGCAAACAACGTCACCCAGTGGACTTACGGCCAATATCTGATTTCGGGCGACAAAAAAGCGATGACCTTGCGGCAAACCCTTCTCAATCCCGGAATGATCGGGGCTGCCATCGGTTTGTCCATCTACATCAGCCGTCTGCCTGTCCCTGCTTTTCTCTGGAAATCCGTCGATAGCTTAGCAGCGTTGAATACGCCGCTGGCCATGATCATCCTCGGCAGCTACATCGCCAACAGCAATTTTTCGGAATTGTTGGCTTTCCCGAAAGCGTATTGGACCACTTTCCTGCGTTTGATCGTCACCGCCCTCATCTCGATCGGCATCATCTATTTGTTGCCGATCGATGACTATATGGTGGAAATCGTCCTGACCATCGCTTCCTGTGCGCCGGCTGCAACGAACACCGCCATCCTTGGCCGTCTGTTCGGCGGCGACTACGAATACGGCGCACGTCTTGTGGTCCTGACCACTCTGTTGTCCTTATTTACAATCCCGATCATCGTGCAATTTGCACAACTGTTGTTCGGATAATCATTTCAGAAAGAAGGTATGAGCATGGAAAAGTTATTAGAAGGTATCGTCAATTTCAGAAGAGGGGATTTTGAATCTCATCGTGAGCTTTTCAAAGGTTTGAAAGCTTCCCAGAAGCCTCATACGCTCTTTATTTCCTGTTCTGATTCACGTATCGATCCAAATATGATCACCGGAACGTTACCAGGCGAATTGTTCATCGTCCGTAACATCGCCAATATCGTGCCGCCTTATCGGATGACTACTGAATACGTGGCAACGACATCCGCCATCGAGTATGCCGTGCTCGCGCTCGGCGTAGAGAACATCATCATCTGTGGCCATTCCAACTGCGGCGGCTGTGCTGCTTGCCTGCATCCCGAAGGCAAACTGGAGGAGTTGCCGCACACCCGCAAATGGTTGGAACTGATCCATCCGGTCCGCGACCGCGTCCTGAAGGAAATCCCGGAATCCGAACCCGAAGCACGGGCTTGGATGATGGAGCAAGGCAATGTCGTGGAGCAGCTGAAGCATTTGATAACTTTCCCCTACATTGCCGAAAAAATGAGGGAAGGCAAGCTGAAAATCAGCGGGTGGCACTACATCATCGAGACCGGCGAAGTCTTCATCTATGACCGGAAAAAAGGCGAATTCCTGCTTGGCAACGGTTGAGCAAATTCGAAGAATGAATGGTACACACAGAAAAAGGACGCATCCCGCAATTAAAGCCGGGATGCGTCCTTTTCATTTGATTCGTTTTCCGATCTACACAGAGCGTAGAGGCAGAGCTTTTTTGCCGACGGTTTTCCAGACGATTTGGGCCAACCAGTAATCGACCATGCTGTGGATGACGGTTCCGACGCCGACCAGCAGCATGACGGAAGAAATCAGGCCTTTATCGTAATACGCTGTCGTAAGGTTGCCTGCAAAGTAGAACAGGCTCACGACGATGACTTCGGAGCCAGCATGCAATACGCCAAGGACCAGGCTGAACAACAACGATTTTTTGATATCGTGCGCCATTTCCGGGTGCTTTTGGATGTATTTCGCACCGACATAAGAAAAAATCATGTGCGTTGCCGCACGCAGGACTACGACCAATGGAAAGCCGCCAAGCATAAAGCCGACTGCCGTTCCAAAGGCAACCGCAACAGCGATGCCGGGTGAAAGGAACATGGCGATCATCGTTGCCACATGGCTAGCCAAAGTAAAGGAAGCCGGTTCAAGAATTATTTTCAAAGGGGATATCATCGGTATCAGGATCCCTATCGCAATCAGTAGAGCAGCTATCGTAATGTGTTTCGTTTGTGTACGTGTATTCATTTCGCCAATCCCTCCAAAGATGTTTACAACTGTCTTGACAGTTGTAATATATTATATAATCTTTTCAGGAGTTGTCAAGCTAATTTTCATACGTTTTCACCCTGAATACAGGATGCCGGCTTCCTTCAGTTCCTTTTTGATGCGCAGGAATGTTTCTTCATCCTTGCAGGCAAGTGTATGCAGATGCACGCCGCCTGTCAGCGAAGACAGCATCGCTGCTTCGTTTGATGCGATTTTTTTCATAAAATCGATGACATCATGGCGCGAGCGGATATGCAGTTCCCCGGTCAAAGTGCCATAGACGGGGTGCTCGACCTGGACATCCACGACCTCGCCGCCGTTGTCCACGATGATGTTCAGTTCCGTAACGGTCTCGGCTTGCGAGTGCTGGCAGGCAATTTTGCCTGTGAACAGGCTGCTCTTCGCCTTTGAATGCATTCGCGGACAGATAGCCCCGCGGCGTTGCCAGGATCTCAATCCCTTTGGCGCGGATCAATGCGATATCGCCCACGATGACCTGACGGCTGACCGATAACAGTTCAGCCAGTTGGGTGGCGTTCACCGGTTGGTCCGTGGCCTCCAATAATTTGATGATTTCATTTCGTCTCTCTGCTGCTTTCACAAACATCACCCTTCCGTAACGCGTTCTCTTCTTAATAGTACCCATTTTTGCCCCGGACTGCAAGAATCGAAAAACAAAAAGCCAGCAACGACCGCACGAAGCGGTTATTGCTGGCTTTTCTGGCTTTCCGCGCAAGGGCGGAAAGCTTTGCTTATTTGTTTTCGGTTGCGGCCTTATAGCAGCCCAAGAGTCTGAAATAGACGCTGCTCCGATGGATGAAGCGCAGGGCTTCATGGACGTTTTCGTCGGCGATGTTGCCTTCGAAATCCAGGTACAGCAGGTACTCCCATTTTTCCCCTTCGACGGGGCGGGACTCGATTTTGATCAGGTTGATGTGGTACCTCGCGAAATGACGCAGCAGCTTGAACAGCGTGCCGGCTTGATTGTCCAAAGAGAACACCACGCTGACTTTGTTGCAGTGCGGATTCGACTCAAGATCCTTGCCGACGATGATGAAGCGGGTCGTGTTTTCGCTCTGATTCTGGATGCTCTCCGCCAAAATGGAGAGGCCATGGATCTGGGCGGCCCTTCTGCTGGCGATGGCGCCCTTGTGCGCATCACCGGAGTCCTTCACCATTTTCGCGCTGTCGGATGTGCTGTGGAACGGAATCTGACGCCACTGCTCATGGTCCTTGAAATAATCGGTGGATTGCTGGAAACCTTGCGGGTGCGAATAGACTTCCTCGATCTGATCCAGACCGGTCCCTTCCAGGCCGATCAGATGCTGCTCGATTTTGATGTATTGCTCGCCCACGATGGAAAGGCCGTATTTGTACAACAGATCGAGCACTTGTGAAATCGCACCAGTGGAAGAGTTTTCCACTGGCAGAACGCCGTAATCGATTTCCCCGTTCTGGATACCCAATAAACAGCGATTCAAAGGTATGGTAGTTTTTCGGATCGCGGGGCGCTTCCTTGAAATAGGCCAACATCGCTTCTTCGCAGAACGAGCCCGTTTCCCCGAAATAACCGATCTGCGCGTGCTCTTTTGGATCGTGGATCGCAAAAATCTGCTCATAATCATTCGAGGCTGCCCGGACATCCTTTTGGACTTCCTTCGAAAGATCCATGATCGTATCCAAGAAATGATGGGTCTGCACCGCAAACTCTTCACTCTTCAGATGGGTAAGATTCTTTTCCACGACGCGCTGCTCACGGCCTTCGTCAAAGATGGGCAAATCATGCACCAGCTTATAATTGCCGATGGCTTGGGAAATGTGCATCCGTTTTTCGAACAGAGCCACAAGCTCCTGATCAATGGCATCCAACTCTTTGCGATAGTCTTCTAAATCCGTCATACTCGCCTTCCACTCCGTTCTCAGTCGTATTTATAGAATTTGGAATCCAACAGCAGATCCAGGATCGCGATCGCCGTCACGGCTTCCAATACAGGAATGGCGCGCGGTACGATGATCGGATCGTGTCTGCCTTCAACCGATAATTCCGCATCCGTCTTGTCTTCGATGTTGATGGTTTGCTGCAGCTTCGTGATGGAAGCTGGCGGCTTGATCGCCACTTTGTAGATGATCGGCATGCCGTCCGTGATGCCGCCCAAAATACCGCCGTTATGGTTCGTGCGGGTCTTGATCTGGTCGCCGTCATAATAATAGGAATCATTCGCTTCCGATCCAAGCATTTCTGCGATGCCGAAGCCACTCCCGAATTCCAAACCTTTGATGGCAGGCACGGAGAAAAGAATATGCGCCAGAACGGACTCAACGGAATCAAAGAACGGATTGCCGACTCCTGCCGGGATGCCCAATACACAGATTTCCGCGGTTCCACCAACGGAATCGCCGCTGGCTTTCGCTTCGCGGATCAGATTGCGCATTTCCTCTTCAAGCGACTCGTTCAACAACGGCAGTTCTTTACTTGCAAAGCCTTTCAGCATTTCCGGTGTGACTTCTGTGTTCAGGAAGCTGTCATCCTGGATTTTGGCTACGCTCTTGACGTGGCCGCCGATGGTGATGCCTTGCTTTTCAAGCAATTGCTTCGCGATTGCACCAGCAAACACTAGCGGTGCCGTGATCCGGCCGGAGAAATGGCCGCTGCCGCGGTAATCGTTGAAGCCGTCGTAACGGACATAGCCTGGGTAATCGGCCTGGCCGGGACGCATCAATTTCTTCATCTGACCGTAGTCTTTGGAACGCGTGTCGCTGTTGCGGATGATCGCCGCAAGCGGGCTGCCTGTCGTCATGTCGTTGAAGTAACCGCTCAAAATCTCAGGCTGATCTTTTTCTTTCCTTGGCGTCGTCAAAGCCCCTTGACCTGGCGCTCTCCGTTTCATTTCCTCCAGAACTTTATCCATATCGATCTTATGGCCTGGTGGCAGACCGTCGATGGTGACGCCGATTGCGGAACCATGTGATTCGCCGAAGATGGATACCTTTAATTTATTCCCAAATACACCGCTCATTGTATCTTGCCCCCTATTGCTTTATAGTCTTCCCAAAAATTCGGATACGATTTCGAAACGCACTCGGCATCCGTGACCGTGATTGGCTGTTCGCAGACTGTCGCAGCGATCGCCAGCATCATGGCGATGCGGTGGTCTTTGTAGCTCCAGACCGTCTCTCCGCCCTTCAGCGATTTGACGCCGTGGATCAGCAGGCCTTCCGGCAATTCTTCGATGTCAGCGCCCAGTTTCTTCAATTCGCTGGCCGTCGCTTGCAGACGATCGCATTCTTTGATGCGCAGTCTGCCGGCGTTGATGATTTCCGTTCTGCCTTCGCTCAGGCATGCCGTCAACGCAACGACCGGAATGATGTCCGGGCATTGCGCTGCGTCGATCAGTGTGCCGTGCAGCCCGGCTGTTGCCGTGCCGATCAAGCCGTTGCCCTGCTGTTCAAAAGTGACGCCCATCGCTTCCAGAATGGAGACGACAGCACGGTCACCCTGCAGCGAATCCATCGAAAGATCGTCCACCAACAAGTCATTCCCCAATGCGTCTGCGCAAAGGAAGAAGGCCGCTTGGGAATAATCCCCTTCGACGCGGTAATCCGTCGCTTTGTAGGATTGTCCACCCTTAATCCGGAAGAGTTGATGGCCTTCATTTTCGATGGTGACACCGAAAGTGCTCATGACATCCAACGTCAAATCGATATAGCCGATCGATTCAAGCGGCGTCGTGATCGTGATGACCGAATCTCCGTCCAACAACGGCAAGGTGAACAAAAGACCTGTGATGAATTGCGAGCTGACATTTCCAGGAAATGAGAAATGTCCCGGTTTCAAGTTGCCGTCCACGACCAAATCAAGTTCGCCTTCAGTCGGTTTGTAAGAGATGCCTTGTTCCTCGAAAATATCGTAGAAGATCGTCAATGGACGTTTGCCCAGATTCCCTCTGCCGACGAAGCGGCTCGCGCCTTGGAAAAGCGTCGAGATCGGTACGACAAAACGCAAGGTCGAACCGGATTCATTGCAGTCGATCAGGTGCTCAGCGGTCGTTGCGCTCGCATCGGCGTTTGCTTCCGTAACGTATTGGCCTGCGCCGGTGATCGTCAAGGTGCTGCCATCCTGCTCGATGACTGCTCCGAATGCCTTCATGGCCTCCGTAGTTGCGATGATGTCATCCGAAAGCGCGATGTTGTCGATCTTGCAGGTGCCGTCGGAAAGCGCGGCACAGATGACCGCACGGTGCGCCAAACTTTTTGAAGGCGGGACAGTCACTGTTCCCGATAGCTTATGTGGCTGTATCGTCAAATCCATTGTAATCCTCCTGTTGTTTCTTCGATTTTGTTTCTTCTGTTTCTTCTATAGTATAGCTTTACATGTTCTCCAGATCGTCAAAGAAGGCGATGGTTTCATCCTGAACGTAGCTGTTGCCGATTTCCTTCAACAGGATGACTTTCAGATGGTCGTCCAAATTCTTTTTGTCCAACGTCATGATCGCCAACAAGCTGTCCAAATCAATTTCTTCCATATGCAGTTCCGTAGGCAAGCCGACTTGTTTCGCCATTGCTTCGATTGCAGCTGCAGTACCAAGTTTTGTAAAGCCTTTTTTCTCGGAAAGGCGTGTGATCGCGACCATCCCGATGGCCACCGCTTCACCATGCGAATATTTCGCATAATTGGTGTAGGTTTCCAAAGCGTGCGCAATCGTGTGACCAAAGTTCAGCAGCATCCGTTCGCCGGTGTCCTTTTCGTCCTCTTCCACGACTCTGCGCTTGATGTCGCAGCACGTGTAGAGGATCTTTTCGATGTGCGCCATCATCTCTTCGCGGGTATGCAGCGTCTGCAGGAAGCTGAAGAATTCGGCGTCCTTGATGCAGCCGTATTTGATGACTTCCCCGAGACCGTCGCGGAAAAAGTGGTCCGACAACGTGTTCAGCATTTCCGGATCGATGAACACTTTCTTCGGTTGATTGAAAGCCCCGACCAGATTCTTCCCTCTTGCCAGATCGACGCCGACCTTGCCGCCGATGCTGCTGTCCACTTGGGCCAACAAGGAAGTCGGGATCTGGATGAAAGGCACGCCGCGCAGGAAGCTGGCAGCCGCAAAGCCTGCGAGATCCCCGATGACGCCGCCACCCAAGGCAATGATCAATTCACTGCGGTTCAGTTGGAAATCCAACAATTGTTCATAGATCAGCGGCAGCATCTGGAAATCTTTCGTCTGCTCGCCGGGCGGCAAGGCTACGACAAGCGTCTCGTATCCAGCTGCCTGCAGGCCTACCTCCAACTGGGAACCGTAGTGCGCATTGACGTTATGGTCCGTGATGATGGCAATCTTCTTGCCGCTGTAGATTTTTTTGATTTCTTCCGGAAGACGGTGGCGCAAGCCATTTTCGATCAGGATCGTATAGCTGTTTTTGCCGAGTCCTACATGTAATTCAGCCATTGTTTCACTCCTCATTCAGATTTGGTTAAAGAAAAGCGGAACGGGTTCGTTCAGCCCTGAAAGAATTTAGGAAATCGTGCCGACTGAGCATCGAAGAGCGCAATAGGTCAGATTTATCTAAATTCCGAAGGGCTAACCCGTGAAGCTAGCCAACGCATTGGAATGCGCGGAAAGTTCTTCCTTTATTTTACCGCATCCAAATGCTTTCCTTCAATGGCAATCAGTTGTTTTACGACAGCCATCAACTCCTCGAACTCATTCGGATTCAGGCACTGTTGGCCATCGCTCCATGCGTTCTCGGGATCATGATGGATTTCAATCATCAGACCGTTCGCACCGGACATGACTGCGGATTTGGACATGGATGGCACCAGGTAAGCAGAACCGCCAGCATGACTTGGGTCGATGATGATCGGCAAGTGGGATAATTTTTGGATGACCGGAACGGCTTGGATATCCAAGGTATTGCGTGTTTCCGTTTCAAATGTACGGATGCCGCGTTCGCAAAGGATGACGTTTTCGTTCCCTTCGGACATGATGTATTCAGCCGACATCAACCATTCTTCGTATGTTGCAGACAAACCGCGTTTCAACAGGACTGGTGTCTTTGTCTTGCCGACTTCCTTCAATAGATCGAAATTTTGCATGTTGCGCGCGCCGATTTGGATCAGATCGACATCCGCTTCGAATTCATCGACGAATTTCGTGGACATCAATTCGGTTACGATCGGCAAGCCAGTCGCTTCCTTCGCCAATTTCAGCAAACGCAAGCCTTCCAATTCCAAGCCTTGGAAGCTGTATGGGGATGTGCGCGGTTTGAAAGCTCCGCCGCGGAGGAAGTTAGCGCCTGCCGCTTTTGCGCGTTGCGCGATGCTGATGATCTGTTCTTCGCCTTCAACGGAACAAGGACCTGCGATCACGCCGAAGTAGCCGTTACCGATGCGTTGGCCGTCGATTTCGACAACCGTATCGTCCGGATGGAATTTGCGGTTGGCCTTTTTGTAAGGCTCCTGAACTTTCAATACGCGTTCAACGATATGATGTTGCTGAATAGTGTCCATCGATACTTTCGAAGTGTCCCCTACCAAGCCCAAAATAGTCATTGTTTCGCCGACTACCGGGCTCACGATGACCCCTTTATCCGTTAAGCGTTTTGTCAGTTCGTCGATTTCCTCTTTTTTGGCCGTTTTCTTCAAAATGATGATCATGTCTTGTTCCTCCTAGTATGTTTTTGCTTTTAAAAAAATAAAAAGCGGTGCCCATGTTATATGAGCACCGCCTTAAGCTTCGTTATCCAAAAATGCTGTTGCCCGACGATCCGTCCTGCAACCTATTTCTCGCATCCCCTGATGTTTCTCATATTCGCTCTATGCAATTTTTTCCAAACAAAATATCCAGCGCTAAAATAGAAGCCCCAGAATGTAAAGTATGTAAAGTAAAAGTTTGTTTGTAAAAGATTGATAGCATGCGTGGAACCCATCGGATGACCTCTTCTCTTGTGTATCATTTAATCAGCTGAACTCATAATGAAAACGTCTGATTTCCATCATTATAACAAACGCTCTAATCATTGCAATAGTTTTTTTAATTTTTTTTTAATTTAATCTGGGTATTGAAATTTACATGGCAATAATCTACACTTTCCTAAAAGGAGTGAAACTTGATGCAATTTTTCGGCTTATTCGGCGAACATCTCAGCCACAGTTATTCAGAAAGAATCCATTCGACTTTTTTCGATCTGATCGGAATGAATGCCGGTTATAAACATATTGAATTGCCCCCTGAAGAGTTGGAAGCGGCGATTGAAGGGATCCGCGTACTTCAGTTTGTCGGCGTCAACGTGACGATTCCCTACAAACAGACGGTGATGCCTTACTTGGACGAAATCACACCGGAAGCGACGCGCATCGGTGCTGTCAACACAATCAAGGTAAAAGACGGTAAACTGTACGGTGCTAATACCGATTATTACGGATTCGGAACTATGTTGGCTTCACACGACATTGCAGTCGAAAACAAAACAGCCATGGTTTTGGGCTTCGGCGGTTCCGCAAAAGCAGTCGTTTTATATTTGCTTGATAACGGCATCAATAAGATTATCATCGTTTCACGAAAAAAAGGCTCCCTGACTGATATTCCGGACGATCCGCGCATCTCCTTGATGAGTTACGATGAGATAACGGACATCTCAGGCGATCTGATCATCAATACGACACCGCTCGGCATGTTCCCTGACAACATCGGCATCAGCGCGGTCCCAGTCGAAGTGATCCGTCAATTCAGCGCAGCCGTGGACCTGATCTACAACCCGCAGGAAACGGAATTCCTCCGCTTGGCAAAAACAGCCGGCCTGAAAACCTGCAACGGATTGGAAATGTTGGTGCATCAAGGCATCAAATCCCAGGAAATCTGGCTGGAACGGCCTTTCGAACTTGCATTGAACCAAGAAATCTATGAAAAAATAACATCATAACGGAAATAGGTGAAGGATTTGGGAAAAAATATCATCCTGATCGGACTGCCCGGTGCAGGCAAGACGACTTTAGGAAAATTATTGAGCAATATAATCGGTTACCGTTTCATCGATTCGGATGCCTTCATTGAGGAGAAGACCGGCAAAAGCATCACTGACCTCTTCCAAATCGGGGAGGACTATTTCCGCAACATCGAGTCGGATGCCTATAAGGAAATTGCCGATTTCGAGGATACGATCGTGAGCACGGGCGGCGGTGTCGTCAAACGCAACGAAAACATCGTGGCCTTGAAAAAGAACGGCACAGTCTACTACATCGACCGAGCAGTCGAAGACATCACGCACGATATCGAAGTTTCCCATCGTCCGCTGCTGAAGGACGGATTGGAACGGATCTATGCGCTGAAGGCCGAACGCGAGACCCTCTATCTAGACGCTGCGGATTTCGTCGTCAAGAACGATAAGCCGTTGGAAGAGCTTGCCGCTGAAATCATCGCGCACCACATTGGAGCAGGAAAGGAAGGCGACGTCCATGACAATCCCCAATAAAGAGCTGAACATCACGATCGTCGGCTTGGGCGTAATCGGCGGTTCTTTCGCGATGGCCCTTCACGATGCCGGCTACCGCAATCTTTACGGCATCGACATCGACCAAGCGACGCTGGACAAAGCCAAAGCGCAACAGCTCATCAAGGAGGGCTATCAGGATGGCAAAGACATCCTTCCGCAATCCGATTTGGTGATTTTTTCGCTCTATCCCCGTCTGGTGCACGATTTCATCGTCACCCATAAGCAGCATTTCAAGCCGGGCTCGATTCTGACGGATGCGACGGGTGTCAAAAAGTTCTTCATCGAAGATATCCTGTCGGTTTTGCCTGCCTCGATCGACTTCGTCTTCGGTCATCCGATGGCCGGACGCGAGAAAAAAGGCATCGATTTCGCCAGCAGTTCCGTCTACAAAAATGCGAATTACATCCTGACGCCGCTCCCTTCCAACAAAGAGGAGAATCTTGCTTTCATGGAAGCTTTGATCATGGAGATGGGCTTCGGGCGGATCACGCGCATCTCTGCCGACTACCATGACGAAATGATCGCTTTCACCAGCCAGTTGCCGCACGCGATCGCCGTGGCTTTGGTCAACAGCGATGTCGAAGGCCGCGAAACGGAAAAATTCACCGGTGACAGTTACCGCGAGTTGACCCGGATCGCCAAGATCAACGAGGACCTGTGGAGCGAACTTTTCCTGGAGAACAAAGAGTACTTGCTGAAGAGCATCCAGACGTTCGAGGATCAGCTCGACCTGATCAAGGCGGCCATCAAGAACGACGACAGTATTGCGTTAAAACAGCTTTTCATCAAGTCCACCAAGCGACGGGAAAAGTTTGACAGATAAGCAGCCATTTTTATTTTCGATCGCCGCCAAAAAAGGATGCCGTAACGGCATCCTTTTTTCGCGGCATAAAGAGGCCTGACAAGTTGCGAATCCCGCTGAAGTCGACTAAAATGAGAGTAGATGATATATGCGCTGAATAAATGAAAGAAGGCTGAAGAACCATGCGTGAAACGCTGAAAAAATTCAGTTACGCTGTTATCCTGTTCATCTTTGCGAGCTTCATCCTGATCACCGGGTATGAATTTGTGCGGTTCGTCCAAACGAGAGGCACCGAGAAGCAAGCTGAGCATTTCCTGCGGCTTGTTCAAGTCGGCTTCGGGCTGGTTGCTTTGCTCTTCCCTTCACTCCTGCGGAAACATACGCGTATCCTCTTGCCTCAAAGAATCACCTTTATCTATGCTGTGTTTCTCTATTTGGCTCTCTTGTTGGGCAGTCTTGGCGGGTTCTATGACACGGTTGCCGAATGGGATACTATCCAACATGCCTTGAGTTCCGCTTTATTTGGGGTGCTCGGATTTTCCGTCATCGCCAATCTGCAGGAGGGAGGCGTCCAAAGATTGAACCTGACACCGGTTTTGTCTTCGCTTTTTTCTTTCTGTCTGGCAACTACAATCGGTGTGCTCTGGGAATTTTATGAATTTTTCGCCGACAGCGTCATGGGCCAGAATACGCAACGGACCGCTACAATCGAGGGCGTTCCGCTGATCGGGCAGTCAGCTTTATTGGATACGATGGGTGACCTGATCGTGAACTGCACCGCCGCAGCGATCGTCGCTGTCCTGGGCTACTTCGCCTTGAAGAGCAGCGGCAATTGGCTTGAAGGCTACCTCATCACCTTCGATACGGAAACCAAAAATAACGAAACGGACTAGGAGCAAAAAATGATCACTATACGTAACCTTTCACAAGACAATATCGAGGCCGCGCTTGCGTTGAGCGTCGATGATTGGCAGCGCAAATACATCCGCCCGAATGCGGAAATGATTGCGTTCGCCTATGTCCAACCGCAAGAACTCTTCCCTGTCGCCCTTTATGCAGAGGAAGAACTGGTCGGCTTGGCGTTCGTCAAAAAAGAGCAGAAGACAGCGATCATGACGCTCGAACAGTTCATGATCGGCCAGCCCTTCCAATCCAAAAGTTTCGGTTCCGAAAGCGTAAGGGAGATTGCGAAATGGATCGAGACGCAATTCGACTGCACGCTGCTGCAGGCGTCCATCCAAATCGGCAACCAATGGGGACGGGAAACGCTCGAAAACGCCGGCTTCATGAAGCGCGGCACCGATCTTGAAAAGCGCGAAATCGAAATGATCTACATCATGAAATAAAGAAAAGTGAGGAAACAATATGAAACCTGGACAATACGAAGCATACATCAAATGGCGCAACAACATGGTCGATCTTTCGGAGGATCTCGATGAGGACGAGGCGGCGCACACGCTCATCTGGGATGCCACCGATTCGGAAGCCCGCGACGATTTCAACTTGTTGTTGGCTTTCATGACGCTCGACCAAGTGAGTCAAAATGAAATGAAACAGTTGGAGAAGCAATACGACAGCGAATTCATCTGATGAAATCACTGCACGGCGCAGCCGACAAAAAAGGCAAGCATTCGGTTTTTTGACCGAACGCTTGCCTTTTTGATATGCATATTTCTTATCGTTTGATCGCACCGGACTCGGAATTCATGAAGTCTTCCACTTCTTCGGCGGAAAACTGGTTGCAGTCGCCATGGATCGTGTGCTTCATGCTGGATGCGGCAATCGCGAAATCGACGGTATGCTCCGCTGTATACCCGGAGAGGATACCGTGCAGGATCCCAGCTGCATAAGCATCCCCGCCGCCGACCCGGTCAACGATCGGAGTGATCGTGTGCACGTTCGAGAAGGTCGTCTCCCCGTTGCGCCACATCGTCCCTTGGAGCACATTGTGGCTGGCGGAATGCACCTGACGGATTGTGGAATAGAAGACTTCGATGTTCGGATATTTTTCCGCCATCTTCTCGTAATAATAAGTCACGTCTTCCTGCTCGCTCGTATTTTCCGGAATCCCCATCAGATACAAGGCATCCAATTTACCCGCAGAAAGATAGTCGGTCAACGGCAAGACTTGCTGCAGGAAAGCCCCGCATTCGGCCTGCGTCCAAAGTTTGGCGCGGTAGTTGATGTCGAAACTGACTTTGATTCCGCGTCTTTTCGCTTCCCGCACCAACTCGACCGACCATGCAGCCCAATCTTTGGTGAGCGCAGCAGTGACGCCGGAAATATGGAACAGGTTCACGTCCTCGAACAACTCGTCGAAATCCCACTCCAAGGCTTCCATGCTCGAGAAACTTGAATGGGCACGGTCATAGACAACGGAAGCCGCACGTTCCCCCACGCCGCTTTCCAAATAGTAGGTGCCCAGGCGCTCCCCGCCTTTTCGAAGCAAGGCTGTACAAATTCCGTAGCTCTTCAGATGTTTGCGGACCGCAACACCAAGCGGATTGGCCGGCACTTTGCTTGCGAAAGCCACTTCATGGCCAAAATTCGCCAGACTGATGCCGACGTTCGCTTCCCCGCCGCCGTAATGCCCGGTGAAATTTGTGGAATAGGTCATCAATGTTCCTGGATCTGTAGATAGGCGCAACATGATTTCGCCCAATGTCAAAATTTTACTCATCTTCTCGCACGCTCCCGATTATATTAATGGATTTTTTTCTGAACGCGGTTACATTCTTCTTGCTGGTATGACGCAACCGACGTGAAAATACATGATATGAAACTCGCTTAATTTCCAAATAGGAAATCTTGTTTTCTTTTAGGAAATACTTTGGTTTCATTATACGGTTTCCTTTTAGTTATTTCAACACCTATGTGAGCGAATTTCTCTTTTATTGACGTTCAGACAATAGTCTGTCACTTAACATTCTCAATTTCCCAGAGATTTAGGGCTTCGGAACATTGGGATATGAATTACCGCGCAAAAATAACCCGCCAAAAAGCATATTGGCGGGGAAAAACGTCCACGGACAACACGAGATTCCCCGCCAAATACATTTTGGCGGGGAGATCCGGTCAAATTCAAGTTCGCATGCTCGCGAGCGCGCGAACTCGAACCAGAATGCCAAACCAGAACGCCAAATCAACTAATAAACGTGTTCGTCCTGCTCAATTCGGCCAACAGATTCTTTTTCGTTTCCAGCACCTTTGCGATGGTCTTCTCGCGCTCGAAACGGTACTTCGGCGTGCTGACGCTGAATGCGCCATAGATTTTGTTGTCGACCACGAGCGCTGCCCCGATGCAGATGACATCCAGGTCGTTTTCTTCGTCATCGGTGGCAAAACCCGACTCTTTGACTTTTTTCACTTCTTCCTTCAGAACATCCTGATCCGTTATCGTGTTCGGGGTGTCCGCGACCAGTTCGACCCGCTCCAGATACGCTGCCAACTCTTCGTCGCTGAAGGCAGCCAGCATCGCCTTGCCCATCGCGGAACTGTAGAGATGGTTGGTGTTGCCGATGCGGGAATTGATGTTGGCGATCGCTTTTTGCGTCTCCAACTTATTGACGTAGAGGACCTCATCCTTGTCCAGAATGCCCAAATGGACCGTTTCGTCCAGGCCCGCCTGCAGATTCCGCAGGTACGGATCGGTGATTTTGATGATGTCGAGATTCGCCAGCCGGTTGTTCGCGTAGCGGATCAGCGCGCTGCCCAAGGTAAACCGCTTCGTCTGCTCATCCTTCTCGACATATCCGATCAAAAGCAGCGTGTCCAAGATCTTCAGTGCCGTCGGGCTGGACAGACCCGTGTTGGCTGCGATGGCGGCCAGACTCTGGGCTTCCTTGCTGTTGGACAAATGATCGATGATTTTTGCGGCTTTCAGCAGGACCGTTCCGTAAGGTTTTTTCTCTTCTTCCATTTTTGACACTCCTCAACTGTTTCCTATTCAGAAATAGTTTACCCCAAAACCAGCATTCCGTACAGAACCATTTCCAAATAAGCAACGCAAAAAAGCGCCCTATCAAAGAGCGCCTTGTTGTGTTGATCAGTTGTTCGGTATCTCGTTCAGTTCTTCCACAAGCGTGACTTGCCAACCTTCGCCGTCGACCCAGTTGAGCTGGACACGTGCGATCGTCTCTTTTTGTGTATCAGAGACTGTGGCGGTTACTTGCTGATCGCCGGCATTGCCGATCCACCATTCGATCATGTTGTCGGTGCTGATGCCGGTCACGGCAGCGATGGCTGTCTTGATTTCATTGCGGTCGGTGGAGCCGTCGCTGAAATCCGTGACATGTTCCCCGGTTTGGGTCGTTCCGATCGGTTCCCAGTCACCGGTATATGCCTTTGTTACGTTCTCATCGGTTGACGGTACTTCTTCCTTTTCCGTCTCGGTGTCTTCTTCCGACTCCTCCTCGGCGCTGTCTTTATCTTTTTCCGAAGATTCTTTGGCTGAAGAGGACGTTTCGCTGGAATCGTCAGATTCGGTGATGATCATGCTTTGTGAGTTTGTTTGATTACCAGCCGCTACGGATGGTTCTTCGTCGTTCCCGTAAAAAATATTATAAAGGAGCACGAGCCCCAAAAATGCGGCGGCGATGATGCCCAAAACTACAAGCAGGTTATTGCGTTTATGATTTCCGTGTAATTCTTGTCTGGTCGGTTTTTGATTATTCTCGGACATGCGGTGGCCCCCTTCTGAATGATACAAGTCTAGCATATTTCCGAGACGGCTACGTTAAATCCAGTTTACAACTCTGTGTCACGGAAAACCATGCACCCGCTTGCCCGCGCCTCGCAAACACTATTTGGCGGGGCTATTCTTTTGCTTTGAAGCCTTAATCCTGGCCATGAGCCCGAAGAGGCTGTCGACAATGAAGATTGCCAGCGCGATGGCCCCCGATATCTGCAGAGTCAGGATCAGATGCTGTTGCGCCAGAGTATACTCTTTGCTGATGAAGGCATAGACCGATTGATAAACGCCCGCTCCGGGAACCAAGGCGATGAAGGCCGGGATGAAATAGATCGTCACCGGCGTCTTCAGATGACGCGCGAACAGGTGCGCGATCCAAGCGATGAACAGGCTGGCCAGAAAAGTGGCCCCAACGATGTCCAAAAACGACAGTCCGACAAGGTAGACGCCCCAGCCCAAAGCCCCGCCCAACGCGCCATACCGCAACGTCCGTTTCGGCGCTTCCAAGGTGATGGCGATGAAATAGACGGCCACGAAAGCGATGACCATTTCCACAACAATGTTAAGCAAATTCATCGGATCACCTCCCCGCCGACGATCAAACCGGCACCGATGCCGATTGCGATGAAGACGGCGATCACAAAGGCCTCCAATATTTTGGCTGCTCCCGACATGTAATCCCCGCGGAAAGTGTCACGGATGCCGTTCGTCAATACGGTACCGGGCAATAAGGGCATGATGGCACTGATGATGATCGTATCCGGTTGTATCGGAAACGTTAATAGTTCGGACAAAATGGCCGTCAACACGGCGATCACAAAACTGGAGACCATGTTCTGGATGAACGGGCGGATCTTCCATTTGGCCGCGATGTGCAGAACAAAGGAAACTGCGGCGCTGACCGGAATCATCGCCAAAAAGTCATAGAAAGTCCCGCCCATCAAAAAGATGAACAATTGGATGAAGCCGATCAGCGCAAAACTCTTTTGGCGTCCGCTGTATTGGATTTCGTCGATGTTCTGCAGCGCATCGTAAGCCTCTTGGATCGTCAATCTGTCTTCGACGAAATTCCGCGAAACGGCATTGACACGGGACACCCGGTTCAGGTTCGTCGTGCGTTCCGTGATCCGTTTGACGACCGTGATCGCGTGCATATTCGGACTGTCGAGCGTAGCGACGAGCCCGGTGGTCAAAGCCAACGCTTCGGTCATCTGCAGCCCGGTCTTTTTCAGGATGCGCGTCACCGTATCCTCGACACGGTAAGTTTCCGCGTTGCTTTCCAGCATGATTTGCCCGGCCAGGACCGCTGTATCCATGTATAATTCAAAATCCATTTCCGGATTAGGTGTAACCGTCATCCAAATCCCCCTTCCTTTTCAAAACATTATTGGCTTATGCGTAGCCTGCAGCACCACGTCATTAAGGCAGTAAGCTCTACATTTCCAGCAGCTGCATCAATTCTTCCTTCGTCAAGGAGGTGACCGATTGGCCGCCCGCCTGGATGACGGAATCGATCATTTCGCGCTTCTGTTCCTGCAATTCGTTGATCCGTTCCTCGATCGTGCCGGTCGCAATCATGCGGACGACCTGAACGACCTTTTTCTGGCCGAAACGGTGCACGCGGTCGGTCGCCTGGCTCTCGACGGCCGGGTTCCACCAGGAGTCATAGAGGATGACGGTATCCCCGCCGGTCAAGTTCAGGCCGGTTCCGCCTGCCTTCAGGGAAATCAGGAAAAGATCCTTCTCGCCTTCGTTGAAGCGGGTCGTCAGGGTCAAGCGGTCCTGATTCGGCGTCTGCCCATCGAGATAGAAATAGGCTTCGCCGGCCGCATCCAGTTTCTCGCGGATGATGGCCAGCATTTGCGTGAACTGGGAGAACAGGACGACGCGTCTGCCGTTCTCTTTGGCTTCCGCCAAATACTCCATCAGCCTGTCCAATTTGCCGGAACCGCCGTTATAGTCGGCCATGACCAAGGCCGGATCGCAACAGATCTGGCGCAGGCGCGTCAGGCCTGCCAAGATTTTGATCCGGTTTTCGTTCAGCGTATCCGCGTCCAGCATCTCTTTTGTTTCCTGGCGCATCAATTGCAGCTGCGACAAGTACACGGTCTTTTGTTTTTCGGTCATTTCGATGTAGGAAATCGATTCGATCTTCGGCGGCAGATCCTTCAGCACATCCGCCTTCAGCCTGCGCAGGATGAACGGTTTGACTTTTTTGGCGATCTGCGCCGGTTCCATTTTTTTGAAATCCGTTCTCGTTCCGAAAAGGCCGGGCTGCGCGATGCTGAAAATGGTGTACAGTTCGGACAACGCATTTTCGATTGGCGTCCCGCTCAGAGCGATCTTATTGTTGGCGATGAGCGCGGAAGCGGCCTTGGTCGTCTTCGCGGTGGCGTTCTTGACGCTCTGGGCTTCATCCAGGATGACGGTCCGGAAAGCTTGCCCTTCATAAAGATCCTCATCGCGCTGCAGCAGCGGATAGGAGGTGATCCAGACCGGAATGTTTTCGGCGATTGCGGTCGTTACGCAGTCGCTTCTTTCGCTTTTCGTTCCGGTGATGAGTTGCGTACGGATACCGGGCGCGAACTGTTTGAATTCCTTTTGCCAATTGTAGAGCACACTGGAGGGACAGATGACCAAATAAGGTTTGCCGTCGCCTTCCCCGAGCGAACCGGCGATGAAGCTGATGACCTGCAGTGTCTTCCCGAGTCCCATGTCGTCCGCAAGAATCCCGCCGAAGCCGTAATGATCAAGCCCCTTCAGCCATTTGTAGCCTGTTTCCTGATAAGGGCGCAAGGTAGCATTCAAATCCTCAGGCAAGTCGAAATCGATCTTTTCGGGTTTCTCCATCCGATTGATGAGCGTCATGAAATCCTCATCCTGATGGACGATCCCCGCATCGGTATCCACCCCGAAAGCCTTATAGAGCGGCAAGGACATCTCTTTTTTCAGATCCTTCAAAGGCACATCCAGCTGCACGACCGCATCGGTAAGTTCCTTGATTTCCTTTTGGCGCAAGTTGACGATCTTGCCGTTGGACAGGCGGTGATACGACTTATTCGCCGCAATCTGCCTGACCATCTGTTTCAGGTCATCCATACTGATTTCGTCGGTGCTGAAGGTCACATCCAAAAGCCGTGACTGGTTGTTCAGCTCGATGGCGACTTTCGGCGGCCTGACCGGTTGGTAAAGCAGGTTCTCGACAGCTGCTGTCGTGAATATTTCGCAATGCGGAGCGAGCTTCTCAAGACCTTCGTACAGGAACGACATGATATGATCCAATTCTTCCAGATAGAGCGAATCCTCAAATTTAAACGCATCATTTCCGGTCTCGATGAACTTTTGGAATAAGACTTCCTCAGCGATCCTATCCCTGACAATTGTTTCAGGTGATAGCAATTTTTCAGTTTTGATTTCTTTTGTGACATCAATTTTGGTTTCACCATAGCGGAAAAACAATTCCAAAATCAGTCTTTCCATTTTCCAGTCCAGATAGAGCTCAGCCTGCAATGGGTAACGTTGGTATGTCTCTTGCACGGATTCCGCCAGCGAGATATTCGCAAATTTCTGCAATGCTGGAACAGCGATCGCCAGGAAGTCACCCGCGGCTTCCGGTGGGATATGCAATCCCTCATGTTCGGACTGCGAAATGGCTGCATAGATGCTGTTCAAGCGGTCCTTCATGCTTGTGGTCAAGGAATAGAAACGTCCGCCAATAAGAAAGATATCCGCCTCGTCGAAAAAAATGTTCTCGGGTGCAGCCTCTGTCGTCTCTTCGAAAAGAAGGCCACCATCCGTTAATTCACTCAGGTCAAAATGGATCGGCAGTTTTTCAGAACCCGTCACCAAATTTTCCGGCAATATGCGTTTCCCATAGGTCTGATACGGATTGGTTTTGAAGCTGGCTAGAGGTGCATCATCGACAACTTCTCCAATAGTTCTTTCAGCATACTCCCGGGCAAAGTGATTTCTTTGCGGTCCTCGTTCGACCGACGATCACGTCCTGAAGCTGCAGCAGAATCGCTGACTTGCTTCAAAAGAAGAAAAACGGCACGGTCCTCAGCGGACAATTCATGTTTGTCAGCTGAAAAAGTGAATTTCTTGCCAAAGGGAACCTGCTGTCCCGTCAAAATGCTGTTGACGACGTGTTCGCAATCTTTCACAATATAAAGTTGCCCGCACCCTACCCTCATCTGCAGACTGAAACGTTGCCCATAGCGAAGGTTGGACATGATCAGTGTAAATTCCACCTGGATGGGTACCCTATCGAATAAATCGTTTTCTTGAAGCAATTCGAATTGAAGCAATCCAGCAAGCGTTTCGTCTGTTCGCCATCGTATTGCTTCGTCGAAGCAATGCTGGCCACGTTTCCTGTCGATGCTTTTTTGCTCGAGGATTTCCGTTCATCTCTGTAGTCCGAGGAAGAATTAAGTAACTCCAGCAGGAAGGCAACTACATGTTTACAGGGTCCAGGATAACCTTCGAAGGCCGGACACTGACAGTAATAATCCTCGATTTCCCCATAATCATCCAGATAAACCTCAACCTCATATATTTTCGTCCCTTTGATGTCTGCATAAAAGGAACGCCCACCCTCTTCCGATGTGAATTTCCGGATTGCCCCGCTCTCAAACAATTGCAGCCCTTTCTGGAAGGTCATGTCGCTGTAAGTTATATCCTTAATATCTTGCGTATTGTATCCCACTGTAAACATTCTTGGCCCACACCCTTACTCGTTTAGTCTTTATAAGTTTACCATAGACCGGTGTTGATCAAGCTACAAAAATAGCTCCTGAAACTATTCCACGAAAAAAGATGTCACTTTGTGTTGACAACGTCTCCAATGTGACATACTATATATTCATTAGCACATCACATTAAGAATTGAGGTGGAAAAATGGAACTTACCGATAGGCAAAAACAGATCATCGAAATCGTCAAGAAACAGCAGCCGATTTCCGGTGAAAAGATTGCCTCTATACTGGGATTTGCGCGGGCGACGCTGCGCCCCGACTTTTCGCTGCTGACGATGAGCGGCATCCTTCAGGCCAAACCGAAAGTCGGATATCTGATCAACGAGGAGCACACCAACTCCGTGCTGGTCGAACAGATCGCCAAACAAAAAGTCGAAAAGGTGATGGCCATCTCGGTCAACCTCACCAAAGAAACGAGCATCCAGGATGCCATCATCCAGCTTTTCCTGGAGGATTGCGGCTCCCTTTATGTCACAGACAACCGGGAAATACTGGGGATCGTTTCCCGCAAGGATCTGCTCAAGAGCGCTTTGGGCGATTCCGATCTGAATGCCATCCCGGTCGGAATGGTCATGACGAAGATGCCGAATCTGTATACCGTCTTCAGCGATACGTTCGTTGTCGATGCCACCAAATTGCTCGTTACCCATCGCGTCGACAGTTTACCAGTCCTTTCCCGTTCCGTGTATGAAGAAACCGGAAAAAAAGAGGTCATCGGAAAATTTTCGAAATCGACCGCCAGCAGATTGTTGCTTGATATATTCAACAAAGACCTTTAGGAGGAAAGTGTGCAAATGGACCTTAATGCGATTTACTTAGTATCCGATTCCATCGGTGAGACAGCCGATGTGGTGATCCGTTCCGCCCTCTACCAATTCGAGACGGAAAATTACCAACTGAAGAAATATTCCTATGTGCAGACGACCGAGGAGATCGACGACATCTGCGCAAAAGCGGCCGAAGATGAGAAGGCGATGATCTTCTACACCTTCGTGAAAAAGGAAATGGCCGATTACATGAAGGAGCGGATCGAACAAGCCAGCCTGATCGGTGTCGACATCTACAGTCCGATCCTGACCGGTTTGGGGCAACTGTTCCAGCTTCCGGCCAAGGAAAAACCGGGCATCAACCGCCAGCTCAACGAGGACTATTTCAACCGCGTCGAGGCCATCGAGTTTTCCGTCAAATACGACGACGGACGCGATCCGCGCGGCATCGAAAAGGCGGATATCGTGCTGGTCGGCGTGTCCCGCACTTCGAAGACACCGCTGTCGATCTATCTGGCGAACAAGAACGTGAAAGTCGCGAACATCCCGCTCTTTCCGGAATCGAAACCGCCGAAAGAAATCTTCACGATTGCGCCGGAGCGGATCATCGGCCTCGTGAATTCGCCGAAAAAACTCAATGAAGTCCGCAAAGAGCGCCTGAAAACGTTGGGACTGCCGCCCTCCGCCAGCTACGCCGGCATGGAACGCATCCTGGAGGAACTCGAATACGCAGACCAGATCATGAAACAGATCGGCTGCGAAGTCATCGATGTTTCGAGCAAAGCGATCGAAGAAACCGCCGACCACATCCTGCACTACATGGATGTCATGAATATCAGCCGCAAGCAACTATAGACCACTCACAAGGAGGAAAAGTATATGACGAAGCAATGGGTTTACCGTTTTTCAGAAGGCAAAAAAGAACAAAAGATGTTATTGGGAGGAAAAGGCGCCAACCTCGCCGAGATGACCAATCTCGGCCTGCCCATCCCTCCAGGATTCACGATCACGACGGAATCCTGCATCCATTATTTCGATGAAGGCCGGACACTTTGGACTGCGATCCAGCAGCAGATCGATTCCGCCCTCATCGACCTGGAAAACGCGGTCGGGAAATCGTTCCACGACCCTGCCAACCCGTTGCTGGTGTCGGTCCGTTCCGGTGCCGCCTTCTCGATGCCCGGCATGATGGACACGATCCTGAATTTGGGGCTGAACGATGCTTCAGTCGCCGGTCTGGCCGAACAGACGCAGAACCCGACTTTCGCTTTCGACAGCTACCGCCGTTTCATCCAGATGTTCGCCGATGTCGTGAAATCCGTTCCGCGCATCCATTTCGAAGCGATCCTGGATACAGTCAAAAATGAGAACGGTTACCAGTTCGACAACCAATTGACTTTGGAAGACCTGACCGACCTGGTCGCGCAATACAAAGCCGTCTACCAACGCGAAACCGGCGAAACTTTCCCGCAGGAACCGTTGGACCAATTGCACCAGGCCGTCCAAGCCGTCTTCTCTTCATGGAACAATGAAAGGGCTATCCTTTACCGCGAAATCCACAACATTTCGCATAACCTCGGCACAGCCGTCACCGTCCAAAGCATGGTGTTCGGAAACCGCGGCAACGATTCGGGTACCGGCGTGGCCTTCACGCGCAACCCGGCGACCGGCGAGAAAAAACTGTTCGGCGAATTCCTGATGAATGCGCAAGGCGAAGATGTCGTGGCCGGCATCCGCACCCCATTGAACATCGACACCCTGGAGGAAGTGATGCCTGCCGTCTACAACGAATTCAAGGCCATCGCCGAAAAACTGGAGGACCACTACGCCGATATGCAGGACATCGAGTTCACGATCGAAAAAGGCAAACTGTACCTGCTGCAGACCCGCAACGGGAAACGCACAGCAGCCGCAGCCGTCGCAGTGGCCGTGGATTTGGCGGACGAAGGCCTGATCACGAAAGAAGAAGCCATTATGCGCATCGAAACCGGCCAGTTGGACAAATTGCTCCACCCTACTTTCGACACGAAAGCTTTGGATGAAGCTGCCATTATTGGCGACCGGGCTCGGCGCTTCGCCTGGAGCGGCTTCCGGACATATCTACTTCTCCACAGCCGATGCCGAAGCGGCACAAAAGGACGGCCTGCCGGTCATCCTGGTCCGCCGCGAAACATCGCCGGAAGATTTGGCCGGCATGATGAGTTCGGAAGGCATCCTGACGGCACGCGGCGGCATGACTTCGCACGCGGCAGTCGTCGCCCGCGGTTTGGGCAAATGTTGTGTGGCCGGCTGCACGGCAGCGGTCATCGACGAAGAAAACAAAACCGTCGTCATCGATGATGTCACCCTGCACCAAGGCGACCTGCTTTCGATCGACGGCGCAACCGGAAGAGTCTACGCCGGCACCATCGCCAAGCAGAACCCGACTTTGGGAGGCAAATTCAGCACCTTCATGGAATGGGTCAACGAAATGAAAGTGCTGCAAGTCAAAGCCAATGCGGACTCCCCGACCGACGTCAAACAGGCATTGTCCTTGGGCGCGGAAGGCGTCGGCCTGTGCCGGACCGAGCACATGTTCTTCCATAAGGACCGGATTCCGGTTGTCCGCCAGATGATCCTTTCCCGCACGTTGGACGAACGCAAAAAGTACTTGGTTGAGCTGTTGGAAATGCAGCGCCAGGATTTCCAGGAAATGTTCGCCTTGCTGCAGGATCGCCCGATGACCGTCCGCCTGTTGGACCCGCCGTTGCATGAATTCCTGCCGACAGCGCATGCGGATAAAGTTGCCCTGGCGGAAACGATGGGAGGCAGCTTTGGCGGACTTGGAGGCGCATATCGATTCCTTGCATGAAGTCAATCCGATGCTCGGCCACCGCGGCTGCCGTTTGGCCGTCACTTACCCGGAAATCTACCGGATGCAGGCGCGCGCCATCATCGAAGGCGCCATCGCCGCTTCCGAAGAAACCGGCAGCACGATCACACCGGAAATCATGATTCCGTTGGTCTGCGACGTCGACGAGCTGCGCTACGTCAAAGCGGAAATCGTGGCGGAGATCGAGGAAGTCTTCTCCGAAAAGGCTGCGACCATCCCTTACCTGATCGGAACCATGATCGAGATCCCGCGCGCGGCCGTCACTTCCGACGAAATCGCAATGGAAGCCGACTTCTTCAGCTTCGGCACGAACGACATGACGCAGATGGGCTTCGGCTTCTCCCGCGACGACGCCGGCAAGTTCCTGCAGGAGTACGAAGACAAAGGCTTGCTGAAGCCGAATCCGTTCCACTCATTGGATGTCAAAGGCATCGGCAAACTCGTCAAATTGTCCGCCAAATTGGGCCGCGAAACCAACCCTGGCTTGGTGCTGGGCGTCTGCGGCGAACACGGCGGCGATCCGGAATCCATCGCCTTCTTCTCAAGCATTGGCTTGGATTACGTTTCCTGCTCGCCTTACCGCGTGCCGATCGCCCGCTTGGCTTCCGCGCAAGTAGCGATCAAAGAGAACAAAGCGAAAATGTCTGTTCAGAAAGATGCCGTGTTGAGCGGCATTTAATCGAAAAGGCCCGGATCGATGACCTCGATCCGGGTCTTTTTTGAATGTGATGCTGCGATCACGCTTTGGTTGTCCGATTCTTTTGGGTTATCGGACAATCTGCTTTGCGATCGCGCTCTGGTTGTCCGATTCTTCTGGGTTATCGGACAACCTGCTTTGCGATAACGCTCTGGTTGTCCGATTCTTCTCGGTTATTGGACAACCTGCTTTGCGAACGCGCTCTGGTTGTCCGATTCTTTTCGGTTATCGGACAACCTCGGCCAAGGTCCCGCGAGGAGCCTTCCGGAACTGTTCTCTTTCTGCTTATTGGTTATTATTCTTATATTGTCCGGATTCTATTGTCAACAAGGCGAAAATGTGGCAGTATATAAGCATCTTCCGCCTTGGAAAATAGGCCGGAAATGAAAAGTCAGAAGACAGTATTTCAAAATAATGGAGGAATAAAAATCATGATGGAATTACCTAATTGCCCGAAATGCGGCTCCACTTACACTTACGAAGACGGCGCGATGCTGGTCTGCCCCGAGTGCGCGCACGAATGGAGCGCGGATGCTGCTGAGTGCAGCAAACGAAGATCAATTGATCGTCAAGGACGCGAACGGCAACCTGCTGCAGGACGGCGACACTGTTACGGTCATCAAGGACCTGAAAGTCAAAGGCAGCTCGAGCGCTTTGAAAGTCGGAACAAAAGTCAAAGGCATCCGCTTGGTTGAAGGCGACCACAACATCGACTGCAAAATCGACGGTTTCGGCGCTATGAAACTGAAATCCGAGTTCGTCAAAAAAGCATAATACCGATTCTAACAAAAAAACTGGCGAGGCACCCCGAAAGGGAACCTCGCCAGTTTTTTGTATGTTTACATCCATTCGGGTGATACGTTACCATTCTATCCGGCCTCACGCCTTTCATCTGTACGATGGCTGTCACCCCTGACAGCTAGGAGATATGCGTCGGATCACCGTTCCTTTCCGTTGTGTCTTGTTGTTAGAAAGATTAATGGTCATCACCCCCGTTTAATGCGTGTGTTCATGATGATAAGCCCCGTTGATTCCGTTCAGAACCAACAAAAAAACACATGCGAAAGCACGTGTTCTGTCGGGCAAAAGAATGAATGGGAAGATTGTTGCACAACAGATCCGCACTGACCTTGAGAAGCGCGCATTTGCAAATTCAACAAGTCCATCCGACTCACTCCCTCGTTTTCGATTGAAAAGTATCTTGCCCTTGCCTATCATCTTACCCCTATTATACTAGGATAATCCCCGCAGCTCAATTAATTTACCCATTCCTTACAGAAATAAAACATTCCCCTTTTGCTTGCCAAATCGCTGCCTTTGCAAGGGCTATCCTTTGACATTTTCCGGCGGCTTGCATACAGTTAAAGCAAAGCCACTCACGAGCATAACAGCAACGTTTGTCGCATAGAAACAAGGAGGTTGACCCCTAATGACCACAATCATGATCACAGGCGCAAGCGGTAATATAGGAAGAGTTTTGGTGGATCATCTGAAGAAGAGCTACGAACTGACTTTGGTTGATATCCATTTCCATGACGTCGACCCTGCCCTTTTGGAGGGAACCATCGTCAAGGAACTGGACCTGACTGTCGTCGGCAACTGGGATGGCCTGCTGGAAGGGATCGATTACGTCATCCATCTGGCCGCAAACCCTTCGCCCTATGCTGCTTTCGACGATTCGCTTATTAGTTTGAACTACAAAATGCCCTACTATCTGTTCAAGGAATCATCAAAATACGAGAACTTCGTCAAGCGCATCATCTTTGCGAGCTCCTTCCATACCGTCAGCGCCTACCCGAAAAATGTGCAGGTTCCCGTCGATGCCCCAGTCCGTCCCGGCGACCTTTACGGCGTCTCAAAAGCCTATTTGGAGAGCTTGGCCAGCCATTTCGCCTTTACCGAAGGCCAAGAATCGATTGGCATCCGCATCGGCAACTTCGATGAAAATCTCGACAATCCATTCATCAATGAAGCAGACTTGGCCGAATACGTGTCGCCCCGGGATCTTTGCCATCTAGTCGACTGTGCTCTCAACGCCACGCTGGTCGAGCCGTTCCTGTTGGTGAACGGACTGTCGGACAATCGTTTCCCGCGTCTGGACATTTCGCAGGCACGCACATGCCATCGGTTATCGGCCACTCGACGATGCCTTTGTGATGAAGGGATTCTTTAAGGATGACAACGGCGATCCCGTCGAACTGTCCAACGAAGAGCATTGAGCCGTCGATTTATGAACAAATTTCCGTTTTTGCACGGTTTCGCTTGCATCCGCCTCCAAAAGCTATTGAAGAGCTATAAACGAACTGATATGATGTTTATTGGAGACAAAAGATGTTTCAGATAGACGGAAGGATGTACAATAAATGGCGAAAAAGAACAAAGGCAACCAGATTCAGCGCAAAAATGTGACCCCAACAATACCGGAACTGCATAAAAATAAACAAGCAGCTGCAAAGAAAAATCTGCCGGTGGATGAAGATCCAACACTGCAAAATTCCTTTACTTACACGATGTATGGTATGCTGATAGGCGCTTCAATCGGCTACTTCGCGGGCAACCTGACGATCGGCTTCGGTATCGGCACACTGATCGGCGGCGTAATCGATTCCTACCTGAATACCCAGAAGAAAAAGAAACGCGAAGCCATCCTGAAGGCACAGGCTGAAAAAGAACAGAAATAGGTCCTTTTGCACAAAAGATTGTTCAGGCCGCCGTTTTTTCGGATGTGCTTTTGTGCAGCGTGTACCTTGCATAACGAAATAAACTGTAGTAAAGTTAGCTATAACTAAATAGACCGTTTCACAAAGGGGTGCCTTCATGGCTGAGATTGAACATAGATTCTGACCCTTCGAACCTGTTCGTTAACACGAGCGTAGGGATTGTGATTGAGAAATGAAATTCATTCTCCTCCTTTGTTGATGGTATATTATGCCCAAAAAGGAGGAGTTTTTTTATGTCTAAAAATCTGAACATCTGGATTGAAGGAACCATCATCGCTGCTTTAGCGACCGTGTTGTCCTTGATCCCTTTCAATATCGGCCCTAGTTTTTCCGTAACGGTGGGTGCGCCGGTCATGATGCTTTACTGCCTGCGCCGCGGCCTGGTTCCCGGTTTCTTCGCCAGTTTCCTGTGGGGTGTGTTGCACATCCTGATCGGGACGGCCTACATCCTGACACCGCTGCAAGGATTCATCGAGTACTTCATCGCCTTCGGTTTCACCGGATTGGCCGGTCTGTTCACGCCGAAAGTCCAACAAGCGATCGCTGATCAAAACCAAAAGGCATTGGTGTGGCAAGTCATTTTGGGCACTATCGTCGGCACGGTCGGCCGCTACTTCTGGCACACGATCGCCGGCTACTATTTCTGGGGATCCTACGCCCCTGAAGGCTGGAGCGCATGGTTCTACTCCATCACGCTGAACGGCGCCAGCGCCTTGGCGACCGGCGCATTCACCATCATGGTCCTGGCGGTCATCGCGAAAACGAACCCGCAATTGTTCGTACCGAAAAAATCGGTTCGCGGGTACTGAGCGACTGCCGAACAAGTGGTTGTTAACGGGCTGCGTCGGCTGTTAGCGCAGGAAGGCAGATAGAACAGCCGACGCTTCCGGGAGTTGTTGACTGTTCACTCTTTCGTTCCGACAGAACAGTCAACGGTTCCGCGGTATTGTCGGCTGTTCAGGCTCGCGAGCTGAAGAACTGTCGACGGACCATCATTAATCGGTTACTGGACACCGGAAACCGTATAGTCCAGATTTTCTATTTGCAAATCCACCAATAAAGCAGAGGCAGCCTCCATTTTCGAGGCTGCCTCTGCTTTATTTTATTATTCTACAAGCCCGGATTGGCGTTCCAGCGTGAAGCCCTTCCCTGCGACCTCATGCACCTGTCCGATGATCACGAAAGCAAATGGATCGATATCGTTGACCAAGGCATTGATGGCGGACAGTTTACGCTGCTCGATGACGCAAAGCACCGCTTGCTGCTGCACCCCTTCAAAAGCCGTTTCGATGTTCACCAGCGTCAGACCCACATCCTGCACATACAGCAACGCCTCTTTGATTTCCTCAAACTTTTTGGAAATGATGAAAAGCTGCATCTTATTTGTACCGGTGACCATGACTTTGTTTATGACGATGGACGTCAGGAACACCATGATGAGCCCATAAAGAATCTGTTCCATGCTGGAAAAGAATGCCTGGACCAGCAGGAAAATGACGTCGAACGCATACATCCCCACCGCAACCGGAATGCGGAAATGCTTGTTCAGGAGCAACGGCGGAATGTCCATCCCGCCCGTGGAAGCGCCGACCTTAAACACCAGCCCCACACCCAATCCGCACAGGATCCCCGCGTAGATTGCCGAAAGCAGAATATCATCGGTCATGTCCTGCAAAGCAGGCACTGTCCGGAAAAAAGTTAAAAACGTCGGAAAAATAATCGTGCTCAGGATCGTCGTCAAAGCGAACTTCTTGCCCAACAACGCGGCCCCGACGAAAAACATGAATCCGTTAAAAACCAGCACGACCAAAGAGATGTTCAATCCAAAAAAATGATTCAAAATAATGGCAAGACCCGTCGTTCCCCCGGCAATCAGATTCTTCGGTAGGATAAATGCAGCAATCGCAAATGCGACGATGATATTCCCTGCAACAACCGCGGCTATCGGTTTTAAAGTATGCAGTAGTTTCAAAAATGTCACTCCTTTTTCTGAGATTTAAAGCATGCTTGGATACCTTTCAGGAAAGTGATATCCACGCCATTATAACAGATATATGGTGGATGGAAAGAGCTGTATCAAACTTTATTAATCAAAAACACACTGATAACTATACAACAAAAGAATGTCAAATCATCAATAGTAATTTTTTATTTCAAAACAATTTAAATATTTTATTTTGACTGCAATATTTATCTCTTTTTAGGGTATAATTATACTAACTATTCAACTTCTTCCGTCACCATAACAAATTTGAAGGAGAACAAGATGTTGTTTTGATTTATACATAACATTTATTAGGGGGTACAAGATGAGTATTTTTGATAAAATTAAGGAATTGTTTTCCGTAAAAAAGACGCTTGAATTAAAACAATTTGAATTAACAAACCTAAATGCTGAAATCGATATCACGAATAACAAAGTGGCAATTTTAAAGGAAAAAATTGATATTGAAGAAAAAAAGCTAGAAGAAAAAAATAATCTGATAGTTGAAAAAGAAAAAACTCTCCAATTATACAAAGAAGAAGCTAAAAATGAAATTCTTGATGAATTGGAAAAAATTGAACATGATATTGAAATAGCAAAAATAGAAAAGAAATCACTTGAAGATGATAAAGAAAAGTTAACCAAGGAAATCAACAGATACTCAAATCAAGCTAGAAAGTATAAATCAGAATTAGTAGGACTTAAAAAATTCAAAAAAATCTATCCTGAAAATACAGATTTATTTACACAAGCTGATAATGGTTATTATGTTCGCCCAGCTGCATTGGAAGACGCAGATGAATTTCTCAAGGAAGATAGCTTACTGGATAATGTTGTGCGACTACATTTACACACTGACAATTCTAAAGAATTAAAAAAATTAGCCGTCGCAACCCAAAAGGAAATTGATACGTTGCTTGATAACTTCAAAACAAACTACACTACAAAAGCAAATGAAACTATTTACGAGCTAATGGTAATCAGTTTGCAAGCTGAGATCCAAAATTTATTATTCACTTTGAGTTTCAATAACCTTGACACTTCTAAAAAATTATTAACAATAATATTTGATAAATATCTTGCGATTGCAAGTAATGGTAATCGTAGTATATTACCAACAATCACTAGATTCCTTACTCAACTGCAACCACTTTATTCAGAATTGTTAACGATTGAATACAAACACTACATTTACAAGCAACAAGAAAAAGAAGAACAACGCCAGTTAAGAGAACAAGCCAAACAAGATAAGGAAGAACAAAAAGCGCTTGAAGACGAACGTAAAAAACTCGAATTTGAAGAAAGCAAATTCCAATCTGAGATTGAAAGGAACCTTGAATTATTAAATACGGAAACTAATCCAGAAATGGTTGATCAGTTAGCAGCTAGGATAAAAGAACTCGAACAACAAATGCTCAATATTGAAGAGAAAAAAGAAGTTATTGCTAGCTTATCGCATGGTAAAGCAGGATACGTATATGTTATTTCCAACAAAGGAGCATTTGGGGAAAGAATGTTTAAAGTAGGAATGACCAGAAGATCTACACCTCTGGACAGAATAAATGAATTAAGTGGTGCTTCAGTGCCATTTAAATTTGACGTTCACGCTTTAGTATTTAGTGATGATGCAGTGACGCTGGAAAACTCATTGCATAATAAATTATCCAACCAAAGAGTAAATAAAGTGAATTATAGGAAAGAATTTTTCGAAGCAAATATTGACGACTTAGAAATATTTATTGGAGAAATAGATCCTACTGCCGAGTTTGACGCAAGAATGGTTGCAGAAGAATACAATCAAAGCTTATTCTTAGCAGAAGATACTGATGGAATTGAAAAAATGATTTAATATCCAGACAAAAAATTATACTCTCCTGACCCATACGCAATTGAATCAAGAAGTACCTGTCATGATATATAGGCGGTTCTAGACGCCATGTTATTTTTCCTGTTTTGTGATATTTCCCGCATTTGCGGTTTATATAAAAAACTAATTGGAGGAATCATCATGAAGAAGTATTTATTATTGTTAAGTAGTGCATTGGTTTTGGCAGCCTGCGGAACGACTAGTGATGTTGAAGTTTCAGAAGAATCATCATCAACAGCAGCGGTCGCTTCAGAGGCAACCTCTGCTAAGACCGTAATTGCTGAAGCACCTAGTATCGTTGAAGAACCAGTAGCAAGTGTACCAAGCGAACCTGTTGTAACCCCAACGCCAGAACCTGAAGTTTCAAGAGAATTTAAAAATGCGCTCGGCAGCGCGGAAGACTACCTAAATTACACGAGTTTTTCTAAGCAAGGATTATACGACCAACTGTTATACGAAGGGTTCCCTCAAGATGCAGCACAATATGCGATTGATAGTGTGGTAACGGATTGGAATCAGAATGCGCTTCAAACAGCCGTTGACTATTTGGATTACTCTTCTTTCTCTTATCCAGGTTTGTATGATCAATTGGTTTATGAGGGTTACACTGCTGAGCAAGCGCAATTTGCAGTTGATAATGTAGTAACCGATTGGAATCAGAACGCGCTTCAAACAGCCCTTGATTATTTAGACTACTCTTCTTTCTCCGATCAAGGTTTATATGATCAATTGATTTACGAAGGTTACACCGCTGAGCAAGCACAATATGCAATGAACAATTTACCCTAATAATTAAAAAATCCCCTAAAGTATCATAAAAAATAGGGTTCCCAACATCAGCATGATGACGGAAATCCTATTTCTTTTATTATTATGCGGCCAAGAAGACTCGAACTTCCACGGGAGATACTCCCACCAGCCCCTCAAGCTGGCGCGTCTGCCATTCCGCCATGACCGCAAAACTAACTATTTCATTATACTTTTGAAGATCATTTCTGTCAACGTTTGCTTACTGATTTTCTATATATTAATAAGGCCTTAATTATTTAATAATATACGCAAATATGAAACATTACAGTTTACTGATACTATCAACATATATTTGGGAGGGCAAGCAAAATGTTGGGGAATGATCTTTAATACAAGCATGAACCCTAAAATCTAAGTTTCCATCTCGCCAACAATACAAAAAGCATCGACTATCCCATATAAAGGGTAACTCGATGCTTTTTTAGATTTCTTATTAAAGGCCATTGGATTTCTCCATGGAAAGTCTATCCCCAATTCTCACTTGTTTACTGACAGTATTAGCATTAGACTCAACAACATATTTTGCTTTTTTGACAATCGGAGAAATGCTGCCTGGCTTCATATTGGAAATGATGTGGACCACTTGATGATTTTTATCGACAAAAACGACATCAATCGGAAATTTCATAAAAAAACAATGCACGCTATTGCAGGGGTGGATCATCAATCCAGTATTCTCAGGGAGGTCCCTTTTCCACATCAGGCCCCTTAACCGCGATAAAAAATGATCTGCCTGGACCAATTGTTGTAAAATAATTTCGTTTGTCTCCAAGTTCATTAATTTATCCATATCATAGTTTACCTTCCAATACATTTTTTGCCTTGTCTTCTGGTACAAGTACTTTTTCTGCTTTGTAAGTGAATTCGTAACCCCCAGAATCAAAGGTATCTTGGTCAAATATTTCCTTACTTGTGAATACTTCACCGTTTATTTTAAATATCCCAGGTGGCGTGGTGCTTATCTCAATGCGGACAGGAAGATAGGATTTTGATAAGGTACGATACCCTTCCAGCCATTTTCGTTTCGTATGACGTTCCAAAACATTCACCATCAACTGGTAAGAGTATTTCGATTCGGTTAAAACCAGATCGGCAGTCGGATCTTCTTTTCCGAACGCAATCACAATCTTAGCAACTCTATCTGGCAACACTATTTCCTGCTGTTGTTCTGAATCCAAAGCTTTATATTGCAGATAACGGGGAATGCGCAATGCTCGTTTCACTTTTTGCACGTATAGCATTTTCCCAAACGCTAAAATAAGTAACGGTAAAAGTATGATTAAGACGAGCACATACCAATTATTCACGATGAATGACTGGATATTCCGTATCAGCATGGCTGTTCCTGAAATGACCGAAATGGTTGATTTAATGTTCGATTCCACGTTTGTCAGCGGATCTTCAGCTGTAAGCATTATCTCAAAATCCTGTTTTGATAACGGGGTCTCTTTAAATACGGAAATCGTAACAGTTTCATCTACGGTTTCTTTCGGATCCAAAGTTATGACTTTTTCTTCTGTTAACCCTAAATCAGAATCCATCGATAAATGAACCGTTTCACTTCTGCTGGAATGATTTTCCAGTTTAATCGGAACAATCAGCTTTCCCCCTGGCTTGCTGGTCAGATTTTTTTCAACCACCGTGCCTGTAACTTCGCCGGCAGAAACCACTTTGTATTGGCCGATTTCTTTTTCCACCGTGAAATTCAACCCATCATACGTCCCTTGCACAATCAGAGATGCAGTTACATCCCCTTCTGTATTGAAAGGCAACAACAGCGTATAGATGCCATCTCCTCCCACTTCATCGCCGCTCGCTTCATCTTGGTTATCCATAAGAGAATGTATTTCTTGCTTACCGTCAGAATAGTCAGCAACCAAATTGAAACTGTTGATGACAACGCCCTGCGAACCATCTACGGGGGTTCCGCTTAAATCAAGATAGCCGGTTATTTTTTGATTTTCCGAAACCTTAAAGATGGCATCTTGTAGGTCGACCTCACTCATCAGAACGGGCAATTCCTGTACCTTAATCGTTGTCAGATTATTGGTTACAACCGTTTCACCGTCCTTGATGCGGGTATCCAAAATATATTCACCCGTTTGATCAACACTGTCATAGGTGCCTACATAGTAGCCGTCCTGTAGCGTTAGTATGATGCTGTCTGGATCAGCGGTTCCATCTTTTGAAACTTGAACTTCCACAACCATTTGCGGGTCCAGTTCACCCGTCACCGCAACTGATATAGCAATCGGTTCATTGATTGAGTGCTGCATATTCGCCTTCGGTTCAACGACCCACGACTTCAGGAAGAGATCCTTATCACCGAACAATTGAACTATTCCAGTTCCTTTCACGAGCAGTTGCCAATCCCCTGCCAGTTCTCTATCATCCTGATTCATGGTTACAATTGTATAATTTTCATTTTTCTGAACAACGACTTTATCGGCTGCATTTTGACCTGATGTTGGATTGGCAGAAACCTCAATCCCCGGTGTGTCATTAGTGACGACCATCGTGACTTGAGAAGTATAGCTATCTAGCTGGAACGGCAAACTATTTTCTCCTACAACGTCAATGGTCTCAGTCAGAAAAGTTTGTCTATTTTTTAATGTTCGCAACACATCGAAAAAATTAACAGCTATTTCACTTGGATTACCAAGAAACTTTGCTTCTCCTCGAGTATCTGTAGCAATCCGTTGCAGAGTTGATTGATCAGCCGTTCCGAATCCTAATGCGTAGACAGGATAATTCTTCAGACCGATTTGACCGGTTGTCTGCCACAGAGAATTCATGTATTCCGACATAAAAACTTCGTCTTCCCGTTTAGCATAATCCGGCTCTGGAACACCATCGGTCAGAAAAATGATTACCTTTCGGATATCCTTTTCGGTGAAACTGTCCAATTGCCTTTCCGCCGTTTGCAGTGCCAACTGATAATTCGTGTTGCCGTTAGCATTGATTATCGGGGCTAGCGTATTTTTTATAGCCTGCTTATTGTTGGAATCACCAATTTGCTGCATCGGCACCAATTCCGTCACATCCGTTGAGAAGGAGACGATGCCCAAGTAGTCTTCCGGACTCAGTAAATCGACAAAAATATCAGCAGCCATTTTCCGGAGATTAGCAGGATCGGTCTCAGCCATACTGCCCGATGTATCGATTACCAGTGACACGGCAATTTCTTCAGATGACTTATCTTCATCCGCCAACACGGAAGGTGTAAAACTCAAAAAGAAGAAACTTATCAAAAAACTGAAGGTAGCTATTTTTCTAAAAGACATGGTTTTCGCCTCCTTTCACATCTGTTATTTCATTAAAGTGTGCCATAATATTGATGACCGCAGGTCCCAAAATGACTACAAATACCGCTGGGAGCATGAACAATACAAGTGGAAATAGCATTTTAATCGGTATTTTTGCCGCATGTTCTTCCGCTCGTTGGCGTTTGGTCAATCGCATCGTGTTCGCTTGGATTCTTAAAACATTCCCGATATTCGATCCCAATTCTTCAGCCTGAATGATTGAGGTTACGAATGTTGCCAAATCATCGACTTGTGTCCGTTTTACCATATCCCGTAAAGCCTCGGAACGATCACGACCTTTGTTCATCTCGTTCATGGTGAATAATAATTCATCGCTCAAAGGACCTTTCATTTTATCCGTTGTCCGGTAGATGGCCATGTCAAACGACAATCCCGCTTCCACGCTCACATAAAGCAAATCCAATAAACTCGGTAGGGCATATTGGATTTCTTGTTTTCTTTTATCAGATTTTGACTTCAAGAGAAGATAAGGGAGTAACAATCCGATTGTGCCTGCTAAGAAATGTATACATGACCTTTGAAGGTGTAGCCGTTATTTTCATCAGGTAGTACATCAGGAAGGGAAGAATGACCCCCAACATCATTTGGATTGCCAGAACGTTGTTGACTTTCATCTTTTCACTCGTTCCGCTACTGCTCAGCAATATTTCGTATCTCTCTTTGATGGCAGATGGAGCCAGATTCCCCAATGACTGAATCAACTTCTCATAGGCAGGATTAATGACCCTTGCAATAAAAGGTTCCCTCATTTCTTCATCAAAGACATCCCGTGTGTCTGCAATCACCTTCACATTGTCCAGTCTTTCACGTATGACCATTTTTGGACTTAATGAGTATTTCGTAGAATAGATAAAATAGAAGCAAGCTAGTAAGAAACAAGTGAACCATATACAAGCATTTCCATTATTATCCCTCCTATATTTTTACTTGGACAATTTTGACCAACGCAATGATTCCAATCATCATCATTACAGCTCGCTGTGCCCAACATCATTAGCCCCAAAGGATCAGAG
>CAWFEB010000031.1:0-101751 GCA_963814755.1 uncultured Carnobacteriaceae bacterium
AAATAACATACAAGAATCCAGATTGTCAGGTGTTGCCGCAATACCCGGATTCGATGCGAATCTCCGGTGAGCGCGGCTTCGCCGGAGGACAGCCCCGGATTCTATGCGAATCTCCGGTGAGCGCGGCCTCGCCGGAGGACAGCCCCGGATTCTATGCGAATCTCCGGTGAGTGCGGCCTCGCCGGAGGACAGCCCCCGATTTTATGCGAATCTCCGATGAGCGCGGCTTCGCCGGGAATCAGTCCCCGATTTCGATTCCCCGTCGAGTGCGGCTTCAGAGTGCTTCACAGTAATGTTACGCAACATTTTGGGCTTGACCGAACCAGCCTCCACAAATCAGCTATTCAAAAAAAATAAAAAAACCAAAGAAAGGGCTTGCATCTTTTTGTGGAAGTGCTAACATGTTGTTCATAGGATTGTTACTGGTTGTGCAGGCAAAACCTAAATTGATACGAGATGATGTGCACATCATTTGGTGTTAGTTTAGGTTTTTTTTAATGGAAGGGGGAATGGGGATAATCGATGAAGATTGAAAAAGTCTACAATAACAACGTGGTCCTGGCGAAAGCCGGCGATTCATCCGAAGTCATTGTGATGGGAAAAGGGATCGGTTTCCAGAAAAGATCAGGGGACGTTTTCGACAAGTCTTTGATCGAGAAAACCTTCGTCATCCAGGAAAATGATTCAGCAGATCAATTAAAGGCCATTTATCAAGATTTACCGCAAGAAGAATCAGATGCCATTTTTAAGATCATCCAAGAGGCCGAGACGAGGCTGAATCATATCTTCCAAGCAAACGTCTACCTGACGCTTGCCGACCACATCCATTACGCCATCCAGCGGACAAAGGAAGGGATCGTACTTGACCAATCCTTTGGCCTTCGAAGTGAAGAAGTTCTATCGAAGGGAATACGAGCTCGGCAAAATTGGGCTTGAACTTATCGCGGAGCATACCGGTGTCATGATGGCACCTGACGAAGCGACATCCATCGCTCTTCATTTCGTGAATGCGCAGAAGGAAGGGCAACTGATCGAAGAGACAATGAAAGTGACCCGGATCGTTCAGGACATCCTGAACATCGTCCGCTTGCATTTCGGAGTCGCCTTCGATGAAGAATCGATTTCCTATAATCGTTTCTACACCCATCTGCAGTATTTTGCGCAGCGGGTCGTCATGGGAGAAGTTTTCCAGACGGCTCCGGACACCTTCTTGGTGGAGCAAGTGAAGGCAAACTATCCGGCTGCCTATACCTGTGCCAACAAAATATCGACCTATGTCGGAGCTGCCCACCATTTCCAAGTCGGGACCGACGAACTTGTTTACCTCACGATCCATATCCATCGGGTCGTGCAGCAAAAGTGAATACCTAAGATGCTCTCAAGAGGATTGTTACTGGTAAAGCAGGCAAAACCTAAGTAGACAGCAGCGGAAGAAATTCCCATGCTCTCTATTTAGGTTTTTTTTATAAAAAATAATAGAAAAAGAGGGATACAACATGAAATATGAAGAATTAGCAAAAGACATTTTGGCTCATGTGGGCGGCAAAGAAAACGTCCGCAGCCTGGCTCACTGCATCACGCGTCTGCGTTTCAAATTGGTTGACGAAAGCAAAGCGGACACGGAATACCTGAAAAAACTTGAAGGTATCGTTACCGTCATCCAAAGCGGCGGCCAGTATCAAGTCGTCATCGGCAACCACGTACCGGATGTCTACGCAGCAGTCAACGCTGTCGGCGGATTGAATGGCGGCGGCGAAGTTGAAGCGGAGGACGAAGGTCCAAAAGGCAGCCTGTTCAATCAGTTCATCGATATGATTTCGAAAATTTTCCAACCGATCCTGGGACCTTTGGCAGCTACAGGGATGCTGAAAGGTGTGGCTGCAATTATGGTGGCTGCGGGCATGTCGACTACTGATGGGGCCTATGTCCTGATTCAAGCAGCTGGTGACGGATTCTTCAACTTCCTGCCGATCTTCCTTGCATTCACTGCCAGCAAACATTTCAAAATGAACAGCTTTACTGCGATGGCAGTCGCAACCGCAATGGTCTATCCAGGCTTGGTCAATCCTGCAGGAATCGATCCATTGTACACTTTATTCGCTGGTTCCATTTTTGAATCGCCGATCTACATGACTTTCTTGGGCTTGCCGGTCATCATGATGAGTTATGCCTCATCGGTTGTACCGATTCTGTTGGCCGTCTTCCTGGGTTCCAAAGTCGAAAATGTCTTGAAGAAAATCGTTCCGGATGTCGTGAAATTATTCTTGGTTCCTTTCTTGACCTTGTTGATCGTCGTTCCATTGACCGTCTTGTTTGTCGGACCGCTCTGCCACATGGGCAGCTACGTTGCTCGGCGCTGGTGTATCCTGGATTTATAACTCGAGCCCAATCGTTGCAGGTGCTGTATTGGGTGGCGGTTGGCAAGTATTCGTCATGTTCGGTTTGCATTGGGGCTTGGTTCCGATCGCAATCAACAACTTGGCGACACAAGGTTATGATCAACTATTGTCTACTGTATTAGGTGTTTCTTTCGCTCAGACAGGTGCAGTATTGGCTATTTTGTTGAAAACGAAAGAAGCAAAAGTAAAACAATTGAGTATTCCGGCTTTCATTTCCGGCTTGTTCGGGGTAACTGAGCCTGCTATCTACGGGATCACTTTACCGATGAAACGTCCGTTCCAATTGAGCTGTATTGCTGGTGCCATCTCCGGTATCGTGGCAGGTATCTTCAAATTGACAAGCTACCGTATGGGCGGTATGGGCGTCTTCTCATTCCCTAGCTACCTGGAAGCAAACGGAACAATGAGCTTCAACTTCTGGGCTTCCATCATCGTATGTGCGGTAGGACTTGTTGCAGGCTTCATCCTTGTATTCTTCTCAAAAATTCCAGTTCTTTACGGAGAAACTGAAACTGCAGCAACTGCAACAAATACAGCAACAACACTGAACACAAACTCTGTAGTTATTGAAGCAATGAAAAAAGACTTGAGCGCAGCTGCTGAAAAAGATTTGGTCGCTAGCCCAATGATCGGCGAAATGGTTCTCTTGTCAGATGTTCCGGATGAAGCTTTTGCGACTGGTGCACTTGGTAAAGGGATCGCGATCCGTCCGACTGTCGGTGAAGTCTATGCTCCGGCAAACGCAACTGTAACACTCTTGTTCCCGACGCAACATGCAATCGGTTTGACGACTGAAAACGGAACTGAAATCCTGATCCACGTCGGAATGGATACGGTCCAATTGGATGGTAAAGGCTTCACGAGCCATGTGCAACAAGGCGATAAAGTAGTAGCTGGCCAATTGCTGTTGGAATTCGACATCGACTTTATCCAAAAAGCAGGCTATGAAATCATCACACCGATCATCGTCACAAACAGCAATGACTACTTGGATGTCATCACGACGAAAGAAGCAACATTGACTGACGGCGACTATCTGCTGACGGTCATCGCATAAACGAAAGATATTCGGGAAATCAATCTCAACCGCAAGCAATATTCCCGGATAAAAACCAGATATCCGGGGAAAAAACCTAGACCGCAAGCCAGATTCCCGAATAAAAACCAGATATTCGGGAATTTGGTTTGTGGTCTCAGGCGCCCGAACCCATTTGGGATGAATTTTCATAATTCAGGGCTGTCCCGCAATGAGTCAGACCCGTGCATAAAATAGAACCAGAAAAAGAATAGGAGCGATCACATGCAAACAGTATTTCCAAAAGGATTTTTATGGGGTGGCGCAACAGCCGCAAACCAATACGAAGGTGCTTATAATGTTGACGGAAAGGGGCTTTCCGTTCAGGACGTAACCCCTCAAGGCGGATTCGGGCCGATCACTGATGGTCCTACACCGGACAACATGAAATTGGAAGGGATCGACTTCTACCACCGTTATAAAGAAGATATCGCCTTGTTCGCGGAAATGGGCTTCAAAACATACCGTACATCCATCGCTTGGACGCGCATCTTCCCGAACGGCGACGAAACGGAGCCGAACGAAGCTGGCCTGCAGTTCTACGATGATCTGTTCGACGAATTGGCAAAATACGGCATCGAGCCGCTGATCACTTTGTCCCACTACGAAACACCGCTGCACCTGGCCCGCGAATACGATGGCTGGGTTAACCGCAAAATGATCGGTTTCTATGAAAACTACGTGCGCACGGTCTTCACGCGCTACAAAGACAAAGTCAAATACTGGTTGACGTTCAATGAAATCAACTCGATCATCCACGCACCATTCATGAGCGGCGGAATCGCGACAGCTCCTGAAAAATTGTCGAAATCCGATCTGTACCAAGCTTGCCACCACGAATTGGTAGCCAGCGCTTTGGCGACAAAAATCGGCCACGAAATCAATCCGGACTTCCAGATCGGCTGCATGGTCATCGCGATGCCGACTTATCCGTTGACTTCCCATCCTGACGATATCATCGCAGTGATGGAAGCGGATCGCCAAAACTTCTTCTTCTCGGATGTGCATGTACGCGGCACGTATCCTGGTTACATGAAGCGCTATTTCCGTGAGCACGGCATCGAGCTGAACATCACACCGGAAGATGAAGAAATCCTGAAGAACACGGTCGATTTCGTTTCCTTCAGCTACTACATGAGTTCCACGGAAACGGCTGATCCTGCCAAGAGAGCAGCAGGCGAAGGCAATATCTTGGGCGGTATTCATAATCCGTACTTGGAGGCTTCCGAGTGGGGCTGGCAGATCGATCCAAAAGGCTTGCGTGTTATCCTGAACACCTTCTGGGATCGTTACCAAAAACCATTGTTCATCGTCGAAAACGGTTTGGGTGCAGTCGATCAGCTGGTTGAAGGCGAAGACGGCCAAATGACTGTCAACGATGACTACCGCATCAACTATCTGAACGATCACTTGGTGCAGGTTGCTGAAGCAATCGCGGACGGTGTCGATCTGATGGGTTACACGACTTGGGGCTGCATCGATTTGGTCAGCGCTTCGACTGCAGAATTGAAGAAACGTTACGGCTTCATCTATGTCGACCGTCACGACGACGGATCCGGTACGTTGAACCGTTACAAGAAAAAATCATTCAACTGGTACAAAGAAGTCATCGCAACAAATGGCGCATCTTTGGTACAGAAATAGGAGGAATTGTCATGTCTGCAGGTAAAGGATTTCCGGAAGGTTTCTTCTGGGGCGGCGCTACTGCCGCCAACCAATTTGAAGGAGGTTGGGACGCTGATGGAAAAGGTCCGTCGGTCATCGACCAACTGACCTGCTCGCGCGACTTTGCCGAACGCTTCGCCGGCGTCGGCGACTACTACCCTTCGCACATCGGAATCGATTTCTATCACCGCTACAAGGAAGATATCGCTTTGTTCGCCGAAATGGGCTTTCGGATGTTCAGGATGTCGATCGCATGGACGCGGATTTTCCCGAATGGCGATGAACTGGAACCGAACGAAGCGGGCTTGGCCTTTTACGATGACGTCTTCGATGAATTGGCGAAATACGGCATCGAACCATTGGTGACGATCTCCCATTTCGAAATGCCGCAATATCTGGTCGACCACTACGGCGGCTGGAAAAACCGTAAGCTGATCGGTTTTTTTGAAAGATATGCGACTACCTTGTTCGAACGCTATCAAGGGAAAGTCAACTATTGGCTAACCTTCAACGAAATCAACATGGCGACGTTCCTGCCGCAGATTTCGATCGGTTCGAAAGCTGAAGCGGGCGAAAGCCAGGAAGAAGTCATGTATCAAGCCTTGCATCACCAGTTCGTCGCCAGCGCTTTGGCGACGAAGGCGGCGCGGGCAATCGATCCTGAGAACCGCATCGGCTGCATGATCGCCTATGCGCCAGTCTATCCGTTGTCGGCAAAACCGGAAGATGTTTGGTCTGCACAACGAAAAGAAGAAGAAAAACTGTTCTTCTCAGATGTCCATGCCCGCGGGTATTATCCGCCGAGCAAACTGGCTTACTTCGCCACTAAGGGCATCAACGTTACGTTCGAACAAGGCGACGAGGAAATCTTGGCTGCACATACGGTCGATTTCATTTCCTTCAGCTACTATGCTTCCAGCGCAGCCAGCTTTGCACAATCCGGCGTGCCGGGTGAAGGCAATGCTTTGATGGGCGAGAAGAACCCGTACTTGGCGGAATCGGAATGGGGCTGGCAAGTCGATCCTTTGGGTCTGCGCGTCGCTTTGAACACGTTCCATTCCCGTTACCAACTGCCGCTGATGGTTGTCGAAAACGGTTTGGGCGCTATGGATGAAATCGTCGACGGCAAAATCCATGATGATTACCGCATCTCCTATCTCCGCGACCACGTCAAAGCAATGCGTGATGCGATCGTGCTGGACGGCGTGGATCTCGTCGCTTACACCTCTTGGGGCTGCATCGACCTGGTTTCGGCCGGTACGGGCGAGATGGCGAAACGCTACGGCTACATCTATGTGGACCGCAACAACGACGGTTCAGGCAGCTTGGATCGCCTGAAGAAGGATTCCTTCTACTGGTACCAAAAAGCCATCGCCAGCAATGGCGAAGATTTGGACTAAACAAATACAAAATCCCCTGTTTACGCATACAAGTGCGTGAGCAGGGGATTTTTATTTATTTACATGCGATTGGGCTTCAGCCGGAATGTCCGATAATGAGAAGAAATCGGACAAGTTGATGCCTACGAGAACCGTAGTTGTCCGATAATGGTGGTATATCGGACAAGCTGAAGCCTACAAGGGTTGCGGATGTCCGATACCGATAAGATATCGGACAAACCGGCGTCCACAAGATCCGCCCTTGTCCGATATCGATAAGTTATCCGACTTTCTTCAAAAAGTACTCGAACACCGACAGATCGTCCGTCAATTCCGGATGGAAGGCGGTGACCAAAATCTGGTCGTTTTCTGCGGCTACGATTTTGCCCTCGATGCTTGCAAGCACGCGGACTCCCTTTCCGACTGAGCGGATGTAAGGGGCGCGGATGAAGACGGCTTCCACCGGTTCTGCGATGCCTTCAAATGGCAGCAGGGCTTCGAAACTGTCGACTTGGCGCCCGAAGCCGTTCCGTTCGACTTCGATGTCGATGAAGCCGAGCCGCAATTCTTCAGGTGCATGACTGCTGTCCGTGCTGCAAAGAATCAGCCCCGCGCAAGTGCCGAAAATCGCTTTGCCGGCTGCGTAAAACGCCCGCAACGGTTCCTCGAGATGCTGTTCGCGGATCAAACGGCCGATGGCGGTCGATTCGCCTCCTGGGATGATCAGCCCGTCCAGACCGTCCAGATCGTCAGGCACTTTCACGGCAGTCGCGGTGACTCCCAATTTAGTCAGTGCCTGCAGGTGCTCCGTGACGGCACCCTGCAAGGCCAATACGCCGATTTTTTTCGTCATGCTTACCAGCCTCTTTCCTGCATGCGTTCGGAGGCGTGGAGCGTGCTGATGTCGATCCCTTTCATCGGTTCGCCCAAGCCTTTGGACAGTTCGGCCAACAAGGCATAGTCTTCGTAATTGGTTGTCGCACGGACGATGGCGCGGGCGAATTTTTCGGGATTTTCGGCTTTGAAGATGCCGGATCCGACGAAGACGCCATCCGCACCCAAGCTCATCATCAGGGCTGCGTCAGCAGGTGTTGCGACACCACCGGCAGCAAAGTTCACGACCGGAAGTTTTCCAAGCAGTTTGATTTCCTTGACCAATTCGTAAGGAGCACCGATTTCCTTGGCGAACGTCATCAGTTCATCGTCCGATTTCGTGATCAACTGGCGGATTTGGCCGTTGACTTTGCGCATATGGCGGACGGCTTCCACGATATTCCCGGTCCCCGGCTCGCCTTTCGTACGCAGCATCGAAGCCCCTTCACCAATCCGGCGCAAGCGCTTCACCCAGATCGCGGCAACCGCAGACGAAAGGAACGGTATAGTCCGATTTCAAAAGGTGGAATTCCTCATCGGCAGGGGTCAGCACTTCGCTCTCGTCGATGTAGTCGACGCCCATCGCTTCCAGGATGCGGGCTTCGGTGATGTGGCCGATGCGGGCTTTCGCCATGACGGGAATGCTCACGGCGTTCATCACTGCCTCGACGATGGTGGGATCCGCCATCCGGGCAACTCCGCCGGCTGCGCGGATATCCGAAGGCACGCGCTCCAAAGCCATGACCGCTACGGCACCTGCCGCCTCGGCGATCCTTGCCTGCTCCGCGTTCACGACATCCATGATGACGCCGCCTTTTTGCATTTGGGCCATCCCGCGTTTTACTTTTTCTGAACCGATGATTTTTGTTGTCATAAATAATCCTCCTGGTTTTAAATGATAAAATGATTAAAGAATGGTTAAATCATAATCCCTTTTTTCAGAAACACCTACATCCAATTGGACTGTTTCCGAACCAACCAATTTGGTGTATAATGATTAAAAACCAAGGAGAGTGAAGGAATGGCGGAGTGGAGACTGGATCAGGATAGGGGCATGCCGCTCTATCAACAGCTTATGCAGCTGATCGAAGAGAAGATAAAAGCCGGCGATTTGGTCCCCGGCCGAGCCTTGCCGGCGGAACGCAAGCTGGCGGAGGAACTGCAGGTCAACCGGTCGACCGTCATCCGGGCACTGGAAGAGCTGACGACGCAGGGGATCCTCATCCGCAAAAGGGGCAGCGGGACATTCGTGAATCCGAATAAATGGGGGATGCAGACAAGGCCCACCATCAATTGGCGGACTTCCTTGACGCCGGATAATCTTTCGGTGGACACCCCTTACCAAAGGGACGTCAAGCAGCTATTGGCGCAGCACAAGTCGCGCGAAATTCTGGATTTGGGGAATGGGGATTTGCCGAAGGACCTCTTGCCGGAACTGAAGATCCCGGATATTTCGCTGGGGGAAATGTTGCATGGGGAAGCCACTTTCATCAGAGAGAACCGCGGAATCAAAGCTACGAGGGAAAGTGTCCAAAAACACTTGCAGACTGCGTACGGGATGACTGTCCCGCTGGAGGAAATCTTCATCACTTCGGGAACCCAGCAATCATTGTTTTTGATCACGCAAGGGCTGTTGAAACCGGGCGATGCGATCGGCATCGAGGCTCCTTCTTATTTCTATTCTTTGCGGCTTTTTCAGGCTGCCGGTCTGCGGATTATTCCGATTCCGATGGATGGTGAGGGAATGACCGTCAATGGTCTTCAGGAAGCTTCCTTGCAGTATCCTCTGAAGATGATTTTTCTGAATCCGATTTTCCAGAATCCGACAGGAACGATCATGAGTCCGGAGCGGAAACAGGCCATACTTGATTATTGTTTGCTGAAGCGCATCCCGATTGTGGAGGATGATGCATATGGCAGCTTTGTTTTTGATGAAACGGTTGATAACCGTCCGTTGAAAAGCCTGGATAAACGACAACAAGTGCTGTATCTCGGTTCCTTATCCAAATTTGCCGGTCAGCATATCCGGATCGGATGGATGGTTGGACCAGCCGCCATTATCCGGGAATTGGCCGACATTCGCGATCAGATCGACTCCGGATTGAGTTTCTTGCCGCAACTGTTGGCCGAACATTATTTGACTAGTGAAATCACTGCCCATCTCCCGATAATCGTTTCGGCTTTGAAAGAAAGAGCTGATAAATTGCAGACCTGGCTCCGAAACAAATATGGACAAGAGATAAGTTTTGAAGCGGCAAAAGGCGGCTACCATCTTTATTGTCGCTTCGCCAATAAAACCGATGCTGAGATGGATGAATTGCTTCAGGAATTGTTGGAGGAAAAAGTGGTAGTGAAGGAAGGCATCCAATTCGGCGACCAAAAAAATGCGGTCCGTTTCAGTTTCGGTCATTTTGTGGAGCGGAATGCAAATTCATGAGTCCTTTTTGGGACGGAAATCCTTACATTTCCGCACCCGTTTGCTGGGCAATATTCTTTAAATGAAATGAAAACGAAAAATAAATAGAGTTCCATGTCAGGAAACCTTCCGTAAAGATAACGGGAGGTTTTTTTGCTTGGAATGCTTTATGTATCAAAGATATTGGCTGTTATTGCAACCTTGTTCCCAAATCGATGTGAACGAAGCTGACATCGCATAACAGAAAATGTCCTATCCGGTGTCAAGAAATGTTTTTTGTTTGCTTGATAAATCTATATAATCAAACCATCGAAGTTACAAAAGATATGACAAGTATGCATGAAAAGGGGAGCGAGCGTTATGACAGGAACAACATCACTTACAGAAACAGAATTGAGATATCAATTGCCGGAAATCATCACTGCGGCATTGCCGGGGGAAAAGGCAGCAGCCATACTGGCACGGAGATCTGAAGCAATCCCTCCTTCTTTGACATGCGTCTACCCGGTTGCAATCGCGAAAGCAGAGGGCGCCATCATCGAGGACGTTGACGGCAACCACTTTTTGGATTGGGTCGGAGGCGTAGGCGTTCTGAATATCGGCCACCGCCACCCGAAAGTTGTGGAAGCGGTCAAGCAGCAGGAAAATGATTATTTTCATGCGATGATCAATATCCTTACGAGCGAAAAGTATATCGCATTGGCTGAAAAAATGAATGAGATCGTTCCGGTGAAGGGCTTCAAGAAGCGGACGTTCTTTGCGAACAGCGGTGCGGAAGCGATCGAGAATGGCGTAAAGGTGGCGAGAGCCTACACGAAACGTCCGAATGTCATCGTGTTCTCTGGTGCATTCCACGGGCGTACGCTTGCTGACGACGCATATGACTGCGAAAAAAGCCAACTCGGTCGGCTTAGGGCCATTCCCGGATGGCATATTCCGAGTTGATTATCCGAACCTTTACCGCAAACCGGCCTATTACACGGATGAAGAGGCAGTCGCTTATTACATCGAACGCATCAAACGCGCCTTTGACGAGTTGACGCCGGCCAGCCAAGTTGCTGCCATCGTGTTCGAACCGGTGCAGGGCGAGGGCGGCTTCATCCCGGCTCCAATCGAGTGGGTCAAAGCTGTCCGCCAGATCTGTGATGAAAATGGCATCATGATGATGACCGATGAAGTGCAGACCGGATTCGGGCGCACGGGTAAACTGTTCGCCTCTTCCTACTACGAAGAAGCCGGCTGTGCACCGGATATTTTGTGTACGGCAAAATCAATCGCAGGCGGATTCCCGCTCAGCGCCATCGTTGCCCGTGACGAAATCGTCAAAGGCATTGGCGGCGGATTGATCGGAGGCACCTTCGGAGGCAATTCGGTATCCTGTGCTGCTGCACTTGCGACGATTCAAGTCATCGAAGACGAAAATCTCTGCGAACGTTCATTGGAATTGGGGGCAGCTTACACTGCCCGCGTTGAGGAGTGGCAACAGCAATACAAAGAAATCGGCGATGTGCGCGGATTAGGCGGCATGATCGGCGTCGAATTCATCAAAGATCGACTGACTAAAGAACCTGCTCCGGAATTGGTGAATGCATTGATCCAGCATTGTGTACAGAACGGTCTGATCATCGAAAATGCAGGCACCTACGGGAATGTGGTCCGTTTCCTGGCTCCGTTGGTCATGACGGATGAACAGTTGGAAGCCGGCCTTGCCATCTTTGAAAATGCGATCGATGCCTTGTGCACCAAGTTAGCATAACTATCTGAAACCAATGGGGGAATATTATGTCACCGTTAGCTGAAATCATGGATTTTGAATTTTATAACCCTGTCCGGATCGCGTTCGGACGGGATCAGGTCAAAAAAATCGACAAATTTGTGCCTAAAGATGCAAAAGTGCTGATCACTTACGGAGGCGGCAGCGCCAAACGCTCCGGCACCTTCGAGCGTGTCGTGGAGGCGCTGGGCGACAGGGAATGGGGCGAGTTCGGCGGCATTCCGGCGAATCCGGTATTTGAATATCTGATGGATGCTGTCGAGAAAATCAAAACAGAAGGATACACCTTTCTCATCGCTGTGGGCGGCGGATCGGTCATCGACGGAACGAAATTCATCGCAGCCGCCAGCCTATTCGCAGGCGATCCGATCGATATCTTCGCAAGCGGTGTCGGCAAAGGCTTGCCGGTCGAAAAGGCCATGCCTTTCGGGACGGTATTGACGATTCCGGCTACATCTTCGGAAATGAACCCGATTACCGTCGTCAGTTTCGAGGAACTGCAGGCAAAGGTGAGCATCAAAAATGAGAACCTCTTTCCGGCATTTTCGATTCTGGAACCCGAGTTGACGTACACGTTGCCGAAAAGGCAATTGGCGAACGGCCTCTCCGATTCCTTTGTCCATGTCATGGAAAACTATTTGACCTATCCTGTCGGCGCAAAACTGCAGGATCGCTGGTCTGAAGGCATCCTGCATACTTTCATCGAAATCGGACAGGAAGTCCTGGCGGATGAAGAAATAGATTACAACACGCGCGCGAATTTCATGTGGACAGTGACGAACGGCTTCAACGGATTCACAGCTTCCGGAGTGCCGGGCGATTGGTCCAGCCATGCCTTGGGCTACGAAATCACCGCCTTGAACGGTACCGATCATGCCCGTACGCTTTCGGTCATCCTGCCTGCGACCATGAAGGTACGCAAAAAGGAAAAATGGGATAAGTTGCTCCAGTACGCAGAGCGCGTATGGGGCGCCGATGCCGGCGATGAGGAAGCGCGGATCGATTTTGGCATCCACAAAACCGAGGAATTCTTCCGTTCGTTGGAAATGCCGATCCGATTCAGTGAAATCGGCATCGAAGAGACGGATATCGACTATATGGTTGAGCAACTGGAAGTCCACAAGCGCGATCGCCTTTCGGAACGCGCTGACCAGACGTTGGATATCAGCAGAAAAATATACGAAATGGCTCTATGATTTTTGGATAATAGAAAGACTGGTTGGAATCGGGACAAATGTCCCAATTCCAACCAGTCTTTTCGCGTTTTCTCAGTGGCCTTCCCACTCGGAATGGAAGTCCTTCAGGAACTGTTCCATCCGAGTGTGGCGGGCGATCGCCTTTTCCTTGCCTGCTTCCGTGTGCATGCCGTCCTTCAGCAGGAGCAGTTTTTCGTGGAAGTGGCCGATCGTATCGCTGTCCGGATCTCCGCTGTGCTCGGGATCATAAAGCGGTCGGTCTTTGTGCCCGCCATACGCAAAAGCGCGCGCGATGCCGATTGCGCCGATGGCATCCAAGCGGTCGGCGTCCTGCACAATCCGGCCTTCGATTGTTTCCAGAACATGCTTGTTTTTCCCTTGCTTGAAGGAAATGTTGTTCACGATGTAGATGACCTGCTCGATGACGGAGTCGCTCAGCTCGAAAGGCCTGAGGATCTCGGTGATGATGGCTTCGCGGTCATCGTCGGTGTAGCCGAATTTGTGGTCAGCGACATCATGCAGAAGAGCCGCCAAGCCGATGATGAGCCGATCGCCGTTTCCTTCCGCTGCGGCAATGTCCATGGACGTGTTGTAGACCCGGAGCGTATGCCACCAATCATGCCCCGTAGCTTCGTTCCTCAGCTTTTCTGCGACGACATGTTTCACATCTTCGATGATGATTTCATTGCGCATCCTGATGCACCTCTTTCTTGGTTCTATTTGGGTTCCATTAGGTTTCTTGCAGCTTGGAAATGAGCAGTTTCCGGAATGTATGCCGATCCGCGTCAGTGAATGGCTTCGGGCCTTTTGTGCGTTTGCCGCTTTTGCGTACCATTGCGCTCATGTACCGGTCCTCAAGCAGCCGTTCCATATTGCTGTTGTCGTAGGCAAAGCCCTTGTGATGGAGGACGGTGAGTCCCTTCGGCAAAGCAAGGGAGGCCAAGCCGTAGTCCTGCGTGACCAGCAGATCGCCTCTTTTCGCGAGCTGGATGATCTTGAAGTCGGCTGCGTCCGCACCGGAATCGACGTAGACCGTCTTCACTCCGGGCGGTTGGGGCGCATTGGAAAAGTGGGCAAAGCTGGTGACGATTGTGACCGGTATTTCGCGTTTGATGGCTTCTTCGATGATGATGTCTTTTACGGGGCAAGCATCCCCGTCGATCAGTATATTCATATGGCGCCTCGATTCTGTTTCTTTCTGATTCCATTTTACCAAAAAACGGCGCGGATTTCTTGCTGATGTGTGTGCCTGGTCTGAGAAATGAAGGGAATATTATTGGGAACTCCGGCCAAGAGCAGCAGGCAGGAGTTCCGACTGAAATCTGGCAGCCAACTCCGATGAGGGGAGGCTGGCCGGAGGAGAGCTTATCATTGCATACTCAGCTCCGGCGAGGACTGTTTTCACCGGAGGACAGAACGAAACATCAATCAAAGCGCAAAAAAGCCGGCAGCCCGGAAACATTCCGGACCGCCGGCTAGGCGTTTAAACATTTATCAATCAGTTCAAGCCCAGGATGGACTCGACGCTCTTCTGCATGTCGTCGGAAGCGACAACGGTGTTGTGGCGAACTTCCGCATGCAACAATTCTTCGATTGCTGCTGGGAAAGCAACGCCGCTCAATTCTCTCAGGCGGTCCAACATTTCCTCCATGGAATCATCCGAAAACTCAGGATCGATGGCATTCAGGACGGCTTGCGGGAATTTATACGGGCTGGCAGTCGACGCGATGATGATTGGTGTGTGATCATCGGTTTCGGCTACATAAGTGTTGGCAACATGCGCCGCCACAGCTGTGTGCGGGTCGATGACATAGCCTTCAGCATGATAAAGCGCAGCAATCTGAGCACTGACTTCCTCTTCAGTCGCGTAGTCCGCGTAGAAGTCCTTCGCTTTTTCCTGCATCGCTTCCGTCACTTCGTAGCGGCCGATTTCCTTCAATTGGTCCATGAAAGTTTGGACAGCCGCCGTGCTTTCATCGGCCATCAGATACAGCAGGCGTTCCAGATTGCTGGAAACCAGGATATCCATCGATGGGGATGTCGTCAAAATGAAGTCGCGGTTACGGTCGTAAGCACCGGTAGCGAAGAAATCGACCAGGACCTTGTTTTCGTTTGAAGCGATGATCAGTTTTTGGATCGGCAAGCCCATTTGCTTAGCGAAGTAGGCAGCCAAGATGTTACCGAAGTTTCCGGTAGGGACTACGACGTTCATCTGTTCTCCGGCAGCGATGGCGCCTTGTTTCACCATTTGGCCGTAAGCATAGACGTAATAGACCACTTGCGGAATCAGACGGCCGATGTTGATGGAGTTCGCAGAGGAGAATTGGAATCCTGCTGCGTCCAACCGTGCTGCCAAGTCTGCGTTTCCGAACATGTTTTTGACGTTCGTCTGTGCGTCATCGAAGTTTCCGTCGATGGCCACGACAGAGGTGTTGTCGCCTTTTTGCGTCACCATCTGTTTTTCCTGGATGGCGCTGACGCCGTTCTTAGGATAGAACACGATGATGCGTGTGTTCGGCACATCAGCGAATCCGTCAAGCGCCGCTTTTCCGGTGTCACCAGAAGTCGCCGTCAGGATCACGATTTCTTTCGTGCTGCCGTTCTTTTTGGCGGAAGTCGTCATCAAGTAAGGCAGGATCGAAAGGGCCATGTCCTTGAAGGCGATAGTCGGTCCGTGGAACAATTCCAGATAGTGGTTTCCGCCGGCTTCCACCAACGGAACGATGCTGGAGTCGTCAAATTTGTCATCGTAGGCTGCGTTGACGCAATGTTTCAATTCTTCCTCAGTGAAGTCGTCGAAAAATTTCTTCATCACTTCGTAAGCTAATTCTTGATAAGTCATGTCGGCCAGGCGATCCAATGCGATGTCCAAAGCCGGAATGTGATCGGGTACGTACAATCCGCCGTCTGGCGCTATCCCTTGTAATATTGCTTGTGAAGCCGTCAGTGTTTTTTCTGCATTTCGTGTGCTATGATAGGTCGTCACGGATTCAGTCTCCTCTACATTATTCTCATTTTTAAATTAAAAATTTCTCATAAAGAGTATGCCACATTTTCGTTGAAAACTCAATAACATATCGAAATGCGCGCTGTTCTTATCGGGATTTTTATGAAAAAAACTCCCCCGTACAAGCAAATGACGGGGGAGTGAGCGGGTGCGGTCAAATATAGGTCACGGACGCTCAACAATCATGGCGATGCCCATTCCGCCACCGATGCAAAGGGAGGCGAGTCCGAGCTTCGTATCGGTCCGTTCCAGCGCATGCAGCAAGGTCACCAAAATCCGTGATCCGGAAGCGCCGATGGGATGCCCCAAGGCGATGGCGCCGCCGCTGATGTTGATTTTTTCCTCGGGCAAACCCAAATCCCTGACAACGGCGATGCTCTGGGAGGCGAACGCTTCGTTCAATTCGAAGAGGTCGATATCCTCCGCACGCAGCCCGGTCTTTTCCAATGCTTGCTTGATGGCATAATAAGGCGCATAGCCCATGATGGCAGGGTCGATTCCGGTTTCGGCGTAGCCTTTGATTGTGGCCAGGTATGGGATGCCTTTCGCTTCGGCCTCCGACTTCGGCATCAGCACCAAGGCGGCCGCCCCGTCATTGATCCCGGATGCGTTCCCGGCAGTCACCGTGCCATTCTTTTGGAAGGCCGGTCTTAATTTGCTCAAGCTCTCAATAGTGACATCTTTGCGGATATATTCATCATCGGCCACAACCGTTTGTCGGTTCTTGCGGTCCGTGAGGATGACAGGTGCGATTTCTTGCTTAAAGTAGCCCGCTTCTTGCGCTGTGGCAGCCTTCTGTTGCGAATGCAGCGCGAACGTATCCTGCTCTTCGCGGCTCACTTGGAATCTTTCCGCCACCGTTTCGGCGGTGATGCCCATATGCTTCTTATCGAACGCATCAGTCAGGCCGTCGTGCACAAGGCTGTCGATGGCGTTGATATCTCCGAGTTTGCTTCCCCAGCGTTGGTTCGGCAACAGGTAGGGTGCCTGCGACATGCTTTCGGTGCCTCCGACAACTACAGTTCTGGCATCGCCCAGACGGATGGCTTGGCTCGCGAGGATGATTGCTTTCAAACCGGAGCCACAGACCTCATTGATTGTCATGGCTGTTTTTTCATAGGGAATCCCTGCAGCGACTGCAATCTGCCGCGCTGTATTCTGGCCGATGCCTGCCTGCAGGACGTTTCCGAAAATGACGGAATCCACTTCTTCAGGGGATAAACCGGCACGGTTCAACGCAGCTTTTGTGGCTGTCTTCCCCAGATCGACTGCGGTACAATTTTTGAGGCTGCCTCCGAATGAACCGATGGGGGTTCTGGCAGCACTGACAATTACGACTTCTTCCATTAAATGTCTCCTTTTATGTGTTGTTTTGGGTAGAATTATTTTCATCGACCTTTGATACTTCCTATTTTACGTGACTAAGCGCTCATAATGATATAAGAATTGGTAAAGAATTTCAAATTATATACAATTTTTCGATATGGGTTTTGTAAGATATCTTTAATTTGGTGTCCTAAGGTTGTTTTTTTGAGCGGTCTGGTCTATCATTTGGGATGAGAGGCATCAAATAAGTTATATATGAAAAGTAAGGGGTAGTTGTCGTGAAGATTGGGATAGATAAGATTGGCTTTTATGCGCCACACTTCTTTGTGGATATGGAAAAGTTGGCGGAGGCAAGGGGAGTGGATCCGGCCAAATATACGATCGGCATCGGGCAAGAAAAGATGGCTGTCGCGCCCATAACGCAGGACGCTGTAACACTCGCCGCGAATGCCGCTTTACGGATCATCGATGAAGAGGATCTGGCGAAAATCGACTTGGTCATTTTCGGAACGGAATCCGGCATCGACAATTCGAAATCAGGTGCCGTCTACGTACATGATCTTTTGGGGATCCAGGAACATGCCCGTTGCATCGAATTGAAACAGGCTTGCTACGGAGCGACTGCCGGCATCCAATTGGCGAAAGGGCATGTCGCCTTAAATCCGGAAAGCCGAGTATTAGTGCTCGGTTCGGACATTTCCCGTTACGGAATCGGCACGGCCGGTGAAGTCACGCAAGGTGCCGGAGCAGTGGCCATGATCATCAGCGCGGAACCGCGCATCCTCGCGCTGGAGAATGAAAGCAGCTATCTGACCGCCGATGTGATGGATTTTTGGAGACCCATCTACTCGGAAATGGCTTTTGTCGACGGTAAATATTCAAATGAGCAGTACATCTCATTCTTCTTGAACACTTGGGAAGAATTCAAAGCGAAATACGGCGCTACGCTAGCTGATTTCGAAGCAATCTGTTTCCATCTGCCTTACACGAAGATGGGCATGAAAGCTCTGCGCGAAGTGTTGGACGAAGGTTCCGAAGCAGACCGCGAACGTCTGTCGGCGCATTACCAAACCAGCACTGTCTACAACAAAATCGTCGGCAATATCTATACGGGTTCCCTGTATCTGAGCCTGCTGTCCTTGCTGGAACTTTCCGACGACCTGAAGGCTGGTGACAAAATCGGTCTCTTCAGTTACGGATCGGGAGCGGTCGGCGAGTTCTTCGCGGCCACGCTGCAGGACGGATTCAAAGAAACCTTGGCCGCCGCTGAGCACGGTAAATTGTTCGCCGGACGCAAAGAAGTGACAGTCAAAGAATATGAAGAGATTTTTTCCCACGTTCTGCCGGTCGATGGTTCAAGCATCGAATTGGATGTGGAATCAGATCCTGCAACCATCTGCATCGAAGGAATGGAAGACAACAAGCGCATCTATCTGAATAAAACCAGATAATGAATGCAATGAAAAAACAGTACGCCGTCAGCCAGATAACTGGTGGACGGTGTGCTGTTTTTGTTTTTGAATGGTTCCGGGGGCCGGCTCCTCCGGCCAAGCCAGACTTGGCCGGAGAAAAAACTGGAATCCAGCCCGGGAGCTCGCCTACAAATCTCCGCCAATTGCGGCGCTACGACTCAATCGACTGCATCCGCACCGCGGATTTGGCTCAAAAGTTCCTGCGCCGTCGCCAGATTCATATTTTTTTCGCACTTAAGCAACTCCGACAGCTGTTCGATTTCGTTCGCGCCTGCGCCCGCGCTAATCGCCAGTGACCGCGAATGCAGGCCCATATGTCCTTTTTGAATGCCTTCCGTCACCAGCGCTTTGATGGCGGAAAAATTTTGCGCCAAGCCAACCGAGGCGATGATGGACTCCAGTTCGGATGCCGAACGGTAGCCGAGGATTTCTTTCGTCATTTTCGCGGCAGGGTGGAAGTTGATGGACCCGCCCACAGCTCCGATCGGCAATGGCAAAGTCAGACTTCCGAGCAGATCCCCGTTTTCCGCTTTTTTCCAGGTTGTCAGGGAACGGTACTGTCCGTTGCGGGAGGCATAGGCATGTGCCCCGGCGGAAATGGCGCGCCAATCGTTTCCGGATGCCAGCACGATGGCGTCGATGCCGTTCATGATGCCTTTGTTGTTGGTGACAGCGCGATAAGGATCGATGTAAGCAAACTGATAAGCTTCGATCAGTCGGTCGCGCACTTCTTCACCGGAGAACCTGCCTTTGGCCAGAAGTGCAGCCGGTATCCGGCATTCAGCGGTCGCCAAGCAGTCGGTCGCGTAATTGGTCAGGATGCCCATCAAAGCTTCGCCGCCGGTCAAACTCTCCAGGTAAGGGATGACGCCTTCCATCATCGTATTGATGATGTTGGCCCCCATCGCCTCCATCGTCTCGACATGGAGATGGACGACAAAAAACGACGGAATTCCTTCAACATCATCTGCAGGAAGAATCCTCACGCTGACGCGACGGGCTCCGCCGCCACGCTTCACGATGGAAGGGTGGGCAGCATTTGCCACCTGCAGAATCTTTTCCTGATGCGAAAGAATCAGTTGTTCGGCAATACTGCTGTCCATGATGTTTTTCATGGCTACTTGGCCGATCATGACCCGTTTCTGGATCGTCGTGCGGAATCCGCCCGCCTTGGCGATGATTTTCGCGCCGGCGCTGGCCGCAGCGATGACGGAAGGCTCTTCGATGGCCATGGGGACGACATAATCTTTTCCGTCAATCAAAAAGTTCAAGGCGACACCGTAGGGCAACTCGTAGGTGCTCAATTGGTTCTCAATCATGTTGTCGGCGATTTCCTGCGGCAACGTTAATCCTTCCTGAAGCTTGGCTGTCGCTTCTTCATCCAGGATGCCGGCCGACTTTAAGGCAGTGATCCTTTCGGATGGTGTTTTATCGTAAAATTTCTGAAGATATTTGGATTCCATTTTATGCTCCTTAATTATGGCTGAAATATATAACAATTGTTAATGTTAGAAGTGCATCACAATAGGCATCTCACATATTTACAGTATGCTCTGCGCCCCAAAAGATGTCTAGCGGTCCAAGCCTGCCTCTCGGAAATTAGATAAATCTGACCCATTGCGCTCTACGATGCTCATTTGCATGGGAGTCTTAGGGATTCATTCCTTAGACTCCCAGTACAAGGTGACCGTAGGGAACGTTGCGAGGCCAGATTTCCTAAATTTCTTTCGAGGCAGACCGGGCTTGGACCGCTTTTCCCAAGTGTTTTCGCGTGTAATCAGTGTCTGTTTCCTATATCATTTTATCATAGTACTATTCTGATGGCATCCGCCATCAGTTGCTTTGCGCAGAGGACGAAAGAATCCGCCCAATGGCCGATGGTTGGCTGGTGCACGGACGTGTATACTGAATTCATAAAGAGAAAGCGAGGGATCGCATTGGATACGATCAGCTATTATATTAAAGAAATCATCAACGCAACCGGAAAAGGCTTGAAGGGGTACCTCATATCAGCCGTCAAACTGGCTGCCATCAGTTTTGTTCTGTTGTGCATCGGCTTTTTGTACTTCGGCGTCGATTTTTGGTTCCTGAAGGCGCTGGGGATCGCGGTTTTCGACTTGATCCCGATTCTGGGGAGTGGGATGGTGATGATCCCTTGGGCGGTGATCCATCTGCTGCTCGGGAACACAACGTTGGCTTGGCAAATCGGACTGCTGTACATCATTCTGGTGGTCGTCCGTCAGATTGCGGAACCGTTCATTACAGGTAAAGAACTCGGAATCCGGCCGCTTTACACGTTTCTGGCGACCGTCATCTGCATCCTGTTGTTCGGGCCGCTTGGAGCCGTTTTGGGTGCAGTGGTCGCCGTTGTGATCAAAGCCGTTTTGGAAGTATCAAGTGTCAGCCGCAGCAATTATGACAAACATCGTCGCTGAAAATAGACAACATTTCACAAGCACGGGAGGAGTTGACCTCTTCCGTGCCTTTTTATTTTTTTAGGACCCTTGCGGCAAGATCCGGCCACTCATTTCTGATGAAAAAAAATAAGTAAAAATGCACGAATTGTCTTGACCTGAAGGCATCTATGCCTTAAGCTATGACTTAATGAGAATGGTTCTCAATTAGTTTCAGAGAATTATTATTGCTGAAGGAATGGAGGGGACGATTTTGACGAATGTAAGGGACTTGCCGATCGGTGTATCTGCAATTGTGAACAAAATAACAGGACAAGGCGCTACCCGCAGAAGATTGATGGATATGGGGATCACGAAAGGCACTGCCATTTATGTCAGAAAAGTCGCTCCATTGGGCGATCCGATCCAAGTGATGGTGCGTGGGTATGAATTATCGATACGCAAAAAAGATGCCGAGATGATCGAAGTTACGTTCGGGGAGGAAAAATGATGGGGAAAACCATAGCGCTGGTCGGAAATCCCAATAGCGGGAAAACGACCTTATTCAACCATTTGACAGGTTCCACCCAACGCGTCGGCAACTGGCCGGGGGTTACGGTCGAACAGAAAGCCGGCACATTGCTGCATGACGGCGAGACGCAGGTCATCGATCTGCCGGGCATCTATTCGCTTTCCCCATACACGATCGAGGAAATCGTCACGCGCGATTATTTGACGCTGGATGCACCGGATTTGATCATCAATATCGTCGATGCCTCCAACTTGGAGCGGAATCTTTACCTGACTACCCAATTGATGGAATTGCATCTGCCGATCGTTGTCGTTCTGAACATGATGGACATCGTCGAGAAACGGGGCGATCAACTGGACGTCGCTGGATTGTCGCGCGCGTTCGGATTGCCGTTCGTAACGATTTCGGCTCTGAAGGAAAGCGGATTGGAAGCGTTGTTCAAGGCCATCGCTGAACCTATATCTGTAGCTGAACCGATTGCTTTCAGTATCGTCGTGGAAAGCATCCTTGATACAATCGAAGAAATTATTGCTCCATTGGTTCCGAAAAAATTGCGTTGTTACTACAGCATCAAGCTTTTCGAAAGGGACGGACAAACTTCTGGAAAACTTGCGATTTCTGAGGACAGCCTGGCTGTTATGGAAGGCCTGCTCAGCCGTTATGAAAAGGAATTGGACGACGACTCCGAAGCAATCCTGATCAACGAACGCTATAAATTCGTGACGAAAATTACGCGCCAAGTGCTCGTGAAAAATAGCGACAAAGCTTCTTTCTCAGTCATGATCGATCACATCGTAACGAACCGCTGGCTTGGGTTGCCGATTTTCGTCCTGATCATGTATGCGGTCTACTACTTCGCCATCACAACTGTGGGGACGTGGGGGACTGATTGGGTAAACGATGTGTTGTTCGGAAGCATCGTGCCAGGTATCGTACAAAGTTTCTTCGACAGCATCGACATCCATCCAGCAGTCAGCAGCCTCGTGGTTGATGGTGCCATCGGAGGGGTGGGCGCTGTTCTGGGCTTCCTGCCGCAGATGGCCGCCTTGTTCCTCTGCTTGACCTTGCTCGAGGACAGCGGATATATGGCCCGCGTCGCTTTCGTGATGGACAGGGTTTTCCGCGGCTTCGGACTTTCAGGGAAATCATTCATTCCGTTGCTGATCGGTTCCGGCTGCTCGGTCCCGGGTATCCAGGCTTCCCGAACAATCGAGAACCTGCAGGATCGCCGCATGACGATCCTTACAACTTCTTTCATTCCCTGCGGTGCGAAACTGCCGGTCATCGCCCTGATAGCCAATGCCATCTTTGGCGGTGCATCCTGGGTTGCCTTGTCGATGTACCTGTTGGGGATTGCGACGGTCATCTTTTCCGGTGTGTTGCTGCGTAAGACAGCCATCTTTTCCGGGGAAGCATCGCCATTCGTCATGGAATTGCCGATGTATCACTGGCCACAGTGGAAAAGCATTTTCCGCGCAGTATGGGCCCGTTGTTTGGCCTTCGTCAAAAATGCGGGAACTGTCATTTTCCTCAGCTCCAGCTTCATTTGGTTTTTATCTTCTTTCAACTGGCAGCTGCGGATGACTGCCGAAAGCGATCAAAGCATCCTGGCCAAGATTGGCAGTGCAGTTGCTATTTTCTTCGCACCATTGGGCTTCGGATCTTGGCAAGCGACAGTGGCGACCATCCAAGGTTTGATCGCGAAGGAAAATGTTGTCGGCACATTTGGTGTGCTGATGAACACAACAGGTTCGGAAGCGGAGGTAGCTGCCGCATTCAGCACACTGTTCAACCCGGTCAGCGCAGTATCGTTCCTTGTGTTCAATATGATCTGCATGCCGTGTTTCGCGGCTGTCGGAGCGATGCGCACCGAATTCGGCAGCGCTAAATGGACGCTTTTCGGCGTCTTGTATCAAACTACTTTGGCTTATGTCTTGGCCTTCATCATCAATCAGCTCGGATCCGTCATCGTGTTGGGCATGCCATTCGGGGCGGGAGCAAGCATAGCGGCTGCAGCAACGGCAATATTGGTGTTCTTGGTCGTCAGACCTGCACCGAAAAAAGCTTCGCCGATGTGGGGCAGCTTGGCGAAACCGATGGTCAAATAGGAAGAGGGGGAATAACTTATGAATGTTCAATCTTGGATTGTTTTGTTGTTGTTTATGACCTTGATGGGGTACATTTTATTCCGTCAAATCCGTTTGATCGCGAGCGGCAGAAAGAAATGCAATGCCTGCACGGTAACGGTTTGTCCGATGAATGAGCCTGCTCCGGTAGAGGCTGAGGTCGACTGTATTGCTGGCACCGCACTGATGGTCCATCTCGGTGTTGCGCAAGAAAGCGCGTCGGCAGCAAAGCACTGCCCGACATCCCAAATCATCAAATAATAAAAACGAACAGCAAAAAAAGTCGGTGACTCAATCGTTTTTGATTGAGTCACCGACTTTTTATCTGGAGAAAAGAGTGGAATCTCCGGCAAAGAGAACAGACAGACTTCATTCGGAAAGATGGCGTTTTTCCCCTGTCAGCTCGCGGATGGACTGGGCCTCCTGCACGTATTCCAAGACACCTAGATAGGTGCCGTCCTCATCACGAAGAGCGCAATAATTCACGACGATGAACTTTCCGCCTTCCTCATACCACATGATTTCCTGACTTTTTTTTCCGGATTTCAGGTCCGAGACCAGTTTTTTCATGAGTGCGACGCTTTTTGGCGGATGGCAGTTTTCGGCGTCCCTTCCCAGTGCGGATTTCGTGCGCATGAAAATCTTCTCTTCCGGTCCGTCATTGTAATATTTCACGATCCCATCCGCATCGATGAAGGTGAGCTCCAACGGCAATCTGTTCAACATCTTTTCCAGTTCTTTCACCGTAAGGTAGCCGGTGCCGAAGGCGATGTTGCCTTCCGGAACGGATCCCATCGCTTCTTTCGTATCAAAGGTGGCGCGTTCGGGTTTCCACAACGATTCTGGGTGGACGATGCAATAGCCGATTTCGTCTGATTCAGCCGCAATCTTCAGCCAGTCGTCTTCAGTGAACGAATCGGATACCATCGGCAACAGGATGTCTTCCTCCTTGATGAACATCTCTTTCATCTCCTGCTGCAGCGTTTCGAAGGTCACTTTGAGGTTGTCCAGCTGCCCGTCTTCCAACATCCGTTTCAATTTCTTGTAAAGTCCCCGGATTTCGTCGTCCACGCCCCACATCACTTTCGGCGGAGCGGTCATGCCGTAGCGCTCCATGATCGGGAAAATGGCGTATTCTTTGCGCGCGTAATGCTTATCGAAGCCCCAGAGGATATCCAGTTGCTTCAGCAGCCCGGTTTTCAGATCTGGATCCGGCTCTGCCAGATAACTAGCCAAAAGGCGCGCAATCCGGTCGAGCGTCGCTTCGATGGCCACATTTTCTTCCTTCAGCACCCGGATTGGATGCCCCGGTTTTTCGCTTTCCGGAGAGGGTGCTTGTCCATAGGTCACTGCATCGGCAAACAATGCGGCATGGATCGAGCAGAGGCGCTGAATCTCCTCGACTGCGATGCCTTGTTCGATCAGTCTCCGTTCCATCATCGAAATTTCCAGAGCGCTGACGGTCGCGAAATGTTCCTTGAATTCCTTCTTGATCTGTTCGTAGTCATCACCTGCATGAAGGCGAAGAATCAGATCCTTCAAAATTGCTTGGCGTTGCTCCGACAATTCTTCGCGGGTGCTTTTTTTGACGTCTTCTTCCATTGTGATCCCCTCGCTTGATTCCATTCATCCCGAAGCAGAAGGCATTTGAATTTGGGGGCCAAAAACAGTGTGAATATTCATGAGGCTTCATTTCTCTTGTCACTCCTATTTTAGTGCGATTACTGACGGAGGACAAATGATACGGTCATGAAGGGGAAAATATTCTTGGATTCTTGCAAATTAGGGGAGATATCTTGAATGTTAACTGCTTTTGAAAAAACCGGTATTACTTTTTTGATAATAGCCAACACAGGCGTATAATGAAGGCGAACAAGTAAACAGTCTGAATTTCCCTATGGAGAATGCAAGCGCAAAGTTTCTTTTTTATCCTTCCGGCCATCCCTAACGTCTACGAAGCGAAAAGCACTGTTTGGATTTTAAAAGGAGGACATCAATAATGGCTACTTTTGAAAAAACTATCTTCATCAACGCACCAGTCGAAAAAGTCTATGAGTACACAATTAATCCTGAAAATTGGTCACACTTCTACAACGGTCTTTCCGAAGCGGAAAGCGTCCACGGAAAAGGGGAAGTCGGCACGATCGTCAAATCGAGCTATTCCATGATGGGCATGCATTTTCCTGTCACCATCGAAGTAACGGAAAGCCAGCTTACTGCTGATGGCGCAATCTGGAAAGGGAACATCACCGGAAGTTTTCCAACCAAGCAAACCAGCCGCTACGTCGCCAAAGATGGAGGAACGGAGCTGACGTTCGATATCGACAGCGTTCCGCCTGAAACGCTGTTCACCAAAATCCTCGACAAACTCGTAACGGACAAAATGGAAGAAAACTCGACCCAGCACACATTGGAAAACATAAAAGCCATTTGCGAATCGGCACAATAAAAAAGAGACTAGGCTGTCATCATAAATCAAACCCGAAAAGTGAGCATTCGTTTTTTCGAATGTCCAGTTTTCGGGTTATTTTTATTCGAAAGGAAAGAAAGACAAGGCCGGCGTGCTATAATATCCCATATTGTCCTTTGAGTTTTGCAGTGGGGTAACGGTTTTAGAAGGAGCAAACGGAATCATAACTGGAAAGGGAGTACAAAATAGATGAATTATTGCATGGAATGCGGAACAGAACTGGAAGCGAAACATCTGGAAAATGAAGGGAACATCCCTTATTGCAACAGTTGCGAGGGATATCGATTCCCTGTATTCAACACGGCTGTCAGCATGGTCATCTTGAACAAGGAACAGGATAAAATTTTGTTGATCAAGCAGTACGGTGGGGCAGATTATATTCTCTGTGCGGGATACGTCAATAAGGGCGAAGATGCGGAGCAGGCAGCGGCCCGTGAAATCGCCGAAGAGCTCGGACTGCAAACGGTCGGATTGCGCTACAACAAAAGCGAATATTTTGAAAAAAACAACACACTGATGCTGAATTTTTCCTGTATCGTCGCGAGCGAGCGCCTCGATGGCATGACGGATGAAGTGGATCAGGCGGAATGGTTTTCCATCGAAGCTGCGCAAGCCAACATCAAAAAAGGCAGTTTGGCTCAGCGCTTCCTGGAAAACTATTTGGAAAAAAGCCACGGGCTGGAGCCATTTACTGCTTTGAAGGATTCCTAAGCAGTATAGTTCAGAAATTAATTTTGTAAACAAAAAAAGTTTCGGTTTTGACGTTCAAAACCGAAACTTTTTTGTTGTGTAGGTAAGCCTAAACTTGATGAAACCTGTAAGTGTGCCAATCAAGTTTTTAAGCTTATCTGATTTAAAAATTATTCAGTGACTTTTTCAGCTTCTTCGGTTGGAGCTTCTTCCTCTGCAACCTCTTCGGCTACTGGAGCAGAAAGGACAACAACTGCTTCTTCTAGGTCGGTAAGGACTGAAATGTCAGCATCGACTTTGATATCAGCAACTGTTAAAGTATCACCGATGGTCATTTCATTAACAGCGATTTGGAATTCGGTAGGGACATTGGTAGCTTCCGTTTCGATTTCCAATTCGTTCAATGTTTGAGTCAAGACACCTTCTTTGACGTCTTCACTACCGACCAAATGAATCGGAACAGTCATCGTCAATTTTTGACCTTTTGTGATTACTTGCAATTCGACGTTTTGGATTTCGTTCTTCAGGGCAGCCTGTTGGATGTCCTTAAGGATGACTTGCATCGTTTTTCCGCCGGATATGCTGACTTCAAAAATCGCATTTTTACCTAATTGCTTGAGCACTTCGTCAAAATCTTTTGCATCAAGTAATACTGGAGTTGCTTCAACATCTTTACCATAGATGACTGCAGTCAGTTTCTTGTCCAATCGTGCACGCTTTGCTGCAGATGAGCCAACTTTTTCGCGTTTCTCTACTTGTAATTTCATATGTTTTCCTCCTGGAAGTATACCTGTACTGGCTTGGATTTGAGCTGGATATAAAAAATATAACGTCAGCAAATAGATAGTACCCCTATAGCATACCGCAACTCAGGGCAGATAGCTAATGATAAGCCTTTTGTTGACTATGGTTTCAAGCTTATGATGAGAGGTTTATCCGCTAGAAATCGTTGCTGTGTAGCGAAAGCTTGGGTTCCGGAAAAATATTCTGAACGACCAAGCTTTTGTCGTGTTTTTTTGTTTATTGTGCATACAGGTAAGTCATCACTGCCGAGCCGATTCCCTCGAATACTGGGGTCGCGTCATCGGTCGCGTTTAGCCAACCATCCGTCAAGACGGCTACGATATAATTCTGACCGTCCATCGACAGGATTCCCGCATCATGGGATACGTCAGTCAACAAGCCGGTTTTATGCGCAAAGGTTACCTCATCGGTAAGGCCTGTGTTAAGGGCATAGACGAGTTGCTGATCCCTCAAGAGTCCCAAAAAGTAGGCGGTGCTGGATTCTGAAAGCAATTCGCCGTCCAACAGGCGCTCCAACAAGAAAGCTACTTCGGCTGGAGTTGTTTCCAAGTCGCCGTTGTAATAGACGCCGTCGTGATTCCAGATAAGGGTTAAAACTCGTGGAAACGAATCCCTGATCATGGATGAAGGTTTCGATGTTGTCCCATCCAATCAGATAGGCGAGTTCCTTGGCCGTTTCGTTGTCTGAAACGGTGATGGTGCTGGTCAGGTAATCATCTATGGTTGCACCGTCAGCAATTTGGTCTTCCAATGAGAGTGTGCCGGCATCGACTTGGGTGAGGATGGCATACGTCAAAAACAGTTTGTAGAGGCTCGCGCTGGTGAAGACGCGGGATTCATTGGTCGTAATTGCTTCTCCGGTCTGTTCGTTGATGAGGACAAAACCAAGCTGATCAGGATAGGCTGCATTCAGTTCGTCCAGATCCGCCGCCAAAGCTTCACCGGAAGGGGACAAAATGGTGCTGCCCTGGAGAATCGCATTTGCTTCTGCCGCACTGTCTTCATCTGTTGCCTGCACTTCATCAACCTCGTACGCGATATCCGTCATCAAGGTCTGCGCTGATGCTGAGCTTTCTCCTTCTTGGGATTTTGCCAGGTCCCACAATAGGAACGTGACGCAGCCCGCAAGGAACAAGGTAGACAGGAAAAGCGCATATTTTTTCTTTATTTTTTTTCTTTTTTTCATATCAGTTACCTCTTCTGGGGCTAATTTCTGCCAATGACCGGAAAGAGGGAATGGTTACCCTCTTGTCCAGATTGCTCGGCTAGGAAAGATATTTTGTTGATGTATGTTTATTTCACGGACGCGCCGGATACAGGCATTGAGTTGCCACCCATGCCGCCCATTTGTCCGCTAGCTTGCTTCAGTTGTGGCGCTGACATCAACGGTGGATGAACCGCCGCTGAAGGACGTATCTTCGTAGATACCGGTAGTGGATTCGCCGGAAACTGTTCCGCCGGTTGTGATAGTGTATGCAGAGCCGTTGACCAGGTCAGGACTGGAGAATACAAGCGACTGAGCCGTTGTGGAAGCCTCAAAGGTCATGATCACTTCTCCGTCCGGACCGGTGATCTGGATGGCTTCATCCGCAGCCAATGGGATAGAGGATGTGAACAGGAAGCTTTGTGCTGAGGTCGAAGAAGGGCTCATCGCCATTCCGGAGCTGCCGACCCCGATCAGGGTGCCGCCATTCATGTTGAACGTGCTGTCGTAATCCAATGTACCGTTCATGCTGTCGGTCGGACCGTTGACGATCACGGTACCATCGTTCATTTCGATGCTTCCGTTGCTGTCGAGTCCATCGCCGCTCGCATTTACCACAAGCGTTCCACCGTTGATTGTCAAGAGTCCTGCTCCTTCTGCAGTCGAGGTGAACGTGTTTTCGCCAGGGCGTCCGCTGACGGCTGACGCATCGTTTCCGCCTGCGGCATTGATGCCATCATCTGAGGTAGTCAAAGTGATGTCTCCGCCATTCAGAGTGATTTCGGTAGCCTCGATGCCTTCATAACTTTGATTGATATTAATGGTTCCGTCATCGATTGTCAAGGTGTTATCGGCATGGATGCCATCATCCCCAGAAGCGATCGTGAAGTCTCCGCCTGTGATTTGGATCGTGTCATTGGTATGGATGGAGTCATCGGATGTGTCCAAGACGAAGGTACCGCCGGAAATCGCTAATGAGCCTGTCGCTTTCAAACCTTTGGCGCTGGTTGTTTCCTCGGTGGTAGTTGTGGCTGCTTCTTCAGCAGGTGCTGCCCATGTTCCCCAAGCTTCGCTCGCTGTACTGCTGTTCGCGCTGCCGCCGCCGGTTGTGATCGTAAAGTCGCCACCAAGGATCTGCAGATCGGTTGCGGCTTGGATGCCGTCAGAAGCTGCCGTAATCGCGAAGGTGCCTGATTCAATCGTCAAAGTTCCTTTGCCTTCTTCTTCCTCGTTAGTCGATTGCAGTCCGTCGCCGCCCGCATCGATCGTGAAAGTACCGGAACTGATGAAGAGCGAATCGCTTCCTTTGATTGCGTCGCCGACAGAAGTGATCTCATAGGTTCCTTCTGCGATGGTCACATCATCTTTACCTTTGATGGCATGAGCATAATTGGCATCGATGACCAACGTTCCCGTTCCGTTCAGGATAAGATCGGATTTGCTGAATAGGGTCGCGTCCGGCTCGTCTTCACTGTCTTCGAAGGTATAGGTTTCTCCGTCGCTTAAAGTATTGGTCGTTCCTTCAGCCAAAGTGATGGTCGCGGAGTTGGCGCTTTTCACGTAGATGGCGGCTCCGGTGGAATTCGTGATGGTAGCCCCGTCGAGAACGATCTGGACATCGGCTTCATCGACTGTTTCGACACGGACTTGGCCTTCGCTCAAGGTTCCGCTGAGGATATACGTGCCTGGTTGCGTGATGGTCAGAATGGAACCGTCAGCAGCAGCTCCGGATCCGTCGACTGTGATTGTTTGGTCGGAAAAACTGATGGCTGTTGCTGTTGCTTGCTGAATAACTGGAGTCTGAAACAAGAGTGGATTCAACTGTCGCCTCAGTGGTCGAGACGTCGCTGGATGCTGTTGTGGTGCTCGCTTCAGTGGAGCAAGCGGTCAATAAGGCAAGGGTGCCTGTCAGTGCGAGCATTTGAGTTAGAGGTTTATTCTTTAGATTCATTATAGTACTTTTCATGGGTTAGTTCTCCTGTCGGGTATGTTTTTTTTAGTTAATATAGGTGTTAATGTCGAGCATCACGGGTAAGCTTTTCTCATCCTGCTTGGTTGCCGTTGTAGCTGACCAATGTGGCGTTCTGGACGCCTTCGATGGCGCTCAATTCATTCATGAAGCTTGTTTCGTTGTTCTTGACTTTTACTTCATAGATCAATTCCGGTTGACCATCCGTGATGCTCTTGGATTTTACGATGATTTTTCCGAAACGGTTTTTGATGATTTCGGTCGCCTGCAATTCCGCATTCTCATTCTCCAGTTGCAGCATCAAAATGTAAGGGGCCGAAGAATCGACTTTTCCTGTCAGAACGAGCAGGATGACCGTGATGAATGCAGATCCGAGGAAAGCCAGAGAATACAAGCCAGCTCCCAGGATGATGCCGACGCTGATCGACCAGAAAAGGAAGACCAGGTCAAGCGGCTCCTTGATGGCGGTACGGAAGCGGACGATGGAAAGGGCACCGACCATCCCTAGGGAAAGGACAACGTTGGAGGTTACGGCCAGGATGACGAAAGTGGTCAGGACCGACAACAGGACCAACGATGTGTTGAAGGGTTTCGAATACATGACGCCGGCGTAGGTCTTTTTATAGATGAAGAAGATGAACAGGCCGATGAAGAGCGCCGATAGCAGGGAAACTGAAGCCGCCGCGATGGAAAAATCGGCCGTTTCCTCCAAAAAACTGTTTTTAATGATATCTGTAAATGTTGTCATGTGAATATTCCTCCTGGATAATAATTTATATTTGGTTTAAATGTCTTCCAATTACGTATTTTGAATGCGAGGTGCTGTTTGTTTCTTCTGTCTGCACCAGACTCTGGATCCAACCCGGCAGGTAATTGTCGAATTTGACTTCCAGTACGCAGTCGATTCCGGGTTCCCTTATTCCGATGCGGCCATCGTGGAAGAAAGAGGATACTTGTGTGCTGGCGTGCATATCAAAATCCAATGTGATGCGCGTGTTCCCGGGTCCATAGGCGAAGGCTTCCCGTTCATAAGTGATGATCACTTTCGGTTCCATGCATTGGCTTTTGCACTTGGCGTAGAATTCCTGCAGCAAAGGATGACTGGCATCAGCAAGGCAATCATATTTTTTTTGGATAAGCTGGTCGGCCATTTCTTTCGTGATGCAGGCGCTCTGTTTGTAACCGACTGCTCCGTCCTTGACTTTTTTTTCTAGGCGGATAAAGGAAGCGTCATTGTTGTAATAACGGATCCGGAATTTCTCGCGGTAACTTGCGGCCATCCTCTTTGTCCCAATAAGCATCGTCATAAATCGTGTCAAAATAGAGACTCCTGATGCTGTAGCTGTTGCCTACTGAATTCTCGTCATGTTTCAGGACCTTTCTCAGCCGACTTGTGAGGATGACTTTGTTTTTTTGGGAAATTTCGTGTTTGAATTCGTTTCGGTAGCATATTTCGCTCATAACGCTCGACCTCGTTTCTTGTTTCTCTTGATGTCCTTATTCTATGCCGATCCGGGAAACAATTCTCCGTAAACAGGGCAGAGAGTTGTTGCAAAAATGGGGCAAAATGAGCGGAAAGATGCGTAAAGTTGAAAGAATGCCAAATCCAACGGCAAAAAAGGACCGAAACGCTGGCCTATGGGGGCGGGCAGCGTTTCGGTCCTTGTTTTATTTAATTGGATGCATTTTGTTGCGGCAGGATGATCGTGAAAGTTGTCCCTTTTGCGGAAGACATGACTTCTATGCGTCCGCCGTAGGTCTGCACGATCGATTGGACGATGGAGAGACCGATGCCGTGTATGCCTTTGTTGCCTTTGTAGAAGCGGTCGAAAATATGCGGCAAGTCTGTCTTGGAAATCGGTTCGCCATCATTGTAGATTGTGATCATGATCCGGTTGTCTATCTCCTTGCAGCCCAGACGGATGATGCCTTTTGCGTAACGCAGGGCGTTGGAGATGAGATTCTGGAAGGCCCGTTCAAAATCCCGTTCATCATAATGGAACAGGACAGGATCCTTCTGGAAGTCGAACAGCACTTGCAGATTTTTTTGATCACTGACACTGGCGTAGCGTTCGGCGGTATAGGCCAATGTTTCACGGATATCGTTGGTGGCGGTTAACCGATCCGATGAACGGGTTTCCAGACGCGACAGGTAAAGGATATCCTCAACAAGCGTGCCGAGTTTGTCGGTCTCGTTTTTGATCGCGATTGCGCCTTTTTTGTCATCGATGATGCCGATTTCGATTCCTTCCGCGTTTGTCTTGATGATCTGCAACGGTGTCCGCAATTCATGGGAAGCATTCTGGAAGAATGTGCGCTGATCTGCGTCGTACAGCTTGAGTTTTTTGGTGGTGTCGTTCATGGTCGTCTTCAGTTCATGAAGCTCCAGATCAACGAATTCCTCATCAATCGTCTGATAGTTCCCTTCACCGATTTCTTTAGCGAATAAGGCCAGCGTCTGCAACGGTTTCGTGATTCGTGAAACGAGCAGATAGGTGATGGTGGCTATGGTCACCAGCCCAATCAGCATGATGATCAAAAGGATCTGATTCAGGTTCTGCTCGAAGACGAACAGATCGGACATATTCAGGAAGAATACCGCATAGGTCCCTTCCTTTTCGGCGTTCGGGGCGATGGAATAGTAGTAGAGATTATCCTCCAACTCCAATTTCCCATCAGCCGTCAATGCCAGCGTGATATCGGAACTTTCCAGTCCGGAAACGAAATTCGTCAACGAATCGTCATCACTGAACCCTGTGTCCTGGATCTGCGGGAACAGTATTTCGAAATCTTCGGAAATGATCGTCTTTTGGACGCTGGATGCGAAGGCTGTATGCGGCTCAGGATTTTTTTCCCGGGGTTCATCCACAACTGCTGCATCCGATGCAGCGGGTTCCGGTTCCAATTTTTTGTCCTCATCGAAGGGGCGCTCGATGTAATTTTGTCTCGCTTCGACAAGCAGCGAGGCCGCTGCTGTTTCGATGTACTGGGTAAAGAAAAAATTGAACACCAGATAAATCAAGGTAAAGATGGCCGCCAACAACAAGGTGACGGTCGTCAGAAGACGGATCTTCAAACTTTTTTTCGATGTCTTCATCTTCATCCTACAGACGACTCCTTCACGGTGAAGCCGAATCCCCAAACGGTCTCGATCTCGACTGTGGAACCGGCTAGTTTCTTGCGCAGGCGCCTGACAGTATCGTCGCAGGCTCGCGTCTCGATGTCCTTGCCGTAGCCCCAGATCGAATCCAAAAGCTCGTCCCTGGAAACGGCACGGTTTTTGTTTTCTATCAGATAAACGAACACATTGTATTCATTCGGTGTCAGGTTGAGGGAGACACCATTTTGTTTGACGGACATGGCGGCCAGATCGATTTCGATATCGCCGATCCGCAGCGTCGCTTCTTCCTGACGGGAAGGCATGCGTTCCTGATCCATCTTGATGCGGCGCAGCATCGCTTTCACGCGCATATTCAGGGCGATGGCACTGAACGGTTTTGTGAAATAATCATCGCTGCCCAAGGTTGATGCCCGTCGCATAATCCATATCGCTGTCTTTTGCGGTCAGGATGATGATCGGGACCGAACTGATGTCGCGGATTTTTTTTGTGATCTCGAAGCCGCTCGATCCCGGCATCATCACATCCAGGATGACCAGGTCCGGTTGTTTGTTGAGGAAAGCTTCGTAGAGCAGGTCGCCATTAGGAAAGTCGGAGACCACATAGCCCTCGCTCTCCAGAAACGTCTTCACCGTCAAACGGATGCCATCTTCATCTTCTGCAATATATATTTCTTCATTCATAATTTAATCCACCCCATTCTTGTATCCAGTATAACCGATTTTCATTGGGAAGATTACGAAAAACTGCGGCAATCCTGCAGAAATTGGGGGCAGGCAAACACTATTTTTCCACACTCTCTGAAAATAGATGGCACATCGTCGGGACAAACTGGTAAAATAGCGTATAGTCCTTCGAGAGGTCGGGCTGTGAATTTTAGATTTTTGGAGGAATAAACAATGACCCTTACACATAGAAACGCAACTTTGGACGATGTGGAAGATATCGTCGCCATCTACAATCAGACGATCTCCAGCCGGATGGTGACGGCCGATCTGGAACCGGTGACCGTCAAACAAAAAATGGGCTGGTTCCTGGACCATTCGCCGAGCTACAGACCGATCTGGGTTTTTGAAGAGGATGGGAAAATCTGTGCTTGGGTGAGCTTTCAGGCTTTCCACGAGCGCGCCGCCTACGACAAGACGGCAGAATTGAGCATCTATATCCACGAAGACTACCGCGGCAAAAAAATGGGCACGCAGATCATGGAAACAGTATTGGCTGCCTGCGACGAGTTGGACATCACGAATCTGGTCTGCCTCATCTTCGGCCACAATGCACCAAGCATCGGGCTGATGAAAAAATTCGGTTTCGAACAATGGGGATATTTACCGAGAGTGGCCGAACTCGACGGCATCGAGCGCGACCTCGTCTACTTGGGCAAAAGAGTGCGCGACTGACTCTCGAAACGGCAGCATAGGGATTGAAGTTCTTTTGCCGGTTCCGTTTTGCAGGTGCAGAAACACGCGTCAGTTATCTATCGTAAGCGACAATATTGAGGGTTGCTTATGATAAGTCTGTTAATATATTGTTAACATTGCGTTATTTTTATTGCATTCTCCATCCTTCCAGTATAATTAGTAAGTAAGTTTTAGAAATTATTTTATAAAGGATGGATGGAGCATGTGGTTTTTATTTGCGATAGTTTCCGTTTTGGCCTGGGGCACAGCGGATTTGTTTTATAAAAAGGGGAGCGATCCGAAAGATAGATACAGTTATCTGAAGATCGTCATCATGGTCGGTGCGGTCATGGGGATCCATGCGGTCTATGTCATGCTGACTTCGGGCGTGGTCTACGATCCGAGCAACATGATCACGTACCTGCCTGTATCGGCGTTGTACATCTTATCGATGGCGGTCGGCTACGCCGGTCTGCGTTTTCTGGAACTGTCGATCTCTTCACCTGTACAGAACTCGTCCGGAGCGATATCGGGCTTGTTGACTTTCATTTTCTTGGGTCAGTCCATGACCGGTCTCCAGTTTTTTGCGGTGGGACTGATCACGGTCGGCGTCATTCTGCTGTCGGTATTCGAACAACGGTTTGCTGAGGCGGAACGGAAAGAGAACAAGGAAATGGTTGACCGGAAATATAAGTACGGCGCAATCGCCTTGTTGTTCCCGCTGGGTTATGCGTTGATCGATTCGCTGGGGACATTCGCGGATGCGTGGGTCTTCGACAGAGGGATGGACGAAATGCAGGCGAACATTTCCTATGAATTGACTTGGCTGATCGTTGCCGTTGTGGCTTGGATTTATCTTGTCTGGATCAAGAAGGAAACCTTCGCTTTGCGCGATCAGAAAGACCGCGGTTTGGCAGCCATTTTCGAAACATTGGGGCAGTTCTTCTATGTTTTTGCGATCAGCGCGAACGCAGTCATCGTTGCGCCGCTGATTTCTTCCTATAGTATGGTATCCGTCATCCTTTCGCGGATTTTCCTGAAAGAAAAACTGACCGCAAAACAATACGCGGTCATCGCGATGATTATGGTAGGGATCTTTATCTTGGGATTCGAGTAAACCTAACGATGAGATGACGAATTGCGGCGCTGAAAATGCTGTATTGTATGTAATAGAAGAAGGACACTTTTCCTCACCAAAATGAGGGAGGTGTTCTTCTTTTGCATATGCGCCCTATTTGTCGGCTTTGATGGATTTAGATGTCAGAGCTATCAGGATCCTCCAAACTGCCTTCTTTACAGAAAAAAATTGGGTAATCATTGCGAAATGTACTTAATAATTCAGCTAAATTACCGACAATGATATCGTATGACTATGCGATATCATTATAAACGGAGGTAAAAATTCAATGGGTGTCATAATTGCATTGGTGGTAAGCTTTGGCGCGTTAATTATAGGTTTTTTAGGAGAAGGCGGACACGTTGGTGCATTGATATCATGGACACCTGCCCTGATTGTTTTTGGTGGTACAATAGGAAGTTCCATGCTCGCTTTTCCTGTGAGCGATCTTAAAAAAATAGGGCGTATTATGAAATCAGGATTATTGTATGAGCAAGCGGATTTAAATCAACTGGTAGCATATTTTTATGAATTATCGGTCAAAAGTAAGAAAGACGGCCTCTTGAGTTTAGAATCGGAAGTAGCACTGAATCCGGATGCCGATCCTTTTTTGAAAAAAGGGATTCAATCGCTGGTTGATGGAGAATCACATGAATCGATAAGCGATTCGCTTGGTAATGAAATCGACCGTATAGAAGAGAGGCATAAAATTGGGGCCGCAATATTCAATTCTGCAGGCGGGACAGCACCTACCATGGGGATTGTGGGCACCGTTTTGGGACTGGTGCATGTACTTGAAGGATTGGCTGAAGCAGATATGTCAAGTTTAGGAAAAAGCATTGCATCGGCTTTCCTTGCAACATTATACGGATTAGCAAGTGCAAACCTTATTTTTCTGCCGATGGGTAACCGATTGAAAATAAATAATCAAAAAGAGCTTTTAGAAAAGGAATTAATATTGGAAGGCATTTTATTATTAGAAAAAAGGGTGAGCCCAAAAACTATTCAAGAAAAATTAATGGGTTTTCTGAATGGCGATGAAAAAGACGATATGAGTGGTTCAAATACGACTGTTGCTAAAGAAGTGGTGAGCGCTACATGAGCAGACGCAAGAAGAAGGAAGAAGAACACGACAACAGTGAACGATGGCTTCTTTCTTACGCAGACTTTATCACTTTATTAATGATTTTTTTTGTTGTCATGTATGCGATGAGCAGGATGGATCAAGGCGAATCTACAAAGGTAAAGCGCTCCATCAGCGCTGAGTTCGGCGCTATATTTGATGACAATGGTGGAGAAAAACCAGTTGATTTGGGAGGGGAAATGTCATCAGAAGAACATGCGGTGCAGGCGAATCCGCAGACAGGGGAAAATGAAGAGGGCGCGGCTTTATCGGAATTCGAAAAAGAGGAGCAGGTCAAGGAACTGATTGATGAATACATAGCCGAAAATTCATTGTCGGATGATATCACAACTTCGATTGAAACAAGAGGATTGGTCGTTAGTTTTAATGGTTCGATGTTCTTCGAAAGCGGCGAAGCAGAGATTAAATCAGAACAGATCCCCAGTCTTGTGGAAGTAGCTAAATTACTGAATCAACCTTTCTTGCAACAGAGTTATATTAGGGTGGAAGGCTATACAGATAACGTACCCATGAAGAATGAAGAATATGATTCGAACTGGGATCTATCAGTAATGCGCGCAAGCAATGTTGCGAAAGCGATAATCGATCAATCAGGTATTGATCCGACAAAAGTATCTGCAGTTGGATATGGTGAATATCGTCCAACTGGAGATAACAAGACTTCCGAAGGCCGCGCCCAGAATAGAAGGGTGGACATACTAATTCTGAATTCGGAGTTCAACGATACTGAGATATGATTGCAAGAGAACGGTTTATAGAGGTGGCAAAAAAGCGGCCAGTAGGTCGCTTTTTTGCGTTGTGCCGATGTACCTTTGTGCGGCCGGGATGACGATTGGGCTTCAGCATTCTTCCTTTTTGTGGATTCCGCTGAAATAAGCGATAATTATAGTAGAAAACTATTTTTCGAAGGAAGGGAACGCATATGGAATCGCCGCAACAAGGAGGAAAAGGGAAGGGATTGTTTGGACTCAGTCTGGCTGGAGGAGGCTTGAAGTCCTTTTCGCAGCTTGCCGTCCTTCATGATCTGGAGAAGCATCATGTGAAAATCGACGCAGTTGCAGGCACTTCGATGGGAGCGGTCATAGCGGCTTTGGTGGCCAGCGGACTAACGGCATCCGAAATCGAGGAAACCTTATTGGACGAGGAAAGGGAATTTGCTGATCGCGGGGTCTTCAGCAGGCCCGCCTATCTGCTCTTTCAGCATGTTCGGGAACACAATAACGGCTTCGTTGAACTTCAGAACCTGCAGCAGATGGCCTGTCAATTATTTGAAAAAATAGGCTGCCGGATGCTTTCCGATTGCCGTTTGCCTGTCGCAATCACGACTGTTGACATCCATACAAGCGAACTGATTGTTTTCACCAACAAACCCGAGTTTTTCACGAGCCCAACCGGAGATTGGCTCATCTATCCGCATGATATCGAATTGGGAGTGGCCGTGGCAGCATCCTGTGCGTTTCCGATGATTTTCTCCACCGCATCCTTAGACGGGAGGCAGTTGGTCGATGGCGGGGTGATGATGAATTTGCCCATTCCGCTGTTTGACCGTTCGCTCTTCAGTGTGCTGCTGTCCGTGTCGATGATCTATGATGCAGTCGACCGTCAACTGGCTTCGCCGTTCAATGTCGCAATCCAAAGCCTGGATATCCTGATCCGGCAAATGGACCGCCAATTGACGAAGCAGGCGGACATCCAGGTGAACTTTCCGATTGAACCGCAGCTTGTCTTTAAAGTGGGAGCCGGTGCGGAAGTCATCGCCATCGCCAATGAGATGCTGCGGAATAATCCGATCGACTACAGAATGCTGGAAAATCATCGGCAAGAGGGGTGAAGCGGATGCAGATGAGATGCGCAGCCAGCGGGAGGAGGCCGCAACTCCGACAAGAGAGCTCTATCGGAGTTCAGGATAGTGAGAATTCCTGAACCCCGGTGAACAACGCCTCACCGGAGGACACGGAAGAAAAACAGCCTTAACTCCGGCGAACAAGCTCTCATCGGAGTTCAAACTGCCGATTGCCGACCGACCGCTACCGCTGAATCACCAAAAAACGCACAATCGGCTGATTGTGCGTTTTCGCATATTCGATTAGTCTTCCGGCCAAACTTCTTTGGCGATTTCCACAACATGGCGTACTTTAGCCCATTGTTCTTCTTCCGTCAGCAAGTTGCCTTCTTCGGTGGAGGCGAATCCGCATTGCGTGCTCAACGCCAATTGATCCAAAGGAACATATTTGCTGGCTTCTTTGATGCGGGCTTTGATTTCTTCTTTGTCTTCCAGCTCAGCTGTCTTCGAAGTAACCAGGCCTAATACGATGCGGCCTTTGCCTTTGAAGAAGGCAAGTGGCTCGAAACCGCCGGAACGATCGGTATCATACTCCAGGAAGTAACCGTCAAAGCTTGTTTGTCCGAACAGTTCTTCTGCGATCGGATCATAAGCGCCTTCCAATGAGTGATGGGATTTGTAGTTACCGCGACAGACATGTGTCGTCAAGACAAGATCAGCAGGTTTTGCTTCGATGATGGCTTGAACGTTCTCAGCAGCAACGCGTTTGGAAGCTTTGTACTCTTCCGAATCATTCGCGAAGTTGCAAAGGAAGCCCCAGTGCACATCGTCCAATTGCAGGTAACGGCAGCCTAGGTCGTAGAAAGCCTGGACAGTGTCGATGTAGGCTTGTTGCACATCCGCTTGGTACGCTTCAACCGAAGGATAGATCTCTTCGTTGCGGTAGCCTGGATAGAAAACTTCGTTCGGGCTAGGGATCGTGAATTTCGCCACGCCTTGGTCACCGACGATTTCGTTCAATGATTTGAAAGCAGCCAGGAAAGGGTGGTTCGGATTGAAGGAGATTTTGCCGACGTTGCGGAAAGCGTACTTGCGGACTTCCACATCCCCGAAATCATAGCCGTGTTCCGGTACATAGCCTTCAAATCCGTTCAGGTTTTCGATGAAATCGATATGCCACCAAGAGCGGCGGAATTCGCCATCAGTGAAACCTTTCAAACCATTTTCCTTTTGATCTTTGACCAATTTCGTGATTTCTTCTGTTTCCACTTGGTCCAAAGCGGCTGCGTCGATTTCGCCGGCTGCAAATTTCAAGCGTGCTTCCTTCAATGGTTCCGTGCGTAAAAAGCTCCCTACGTGGTCGGCTCTGAATGGTAAAGTTGTTGTTTTTTGTGCTGTTGTCATGTTATTTTCCTTCTTTCAATTTTTATTTTTTGTCAAACGATATCGTACAGTAAAAAAAAATACGCCCCCGCACATTGCTGTGCAAGGACGTATGATTGCTCATCGTGATACCACCTTGGTTCAGGGTATGCTCGCGCATGCCCCCTCAGTCAGTACGCAAGACGACCGTTCTGTCTTGTTATACTGCGGCATTGTAACGTATGCGGACGTGGTTTGCTGAGGCCCTGAGGCGTTCGCAAACCAATCACTCTAAGACCATTTTCTGGATGACTTTCCTGTCCTCTTCTCAGCTGCCGAGGTTCTCTGTGCATTTCCGTTATCCGTACTCTTCTTTTCACCGTGAGGTTGTTTGAATTTATATACATAATAACAATACGATTAGTAAGTGTCAAACGTTTTCTCATGAAAAATTCATTTTTTTGTAATTATTTCCGCTGCGTACTCTTCGTAGAATATTTTTTTCGTCTGGATGAAGCGTCTGAAGTCGTTCAGCAACTGGAACAGGATGGCACGGTTTTCGAACTCCGCACGGGTGGCCGGCAACTCGCTTTCGCGGAATGATTGCAGCAATGAATCGATGTCCTCCATCAGATAGATGCCGGTGTTCTGCTCGTGCAGCTGGGCGGCAGTCAGGAAGAACAGGCCAGCCAAAATCTTGTTTTCGCTTGTCGGCAGCGCGCACAAGCCGAGGTTGGTGGCCATATATTTCAGGATGGTGACCTGCTCGCTGCGCATATCGAAGTAGCGGATATTATAGGTCGATTGGTCCAGCAACTGATTGTCGAATTCGGCATAGACGACTTGCCTGTATTTTTCCAATTGATCATCCAATTCGTCCAATAACCGGCTTTGATTGCGGTCCTCCCCCTCGCGAAGGGCGACGCTGAAACTATGCAGCACTTCCTTCATTTGCGTCTCCACTTGTTCGCGAAGCAAAATGATTTGGCTCGCTTTGGAGGGCATGTACAGATTGAACAAAATAGCCACGCCGGCGCCGATCATCATCAGGGCGAGCTCGTTCAGAAGCCAAGGAAAGCTTGTCTGCTTTTCCAGCAACAGATGCGTCACTAGCACCGAACAAGGCGCGATGCCGGATTGAAGATTGAAGCGGTAGGCCAACGGTACGTAAAACAGCAGGTAGACGCCGAACACGACGATGTGGAAGCCAAAGAGGCGGAACAGGATCGTGGCGATCGTCAATGCCAGCACTGTGGAGGCAATCCGCTGCAGTGCCGTCAGGACGGAAGATTTTTTGGTGTCCAGCACACTGAGGATCGCGATGACCCCGGCTGCAACGGAATAATTCAACTGGAAAAATTGCGCAATCAGAATGGCGATGACTGTCGCAAAAGCGATTTTGATGGTGCGATGGTTCAAACTCATGGGCGACACTCCTTTCTTCTAGGATAGTGGATTTTGATGCTTTTGACCAGTGTTTTCGGAAGCAGGAAAACCTTGGCTTTATTACGCCAAAAATGGATTTTCTAATCAAAAAAACACTATATCTCGTTTTGCAGGCATGGTATGATACTAAATGTTGTTCCGCGAACTAGCGGATCGGAAGTTACATAAAATACGGAAATAATCAGATAACACCAAAGGAAGGGATATGATTGAGCGTGCTGGTAATGGCAGGAATGATAGGTGCTGGAAAGTCGACCTATACTGAAATGATTTCAAGAAGATTGGGGACGGAGGCCTTTTTCGAAAGCGTCGATTACAACCCGATCTTGGATAAATTTTATGATAATCCACAAAAATGGGCTTTCAGCCTTCAAATATATTTCTTGAATACGCGTTTCCGCAGCATCAAGGCTGCATTGACTGATGACAATAATGTCTTGGACCGTTCCATATATGAAGACGCGCTGTTCACGCGGGTCAACCACCTGCAAGGCAACATCTCCCAAGAAGAGATGGATATCTACAATGATCTGTTGGCGAACATGATGGAAGAACTGGAAGGCATGCCCAAAAAAGCGCCGGATTTGCTGATCTATCTGGATGGTTCATTCGAGACGATTTTGGATCACATCCGCAAGCGCGGCCGTGAATTTGAGCAGATCGAGGACGATTCCGAGTTATTGGCCTACTATGAATTGCTTTTCAAAAATTATGAGCAATGGTATCAGGAGTACGATCAAAGTCCAAAAATCAAAATCAACATCGATACGTACGACATCGTCAATAACAGCGGTGACGAAGAGCAGGTCATGGCCATCATCGAAAAAGCGCTCTTGGAAGTCCGCGGCGAAGAGGCCGAATTGACTTATGCCGGAAGCAATATCGTATAAGTGACAGATCGTTCAGGTCGTCATCAAACAGCAGCAGTGCCATTCGGTGCGACTGCTGTTTTTTTGGCGAGTAGGCCTAAATTTTTCGCGACGGACTGAAGCATATGATGGGTTTATGTAATATAATTAGGAAACAGACATAAATGACAGTTGAAGAGGACGGAACCAGACGATGGCGGCGGATAGGGCAGAACAAGCAGTGAATGTGGAGCAATGGCAAGCAATCAATGAACGGGATCAGCGTTTTGATGGAGAATTCTTTTACGCGGACAGGAATACACAATTGTACTGCAAGCCGTCCTGTCCTTCCCGGCTTCCTAAATTCAATTATGTCTGCATTTTTATCTCAGCGGAGGCTGCGGAGGCGAATGGCTACAGTCCTTGCCGCAGATGCAGACCGAACGGGAATGCCGTTACGGATCTGGAATGGGCCGGCCAAGCCGAACGCTTTATCCATAACCATTATCAACACCCATTGAGCGTGAATAGCATTGCCGAAGCCTGTCATGGCCCCTCGTCGGAACTGCAGCAGGTTTTCATCCGGATCTACGGCGTTTCGTTGCTGGACTATTTGGATCGTGTCAGGATGGATCAAGCGCGCTACTTGCTGATTCATTCAAGACGCTTCATCAAGCAAATAGCCGAACTGGTCGGAATACCCTCCGCGGCGGAATTTTCCCGCAAATTCAAGGAAAAGGAAGGCATGGCGCCGACCTTATACCGCCGGCGCGTGCGCAAGCGCGAAAGAGAGCAACGGTTATGACCTACTATAGTACAAACAAATTAATAGAGAGCAAAACAGCAGGCCAACCGATCGACGGTAACTTGCTGTTTTTTGTTTTGGGTTAAAATCATTTGACATAAAACGTCTACAGATGTAAACTTACTTCAGAAGCAAGAAACAACAACGAAAGGATGAAAAAAATGACCGATTCGACACAGAAGAAGATAACCGACGCTGAATGGGAAGTGATGCGTGTTGTCTGGACAAACGGGAAAGCGACCAGCCGGGAAATCATTTCGGTTTTGCAGGAAAAAATGGATTGGAAACAAGCCACCGTCAAAACGTTGATCGGAAGACTCGTCGACAAAGGCTTGTTGGCAACGGAACCGATCGGAAATAAATTCATCTACAGCGCAAACGTATCCGAACAGGAAAGCGTCGGCGGCGCTACCGAAGACCTTCTGGCGCACGTCTGCACGAAAAAAGTCGGCAGCACGATAGCGGAACTGATCGAAAGAGCGACGCTGAGCCACGCTGATGTTGCGTTGTTGGAAAAGGTGATCGCCGCCAAAAAACGGACGGCAGTCGATGAAGTGAAGTGCATGTGCACGCCAGGACAATGCAACTGCAAACAAACCGGTTGCGTACACAAGGAGGAATCGCCCGATGGAAAATAAAAGTTATGATATAGAAGGCATGAGTTGTGCATCGTGCTCACAAGCCGTGGAAAAAGCGGCAGCTAAAGTCGCAGGCGTCAAGGAAGCCACAGTCAACTTGGCGACCGAAAAACTGACGGTTGCTGTCGATGAAAGCCATTTTTCCGAAGAAATTCTGAAGAATGCAGTCGATGCAGCTGGCTATGTTTTGGTGGCAAACAAGAAAGAAAAGACGTTTCTGATCGAAGGCATGAGTTGCGCCTCGTGTTCCCAAACTGTGGAAAAAGTGACCCGGGCAGTTGCCGGCGTATCTGATGCGTCCGTGAACCTGGCTACCGAAAAAATGGTCATCTCCTACGATCCGACCGTGCTTCATCCAGGGGATATCGAAAGGGTCGTGGCCGAAGCCGGCTACAAGGCTATCGAAGAGAACGCTACTATAGAAGAAAGCGACCAAAACCAAGCGAAAAAAGAACAGCACATCAAAAATATGTGGAGACGCTTCTGGCTCTCGGCGGTATTCACGCTTCCGCTTCTGTATCTCGCGATGGGCCACATGTTGGGCCTGCCGTTGCCGATGAGCCTCCATCCGACTATGTACCCGGTCACGTTCGCGCTCACGCAGCTCTTGCTGACGATTCCGGTGATGGTGCTCGGGACGAAATTTTTTACAGTAGGATTCAAGTCCTTGTTCAAAGGCCACCCGAATATGGACTCGCTGGTGGCTTTAGGGACCAGTACTGCCTTTCTGTATAGCCTGTATGGCACCTTTGCAGCAATCGGAGGGAACAACGAACTTGTCATGAACTTGTACTACGAATCGGCGGCTGTCATATTGACGCTGATCACGCTCGGGAAGTACTTCGAGGCCGTTTCAAAAGGCAAGACATCGGAGGCCATCAAAAAACTGATGGGCTTGGCTCCTAAGACAGCCCGCGTCATCCGTGAGGGCAATGAGCAGGAAATCAAACTGGATGCTGTCATGGTAGGGGACATTTTGGTTGTCCGTCCCGGCGAAAAAATGGCTGTCGATGGAAAAGTGACGGAAGGCCTGACATCTGTTGATGAATCGATGTTGACAGGCGAGAGCATGCCCGTGGAGAAAAAAGCGGGCGATGCCATCATCGGCGGCAGCATCAACAAAAATGGTTCCATCCAGTACCGGGCAGAAAAAGTCGGAAAAGATACGGCCCTTGCGCAGATCATCAAGTTGGTGGAAGATGCCCAAGGTTCAAAAGCACCGATCGCAAAACTAGCTGATACGATTTCGGGCTACTTCGTTCCGATCGTCATCGTGCTCGCTGTTCTGGCCGGGCTGGCGTGGTACTTCTTGGGACAAGAATCCTGGATTTTCGCACTGACCATCACGATTTCGGTCTTGGTCATCGCTTGTCCTTGCGCTTTGGGTTTGGCGACACCTACCGCCATCATGGTGGGTACCGGCAAGGGCGCCGAGAACGGTGTGCTGATCAAAAGCGGGACGGCTCTGGAAGTGACGCATAAAATTCAGACAATCGTTTTCGACAAGACGGGGACAATCACGGAAGGCAAGCCGAAAGTTACGGATGTTCTGGTCCGTGAAGGGCTCGATCCGGATGAACTGTTGCTGTTGGCGGCATCGGCTGAAAAAGGGTCGGAGCATCCGCTTGGAGAAGCCATCGTTCGCGATGCCGAAGAGAAAGAGCTGTCTTTGTTGAAACCATCCGCCTTCAATGCGCTGCCTGGTTTCGGTATTGCCGTCACAATCGATGGGAAAGAGCTTCTTTTGGGAAATGAAAAGTTGATGCTGAATCATGCAATCGGACTCGGTTCATTTGCCGAAACCTCCCACACGCTGGCTGAACAAGGCAAAACACCGATGTACATCGCAATGGATGGGGAATTGGCCGGCATCATCGCCGTTGCCGATACGGTGAAAGCAAGCAGTGCGGCCGCGATCAAAAAACTGCGTGGTATGGGCATCGAAATCGCGATGATCACCGGCGACAATAAACGTACGGCGCAAGCCATCGCCAATCAGGTAGGCATCGACCGTGTCTTGAGTGAAGTATTGCCTGAAGACAAAGCTGAAGAAGTCAAGAAGCTGCAACAGGGAGGCCGCAAAGTCGCCATGGTCGGAGACGGCGTCAATGATGCACCGGCATTGGCCCAAGCCGATATCGGCATCGCCATCGGATCAGGGACGGACGTCGCCATCGAGTCAGCGGACATCGTGCTGATGAAGAGCGACCTGATGGCAGTAGCCACAGCCGTCGAACTCAGCAAAGCCACCATCAAAAACATCAAGGAGAATCTGTTCTGGGCATTCGCCTATAATGTCCTGGGCATTCCTGTCGCGATGGGAATCCTGCACGTCTTCGGGGGACCCTTGTTGAATCCGATGATCGCCGGAGCAGCGATGAGTTTCAGCTCGGTATCGGTTGTGTTGAATGCATTACGTCTGAAAGGATTCAAACCTTCCGTCTCAAAACGGTAAAGGATTAATAAATAGAAAAGAGGAAACGATTATGGAAAAAGAATTGATGCTAGAAGGAATGAAATGCGATGGTTGCGTAGCGACAGTCAAAGAGAAATTCTCTGCGATTGCAGGTGTGGAAGAAGTAACGGTTGATCTGGAAGGAAAGAAAGCAACGGTCAAAATGACCCAAGACATTTCCGAAGCAACTTTCAATGAAGCGTTGTCCGGCACGAAGTTCAAAGTAACCGGCAGCAAATAAGCAAAAAATAATAGCACAGGCTCCCTCGGCAATCGCTGAGGGAGTTTTTTTCGCACAAATTTGCACATTTTTTCTGTTTGGCTATTGTAGTGAGCACAATTTAGGAGTAGAATGGAACATGCAGTCCGGTCGAACAGACCAGCATGCGGGCGTAGTTTAGTGGTAAAATGCGACCTTCCCAAGGTCATGTCGCGGGTCCGATTCCCGTCGCCCGCTTACTGAAATTGAATGCATCTTAACCTTACCGATGAAGTCGGTAAGGTTTTTTTATTTATGTTTACAATAAGCAAATGTTTTGTAATAATTTTTAGACATTAAAAGCGAAATGGGTCGGATCCGCTTGAGAAATGACACGCATTAAAACATATGTTACAGCTGGAACAGTTGATAAATCAATGGTTTTTGTTATTTTTTGACATGGAGTTTGTGAAAAAAGACAGCCTTAACGCCAATTGTTACAAATTGATTTTCTATATTACGACAGCGTAATATTTGACTTATGTTTGTAAGATAAACAGTTATTTGAGACAGTCACGTTAAGATGGAATAACAAAGAATGTATTTTTAACTTTGGCGGTTTGATTCATGATAGGATTGTCTCTGTTGAAAGAACTCCGATCGAGACCTGGATAAATACTTCATTTATCAAATAAAAAAGGTCATGAAGAGTATAAATTGCAATACGAAAACATTGCGAAGAGAAGAAAGGGACAAAACACACATGAAAAACTTCAAATCTAGATTATTCGTAACGAGCGCAACTTTAGCAGCCATCGGTTTTATGGCAACAGCGAATCCTACACAAGCAAACGCAACAGAATATAATTCATCCACTTGGACAGCACGTACAGCAGATCAAATCAAAGCAGATATCCAAAACTTGGAGAGCGGCAGCAAATACACTTTCCAATGGGGCGACACTTTATCAGCAATCGCATTGGCAACTGACGTATCAGTGAATGCTTTAGTCGATGTCAACAGCATCGGAAATGCAGACATGATCATTGCCGGCAACTCAATCGTATTGTCAGCAGACCACAACATCGTGACTGTTGAACAAGACTCAGAAGTGAAGAGCTACGATGTCAGCTCTGAAGAAGCAGTTGAAGTCGAAACACCAGTTGAAGCAGTTGAAGAAGTTCAAGCAGCTGCACCAGTAGCAGAGCCAGTTGCAGCACCAGCAGTAGAAACATATGTTGAGCCAGTTGCAGTAGCACAAACGACAGCAACGACTTACCAAGCGAGCTACTTCTTGTATCAAGTAGTCCAAGCTGAAGCAGGCCCAAGCTACCAAGAAAAATTGAACGTTGCTTCTGTTATCATGAACCGTGTTGAATCAGGAATCTGGGGCGGAACGACAATTGATGCTGTATTGTATGCATCAGGTCAGTTCTCAGTAGTTTCCAACGGAGCTGCTGCAGCAGAAGTACCTACTGCTGACACAATCCAAGCAGTTAACGAAGTATTGAACGGTTACCGTTCAACATCAGCACAAAGCTTCCGTGCTTCAGGCGATGGCGTAACAAACGTATTCTTCTAAAAAATATAAACAGTACCGATAGTACAAAGCAAAAAGCTGGACCCATTGCGGGTTCAGCTTTTTTGATGCGACACTCCTATACTTACAACCGCAGCCATGCGCTCCTTGTGAGGATTCGCCTACTGATATAGAATAAGGAGGACCTATTCAGCGAAAGGAGGGGAAAGTTATGAAAATAAAGCAGTACAGTGAGTTATTATTTTACATTCCGTTGACGCTGCTGATGATAGCTGACTTCTTTCCGGACTCCTATCTGTCCAACGGCATTGTGATGAAAGCGAACATCGGGTTGTTGGTCGCGTTGTTCGTTCTGTCCATCGTTCTGAAACGATCCCGGAATGTCGGTGATATTGAAAAAATCAACGGTCAGATTTTTGCACTGGTCTATCTGTTGTCCTTGATGGCATTGTTGACGTTGCTCGGCGGGGCCTCACAATCAGGATTCGGGTTCGACAATGTTGTCGTCTGGTTTGTGGTGCTCATCTCGATCGCCGAAATCATCTCAAAAAAGAAAAAAATGAGTCACTGAAAAAAGAAAGAAGTCCAAGAGGAATTCCGACAAAGCGGAAGTTCTCTTGGGCTTCTTTTTATGTTTACAATTAAATGTTGATGTTCAGGTTTACCGGACTCAATTTGGAAACCAGATTGCGAAGACGCGATCCTGCGATTTCTTTGATCGGTTCGACGACCTCTCTGATCGCGACATATTTGTCCACGTAGGTTACGACAAAACTTTCTTTGTAACGCGGCAGGCCGCAACGGCTCACCAGGAACATATGCTTGAGGATGATGTCGCGCTCCAATGAGCTGATTTCAGTGATGCGGCAAGCATTTTCGCAAGCGATTTTCGGATGGGCATCTGCATGGGCACCGATATTCAACTGGGCGACAGCAACGCGGTCTTCGTGGAAGAAGTCGTGCAACAGGCCGGCACGTGCAGTGGATCGGGCATCCAGATTCCATTTTTTTGCAAGCTGGTAACTCTTATAGGATACGCGGATCGAATGCTCCAAACGATTGGTGAAGTGGTGATGGGTAATGGTCTCCATGTGCAATAATTCTTCGTGATAGATGAGATCTTCGACCAAAGCGACATATTCAACATCATTTTTCCAATGGGATTGTGGCATCTGCATGCTTATTCTATCATCCTTTGTGTAAGTAGTTGTGTTCGTATTTTTCATGATGCCCATACTATACACCCACAGCAGAAAAAAAGGAAGGGACTCGTTGTGTTTTTCTTCACTTTTACTAATTTTTAAATAGTTTGTCATTTGGCTGTCACATCCGCTGTTTTACGAATTGGCGTGTACTTTTCGGGATTCCGGAGTAGAATAGGGAATATAAGAACGGGAAGGAGCGTCGAATATGGAAAAAGTGGAAGGGCCGTATTACTTATTGAACGATGATCTTGTCAAAAATACTGACGGCGAAAGCTATCCGGAATTTGAAGGCCGGACGGTATACGAAGTCATCCGTGTCGAGGATGGGATTGCGATATTTTTGGAGGATCATCTGGATCGTTTTTTCCGGTCCGCTGCTTATCTGGATCTGCCGCTGCCAACTACGGCGGAATCCATCGAGGACCGCGTCTATCGCCTGATAGCCGCCAATCAGGTGGGGAATCAGAACCTTAAGTTCATCCTTGGGAAAACGTCAAAAAGCGAAAGCGTTTTGTGGATCTTTTTCACCCAGAGCATCTACCCGCCAAAAAGCTATTATGAGGAGGGCATCGCGACGAGCCTATTCCGTATCGAACGGCTGGATCCGAACATCAAGCTTGTCCGTTCGGATTATCAGAAAACCGTGCTGCAGGAAAGGGCGGATAAAGATGTTTATGAGCTGCTGCTTGTGGATGGGAATGAGGAAATCACGGAAGGCAGCCGCACGAATGTCTTTTTTGTGAAAGGGAAAGAATTGTACACGCCCCCTGCAAACGCGGTACTTCTGGGAATCGTCCGCAAGAAAGTGTTCGAAATATGTGAAAAAAGGCAGATTCCGATCAACGAGACGGCCATCCCGGTCGAGTGGGTCAAGGATGCTGGAGGAGCCTTCGTTTCCGGAACCGGCAATAACGTGCTGCCGATAGCGAAAATCGGAACTGTTGCGATTCCGACGATGAACAATCCGATAGTGCAGACGATCATGGCGGATTATGCCGAAATGGTCAGCGTATATAAGGAAGCAAAGAAACACTAAAAAAACATTGTTACCCATTTTGTTTAATGGGTTGACAAGGGGCCGGCGAGCGGTTAAACTGAATACAGCATTGAGACCATCACTTCGGTTCAAGTGGTGGTTTTTTTATAGAAGAGAATGGAGGGAAAGGATGTCAACAAAGGAGAAAGTCCTGCAGTTTCTGGAGCAGCATAAAGGCGAAAGCATTTCCGGCCAAGATTTGGCTGATCAATTGGAAGTATCCAGAACATCCGTATGGAAAGCAATCAATGGCCTGAAAAAAGAAGGCTATCAGATAGAAGCAACGACGAATAAAGGCTATCAATTGTCCATAGAAACCGACTTGTTGTCGGAGGCCGCCATCGTGCCTCTGCTATCGGAAGCGCTGAAAAATCACCGGATCATTGCGCATAAAACGATCGATTCGACCAACCTGGAGGCCAAACGGATCGTCAACGAAGAAGCGACCTTCGAAGGCGTGATCTTATCGGAAGAACAGACAAAGGGCAGAGGGCGCTTGGGTAGAGTTTTCCACTCACCGAGCGAATCGGGCCTGTACATGAGTTTGGTTTTGAAGCCGGTTGCTGATCTGGATAACGCCACTTTGATCACGACTGCCGCCGCTGTGGCCGTCTGTCAGGCAATCGAAACATTGACAGGAAAAGAACCGCAGATCAAATGGGTGAATGATATTTTCCTGGATGGCAGGAAAGTCTGCGGCATCCTGACGGAAGGGATCATGGATATGGAATCGCGGACAATCGGAACGATCATTTTAGGGATCGGACTGAACTTCCGGGCGCCTGAAACGGATTTTCCTGATGAAATCCAGTCGATCGCCGGCACGCTGTTCGATTCAAAAAATGCCGTGGTGACACGAAACCAAATGGCTGCCGAAATACTCAACCGTTTTTATGTCCTTTACCCTGATTTGGCATCCCGTTCCTACCTGGACGAGTACCGCAAACGTTGCTTCGTCTTGGGTGAACAAGTCACTTTCCCGCAAGGAAGCGAAACGATCGAAGCCAAAGCGATCGCAATCGACGACGATGGCGGACTAGTTGTAGCATTGCCAAATGGGGAAACGAAAACCCTGACCTATGGCGAAATCAGCATCAAAATCAAAAAGAGAGAAGGAAAATAACATGAAATTATCAACAAGAGATTTGACCCAAATCAGCATATTCGCGGCTTTGACATTCGTCAGCGGCTTCCTGAGCATCCCCGTCGGCCCCGTTCCGATCACTTTGCAGACACTTATGGTGCTGCTGACCGGCTTCTTCCTGCGTCCGAAAGCGGCCTTTTTTGCGCAACTGCTGCCTTTATTACTGAAATTATTGCTTGGAGGATTCCAAGCCTTTTTGACTCCTAGCTTCGGGTTTGTGTTTGGATTTATTGCAGCGGCTACTTTGATTTCCTATCTCGTGCATAATAAAGAAGGAAGCTTCTTGAATTATGGGATTTCAGCTGTTGCCGGCACGATCGTCATGTACGCAATCGGTTTGCCTTACATGGCGATGATCCTGAATGTTGTCATGGGCAATCAATTCGACTTGGCCGCAATTTTCCAGATGGGCATGTTGTTATTCATTCCAGGGGACATCGCCAAAGCCGTGTTGGCCATCATCCTGGCTGATCGTTTAAAAGGTCGTGTGCGCGTATTCCAGCATTGATTTAGGTTTTTGCAAAAAAATAAATGATTCAAAAGCATCCAAAACCGCTGTCTGAGGGGTTGGATGCTTTTTTTTGAAAAAATATCTCGAATTCGTGAATATATAACTTGAAATACATTCCGGGATGTGGCATAATGATATCAAGCTTACGAAATGTAAGAGAGGTGAAGGTGAGCCCTTCATTGAAAAACAAGTGCATGGAGGAAAAAAATTGGAAAACACATCTATAATATCTCGAATTAGTAATGCTTTATTTGGAAATAAAAATACAACAATAACAACAGACGAAAAGGGGAAAACAACTATGAAAATCGGAATTATCTCAGGAAGCGTACGTGAAGGAAGAAACTCAGCAGCAGTATCAGAATGGATCCATGAATTTGCCGAAAAACGCAATGACGGCGGCATCGAATACGAAATCGTAGCTTTAGCAAACTATGACTTGCCTTTGTTGGGCGCTAAATTGCCGGAAGACCGTCAAGCAGCAGCTGGCGCAGCGATCCAAGCTTGGTCAGAAAAAATGGCTTCATTCGACGGATACGTGTTTGTGACACCTGAATACAACCATGCAGTCGGTGGCGCTTTGAAGAATGCGTTGGATTTCCTGAAGCCTGAAGTTGCCGATAAAGCAGCCGGATTTGTAGGATACGGAAGCTTGGGCGGGGCCCGCGCACACGAAAACATGCGCGTCATCCTAGGCGAATTGAGCGTAGCTACAGTGCACACAACAGTAAACTTCTCATTGATGACTGATTTCGAGAACATGAGCAATTTTGTGCCGAACGATTATCATGCGGGCAATGCGACAGCGATGTTCAACGAATTGATCAAATGGTCCGGAGCATTGAAAACAATCCGTTAATAGTATAGAAGAACAAGAATGATGAGGGGAGGCCGCCATGCGCACATGGCGGTCTTTTCGCATTCTCGGAGAAATGCTTCCTTCACCTTTCGTCCATTGATTTTCTGAAAGCAAGCGTCTATACTGAAGCGTACTGAGCTTGCAAGCAAGCATTCGAATCAAGTGATCAGCATATACGAAAAAAGCAATCGGAGGAGATAAAGTGGTTTTATTGGGAAGTTTGGTCAATAGCGCTGCCATCGTTTTGGGAGGCAGCATCGGTCTGGTATTGAAGAAAGGTTTATCGGATAGGTTAGCCAACGCGGTGATGAACGCTTTGGCGCTGTGCGTATTATATATTGGTGTCAGTGGCATGTTGAAAGGCGAAAATGTTTTGATTACCATTCTGTCGATGGTTGCTGGTACTTTGGTCGGCGATGGACTCCAGTTGGATAAAAAAATCAATCAGCTCGGGGACACAATCGAGAAGATGGTTGCTTCACCTAACGAAGGGGTTTCGGTTTCAAAAGGTTTTGTGACGGCAAGTCTGTTGTTCTGTGTGGGCGCGATGGCAATCGTCGGTGCACTGCAGAGCGGTCTGACCGGAAACCATGATACGCTTTTCGCGAAGTCGCTGATCGACGGCATCGCAGCCATCGTGATGGCATCCAGTTTGGGAATCGGTGTGCTGCTTTCAGCCGGGCTGATCCTCATTTATGAAGGCGGCATTTCGCTTTTCGCCAATATCCTTGCGCCGCTTCTGACTGATTCTGTGATCAATGAAATGACTTGCGTGGGTTCTCTTTTGATTGTCGGCCTGGCACTCAACATGTTGAAGCTGACTGATCTGAAAATCATGAATTATGCGCCTGCAGTCTTTTTCCCGATCCTTTTCGGATTATTTATGTGAATGCACAAAAAAGACGTTCCCCGGCGGACGTCTTTTTTGTATAACGCTTCTGTCTCCCTTATAATCGGTATCAAGGAAAGCCAAACGGAGAGGAGACAGAACTATGTGCGGACGTTATGCGCTTGAAGCGACAAAGAGGGAACTGTGGGAAAGATACCTGCTGGGGGAAATGGAAGAGGATGTCGAAGAACGCGCGGAAATATTCCCGACCAACAGCACACCGCTGATAATGCCGGGCAACGAGCTTGTTCACCACAAATGGGGATTTGTGGAGCCTTTCGCTAAGCGCCCTTTGATCAACGCCAGGGCGGAAACCATCCTTGAAAAGCCGACATTCAGCCAGCCCTTCCGGACAGCGCGTTGTCTCGTGCCGGCGACTGCATTTTTTGAATGGGAGAAAGTCGGCGAAGAGAAGTTGAAACGAAAAATTGCCGTAGCAGATATCCCGATTTTTTCGATGGCCGGTATCCTCAAGACGTATCAGGATGAAAACGGAAAACCTTTTACTGTTTTTTCCATCATCACCACGGCCGCCAACGACCAGATGCGTGCTATCCACGATCGCATGCCTGTGATACTGGAACCTGAAGATGAAGCCTTTTATCTGGATCAGAAGGCCGATCCGAAATTGGTTTGGAAGTTGCTGAAACCTACAGAGCATCGCCTGCTGATCCGCTGAGCAATCGCTATTCCACAATAATGAGAATAACCTCATCCGAATTTAATTTAATCGTTGACATCCTTATTTAATTCTTATAAACTGAAAGCAACAAATAAATGACGTGCGAGGAGAAATTATGCAAACGCAATCAACAGAACGCAATCATATCATTAGCTTTGACTTTAGCTACTTTAGATGCTGTTTGTAGACATGTCTGACATGGATGCAAACAATGAACAAAAATTTGTTTGTATCTATGAAGGCTGAAGCATTTTTGCGTGATGTGACTGTCCCATAGATGAAAAAATCTATCTGGGCTGTTGAGTTTTCATAAACTTACCTTAGCAAAAACCCATTTGGATAATCGTATCTGAATGGGTTTTTGCGTACTCGGAACAAACGATTGATTGCATAATCAGTTCTCGCACAATTTAAAAAATAGGGGGAAATGAAATGATTGGAATGGATTGGAAAAAGAAAGTAGCGACAACATTGGCACTGACTTCTGCTTTATTGCTTGGTGCATGCGCCGGCGGTACAGAAGAATCAACGGATTCTTCCGCAGCAAGCGCAACAGTATCGGCGGATGCTGTGCGCATCGGAATCCTGCAGATCCTTGAGCACGAATCCTTGTCGGCAGCACGCACAGGTTTCTTGGAAGTTTTGGAGGAAGCCGGTTATGTCGAAGGCGACAATTTGATCGTGGATTATCAAAATGCCCAAGGAGACCAAGCCAACCTGCAGAGTATGGCTGAGCGTTTGGCCGGCAGCAACGACCTCATTTTAGGGATCTCGACACCAGCTTCACAAGCAATAGCGAACGCTGAAAAAGAAAATGCAGTCCTGTTCACTGCCGTAACCGATCCAATCGATGCCGGGCTTGTGGCAAGTGCAGAAGAACCAGGCGCGAACATCACCGGAACAAGCGACCAAGCACCGATGGACAAACAGATCGAATTACTGTTGTCGATCGTACCTAGTGCGGAAACAGTCGGCATCATCTTCAACTCCAGCGAAATGAATTCCATTGTGCAGAGCGATCAAGCGAAAGCCTTGTTGGAAGCAGCAGGCGTGAACGTCGAAATCATGACTGTAACTTCCACAAATGATGTCCAACAAGTGATGGAGTCATTGGTACAAAAAGTGGATGCGATCTATATCCCAACGGACAACACCTTATCCAGCACGATGGCTACAGTCGGTCAAATCGCTATGGAAGCCAAAATCCCGGTCATTCCTGGCGCAACCGAAATGGTTGAAGCTGGCGGATTGGCGACTTACGGAATCGACTTCAAGGAATTAGGCCGTCAAACTGGCGAAATGGCTTTGCAGATTCTGGAAGAAGGCAAGCTTCCTTCCGAATTGCCTGTCCAATTCCCTGAGACACTTCAATTGGTCATAAATGAAGAGATGGCTGAAGCGCTGGGAATCGATCCAGACAGCATCAAATTGCCGGAATAAGTTATCCATTAAAAACGAGGCTGCCGCACTTTTAGTGCGGCAACCTCGTTTTTAGTGTACTGCCCGAGATTATATCGCTCTGCTCCGGGGACGGAGGCCTCGCCGGAGTTGGACTAACATTTAGAGTTGCCTCCTCCGATGAGCGAGGCTTCGCCGGAGGAGAAGCCGAAAGTTACCGGTGAACTCCGATGAAAGGGGCCTAATCGGAGTTGGGGACCATAATCATCCACCACAATCCACCACGCTCCTCCGGTTCCGTAGATGAGTCACATGATTTTGTAAGGAAATAGCAAAAGGGGTTGACAAAAGAAGCCGCTTTGCATAAAATGAGAATACGATAATAAAACTTAACGAAAAATTAGAAGGCTACAAAAAAAGAGGAGGGGATCGTCATGGAAGATGCAAACGTATCAGCTAACGTAATCATGGGGACAACCCCTTCTTATAACGGCTTATTATTATAGCAGGGCTTGGACACTGGAATATCAGTCGTTTGAGCCCTGCTTGGCATTGACAAATAATGGGGCTGAAGCGATTATTTATTGACCTTCGAAATGCATCCATTATTTGTGGATGCATTTTTTTTCGAAATTTACTCTTATGATTCTTTAATGAAACCAATAAACGAAAAATGAACCGGAGGAAAAGACCATGACCGAAAAACAGTACATTCAATTCTTTGATACGACCCTGCGCGATGGGGAACAGACACCTGGTGTGAACTTCAATACGAAGGAAAAGGTGCAGATTGCCTTGCAGATGGAAAAATGGGGGATCGATGTTATTGAAGCAGGTTTCCCGATCTCTTCAGAAGGCGACTTCGAAGCAGTAAAGGCGATTGCCGGTGCTGTCAAAAACATGACGGTAGCAGGTCTTGCCCGCTGTAACGAAAAGGACATCGATGCTGCCTACGATGCTTTGAGGGATGCAGTCGATCCGCAGATCCATATTTTTATCGCGACCAGCCCCATCCACATGGAATTCAAACTGAAAATGAGCAAAGAAGAAGTATTGGCCTCAGTAGCCCATCATATCGCTTACGCCAAATCAAAATTCGAGAAAGTCCAGTTCTCTCCGGAGGATGCGACCCGGAGCGATTGGGACTTCCTGGTTGAAGTCATCAACCTGGCCATCGAAAAGGGCGCAACAGTCATCAATATCCCTGACACGGTTGGCTACACCAATCCGACCGAGTTCGGTAACCTGTTCAAATACCTGAAGCAAAACGTAACCCGCTTTGATGACGTCATCTTCTCCTCCCATTGCCATGACGATCTGGGCATGGCAACGGCTAATGCTTTGGCCGCAGTCGAAAATGGCGCTTTGCGAGTAGAAGGAACCATCAACGGAATCGGCGAACGTGCAGGGAATACGGCGTTGGAAGAAGTTGCAGTCGCTCTTCACATCCGCAAAAACTATTATGAAAAAGAAACCGGTATGGTCCTGAAGGAAACGAAGCGCACAAGCGATTTGGTCAGCCGCCTTTCCGGCATGCCGATTCCGCGCAACAAAGCCGTCATCGGTGGCAACGCCTACGCACACGAATCCGGTATCCATCAGGATGGCGTGCTGAAGAATCCAGAAACCTACGAAATCATCACGCCGCAATTGGTCGGTGTGGAGCACAATTCGTTGCCGTTGGGTAAACTTTCCGGCCGCCACGCCTTTGTGGATCGGATTGCGCAAATGGGCTATGAAATCAGCGACCCGGCAGAAATCAAAATATTGTTCGCCCGTTTCAAAGAACTGGCTGACAAGAAGAAGAACGTGACCGAAGAGGATATCCATGCATTGATGGTCGGCAAATCGATCGAGGACGAGTCAGTTTACGAGTTGAAACGCCTGCAAGTGCAGTTTGTGAAGGATGGCATCCAAGGAGCAATCGTCGGCATCCAGGACAAGCGCAATAAAGACGCGAAGATGCAGGATTCAGCAACTGGATCAGGAAGCATCGAAGCCATTTACAACACCATCAACCGCATCCTGGATCAAGAAATCATTTTGAAGGAATACAATATCGAAGCCATCACGGGCGGAAAAGATGCACAAGCAGAAGTGCACGTGGTCGTGGAGGATGAGGACGGCAAGAGCTATAACGGAACGGGCATCGACTTCGACGTCCTGACGGCATCAGCGAAAGCTTATATCCAAGCCAGCGGTAAAGCAAAAAATAAACAGACAATAGAAAAAGTGTCAGCACATTTCTGATGAGGGGGAAAAAGTAAGATGAATTATACGATTGCAGCATTGCCCGGAGATGGCATTGGACCAGAAATAATGGAAAGTGGATTGACTTTGCTGGAAACAATCGGCAAAAAATTTCAGCATGAATTCAACGTGACGGTTTACCCATTCGGAGGAGCCGGCATCGATGAAACCGGCGATCCGATTCCACCACAAACAATCAAAGGCTGTTCCGAAGCTGATGCGATCCTTTTGGCCGCAATCGGCGGACCAAAATGGGAAAAAGCCGAGAAAACGCCGGAAGATGGCCTGTTGCAATTGCGTAAGACTTTGGGACTTTTCTCGAACATCCGCCCGATCGCAGTGAGCGACAGCATCGCCCACCTGTCCCCGTTGAAGACGGAACGCGTTAAAGGCACTGACTTCATCGTTGTCCGCGAATTGACAGGCGGTCTGTACTTTGGCCAGCCGAAGCACTGGAACGATGAGGAAGCGACAGATACACTCTTCTATAAGAAGAGCGAAATCGATCGGATTGTCCGCCAAGCTTTTGACATCGCGATGACGCGCAGCAAAAAACTGACTTCCGTCGATAAAGCGAACGTATTGGCCAGCAGCAAACTGTGGCGCAAAACCGTAAATGAAATCGCAACAGAATACCCAGAAGTTACCGTCGATCATTTGTATGTCGATGCAGCTTCGATGAAAATTATCCAAGATCCGACTGCATTCGATGTCATCGTGACTGAAAACATGTTCGGGGACATCCTGAGCGACGAAGCATCCGTCATCACAGGCTCATTGGGGATGCTGCCTTCCGGAAGCCATGCAGTTTCCGGCCCTTCCTTATATGAACCGATCCATGGATCCGCACCGGACATCGCCGGGAAAAATATCGCGAATCCGATGTCGATGATCCTGTCCGTTGCCATGATGCTGCGCCAAAGCTTCCAGCTGCATGAAGAGGCGGATGCGCTTGAAAAAGCGGCCTCCGAGGTGATGGATGCCGGTTTCCTGACGGCTGATCTGGGCGGCACGACGACAACGACAGCATTTACTGAACAAGTGAAAGCCATTTTGGAAAAGTGAAGGGGAGTAGACAGTATGAGCAGAACGCTTTTTGATAAACTATGGGACAGACACGTTATTACAGGACCAGAAGGTGAACCACAATTGTTGTATGTGGATCTGCACCTGATCCATGAAGTCACTTCACCACAAGGCTTCGATGGCTTGCGCGAAACCAACCGCCCAGTCCGACGTCCTGACAAAACGATCGCAACGGTCGACCACAATGTGCCGACGGAAGATATCTTCAACATCAAGGATCTGATTTCGAAGAAACAGATCGAAGCGCTGCAGAAGAATTGCGCAGAATTCAACATCCCATTGATGGACATCGGAACAGCCAACCAAGGGATTGTGCACATGGTCGGACCTGAATTGGGCGCAACCCAACCAGGGAAGATTGTCGTCTGCGGAGATTCGCATACGGCTACACATGGCGCTTTCGGAGCGATGGCATTCGGTATCGGCAGCTCAGAAGTGGAGCATGTTTTTGCAACGCAGTCGATCTGGCAGAAGAAACCAAAATCGATGGGTGTCAAAATCACCGGCAAATTGCCTGCAGGCGTCTATGCGAAAGATATCATTCTGCACCTGATTGCGACCTACGGGACAGCCTTCGGGAGCGGCTATGCGATTGAATTCTACGGGGACACTGTGGAAGCTTTGACGATGGAGGAACGGATGACAATCTGTAATATGTCCATCGAATTCGGTGCCAAAATCGGCATGATGGCCCCGGATCAGACTACCTACGATTATCTGCGCGGCCGTCGCTATGCACCAGAAAACATGGAAAAAGCCATTGCCGATTGGGAGACGCTGAAGAGCGACCCGGATGCTGTCTATGACACTGACATCGCTATCGATGTTTCCGACTTGGCACCATATGTAACATGGGGAACAAACCCAGGCATGGGCGTGCAATTCGGTGAGAAATTCCCTGAAATTCAGGACAAGAATGACGAGCGCGCGTATAACTACATGGATCTGCAACCCGGCCAAACCGCAGAAGAGATTCCATTGGGCTTTGTCTTCATCGGCTCATGTACGAATGCACGTCTGTCCGATCTGATCGAAGCAGCGAAGTACGTCAAAGGCGGGAAAGTTCCTGCTCACATCCAGGCTATGGTCGTTCCGGGCAGCCGGACAGTCCGTGATGCAGCCGCGAAGTTGGGATTGGACAAAATCTTCATCGATGCAGGATTTGAATGGCGCGAACCAGGCTGCTCTGCTTGTTTGGGGATGAACCCGGATAAAGTGCCTGCCGGCGTACACTGTGCCTCGACTTCCAACCGTAACTTCGAAGGCCGTCAAGGTAAGGGTTCGCGGACGCACTTGGTCAGCCCAGCCATGGCAGGCGCTGCAGCAGTGAACGGTAAATTTGTGGACATCAGAAAGGAAGCAGTGACTTATGGAGCCAATTAAAGTACATAACGGTAAAACCGTTGCCTTGATGAACAACAACATCGACACCGACCAAATCATCCCGAAAGTATTTCTGAAACGGATCGAAAAAACAGGCTTCGGCGCTTTCGTTTTTGATGAATGGCGTTTCCTGAAAAATGGCGACCCGAATCCGGAGTTCCCTTTGAACGATGCCGACCGCCAAGAAGCAACGATCCTCGTAACAGGGGATAACTTCGGCTGCGGCTCTTCCCGTGAACATGCCGCTTGGGCATTGAAGGATTACCGTTTCCGCGTCATCATCGCCGGCAGTTACAGCGATATCTTCTACATGAATTCCTTGAAGAACGGTCTGTTGTTGATCGAATTGCCGCAGGACCAACGTGACGCTTTGGCGCAAGTGCCGGCGGATGAAACCATCCAGATTGATTTGCCGAATCAAGTGGTGAGAACCAGCACAGCGGAGTATCCGTTCACTATCGATCCGACTTGGAAGCACAAATTGGAAAACGGCATCGACGACATCACCGAAACGATGGCCTATAAAGATGAGATTGATGCGTATGAAGCAAAATGGGACAATATTTACGCATAATCGAAGAAGCGAGAAATTTCCTTCAATTGGAGGGAAATTCTCGCTTGTTTTTTTTATTTAAGGTAAGATGGAGTTGCGCCAAGGTCTGTCAAATATGACGATATGTTGTCGTTGTCGCTAAAAAAACATTATCCTATACTGCTTTATGTTATAATATCTTGTCTGTCGTTAAGCCCCGATTTGAGGATATCTGCAGAAAAAGGCCCGCAGGATGGATGAATGAATTTTCCCTACAGGAGGAATGAATAAGATGAGTAGAGCTTTAATTATTGGTGCCGGTGGCGTTTCCAACGTCGTATGCCATAAATGTGCCCAAAATTCAGAAGTGTTCGAAGAATTTATGATTGCCAGTCGTACAAAGTCAAAATGCGATGAAATCAAAGATCGGATCGAAAGCGGCATTTATGCTGGGCGTTCCAAAATCACGACTGCCCAAGTGGATGCGAACAATGTTCCTGAATTAGTGGCGCTGATCAATGAATACAAACCGGATATCGTGATTAATGTGGCTTTGCCATACCAAGACTTGACCATCATGGACGCTTGTCTTGAAACAAAAACTGATTATGTCGACACAGCGAACTATGAACCGGAAGATACAGCTAAATTTGAATACAAATGGCAATGGGATTACCGCGAGCGTTTCGAAAAAGCCGGCATCACCGCTTTGTTGGGATCAGGCTTTGATCCGGGCGTAACGAGCGTATTCTCTGCCTATGCCCAAAAACACCATTTCGATGAAATCCATACGATCGATATCCTGGACTGCAACGGTGGTGACCATGGTTATCCTTTCGCAACCAACTTCAATCCGGAGATCAACATCCGTGAAGTGACCGCCAACGGCAGCTATTGGGAAGATGGTAAATGGATCGAAACGGAACCGATGGAAATCAAGCGCGAGTATAATTTCGATCAAGTCGGCAAGAAGGACATGTACTTGCTTCACCATGAAGAAATTGAATCTTTGGCTTTGAACATCAAAGGCATCAAACGCATCCGTTTCTTCATGACTTTCGGCGAAAGCTATCTGACGCATTTGAAGGTTTTGGAGAACGTCGGAATGACGTCCATCGTGCCGATCGAATTCGAAGGCAAACAAATCGTGCCGCTGCAATTCCTGAAAGCCGTATTGCCTGATCCTGCTTCATTGGGACCGCGCACCAAAGGCAAAACGAACATCGGTAACATCTTCACCGGCATCAAGGACGGAAAAGAAAAGACATACTACATCTACAACGTCTGCGACCATGAAGCATGCTACAAGGAAGTCGGCTCGCAAGCCGTTTCCTACACAACCGGCGTCCCTGCGATGATCGGGGCAGCTATGGTCTTGACCGGACAATGGAAAAAACCAGGTGTGTACAACATCGAAGAATTCAATCCGGATCCATTCATGGAAGCATTGAACGTCTATGGCTTGCCTTGGCAAGAGGACTTCAATCCTACCTTGGTCGATTAGGAGGCTGAAATGGACACGACAATCGATTTTCAAGCCTTGCCGACACCCAGCTATGTGGTGGATGAAACCTTATTGCGCCGCAATCTGGAAATCCTGAAATCGGTCAAGGATCAGACGGGCTGCAAGATTTTGTTGGCCCAGAAAGCTTTTTCGATGTATCATTTCTACCCTTTGGTCGCGGAGTATCTGGACGGCACGACCGCCAGCTCTGTCCACGAAGCAAAATTGGGTCATGAGGAATTCGGCAAGGAGACGCACGTCTTTGCGCCGGCTTTCAAAAAGGAAGAAATGGAGGCGTTGCTCCCGATAGTGGACCACATCGTCTTCAATTCCCCTAACCAAGTGAAGTTGTACGCCAAAATGGTTAAGAACAGCGATCGACCGATCGAAATCGGGCTGCGCGTCAATCCGGAGCTGTCCACTCAGGACCATGCGCTCTATGACCCGGCCAGTCCGTTTTCCCGTTTGGGCACGACCGCTGTCAATTTCGATGAGAGCCAAGTCGAACTGTTGGACGGTCTGCATTTCCACACCCTTTGCGAACAGGGTTCCGATGCCTTGGAAGCGACACTGGTCGCATTCGAAGAGAAATTCGGGAAATACCTGCATGGCATGAAATGGGTGAACTTCGGAGGCGGACACCACATCACCAAAGAAGGCTATGACATCGCCAAATTGGTGAAAATCGTCAACTACATCAAAGAGAAATATGACGTGCAAGTCTATCTTGAGCCTGGCGAAGCGATTGCATTGAATGCGGGCTTCCTCGTTGCGAGTGTGCTGGAAACTACCTACAACCAGATGAATCTGGCCATCTTGGATACATCCGCGACTTGCCACATGCCTGACGTATTGGAAATGCCTTACCGTCCGTTCATCATCGGTTCAGGTGAAGCGGATGAGAAGGCGCACACATACCGTTTGGGTGGGCAGACTTGTCTTGCCGGCGACGTCATCGGGGATTATTCCTTCGATGAGCCGCTTCAGCCCGGCGATCGTCTGATCTTCACGGACATGGCCATCTATTCAATGGTCAAGAACACGACCTTCAACGGCATCCAACTGCCGGCCATCGCTGCCCATACGGTCAAAGACGGCACGAAAGTCATCAAGACCTTCGGATACGAAGATTTCAAATCACGATTGTAAAAGTTTTTGAATAGTGGAGCTGTCTCTGATGAGACAGCTTTTTTGCTGTTCTCCGGCGTGGGGGGCTTGGCCGGAGTTGAGGACCGCATTCTGATGGTCTCCTCCTGTGGGCAGAAGCCTCCTCGGAGAAGAGACAAAATATTACCGATCTGCTCCGGTGAAAGAAGCCTCGCCGGAGTTGCGGGGCAAAATATGCACATACATTACAGGCAAACGATTTGGTTCAAGTGACAAAGGCGGAAAGGTCCGGTATAATCAAATTGTCGGATATTGCGCAGAATTCCAGCAGAAAGGGGAATGACATGAGGAGAAAAATGGTAGTGACATCGATGGCAGTACTGGGTTTATGGGGGTGCGCGGATGAACCGGATACGGTTTCTGAAGTTGTATCCGTGGATGCCTCTTCCGAACAAAACGATGCAGTTTCCGAAAACAAGGAGGAAAAAGTGATTTCCTTCATCGGAGTCGGGGACAACCTGATCCATGATTCCATTTTCCGGGATGCGGAATTGGCGGACGGCACTTATGATTTCAAATTCATCTACGAGAACGTAGCAGAGGATATCGAAGAAGCCGACATCGCTTTTCTGAACCAAGAAACGATCAGCGCCGGGGATGATTATCCCTATTCCGGCTATCCGGCATTCAATACACCGCCCGAAATCGCCCAGGACATGAACGATCTTGGCTTTGATTTGGTCAACGGCGCAACGAACCATGCCTTGGATTATGATTATCCCGGCGCCCTCAATTCCCTGGCAGTCTGGAATGCACAGGAAAACGTTGTCTACGCAGGCATTTATGAGAGCCAAGCGGACCGTGATGAAATCCGGACGATCGAAAGGGAAGGCGTCACGTTCTCTTTCTTGACCTATACTTACGGGACGAACGGCATTCAGCCCGACACCTCCTATCGTGTTGCCTATTTTGATGAAGAGCAGATCCGCCAGGATGTGGCCAATGCCAAAAATGTCAGTGATGTCGTCATCGTTTCGGCGCACTGGGGTGATGAAAATACGCAGGAAGTCAATGAGATGCAGCGCACTTATGCACAATTGTTCGCCGATTTGGAGGTCGATGTCGTCATCGGCACCCATCCGCATATCCTGCAACCGATTGAGTGGGTGACAGGCGCGAATCAAAATCAAACACTTGTGGTCTATTCATTGGGAAATTTCATCGCGCATTCGCTGACGGATTACAATACGCTCGGAGGCATGGTGACTTTTGATTTTATCGTGGCCGATGATGATAAAGTGACCGTCGAAAATGTCCAATTCGAGCCTACCGTTTCGCATTATGTGGCGGATCCTGGAAATGTCGAAAATTCAAGGCGTGACTTCAAAATTTATAAATTGGAAGACTACTCGGAAGAGTTGGCTTCAGAGCACGGGTTGAATGGCTATGAAGGATTGGAAATAACACCCAATAATTATCTTTCCATCGCGAAGAATGTCATCCCTGCAGAAATGTTGGAGTGACAGAAAAAAATACAAAAATGCATTTTTTTGAAGGCATCGGTAATCCGCGTTGCGGTAACCATTTTTTGAAAAGAAACAGGTTTGATACCGAGGCCTTCCGAAAATTGCTTACTAATGTTTGACGAAACTATTTATTTACTTTATATTGTAGACAGATAGAAAATCCTATCGCAATATTCTATTCAACCTAGAAAAACTCCCACCACAGATGCAAGTGATCAAGTCACCATCCGATCACACGTTCTGACTCCGCATTTTACCCAATGAGTTAATTTTCAATCACCCTGTTTTTTTCATTCTTGATCGATCAAATCCGTCAGCAAAAAAAATGTTCAATGGACTCATGTCTGATTTTGCCACATTTCACAAACCATCATACAAACCCCTTCAGCAAAAAGTACCCAAATTAAACCTTCGTTGGTCTAATCTCAGAAAAAAATTTGATGAAAAAAGCGACGGAAAGCAGTTTATTTTAAATGCTGATATAGCTTCAATCGAGCGGGATATTCTCCCGAATAGACATTAACGTCAATAGATAAGTAAGTTTTTTTAACAAACTGAACTAGCTTGCAAAAACCGATTTCCTTCAACCAAACTACGTTAATTGGACGCCAGCAATTCTGAAGCCGTCCATCCTATTCGGATCATGCATCCGTGAAAATCCGCTTTTTTAACCCTCAAAATGATAATTCCCTGTTCTCGATAAATCAGTTTTGATTTCAGTAGTTTGTAGTTGTTCAATGCATCAGGCCCTTAACAGTCCTTGGGTTGGATTAAGGAAAGTCTGTGTTTCTGGTTGATTGGCTTTCTCGCCTGATTCACCGACAGTTTAGATCCACTTCGCCAGTCGCTTGGGCTATCGCTTTTCACAAAAGGAGGATAGGAGTATGAGAAAACGCTATATATTGTTTGATAGAATTATTTTTTGGGTGATAACATTGATGACTATCATGCCATCTTTTTTATCGGCCTACACTGCAATCGACGCATTAGCCACAGAAGTCGGAACTGTCCAAACAACTTTGCCGATGGACAATGGCACTGCAAACGCAAGCGGAACAATCAATGGTTCCGGAACGGCTATTGATTGGGTTGTGACCGTCACAAAATTTGATTCGGTGGATGAAAGGACACCAAAGTTGGATTTAGAATACAGCAACGGATTGGGCGCACCATATAATATTAGTATGAATGTCCAACAAATCAATCGTCCCGATATGGGGGCGGTGACAGTGCTGAAGGGATCTACATACAGTTCAGCCGCAGAAACGCTTACGATGACTTTCACTACAGATATTACAGACTCTGTTTCCGAAACAGTTTCCATCCAAATGTTGGCAGGTACTGTCAATGAGGAAGAATCCGGGACTGTAAATATCCTCTCATCAGGTTACACTAAAACACTATCTCTAGAGAATCCGATAGCCCGAGCGGCAGCGGAGGCAGCGGCTCAAGCAGAAGCGGAAGCAGCGGCTCAAGCAGAAGCGGAAGGCAAGCGGCTCAAGCAGAAGCGGAAGCAGCAGCCCAGGCAACATCGGAAACGGCACCCGTCGTCACAGAATCTGAAGTTATCGAAGAGGCACAAAGTGAGTCAGCTGCAGTTCAAGATACAGCCGATCCCGTAACAGAAGAGGTTGTTCCAGCAACTGAAACACCTACACCTCAGGAAGAAACCATTGCCGAAGAGCCGTGGATCAAATCCGATCTGGATGATTATCCTCCAGGTGGATTGGTCACATTAACCGGAGCAGGTTGGACCGAAGATGTAGAAATCAAAATAACTGTGGATGACATCTCAACCATCCCTCAATCTTGGCGGTTGGAAGAGACTATAGCCGTAAATGAAGACGGCACACTCGAATTCAGCTTCAATCTGCCAGATTGGTTCGTCGCCAACTACAAAGTCACCGCAACCGGACTCACAACCGGAACTGTTGCCGTGACGGATTTTACGGATTCGGCGGGCAGTTACAGCATCGACTATTCAGCCTACGATCCAAATTCCTATAACTTCAAGCTTCCAGTGAACTATACGGGCAACATTCCTGCAGGTAGAGCGAATAACCCGATGCCTAACACGAACAGTGGGCAGACGGTCGAAGCGGTGAATCCGAAAGGCCTTGCATTAGGTCAGATTGTTCCCTTTGAAGCCAAAATCACCGTCAACGGGAGTACTTCTCCAGAAAACGGCACGATTAACATGACGTTCTCTTGGGATACTGGAGGTGTTTCTGATTTCGGATTTGATTCTAATTATAAAGTTTTCGCAGCGTTTGTGGATTATGGCGATGCGGGAAATGTAGATCCTGAACAGGATGCTACAGTCACAAACATCACCAATTCACCTCTTAACGGAACCTTGATTCAGGAAACCGTCACCGTCACGGGATTGGACAGCGGAGACACAATTATTGTTGAAATTTGGGTTGTTCTCGAAAATGCGCTTCCGATTAATGCCAATGGGAATGTTCAGACGCAGTTAGTGTCGGCTGATACAGTCTCAACACCATCGGCAAATATTACAAAATCTGCTCAGACTGTTCCAATCAATCAAGTAAAGGATTTTCAAGATGCAAAAGTTGATGTCCAAATCCAAAAATCCGATGCGCCTGATCCTATTTACCCAGGACAAAATCTGACGTACACAATTACAGTTAGAAACAATACTCCTGAGGTGGTCGCCAATGGAATCGTCGTCACGGACACATTAGATTCCAATGTGACGTTCGTGAGCGCAAGTGATGGCGGAACACACAATGCCGGTCTCGTATCTTGGCTACCTTTTGCCTTAGAACCACTGGCGACAAAAATATTTACGATTACAACAACAGTCAATCTGAATGCCCCGACTGCCTATGACGGCAATTTGCCGGATAATCGAGGTAGTTACTTAACAACCACAACTCTCCCTCTTACTCCCGCTCCGGACCTGTTGAATGTGGTCCGAATCGCATCCCTGATCACAACAGACACCAACCTAAACAATAATGCATGGCGCGAGCCTACCAATGTAATCCCATTGCACGCCGTAACTGCCTATAAGGTTTGGTCAGGTGGACCAGCAAGTGATCATGTACCAGTGATCATGGCCTTGTACCGACAGGTCGGAACGGGCACACCGGAATTAGTGACCGGCGTAACACCGACCATCACACCGACAACGGGAGTAGCGGACATTTTCACCTATACTTGGACAGGCTTAGAGTCATATAGCTCGACTCTGGAGCCATACATTTACACAGTGGATGAAGTGAATGCACTCGGTCAATCGATTACGATCCCGAATTATGTCAAATCTTTCTCTACCGATCGCTTGACGATCACCAACACCTACCAAAGTCCGAACGTCGACGTCAATGCGACCAAGCGCTGGGTAAATGGGCCGGAAGATAAACCAGCCGTATATTTCCAACTCTACCGCAAAGCCGGCGAGACCGGGACGCAAGAAACCGTCGGAAATCCACTATTGATCCAGGATGTGAACGGTACAGGAACCTATGATGTTCCGGTAGCTTTCGGACAACAGCTTGCCACAAATGGAACAGGAATTTCTTACATCTATTATGTGGATGAAGTGGATGACCAAGGTGTATCAATGACCTTACCTAATTTTAGTAAGGACATTTCTGCAGATGGCTTGATGATTACGAATACGCTTATCGTAGGGACCTTAACTATCACAAAAGTGAATGGGTTGGATCCTACAATGATGTTGCCGGGAGGGGTTTTTGAACTTCAGCATGCTGACGGCACCATTGTTCAAGACACCGACGGCAATGATCTAAGAGGGACGACCGATACCAAAGGTAAGATAAGTTGGACCAACATCCCATACGGCACATACAAATTGGTTGAGACCCAAGCACCGGATGGATTTAATTTGTTTAATGAAGACATCGAAATTGTCATAGATGCCGCCCATGTCGACGTATCATTGACAGTTGAAAATGTGCCTGTTCAAGAATTGCCCAACACAGGCGGTATGGGCACTACCTTATTCACTTTAATAGGCTTGGCCATAATGCTAGGGAGCGGGTATGTTTATAAAAAAAATAATCAAAAGTAAAACAAGAGGAGGGAAACCTATGAGCAAGAAGTTTAAGTTTTTTTTAACCGCACTGTTATCTGTGATAGTTTTATTCGGAGTTGCAATTCCAAGTGCAGCATACGCGGCTACCGAGCGACCAACCACTGGTACTTTAAGCATCCACAAGTTGCAATATAATACCGAAACGGCACCGGTAATTCAGAATAATGGAATAGTCCTGCAAGCTCTGCCTACCGGGACATCGGTCTTACAGGGAGTCACTTTTAAGGTATACAAAGTAGCGGATGACGCGACTGCTACCACAATCCCTGTCGGGGTTACGCCAGCATCGCTTGTGACGAATGCTGCTGGACTTGCAGAATTTACCGAACTCACAGCTGGTCGCTATTTAGTGGTTGAAGATATCACTGCTGCTGGAACACCATCCGGTATTGAATCATTCACACCCAACTTTTTGGTGGATGTTCCGATGATGAATCCTGACAATGTAACATGGAATACAAACGTGCATGTATATCCTAAAAACCAGTTGGTTCTAGGCAAAGCGGAATTGACGAAATCATTCCAAGGAGATGCAGCAGCACCTTATCCTTTGGCTACTTTTGCACTTTACAAAGGGGATGTTGCTGATGGAACTGCAGATGATACGTTAATCGGTTCCTATCCAACTAGCACCACAACCGGAAAAATTAATGTCCAAAACCTGACAGTGGGTGATTATTACTTCATCGAAACAAGTGCACCTGCTGGATATGGCCTAAATAAAACTCCAGTTGTATTCAGCATCACAATCAATGATCATAACGTGACTAAATATGTCACAGATGACAACTTCCTTTATCCAACAATTGATAAATTTGTGACTACGATCGATAATAAAACGGATACAGCCAACATCAATGAATTAAACACTTGGATCATTCAAACAACTATCCCTGGAGATATCGAAGATTATGAAAGCTATGTGATTTCCGATGATCTGGAATCCTTCTTGGATTATGAAGGTTCATTGACAGTCAAAGCAGGTGCTGTTGCATTGACTCCGGTAACAGATTATACTTTCACACCTCCTTCTGTTGGGACTGCAGGTCCAGAACTGACAATTGATATCAAGCCTAGTTCTCTGGGTGCTTATAAGGGACAAAAAATCACTATCGAATTCAAAACATCCATAAATGATACAGCGGTGATGGACGATAAAATCGAGAACGATGCCACAATCACAGCGACATTGGATTCTACACCCTATGTTGAGGATGTAACGGTCTTGCCTGAAGTTCATACAGGCGGTAAGAAATTTGTAAAAGTCGGCAAAACTGAAACTTCAGAAGCTTTAGCCGGAGCCGAATTCAAAATTTTCAAAGAGGGAACTACTGAATACCTTCAGTCTGACTGGTCATGGGGCAGCAAAGCAACAGCTCGCGTCTTTACGTCAGAAGATGACGGTAAATTTGAGGTCACCGGTTTGGCTTATGGCGACTACACCTTAGAAGAAACAAAGGCGCCTACAGGTTATAACCTAAGAGCCGATGTAGATTTCACTGTTGCTTTGGGAAGCTATTCTGATTCAAGCACCGCAACGATCACGAACGCTCCTACCTTGATGTTACCGTCAACAGGTGGTATGGGTACGATAGTCTTTACTGTAATTGGTTCGGTATTGATGTTGGGAGCAGTGAAACTGTATAAGAAAGACAGCGTGGAAGAATAATAAGAACTGAATAGACAGTCCTGATTTGGGCAGGCGATGTTATCGCCTGTTCATCCAAAAGGCTTTCCTGGGAAAGCCTTTTGGATGAACAGAAAGCGCGTTTAGGAGTGTGAGAAGATGGTCATCATTTATCACTCTTTACTTGATCAGGAAAGAGGGTGTTTGTTTTGAAAATGAATGTCTCAAAGAAAATGCAGAAAATTCTATTGGCAATTATTTTTGCTGTAGGGTTAGGCATTTTTTTGTATCCAATACTCAGTAATTTGTATGCAGAACATTTTCAAAATCAGGTAATCGACACCTATCAGGATAAAGTTGATCAAATGACAGAGCGAGAAAAGAGACAAAAGCTGGCAGAAATGATGGCATACAACGATAACCTGAGTCAGTCCGGAGTTGAATATATTGATCCCTTTGAAGGTATTTTGGACGATGACGGTACAAAAAATGAATCCGACAGTAGCACAACTGGAAATGAGGTTGTTTATTCCACTGAAGAAGAAACAATCATCTATGATGCCTTGTCCGAATCAGTGGGTGAATCCCTCGGCCATATCGAAATCCCAAAAATGGACATAGATATTCCAATTTACTTTGGTACCAGTGAAAAAGTTCTTCAAGACGGGATTGGCCTACTTGAGGGGAGCTCTTTGCCGGTAGGCGGAACCAGTACTCATGCAACGCTGACAGGTCACAATGGATTGCCGAGTGCAAAACTATTTACAGACCTGCATAAATTAGCTGTTGGAGATATTTTTCTTATTCATTCCATAAACGGTACCCTCGCCTATGAGGTGGATACGATAATCACGGTATTGCCGGATGAAACAGAGTCGTTGAAGATTGTTGAAGGAAATGATTTGGTCACTTTGATTACTTGTACCCCTTACATGATCAATACACATCGCCTATTAGTTACAGGCCACAGGGTTGATTATCAAGAGGCTCAAGAAATTGTGGAAGAACCAAAAGTAGCCGATGCCTTAAAAGTTGTGAAGGCAGAAAACAACAATATATTTTACTTTATTGCTGCAATGGCGTTTATCCTGCTCCTGGGTTTTATTTTCCTTTACAGAAGAAGACGCAATAAAGAAGGTGGCCAAAAATGAAAAATAAAAAGAAGAACAGATACCTGCTTCTCTTCATTTTGGGAGTTTCCATTATTTTGGTCCCGCAAATGGTCATCTTTTACAATAATTTAGGCCAACAAAATCAGATAGAACAGTATCAGGATGCGATTACAGACTTGAATGAAAATCAAATACAACAATTTTTTACTGAGGCGGCTTCCATCAATAACAACAACATTGCTACCGATACGGATAGTGAGAATTATACAGAGTCCCCAGAAATTTCAGCAGAGGAAAGTGATGCCGAAACGGATCATTCCACTCTGAGCGATCCATTCACTAACCAGATGACTTCAGGGGGAAATCAGCCAAGTTTGATTGCGGAAGATGATGTTTTTGCTTTTATCGAAATACCTAAAATTGGTGAGACGCTGCCTATTTACCTTGGTGCCACGACAAGTAATCTTGCAAAAGGGGTAGCTCAAGTGACAGAATCCTCTTTGCCGACAGGCGGATCAGGAACACACTCTGTCATTGCGGGTCACCGAGGCTATTACGGAGCGACATTTTTCAGATATGTCGATCAAATGGAAGTAGGGGATCAGTTTTATGTACATGTATTGGATAAAGTGCTGATATACGAGGTGACAGGGCAGGCTGTAATCGAACCTGATGATACCACCTCACTTGGTTTAGTCGAGGGAGAGGATTTAGTGACTTTACTGACATGCACACCTTATCCGACAGACCGTTACAGACTATTAATCTATGGCTCGAGGGTATACGATGAGGTCGAATCTGTGGAGTACGCGAGTGCATCAGAAAATCCGGAATTCACCGTTGAAAATGCTGAAGAAGAGCAAGGGGAAGGTGAAGCAACATCCATCAATGAAACCATTGAAGAAAGCAGTGCTTTACCGGTGGACGAAGAACCAGCGGAACAAAATATCAGTGCGGCTTCAACCGCTTCAACAGACAATACTTTTGTTCCATTCTTCCAGTCAGATAAGGACATTTCAACAACTGCGCGAAATCATAAATGGACCAATCGATTGATTATTATTGTAGGCTTTTCGAGCATTGCTGTCAGTGTTGGATTGATTGTGAAGAATAAACGGAAAGGGTAATGAAGCATATTTTCGAATAAAGTTGATCACGTCAAATGGTTAGAAATCATGTGGAAGTAACTGTGGCGCTCTTGCTAAGAGCGCCTTTTTGCTGCTGACGTTATCCTTTGTGAAACGGCCTGATTGATGTTAAGATGAGATTGAAAACGATAACAGTTTCTTTTTGATATTAGGGGGATGCGCTATGGATAAAGAAGTTCATCAACTGATCGAAATCGCTGAAATTGCAATGCAGGCGAATGACTTTGCTCATGCTGAAAAAAAATACATCGATGCTTTATATTTGTTGAATGATTCTAAATCGGAAGAATATCAAAAAGTCGTAAATAAGCTGGCGAAGTGTTACGCTGCGCAGGAAAATTTTGCTGGAGCCAAAGAGTGCCTCGAGGAGCTTTTATTTTACGCGAAAAAAAACAAAGACCTGGAAAAGGAAGCCGAGTATCTGCATGCCTTGGCGGTGAATACCCGTTCCTTGGAAGAATACGATTTGGCGTCTCTGATGTGTGAGGAAGAAATCACTTTCCGGCTGACGCATTTTCCTGATGATTATTGCGGGTTGGCACGAAGCTATCATGAAGCAGCCACATTGTCATTGTTGCAGAGAAGTCCGATTAAGAGCAAAGTTAATCTGGACAAGGCGAAACAGTATGCCGATAAATCCGAAGATGAGGAATGTCAAGCCGGCATCATGCGCGGGCTGGGTGATTATCATTTCACCCTCAATGAATTGGAAAGAGCCCGGGATTCCTATCTAGAAAGCCATGCCTTATACATGAAAAATAAAAATGAAGAAGCGGCAGATGAATTGCTGGCAAGGCTGAAGCGCGTTGAGGAAGCAGGGTGAGAACAGTAATAGGCAGCTTTGGACCGCACAAATCCATTCTTAAAACGAAAAAAAGCAACCCGTTTTCAGGTTGCTTTGATTTTCTATAAAATCGATAAAATATCTGAAGGTGTCTTGAAGATGTGATCGGCATCGAATCCTTCTGCCGTATGCGATCCCCATTCTGCCAATCCGAATGCAACAGCGGCATTGCGTGCGCATTGGTTGTCGTAAATGGAATCCCCGATGTAGATGGCTTCATTTTCGGCAACGCCTAATCTGCGCAGACATTCCGTCAAAGGTTGCCCGGAAGGTTTGTGTTCTTCGGTATCGCTTGATGTGATGATGACGTCAAAATACTCATCCAAACCGTAGGGGGTGATGTTCAGCTCATAACTCTCTTTTGTCTTTGAGGTGACAATGCCCAGCAGATGATTGTTTTCCTTTAAATAGCGCAGCGTATCTTCCATCCCGGCAAAGATACTCACGCTGTCCGCATAAGTTTTCGACTGCGCACTCCACTTCGGATGCAAATCAGCAGCTTGTTCGGGTGTAAAGCCCAAAGATTGCAAGCCTTCCATGCCCGGTATGCCGAAAATCGTACGCATGTCTTCTGGTGTGGCTGGTCGGCCGGCGTGTTCCTGAAGGACATCATCCAGACCTCTGAAGATGGAATCTTCGGTATCCACAATCGTACCGTCGACGTCAAAAATAAATGTATGAATCATTTGAACAGCTCCCTTAAAATAGTTCCTGTCATTATAACACGCTTTGAATAGTAATAAAACGACCCTGAATGATGCAAACGCATTAAGAAAAGGTTACAATGTGCCGTGTTCGTTTGGCAACTGCGTTCATTGGTTATATACTATACCTTTAGGAGCATTCATTGTTGCTAAAAGAATAAGTTCGGCGTTGCCGTTTTTTTATAGAGTAAGGGGAATTGAAACATGGCTTTAAACGAGAAAGAATCAAAAATACTGAGCTACATAAAGGAAAATCCTTTTATTTCGCAGCAAGATTTAGCTACAAAGATTGGTCTGTCACGTCCCGCAGTGGCGAACATTATTTCCGGCTTAGTGAGACGGGGATACCTTTTGGGTAAAGCCTATGTCATCAATGACACGCGACCGATCGTCTGTATCGGCGCTGCCTGCATCGATCGCCGCTATTTTGTGGAAGGTGGTCTGATTCATGGACAATCGAACAATGTCACCTCACAAACGTCAATCGGCGGGGTTGCCCTCAGTATCGCTGAGAATCTGGGAAGGCTACAGGAAGACGTCGTTATGCTGTCTCTGGTCGGCGACGATGCGGAATGGCATACGATCGAAGAATCCATGCGCCCATTGATGAAGACGTCCGAAGTGGAAATGGTCCCTGGCTTTTCGACAGGCACTTTTATGGAAGTCATCGATGAGAGCGGAAAAATGATTATTGGTTTAGCTGAAATGGATATTTATGAATACATGCAGCCTAAATGGTTGTTGAAACATTTGGCGACACTGAAGCGTGCAAAGACAATCATCATCGACTCGAATTGTCCGAAGGAAAGCGTGGAACACTTGCTTGAAATCGGCGCGAAGTACAATATCCCGGTCGCCCTAGTCAGCGCATCCTTGCTGAAGCTGTATAATATCCCGGAAAATCTGAAGGGCTTAAAGCTGCTTATCACCAAACATGATGAAACCGAGAAACATTTCGGGATCGAGATCAATGATGATGCGTCTTTACGGAAGGCATTGCAGCTTTGGATGGACCAAGGGGTGCAGCATGTCATCATCACCAGAAATAGTCAGAGCGTCGGATATGCCAGCGAAAAATACGGCATGCACGTCTACGACCTGAAGAACAGCGACAAAGACAGTGACACCTACATCTGGGGAACGAACGAGGCGCTTTGTGCCGGCATCGTTTATTCCTACTTGAGGACTGATGATATTACGGAAATGATCCAGACTGGTTTGGTGAATGCCGTCATGTCATCAAAATCCGCCGACAAAGTGCGGCCCAATCTTTCCCAGTCAGTGCTGCGTAAGGATGTCAAAGAAATCGGTAAGTTGGAAAGCAGAGAAATTTAAATAGACAAGAGGAATGCACTGGCATTCCTCTTTTTTTCGTGTTATTTTAGTAAATAAACGAACTATGCGAAAGGAAATCCAAATGAAACTCATAAAAACTTTGCTGTCTTTCCTATTATTGCCATTAATTCTGCTCTTCATCCTGATTGGCGCTCTGAATTTTTTCTCTGCTCCTGAAGGCAACGGCTTATTTGGATACAAGGGCTACATCGTAACCAGCGGGAGTATGGAACCCACCTTTTCTCCAGGGGATTACATCATCGTGAAGCAGGAAGATTTTTCTAGCCTGAATGAAGGCGATGTCATCACATTCACTGAGGATGGGACCATCGTGACACACAGGGTCAAAACGATTGCGGAATCAGGCGTTGAGACGCAAGGAGATGCCAATGGTGCTACCGACGCAGCTCTTGTCATGGCAGATGTATACGTAGGAACTCTCCAAGGCATCATCCCAGCGTTCGGACAGGTTATTCTGTTCATGCAGAAACCGTTTATTTTCCCTGTGTTGGTCTTTCTTATGGGGGCATATGTCATTTTTATCTACTATAAGAGCGATGATGAGGAAGAGCCGGTCGGTTCGGAAAATTAAGGGGTTGAACCGATTTTCTGGTTGATAGTCAAATAAAGAAGCAGGCTGGTATGTCGTCAGACTCCACATCCTGCTTCTTTATTTTGGAAATGATGGATGATCTACAGCGATAATCTTGCTAATTCGAAATTTTTCACGAAAAAATGCACAAATCATCCAATCGCTTCGGTAAACATATGATGGCGCAACAGGGGTTTCATAATATGAAACAAGGGTTCAGAATGATGAAACCAATGTTTGGCATTCTGTGATAAAAAGTTTAGTCAAATAAGAATAAAAATGAAAGCGCATAAAAATAAGGTTTAACGCAAGAATAAAAATACAATATTGTATTTTTTGAAGGGAATAGAAAACTTATGTTTATATTGAGCGAAAATCCAGTGTTTGCCGATTGACGGATAGCCCCCGATATATTATATTAGTTTAAGAAATTAACTAACTAATATAAAGCGAAGGGGATTATTATTCACATGAAAAACAAAAAGAAAAAACAATTACCATTACTTTTGCTCGCATTGCTGTTTATTACTACTGCTGCTTACGGAACGAGAGCTTACTTTACGGATCAAGCAGAACAGAATGCAGGGATTGAGCTTACTTTGGGAAATCTGGATATTGTTGAATATGATGTGAAAGATTGGGTATATAACGGTGAAGGGAATTCAACGCTAGACCTAAACGAAGATAAAACAATTAAAACTCAACAAGTAAGTTCTGTGCAACCAGGGGATAGCTTCACTCGGACCTTTACATTTCTCAACAACAGATCATTAGATCAAAAGGTCACTTTATCAAATACTTTGAATTAATGTAGAACCATTTACTTTATCAGTGAGTAATCCAAGAATCATTAACAATGATAATGAAGTAGTTGACAGGGAACTTGGTAATTATATATTATCTACTGGTGATAAAATCAGCGTTCAAGTAACGCTTGCAGTATCGAAAGATGTGTTAGGTGAATTTAATGATACAAATTCTAAATCTTATAATACTGATCTTAACGATTATGTACTGAATAATATTGATACAATTATCAAAGTTCATGCTCAACAGACAAATGATAGTTCGACTGCTGAACTGAAATGGATAAAATTTATTACGCTTATATAAAATAATATTGTTTTTATAACAAACATACCCTCTGACATTTTGTCAGAGGGTATCTTGAGATTTAAGGGCAGCAAACTATTAAAGGGCCAAGATTAATGGATAAAGGAAATAAGTTTACCATTGTATTTTATTTCTTTTTGGCTTTCTTTTCGCTTTTTTTAGTAGTGATCCCACACCTAGTGCAGTCGGTTTTTCAGACTCAGTATCTGTTGAAACAGGAATCAAATTAACACTAGGGAATCTGCGAGATGACTGAAAGTACGTCTTATCTGAACAATGAAGTGACAGTCATCGCTGACAGTTTGGACCAAACCATTTTGACAACAACTTTGACAAATAGCGGCACTTTAATGGGGAAGCTAGGTTACAAGATAGAAAGTGACATTCCTTCAGAGCTGAGAGACGCGATTACATTCTCGCTGTATGAAGGGGACAATTACGTGGCCGATTTGGAACTATCGGGAAATTATTTGTTTCTGAATCAAAATACTGAAGATGTCATTATGGAACCGGGCAGTCAGAAAACGTATAGTATAAGGATAACATCAAATGCACTTCCGGTCGAAACCCAGAATTTCCAAGTAGCTGTCTCATTTATTCTCAGCCAAACGAATGCCACTGAACCACAGCAGATGTTCTATGACGAAGTGGATTTTGATCCGATTGCAGTCACGGTGGAGAAGGAAACCATCGATTCCGACAATGGCTGGCCTATGGATAATGATCCCAGATGGAAAACTGATTCCAACACGGGTGTCCGGTATATAAATGAATTGGAAACTGAAATCATGTATTTTAGTGAGACAAAAGATGGAACGCGCATCAAAAATTTGGATAATTTATCCATTTATATCGATTATAACAAGGGTAATCAGAAATGGAATTTTATACAAGTTTCGACATTGGATGCACCTTTTGAAGTCAAGGAAGAATGGTCGGATGGCAAAGTTCGTATCGATGTTTCTTTGGACGCAGATTCAAATCAGTATATTCAGTCAACTACAATAAGTGATTATGGCTACGAAATGAAGTTTCAATTTCAAGCCAATAATACTAAGTCTATAACTTTCAAAGGGTCCCTATTCGCGAAAAGATTACTTTTAACATCCGACAACGCTGACTATCATAATAACTTGGAATACTATAAAGATATATTCCCTATCTACACTTCTAAACATGGCAGCAACATTCGGTTGGCATATATTCAGAACAATACATACTCACCGCTCACTTCGTTATCAGAAACTAAACTACAATTATCTGAATACAGAATTAGATTCGATGTACAGAAGGTCAACTCAATGATTGCCAAAGTAGATAAAAGTAGCAATTCAATCAATGTGAAGGTTGCAGACTTTGTTAGCGATTTGGATGAGATAAAACGAATGAGCATATTCATAACAGGCAGTAGCGGACAAGAGTTAAAGATAGAAAGAAATGTCAAAGCTCTCCCAATAGATGTAAATATGCAAATTCCAACAAATTGGTATGGTATTGGTGATGGAGATCGAATAAAAATCAGTAGTCAACAATTGGCTATTCACCTGATTGAAAAGAAGCAGGGGAATAGAGTCTATTATGCGAGCGATCCGGAAAATCCTCCTGTCCTGTATGTGATGAATACTGGCAGTAATTATTTTGGTTTCGAATACTCACACAAAATGGAATGGTCTGGATATCGAAGAACTTGTTTACAGCGGCTGACAGGAAAGTGATGAGAATTACTTTTTCATTCGAATTGCCGGACCTGAATTTGAACGTATATAATCAAAAATTCGCTTTCAAGGTACCAAATGGAATATGGTTACATAATTTATTACCAGGAGATGGCTTTTAGCCTTCATTCCACCAGTTCAGATGATGACTTCACAAAGTAACGTTTCCACTGTTGAAAGTACTCAGGTAATCCAAGAATCTGCCCAGATAGATGAAGCGCTTAATCAGTCAGCTGAATCCAGCGGGAGAGAAATTGATGAAGCTATCGTGGTACAACCGGAAGGAGCTGTTGATGAAATTCCCGAAGAAGCAACTTCATCGAATGAGACGGTGGATGCTTTATCCGAACCTCCACCTCCGGAATCTGACTCCGCAGCAATTGCAGCGGAATCCCCTCAAACAACCACCCCATAGACAAACCAAAAAGAGCCTGCCGACCGGGCTCTTTTTGGTTTGTAAATTTATCAACCGAAGTACGGCTAATCTTTTGTTTCTTCCGTAAGTATAGTAAAATAAGAGTAAGGAAAGCGTTTTCTGGTTGATTATTCCAAAGGAGTGAGATTGAATGAATCATTATAAAAACATATTGATTCCGGTGGACGGATCGGAGGCTTCAATCAAGGCGTTCAAGCAGGCGGTCCATATCGCTGAAAGGAACGATGCCGCGCTTTATCTTATTGCGATACTGGATAAACAGGACAATGCCGAGGAAGCCGCACAACTGCAGAAGGATAAGGACTCTTTATTCGATGAATTGGACAGATATGCGCGGGCAAACGGAGTCGCGGTGCATAAGGAAATGCGATCCGGTAACGCCAAGGAAATGATTGCGAAGACGCTTGTGGAAGAATGGAATTGTGATTTGATCGTTATGGGTGCAACCGGTAAAGGCACCATCGCAAAATTGGTGGTAGGATCGGTGACGAATCATGTCATCAAACATGCGCCGTGTGATGTATTAATTGTAAGGGAAAATTGATCAGACGCTTTTGAACCAACGAATCAGGAGACGCAAAAAAAGTCCAGTTACGTAAATGTAGCTGGACTTTCCTTTGTCTAGAGGACAATTTTTGCGGTACTGCCTTCCGCTGTGCGGTCGATTTCGATGTGGACAGGTATCCGCGTCTTTAGTTCCTCGACGTGTGAGATGATGCCGACCAGACGTCCGCTGCTGTTCAAGGAGAACAACGCTTCGATTGCGGAATCCAATGATTCGGGGTCCAGCGAACCGAAGCCTTCATCGATGAACAGCGTATCGATCTGGATGCCCCCGCTGCGGCTCTGCATCACGTCGCTGAGTCCAAGGGCGAGCGCAAGGGATGCCTTGAAGCTTTCGCCTCCCGATAACGTTTTGACGCTGCGGGTTTGGCCGGTGTAATGATCGAATACATCGAGATCCAGACCCTTGGCTCCGGCACCTTTTCCTTTGTCTTCCTTGCGCAACAACAGATAGCGGTTGTTCGTCATCTGTTGGAAGCGCAGGTTGGCGGCTTCGATGATTTCTTCATAGTAGATCGCCAGCACATAGCGTTCGAAGGAAATGTAGTCGGTTTCTTTGGTACCGTTGGCGATGTCAGACAAGGTCCTGTATTTCTGGTAATCAGCAATAATCTGCTGCTGCTTTTTGTAGATTGCAGCGATTTCTTGGGCTGCTTTTCTGAGCATTTGGATGTCGCCTGCGAGCTGATCTTTTTGCTCTTCCGACTCGCGGATGGCATTGTCGAGAAGCACTTTTTGATCGGCGCAGGCAGCGATTGTCTGATCTGGATCCAATGCTGCTGCGGCTTTCCTTTGATCGTGCAAACGGGTCACAGTGACGTTCAGGTCATCTTCATGACTGCGGATCCGTTTCTGGATGTCCAGACACAGTGACTTATCCAATATCAGTTGGTTGAAAGGTTCTTCCAGACCGGCAGCAGCCAGCACCATTGCGTATATCGTCTCAGCATCCAGCAAAGCAGTTGTGGCTTCCTCTACCTGAGCTGAGTAGGTGGTCCGGTTGGCAAGACAGACAGCAAGCTGTTTCTCGAGTTCCGTCAGCTCGCTTTTCAGTTTGTTGTAGTCGCCTGTGCAAGTATCAATCTTTTCGCTGAGCTGCAGGATCTCTTTTTGAACGGTTGCGATGTTCTTGTCGCCCAAAACTTGTTTATCCTGGTCGATTTCGGCCAACAGGTCCCGGGAAAGGGTTTCGTTCAAGAGCAGCGTTTGCTGAAGGGCAATACGGTTTTGGTCGATCGCCTGCAGTTTCGCTTCGATGTCGCTTTGCTCTTTGAAGAGGGCATCTTCTTCATCAAGCACCTTCTGTATATTTTTCATTTCCAAGAGGAATGCTTTTTCCGACGCGATCTCCGTATCGCGTTTTTCTTGCTGCTCTTGTTTGTAGATTTCGAAAGTTTCAGCTGGGACGGCGAAATCATCGAAGAGATCAGCCAGCTGTTTTCGGATGCCGGTAAGTTCGGCAGTTGCCTGTTGGTACTCCGCATAGGCCTGATTCCGTTTTTTCTCCAGCAACTCCCGGTCCTGATCCGAAAGGGTGTCCGCCGTTTTTTTCGCGGGTGCGGGATGGTGTGTTGAACCGCAGACAAGGCAAGCCTCTCCGCCAACCAACTGCTCGGCTAAGATGCCGGCGATGTTGCGGTTGTAGAGGAGGGTTTCATCCTTGAACTGTTGATCGACCGTCACGTATGCTTTTTCCAGAATCAGGAATCGCTCGCCTTTTTCAAGTTGTTCAGTCAACAATTTTTCGGTTTGGACGATCCTTTTGTGGAGCTGATCGGATTGCTGCACGTTCATTCTGCACGCGTTCAATTGCTCTTGAATGATGGAAGCATCCTTTTGGGCTTGTTTCACTTCCGCAAGCTTCTGCTGGCACTGCTCCTGTTTTCCTTTTTGTACATTCTTGAGTTCCGCATGATTCTGCAGTTCTTTCGTGGCGTCGTTGCATGCTTTCTGGCAACCTGCCAGTTCTTTCTCCTTCTTCGACAAGGCGATAAGCTGTTTTTCCTGTTCTTTCACGGTGTCGATCTGTTCACGCAAGCCTGGGATCAGGGAAAAGGCAAGTTCAGCCACCTCGAACGCCGATTTCTTATCGCGTGAAGCCTGATTCAATTGGTCCAAGAGATCGTCATTTTGTTTGGATTGTTCCTGTTTTGCAGCCCTGTTTGTGGATGCTGCAACGCACAGCAATCTTTTTTCCTCAGCTTTGACGGCTTGTTCATGGCGTTCCAATTGCTGTTTCCATCCGAGGACAGATGATTCCTCTTCCTCAAGAACTTTGAGCCGTGCCTCCAGCTGTGCGATATCTTCCAGCAATTTGATGGTATCGGAAGCGGATTGGCTTTGTGAACGCAAATCCGTGAGCTGCAGTTCTTTGGCGTTGCGTTCTTCTTCGAGGGCCGCCAACAGTTCCGCGATCCGAACGAGGATGCGCTCGGTGTCCTGCAAGATGAGTACTTCCTGCAGGGCGTCATCGCTGATTCCGGAGGCAAACGAGTAGGCGGTCTGCAGAGAATCCTGGGCGGAAGTAGCTTGGCTCTGGAGCGATTTGGCTTTTTCCTTCAGCTCCTCCTGGAAGCTTTTCAAAATTTCGGTCCCGAAGATATTCCGGAAGATGGTCTCTTTTTCATTGCTGTTCGATTCCAGCAGTTTCTTGAATTCCCCTTGCGGCAGCATGACGATCTGTTTGAACTGCTCGTAGTTCAAGGAAAGCAGCTGTTCTATTTCCGCATTGGCATCGCGCGCTTTCGTCGTCACGGTGTCGTCATGGTAAAAGGCCACATCAGCCAACAAATTGATGATTTTCCCGCTCTTTCCGGGACCCATCTGGGCAGGGGAGCGTCTGACGCGGTAGGTCTTCCCGTTGTATTCGAACGTCAGATCGACGTAGCAGATGGCTTCTTCCGCTGCGAACTGGGACTTGAACGTGTCTTTTTCCCGGCTGCTACCGCTGGCGACATCGTAAAGTGCGTAGGCAATGGCATCAAAAATTGTGGTTTTGCCGGCACCCGTAGGCCCGCTCACCAGGAACAGCGTCTGGTTCTGGAATTGCGTGAAGTCCAATACGATTTTTTCTTTGTATGGCCCGAAGGCACTCACTTCTAGTCTTAAGGGTCTCATCTAATCTTTCCTTCCCAGAGCGGCAAAGACATCCGCGACGATTTTTTGACCGGATTCATCCAATTCTATGGCGCGGTATTGCTCATAAAAATCCTTGAAGAGATCCGGGTATGACAACTGTTGGAGATCTTCGCGGTTATGCTGCAGGGCCACCGATTCGGTTTCTCTCCGGCTGACGTATTCGAGGCCCATCGCGTGTGGATAGCGACGGCGCAATTGATTCATCGCATCCAGTACATATTCCGTATCCTCCAGTTCAAAAAACAGGTAATCGTCGGATTGGCCGTTCATCAACTCGGAAAATGTGCTTCTGATCGTGCGCATATCACGCAAAGGATTGATGCGGAGGGGTTCGATTTCCAATTTGCCTTTTTCTATCGTTACGATGCTCGTCTGCTTTTGATGCGGGGTTTCCGATTTTGAATACTTCAGGATCGAGCCGCTGTAGCGGACTTTGTCGTTTTTGACTTTCTGGGCTTTGTGCAGATGCCCCAGAGCAACGTAATCAAAGTCCTCGAACAGCGACACATCCACGTATTCGGAAGTGCCGATGCTGAGCGGACGTTCGGAATCGGATGGCTCGCTTGTGTCGTTGCCGGCTTGGATCACATAGCCGTGCGCGATCAGGATGTTCACTTCATCCGGGTTCATCGTTGCTTTGACGGTCGCCAACTGCGCACGAACGGCATCCTCCATATTTTTGATTGTGTCGTCCTGAAGCGTTTCGCGGACATAGACATGGTCAGCAAAGGGCAGCAGATAGAAATTGGTTCCCTCGAAAGCAACTTTTCGGATGGCCTCTTTTTTCAGGGTTCCTTCTATGTAAAGGCGACTTTCGGCCAGCAGATCGGCGGCATATTCGATCCGCTCGTTGCTGTCGTGGTTGCCGGCGATGACAAACACAGGCACGCCCAATTCCTTCACCATCCGGGTCAGTGTCCGGTTCGCCAGCGCCACCGCTTCTTTCGGCGGCAAAGCGCGGTCGTAAAGGTCTCCGGCCATGATGATCGCATCGATATCTTTTTCTTTGAGTGTTTCAATCAGCTTCATCAAGTAATGGGTCTGATCGTCCAGCATGGAAAAATCATTGACGATTTTGCCGAGATGCCAATCAGCTGTATGCAGTATTCTCATGGGAAAATCTCCTGTCCATCGGTTAGTATTTTGTAATAAACAAGTTGGGCGTACCTTATCGGTAAGGCAAATAAGTTCATCTACCATTATAACAGACTATCCTGGAGGCTAGCAGGGACAAATGCAGTGGAGTGAGTGAAATGCTAGTGATGTGGACGCTTTTGGGCTATAGTATGGGTAAGAGATCAGGATAGCAAAGCAGTTGAAGGAGGAGCCGAAATGGATCTGGGGTTAACGAACAAAGTGGCATTGGTTATCGCTTCGAGCCAAGGGTTGGGGAAGGCGGTGGCGAAGGAACTCGTCAAAGAAGGCGCGCACGTCATGCTCACGAGCAGAAGTGAAGACAAATTGGCTGAGGTGAAAGAAGAACTGGAAGCCTTGCATGGCGGAAAGGTCGCTTATTTCCCTTGCGACATCACCAAAAATGAGGATATCCAGAAGCTGGTGGCAAGGACGCATGAAGTGTTCGGGAAAATCGATATTTTGTTGAACAATGCAGGCGGCCCGCCAAGCGGGAAATTCGATTCCTTTTCCGATGAGGCGTGGCAACAGGCATTCGAATTGAACCTGTTGAGCTACATCCGGATCATCCGCGCAGTATTGCCCGATCTGCGCAAAGAGGGCGGGCGCATCGTGAATATCGCTTCGATTTCGGTGAAGACGCCGTTGCCGAATCTGATCCTTTCAAATACGTTCCGGAACGGCATCGTCGGCCTGAGCAAGACGCTTGCTGATGAATTGGCGCCCGACAACATCCTCGTAAACGTCGTTGCGCCGGGAAAAATCGCAACCGATCGCCTGAAATATTTGAATGAAGCGAATGCCAAGGCGAAAGAGCTGCCATTGGCGGAAGTCGACAAGAACGCAATCGCAGGCATTCCTTTGGGCCGCTACGGTACACCGGAAGAATTCGCGAAAGCCGTCGTTTTCCTTCTTTCCGAGGCGAATACGTACATAACCGGCAGCACACTATATGTGGATGGTGGGGCAGTCAAAGCGATTTGAAGCCGAACCGCCATCCGAAACAGACAGGAGAATGAAATATGGGACAAGTAATCATCAACGCAGACGATTTTGGTCTCACAAATGGCGTGAACTACGGCATCATCGACAGTTTTTTATACGGCATCACCACCTCGACGACTCTGCTGGCGAACGGAGCGGCATTCGATCATGCGGTGGAATTGGCATCCGATCATCCGGATCTGGAAATCGGCGTCCATCTGAATTTGACGCTCGGGAAGCCACTATTGCCTGATGCAGACAGCATCAGTGCCAATGGGCGTTTCCACACCAGGGAATACGTGCAGCAGCATGCGGCTTCGCTGGATTTGGATGAAGTCTATGCGGAGTGGCATGCGCAGATCGAAAAGGTGCGCAAGGCTGGCATAAAACCAACGCATTTGGATTCGCACCACCATGTGCATATGCTGGAGCCGCTCAACAAGGTCATCCTGTCGTTGGCAATCCAGCACGATTTGCCGATTCGGGATCACTTTGAAGGCAGCCATGGGGTGTTGCACACGGACCGCCAATTTGACCTCGGCTTCGCTGCTGAAAAACCGCAGGCCGAATTGGGAATGAGCGTGATGGAAAAATTGGATGACATCATGGCCGTCCTGGAAAAAGCGGACACTTCGGTTGAATTGATCGTCCATCCGGGTTATGTCGACGCAAGTTTGGAACGCTTAAGCAGCCTGCAGAAGGACCGGGCCTACATGGCTGAATTTTTGATGAATTCCGATTTTGCGGATCGGATTCGGGAAGACGAGGCAATCCAGTTGATTTCGTATGCTGAATTGAAAGAATAATGAATCTTGTGATGAAAGGCAGTCCCATTCTGGGGTTGCCTTTTTATATTTATTACTAAATTATAATAATTATCATTAAGAAAATGGAGAAAACAGTGATAGAATAGAAGAATGAAGCATAGCCGACCTGTACGGCGATTTTTTGGTGTTCGCAACGATTTCGGCTGCAATTTTACTAATAAAGGAGCAATTAAAAAATGGCATTATTGGAAATGGAGCATCTGAGTTTTGTGTCGGACGGCAAAGTCATTCTGGACGACATCAGCTATTCGCTGGAGGAGGGGGAGTTTCTCTCGATAACCGGCCCGTCAGGAAGCGGCAAAAGCACATTGCTGAAAATCATCGCGACGATCCTTTCGCGTACCGAAGGGGAAATACGCTACCAAGGCAAATCGCTGGATGCTTACGAGCCCACCGAATACCGCAAGGAGGTTTCCTACACGTTCCAGACACCCGTTTTGTTCGGAAAAACCGTCCGCGATAATTTGGCTTTCCCATATGAAATCCGCAAAAAGGAATTCGATGAAAAGAAAGCTGTCGCATATCTGGAGTCGCTCGGGCTGCCAAAGGAATATTTGGATAAAGAAATCAATACCTTGTCAGGCGGGGAAAAACAGCGTGTCGCTTTGATCCGCAACGTCCTGTTTCAACCGAAAATCCTCTTGCTCGATGAAGTGACGAGCGCCTTGGATGAAGCGAATCGCCAAATCATCTGGAAATGGCTCCAGGAAATGCGGGAACATGCCGATATGACGATCATCATGGTCAGCCATAACGAGGAAGAATCCAGCTTGGCGGATAAGAACATCCATATCGTTGCAGGTAAAATCGTAAAAGGGGAGGGGATTTAGCATGGATTTACAAGTCAGTCCAATCACGCTCATGTTGAGCTTTTCATTGGTAATGGTGGGAGTCTACATCTCCTATAAGGAAAAATTAGGCACGGCCAAAGATATTTTGTACAGCATTGCCAGAGCCGTTGTTCAGCTGATTGCGGTCGGGTACGTTTTGACCTATCTGTTCAATGTGAACAACACAATCGTCACCTTAGTGATGGTTGCCGTAATCGTCTTCAATGCCTCATGGAATGCCCACAAGCGCAGCAGCAGTATCCCGAATTCCTTGAAGATTTCGCTCATCGCGATCTCTGCTTCAGCGATTTTGACGTTATCCATCTTGGTCCTGTCGGGGTCCGTCAAATTTATCCCCTCACAGATCGTTCCGATCACCGGTATGATAGCCGGGAATGCGATGACGACCATCGGTTTGTGTTATCGTAATCTGAATTCCTTGTTCCGCGATCAGCGCCAACAGATCCTGGAAAAACTGTCGCTGGGAGCGACCCCAAATCAAGCTTCGCGCACGATCTTGAGGGAAACGATCAAATCAGGCATGCAGCCATCCTTGGATTCCGCCAAAACAGTGGGCATCGTATCCTTGCCGGGTATGATGTCGGGTCTGATGTTTGCCGGTACGGTTCCGATGACGGCCATCATGTATCAGATCATGGTGACTTTCATGCTGGTGGCGGCGACAAGCATCTCCTCCTACATCGCCTCTTTCCTGGCATACCGCGAATTCTACAACGACAGACAGCAACTGCGCGTCTGATTTTGCTCATTCTTTCGGTTGGTCCACTCTGAAAAGTGTGGTATCCTTTCTATTATAAAATTGATTTTGGAGGGAAAACGTTGAGCGGATTAATCTATCGCAGAACCCATCGCATCAAAGGCTATGAATGTGACATAACCGGTGAGATCACTTTGCCATCGCTCGTCAACCTGATGATGGACTTGTCGGGCCAACAAAGCGATTCACTCGGGAACACGAATGATCAGATGTCCGAAAGAGGACTCAGTTGGATCATCGTGCAGTACGATATGCAGATTGAACGCATGCCGCACCGAGGCGAAGAAATCATCCTGGAAACGGAAGCGATGAGTTACAATCGTTACTTCACCTATCGCCGCTTCCGAGCTTATGATGAAAGTGAACGACTGTGTGTGGAAGTGATGACGAACTTCGTCATGATGGACATCGAGACCCGCAAAATGGTCCAGATCCAAAAAGACTTGCTGACCGTCTATCAAGCCGATGAAATCCGGACGATGGTGCGCATGCAGAAGCCGATCCAACTGGAGCCGGAAAACCGCAAGGAACAGGATTTCCGCGTCAGATACCTGGATATCGACTACAATCGCCATGTCAACAACGCGAAATATTTCGATTGGATCATCAACACGATCGAACCGAAATTCATCATGGATCACCAGATGGCTGCCGTTACGATCAAGTACGAAAAAGAGGTCGAATACGGCAACAGCATCACAAGCGTCATGTCGACGAAAGAGGCGGAGAACGGCGAAATCATCACCGCGCATCGTATCATGAACGGCGAAGACCTGGCCTGCGAAGCCCACATGATCTGGAAAAAAGTTTAGAAAAGCGGAACGGGTTCGTTCAGCCCTGAAAGAAATTTAGGAAATCTGGCCTCGCAACGTTCCCTACGGTCACCTATACTGGGAGTCTAAGGAATGAATCCCTAAGACTCCCATGCAAATGAGCATCGTAGAGCGCAATGGGTCAGATTTATCTAATTTCAGAAGGGCTAACCCGTGAAGCTAGCCACCGTTTTGGGATGCATGGAATATTTTGCAACCTTGTGAAACACCAGAGGTGATGCACTTTTGGAATTGAAATATTCTATTAAAAAAAGAGGAACAACCCGAACGCTCGGTTTGTTCCTCTTTTTTTCGTGCTGGTTTTATGCTTGTTCTTTATAAAGTGCGTTGATTCTTGCTTGGACATCCTTATCCGCCAAGAAGTCTTCATAGGTTGTTTCCATTCTGTCCACGACGCCGTTTGGAGTCACTTCGATGATGCGGTTCGCAGTAGTGTTGATGAACTCGTAATCGTGTGAAGTGAACAACAACGCGCCTTTGAAGGCGATCATGCCGTCATTCAAGGCAGTGATGGATTCAAGATCCAAGTGGTTCGTCGGATCATCCAATACCAAGACGTTTGCTTTGGTAAGCATCATTTTCGATAGGATGATACGTACTTTTTCTCCCCCGGATAGGACAGAAACTTTCTTCATGACGTCTTCACCTGAGAACAGCATGCGGCCCAAGAAGCTGCGCAAGAAAGTATTGTCGTCCTCTTCTTTGCCTGCGAATTGGCGCAACCATTCCAAAATAGTGATGTCAGCAACCGGGAATTCATTCGTGTGGTCCTTCGGCAAGTAGCTTTGTGACGTTGTGACGCCCCATTTGAAAGTACCGCCGTCAGCTTCCATTTCACCCATCAAAATTTTGAAGAGGGTGGTAGTAGCGATATCTTTGCGGCTTGCGAAAGCGACTTTATCGTTTTTGTTCAACGCAAAGCTGATTTTGTCCAAAATTTTGACGCCATCGATTGTCTTGGAAAGGTTTGAAACGATCAGTAAGTCATTACCGATTTCGCGTTCCGGAGTGAAGCCGACGAAAGGATATTTACGGGATGATGGTTGAATATCATCCAACGTGATTTTATCCAAGGTCTTTTTACGTGAAGTCGCTTGTTTGGATTTCGATGCATTTGCACTGAATCGCGCAATGAAGTCCTGCAATTCCTTGATCTGCTCTTCTTTTTTCGAATTGGAATCGGCTGCCAATTTAGAAGCCAATTGACTGGATTGCATCCAGAAGTCGTAGTTTCCGACATAAAGTTTGATCTTTCCGAAGTCGACGTCACACATGTGCGTACATACGGTGTTCAGGAAGTGACGGTCATGGGAAACAACGATAACGGTGTTAGGGAAGTTAATCAGGAACTCGGATAACCATTCGATTGATTCTTTGTCCAAACCGTTTGTCGGCTCGTCCAATAGCAATACGTCCGGTTTGCCGAATAATGCTTGCGCCAGCAAAACTTTTACTTTTTGCGGCTCCAATAGGTCGCTCATTTGCTTGAAGTGCAGTTCTTCACCGATTCCTAAACCTTGCAAGAGACTTGCAGCATCGGATTCGGCTTCCCATCCATCTAATTCAGCAAATTCGCCTTCAAGTTCGCCGGCTCTGATGCCGTCTTCCTCAGTGAAATCGGTTTTTGCATAGATGGCATTTTTTTCATCCATGATGGCATAAAGACGTTTGTGACCCATGATGACAGTGTCCAATACTTGATGGTCTTCGAAACCATAGTGATTCTGGTTCAGTACAGCTAAACGTTCATTTGGATCTAAAATGATGTCGCCGGTTGTGGGCTGGATGACACCTGATAAAATCTTTAAGAAAGTAGATTTTCCAGCTCCGTTTGCACCGATGACGCCATAGCAGTTACCAGGGGTGAACTTTAGGTTAACATTGTCAAACAACTTGCGATCGGAAAATTGTAGGCTGACATTTGATACGGTAATCATTTTTTTACATTCCTCAATTCTTGTTTATAGTCAATTAATTCTAGCATATTCCTGAAAAAATAAAAGGATTTTAACAGAGTGTTTACAAAAAACGAGTAAGATTGTGTCTCTGGTGGCAATAGATTGTTCCTGATTGTTTCAATATTGCCATTATTTTCGGATGACAGCCAGTGCTTGTGGTATGGCTGCGAAAATGAGAAAATGGTAAGTTTTTTTGGTTAACGCTCACAATTCTAGTATCGGGGGAAATGCCGTGATAGAATGAACAAAATTGAAACAGAAAGTTGGCTGAGACTTAATGGATAAGAAATTATCGAATAAAGAATATATATACATAGGCTCCATGCTCTTCGGCTTATTTTTCGGTGCCGGCAACCTGATTTTCCCGGTCCATATGGGGCAATTGGCTGGTCAAAACTTGATTCCGGCGATAATCGGGTTTATCGTGACGGCAGTGGGTCTGCCGTTTCTGGGTATCGTGGCGATGGGGCTGTCAGGTAAAGAAAGCCTGCTGGAAATGGCGAGCAAAATCCATCCGAAATACGGCGTGTTCTTCACAGCGGCACTCTATCTGACGATCGGGCCTTTCTTTGCGACTCCGCGTACCGCGACCGTCTCGTTCGAGGCAGCCTTTGCGCCATATCTGGATCCTTCAATGACAAAAATGGCGCTGTTCCTGTTCTCGTTGCTTTTCTTCGCGGCTGTGCTGTGGTTCTCACTGAAGCCATCGGAAATTTTGAAATGGGTAGGCAAGGTTCTGAACCCGATTTTCCTGGTTTTTCTTTCGATTCTGATCCTCTTCGGCTTTTTCGCGCCGATGGGTACAGCGAGTGAAATGCCGGTGGATGCGAGCTATCAGACAGGCGCATTCTTCAAAGGCTTTTTGGAAGGGTACAACACGATGGATGCTCTGGCTTCCTTGGCTTTCGGCATCATCGTCGTAACGACGATCCAAGGCCTGGGCGTCACAAAGCCAGCAACGATTGCGAAGGACACGATAAAAGCCGGAACGATCAGCATGTTGTTGATGGCTGTCATTTACGGTTCGCTGGTTTACTTGGGCGCAACGAGCCGTGGTGTTTTTGAAATAAGCGACAATGGCGGTATCGCTTTGGCGCAGATCTCAAACGAGTACTTCGGCATCTTCGGCGCTGTTCTGTTTGCGGTCATCATCACCGTTGCCTGTCTGAAAACGGCAATCGGGTTGATCACGGCGATCAGTGAAACATTTGTGCTTATGTTTCCTAACTCATTGGACTACAAAAAATACGTCTATCTTTTTACAGCCATTTCCTTCGGGTTGGCGAATCTGGGCTTGAGTCAGATCATCGCTTTCTCGATTCCGGTGTTGATGTTCCTTTATCCACTCGCGATCACTTTGATTTTGCTTTCGATCATGAGCAGCCTGTTCAATGACCGGACGATTGTCTACCAGATGACGACCCTGTTCACCTTGCCTTTCGCAACCATTGATTTCCTGAAGGCTTTGCCGCAAGGAATCAAGGACGCTGTCGGCATGAACGGTGTCATCGCCTGGACCGATTCAGCGATTCCTTTATCAGATATCGGAATGGGGTGGCTGATCCCATCCGTGATCGGTTTTGCGATCGGCTTGGCAATTTCGAAAAACAATAAATTAGCCTAATAACGGCAGAAAAAGAAGGTCAGGAGCGCGCAGCTCTTGGCCTTCTTTTTTTCTGCCGTTATTTCTTGAATCTTCGTTGGATTTTTTTTAACCAGGAATCTTTTTCAGAGAGTATTGGGATTTCTTTTTCCTTATTCGCCAGTTCCATGAAATACTTTTGCGCATCCACTTCTGGCTTGTCGTTACGGACGTGTCGATAGGTCCCGTCAGGGTGCAGTTCGCGCGCTTTCGTGTTGTCGGCAAGGTAGACATCCATCAAGGAAAGGATTTCCTTCTTGATGGCTTTGTCCAGGATCGGAAACTCTATTTCGACGCGTTTGATCATATTGCGGGTCATCATGTCAGCGGAAGAAAGAAAAAGATTTTCATCCCCATTATGATGGAAATAGTAGATCCGGCTATGCTCCAGGAAGCGGCCGACGATGCTGCGGACATGGATGTTCTCGCTGACGCCCGGCACTTGGGGCTTCAGGCAGCAGATGCCGCGGATGATCAGATCGACCCGGACACCGGCTTGGCTAGCTTCGTACAGTTTCATGATGACACGTTTGTCGGTCAAGGAATTCATTTTCGCGATGATATGCCCATTCCCGAATTGTTCATGCGAGGCGATTTCGTCGTCGATGTATTCAATGAAGGAATCACGGATTTCGAAGGGCGACACATGCAGGTGATTGTACTCCGGTTGATCGGAATAGCCGCTCAAGTAGTTGAAGAAGTTTGTGGCATCCTCGCCGATTTCCTTATTGGCGGTGAAGATGGCCATATCGGTATAAAGTCTGGCTGTCTTATCGTTATAATTGCCGGTTGCCAGATGGACATAGCGGACGATCCGGTCATGATGTTTCTTTACGACCATCGTGATCTTGCTGTGGGTCTTCAAGTGGGTCATCCCGTAAAGGACATGCGCTCCGGCTTCTTCCAATTCCTTGGCCCATTGCACATTGTTCTCTTCGTCGAAACGGGCTTTCAGTTCGACAAGCACGGTGACCTGTTTGCCGGATTCGGCTGCCGTCTTCAACCCTTCGATGATCGGCGAATCTTTGCTGACGCGGTAAAGGGTCTGCTTGATGGCGATCGTATCTTCATCTTCAGCGGCGCTCTTGATGAAATCGACGACCGGATCGAACGAATCATAGGGATGGTGCAAGAAGACGTCCTGCTTTTCGACCACATCAAAGATGTCTTTTCCGGAAAGATCACTTGGTATGACAGGAGCGAAGCTAGGGTAAACGTCATCCGGAGAAGCGATCGCCAGATGACGGGTCAATTTGCTGAGGAAAGTAAGATCCAATGGGCCATCGATCAGGTAGACATCGCGATCGTCAAGATCCAGTTCGGTCTGCAGAAAGCGCACATCTCCCTGGAGAGTCTCAATCGTATCGCGTGTGTCGACTTCAAGGCGGACTGCCATTCCGTTTTTGCGCTTCTTCAGGTAATCCTGGATGACCAAAAGCAGATCATCCGCACCATCCTCATGCAATTCCAAATCCGCATTGCGGGTGATCCGGCAGCTGAAACTATTCGTGACGGTGAAGCCTTTGAACAAGGTATGGATGAAATGGCGCACAACGTCTTCCAGCAGGACGATGCCGATATCGTTTTTGTCCTCATCCAACAAGATGAATCGTTGCAGCGGAGCGGGAACAGGTACGATTGCAACCCGGGTCGTATCCTCCTTTTCCAAATTGACGAAGATGTGGATCAGCTTGTTGTTCAAGTTAGGGAAGGGGCGGTAGGCATCGATCCCTAGCGGCGTCAATGCAGGGAAAATTTGCTCGTGGAATGTTTCTTCTATGATCGCGAATTCATTTTTGGAAAGATCACTGATTTTTTTGATTCGGACATTCTTTTCAGCCAATTTATGCAAAAGCTCATAATAGTACTCATATTGTAAGGCGATGTTTCTATTGTTTTTATCAGAAATGGCAGACAATTGTTCAAGGGGGCTCATATCGGTTTTGCGGTCAGTCATATGGTAGCCAAGTTTGAACTGATCCTGTAATCCGGCAACCCGAACCATGTAGAATTCATCAAGATTGGAACTTGCTATGGATAAAAAGTTCAGCTGTTCAAGCAAAGGATTCTGAGGATCTTTCGCTTCCTCAATGACACGTTTGTTGAAGTCCAGCCAACTCAACTCTCGATTGAAATAATAATCTGCATGAGCAAGATTGAGTTTACTATCTGATTCCATCATGTTACACATCCGTTCGTTCGATTTGTAAGCTTTATTTATAACATATTTTTGTTAAATTTCTGTAAACATAATGTTAAGTTTGCCGCTCAGCAAGCGCTCGATATGTTTGCGTTGGCGCTCGGCACGATACTCTTCGGCAAGGATGTCACCTTTGTAATAGAGCACCAGATTGTGCCCATTTTTTGTCTTTTTGATTTTGATGTCCCGGATGACTTCCATATGGGAGTCGTTGATGGCATCGGCGAACTTGATGATGCCGCCCAGTGATTGCAGCTGATCGATCTGGGTCACGGTGTACCACTCTGTATAGCCCGCCAGATATTGGTTGACGAGCGATCGGTTTTTGAAGCTGGCCAGTAAAGCGATGCTTACCCGTTCCTTGTGGCTTATGCCATCCAAGTCGCTGTTGGAAATGATGTAGAAAGTATGCTGCGAACTGGCGCCGGTCTCGACGAATTGTCCCAGATAATAAAGATAGCTTCCGAAATGCAACAGTTTTTCCATATCCGGATTCTTGTCAAATATACCCAGTCGGCACAATTCCTCATACAGCATATCGACCAATTTCACTCTTTGTTGCGCGACATGCGCTAAGGTGTGGTAGCTGGCGGCCAATCTGCTGACCGTTTGAGCCGCTATGTTGAAAACGCTGAAGGCTTTATTTTCGTACTTGTTGTTGAGGAATTCCATCACGATGCCTTCGCGCAAGCCTTTATTGCTGAACAGGAATACTGGGGCCTTCACTTCATCGAAGAGGGTATTGAATACCACGTTCGCCGGTATGATCAGATCGGTGCGGTCCCGGCTCAGTCCATCCAGATTCTGCAGTTGCGGAATACTCAATGACTGGAATAAATCCACTGTCTGTTGGAGATCATTTCGGTACATGCGGTAACCGTGCACGCCCGCTAACCGATAATTGACTTGGCGTTGGTGGACATTTGCGATGCTGCGGGCAGAACCGCCCATGGCTACGATCGGCACTTGTTTCTTGCTGAGCCATTTGATCGATTTGAACTGTTCCTTCACAAATTCCTGCATCTTCTTTATCGCTTTCGGGTCATTGTGTTCCTTGCCGTCGAAGAACATCTGCTTCAAGGTCACGACCCCAAACGGGAAGCTATGGTATTGCAGGAGCTCTTTATTCTCATAGTAAGTGACTTCGGTGCTGCCGCCACCGATGTCGATTGTGATGCCGCTAGGGGATTGGGTCGTATGCAGAACGGCATAATTCCCATAAAAGGCTTCTTTTTCTTCCGGCAACAACAGCATTTCGATGCCTGTCTTTTTGCGCACTTGTGCGATGATATCGTCGCGGTTGGTGGACTGGCGGATGGCGGCTGTCGCTACCGGCATCAGCGTGCTGACTTGGTACTGGTCAGCTACCGATTTGAAACTTTTCAGGACTTTGATGAGGACGTCGATCCCTGCTTGGGACATCTTTTTCTTTTTGTCCAAATACTGAAACAGTCTTGCGGGGGTCTTGATATTCTGGACTTGGAACATCGTAAAGTGTTCATCGATTTCAAAGATGACCAAACGGATGGTGTTGGATCCGATATCGATTAAACCTATTCTCTCTAATAACATGAGCGTCTCCTTCTGAATCCCGGATCTTCCAAGATTCCTCACTTTCCATTTTACTGGAATTCGGCAAGTTTGTCATAAAATTATCTTTTGCTGTTGCCGATTTTGGCAAGGAAACATGGATTTTTGTTACGGTCGGGAATCTTATGTTACGGATAGGTTACAAAACTGTTCGTTAAAAGGCAAAATAAGCAGCGGCTGAATCATTTGATACGAAACGGTAAAAGGATTGCAACCCTTCGTCAAGGGAATTTCGATATAATAAAGGAGCATTTTCCAACGAGAAAAGAGAGGCGTGAGATTTTGAATCATAGAAAGCGTATAGGGAAACTGATGTTGGCCGGCTTGGCAGCAAGTCTGACCCTTTCCATTACACAAGTTCAAGGTTCCACCTTAGATACCTTAACCCAAGAAGAAAAACAAACGGAAGCCCAAATTGCTTCTGTGGAAGTGACAATCGGTGAAACATTAGCGTCGATCAACCTGAAGCAAATGGGGATCGATGACTTGAAAGCACAGATTGTTGCGACTGAAGAGAGCCAAATCGAGACAAAAGCAGCTATCGAAGCGCAAAAAGAAGTGATCGCTTCGCGGAAGGAACAACTGAAAACACGGCTCGTTGCCTTGCAGACTTCTGATGCAACGAAGAACCAAGTATTGATGTTGCTGGATTCCGAAAATTTTGCCGATTTCATCAATAGGGCTTATGTAGTCGGTCAATTGCAGGCTGCCGACAATGAACAGATTGAATCTGCCATTTCCGAAGAGGAGAAACTAACGGCATTGGAAGAGCAGTTGGCTGATGAAATCCAAACAGTCAAGGCTGCAGAAAGCCGTCTGAAATCCGAATCCACTGCGTTGGCGGAAGAATTGACTTCTTTGAAGGGCATCCTATCCGACAACCAAACCGTGTTGTCGCAAGTGAAAACGGAGTATGCGGATGAAGCTGCCCGCTTGGCTGCCGAAGAAGCGCAAGCAAAAGCTGATGCAGAGGCGGTTGCAGTTGCAGCAAAAGCGGCAGAAGAACAGCAAATTGCGGAATCGAGCAGCGCAGTTGCCGTCGCAGAATCAGCATCGTCTGCAGCTTCCTCGTCCGTTCAAGAGAGTGCTGTCGCATCATCCGTGCAAGCACCGGTTAGCCAAATCACAGACAGTTCGGTTGCCTCTGTTGAAACCGCGCCAGTCGTGACTGTTACGGCTCCGACTGTGACAGAAACACCCGTTGCGCAAGGGAAAACGTTGGTCGTATCGGCAACAGCCTATTCGCGCCACGAAGCGGGCCTATCCAATTTTACCGCTACAGGCATCGACTTGTCGATCAATCCGATGGTCATTGCGGTCGATCCTTCCGTGATTCCGCTGGGAAGCTTAGTCAGCGTACCGGGCTACGGCATCGCGATTGCCGGGGATACCGGTGGAGCAATCATAGGAAACAAAATTGACTTGCATATGGAAGACTTGAACGCCGCACTTTCTTTCGGCAGACAGACTTTGACGATCACCATACTACAATAAAAATAAAGAATCGGGCTATCTCAAAAAAAATTGAGGCAGCCCGATTCTTTTTGATCAGTTTGTTAGCGAGTCTCCAACTCCAAACTCCCCAACTCCGATGAAGCGAAGATTGCCCGGAGGAGAGGGGATGGAATCAGTCGATCCTCCGGGGAGCCTCCCTTCATCGGAGGTCGCATCACGGTCGTCTTTTCAGCTCCGTCCAAGCCAAGGCTCCCCGGAGCTACGGTCCGTTCTACGAGTTTCACGCACGCTCCTCCGGTCAAGTAATTTTCACTTTCCACATTCCATAAACAAACAAAGGTTGCCCCTAAAATAAGGGCAACCTTTGTTTGTTGTGCTATTACAAAACTTTGTTCAGGAAATCTTGCGTACGTGGGTGTTGCGGGTTGCCGAATACTTCAGCAGGCGTGCCTTCTTCGACGATGTATCCGCCATCCATGAAGATGACGCGATGTCCGACTTCTCTGGCGAAGCCCATTTCATGCGTAACCACAACCATGGTCATCCCTTGTTTTGCCAGTTTCTTCATGACTTCAAGAACGTCGCCGACCATTTCGGGATCAAGTGCGGATGTTGGTTCATCGAAAAGCATGATTTCCGGATTCATTGCCAACGCACGCGCGATAGCGACACGTTGTTTTTGACCACCGGATAGCGAGCTTGGAAAAGCGTCAGCTTTTTCGGACAGGCCGACTGTTTCCAACAATTCCACTGCTTTCACTCTTGCGGCTTCTTTATTTTCCCGTTTCAGTTCAACCGGAGCCAATGTGATATTGTCCATTACCGAAAGGTGCGGGAAAAGATTGAAATGTTGGAAAACCATACCGATTTCTTCACGTACTTTATTGATGTCCGTGGTTTTTTCGGTGATGTCTTGTCCGTCGATCAGCACGTGGCCGTCAGTGACTTCTTCCAGTTTGTTCAGACAGCGCAGAAGGGTACTTTTTCCTGAACCGGAAGGGCCGATGATGCAGACCACTTCGCCTTCAGCTACTTCGAGGTCGATTCCTTTCAAAACCTCGTTGCTTCCGAAGCTTTTCTTCAGATTCGTGACATTTATTTTTGCGTTAGCCATTCTTTAATCTCCCTTCAAGTTTTTTGGAAATCTTCGTAAGGATCGTGATGACGATGATGTACATCAATCCGATGATCAACCACATATTGCCGGAAGCATAGGTTCTGGCGATGATGATTTTACCGGTCTGTGTCAACTCGACAAGTCCGATGATGGACAAAATGGATGTGTCTTTCAAAGTAATGACGAATTGGTTGATGAATGAAGGAATCATGATGCGGATTGCTTGCGGCAAAATGATTTTGTTCATTGTTGTTTGATAAGTCAAACCTAAGCTGCGTCCTGCTTCCATCTGTCCGACGTCAACTGCTTTGATACCGCCGCGGAAGATTTCAGCCAGATAAGCTGCCGCATTCAAACTCAGTGTGATGATCCCTGCAACCGTCGAGCTCATCCGGAGACCCATCAATTGCGGAATCGAGAAGTATACGAAGAATGCCAAGACGATCAATGGCACACCGCGCATGATGTCAACATAGATGGTTGCGATCCAGTTCAATGCCTTGTTAGGGGATACGCTGAACAAGCCGATTACGATACCCAGCGCCAAAGCAATCACGATGGATGCAAAAGTGATCAGGATCGTTCTTCCCAAACCTTGCAATAATGTTTTCCAGTTTTCTTGGATCAGTCCGAAGAAAGAAGTGTTGCTTGCTTCCGCATCGGAACCAAGATAGTCGTTGACGATTTGTTCATAAGTACCGTTGGACTGCAAGTTCGCCAATCCTGTGTTGATCATGTTCAACAGTTCGGGGTTCGTGTCTTTCGCAACTGCGATTCCGTAAGATCCACCGGCTTCTTTTTCCGTAGCCAGTTTCAAGGCGATGCCTTGTCCTTCGATGGCATAGGCCATAACCGGATAATCTTCAAATGCCGCAACGGAATTGCCGGCGATGACGTCTTGATACATGTTGGCTGAATCATCGAAAGTCGATAAAGTGAAGCCATATTCATCCTTGATGGATTCGGCAAATGTTGCACCTTCCGTTCCGGTTTTGACGGCCACGGTCATGCCTTCCAAGTCTTCATAGCTGTCGATATCGCTATCGGCAGCAACAGCCATAACCACACCGCTTTCGAAATACGGTTCAGAAAAATCAAATGTCTGTTTGCGTTCGTCGGTGATGCTCATGCCGGCGATGACAGCATCCACTTGTTTAGCTTCCAACGCTTGAAGAGCGGCGTTGAATCCTAGTGGACGGATTTCGATTCCGAAACCTTGATCTTTAGCGATTGCACGAATCAGATCCATGTCGATACCCACATAGTTGCCGTTAGCATCCTGGAATTCGAATGGGGCGAAAGTTGTGTCGGTTGCAATGATAAAAGTTTTTCCGTTCTGTGCCGGGACATCCAGGCTCGTATCTGCGGAAGCACCGAGGTATTTCTCTTGGATGTCTTGGTAAGTGCCATTCTCTTTCAGATTAGCCAAACCTGCATTGAACATTGCCAGCAATTCAGGATTTGTATCTTTAGCTACTGCAAAACCGTATGAACCGCCGGCTTCTTTGTCGGTAGCCAGTTTCAGTGCCAGACCTTGGTCCTCGATAGCGTAGGCCATAACAGGATAGTCTTCGAATGCCGCTACGGAATTGCCGGACAGGACATCCTGATACATATTGGCGGAATCTTCAAAAACAGTTGTAGTGAAGCCATATTCATCCTTGATGGATTCGGCAAATGTTGCGCCTTCCGTTCCGGTTTTGACGGCTACGTTCTGACCTTCCAAATCTTCGTAGCTTGAAATGTCGCTGTCGTCGGCAACTGCCATGACCACGCCGCTTTCAAAATACGGTTCTGAAAAGTCGAAGGTTTGTTTCCGTTCGTCCGTGATGCTCATGCCGGCGATGACGCCGTCAACTTGTTTCGCTTCCAAGGCCTGGAGCGCGGCATTGAATCCCAAAGGACGAATCTCCACTTCAAATCCTTGATCATCCGCAATTGCTTGGATGAGTTCCATATCGATGCCGACAAATTCGCCGTTCGCATCCTGGAATTCAAATGGTGCAAAAGTGGTGTCTGTCGCGATGACAAACTTTTGTGTCTCTGTTGCCTCAACTACTTCGTGCTGGGCTGACCCAAAAATAAAAAAGCCCAAAGCCATGAAGAGCATCGGCAACTTTAGTCGCAGTTTCTTGCTTAACATATTTTTTCCTCCTTATAATCAGCATTCCTTCTGAATAACCATGAGATTACGATGAAGCCTCTGCTTGAATATTCATATAATACCACATCGAGATTATATTTTAAATT
>CAWFEB010000032.1:0-52022 GCA_963814755.1 uncultured Carnobacteriaceae bacterium
AATTCTTTTGGGGTCTGGCCTTCGCGTTTTTTGAAGAGGTAGCTGAAATAATTGGGATCGTTGTAGCCGATGTCCATCGCGATGGCGGACAGTTTGTCATCCGTCCCGACCAACAACTCCTTGGCATGCTGCAGGCGGCATTCGGTCAGGAAGTCGATGAAAGTCTGCCCCAAAGATTGCGAGAAGATGGTGCTGAAGTGCGACGGACTCAGGTTTACGGCATCGGCCACGACATTCAGGGAGATGTCCGGATCGGTGAAGTTCTCCTTGATGAATCCCAAGGCTTTTTGGATGACGCTCTGATACTTCACCATGGAAGGGTTGATGTGGGCCGCCATGAGGAAGGCCAACAGCTTTTCGATGATTTGGGTATATTCCGCGGCATCGGCCGCCACCGCCGCCAGTTGATCAAGGTCGTTCATTTTTTCAAGCAAAGGCTGCTCCGAACCGGGCTTCTTTTTTTGGACAAGATGGCCCAGCTCGGTCAGCACGAAAAAGCGGAAGAGGCGGTTGCGTTCTTCGGTATCCCCGGGTGTTCCCTGAAGCTCCAGCACCAGTTCCTCCAGTTCATCCGCTTCGGTCTGGGCAATTTTTTGGGCCAGATCGAGTTTGAAAGGATTCGTCGGGGAAACTTCGCCGTCCTTGATGTCATCCTCGTAGCTGATGATCCGTTCGGTCCGTAGCACGCCATACGTCTGGAGCATGTTCTGCGTGTAGCGGTAAGCCTGCGGGATTTCGCTGAGCCGTTCGACGATCGGTCCGATCGAAACGATCAGGTCCTCCGCTTCCTCATCCTTCAGTTCATGGACGAGCGTTTGAGCCAGCTGGTAACTCTTTTCCAACAGCCTGTCCGTATCGCTGTCCATCAGCAGAAACTTGATGAAGCGCGACGAGATGCTGGAGAAAATGATGCTCTCGTCCGCTCCGAAAAGGAAATGCAGATAATTGCTGAAACGGAAATAATCATCGAAGTTCTTGTCGTAATGATTGGTTGCCAACACGACGCAGGTCTTTTTCCCGACTACCGAACGCTTCAAGGCGGCGGATTCCTGCAGCACTTCCGGAACCGATAAGTCACCGCGGAAGATGCCGTTCAGGAAATGATTTTTTTTCAGCTCGAAGATGAAATTATCCGCATGCGTATCCCGTTCCGTGACGGGTTCTTTTTGTTTGTCCAATACCGCGATGACAGCCTCCAGCGTTTGGATCAGTTCGGTGTCTTTGATCGGCTTCAGAAGATAGGCGTCCGCCTGCACTTGGATGGCGGTGCGCGCATATTCGAAATCATCGAAGCCGCTGATGAAGATGATGCGGATCCAAGGGAAGATCTTCCGTACTTCCTTTGCCAAACTCAGGCCATCCATGAAGGGCATCCGGATATCGGTCAGCAGGATATCCGGCTTGACATCCATGATCGAGGCCAATGCCATTTCCCCGTCTGAGGCTTCCCCCGAAAAAATCAGCGGGTGTGTTTCGGCGAGGGACAGCAGTTGGTTCCGCAGGCTGTCCCGGATCAGGTGTTCATCCTCGACTATAAAGACTTTATACATGTTTGATCGCTCCTTTTAGGTAATCTTCGGTACTGTCACGGTGACGGTCGTGCCTTTTCTGTAGGTGCTGTCGATAGCGAGGGAAGCGGTGTTGCCGTAATACAACAGCAGTCGCTTCCGGACGTTGTAAAGGCCATACCCGCCTTCACCGGAGTCGTCAACGGTGGCTTGAGCAAGGCGTTCCTGGATTTCAAGGAGCCGCTCCGCCTCCATGCCGATGCCGTTGTCGGTCACGAAGAATTGGATCGTGTCATTCGTATAGGTCGCCGCGACGGTCACTTTCCCGGCCCGGCGGACATGCTTGGTTCCGTGGTAGACCGCATTTTCCACCAACGGCTGCAGGATCATCTTCAGCACTTCCGTCTGGAGGATGGCATCCGGGATGTCGATGGCGAACGTCAACATGGCCCCGTAGCGGATCTGCAAAATCGTCAGGTAATCTTCCACGTGGCGGATTTCTTTCTCGATTGTGATCCAGTCCTGACCTTTGCTTAAGGAAATGCGCAGAAAATCGGAGAGGGCGTAGGTCATCGTCTTCACCTGCTCGCTGTTGCCTTGCTCGGCCAATGACAGGATGGCATCCAGCGTATTGTAGATGAAGTGGGGCGTAATCTGCGCCTGCAGGACACGCAGCTCGCTTTGGGCCAGATCGAATTGCTTCACGGCGTTTTCTTCGATCAGCACATGCAGATTCCGCGCCATGTCATTCATGCTTTCTGTTACGACGCGCAGCTCCGCGACTTCCGGCTCTTCTGCGCGGTAATCCAGATGGCCTTGCGATAGCTCCTCGGAAAGGACGATCAGGTCGTTCAACGGCTCTTGGATCTGCTGCGTCAAAAAGCGGTTGTTCTTCCGGGCATAGTAGACGATTATCAGGACGATGACGATCTCAAACAGGATCAGATAATAGAGCGACACAAGCATATCATCGCTGGTTTGTCCCGCAAGTTCGATTTCGACACGCACAAAGTCCTGCAGGATAGCATAAAGCAGGACCGTGACGGCGTCGACTTGGACCATGATGGCTTCATTTTCAGCAAACGGCCGTCCGTTGGCGATATTGCTTTCCATCTCGGAAATGTAATGGTCGAGCGTGTCCAAGGTCCGCAAAGCGACGTCCAGTGTGGCGGCTTCCTTTGCGGTGGTGGTGTTGGCCTGGATTTCTTCGATGGCCAGCCGCACCTTGTCCAACTCGTTGCCGGACTCGTAATCGGTGACTTGGATGAGGCCGAAGACCAGGTCCCACAGTTCCTCCAAAACATTTTCCTGGACAATGGTCGAAACGGCATTCGCTTCCTCGACGTTCGCCAGTGCGCTGCGGTAGTTCAGGATATTGCGCGTGTAAAAGATACTGATCACCAGCAAGGGAATCAGGGTGATGCTGAAGAGCAGGCGATTGGTCTGCTGGAAAATATCTTTGATGCTGGCTGTTTTTTCCATCACGTTGCCTCCCTCCCTAATATTCTCTTGGCGGAATGCTGTCGAGATTCCCTGTATCGGAAAAGACCGTTTCGGGCATGTAGATTTCATCCGGGATGGTATTGCCGTTCAAATAGCGCTTGATCGTGTTGCGGACATACCAGCCGGCGTTCGGATTGCATTCGACGACGCAATTGACTTTGCCGGCGCGCAGATTTTCGATCATCTCCGCTTGGCCGTCGATCGTGACGATGAGGATGTCCTGGCCGGGGACGATGCCGTTTTCTTCCATGATCTCCAGCATACCCAACGTCATCTCATCGTTATGGCTGTAGAGGACATCGATGCCTTCCCAGCCGTTCTCTTCGATGTATTTCCGGAAGACATCCTTCGCCTTGGAACGGATAAAGTCCCCTTCCAAGGAGGCTGCGATGGATATCCGCGAATCGCGGCTGATCACTTCCATGAACCCTTCACTGCGGAAATTGGTCGGCGAAGTATTCGCAAGCCCTTTCATTTCCAAAATCTTCACGGAGGACTGGGAGCTGTTTTGGAAATGATTGGTGATGTAGAGTCCCGCTCGGTTTCCTTCAGCCTTGAAGCTGGAACCGATGTGCGTCAAATAAAGATTTTCTTCCGATGTACGGATATGCCGATCGACAACGATAACGGGAATGCCCGCATCTTTTGCTTCCAACAGAACCGCATCCCAACCATCTTCCACAATCGGAGTGAAGACAATCATATCTACTTTATAGGCGATGAATGTGCGCATGTCCTGGATCTGGCGGTCTTGTTTCATGAAGCCGTTCCGGTACAGCACTTCGTAGCCTTCTTTATCCAATTCTTCTCTTATTGATTCTGTGTGGCGCTTGCGCCAATTGCTCTCCGTTCCGGACTGCGAGAATCCGATGACGATGTTGCCTGGCTCTTCTTCCGCATCAGGGCTGTTCGCGCAGCCGCCGACAACAAAGAGCAAGAGGAGCAGATGCAATAGATACTTCATGGCGGGAAACTTCCTTCCTATATATAACCAAAATGAAACGCTACCATCGAATAGTTTAGCACAGTTTATGGGGCCTTCGAAAAAAAACAAAGAAAATCGGAAAAAATTCATATGGAAACGGATACAAATCAGTAAGAATATCAAGGAACTGGAAAAGATAGTGAATGTAAGCGGTGTCTGTTAGCGATACAATGTGTATATCAAATAAAACAGCAGTGGAGGAATCAGGGATGAAATTCAATTGGAAGAAAAGTTTTCTTACAGCAGCAACGTTAGTATCCGCAGTAGCGCTAGGTGCTTGCGGGGATGGCGAAGCATCTACAGGGGATGCCGGTTATGTAGGAATCGCGATGCCGACTAAGTCAGCCGAGAGATGGATTGCGGATGGCAACAACATGGTTACTGAGTTGGAGAAGCTGGGTTATAAAACGGACCTTCAATACGGCGAGGACAAAGTAGAAAACCAAGTGGCCCAAATCGAAAACATGATCACAAAAGGTGTAGATCTTCTGGTAGTTGCTTCCATCGATGGATCCGCTTTGACGGACGTGCTTGAAAAAGCAGCCAATGAAGGCATCGAAGTCATCGCTTACGACCGTCTATTGATGAATTCCGAACACGTCGACTACTATGCAACTTTCGATAATTTCGGAGTGGGTGTGCTTCAGGCTTCCTACATCGAAGATGCATTGAACTTGAGTGAAGGCGAAGGCCCGTACAATATCGAACTTTTCGGCGGCTCTCCTGATGACAACAACGCCTTGATCAATTACAACGGCGTGATGTCTGTGTTCCAACAATACGTCGACAGCGGCCAATTGGTCATCCCTTCCGAACAAACGAAATTCAACCAGATCGCAACCCTGCGTTGGGATGGATCGACTGCACAAGCCCGGATGGACAACTTGTTGAGCGCAAACTATACGGATAAAACATTGGATGCGGTCTTGTCTCCTTATGATCCGATCAGTTTGGGGATCATTTCTTCCTTGAAAGGTGTGGGTTACGGCTCAGACGAAAAACCATTACCAGTCATCACAGGTCAAGATGGAACCCAAGCTGGCGTGAAATCGATCATTGCCGGCGAACAGACACAAACTATCTTCAAAGATACGCGTATCTTGGCTCAAAACACAATCGAAATGATCGAAGCAATCTTCAACGAGGAAGAAGTGCCTGTAAACGATACAGAAACGTATGATAACGGCGTGAAAATCGTACCGACTTATCTGGCTAATCCGATCTCAGTCGATAAAGAGAATTATCAGGCGGAATTGATCGATACAGACTACTATTCTGAAGAAGATTTAGGCCTATAAAAATGTGAATAATGGAGACTTCCTTTGCGACGCCAAGGAAGTCTCTTCCATAGAGGAGGGGTATCATGGCGGATTATATATTGGAGATGCGGAATATCGTCAAAGAATTTTCTGGCATCCGAGCATTGAGTGATGTAAATCTGAAAATCGAGCGTGGCGAAATACATGCGCTATGCGGCGAAAATGGCGCGGGGAAATCCACGCTGATGAATGTGTTGAGCGGTTTGTATCCGTACGGCAGCTATGAGGGGGATATTGTCTACAACGGCGAGCCCTGCAAATTCAAGAATCTGAAGGACAGCGAAAATGAAGGCATCGTCATTATCCACCAGGAGTTGGCGCTCAGCCCGTATCTGTCCGTAAGTGAAAATATTTTCCTCGGTAATGAACAGGCGAAGCACGGCATCATCGACTGGGATTTGACGGAAAAGAAGACAACCAATCTGCTGAAAACAGTCGGATTGAAAGTGAATCCAAATACGCTCGTTTCCCAGATTGGGGTCGGGCAGCAGCAATTGGTCGAAATCGCGAAAGCATTCTCGAAATCGGTACGCCTATTGATCTTGGATGAACCGACAGCCGCACTGAATGAGGAAGAGAGTGCCAATCTGTTGGAGCTGATCAAGGAATTCAGAAGACAAGGCATCACTTCCATCATCATTTCCCATAAGTTGAACGAGATCGTCAATGTGGCTGACCGCATCACGATTCTGCGCGACGGCAAAACGATCGAAACGCTGGAAAAAGAGGCCATCAACGAGGAACGCATCATCCGCGGCATGGTCGGTAGGGACTTGACGAACCGTTATCCCGAACGCCATCCGAACCTCGGAGACGTCTACTTTGAAGTGAAGGATTGGACGGTCCACCATCCGATTGATGCGCACCGCATCATGAACGACAAGATCAATTTCAAAATCCGCAAAGGCGAAATCGTCGGGATTGCGGGATTGATGGGCGCAGGCCGGACGGAATTTGCGATGAGCGTCTTCGGACGTTCCTACGGCAGCAACATTTCCGGGAAAGTCTTTAAGGAAGGGCAGGAGATTTCGGTCAAGGATGTGCCGGCTGCCATCGAAAACGGGCTTGCTTATGTATCCGAGGACCGGAAAGCGCTGGGCTTGAATCTTTTGATGGATATCCGTGAGAACACGACAATCGCAAGCTTAGGGAAAATCAGCAAAAAAGGCGTCCTGGACAAAGAAAAAGAAGTCCAGATAGCCGAGGAATACCGCAAAAAAATGCGGACGAAGACGAGCTCCATTTACCAAAAAGTCAGCAGCCTCAGCGGGGGGAACCAACAGAAGGTCGTCCTTGCCAAATGGCTGATGACGGAGCCGGACGTCCTGTTCCTGGATGAACCGACACGCGGGATCGACGTCGGCGCCAAGTACGAAATCTACACGATCATCGAGGAGATGGCGGCTGCAGGCAAATGCGTCTGCATCATCTCGTCCGAACTGCCTGAGATCTTGGGGATGTGCGATCGCATCTATACGATGAATGACGGCAAATTCACAGGTGAGGTTTTACGCAAAGACGCAAACCAAGAATCGCTGATGAATCTAATGACTAGGGAAGAAGAAGGTGTGCTATAGATGGAAACGACGAATGGTATAAAAAAAGAAAAGCAAACAATGAATCTAAAAACAAAGGCGCTTGATATTTTCAGCAAATACAGTATGGTCATCATTTTGATCGGTCTTCTGATCGGCTTCCAGCTCATGACGGACGGCATCTTCTGGCGGCCGCTGAACATCACGAACATCGTGCTGCAGAATAGTCATATTCTAGTTCTGGCCGCAGGTATGTTATTGGTAGTTTTATTGGGACATGTCGATCTTTCGGTCGGTTCCGTAATGGCTTTCGTAGGTGCCATCTCCGGCATTTTGATGGTGAATTGGAACGTCAGCCCTTGGTTGGCAGTGCCGATCTGCATCGCAATCGGAGCGATCATCGGCGCTTGGCAAGGTTATTGGGTAGCCTACTTCGGCATCCCGGCTTTCATCGTCACGTTGGCAGGGTTGTTGATGTTCCGTGGCCTGACACAGGTCGTGCTTGGCGGGCAATCATTGGCGCCTTTCCCGGAAATATTCCAAAAAATCTCTACAGGCTACCTGCCTGATCTGACTGACAGCAGCGTGCATCTGTTGACGATGATCCTGGGCGTCATCATCGCCGCAGCGCTCGTTTTCGGCCAATGGCGCACACGCGAAAAACGCAAAAATAATCTGTTCGAAGTGGAATCGATGAACGCTTTCACGCTGAAAGCAGTCATGACAGCAGTTGTAATGATCGGTGTGACTTATATCTTCGCATCTTACCAAGGTTATCCTGTCATTCTGGTCATCTTGGGAGTCATCGTAGCAGCCTATGCTTTCTTGACGAACAAGACAGTTGCGGGACGCCAAATCTACGCAACCGGCGGAAACCGTAAAGCGGCAGAATTGTCCGGTATCAAAACGAAAAAAATCACTTTCTGGGTATTCGTGAACATGGGCGCGATGGCTGCGTTGGCCGGCTTGATATTGGCAGCGCGTCTGAATGCGGCCACACCGCAAGCGGGTACTTCCATGGAATTGGATGCAATGGCAGCCGTATACTTCGGCGGAGCCTCAACTTCAGGCGGGATCGGCACCATCGTGGGAACGATCGTCGGCGGTTTGGTTATGGGTGTCTTGAATAACGGGATGTCCATTCTCGGTGTCGGTGTCGACTGGCAGCAAGCGATCAAAGGTTTGATTCTGTTGCTGGCCGTCGTATTGGATATCTACAACAAGAAAAAGAAAGCAGCATAAGGGGTTGAAGCAGATGACCGAACAAAAGACAGCCTTATTGATTTGTACGGCAGGCATCACGACCGGCTTGCTGGTGAAGAATGTGCAGAACGCGGCGGATGAAAGGGGTCTGGACATCCATGTCTACTCCGCGCCGGCGATCATCGCGGAGCAGGCGATCCAAAGCCAATCGATCGATGCGCTGATGATCGGCCCGCAATCCAAATACGAAATCGCGCGGTTGAAGGATTTTCTGACCTATAAGGCCGTACCTTACAAGCTGATCTCGAGGGAAAATTATGAGATCCTGGACGGGGAAGCTGTTCTGGAGGAGATCATTGCGTTGATTGGGAAATAAGCACAAATAAGTATGGGAGCCGTCTCAAGTTGAGGCGGCTCTTTTTGCCGGAAACTTTGGATAGCTGCTAACATATCGCTGAACGAAAGGTACGACTCTCAAATCCGGTGAACGGAGGCTTGGCCGGAGTTCGGCTTGCATTTTTAGTTGTTCTCCGGTGAGGATGGCTTCCCCGGAGAAGGTGCCGATAGTTACCGATGTCCTCCGGCGAGCGGGAGCCTCACCGGAGCTGGGAGATTCAATACGTGGCAGAGGCAAAGGAAGAATTGAGACGCCTAAAAAAACACCTGAAAGATAATGGTTTGGTCGAATATGACAATGTAACACAGATGTATGTACGAAAGTAGAAACGTGATTTGATCGATGTGGGCCAAACCATAATTTTGGACCTGAAAAATGTTGTTCCTTCTTGACTTAAACTAACATCAAGGGTTTATGATGGAATCATAAACAAAGATTCGGAACGGAGGAAAATGAAATGAACAGACCTTACAGAGTGATTTGCCATATGGCGATGTCGATAGACGGGCGCGCGGCGGGGCATTATTTAAGTGCGGCCGAATTCGGACCATACGGGAAGGCCTATGAGGATACGTTGGCCGCTTACGCTTCGGACAATTGGATCTGCGGGCGGATTACGTTCGAGCAACACATCACCTTCGGAAACAAAGTGGATCTGTCTGCGTACCCGGAGGAAGCTATTCCGAGGGAAGACTATATTCATCCGGCTACATTCAGTTCTTACGCGATTGCGGTCGATCCGGAAGGGAAACTCGGCTGGCAAACGAATGTGATCGGTGACGAGTATCCGGAAAGAAAAGGCGACCACATCGTCACGATTTTGAGCGAGGCGGTCTCTGACCGGTATCTGGCCCATCTCAGGAAAATGGGCGTTTCCTACATTTTTGCGGGGAAGAGCAAACCATTGTCGATGACGGTTGCCTTGGATAAATTGCACAAACATTTTGGCATCGAAACTTTCATGCTGGTCGGCGGAGGATTTGTGAACGGCTCGTTCGCGAGCGAAGGCTTGGTCGATGAAATCAGCCTTATCATCGCCCCGCTTGTCGAAGGCGTTTCCGATTCTGTTTCGCTGTTCGAATTCGGGAGCAGTCCCGATCAGCGTATCCGGAAGTTCAGATTGGATAAATTCGAACGGATTGATCCGGATGGCATCCGATTGACTTATCTTTCGGAGTGAAACGAGGGATCATAAAGAACGAAATAACCACCGAATCCAAGGTATTTTGCCCTCGGATTCGGTGGTTATTTATGTTGATGTTGCGGTTCGGAGCACTCTGTCTACTTAATCAGCCGTTTCCCGGACGGCATAGTAGTTGCCGTCCCTGTCGGGGAAGTTGAAGGTTCTGGCGCCGCCCATTTCGATGATTTCGCCGACCGTCTCGTTGTTTTCCTTGAAGCGCGCGTACAGCCCATCGAAATCAGAGATGTCGAACAATAAAGAAGGCTTGTTGGAGGCCACTTCCGGTGAATTTTTTCTGATGAAATCAATGTCGAACAGTTGCAGGTTGCACGCAGGGTTCACCGCCAGCACAATGCTGATGGAATCCCCAAAGTCAAAGCGGTCGACTTCTTTGAAAGCGAGATATTGTTTCCAAAAATCGGCATTCGCTTCCACGTCTTCTACATAAAGCATGATATTCGCTGTGGTCATATCATTTCCTCCATTTCTTATCGGTCATAAGCTCATTATACGTCGGGAATTATTGGAAGGCCAACGTGAGGAACGATTGCAGCAGGCGTTTTTGGATGAAAGGCTTTGGATTCGTATTTCCCGCTGCAAATTGTTAGAATAGAAGCATAAAGAGAGCAACAAGAGAGAGGGTGAAGGCGATTGAACAGCAATAACGAAGCATTTATGGGTTATTTCAATGATATCGAGAGTTTCTTCAACAAGGAATACAAGCCCGACCGTGGGAAATCCTATTACAGCTTTTATGAACTTGTGGATAATGCCGCGCGTTACGACAGCTACGTGAAAAGGATACGGGATGACTTCCAGATATTGGGGGATCTGCGCAACTTCCTGAGCCACGGGAATCAGAGTGATCTGGTGCTCGTCAACGAGGCGGCCCTGAATATGATCAAAGCGATCCACGAACAGCTGTTGAAACCGAAGACGGCTTTCGATATCAAGTCGGATGATGTGAAGTTCTTCAAGGAAACGACCCCATTGTCCGCAGTTCTCGAGACGATCCGGAACACCGATCTGACCCAATTCCCGATCAAGGACGGAAACGGCAAAGTGATTGGCTTGTTGACGGAGAACGGCATCACGCGCTGGCTGTCCCAACATGCGAATGATGCAACTGTGTTGATCGGCGGAACGCTGGCGCGGGACATCCTTGTGTTGGACGAGAACAAAAATAATTTTGCCTTCATCAAGAAGGATGCGACCATCTATGAAGCCGAAGCCCAGTTCGATAACCAAAAAATGGATGCGCTGTTGGTGACGGACAGCGGCAAAAACACGGAAAACCTGCTCGGCATCATCACGCGTTTCGACTTGGTGGAAGTGTAGAACCCGACATTGATTCAAAAAAAATACCTCCCTCGCGCTGAAGATTCAGCGTGAGGGAGGTATTTGCCTATTTTTTGTTAGTGGATCGAATATCCGTTTGAAAAGGGCCGAGCTTTGCGGATTCGCACCGGTAAGCGTCGTTTTCACACCCCGTTTGTTGTTGCGGGTGATGAGCTTGTCGATCGCTTCGACAGCTGTGGAATCCCATAGCGTCATGGCGCTGATGTCGATGACGACTTCTTCCTCGTGTTCGATTTCTTCAGCAAAGAAATCCAGGAATTTTTCGGCGGAAGCGAAGTACAGGTGGCCGTCCACTTTGTAGTGGTGATCATCATCGGCAGTCCCGGCTGCAACATGGAGATGGGACATTTTGAAAGCAGCGAAGACGGCGCTGACCAAAGTGCCGGCTACGACACCGTAAGCCAAGTTATGCGTTCCGATAACGATGGCGACGGTCAGGATCATTGCGAAGCTTTCGTTTTTAGGGTTCGTACGCAGTCGTTTGATCGAGTCCCAGTTGATGGTTTCGATGGAGACAACGACCATAACTGCCGCCAAAGCGACAACCGGAATCTGCACGACAGAACCGTTCAAAAGAACAACGGACAACAACATGAAGAATCCGGACAGGAAAGTCGCAAGACGGCCAAGGCCGCCGTAATTCAGGTTGATGATCGTCTGACCGATCATGCCACAACCGGCGATACCGCCGAAGAAGCCGGAAACGACATTCCCAAGACCTTGGCTCAACGTTTCCTGATTTTTGTCGCTCTTCTCTTCAGTGATTTCATCGACCAATTGTGCAGTCAACAAGGACTCAACCAATCCGACGATGGCAACCGAAAGTGCAGTTGGGAAAATGATCCGCAAAGTTTCCAATGTCATCGGAACAGCCGGGATGCCGAAGCGCGGCAAATCCGTAGAGATGGAGCCCATATCGCCCAACGTTTTCACATCCAAGCCAAAGCCCAGCACAATCGCGGTGATGACGAAAATCGCAACGATAGGCGCAGGGATTTTCTTCGTGACCCGAGGGAACAGGAAAATGATCGCGATTCCCAACAGTCCCAGAAGCGGCAAAAGCAGGCTGCCTTGGAAATGGTCCAATTGCGAAGTGAACATCATGATTCCCAAGCCATTCACGAAACCGGTCATGACAGGTTTCGGAATGTAACGCATCAAGGTACCGATTTTGAGGAATCCCAAGACGACCTGCAGGATACCTGCCAGAATCGTCGCGGCAAAAAGATACTGAATTCCATATTCAGAGACCAGATGGGCCAGCACCAAGGCCACAGACCCAGCGGCTGCTGAAATCATGCCCTTGCTGGAACCGAAAAAGGCTGCAATGGCTGTGATGAAGAAAGTGGCGTAGACTCCCACGACTGGGGGCACTCCTGCGACGATCATGAAGCCGATGACTTCAGGGAATAGAGCCAAACAGACAACGATACCTGCCAGGATATCCCCTTTGATATTACCGAACCATTCTTTTTTGTATTGTTGCATAGATACCTTCCTTCTTGAAAAAATGTTATTTATTTGATTTTCAAAATCATTAGACATACTTACAAAAAACATATTAACATATAACTGAATACAGAGGAATAAAAATTTATGTATAAGTGTATATTTTGAATGATAAGTTTAAAAAAGAGTGAAAATGCTTTAAATTTCAAACCTAGATGTGTTAGTATGTAAAAAGAAAAGTTGAATTCAAGTAACAGAGGAGCGAATCAGGATGGAAGTAGGCAGTCGCATTCAGGAATTGCGCAAACTGAACAAAATGACGGCGAAAGAATTGGCTGAGCAGATCGACGTCTCGCCTTCCTTCATTTCGGCAATTGAACACAATTCGACTAAGTTGTCCCTGAAGACGCTCAACCATATCTGTGAGGTTCTTGGGGTGACCTATGGCGGAATTCTTCAATTCGGAAATGAGCCCTGTGGAAAAGAAACTTACCGCTCAAATCAAAAAAATGCCGGAAGAGAAAAAGTACGAATTATTGGCCTTCCTGACAGGCCTGATTTCCTAGTGATAAAAAAAGGATGATGGATCCCGCTTCATAACGAAGTGAGGATCCATCATCCTTTTTTTGTTCATTCCATTTCAAGCAGCTGCTCGATTGCGGCCAATACGCCTTCTTCGTTGTTCGAAAGGGCACAGTATTTGGCGGCTTTTTTGACGTCATCGGCTGCGTTCGCCATCGCGAAACTGTAGGCCACATGCTCCAGCATTTCGATGTCATTCCCGCTGTCGCCGAATGCGGCGGTCTCCTCATCGGAGATGCCCCACAGCTTCTGCAGTAGTTGGATGCCGGAAGCCTTATGCATGCCGGGAATGATGAGGTCGATGGAGCCGTGGCCTGTCGGTACCGGGGAGACGACATCGCCTACTTCGCGCGTGAAGTGTTCCAAGAGGGCAGGGACTTCCTCTTCCGCGAAACCTGATGCAAATTTGAAGATGATGTCATCTATTTCGGAAAAAGAATCCACACGCTTCAAGCGATGATAGAAGCGTTTCGTATTTTGGTAAAAGTAATCGGAAACGGAACTGTCGACATAGGCACTGTTTTTGCCGCAAACGACCAATTTTGAATAGGCATCCAACTCCTTGAAGATCCGGAGCACCTTGTCAATCGTCTCCTGTGTCATCTCACCGACGGACAGCTCTTTGTTGCAATCCACGACGAAAGCGCCATTTTCCGCCACAAAAGCAATGTTATCCTGTATTTCAGGGAAAAAAGAACGCAGTTGGTAGTATTGGTTTCCGCTGGCCACGACAAAACGGATATCCTTTTCGAGCATGCGTTTGTAGAGGGCGGCGAAGCGCTTCTTGTTGAATTCCTTCCGGCTGTCCAGGAAAGTCCCGTCCATATCGACGGCGATCAGTTTGATGGGCATGGCGAATCTTCCTTTCGTCAGATGCAGAAACAACCCAGTTGGGGCCGCCAGTTTTGAGCATCCGCTTATGTTTAGAACATCTTAACACGTTTCCTTACTATTCCCAAGAGGAAAAGAATGCCTTCAGCGGTTTTTCCGAGAAGGAAATAGTTGACAAAAAGAACGTGTGTTCGTATTATAAGGTTAAAGGATGTGACTGATATGGAAAATGGGATTTGCCTGAAAGGTTCAGTGGAAAAAATCAAAATTCTCAAACTGGAGGAAACGCCGCTGATCCGCTTCACGCTGACGGTGGACAAGGAAGAAAAGCAGAATTGTCTGATCCGCACGCATTCGTTGGATTTTCTGTATCAGGTCACCGAAGGGAACGCGATCGTGATCTATGGCAGGAAGAACAAGCGCAATCAAGTCGTGGTGCAGAAATATCATGTAGATCAAAAATGATGTCTGATGGATAGGGTGAGGAAAATGAGGCTGATGCAAAAAGGGATCTGGAGAAAAAAGTTGGATGTCGCCGATCTGTTGGAACGAAAAGGTTGCTATGAGTTCACGCTGTTGGAGGATAAGCTTTCCGTCAGGGGAGAGCTGTTCGAAATTTGGTGGTATGCCTATGGTGGAAACAATCATATTTTAGCCAAAAGCAAACGTTACCCAACCCGCCTCTATTTCTTTTTGCTTGAGCCAGGAGATCTTTTCGCGGTGGATGATTTCCGCATCTATCTGGAAACAGGGAAATTAAAATACCCTGTCGCCACATATTATAAGAAAAACGGCTGGTGATCAGAACCAGCCGCTTTTCTTGAACCAGCGATACATTGCCAAACCGATTCCAAACATCAGACCTATAGCCAAAAAATAGCCGTATTTCCAAGTCAGTTCCGGCATGTTTTCGAAATTCATCCCGTAGATGCCGGCTATCAACGTCAAAGGCGAGAAAATCGAGGTGATGATGGTGAGGACCTTCATCACGTTATTGGTCTGATGGGAATTGAGCGACAGGTAGCTGTCGCGCATATCCGTCGTCACCTCGCGGTTGGAGGTGATCATCTCGGAGACCTTCAGCAAGTCATCGTGGATATCCGAAAAATAACTCCGTCTTTTGCGGACGCCTTCCAAATGCTGGGAATTCAGCATGCGGTAAAGCAGATCGCGCATCGGATTGACAGTCTGCAGCAGACCCAACAGAAGATGCCGAGACTCCATCAATTCAGGTATGAATGCGGCAGTCGTTTTGTTCAGGTTATCCTCTTCAAGTTGAGCAAGTCGGTCTTCGATGTCGTGGATCAAAGGGAAATAATTATCCACAATCTGATCAAGGATTCTGTAAAAAATAAAGTACGGGTCCCAATTTTCGGCATTATATTGGGTCAGCAATTGTTTCTGTATATAGGCCACTTCTTTTGAGTGGGTAAGCTGAAAAGTGACGATGAATTTTTCACTGACAAAGAAATCCAATTCTTCCTTGAAGAGGTCTCTTCCTTCCTTACGAACATGATGCGTCACATAAAATGTGTAATCTTCATAATAATCCAGCTTCGGACGCTGCAGTATTTGCAGGCAGTCTTCTATAGCAAGTGGATGGAAATGGAAGGTCTTCTCGAGATATTTTACTTCGGATGGGCTAGGCTCATTGAAGTCGGCCCAGATCCATTTGTAGGCTGACAGGTCGGTTGTATCCAAATCGATGTCTGTGTGGACGAGATTGTCAGCTGTGATGCCGGTAACTGTTATCATATAATTGCACCTTCTTTACGAATGATTTCAATATTCATTATACGGGAAATGCACTGCCGATGCCATTTTTGGGTCATTCAGCGGTCAGAAGCGGAGAAATATGCGATAATGGGAGCGAGAAGACAATCGGAACGGAGGATATCGGATGATCAAGTTGATTTTAACGGATATGGACGGCACTTTCCTGAATAGCCAAGGGGATTTCAACAGGGAACTTTTCAAACAGGTCAAGCAGTTGATGACGGATAAAGGGGTCATCTTCGCGCCTTGCACAGGAAAGCAGAGTGAGCGCGTCGAAGAAATATTCGGCGAAGATGCCGCTGATTTTTGGATTCTGGGGGACAGTGCTTCGCGGATCAAACGCAACGGCGCAGTCGTCTACGAATCGTTGTTGGAGAACGGGACAGGCCGTGCCATCCTGCGCGAACTGGAAGAGATGCAGCTTGGGCATACGTTGATTGCCTGCACGAAAGAAGCTGCCATGATCAAAAATGATCTGTCACCCGAAGAATCCGCAGCTGTCAGGAGATCCTACAAGAAAGTGATCACGGTGGCTGATTTCGGGGCCATCAAGGACGATTTCATCAAAATCACGGTCCGCGATATGCAAGAGCGGTGCATCCAAACTGCTGAAAAATTAGCCAACTATAGCGACCGGGCGCATATCGTCGCTTCGGAGAAGGCATGGCTGGACATCACGGACCTGAATGTGCATAAAGGGAGTACGGTCGCCCATCTGCAGGAGTTGCTGCAGGTCACCCCGGAAGAAACGATGGTGTTCGGGGATGGGATGAACGACATCGAAATGATGAAGAGCGGGAGATACAGTTTCGCTGTGCGGAATGCTTATCCGATCATCAAGGACACGGCGGCCTTCATCACGGGCAGGTCGAATGATGAGGACGCGGTGTCGCACACAATCCTCCAGTTGCTTGCGTTGCAAGGGTAGCAGTTTATTGAAGCAGGGTTAGTCCCCGTTGCCCGAAGTTTCCATTTGACTTGGAGTCCACTCCAAGGTGTAGGATGTAACTGAAGCTAACTGTCAGGATAGGTTTTGATGCCGAAAGGATGGACGAGATGATAAACATAAAGAAAGCCAGCGAGCAAACGGGTGTGTCGGCTGATACGATCCGCTACTATGAGAGGATCGGTCTGATTCCGCCGATAAAAAGAAATGAAAACGGGGTCCGTGAGTTCGATGAAGAAGATCTGAAGTGGATCGTCTTCAGCCGCCAGATGCGCAATGCAGGTTTATCGATCGAGTCCTTGATCGAATATCTCGCGCTTTTCCGCAGCGGCGAAGAGACCGTTCCGGCAAGAATGGATCTGTTGGTCGAACAACAGCGTGAACTCCAGGAGCGGATCGATGTCATGCAGCAGGCAATGGATCGGCTGACATTCAAAATCGAAAATTATACGAGCCACATGGTTCCGAGCGAAAACAAGCTGAGGGAATTCAAGTGATGCAATGCAAAAAAATCCCATCAGGCCGCCTAATTTAGTCGGCTGATGGGATTTTTTTAATTGGTTCGGATCCATTGGGTCGACATGTCGACGCCCGCATCCAGCATGAGATTATAGACGGGACATCTTCTTTCAACTTCAGCCGCCAGCTTCTCGATGGCTTCGTCGGTCTCATCAGTCTCGATATGGTTGATGAGCGTGACTTCCTGGAAGTAGGTCCGGATATCATCTTCCCCGGCAAAACCGCGCGGATCAAAGGTGCCTTCGACGGTGAACGACAGGCCTCTGTAGGAGAGCCCTTGTTGTTCGGCTACATAGTAGGCAATGATCGAGGTGCAGCCTGCCAGCGAACTCAAAAGGTATTCCAGCGGATTCGGCCCTTTGTTGTCGCCGCCCATCCGTTCTGATTCATCCACAAAAAATTCAGGTAGATTACGGACTTTTACTGTAGTGGTGATGCCTTGGTGTGATTGGCCAGTGATTCTCAGTTTCGATAATTTTGTTTCTGTCATCTGGATAACCCCGTTTCTATGATTTTTCAGTCAGCGCTTACAATTTCATTTTATCATAGCTTATCAGGATAGACTTAACAGAAGCACTCCTTCCAAATGAGGAATTAGAAACGGAAAAAGAGCTGACATCCATTAATCGGCGGATGTCCAAAACAGCCTGGGAGTGGTATACTATCCTTGAAGGAAAAGTGCGGGCAAGCGTTGAAGGACAGGCCTGTGTTCACGTTTTTTAAAGCAAATGATCGTCTGGTTGATTCACGAAGAAAAGGGGTTTTCTCAATGGAAAAGAAGGATTTGGATCTGATATTGGCTAATTTCGGGCCGGAAAAGGAATTCATCGGCGATGGCTATTTCCGTATCCGCGACAAGGGCAACGAGCATTACGAAATCGCCTATCTTGTCTCAGCATGCTGCGGAACAACGAACTACTACCCACAAATCGCTGTCCATGTCGAAGGCGATAAGGTGGTTCCTGATTCCGTTCTGGATCTAGTATCCAATCCGGCAAAAATGCTCAGCTATTCACCTGAGACGAGTGCTGTGATGGAAGAGGAATTGGATAAACTCTGCCAAAAGTTTTTGGATATCAAGAACTTGAAAGCAACAAACGTTGGAACACCAGACTGAGCTCTGGTGTTTTTTTCATAGCAGGAATCAAAAAGGATCAAGTAAATGCGGAATGACGCACTCACTTGATCCTTTTTGTTTTTTTCGATTGGATTAATAAGGCTTTGCCGCTTCAAACGAACCTTCGATGACGCGATTGCAGTCTCCGCACTTCAGCCAGTGGCCAAGATCGTTGCTTTCCTGATAAACACTCGAGGGCTTCTTGCATTGGCAGTAAAGGATTTCGGTTTCTTGAGGGGGATCTTCGGGAATGATATCCAGATAGGGTTCTTCCGTTAACCAAGTGGCATCGATAGAATCGTGTTCATCTTTTGGTAGTTTATCCATGATAACCCCTCCTATGGGTAAGTTGTCCGTTCTTGTACGCAAAGTTTAGGGAGCATCTTTGCTCACTTTGATGATACAACTTCTGCTGCCGAAGGCCAAATGATATGGTTCCGAACGGAATAAGCGGAGTCCCTTTTCTTATGCAGATGCTAATTTTCAAATGGAATCGCTGTAGGCTTTCATCAATTCCTTCGCCATATCGATCATGGCCAAGTCGACTGAGGAAAGTGTCTTTTCCTTACTGTAGGCGATGAAATAACGGGTGCGGACGATGCTGGTTTCGATATAAAAAATATTGTAGCTGTCCATCAATTCGCTGTTGTTTAGCGCACTCTTCGGCAGAAAAGTCAGTCCCATCCCTTTTCTCGCAAGCGCTGCTGCGGTTGAAATGTTCTGCGATTCCATGACGACATCCGCTTTGATGTCCAGATGCTTCAGGAATTCGTTTGCCTGTTTGCGGATGCCGGATTGGGAAGTGGTCAGCACATATTTTTCGTTCTTCAGCAGATTCAAAGGATAAGGGAATTTTTCTATCTCCTTCAAACCGTGTTGATACAGTGGGCTCGTGTCCGGAACGATGACGCACCATTTATCTTCCGCAAGCACGGTGTAGGAAAGTTGTTCATTATGGATTGGCATCATGCCCAAGTAAAGATCGACTTTGTTTTCCAGTAGGTCCATCTCTGTCGTTTTGGCGTCTTGTTCCATAATCTTCAGGACGATGCCGGGATATTTTTCATGGAATTTCGGCAGAATCAAAGGAAGCAGGAAAGACCCCATGATCGGATGGACGCCGATGCGGATCCGGCCGTACTTCAGCTTTGTGATCAGGGTCAATTCGTTGACCATATCTTCGTACTGGTTCTGCATCTTTTTCATGTGCGTCAGGAACCGTTCGCCGGCATAGGTCAATTCCATCGGCGTCCGGTTGCGCTCGACCAACTGGGTTTGCAGTTCCTCTTCCAGTTTTGTGATGGTTTTGCTGAGGTAGGGTTGGGAAATATATAGAGACTTTGCCGCCTGCGTGAAGGTACCTTCACTGACGATGGCATCCAGGTAGGCAATGATAGTGGTCTGTTGCATCATTTTTTTAGTCATCCTTTCGATCGCGATGTTCTACTGATGGTTATACGGGAAAATGATTAAGAATTGCAAGCGTTATTGTACCTCATTTTCGATTGTGAAAGATAAAATAATCACAATTATAACAGAAGAGTTATGGAGATGATATCTATTCAGAACAAAAAAGATATGGACGAAGAACGCCCCATTAAAAAAGAGGTGTATTATATTTGTTCATAAACTCACTAATAACGAGCTTTTCATTCCAAATCTAATTATTTCATATAACCAAATGGTTATGATAAACCAGTGAAGATTACTATTTCACAAATAATCGGATCAATTCTATAATGCAACTATCAAGAGAAAAGGTGAGCAAGCGGAACGGCAATTTCAGCCGACCATGCAGACTCATCACTCACAATTCAAGGAAGAAGGAAAAACAGATGACAACAATATGCGAAATGCTAGGAATAGAATATCCTATTTTTCAAGGAGCGATGGCACGGATCGCAACGGCTGAGATCGCTTCTGCCGTTTCAAATGCAGGCGGGCTTGGCATCATCGCTTCAGGCGGAATGACAGCAGATCAATTGCGTGCAGAAATCCAAAAATGCAAAACGATGACGGACAAACCTTTTGCCGTCAACTTGATGCTGATGATGCGTAATTGTCCGGAATTGGTTGATGTCGTGATCGAAGAAGGCGTCAAAGTCGTGACGACTGGAGCAGGCACACCGAAACCATTCATGCCGAAATTCAAAGAAGCCGGCATTAAAGTCATTCCGGTAGTAGCTTCCGTGAAACATGCACAAAAAATGGAAGCCTTGGGCGCGGATGCAATCGTAGCTGAAGGAACAGAAGCGGGCGGACACGTCGGCGAAACAACAACCATGTGCTTAGTGCCGCAAGTAGTCAGCGCGGTCAACATCCCTGTATTGGGAGCCGGCGGAGTCGGTGACGGCCGCGGAGTCGTTGCGATGTACGCGATGGGTGCTCAAGGGATCCAAGTAGGAACACTGTTCTTGTCCGCTGAAGAATGCCCGGTTCCGGCTACGTTCAAACAGGCGGTACTTGATGCTGATGATACAGCTACGATCGTTACAGGCCGCCGCAACGGAGCACCTGTCCGTTCCATCAAAAACAAGATGCTTACGAAATTCCAAGAACTGGAAAACAACAATGCATCCCGTGATGAATTGGAAGAGTTGGCGTTGGGCTCATTGAGCAAAGCTGTATTCGAAGGCGATGTAGAGAACGGATCGGTCATGGCCGGCCAAATCACCGGTATGGTCCGCACTATCCGTCCTGCCAAAGAAATCATTGAAACATTGTTCAAGGATGCTGAAGCAATCGCAGGCTCATTGAAGATCGCTTATTAATCAAAACTGAAAAGCTCAGATCAAGGCTGAGCTTTTTTCTTACTTACTTATGTGAATGAACGAGCAAATAGGAGGGTACACTTATGACAAAAGTAATCACAGCTGCGGAAGCGGCAAAATTGATCAAAGACAACAGCACAGTGGCATTGACCGGATTCGGTCTGGCATGTGTGAACGAAGAAATGGCGATTTCCATCGAAGATCGCTTTAAAGCGGAAGGACATCCGAACAACCTGACAGTCATCCACGCGAGCGCTGTGGGGGATCGCCGCACAAAAGGGATGAGCCATCTTGCCCACGAAGGTCTGATCAAACGTTGGATCGGCGGCATCGTCAGTGCTTCTCCGCAACTCAGCGACCTGATCGTCGAAAACAAATGCGAAGCCTACAACCTTCCGCAAGGGGTCATCACCCAACTGTACCGTGAAATCGCCGCAAAACGTCCGGGCTTGTTCACTAAAGTCGGCATGCGCACCTTTGTCGATCCACGTCTGGAAGGCGGCAAGCTTTCCCCGCGCACGACCGAAGACATCGTCAAAGTGGTTGAAATTGAAAATGAAGAATGGTTATTCTACCCGACTTTCCCGATCAATGTCGGCCTGATCCGCGGAACGGTAGCCGATGAAAAAGGCAACTTGACGCTTGGAAAAGAAGGTTTGCACATGGAAGTGCTGCCGGTCGCACAGGCTGTCAAAAACTCAGGCGGTATCGTGATCGCTCAGGTGGAAACCTTGGCGGCAGCAGGCACACTGCATCCTAAAGACGTAAAAGTACCAGGCATCATGGTCGACTACATTGTCGTGGCACAACCAGGCAATCAATTCCAGACAGAAAACACTGAGTACAATCCGGCTTTCTCCGGCGATACAAAAGTACCATTGGATGCTGTAACGGCACTTCCGTTGGATGCCCGTAAAGTAATCGCCCGTCGTGCAGCGATGGAGTTGGTTCCTTCAGCTGTCCTGAATCTTGGCGTAGGAATTCCAGTCAATGTCGCGACAGTCGGTGCGGAAGAAGGCATCAGCGATCAATTGGTGTTGACGACCGAAGCCGGATCGATCGGCGGCGTTCCGGCAGGATTGCGGGACTTCGGACATGCCTTCAACAGCGAAGCGATCATGGATCACCATGCGCAATTCGACTTCTACGATGGCGGCGGATTGGACTTATCCGTGTTGGGGCTTGCTCAGACCGATGCCTTCGGAAACGTGAACGTATCCAAGTTCGGCAATCGTGTAGCGGGTTGTGGCGGATTCATCAATATTTCCCAAGCTGCCAAAAAATTGGTGTTTGCAGGAACCTTTACTGCCGGCGGTTTGCAACAGGAGGTCAAAGATGGCCGTTTGACGATCATCCAGGAAGGCAAAGCGAAGAAATTCGTAGCTGAAGTCGAACAAGTCACTTTCAGCGGTGAATACGCGTCCGAAGTGGAACAGGAAGTATTGTACGTAACCGAACGTGCGGTATTCGACCTCGAGAAAGGCAAGTTGCGCCTGATCGAAATCGCGCCTGGCGTCGATCTGGAAAAAGATATTTTGGGACAAATGGGCTTCAAACCGGTCATTGCCGAAAATCTGAAAGTAATGAACGAAGGCATGTTCCGCGAAAATTGGGGAGAACTAAAAAACATCGTCATGGCGAATGGAAAATAAGGGAGTGTTGTTGATGAAAAAGGAAATTAATCGCTGGGCTGTCTTGGTCAGCTCTATGGGTATCTTGATGTGTACGGGTGCAGTTTATGCTTTCAGCGTATTGGCAGGACCGTTGTCTGCCGCAAGAGGTTGGACAATGGCTGAGGTCATGGTAGCCTTCGCGATCAACGCGGCTTTAGGGCCGATTCCGATGATCTTGGGCGGCTTCTTGACCGACAAAGGTTGGTCGAAATGGAGCACGATGGCCGGAGCGGTATTGTTCGGTGTCGGTTTTGCTTTGGCGGGTACAGCTACAACTTTGACTGAATTGTACGTGTATTATGGTTTGATGGCCGGTTTCGGACAAGGCTTCGCTTACTCAGGCTGCCTAAGCAACACGATCCGTTTCTTCCCGGATAAAAAAGGTTTGGCTTCCGGATTGATCACAGCAGGTATGGGCGGAGCGGCCATCATCGCAGCTCCGATCGCGAACCAACTGATCCAAAGTATTGGCGTTGCCGACACTTTCGTGCGGATGGGTATCGCCTATGCCATCATCAGCTTCACTTGCAGCCTCTTCATCAAGGTTGCTCCGAAAGATTACATGCCAAAAAATATGAACGCAGCGGCTACTGCAGCAGCGAATAAACCGGTCGTAAACAAGAACTGGAAAGAAATGCTGCAGGATCCAAAATTCTATATGATCATCCTGATGTTCGCCATGGGTGCTTTCTCAGGCTTGATGATCGCTTCAAATGCTTCACCGATCGGACAATCGATGTTCGGCCTATCCGCAGCAGCGGCAGCCGTATATGTCAGCGTGTATTCTCTCAGCAATACAATGGGTCGCGTTATCTGGGGCGCTGTTTCGGATAAATTGGGTCAACCAACGACTATCAGCATCATGTATAGTGTCATCATTCTTACTTTCTTGATCCTTATTTTCGTCAAATCAATGTTCGGTTTTACACTAGGGATCGTTGGTTTAGGCTTATGCTTCGGCGGTGTGATGGGCGTGTTCCCTTCATTGGTCATGGATAACTTCGGACCGAAATTCCAAGGCGTCAACTACGGTATCGTGTTCATCGGTTACTCGACATCCGCTTTCGTAGCGCCTAAAGTAACAGCAGGAATCGCTGCTGCGAACAACGGTGACTTCACCAAAGCTTTCTATGTCGCTATCGTGGTTGCGGCTGCAGGTCTGATCCTGGATCTTGTTTACAAGAAAAAAACAGCAACTAAATCGATCACAGAAACTGCTTAATAAGCAATTCCTTATTAAGAAATAAACATAAAAAAAGCATCTCCTACGCTCGAATATGAGCGCAGGGGATGCTTTTTGCTTACGGGTGTCCGATACTTGCGGGATATCGGACACCGGGACAGCGAAGGGATAGAAGGATGTCCGATAATTTTGGGTTATCGGACATCGAGCCAGTACCTGGGGAGTAGGTTGTCCGATTCCAGCGGGATATCGGACAACGAGACTGTGAAGGGATAACAGAATGTCCGATACTAGCGGGATATCGGACATCCACCCATCCACCCAATCCGGCCGGACGCGATATGTCCGACAACAAAAGGCAAGCATTCGGCTCCATAAAAGCCCGAATGCTTGCCTTTTGTTGTTGTCAGCCTTTCACAGATGGCCGCCGTCATCTTCCCATTCATCTTCGTCATCATCCAGGGCTACCCATTCATCTTCATCGAGCCCCGGCAGGCCTTCGCCTAGGCCGCTGACGTTCAGGTAGGCCAATTCCTCATTGATCGCTTTCGCGATTTCCCCGGAATCTTTATACGCGAGGTCCAGTGTGCCGTCCGTGATGTCCAGGCGGGTATGGTCTTCCTCAGGCGCCAGATTCTCTGCGCGCACGCAACGGGGATAGAGCACGTCCGCCTTCGCTTCAAATGCTTTTTGCAGGATGATTTCATGTTCCCAGTTCTCTTCCATATTGTACGTGTAAATGATTTTATCGTCTTTTCCTTGGATATGGTCCCGCAGACGATCGGTTTCTGCCAATGCATCTTTATGCGGCGGGCAAACCTGAAAGTATGCGGGTGGAGATCGGACCAATTGAATGCACTTTGGAGAATGAAATGCAGATCGGAGAAAGTCGTGTCGTCATCCAATTGTATATCCCGCCAAACCGGTATGCCGACATCCAAAAGCGTAATCCTGAGTTCGAACATCATCTGAAAAACCACCTTTTTTGTTTTCAGTATAACGTTTTCATAGGGCAAGTTCAAATAAGAAGGGTGACGGAATCACAAAGAGACTTTAGGTCGCAGTGCTGGCCAATCCGCAAAACGGACTTATTCCGATTCGCGTGCTATAATTGCCACAAAAATAAAGTGGAAGAAGGTTAACCTGTGTTTTATCCAAATAATTTTCAACAAGCAACTTCAATAGAAGAAATCCGTCACTTCATCGCTGAAAACAAATTAGCGTTTGTTTATATTTCCCGGACGAACTGCGGTGTCTGCCACGCGGTCCAACCGCAAGTGCAAGAGATGCTGGAAGAATTCCCGGCAATCAAAGCGATCCAGGCGAACGCCGATGACATCCCGGAAGTCGCGGGCGAATTCACCGTCTTCACCGTTCCGGCTTTGCTGTTGTTCGTTGAAGGCAAGGAAATGCTGAGGGAAGCCCGCTTCGTGGTGATGGATGAGCTGCATCACCAATTCCAACGGATTGCGGATAACTTCTGATAGCTTGATAAAGGAACGATAGCCTGAAGCGCAAAGCTTAGGCTATCGTTTTTTGTGCACAAATTAGTTACTTCTGGTGTAAACTAAAGATAATCATTTTCCGGAAAGGAGCGGCCATGTTTAATCTATTCATTTTGATATTGGAGCGGGTCGGGCTGATCATCATATTGGCCTACCTTTTGATGAATACCCACTATTTCAGGGACAAATTGGGCGAACGTCAACGCTTGAGCACCAAAGTGGCGCTGATTGTCGTATTCGGAATATTCGCGGTCATCTCAAACTATACAGGCGTTGAGATCAGTCAGGACCGCATCGTATCCGACCAGGTACTGATGAAACTTTCGGAGGGAGCGTCCTTGGCGAACACGCGGGTGCTCACGATCGGCGTCGCCGGTCTGATCGGCGGGCCGTTGGTCGGCACATCCGTCGGCATCATCTCGGGCGTCATCCGTTTCTTCCAAGGTGGGGAAGAGGCCTATATTTATGTGATTTCTTCCATCTTGATCGGCCTCATTTCCGGTCTGTACGGCGCCAAAACGATGCGCAAAAATACCTATCCGACGATAAAGGAAGGCTTTATGATTGGAGCCGTGACGGAAGGAGTCCAGATGCTCAGCATTCTGGTGTTGAGCCGCGATCTTCAGGCAGCTTGGGATCTGGTGACGTTCATTGCGTTTCCGATGATCCTCGTCAACAGCATGGGGACCGGCATTTTCCTTTCCATCATCGGCTCCACGCTGCGCCAAGTCGAACAGACGAAAGCGGTGCAGACGCATGATGTGCTCCAATTGGCGAACCGAACGATGCCATATTTCCGTTCCGGCATGAACGAAGCTTCTTGCACGGAAGCGGCAAAAATCATCCAACAATTGATGAAGGTATCCGCCGTAAGCATCACGAACACCGATCGGATTTTGGCCTATGTTGGCGCAGCCAGCGACCACCACATCGCCTCGAACGAAATATTGACCGAATTATCAAAAGAAGTGCTGCGGACAGGTGAAATCAGGGAAGTCCATTCCCATGACGAAATCGGCTGCAACCATCCGGGCTGTCCTTTGCAAGCGGCGCTCGTCATTCCGCTGAAAGCGCAAGGTAAAACGATCGGCACTTTGAAGCTGTATTTCACGGATGCGGCGAAATTGACCTTTGTCGAAAGGCAGTTGGCGGAAGGCCTCGGCAACATCTTCTCCAGCCAGATCGAATTTGGGGAGATCGAACTGCAGAGCAAGCTGCTGCAGGATGCCGAAATCAAATCCTTGCAGGCGCAAGTGAATCCGCATTTCTTCTTCAATGCCATCAATACCGTCTCTGCGTTGATCCGGGTCGACAGCGAACAGGCGCGCAGGCTGCTGATCCAACTCAGTAACTTTTTCCGGGCCAATCTGCAGGGCGCCCGCACCAACCTGATTCCGTTGATGAAGGAGCTCACGCAGGTGGAAGCCTACCGTTCGTTGGAGCAGGCTCGTTTCCCTGATCGCTACCAAGTCGACATTTCCGTCGAGGAAGGCTTGGAGGAAGTGTTGTTGCCGCCTTTTCTGATCCAGATTCTGTTGGAGAATGCGTTCAAGCATGCTTTCGGCAGCCGGAAGACCGATAATCGGGTATGGATCGATGTGAAAAACAGTCCGGATGGGGTGTTCATTTCCGTCCGGGACAACGGCGAAGGCATCGACTCCAATCACTTAGAGAAATTAGGCAAAGAAACAGTGCCATCGCAGGAAGGCACCGGCTCGGCATTGGAGAATCTGAATAAACGGTTGGTCAGTCTGTTCGGCGAATCGGCAAAATTGCATTTCGTATCTTCACCAACAGGAACGACCGTCTATTGCACGGTACCTTATCAAGAAAGGCAGGGATGAGTATGCGGGTATTGATTGTGGATGACGAACCATTGGCAAGGGATGAACTGGCTTACTTGCTAGGGCAATGCGAAGGCGTGAGCGCCATCGCCCAAGCGGATTCGATCGAAGAAGCGCTGGGGAGCGATGCTTGAGGACCCTGTGGATCTGATCTTTTTGGACATTCACCTGACGAATGAGAGCGGCCTATCGTTGGCTGGCAAAATCAATAAACTGAAGAAACCGCCGATGATCATTTTTGCTACGGCCTATGATGATTATGCCGTCAAAGCGTTTGAACTGAATGCGACCGATTACGTCCTGAAGCCTTTTGAAATGGAGCGGATCCAGCAAGCGGTCAAAAAAGCCTACGGACAGTACCGCAAGCAACAGGTCGGAGAAGTGGAAGTACCGAAGCAGAAGGATATAGGACTGCAGGTCTTGCCCATCCAGATGGATGAACGTATCTATATGCTGCAGGTCCCGGAAATCATCGCAATCGGAGTCGAGAACGGCGAAACGACCATTTATACGAAAAATATGACCTACATCATTCATGAACCGCTCAGTGCGCTCGAGAAAAAAATCGATGGGCATCCTTTCCTGAGGGTTCATCGCGCCTTCCTCATCAATCTGAAGGAAATAAAGGAAATCCAGCCATGGTTCAACCATACATTCCAACTGACGATGAGCAACGGCTTGAAGATACCCGTCAGCCGTTCTTATATGAAGGAATTTAAGGAAAAAGTAGGTATCTGATCAAAAAGTGAATGAATTTCAGGACTGCAGGCGTGCAACTCAGCCTGCAGTTTTGTCGTTTCGGGCGCAAATGACCCAAAAGTTTCTTTTTCTCCAGTAAAGTAAGGGCATAGAAAAAACGTGTTGGCCGCACATTTATATTGAAGGAGGAAAAAAGATGCTTACTTTACTTGGAGGAATCGCCTTACTGATTCTAGGTTACTTTACTTATGGGCGCTACATCGAAAAGAACTTTTCCATCGATCCGGAAAGAACGACCCCCGCTGAAGCACTGAAGGACGGATATGATTTTGTCCCGATGTCAAAATCAAAAAATGCCATCATTGAATTGTTGAATATTGCCGGAACGGGTCCTATTTTCGGACCGATTATGGGAGCGCTTTACGGTCCGGTCGCCTACATCTGGATCATCGTCGGCTGCATCTTCGGAGGAGCTGTCCACGATTACATGGTCGGGATGATTTCCTTGCGGAACGACGGCGCCCACTTGCCGGAGTTGGCCAGCAAATATCTGGGCAAACCGGTCAAGCACGTCGTCAACATCTTCGCCATGCTGCTGCTGATGTTGGTGGCTACAGTCTTTGTTATTTCGCCGGCCAATCTGATTGCCAGCATCACACCTGATTGGATGACGATCGGCATCATTACGTTTTTGATCTTTGCTTACTATCTCATCTCCACCATCCTGCCGATCGACAAGGCGATGGGAAAAGTCTACCCTTGGTTCGGCGCAATCCTGATCATCAGCACAATCGCCATCGGCATCAGCTTGCTGACGGGTGGCCATAACCTGCCCGAATTGACGATGGGCACTATGCAGAATTTCCATCCGAAAGGCACACCGATTTTCCCGGCAATCTTCTTTACGATTTCCTGTGGGGCCATTTCCGGTTTCCATGCAACCCAAGCGCCGATGGTTTCTAGGACGTCGACGAACGAACGGGAAGGGCGCTTCCTTTTCTACGGCATGATGATTGCTGAGGGCGTCATCGCCATGATCTGGGCTGGAGCTTCCATGGCCTTGTTCGATGGCCAAACATTGAGCCAAATGATTGATGCCGGCACGCCATCAGCTGTCGTTAACCAAGTTTCCACTATGTTGTTAGGGTAATGTCTTCGGTACGGTCGCCATCATCGGCGTCATCGTCTTGCCGATCTCTTCAGGACTTTCAGCATTCAGAAGTCTGCGGACAATCTTGGCTGACTACATGAACATCAAACAGGATTCAATGAAAAAAATCCTGATGATGACGATTCCTTTGTTTGTCATCTCGTTCTTCCTTACTAAAGTGGATTTCAACCTGATCTGGAGATACTTCAACTGGGCGAACCAAGTTACAGCCGTCATCGCTTTGCTGATGTCGACGCGTTATCTATATCTTAAAAACAAAAATTACCTGGTTACCTTATTGCCTGCAACATTCATGCTTTATGCCTGTGTCGTCTATATCCTGAGCGAGCCGATCGGATTCCGGATGGGACTGCAGACAGCCACTTACTTGGTCGGTCTGGTCGCAACCGTAGCGATTATGGCACTTTACTGGACAACCGGCGTGAAACAGAAGGCAGCGTTGGATCCGGAAGCGGAACTGCTGAACGACCATCTGCCGATCGGAACGTTTGCTTCCGCTGAAGCAGTACCTGCAGCAGTAGTAGCCGAATAATTGATTGAAGACAAAGAAACTCCCCGAAGGAGTCCTGCATTTTTTGCAGGCCCTTCAGGGAGTTTTTTCTATAGATATTGTTTTAAGGACTCAGCGATATCTTCAAGCATAGCCAATTCATCATTTGACGGGTTTTCCAACGTAATCAGGGCTTCCTCAGCGCGGGCTGTAGCGTTGCCATCTGCATCCGTTGTTACATCCAGTATCAGCAATTCGGCATAAAGATCATCCAAATCCCGTTGTGGCTGCACGAAGAATTCAAACGTGCCTTCAGGATGGCTTGCTTTGAACGCTTCAATTTTTTCAATCAATTTTTCTAAGTTCATTTATTTCCGCCTTCTTTCTGTCCTTGTTCATTTACTGCACGGCTTATTATACATCATTCGGACTGCGTATGTATCGCGTAACAGGTTAAAACCGACATGGAAAGCAGAATTTTGGGTTGCGGGATATATCGTTTCGGAACGGAAGTCGGTATACTGGATAATGAGAAAGTCAGTATCGCTTTGGACAAGGAAGGAGCCATCCTATCATTATGCAATATTTAAAACAATTTACCGTCATCATCGCTATTTCAGCCGTAAGCGAATTGCTGTCCATGTTCATTCCGCTGCCCATTCCGGCCAGCATCTACGGCATGTCGCTGCTGTTCCTGTTGCTGATGACGGGCGTGTTGAAGCTCAAACAAGTGGAAAGTGCCGCCAATCTGTTGTTGGGCATCATGCCTGCGTTGTTCGTCGTGAGCGGGGCTGGGCTCATCACTTCCTACGGGCAAATCGCCGAAAATTTCGCCAGCTGGATTGCCGTCAACATCGGCTCCACCATCGTGATTTTGGCGACGACCGGGCTTTTGGCGCAAGGATTGATAAGAAGGAAGAAAGCAAAGGAGGCTGACGGGAATGATTGATCATCTGTTGGAGACGACAAAATATCTCGGGCTGTTCATCAGCTTGGGCGCCTTCATGATCGGCTTGAAGCTGAACAAAAAGTACCCGTACGCCTTCATGAATCCTTTGCTGATCGGGACGATCCTGGTGATGGGCTTGATTCTTGTCCTGGACGTCGAAGTTGCCGTTTTTCAAAAAAGCGCGCAAGTGTTGTCCGACCTCCTGACACCGGCTACGATTTGCCTGGCTGTTCCGGTCTATCGACAGTTCAAGATTTTGCGCGAGAACAGCTGGGTCGTCTTGATCAGTTGTCTGGCGGGGATGATCAGCGGTCTGGTCACAATCATCGGCTTGGCTCTGATCCTTCAGATGAGCGAAGTTACGACCCTTTCCACCTTGGCGCGCTCGATCACGATGGCCATCGCGTTGGATACGACCGAATTGATCGGCGGGGTTGCAGGTATCATAGTGGCAGGGGTCATCTTCGCCGGCATTTTCGGAACGGTAGTTTCCGGACTGATTTTCAGAATCTTCAGGATCGAAGAGCCGATTGCGAAAGGGTTGGCCTTGGGTGCGGCTTCCCACGCCATGGGGACGGCCGAATCGTTGAAAGCAAGCGAACTGCAGGGTGCCATGAGCAGCTTAGCGATGGTCGTATCGGGCGTCATGATGGTGGGGTTGATCCCGCTTGCGGCGCTGTTCGTCCAATAAGGGCAACAACTAAGAGAAAACATAAGAAGCAGCTCTGATTTAAAAGAGACTGCTTCTTTTTGTGCGCCGGGAAGAGCGTCTTTCCATCAAGGGTTATCCGGTGCCAGACGTTGGGCTCTATGCTATACTGAACTCATAATGGGTATCAGTATCTTGAAGTTTTGTCGGGCTATTCCGGAGTCGATCATTGCGAAAAGGACGGTGGAGAAATGGAACAAACACTGCAGGCGCACATTCAATTACCAGCCGATCTGGATGTGAAATATGCGCTGTTGCCGGGTGATCCCGCCCGCGTTGAAAGAGCGAAATTACTGTTGGAGGACGCTGTCGATTTGGCGTTCAACCGCGAGTACAAGAGTGTTCTGGGGACCTATCAAGGAATGAAGGTGCTCATCATTTCCTCCGGGATCGGCGGGCCATCCACGGCGATAGCCATCGAAGAGTTGGCAAGGATCGGAATAGAAGGCATCATCCGCATCGGCAGCTGCGGGTCCTTGCATCCGGCAGTGCATTTGGGCGATGTGATCATCGCGACGGCAGCGGTCCGGGATGATGGCGCCAGCAAGGCCTATGTCGATTCCGCATATCCCGCCGTTGCCGATCTGGATTTGTTGATCCATCTGAGGTCAATCGCGGAAACAGAGCGAATCCCGCACTGTTTGGGGATTGTCCGCAGCCACGACAGTTTCTACACCGCCCGTGAAGCGCAACTTACTGCTTATTGGAGCGGCAACGGCATCATCGGATCGGATATGGAAACAGCCACTTTGTTCGTCGTTGGGGCGCTTAGGGGGTTGAAGACCGCTTCGTTGCTGAATGTCGTCGTTGGTCCAGAGGAAGGGATGGAAGAAGGTGTCCGTCAATTCGTTTCAGGAGAAGCGGCCACCAAGCAAGGGGAACAGAATCAAATCAAACTGGCATTATCCGCTTTCCATGCATGGCATCAGGCAAAAGGAGGAGAATAAAATGAATGCAGAAACAAAAAACAAACTGAGCTACAAGTTGTCTACGGCTTCCATCGTTTTGATCCCGATCGCGATCGGGATCAATTATCTCGGCAAATACATCGCGGGCGTATTGCGTCTGCCTCTTTGGTTGGACTCGATCGGAACGGTATTATCCGGTATGTTGGCGGGGCCGGTCATCGGTGCTGCTTCCGGGATCATCAACAACGTCATCTACGGCGTGACGGCCGACCCGATTTCGACAGTGTACGCGATCACCAGCGCAGTTATCGGTTTGATGGCGGGTCTGTTTGCCGCTAAAGGCTGGTTCAAGGACATCAAGACCGTGCTGTTGGCAGGTTTGATCATCGGTGTTGTTGCGGCCACCGTCTCGACGCCATTGAACATTCTCTTTTGGGGCGGACAGACCGGTAATGTCTGGGGGGATGCTCTCTACGCTTTGCTGATTTCTAATGGGCAACCGCAATGGCTGGCTTCTTTCCTGGACAGCATCGTTGTGGACGTGCCGGATAAACTAGTGACGGTGCTCATCAGTTACTTTATCTTCAAGGGCTTACCGAAGAAACTTACGAACACTTTCCTGAAGGATGGCGCGATAGAAGAATTATAGGGGCTGATTTGAATGGATGCAATGACATTGTATGTGCCGCGCAACTCGCCGATCCATCGCCTGGATCCGCTGACGAAGATGCTTTATGTCGTCGTAAGCATCGCCGCGGCCTATGTATTGGATAATCTGTGGGAAGTCGGGGCAGTCATGCTGACCAGTTTCGGTATCTTATTGGTGGGGAAAGTTTTCCGCAACATTATGCCGGTGATTGCGCTCAGTTTTTTATTGATTCTGTCGATCGTCATAGTGCAGGGTTTTTTCAATCCTGCTAATGAAACGTTGCTTTATGAATTGGGCCCGATAAAATTCTACAAAGAGGGCCTGGTTATCGCCTTTCGTTGACCATGCGCGTCATCAATATGGTCAGCGCCTTTGGAGTATTGGTGCTGACGACTTCGCCGACGGAACTTGTTGAACGGCTGCAGCAGAAAGGTATGTCCCCGAAAATCGGCTACGTCATTCTTTCGGTCCTGCAGATCATCCCGCAGCTTCGGGCCACGTATGGCAAAATACAGGATGCACAACGGTCGCGCGGGATGGAGACTGAGGGCAGCCTGTTTGTCCGGGTAAAGGCATTCTTCCCGTTACTGGGACCGGTCATCCTGAACGCCCTGAACGATACCCGGGAAAGAGCGATTGCGCTCGATGTCCGCGGCTTCGACAGGGATACTCCGAAAACCTATCTGAATGAAGCGAAGTCCTATCGTTACAGTACTTTTTTGAATATTTTGCTCTTGTTGATTCTGGCTGGTTTGATCGTTTGGAGGTTGATGGGATGAGCATCATAGAAGTGAAGGATCTGAAATATCGCTATCCCGACACGACCAAATTGGCGTTGGACGGCATCAGCTTTTCGGTCGAGGAGGGCGAATTCATTGGCCTGATTGGAAGGAACACCGCCGGAAAATCGACTTTGTGCTATGCGCTGAGCGGTTTGGTGCCGCACTTCTTCAAAGGTGCCTACGGCGGATCGGTAATGATAGCCGGTTTGGATGTGCGCACGACGGATGTGAGTGAAGTCACTGCAGCAGCCGGGTTGGTGTTCGAAAATCCGTTTTCCCAGATCACCGGCTCGCGTTTTACGGTATATGAAGAAATCGCCTTCGGGCTGGAGAACATGGGACTGCCGCGCGATGAAATCATTAAGCGGATCGAAGAAAGTTTGGACTTGCTGGATATCCGAAAAGTGAAGGACAAGAACCCGTTCGATCTTTCCGGCGGACAAATGCAGCGGGTTGCGATCGCCGGCGTGGTCGCGATGAAGCCGAAAGTGCTGATTTTGGATGAACCCACTTCCCAACTGGATCCGCAAGGGTCGGAAGAGGTCTTCAAAGTGGTGGAGAACCTCACGAAAGAAGGCATCACAATCATCATGGCCGAGCAGAAGATGGAAAAGATCGCGCAGTACGCAGACAGGGTCCTGCTTTTGGATGACGCAAAATTGATTGCCTTTGATACGCCCGAAGCCGTTTTTTCGCGTGAGGACTTGGCATCTTTGGGAGTGCAACCGCCAGCCGTGACCGCGATCGCCCGCCATTTGAACAAGCGGAAGGCCAATGGGCATTATCCTGTGGAATTGGATGAGCTGAAAGGCTTGCTTGCGGAAGAAGGTGTCCCTCATGAATAAACTGGAAATAGAGAAGTTGCATTTTGCCTACGATAAAGCGACACCCGTAATAAAAGGCATCGATCTGAGGTTGGATGACCGGAAAACTGCCATCATCGGGCAGAACGGATCGGGAAAAACGACCTTCGTGAAACTGCTGAAGGGACTCTTGCGCCCCGATTCCGGCAGTATCCTGCTGGACGGGACCGACTTAAAAACTTTAACGGTTGCCCAGATATCCAAGAAGATTGGTCTGGTTTTTCAGAACCCGGATGATCAAATTTTCAAGAATACGGTTTTGGATGAAGTGATGGTCGGTCCGTTGAACATCGGGCTGTCCTTGGATGAGGCAAGAGCAAGTTCCCGTGCGGCATTGGCCCAAGTAGAATTGGTTGACGTCGAGAAGGTGAATCCGTACGACCTTAATTTAGCGCAAAGAAAGATGGTGGCGTTGGCTTCGATTTTGGCGATGGACACGCCCATCGTCATTTTCGATGAACCCACTATGGGACAGGACGCGGCCGGGAAAGCAATCATCAAAAAGGTGATCGAAAACCTGCAGGCAGAAGGGAAAGCCGTCCTGTGTATTCTGCATGACATGGACTTTGCGGCGGCGGTTTTTGAACGCGTCGTCGTCTTCAGCCAAGGGCAATTGCTGCTCGAAGGCGATGCAAGGGAAGTCTTCAGCAAAAAAGACCTCCTGCAGCAAGCTTATCTGGATCAGCCCCAAGCCATGAAAATCGCGCAGGCTTTGGGCATCCCGGGCGATCTGCTGACTGTGGAAGAAGTGGAGATCGCTTTGGAGAAGCGTTGATGTCAGGAAGGGTTCAAACTAGTCGAACCGCGCACTGTGGATTGGGATTGCAAGATTCGAAATTTATCATTTACTGACATCGCGAGGGGTGTCATAAAAAAACACCTGCATCAATAAGGCTCTTTGGGAGTTCTTGTTGATGTAGTTTTTTTGATTTGGAAGACTGACGGACAGTTTGCGGGAATGATTAATGACCAGATGGTATACAAGTGAACTGTTTAACGGTAAAATGGGTTCAGTTTGAATGCATGGAGGAGCGCGATTTATGAAAGAAAAGAAAAACCTGCTGATCAGCTTGTCCAAGCTGTCGAAAATGTACCGGGCAGAAGTGAAGACAGAGATGTCTGATTCGGATTTTTCTCCGAATGAGTTGGATCTGATCACCTTTTTGTCAAATAACGAAATGGACACATCCAAAGAAATAGCAGATTCCTTGGGATTATCAAAGTCTTTGATTGCCAGGTCGGTCGATTCGCTTGTTGCGAAAGGTTACCTGGAGACAAGGGTGGACGAGGCAGATCGTCGTTACATTCATCTTGTCTTGACTGATCAGGCAAAACCGATAGCGGAGCGATTACGGGATCGCCGAAAACAGTTTATCGCATCGATGATGGAAGGTATCAGTCAAGAACAGTTCGCACAGTTTGAATGGGCTCTTGAAAAAATGATTGCCAATTTGGAACGGAAAAAGGAGGCGTGATCATGCAAGAATTGAAAGGATCCCGGATGGGAACGGAGAAAATCCCTAAACTGATGAGGGAGCTAGCCATACCAAGCATCATTGCCCAAGTCATTAATATCCTCTATAACATTGTGGATAGGATGTACATCGGCCATATCCCGGAGGTTGGAGCTATTGCGTTAACCGGATTAGGAATCAGCGCCCCGCTTGTGCTGATCATTTCTGCTTTCAGCAGCTTTGCCGGAGGTGGAGGAGCTCCTTTGGCGGCCATTGCGTTAGGGAAGAACGACAAAGACGAAGCTGAAAAAATTCTCGGCAATGCTTTTTCGATGCTGACGCTGATGGCAGTTGTTTTGACTATCGTCTTTACCCTGATCAAGGAGCCATTATTATATTTATTCGGTGCCAGTGACGTCACCTTCAACTATGCGAATGACTATACATCCATCTATATAATGGGCACGATTTTTGTGCAGTATGCATTGGGATTGAATCTCTTCATTACCAGTCAAGGAAAAACCAAAAACGCCATGTTTTCAGTACTGATTGGTGCTTTAGCCAATATCATCCTGGATCCGATTTTTATTTTCGTTTTTGGTATGGGTGTCAAAGGGGCAGCGATTGCTACGGTTATTTCCCAAGCTCTGAGCGCGCTTTATGTCCTCAGATTCCTGACTTCTGAGCATTCGATTATCCGGATCCGCAAGAAGAACATGGTTCTGAAGTTCGGACTGCTCAAGCGAATTGTTTCCCTGGGGATTTCGCCATTCATTATGCAGGCGACGGAAAGTGCGATTGTGATTGTTTTCAACACGGGGCTGCTGAAGTATGGCGGCGATCTTTACGTCGGATCCATGACGATTATGCAAAGCATCATGCAATTGCTGACAGTGCCTGTACAAGGATTTACGCAAGGCGTTCAACCCATCATCAGCTATAATTACGGGGCGGGAAATTTCAAGCGTGTGCGAGAAACGGTGCGCCATTCCATGAAGGTAACGGTTGGACTTACTGCCTCCTACTTTTTATTGGTACTGTTCCTGCCCGCTCTGTTCGCACGCATCTTTACGACAAATCCGGAATTGTTGGCTTTGGTCACCCGTGTTCTGCCGATCTACATGGGCGGAATGTGGCTGTTCGGAGTGCAGATGAGCGCGCAAATGTTCTTTGTCGGTGTAGGGGAGGCGAAAAAATCACTTTTCATTGCCCTGTTGCGCAAAGTGATCATCTTGATTCCGTTGGCGCTTATTTTACCCAACTATTTTGATGTGATGGGAATCTACTATGCAGAACCAATAGCGGATATCCTGTCTGCGACGACATCGGGTATACTTTTGTATATAACTTTGAGGAAATTGCCAAGGTGAAGATTCCAACTTCAATGTATCTTTTCCCAAATAAGATGAAGAAAAACCGGACTGGCCCGAAATGGTATAGTCCGGTTTATTTGGTATCCCAAAAAGTTCAAAAAAGAATTGACAATGACAGCAGAAGAATGATAGTATAAATGAGTTGCCTGAAGTGCCTAACAATTAAATGCAAGAAAGATGTTGACAGGGTAGCTTCGGAATGATATTATATAAAAGTTGCTGATCGGTTGATTTTGCTTCAAGAATAATAAGAATAAATAATTCAAAAAAGTTCTTGACGAAATCGAGAAGTTGCGATATTATAAATAAGCTATCACGCAACAAGTGATACACGATTGACCTTTGAAAACTGAATAAAGAATGAACGAACCAAATGTGCAAGGAGCTTAGACTTCGGTCGAAGCAAACGAAGACGATACTTAGTATCGCAAACATAAAGTCAGCAAGAAATTAAGAGCTATCAGCTTAACATGTAGGATTTCTGTACAAGAGTCCACATTTACATGAGAGTTTGATCCTGGCTCAGGACGAACGCTGGCGGCGTGCCTAATACATGCAAGTCGAACGGTCTTTTCTATGGAAGCTTGCTTCCACTGAGAAGATAGTGGCGGACGGGTGAGTAACACGTGGGTAACCTGCCCATAAGAGGGGGATAACATCCGGAAACGGGTGCTAATACCGCATAGTTTTCTTGATCGCATGATCGAGAAAGGAAAGACGGCCTTTGTGCTGTCGCTTATGGATGGACCCGCGGCGTATTAGTTAGTTGGTGAGGTAATGGCTCACCAAGACGATGATACGTAGCCGACCTGAGAGGGTGATCGGCCACATTGGGACTGAGACACGGCCCAAACTCCTACGGGAGGCAGCAGTAGGGAATCTTCCGCAATGGACGAAAGTCTGACGGAGCAACGCCGCGTGAGTGAAGAAGGTTTTCGGATCGTAAAACTCTGTTGTCAGAGAAGAACAAGTCGGAGAGTAACTGCTCCGGCCTTGACGGTATCTGACCAGAAAGCCACGGCTAACTACGTGCCAGCAGCCGCGGTAATACGTAGGTGGCAAGCGTTGTCCGGATTTATTGGGCGTAAAGCGAGCGCAGGCGGTTCCTTAAGTCTGATGTGAAAGCCCACGGCTCAACCGTGGAAGGTCATTGGAAACTGGGGAACTTGAGTGCAGAAGAGGAGAGTGGAATTCCATGTGTAGCGGTGAAATGCGTAGATATATGGAGGAACACCAGTGGCGAAGGCGACTCTCTGGTCTGTAACTGACGCTGAGGCTCGAAAGCGTGGGGAGCAAACAGGATTAGATACCCTGGTAGTCCACGCCGTAAACGATGAGTGCTAAGTGTTGGAGGGTTTCCACCCTTCAGTGCTGCAGCTAACGCATTAAGCACTCCGCCTGGGGAGTACGGCCGCAAGGCTGAAACTCAAAGGAATTGACGGGGACCCGCACAAGCGGTGGAGCATGTGGTTTAATTCGAAGCAACGCGAAGAACCTTACCAGGTCTTGACATCCTTTGACAATCCTAGAGATAGGACTTTCCCTTCGGGGACAAAGTGACAGGTGGTGCATGGTTGTCGTCAGCTCGTGTCGTGAGATGTTGGGTTAAGTCCCGCAACGAGCGCAACCCCTATTGTTAGTTGCCAGCATTCAGTTGGGCACTCTAATGAGACTGCCGGTGACAAACCGGAGGAAGGTGGGGATGACGTCAAATCATCATGCCCCTTATGACCTGGGCTACACACGTGCTACAATGGATGGTACAACGAGCAGCAAGACCGCGAGGTCAAGCGAATCTCTTAAAGCCATTCTCAGTTCGGATTGCAGGCTGCAACTCGCCTGCATGAAGCCGGAATCGCTAGTAATCGCGGATCAGCACGCCGCGGTGAATACGTTCCCGGGTCTTGTACACACCGCCCGTCACACCACGAGAGTTTGTAACACCCGAAGTCGGTGAGGTAACCTTTTTGGAGCCAGCCGCCTAAGGTGGGACAGATGATTGGGGTGAAGTCGTAACAAGGTAGCCGTATCGGAAGGTGCGGCTGGATCACCTCCTTTCTAAGGAATATAATGGAATCCTTGCTTGGTTCAATCATTCTTTGTTCAGTTTTGAGAGATCAATCTCTCAAGCAAGAAAATTTGTTCTTTGAAAACTGAATACTACAAAAATAAAGTAAGAAACCTAAACATTTTACCGCGTTTTAAGTTAACTTAAATGAGTTTTTAACGAAATAAGTTAGCAAGCCAGCAATGGCGAGCTTAACCATAGGTTAAGTGAATAAGGGCGCACGGTGGATGCCTAGGCACTAGGAGCCGATGAAGGACGGGACTAACACCGATATGCTCCGGGGAGCTGTAAGTAAGCTTTGATCCGGAGATTTCCGAATGGGGCAACCCAATATCTTTGATAGGATATTACGTTACACTGAATACATAGGTGTATCGAGGAACACGCAGGGAACTGAAACATCTCATTACCTGCAGGAAGAGAAAGAAAATTCGATTCCCTTAGTAGCGGCGAGCGAAACGGGAAAAGCCCAAACCAAAGAGCTTGCTCTTTGGGGTTGTAGGACTGGGACATGAGACTGCAATGGATAGCAGAAGCCAACTGGAAAGTTGCGCAACATAGGGTAATAGCCCCGTATGCGAAATCCAAATCAGCTCTACCAGTATCCTGAGTACGGCGGAACACGAGAAATTCCGTCGGAATCCGGGAGGACCATCTCCCAAGGCTAAATACTCCCTAGTGACCGATAGTGAACCAGTACCGTGAGGGAAAGGTGAAAAGCACCCCGGAAGGGGAGTGAAACAGTACCTGAAACCGTGTGCCTACAAGTAGTCAAAGCCCGTTAATGGGTGATGGCGTACCTTTTGTAGAATGGACCGGCGAGTTACGATTTCATGCGAGGTTAAGTTGAAAAGACGGAGCCGCAGCGAAAGCGAGTCTGAATAGGGCGAATAAGTATGAGGTCGTAGACCCGAAACCAAGTGACCTACCCATGTCCAGGTTGAAGGTGCGGTAATACGCACTGGAGGACCGAACCCACGCACGTTGAAAAGTGCGGGGATGAGGTGTGGGTAGCGGAGAAATTCCAATCGAACTTGGAGATAGCTGGTTCTCTCCGAAATAGCTTTAGGGCTAGCCTCGGATATGCGAATCATGGAGGTAGAGCACTGTTTGGACTAGGGGCCCTTCTCGGGTTACCGAATTCAGATAAACTCCGAATGCCATTGATTTAGATCCGGGAGTCAGACTGCGAGTGATAAGATCCGTAGTCAAAAGGGAAACAGCCCAGACCACCAGCTAAGGTCCCAAAGTATCTGTTAAGTGGAAAAGGATGTGGGGTTGCACAGACAACTAGGATGTTGGCTCAGAAGCAGCCATCATTTAAAGAGTGCGTAATAGCTCACTAGTCGAGTGACCCTGCGCCGAAAATTTACCGGGGCTAAACAGATCACCGAAGCTGTGGATGGAACCTTCGGGTTCCGTGGTAGGAGAGCGTTCTAAGGGCATCGAAGCCAGATCGTGAGGACTGGTGGAGCGCTTAGAAGTGAGAATGCCGGTATGAGTAGCGCAAGACGGGTGAGAATCCCGTCCACCGAATAACTAAGGTTTCCTGGGGAAGGCTCGTCCTCCCAGGGTTAGTCGGGACCTAAGCTGAGGCCGATAGGCGTAGGCGATGGACAACAGGTTGATATTCCTGTACCAGTTGCTTTTGTTTGAGCGATGGAGGGACGCAGGAGGCTAAGGAATGCACACGATCGGAAATGTGTGTCCAAGCAGCAAGTCTGAGAACGAGTGAAATGCTTTTTCTCTCAAGGACAAGCTGTGATGGGGAGCGAAATTTAGTAGCGAAGTTCCTGATGTCACACTGCCAAGAAAAGCTTCTAGTGAGAAAGTAACTGCCCGTACCGCAAACCGACACAGGTAGTTGAGGAGAGAATCCTAAGGTGTGCGAGAGAACTCTCGTTAAGGAACTCGGCAAAATGACCCCGTAACTTCGGGAGAAGGGGTGCTGACCGCAAGGTCAGCCGCAGTGAATAGGCCCAAGCGACTGTTTATCAAAAACACAGGTCTCTGCAAAATCGAAAGATGACGTATAGGGGCTGACGCCTGCCCGGTGCTGGAAGGTTAAGAGGAGAGGTTAGCGCAAGCGAAGCTTTGAATTGAAGCCCCAGTAAACGGCGGCCGTAACTATAACGGTCCTAAGGTAGCGAAATTCCTTGTCGGGTAAGTTCCGACCCGCACGAAAGGCGTAACGATTTGGGCACTGTCTCAACGAGAGACTCGGTGAAATTATAGTACCAGTGAAGATGCTGGTTACCCGCGACAGGACGGAAAGACCCCATGGAGCTTTACTGCAGTTTGATATTGCGTGTTTGTATCACATGTACAGGATAGGTAGGAGCCAATGATACCGGGACGCCAGTCTCGGAGGAGGCAACGGTGGGATACTACCCTTGTGATATGACCACTCTAACCCGCTGCTCTTAGCGAGCAGGGAGACAGTGTCAGACGGGCAGTTTGACTGGGGCGGTCGCCTCCAAAAATGTAACGGAGGCGCCCAAAGGTTCCCTCAGAATGGTTGGAAATCATTCGTAGAGTGTAAAGGCAGAAGGGAGCTTGACTGCGAGACCTACAAGTCGAGCAGGGACGAAAGTCGGGCTTAGTGATCCGGTGGTTCCGCATGGAAGGGCCATCGCTCAACGGATAAAAGCTACCCTGGGGATAACAGGCTTATCTCCCCCAAGAGTTCACATCGACGGGGAGGTTTGGCACCTCGATGTCGGCTCATCGCATCCTGGGGCTGTAGTCGGTCCCAAGGGTTGGGCTGTTCGCCCATTAAAGCGGTACGCGAGCTGGGTTCAGAACGTCGTGAGACAGTTCGGTCCCTATCCGTCGCGGGCGTTGGAAATTTGAGAGGAGCTGTCCTTAGTACGAGAGGACCGGGATGGACACACCGCTGGTGTACCAGTTGTTCTGCCAAGAGCATCGCTGGGTAGCTATGTGTGGACGGGATAAACGCTGAAAGCATCTAAGCGTGAAGCCCCCCTCAAGATGAGATTTCCCATCACTTTAAGTGAGTAAGACCCCTGAGAGATGATCAGGTAGATAGGTTGGGAGTGGAAGTACAGCGATGTATGGAGCGGACCAATACTAATCGGTCGAGGACTTAACCAATTTTTAAAAGATGAAAACTCAAGCGGTGTTTTCGGGTTCCCTTTAATTTTGTAGATTCAGTTTTGAGAGAACAACGTTCTCTTGAAAAATGTGCGGTGACGATGGCAAGAAGGTCACACCTGTTCCCATCTCGAACACAGAAGTTAAGCTTCTTAGCGCCGATTGTAGTGAAGGGTTTCCCTTTGTGAGAGTAGGACGTTGCCGCGCTTTTTTTTGTATACAGAATTATTCCGCAATAGCTCAGTTGGTAGTAGCGCATGACTGTTAATCATGATGTCGTAGGTTCGAGTCCTACTTGCGGAGTTTTTTCTTAAGATGAGTTATTAGCTCAGTTGGTAGAGCATCTGACTTTTAATCAGAGGGTCGCAGGTTCGAGCCCTGCATAACTCATTTGCGGGTGTGGCGGAATTGGCAGACGCACTAGATTTAGGATCTAGCGCCGCAAGGCGTGGGGGTTCAAGTCCCTTCACCCGCATAATTTAATACGCCGGCTTAGCTCAGTTGGTAGAGCATCTGATTTGTAATCAGAGGGTCGAGGGTTCGAATCCTTTAGCCGGCACCATTCGCGGAAGTAGTTCAGTGGTAGAACATCACCTTGCCAAGGTGGGGGTCGCGGGTTCGAACCCCGTCTTCCGCTTTCATAAGGACTATGCCAGACCTTATGATTGCAACAAACAGTAACATGCCGGGGTGGCGGAACTGGCAGACGCACAGGACTTAAAATCCTGCGGTGAGTGATCACCGTATCGGTTCGATTCCGATTCTCGGCATTTAGGCACCCATAGCTCAATTGGATAGAGTACTTGACTACGAATCAAGCGGTTACAGGTTCGACTCCTGTTGGGTGCATTTTTTAATATTTTCAACCGGGAAGTAGCTCAGCTTGGTAGAGCACTTGGTTTGGGACCAAGGGGTCGCAGGTTCGAATCCTGTCTTCCCGATTCAACAATCTTCACGGGGCCTTAGCTCAGCTGGGAGAGCGCCTGCCTTGCACGCAGGAGGTCAGCGGTTCGATCCCGCTAGGCTCCATTTTCATTTTGGCGGTGTAGCTCAGATGGCTAGAGCATCCGGTTCATACCCGGAAGGTCATGGGTTCGACCCCCTTCGCCGCTATTATACCTTGCTTCGGACCTTTAGCTCAGTTGGTTAGAGCAGACGGCTCATAACCGTCCGGTCGCAGGTTCGAGTCCTGCAAGGTCCATGAAAAACTTATCAGCTTATGGAGGATTACCCAAGTCCGGCTGAAGGGAACGGTCTTGAAAACCGTCAGGCGTGTAAAAGCGCGCAAGGGTTCGAATCCCTTATCCTCCTTTAGTGGCCTCAGGCCATTGTATTATTATCGCGGGGTGGAGCAGTTGGCAGCTCGCCGGGCTCATAACCCGGAGGTCACAGGTTCAAGTCCTGTCCCCGCAATTGTTTTCTTTTTTAACGCATGGTTCCGTGGTGTAGGGGTCAACATGCCTGCCTGTCACGCAGGAGATCGCGGGTTCAAATCCCGTCGGAGCCGCCATGCGGGTGTAGTTTAGTGGTAAAACCCCAGCCTTCCAAGCTGATGTCGGGAGTTCGATTCTCCTCACCCGCTTTTTTTAAGAAGGGCCTATAGCTCAGCTGGTTAGAGCGCACGCCTGATAAGCGTGAGGTCGATGGTTCGAGTCCATTTAGGCCCATTGATAAAGCACAAACAGTAACAGAAAATTTCTTGTTATGGGGAAGTACTCAAGTGGCTGAAGAGGCGCCCCTGCTAAGGGTGTAGGTCGTTAACGCGGCGCGAGGGTTCAAATCCCTCCTTCTCCGTAGCTTTATCAAAAAAATAAAAGTATGGTCCGTTGGTCAAGCGGTTAAGACACCGCCCTTTCACGGCGGTAACACGGGTTCGATTCCCGTACGGATCATTGTTTCCAGCATTATGGAGGTTTAGCTCAGCTGGGAGAGCGTCTGCCTTACAAGCAGAATGTCGGCGGTTCGATCCCGTCAACCTCCATTGGTTCCGTGGTGTAGGGGTCAACATGCCTGCCTGTCACGCAGGAGATCGCGGGTTCAAATCCCGTCGGAGCCGTTTTTTAAATTTTTATTTTGGTCTGATAGCTCAGTTGGTAGAGCACTTGATTGAAGCTCAAGGTGTCGGCGGTTCGAATCCGTCTCGGACCATTTTTTATATGATGGAGGGATAGCGAAGTGGCTAAACGCGGCGGACTGTAAATCCGCTCTTTCGGGTTCGGCAGTTCGAATCTGCCTCCCTCCATTCTTATGATGGCGATCGTGGCGAAGTGGTTAACGCACCGGTTTGTGGATCCGGCATTCGTGGGTTCAATTCCCATCGGTCGCCCTCTTTATTGGGCTATCGCCAAGCGGTAAGGCAACAGACTTTGACTCTGTCATTCGTTGGTTCGAATCCAGCTAGCCCAGTTTTTTTCAAATAGTAACACCTCGGCGGTATAGCCAAGTGGTAAGGCACAGGTCTGCAAAACCTCTATCACCGGTTCAAATCCGGTTACCGCCTTTCCATGAGTAAGATGGAAAATTGCATTCTTCATATCATGCCGGCGTGGCGGAATTGGCAGACGCGCTGGACTCAAAATCCAGTGCCCGCAAGGGCGTGCCGGTTCGACCCCGGCCGCCGGTATCACACAAAACAGGCTCCTGACGATGACAGCATCGTTGGGAGCCTGTTTTTTTTGCATAGTTATACACAAAACTGAAAGGAATATTTGAAATTGTTTCATTTTAAGTATATAATTCGTTGTAACTTACAAAAAGAAACTTACTATCTAAGAGGTGAACAAGATGCTGACCAAAGAAGAATTGCCATTTTGTCCGGTTGCGACAACCGTTGATCTGATCGGAAATAAATGGAAACTGCTGATAATGCGCGAATTGTTGACTGGAACCAAGCGTTTTAACGAGATGCACCGATTGGTTGATGGCATCAGCCAAAAAGTATTGACTGAAAATCTTCGGAAGATGGAGTCTGATGGGATTGTTAAACGGGAAGTATTTCCTGAAGTGCCACCCAGAGTGGAATATTCATTAACCGATCTTGGTGACTCCCTAAGACCGATCATCAACAGCATGAGTGATTGGGGAACGGATTATATCAAAAATAATCTTTTGGAACAGAATTAATCTGGGATAGGAAGAAGCAAAGCTGATTGCGAATCCGATCTTTTCTGTAATCCGATGCGGGTACCAAAAGTTGTATCATTTTCATACTCCCTTTTGAAGCGTTATAATGCTTCAAAAGGGATTTTTTTTTACAATCATTTGGTTTAGGTATCCTTGTAGCTGTAGCTTACAAAAAGGTAAGTACCTGATAAAAAAGTGCGTACTATTGTAAGGGCATCTTTAAAGATATAGTAAGTGTATGGAAATCTATCCATAAGTATGGGAAGGGAGCAATATCAGTGAGGCATTAAGCAAGTCAGACAAGAACGAATGCCCATCATGACTGATGTTGCTTGTGCGAAGAAGCTGGTTCGGCGGTAATTTTCGGTGCGTATGTGTTGAAGGGGGGAATGCTAGGTAATGATAGATCCTTTATTGGTATTTGCAACAATCTTTGATACTGACATTAAGATTGCCATTATGTACCTGTTCCTTTACTACCCGACCATGAGCTGCAATGATATCGTCCGATTGACGGGTGAGAAAAAAGAAAATGTCATCACCAGTCTGTGGCGCCTGCAGGTGGACACGATCGTGGTCAATCAGTTGGAAGGAGACAGACAGTGCTATTATTCCTTGACGAACAGCGGGACCGCCAGTTTGAAGATATTTAGTGAGGCGGCAAACGTTTCGGATCAATGTTTGAAGTGAAAGGAGGTCTAAAATGCTAGTTAAAGACATACTGCAATACTTTCAAGAGAATTTGAATCAATATTTGATTTACGTTTACCAGCACCTTGGATTGAGCATCCAGGCAATCGGAATTGCTTGTCTCATCGGCATTCCGCTGGGATACATCAGCCACAAGCACCGGAAACTCAGCCAGATGATCACCTTCAGTTCCCAAGCCTTGCGGATCATCCCCAGTTTGGCGGTCCTCTTTTTATTGATCTCCTTCATTGGGGTCGGAAGGGCTCCAGCGTTGATCGCATTGGTATTGCTGGGCATTCCGCCGATATTGGTCAACACAACGGTCGGATTCTTGGAAGTCCCCGCTGTGATGATCGAAACGGGGAAGGGTTTGGGGATGACCGATCGTGAGCTGCTGAAAAGGGTAAAGATTCCGATGGCGTTTCCTTTTGTGATGACCGGCGTGAAGTTGGCATTGGTGGAAATCATCTCGAGTGCGACTTTGGCTACATACATCGGTGCTGGTGGTTTGGGAACACTGATTTTTACAGGATTGGGTTTGAACAGGATGGATTTGCTTCTTATTGGAGGGGTATCGGTAGCGATGATTGCCTTCACGACAAGCCTCTTTCTTGATTACATAATTAAAAGGAGCATAAATTAAATGAAAAGAAAAAATATTATCAGTACCATTGCAATGTTAGCCGTAACACTTATAGTCTCAGGTTGTTCAAGTTTGGGTGGCGGCAGCACGGAAGGTACAGCCATCCGCGTGGGATCCAAGGATTTCACCGAAAACTTGGTTGTTTCGGAAATTTATGCGTTGGCTTTGGAAGATGCCGGGTATGAGGTTGAAAGGATCCCGAGTATCGCCAGCTCGGTCGTTCATACATCGCTCACCAATGATGAAATCGATCTTTATCCGGAGTATACAGGTACAGGTCTGTTGGTAGTATTGGAAATGGAGATGGAAACCGACCCTCAGAAAGTCTATGACACTATCAAAGCAGAATATGATGAGCAGTTCGATCTGACTTGGTTAGATTATGCGGAAGCCAATGACAGCGCTGGGCTGGTCATCAAAACGAGCGTAGCCGAAAAATACGGTATCGAAACCGTTTCTGATCTGCAGGAACATGCCTCAGAGCTTCGTTTTGCTTCCCAGGGTGAATTCGATCAGCGGGAAGATGGCCTTCCTGGTTTGACAAAAGCTTACGGTGAATTCAATTGGAAGAGCTCGACAGTCTACGACAACAGCTTGAAATATGAAGTCTTGAAAAATGATGAAGCGGATGTCGCTCCGGCCTATACGACTGAAGGGCAACTGACCAATAAAGAGGAATTCACTGTTTTGGTTGATGACAAGAAATTCTGGCCGCCATACAACTTGGCTCCAGTAATCCGGAATGAAGTATTGGAAGAAAATCCTGATGTGGCGGAAATGCTGAACAACATCAGCAGCACGCTGGACACAGAAACAGTGACCGGATTGAATGCCAAAGTGGACGTCGATGGAGAAGAATATGAAGCGGTAGCGAAAGAGTACTTCGATTCGATAAAATAAGGAGGCGTTGAGGCCGCATGGAGCAAACCGCGATAGAATTCAAAAATGTGACGAAGCTCTACGGGGAAGGGGGGACGAAGGCAGTCGATGATATCTCTTTTGAGATTAAGGAAGGCGAGTTCATCACTGTCCTGGGGTCTTCCGGCTCCGGCAAAACGACCACTTTAAAAATGATCAACCGCTTGATCCGTGAAGATGAAGGGAACATAACCTTCTTCGGAGAAGATATCAGCGGAATGAATGAAGTGGATCTTAGGCGGAAAATCGGCTATGTCGTCCAACAGATTGGTCTGTTTCCGCATATGACTGTTGCCCAAAATATCGCGACAGTTCCGGAACTGCTGAAGTGGGACAAGAAGGAGATCCAAGCCCGCATCAAAGAATTGCTGGAGCTTGTTCAATTGGATCCGAACGTGTTTGCCGACAGAAAGCCGAAACAATTATCCGGCGGGCAACAACAGCGCATTGGCGTTGCGAGGGCACTTGCCGCCAATCCGAAAGTGATGCTGTTGGATGAACCGTTTGGAGCAGTTGATGCAATCACGCGCCTGCAACTGCAGAATGAACTGCAAAAGATCCACAAAGAATTGGGCGACAAAACCTTTGTGCTGGTCACCCACGACATCAATGAGGCGTTTAAGCTGGGTACGAGAGTGCTGATAATGGACAAAGGCAAGATTTGCCAATTTGATACGCCGCGGGAAATCATGCGCAATCCGAAAACGGAGTTTGTTGCAAATTTGATTGCCACCGTAAAGGAACAAGAGGCATTTTGGAGTGAGTTGAAATGATTGCATACTGGAATACTTACCATGAAAAACTGCTGACCGCCACGATGCAGCATATCGAATTAGTGGGGACGACCCTGACGATCGCCATCCTCATCGCAAGTGGAATAATTCTGATCTGCATGCATCAGGAACGCGTGATGAACGGTTTGATCTATCTCTCTTCTTTGCTTTATTCGATCCCAAGCTTGGCTCTGTTTGCCATCTTGATTCCGTTGACGGGCCTGGGAAGGAACACGGCCATCATCGTGTTGGTGATTTATTGCCAATATGTCCTGTTGCGCAGTTTTTCTGCAGGAATCAAAGAGATCGATCCGACAATCATCGAAGCCGCTGTCGGGATGGGCATGACGAGAAATCAAATGTTCAGGAAAATCCAACTTCCGTTGGCAATGTCATCCATAATCGCAGGGATACGGATCGCCGCGACCTCCACAATCGGCATCGCAACCATCGCCGCAACGATCAATGCGGGCGGGTTGGGAACCGTCCTTTTCGATGGCTTGCGGACATTCAGCGTCGTAAAATTGTTGTGGGGCACTGTGTTGTCGATGTTGTTGTGTCTGCTTGTCAATGTCATCTTGTACTTACTTGAGAATGCATTGCGACGGAGATTTGCCTGATCTGTTCAAAGGAGTGATCGCTTGAGTGATATCTGGAACCCGTGGCACGGCTGCAAAAAGGTCAGCCCGGGATGCCAAAATTGTTATATGTTTCATTTGGACAGTCAACGAGGGAAAGATGGCGCGCATGATTTATAAAGTCCAGAGCAGTTTCGATCGTCCGCTGAAAAGGAACCGGCGCGGCGACTACGTCATACCGCCCGGTTCCACGATACGCGTCTGCATGACTTCGGACTTCTTTCTGGAGGAAGCGGACGAGTGGCGCGGCGAAGTCTGGAAGATGATTGAGAAGCGGTCGGACGTGCTGTTCTACTTGTTGACGAAAAGAATCGAACGCGTGAAGGATTGTCTGCCTGAAAATTGGGGAGACGGTTGGGAAAACGTGTGGATGAATGTCTCTGCCGAAAACCAGAAGATGGCCGACAGGCGGATCCCGCTACTCCTGGATCTGCCTTTCAAACACCGAGGCATCATGGCCGCACCGCTGATCGGCGAAATCGACTTGACGAAGCATTTGTCATCCGGAAAAATCGAACGCGTCATCGTCGGCGGGGAAAACTATGATGGGGCAAGGGAATGCCATTATGAATGGGTGCAGAGGATGCACCAAGATTGCGTGGACCATCATGTGAACTTCGAATTCATCGAAACCGGGAATCATTTTGTGAAGAACGGACGGAAGTATGAAATTTTGGACAAAAGAAAGCAGCAGGAGCAGGCAAAGAAATCCGGCTTGTTTTATGAAGGGCGTGCGGTTTCGGTTCACCTGACGGAAGTTGCCCAGGGCGAATCGGTGCCGCTTTTTCAAACCGATGCCGTGACTTTGTGCGACTCCTGCGCCTACAAGAAATTTTGCGGTACGCAATCGGGCAGACCCAGCTGCATGTTTCGCTATGAAAATAAGACAGAGTGTCGAAGAAGTGAAGGCAGTCGTAGTGCATGAAGCGGGGGGACCGGAAAAACTGGTGCATCAGGAAGTTCCTCTTCCGGAAATCCGGGAAGGCTGGTCGCTCGTGAAGGTCATCGGATTCGGCATCAACCATTCGGAAATCTTTACGCGGGAGGGGAAATCCCCTTCGGTCACATTTCCCCGCATTTTAGGGATTGAATGTGTAGGGATAGTGGAACGGACGAGCGATGAGGAGAAATTGCCGCTTGGTCAAAAAGTGGTGTCGATCATGGGTGAGATGGGGAGAGCATTCGACGGGAGTTATGCGGAATATGTCCTGTTGCCGAATGACCAAATCTACCCCATCCACACCGATCTACCGTGGTCCCAACTGGCGGCCATTCCGGAAACCTACTATACGGCTTTCGGTTCTATGAAGAATCTGCGGATCCAAGCATCCGATCAAATTTTGGTTCGGGGTGCAACGAGCGGTGTGGGGGTTGCCTTTGCCAAGTTGGTCAAAGCCCAATTCCCGGATGTCAGGATTTTTGGCAGCACGCGGAAAGCCGAAAAGGGCGAGAGATTGAAGGAAGCCGGCTTCACCGGCTACGTCGAAGATCGCAACGGCATTTTGGAAACGGAAGAGACTTTCGACAAGATTCTGGAATTGATCGGGCCTGCAACGATCAAGGACAGCCTTTCCCATATCAGGGAAGCCGGCATTGTCTGCAGCACCGGTCAACTGGGCGGGAAATGGTTTCTGGAAGATTTCGATCCCATCATGGAATTGAAGCACAACAGCTACTTGACTACTTTCCATTCGAGTGACGTCTCCGGCGAAAAGTTGAATGAACTGCTGGCATACATTGAAGAAAAAGGCGTTGCGGTGGAGCCCGAGAGAGTCTTCACGCTCGAAGAGGTTGCCCAAGCCCATGCCTTTTTGCAGAGCCAGGACAGTTTCGGAAAAGTCATCGTGTTGGATCCGAGCGCTGCGGGAGAAAGAGCTTCAGAATAGGGTTGCGTTTCCGCAGCTTATTGGTTAGAATTGAGTGAGAAACACTGGGGGTGCGCAACTGCGCTGAGACCGGCATTGCCGGAACTCTTTGTACCTGATCTAGTTCATACTAGCGTAGGGAATGTGGCGTTTGACTATTCGCATAAATAGACATCAAAACGTTATATTTTCTGATTTTCGCATCAGATTATATAGCGTTTTTTAATTTCAGTAGGGGTGCGCAACTGCGCTGAGACCGACACTGTCGGAACCCTTCAAACCTGATCCAGTTCGTACTGGCGGAGGGAACTGAGCTTGGTCTGGAGTCCGTACGTATATCCAAGACATCTCAGGGGAGGTGTCTTTTTATTTTCGATTCAATTCAGGAAGGAGGGGAAACGGTTCGCATAGGTCAGGCTTCAAAAGGAATCAATCAAACTGAAAAGGGGAAAAAATATGAACACAAAAAAATTAGTCACCACTGCCTTGATCATCGCCATGGGGGTGGTCAGCAACAGCATCTTCGTCATTCCGATCGGCATTGCCAAAGTAGCGCCGGTGCAACATCTTTTGAACGTATTGACCGCTGTCTGGTTAGGACCGGGGTATGCCGTCCTGCAGGCTTTCAGCGTATCCTTGTTGCGCAACCTGTTGGGTACAGGGACTGTCTTTGCCTTTCCGGGCAGCATGATCGGGGCTGTTTGCGCAGGTCTGTTTTATGCCAGAACGCAAAAGATCGGTTACGCGGCACTGGGTGAATGGATTGGCACCGGAATCCTGGGCTCGTTGGTGAGCACTTTGCTGGCGCAGTTCTTTATGGGCATGGAAGCAGCATTGATGCTCTTTTTGCCGAGCTTTGCGATCAGTTCCGCCATTGGAGCGGGTATGGCTTATTTCATCATCCTGGAAATGGGAAAAAGAAACGTGTTGGACCGGAACAAAATCTAAAGCAGCT
>CAWFEB010000033.1:0-50878 GCA_963814755.1 uncultured Carnobacteriaceae bacterium
CAGTCCATTCTGCGACTAGATCCGGATTGGCTTCTACGAAGGCTTCGGCAGCGTCTTCAGCTGATTCGCCTTCATAGATTTGAAGCATCAATGCTTCGACATCTTCGATGGTCCAGTGGAATTGATCCAATACTTGGTAAGCTTCAGGCATGTCGGTTTCGAGTCCTTCACGTGCCATCGTGTGGATCGTTTCTTCGCTGCCGAAAGTTCCCTTGGGATCATCCAGGTATTTCAGGTCATAGGCCGAGAACATCCAATGCGGGTTCCAGGCTGTTATGACGATGTCTTCTTCATTTTCGATTGCTTGTTCGAGTGTGACGGTCATGGCGCCGGATGAGGACGTTTCGATTGCCCAATCACTCAGATTCGAGTAATCCGTGATGGCACGCTCAGCGGCTGCTACGATACCGGCACCTGGCTCGATTCCGGTGATGGATTTGCCGGCTTGATCGGTCAAATCTTCGATCGAGTCGACATCCATATAGGTAGGAACGGCCAAACCGATTTTCGCGCCTTCAAGGTTTCCGCCTAGGTCGACCATCTTGTCGCCGTATTCTTCCATCTGCGCGCCGTGCGTTCCTGGCAGCCAAGCGCTCAGCATGGCATCCGCTTCGCCTGTGGAGACGGCTTCCCACATGATTGCGTTATCCAATGGGGTCAAGGTCACATCGTAACCAAGGTCTTCCAATACTTGGGCAACCACATGGTTTGTGGCCACTGCGTCATCCCATTCGACGTAAGCCAGTTCGATTTCCTGGCCTTTGCCGACTGTATCTTCCATGGATGCTGTATCTTCTGTCGCACCGCACCCAGCGGCGATCAGTGTGACACCTAAGCCTAATCCGGCAGTGAGTCCAAGGCGTTTCCAGTTACGTTTTGTTGTTTTTGTCATATGTATGATTCTCTCCTTTTTGTTTGGCAATTAGGAATATGTGAGTCGTTATGTAGCGTTATGCTGCGCTCTTTTTGCTGAATTTTTGTGTCAGACGATCGATGATGATGGCAAGCACAACCAAGGCCAGCCCGGATACGAAACCGGAACCGATTTTGGCGCGCTGCAAGGCGGAAAGGACATTACGGCCCAATCCAGGGGCACCGATCATTGAAGCGATGACGACCATCGACAAGGACAGCATAACTGTCTGGTTGATGCCGGCCATGATCGTGGATTTCGCCAACGGCAATTCGACTTTGAACAACCTTTGCGCGCCGGTGCTGCCGAATGATTCGGCTGCTTCAACCAGTTCGGTGGAAACTTGTCTGATGCCCAGATTCGTGAAGCGGACGGTCGGCGGGATTGCGAAAATAAGTGACGCAAGCACCCCGGGAACCATGCCGATTCCGAAGAAAGCTACGGCCGGAATCAGATAAACAAAGGCCGGCATTGTCTGCATGAAATCCAAGACCGGATTGATGATGCTGTTCGCAAGTTTGTTTTTCGCCATCAGGATACCGAAAGGCACGCCGATCAGGACGGACAGCAAGCTCGAGAACAGGACCAGCGTCAAGGTGAACATCAAGTCTTCCCATAGCCCTTGGTTATGGATAAACCAGAGTCCGACGACGGAAAAGATGGCCAGGCCGAATTTTTTCCCTGAGGCAAAGAATGCCAACAGAGCGACTAATGCAATCAGGATGACTGCCGGTATGGCCGTCAACGTTGAAGTCATCAGATCGATCAAAGTCTGCGAAGACTCTTTGATCGGATCGAACAGGAAGCTGAACGTGTCAGCGGTCTTGTCCGTGACGTATTCAGTGAACTCGGCAACCGGCAATTCAGGAATGAAATTTAATAGATTATCCATTTACGGACACCTCGCTTTCTCCTGCCAAAGCGGCTATGACGGCGCCTCTGACAAGTACACCCACCAATCTGTCGTTTTCGATGACAGCGACCGGCGAGCTTGAATCATGGATGATCGGGAAAATATCGCTCAAGGTAGTATCTTTGGAGACTGTCGGGATATCTTCTCTGAGGATGCCATCCACTTTTGTGGCATTGGCTTTCAACGCTTTCGTAGCGTCCTCGGCAGTGATGTACCCTTTCAGTCTGCGGTGATTGTCCACCACAAGGATTGTTGAAATCCCTTCTTGGCGCAATAATTCCAATGCGAAGAGCGGGCCATGTTTTTCGATATTCATGACGATCGGACGCTTCATGATGTGTTCGGCAGTCAATACTTTCGAACGGTCGACGTCCTCCACGAATTTTTCGACATAGCGCGTTGCCGGATTGGTAAGAATTTCCTCCGGCGTGCCGATTTGGACCAATTCCCCATCTTTCAGCAGCGCGATTCGGTCCCCGATGCGCAAAGCTTCGTTCAGATCATGGGTGATGAAGATGATGGTCTTTTTGACGTTTGCCTGCAGATCCAACAGTTCATCCTGCATCTCACGACGGATCAATGGATCCAAAGCCGAGAAGGCCTCATCCATCAACAGTATTTCTGGATCATTCGCCAAAGCACGGGCCAAACCGACCCGTTGCTGCATCCCGCCTGATAATTGGTTAGGATACTGGTGGCTGTAATCGCCAAGTCCGGAATTTTCCAAAGCCTGTTGCGCTCTTTCTTTGCGTTCCGCTTTTGCGACACCTTGCACTTCCAATCCGTACTCGGTGTTCTCCAAAATCGTGCGATGCGGGAATAAGCCGAAGTTCTGGAAAACCATACTCATTTTTTCCCGACGGACTTGGCGCAATGCCTTCTTGTCCATGACCGATAAGTTCTCTCCGTCGATCAGGATGTTGCCCTTCGTCGGTTCGATCAAACGATTGAACATCCTCACAAGTGTCGACTTCCCGCTTCCGGAAAGCCCCATGATGACGAAGATTTCCCCTTCTTCTATAGAAAGACTGACGTTGTTGACCCCTACCGTCGCCCCAGTGGCGCGCAGGATGTCTTGCTTGCTCTTCTTTTGTTCAAGCAGTTCCAGAGCCTTCTCTTCTTTTTTTCCAAAAATTTTCGTTACGTTCTCTATTTTTATTTTCGGCAAGTGCATTGCTCCTCTCAAATTTTTGATGCTATATGCGTGGATTCTTTTAATAGTAGGAATCAAATCCCCGAATCCGATTATGGGCCTCTGTAATGTACAAATATAGTGTTACATTTTCATTTATTACGAAAAAATAAATTGAACATAATTTTGTTACATCACAAAGCTATAACCACTATTATCCAGTTATGGCGCGGATATGCAAATCAAAAATGAATTATTTGTGAATTTTTCGCGAAAAAGTATGCGGTTACACACGCTTCCTAAAGGTAACCGTGAAGAATCCGAATTTTTTTTAAAACAGTTGTTTGCAGAATCAGTATGTTGCCATTTCGCACTTTCAATATAAATACAACTCGTGTTGATGGCTCCCATTTTACACACGCAAAAAGGACCCCTGTCTCTTTTAATGAGCAGGAATCCTTTTTCAATCAGTTATTTTTTCAGGTGATGCTTTTCGATCAGTGCAATTCCGGCCAGTAATCTTTGTTGGCTTCAATCAAGTCATCCAGAATGTCCTTGGCAACTTTTGCGCTTGGGATCGTTTTTGATAACGTCAAGGCTTGCCAGAGTTTTTGATAGCTCTGTTCGACATAGGCTTCCACCACTAGTTTCTCGACCGTCACTTGTTGGAACATCAAGGCCTGTTCAAATGCAGGGATTTTCCCTTGTACCAGTGGTTCCGGGCCGTCATTCCCCACGATGCAGGGCACTTCCACCATCGCATCATCAGGGAAATTGGCGATAGCGCCATTGTTTTCCACAATCATCAACATTCTTTCGTGTGTGTTGAACGCAATCGCGCGGGCCAAGTCCACGATGAAGGAGGCATGGCTGTCGATATGGAAACCTCCCTCAACTGCGGTTCCCTTCTCAATGATGTTGCGTGCGGCAGAAAAGACTTCTTTTTCCCGGCCGTTCATCACTTCATTGGCACGCGTATAGTTGCGATCGGAATGCGCCACTTCATAATCCGGGTACAAATAATATTTCAGATAGGTGTTCGGCAGATACCGCGGATTGACTGCTAATAAATCTTTCGCTTTTTTGTGCGTTTCCTGCCAACTCTGATCCATGTGTTGCGTGTCGACTTCAACCTGGGTCAAGTACCCGTTCTCTGCCACATAGTCGCGGATCTGGTCAAGATACTCGTGCCCTTCCTTGTCTTTCACGCTTGTCCACCAGCCAAAGTGGTTCAGTCCAAAGTAGCGGACTTCCAGGTCTTGCGGATCTTTACCGATGATTTGGGACATTCGGCGCAACGTTCCCACCGGCATATCGCAGATGTTCAGCACTTTCGAATTCGGGCGCAGGACGCGGCAGGCTTCGGCCACAATCGCAGCTGGATTGGAATAATTCAGCATCCAGCAATCAGGCGAATAGGTTTCCATATGGTCGATGATTTCCAGCATCCCCGTGATGCTGCGCATGCCATAAGCAATACCACCGGGTCCGCAGGTTTCCTGGCCGATTACGCCATGACGCAAGGGAATCTTTTCATCTTTTTCGCGCATTTCGTATTTGCCGACACGGATATGTGCCATGCAGAAGTCTTTATCCGTGAACGCTTCTTCTGGATCGGTTGTGTACGAGAACTTCAAATCGGGCGCCTGTTCTTTCAACAGGATTTCCAGAGCCTCGCCCAATACTGCCTGACGGTCTCCATCGTTGTCGTACAGCACCAATTCACGCATCGGGAAACGATCTATATTATCCAACATCATCATCACGATTCCTGGCGTGAACGTGCTGCCACCACCAGCAATGACTACAGAAAATTTCTTCATAAACAATTCATCCTCACTTTTTTAATTCAGATTATTCTTCAACAATTGCTCTATTTAAGACAGTATCTACCGATTTCCGGATCGCATTCACCTGCAAACCATATACGACTTGCACATTTTGACCTTTCTTGATGATGCCACTGGCTCCGGTCTCATTCTTCAAGATCCCTTCATTTACTTTTTCAGGATCGGTCAAAGTGAGTCGCAAGCGCGAGTAGCAATTAGTGACGGTCTCGATATTTTCTTCGCCGCCCAACGCAGCCACAATCGTGTGCGCCAAGCCCAAATCGTTCGCGGGCTCTCCTGATTGAGAGTTCTTCTCTTGATAATCTTTTTTCGTGTACAATTTTGTTTGCTGTCCCGACTCTTCGCGGCCGATCGTCTTGTAATCAAATTTCGTGATCAAAAAGCGGAACAAGAAGTAATAGACTACAAAGAAGAACAATCCGACCACAATGTACATCGGCCACGCGGTCCGTTCTGTCCCAAGCGGCACATTGTACAGCAGGAAATCGATAAAGCCATTCGGGCCGATTGCTCTGACATTCAGAATGTTCAGTAGCACCATGCTCAAACCGCTCAAGCCGGCATGGACAACGAATAACAGAGGTGCGACGAACATAAACGAGAACTCGATTGGCTCTGTTACGCCGGCGATAAAGGAAGTGACGGCTGCCGGGATCAAAATGGCGCGAGCTTTTGCTTTGTTTTCAGGGCTTGCTTTATGGTACATAGCTAAGCAGGCACCGATCAGGCCAAACATTTTCGAAATTCCGCGGGCATCCCAGATGACGCTCGGCGCCAGCAAGCCACCGTCCGCATTGGCGATTTCAGCGAAATAGATGTTGCGTGCACCCTCAAAAATTTCGCCTGCGACCTCAGCGACTCCGCCCAATTCAGTGTACAAGAACGGTGTGTATACTAAGTGGTGCAGTCCGGTCGGGATAAGCAAACGTTCCAACGTCCCATACAGGAAGATGCCGAAGTTGCCGCTTTGATTGATCAAGGCCCCTAAACTGCTGATGCCGCCTTGGAAGAAAGGCCAGATGTAAGTGAACAGGATGCCTAACAGCACAACTACCGGAATCAACACGATAAAGACAAACCGGGTGCCGCCATAAATTTGGAACGCATTGTTGAATTCTTTGTCCGCGTAGCGGTTATGGACGATTGCGGTGACGATTCCGAGGAATATCCCCAAGAAGACACCCATATCCAAGACCTGAACCCCTAAGACCATCGTCTGTCCTGTGCCTTGTAAATTTCCTTCCACCAACATGCCTTGCAGACCCATGAAGCGGTTCATGGCATTTATGAAAACAAGGTAGCCGAGCAAGGCAATGAATCCGGCCTCCGATTTTTTCTTATTGGCCAATCCAACAGCCAGCCCGACACAGAAGACGACGCCCAGGTTCACTAAAATCGAAACGAGTGATCCGGATAGGATCGTTCCGAATCCGGTTGTAACCGGGTTATTCAAAAATGGCAAAACTTCCAATAATCGAGCGTTAGTGAAGAGATTTCCTATCGCGATCAAAATACCGGCTATCGGCAAAATTAAAACGGGAATAAACATCGCTTTGGAAAATTTCTGCATGGTGTCCATGACTCTCTCTTTCATTTGTTTCCCTCCAATATGATTTCTTTAATATGATTACAGTGTAGCGAGAACCGACCGGAAATAAAAGGCTTTCACAACGTTAAAAAACGTGTTCCGCAAAGACGAAACACGTTTCACTGACTATTCTGTTTGCTTCTGCTGCCCTGTTTTTTAAGCTTTTCCTTCTTCTGTCTGTTCATCAACTTCATTGATTTCTTTCAGGTAACGGCTCAATAGATACTCCACAAGCAGCAACGTGAAGGGAAAGAATGTATTGGGCAACAGATTCCTGTCATCGAGCTTGTGTTGATCGGTAACCTTAAAATTCAGATTGCTGCATTCACCGAGGCGATTGGGCGTCTCCTTCGTGAAGGCTACCGTAAAGATGCCTGCATTTTTCGCTTTCTGAAGCTTTTCGATGACACTTTGCGTCTCTCCCGATTTGGAAATGGCTACGAAAGCCCCGATGTTCTTCAGATTATTCTCCAAAACCCCGATGGAATCCAATGTGGTGGCAAGGATGACTTGTTTCCCCAACAGCAACAGTTTTTTGTAGAGATACTCTGCTGCAATCGCCGAAAAACCGGCAGCATATATGAAGATAAATTTCCCGTTCAAACACAATACTTTCTCGATGAACTCGTCCATATCCTCTATTGAATTATGTTGCAGAACGAGCGCATGATCCAGTTGGAAAAATTCATCTTCCGAAGTTCCTGCCGGCACTGTTTCGGCGTTCACTAGCGGCAACAAGTGATAATAAAGATCGATGAAGCCCGTATAGCCTAGCTTTTTGGACAAGCGGATGACGCTTGCCGGTGAGGTATAATTTTCCTTGGCAATCTGACGGACACCCATCTGCAAGACTGTATCCATGTTGCTGATGATGTAGGTCAACAGTTGTTGATCTGATTCGCTTAATTCCTTACCTTGAAATAACTTGGCAATATCTACCACTTACGGATCCACCCCTAAATTTTTTGTCCTCTTTAGTATAACGAAAACCAGCCTGTCTATGCATATTTATTCAAAAAATTTATTGAAATAAGAGAGCTTTCCATTCGAGGCAGCGCGCCGGGAATGGTTTTCCTCGTCCTATGCGCCTGCAACTCAAAAAAACGCACCACCCTTGCTCTGCCAAACAGAGTTAATGGGTGGTGCGTTCAACTATCATTCGCCGCTTCTTTAGGCCAATTCCCAAAGTTCGAGGCTGTAATCGATTGTGCTGCCTGCCGCGAGCGAGAGGCAGGTTTCTCCCGCTTCGGGGAATACGCGGGAGGTGAAGGTGCCTTCGCCGTCGTTGACGAAGATTTCGATTGAACTAGTGTCTACGAAAATCTGCAGTTTCACTGCTTCCATCTGTTCGACGCTCAACGTGCGGGTCGTACCAAACTCTTCTGCGAACGGAATGCCGCAATGGCTTCGGTCGATCGTGATTTTCTTCGTGGCTGGATCCAAGGTGATGCGGAAACGTTTGTCGTTGGCTACATCTTCGCAGAGATCCAATGTCACCGGCGCGTGGTCGGATGACGCCGGGAATGTCACATCCAGTTGGAGTTCGTAACAGTTTGCTCCACTGCGCTCGAAACGCTTAGCTTCAGACAACAAGTCTGTTTCGGAAATTGTTTTCTCTTTGCGCAATGCCACCAGTTCGCGAACCGGTTTCTGAATCAGTTTGCCATCCTTGATGGACAACTCGCGCGGCAATGTCAGGCAGTGCGCCCAGTCTTCGCTGTCGGTCGGGTAAGCGACTTCCGGCAAGCCCATCCAAGCCGTCAGAATGCGGCGGCCGTCCGGGCTTTCGGCTGTCTGGGTGGCGTAGAAATCGAAGCCGGCATCCAGTTCCTGGAAGCCATCATGCTTCAATTTCAGCTCATCCAGTCGGAAATCATCAGCAATGACATAACCGGTCTGAAAAATGTTGTGGTAGCGGTCGCCTTCCGGCTCCAGACCTTGCGGCGAAAACAGCAGCACCGTTTTGCCATCGATCTCGAACAGGTCCGGGCATTCCCACATGAAGCCGAAGTCCAGCAAGCCTGCATCGACTTCGCCCATCAATTCCCACTCCAACGCATCGGCCGAGCGGTACATCAGGATCGTGCCGGTTTCGTCGGTGCGTTGGGCACCGATGACGGCATAGTAGATGCCGTGCTGCTCCCAGACTTTGGGATCGCGGACATGATCGGTGTAGCCTTCCGGATTGCCGGCGATGGCAGGCGGCAGGAACTTCGTGAAGCTGCCGTCCTCCTCCATGCGGGCAACGATTTGGTTAGGCACCCTTTCCCACTTTTCCGTGCGGACATTGCCTGTGTACATGATGTGCAGCTGGCCGTCCTTGACGAAGCCGCTGCCGGAATAGACGCCGTGGCTGTCGTACTCCGTGTCAGGCAACAACCCGACGCCCTCCTCTTTCCATTGCACGAGATCTGTCGAAGTCAGGTGGTACCAATGCTTCAGCCCGTGGACCGCGCCCATCGGAAACCATTGATAGAAGAGATGCCATTTGCCGTCGAAATAAGTGAAGCCGTTCGGGTCGTTCAAAAGGCCTGTGTTCGGTTGGATGTGGTAGTTTTGGCGGAAGGGCGACTGCGCCACCCTTTTCGCCAATTCTTCCAGATAATTGTCGGAATAATCCGAGGTTTGTTTATAGCGCTCCTCGCGCGTCCATACTTTCATCGTTTATTCCTTTCTGTGTCAAAATAATCCTATGTCCAGCAGTCCAAGCCTGCTTCTCGGAAATTAGACCGATTGGGTTACAGTGTTTCCTTATTCAGAGTTGAATGAACTTGTTCCTCAGTTTTTTTTTTCGCTTCGCTTTTTGTCCAGTCGCGTTTGCTGAAGACGTAGGTCATGGATACTGTCGTGAGTGTCGCGATCAGCATGCCCAAGACGTAGATCCACAAGTCTTCTTGTTTGATCGAGATGACGCCCGGCAGGCCGGCTGCGCCCATTGCGATTGCTTTAACCTTGAAGAAGGAGATGAACGCGCTGCTGACGCCGGAACCGATCATTGCTGCGTAGAACGGGTAGCGGTATTTCAGGTTGATACCGAACATCGCAGGCTCAGTGATCCCCAAGTAAGCGGAGATTGCGGAAGCGGAAGCCAAACTTTTCGCTTTTTGTTCCTTGATAATGAAGAACATCGCCAATGCAGCAGCTCCTTGAGCCACGTTTGACATTGCTGCGATCGGGAAGATGAACGTACCGCCTGTTTTAGCGATATCAGCCAACAATTGCGTTTCAACAGCGATGAAGCTGTGGTGCATACCGGTAACGACCAGTGGAGCGTAGAAGAAACCGATGATGGCTCCGCCGATGGCACCTGTCGTGTCATACAACCATACAAGGCTGTTTGTCATCACGTCGCCGAGTGTGCGCGTCAGAGGTCCCACCAAAGTGAAAGTCAGGAAGCCAGTGCTAATTATAGCGAACAGCGGTGTGACCAGGTTATCCAATGATGTGTGCACGCGTTTGTGCAAGAAAGTTTCGATTTTCGCCAAGATGTAAGATGCGAACAAGATCGGCAGTACTGTTCCTTGGTAACCGACTTTCGCGATTTCGAATCCGAAGATATCCCAGAAAGGCACTTCGCCTGCAGCCAAGACTGCTGGATAGTTGTAGGCATTGACAAGATCCGGGTGGACCATCAACATCCCCAAAACAGCTCCCAAGTATGGGTTGCCGCCGAATTTCTGCGTTGCGCTGAAACCGATCAGGACTGGAAGGAAGACATATGCCGCGTTGGAGAATGTATTGATCATCGCTGCAAAACCTTCGATGGCCGGATAAGCTTCAATCAGCGATTTTCCGGTAACAAACAAATCCTGTGCCGTGAATACGTTGTTCAATCCCATCATCAAACCACAAGCTACGATGGCCGGGATGATCGGTACGAAGATATCCGACAGCAACTTGACGCCTTGTTGGATCGGATTCAATTTTTGCGAGCCGGCTGTTTTGACTTCCTCTTTGCTCATGGCATCGATGCCCGCCATTTTGATGAATTCTTTGTAGACTTCATTGACTGTTCCGGAACCAAGAATGATCTGGTATTGACCGGCTGTGGAGAAAGTCCCTTTGACTTCGTCGCGTGCGTCCAATCCCGCTTGGTCGACTTTGCTTTCATCCCTCAAAACCAAGCGTAGTCGTGTCGCGCAGTGCGTCGCCGCCTGTACGTTGTCTTTCCCGCCGATGTCCGTCAACAATTCTTCTGCAATCTTTTTGTAATCCATTTTTTCTCCCTCTTTCCTTTTGTCTGTTGTTCCTAAGAATAAGTGCAATAAAAACTTTGTTTCATTTCATTTCGGAACCGGTTCCTTTCTGGTTCAAAATGATAAGGAGCAGGTTTTCTGTATTGGTGAAACCGGTTCCTCTTGATATGAATAGTAAACCCTTTCAAAGATAAAGTCAAGCGTTTTAACAAAAAATATTTTGCATTTTTACGGACCGGCTGGCGATTGGCCTTTCCTTGGCAAAAGCGTTAAAATGAAGACAAAGAGCGACATGACACAGATATGGGAGGTTTTTTGACCATGACGATAACTAAAGAAATGTCCGAAAAATTTGATGGCTTGGCGGCGTTGATCGGCCACACCCCGATGTTGGAAATTTCCTTGCTCTACAAAGGGGAACCGCGGATCGTATACGCAAAGACAGAATACTACAATTACTCAGGCAGCATCAAAGACCGCGTTGCCTGCCACATCCTCCGTCAGGCCTACGAAACAGGGGCTATCGCTGAAGGCATGCCAATTGCGGAGGCGACCAGCGGCAACACCGGCATCGCTTTTGCTGCGATCGGTGCCTATCTGGGCAATCCGGTTACGATTTTCATGCCCGACTGGATGAGCAAGGAACGGATCAATCTGATCGAAAGTTACGGCGCAACGATCCGGCTCGTTTCCAAAGCAGAAGGCGGCTTCACCGGCTCGATTGCCCTCGCCGACCGGATGGGAGAAACCGAAGGCGCCTTCCTGCCGCACCAATTCTCCAACCCTGAAAACTGCGCCGCCCACTACGCGACTACCGGGAAAGAAATCCTGGCTCAACTGGCGGCTTTCGGCAAAAGACCGCAAGGATTCGTCGCCGGTGTTGGCACTGGCGGAACGTTGATGGGTGTCAAAGATATTTTGCAGGAAACCTACCCGGATTGCCTGGCCTTCCCGCTCGATCCGGCTTCTTCCCCGACGATGGCGTCTTGCGGAAAAGTCGTCGGACCGCACCGGATTTTCGGCATCGGCGACGAGTTCGTGCCGGCCATCGTCAAACTGGATCAGCTGGACAATATCCTCTTGATCGACGACTGCGACGCCATCAACATGTCCCGCAAACTCGCACGCGTACTCGGACTCGGCGTCGGCATCTCATCGGGCGCCAACTTCCTGGGCGTCCTGAAGGCGCAGGATCTGCTGGGGAATAAGGATGCCGTAGTCGCTACCGTCTTTGCCGACGACAACAAGAAATACCTCTCCACCGATCTGATGTACGAGCAAGCAGTTTCTGCGGATCATTTGGCATGCGACGTCGAATTGATTGGTATGCGAGCTATACAGTGAGGCTGAAGAATTTAAATGTAAAAAAAAAGAACTTCCGACAATTCTGTTGAGTTGCCGGAAGTTCTATAAGAGGTGCCTAGGAATTTTATTCGAGTTCGAGTTCTGCTTGCAGCAGGTTCTGAACGCGTGTCAGTTCGGTTTCATCCACGAAGTTATAGTAGATGTCGTTCATCATGCCGCCGGTGCCGCCAAGTTGCTGCTGGCTCATGTTGTCGACTGCGCCTAGATAATCTTGATTTTGTAGCGTGTAGAAATCAGACAGTTGGAAGCTCGTCTGCACGTTGGATGACAGAGACTGCAAGATGGTCTGGTAGTTCAGCAGCGTTTCCGGTGTAGCCAGTTTGCGGATGACGCCTTCGATGACAAGGCGCTGTCTGCCTTGGCGACCAGTATCGCCGGCCGGATCTTCATAGCGCATGCGTGCGAAAGCCAACGCTGCCTCGCCATCCAGTTGGTTCGTACCTTGGACGAAATCATGGCCGCTTTCACTGAAAGTGAGTGGACTTTCTACCGTAATACCACCGACTGCATCGACGATTTCCTGGATGCCGGCCATGTTGACCATCACGTAGAAATCGACAGGGATATCCAGCATCCGCTGCACGGTATTGATCGACATCGCGGTGCCGCCGAATGCATAGGCATGGTTGATTTTGTCCGATGCGCCATAGCCGACAATTTCAGTGTACGTATCGCGCGGGATGCTCAACAGTGTCGTCTTTTGGGTGTGCGGATTGATCGTGACGACGACCATCGAATCGGAACGGCCTTGTTCAGTGCGTCCCAGATCACCGGTGTCGACGCCCAGCAGCAGGATGGAAACCGGCTCGCCCGCTTCCAGTAGTTCCGAAGGTGTCAACGCTCCAGCGTCGGCTCTGCTTTCTCCGTCCATCTCTGAAGAATCGGCGACCGTACCGGTATTCGTTGTTCGGAAAGTCTCGACTTCGACAGGCGTGTAGGCTGTGTCCATCGAGTCTTTCACATTCGCGTAAATCGAGTAGATATACCCGAGGATGCCGATCACCAGAATTGCAAGGATACTGACGAATATTTTCAAACCGTTCTTATTTCGTTTATTTGAGCGCATTATTTTTTTCTCCTCTTCCCTGAAAGCCAACTATAAGATAATTGTTGGTGTTTCCTATATTTTAGATGAATCGGGCCCGATAGTAAAGCCGATTTGCAATCTTCAGGCTGCAGTGCAAAAAAATGCACCTCCAGTAGGCCTGATCAAGATGTGGACTACTCGGTCATGAATGATCGAGTTGTTCAGCATGCGCGCAATCCGCTGACCGATAACGACAACTATCTCAAACAGCAAAAGGCCCGGCGACAACCGTTATGATTGTCGCCGGGCCTTTTGCTGTTGTTTTTTGACTGCTTTCCGTTCCGCGAAAAAGGTGTCCTCAATCCAGCTCCAACTCGGCCTTCAGCAGCGATTGGACGCGCGCCAATTCGGCATCTTCCACAAAGTTATAGTAGACACCGCCCATCATGTCGCCTGTCCCTCCCAACTGTTCCTGCTGGATGTTGTTCACCGCACCCAGATAATCATTGCTCTGCAGGGCGAGGAAATCGGAGAGTTGGAAGCTTGTCTGCACATTGGTGGAGAGGGAATTCAGGATAGCCTGATAATTCATCAAAGTTTCGGGTGTCGCTATCTTTCTGAGGACCTCTTCAATGACCAGGCGTTGTCTGCCTTGGCGGCCAGTATCCTGTTCCGGATCTTGCTGGCGCATTCTGGAAAATGCTAACGCGGCCTCTCCATCCAAATGATTTGTGCCTACCACGAAACTGTAGCCATTTTGGTTGAAGGCTATCGGGCTGTCCACATCGACTCCACCGACCGCATCCACAACTTCTTTGATCCCGGACATATTGACAATCACATAGAAGTCGACTGGGATATCCAGCAGGCTCTGGACGGAATTGATGGACATCGCCGTTCCGCCGAAGTTATAAGCATGATTGATTTTATCCCAAGTGCCGTAGCCGACGATTTCCGCGTAGGTATCCCGTGGAATGCTCACTAAGGTAGTCTGCTCTGTATGCGGATTGACCGTCACTATGACCATCGAATCGGTTCGGCCTTTTTCGGTCCTGCCCAAAGCACCGGTATCGACACCCAACAGCAGGATGGAGACCGGTTCGCCCGCTTCCAACAGCTCCGAAGGCGTCATTGCATTAATCGCCGTTCCGCTCGTCTGGTCAGCTTCGGTCGATTCGTTCGCTAAAGAGGCATCATCTGCTTCAGCTGGTTCCGCTGTATCGGCATCTACCGCGACAGATTCATCCACACTGCCAGCCGTCCCATCCCGGTAAGTCTCCGTTTCCACCGGCGTATAGACGGTATCCATCGTGCTCTTGACATTGTGATAGACGGAATAGACATAGCCAAAAACCCCGATCAATAAGACCACAAACACGCTTAGAAAAATTTTCATTCCTGTTCTTTTGCGTTTATTTTGCTGCATATCCGATGACCCCGCTTTCTACCTGGCCGACGTACGAGCGCATTTTACCATTTGCTTATATTTTAGTTCACAAAGCTGCTAAAGTCACTTCAGAACACTCTGAACAAAAATGCACCGCCAAATGTTAGATGTATTTCTAACATTTGGCGGTGCAAATCAGGTTGCTGCAAGCACGGAAAGTTATCCTCTCCATGCTGCAAGCTGTTTCCTGACAGTTCTTATTTTACGATCTCTGTTACTAGTTTGGCCGCAGTTTTTCTTTTCGCATAGACAAGGCGATCTGCTCCGGCGAGGGGCCGCTCACCGGAGGACGACGGTAACTCGCGGGATCCAACTCCGACGAGCACCGCCTTGTCGAAGGAAAGGACTTATTTGTGGGCCGTACTCCGGCGTAGCCTACGTTCGCCGGAGGAAACAACTTCCGCCGCCCAACAAAAAAACCACCCGCGTGTAGGAACGGATGGTTTTGATTTTGTTTCATTTGACATTTATTATCCCATTACCGCCAACACAAGCGGCATCGCGAAGATCCCGATCAGGATCGAGACGGAATTCATGAAGGCAGAGGTTTCGACGTCCCCGCCCGCTTCGTCGGTGAAACCGGTTGCCATGGAAGCGATCGGCGAAAAGAACAGCATGCAGAGGATCGTCTTCACGACCATTGAAACCGGCAGGAAAAGGACGATCAGTATGGAGAAAATCAATGCAAAACCGTAGCGGATGGCCAAGTATTTGAAGGCCAGCTTGAAGCGATGGGCATCCAAGCCCAATTCCAAACCGATCCCGATCATCAGCATCGCCATGAACGTGTTGGCGCCGCCCACCGTGGATGTAAAGGTGATGACTGCATCCGGCAACTGCAGCCCGAACAGACGCATCAAAAGCAGCAACAGATAGGTGTCGAACAACGGCGAAAGGAACATGAGCTTGAGGAAGCCCCCAAATGTCGTTTTTTGTGTATCATCCGCTACCGAACGGGACCAGCCATAGCCGATTCCGGCAGCTCCGAAGGAATTGCCGACATCGAAAAGGGATGCGAAAATGATCGACTGCGGGCCCATCAATCCGGCGATATATGGCATCGCAAAGGCCCCGACATTGTAGCTGCCGAGGTTGATGATGCCGAAAGCCTGCGCTATACCGCCTTTCCGCTGGTTCACCAGATAGCCGGTGATTTGCAGGACCAAGTTAGCGATAAGGCCGATTGCGGTCAAAAACAGCAGGTTGTAGGTGATGTCGAACGTGTTGAAACTGGTGATCAGTGCGCAGGGCAACGTGATCCGCAGAACGATTTTCGAAAATTTCGGAAAATCATCCGCGCTCACCCACCCGATCCGTTTGATGACGTAGCCGATTACGATGATCAATATCAATGATGCGGCTTTTGCTGCTATTTCCCCCATTACGTTCCCCCTGCTCGCGTTTTTCCCTTAATTATAGCAAAAAAATGCACTCGTATCCGTTCTTTCTGCATTTTGTAATCGCGTTACGGATTCCTTTGAATACGGTAGGAGAATTGAAAAAAGTTCCGTCTGCCCCAATAATAATCGGGGGACGGAACTTTCAGCCAAGGCGATCAAATCGCCAAAACAGGCTCGTTATTCTTCATATTTCAGAACGGAACGCTCGCCCAATGGTTGGACCTCTCTGTTGTTGCCTTCATAATATTCGTTGAAGGCTGCAATTTGTTCCGCGGAAACTTCCACAGTGTTCGCCATCACGTACCACTCGACATTTTCGGTAAGCGGTGGTGTCGTCAAGGAACCTAGGTAATGGTAGTAGCTTTTGTTGGCTGGAAGCAGCTCGGCAACGTTAAGGCTGAGTCCGCTCGCAACGTCTGATTCTTCGTTTGCCTGCACATCATCCAGGATCGCCTGAAAAGCAGCATTTTCTGTTCCTTCTTTAAAGAAGACCGCAATGACTGCTAAGCGGCCATCCTGTGCCTTGTGGACAAAATGAAGTTCGATCGGGAAACTTTCCCCATCCACCGTGTGTTCGCTCGGGGAATGCAGATGGAATTGTGCCAATTCAAAACCGCGTCCGGCAATCGTCGCTTGGCCGCCGTCTTCGATTTCGATGCTGTGCCCGTTATCGACCACATCGATGATCTCCTCCGCATAGTCCAGTGTCAAGGAGCCATCCGTGGTCATCGCTTCGGTTGCACTCGTTTCGATATTGATCGGGGATTGCATCGCGCCGGATTCGAAGTCCCATTCATCCTGGTTTTCATAATCCAAATGTTCCTCAGCGGCTGCTTCGGTTGTTTCTTCCGTTGTTTCCTGTGTGGTTGCTTCTGAAGTCTGTTCCGTCGTCGCTTGAACACTGCTGTCCGTTTCCAACGTTTCTTCTTGGCCGCAGCCGCTCAGACCCAATAAGGCGAACGCCCCCAGAACCGCCAAAACTTTTTTATACCCTTTTGTGTCATTCATTTTTTTGTTCTTCCTCCTCTGGACAATATCTGCTTATTATATAAAAAATTAACAAGTAAGTTGTCGAAAGATTCGCTAAAAACAATAATTCAACAGATAACTCCTTCTGTTGTCTGCATTCAAAAGGATATTGCGAAGAGGAGAAGGCGGGTCTATATGGTCCCATCAGTCATCGCGCAGGACCACCTCGTACCCAAGTTCGCCCAACATGCGCATATCCTGTTCGATTGTGATGCCGTCAGTCGTCAACATATCGCCGGAAATGGCCGCATTGGCGCCGGAAAGGAAACACTGTCTGCCTTTATCCGCAAGCAGCCCCCTTCCGCCGGCCAACCGGATATAAGCATCGGGAGCCAGTAGCCGGAAAATCGCGATGATGCGGCTCATCTCCTCGTCGCTGATGACTTCGTTTCCCTCGAACGGTGTGCCCGGGATGGGATTCAGCAGGTTGACGGGTATCGAGCGGATGCCCATCTCGCGCAGGTCGATGACCATGTCGATGCGGTCCTCCATCGTCTCGCCCAAGCCAATGATGCCACCACTGCAAACGGTCAGACCGGCCTGTTGTGCGGCCCGGATGGCGGCGATCTTGTCGTCGTAGGTGTGGGTCGTGCAGACATTCGGGAAGTTCCTTCGCGAAGTTTCCAGATTGTTGTGGACGCGGGTCAAACCAGCCTGCTTCAGTTTGGCGAATTCCGTTTCCTCCAGAAGACCGAACGAGCCGCAGAGTGCGATGTCCGATTCCTTTTGGACAGCTTCCAGACTTTCGCAGACCTTGTCCACTTCCTTGCTGGACAACGCCCTGCCTGAGGTCACGATGGAATACCTCAGTACGCCGCGCTCTTCGTTGTATTTCGCCTGTTCGACGATCGTTTCCGATCCGATGAGTGAGTAGGCATCAACTTTCGTGCGGTAATAGCGCGATTGGGAGCAGAACTTGCAGTTTTCCGAGCACTTGCCGCTCTTGCCGTTGATGATCGTGCAGACATCGAACACGTTACCGCAGAAATGTTCACGCACATCATTGGCGGCTGCGCACAGCTCATCGAGCGGCGCCTGGATTAATTCCATGGCTTCCTCTTTGGTGAGTTGTCCGCCAGCGTAAAGTTTATTTGTGATTGCTTCCATTGTGGTCAGTCTTTTGCTGGCACGCTCTTCATTTTTTACGGATAATACAGATTCTTTTTCGCTCATCATTCTTCTCCATTCTATTTGTTATAGTCGTTGAATCAATGATGGCATAGGCGAAAAGTTATGTCAACCTCCGAAATAGCATGGGTAACAATGAAAAGACGGAGAAAACGTGCGGGTTCTCCGTTTCGGGTGTTTTGAAGCGGTTGTGCAGGGTTGTACTTTTCCTGTGTATTGCGGAAGGGCTCAAAAAAGCGACACTCAAGCATGGTTGCTTGAGTGTCGTTTTTTGTTGTTTATTGATCGTTGCATAAGTTATGTCTAAGCATTTTTTTGAGTCGATTCCCTTATCAACAGCTCGTTATCCAACGTTTGGATCAGGTCGACTTCCTTTTCCAGAATCAATTCCATCAGAATTTTGGCCGCCAATTCTCCGGACTCCTGGAAAGGATAATGCACGGTTGTGATGCGCGGATAGACCGCCTCGGTGATTTCGTAGCCGCCGAAGCCCGCCAAGGAAAGCTGATCCGGTATTTCGATCTGCAGTTCGTGGGCCGCGCGCATGACCCCGATCGCGATATTGTCGGTCGCGCCGATCACGAAGGTCGCTTTTGATTGCGGCAGGATTTCCAGTGCCTTTTCGTAGGCGTCCTTCATGGCAAAGCTCGTTTTGACGAAGGTATAGTCGATGTCGTGGCCTTCGAAAGCCTGCTCGATGCCGTTGCGCCGGGTCACCCCGACCGCCTTATCGGATTCGTCGACCCCGAAGACAAGAATGTTCCTGTGCCCGTTCGCCACCGCGTAGGCGCCGACCGAATGGCCCGCCTTTTCGTCGTCATGGATGATGCAGTGGAAATCGGGATGCGATTGCCCGACAATGACGACGGGAACATCAGCCTCTTCGAACGCCTTTACATGAGCCGGTGTGATGGCCGCCGCGAAGAAGACGATGCCGTCGACGCGCTGCTTCGCCAAGGTGGAGATGGCTTCGATTTCGCGCTCGCGGCTCTGATCCGCATTCGTGATCAACAATTGGTTTTTGGAAAGGCGCAGACTGTTCTCCAAGCCCCGCAACGCTTCATTCGTCGCAAAGGAATTCAGACGCGGAATGATCGTCCCGACCATGTGCGTGCGCTTCGCTTTCAGGCTTTGGGCAAATTTATTCGGTTTATAGTCATTCTCAGCGACGATTTCATCCAGCTTCGCCTTTGTTTTTTCGCTGACCGCCCCGCCGTTCAGATAGCGGGAAACGGTGCTCTTCGCCACACCGGCCATTTTGGCGATGTCATTGATGGTGACCATGGTTAGCGCCCACCCCTTTCTTGTGCTGCATAGCGGACTTTGTTCCGTATCCGTATACATATTCGTTCTCTGTCTTTGATTATACAGGTGCGAAGGGGTCGCCGCAACGGACCCGGGAAGGAAATCTGTACTGTCGCGTTCTGTCCTCGTCGGAGTTCCGGCCCGCATTCCAAAAAACGCAAAAATCCGCACTCCGCCGCGGACAGCCTCCGCAAGCGCGGTTTTGGGCTGTCCTTCCGGCAGAGTACGGAAAGTTCTTCAGTTATTCAGATGGCTTTTGTTCTGTTGGCTTGCGGCGCGCGCCTTTGTTTTTCTGATCTTTGGAGCGGATTTTTTTCTTTTTCGTTTTTTTGGCAACTGCTTCCTTCGCAGTCTCTTCCTCTTTCAAGGCAACTTTTTTCTGGATTTTGGCTGCTTTGGCTGCGGCCGGTTTCTGCGCATCGCGGATGGCGTCACGTGATTCGCGGCTCGGCAGTTCGTTGACGAGCTCACCGCCGTAGATGAAGAATTCTTTTACTTCATCCGGATGCGGCGCGAAGCGTTTGATATCGCGACTGTTGCGATCATTCACCAAGGACAGCACAACCCCTTTTTTGCCCATCCGGCCCGTACGTCCGGAGCGGTGCAGGTAGGTTTCCTTCGAAAGCGGCAGATCGTAATGGATGACATACGGCAGATCCAGGATGTCGATCCCGCGGGCGGAAACATCCGTCGTCAGAAGGAACGTCGCGTTGCCTTTGCGGAATTCATCCATGGCGCTCTTACGCTGTGCCTTGCCGTAATCGCTGTGCAGCATGCGGACATTGATGCCCTCGAACTGCAGTTTTCCCGCCAAATAATCAAGTTCTTGCGTAGAATTCACGAAAACGAGCGCCTGCATGCCTTCCAGGTTGCCCAAGCGGCGCAGCATTTCCGCACGTTTCCGCGTCGGCGCCTCGATGAAGCCATGGACAGTCTGGTCCATGAACTGGCCTTCCTTGGTCGTGTCGAACCAAAGCGGCTCCGTGTTGAACCATTTCTGGATGTCCTTCAGATTCTCGCTGTTCGTAGCCGAGAAGAAGCCCATCTGGCGGGACCCCGGCGTTTTTTTGATCAATTCGCGCAAAGCGCTCAGATGTTCTTCCTGCATCAAATAGTCCGCCTCATCCAGGATGACCGTCTTGATGTTGTGCAATTTCAGTTTTTTCTGGTTGGCCAATTCCAGCAATCGTCCCGGTGTTCCGACCACGATTTCCGGCTTTTCCTTCAGCTTGTCGATCTGACGGCCAACGTTCGCGCCGCCGATGATCACTTGCGCGCTCAAGTCCTTCAGGGAACCCCATTCAGCCAAAACGTGCCCTACTTGGTGCGCCAATTCCTGCGAAGGCACGAGCACCAACAATTGCAATTCCTTGTTGGCATCCGTTTTTTGCAGCAACGGGATAGCATAAGCCAACGTCTTGCCGGTACCGGTCGGCGATAGGCCAACGACATCCTTGCCTTCCATCAATGGCTTGAAGACATTTTCTTGGATCGGCGTCGGCAGCTGAAAACTCATCTCGTTCCAGTATTTCTCGAATGGCATTGCCATTTCTTCCATCATCATCATTTATTTCCTCATTTCTTATAATGCAGCCTGTTTTTAGGCTGCGGTGCATACCTCGCGCGGAAGCATCCGTCTGACCTACGCCTCATCTAAATCCGCTGGGTAAACGATGCCCGCTTTTTTGCGCAGAGCTTCCATTGTCCGGTTGACGTCTCGGCTGATCTGCGTCCAACGTTCATAGTCTTCTATAGTATCAGGATTTTCCGGATCATTCAAGACGCGCGCGAATGCACGGACCTCGTCATCCATAAAATGTCCGGATGCTTTTTCGGCCAATTGGTACCGTTCGTTGGTCTCGCCGTCCACCAGTTCGACGGATTGGATCAAATTGACGCCATCGAGAATCAGTGTTTTTTTGGCGCTGTATATTTCTGAATCAGCGAAGGAATTGTAGATTTTTGACGTGTGCAGGCTGACTGTGAAATACGGATATTTCAGCAGCATCGTGCCGGCTCCGTCCACGCCCGTCTGGATTTTCTTGGCGGCATAATCGACTTCCTCTGGCACACCGAACCAAGCGATGGCAGCGTACAGCAAGTACACGCCCAAATCGGAGAGCGCCCCGCCGGAAAAATTCAGCGAGAAGATGTTCGGTTCCTCGCCGGCCAAGACCTGGTCGTAGCGGGAGGAATATTTGGCATAAGTGAAGCTGGCGCCGTCGATTTCGCCCAATTTGGCGATTTCGTTCTTGACCAGCGCGAAGTTCGGTTCATGCAGGTGGCGGGCGGCTTCAAACAGGAAAACATTGTTGGCTTTCGCTGCGGAGAAGGCTGCCTCCCATTCCTTCGTGTTCGAGAAGATCGGCTTCTCGACGATGAGATGCTTGCCGTTCGCGATGGCCGACATGGCTTGCTCGAAATGGAGGCTATTCGGCGATGCGATGTAGATGGCATCCACTTCCTCCAAGGCTGTGAATTTGTCCAACTCCGTGACGAACAGATCCGCACCGTAGCCCTCGCCGAAACTCTGGGCGTTGAACTGGGTGCGGCTGTAGACCGCTTTTATTTCGAATTGTCCGGATGCTTTTGCCGCTGTGGCGAATGCATGCGCAATGCTGCTCGTTCCGATGATGCCTAATCTGATCATGGCTTTATCCCCTCACTCATTGTTGTCTTTTGAACATTCTATCCCCATTCTACACTAATCGGGGGTGGATTGCTTAGCGATACCATTTTTTTGAGATGTAAAATGAATGATTTTTGTAGGCATGATTGGGGCTGGCGCCCGGTTAAAGCATCCCCTTTGCAACAGAAACAAAAAAGCATCCCGGTGCAGATGGGATGCTGACGTTATACCTTATAATAGTTGCTTTTCCGCCCGTTTCAACTCTTGGCGCTGCTTCAGGCGTTTCTTCTTTTCGGCTTCCGTCAGCGGCGCATAGTCCTTCAGATCCGGCAGGACGCCGACGGACACTTCCCACAGGTAGAGGCTCGCGATCGAACCGTATGGCGCGTAACGCCGTTTGTATTTCTGGAACAGTGGCTTCGTGATTTTGCGGTGATGGTACACCATCCGCAGTCCGCGATGGATGGCGAGGTCGTCCCAGCTCAGCACATCCTGACGGCCCATCGAAAAGATCAGCAGCATCTCGGCTGTCCATTTGCCGATGCCGCGCAGCTGCGACAGTTCGGCGATGACCGCTTCGTCGCTCATGTTCTTCAGCGCCTCCAGATCGCATTCGCCGGAAAGGACTTTTTCGGCCGCTTCACGGATGTACGTCGCTTTGCGGGTCGACAAGCCGCACTGCTGGATTTCTTCGACGCTCACTCGGCAAAGATTCTCTGGCGTGATCGCTCCGAAAGCGGCAAGCATCCTTTTCCAGACGGTCTCTTGGGCCTTCATCGAAATCTGCTGGCCGACGATATTGTTGATGAGCGCCGAAAACAGATCCGCATCGATCGGCCGTTCGATCGGCCCGATCCGGTCGATGATGTCCGCCAAAATCGGATCTTTGGCCTTCAGATAGCGGATCGCTTCTTCATCGTAGTGAAAATTCATAGCTTCCCATCCTTGCTCTTCTATATTTTATTCCATTATACCGTTTCTTCTCTCAGCGCACACAGAAAAACTGGAGACCCGGAGGCCCCCAGCGATAGTCTGTTATTACTTGATGTTGTGCGTGTCGACCCCGATTCGCTTGCCGAGGTTGTGGTCTTGGTGGCCTCTTTCGAAATTAGTGGCTTGTTGGATGCGGGTGATTTTTTCCATTTCCTGATCCGTCAGGGTGAAGTCGAAGAGGTCCAGATTTTCCTTCATGCGGTCGGCATCCTTTGTTTTCGGAATCGGAATAGGTCACGTTGCACAGCACCATTTCAATACAATCTGCACCGGCGTCTTGCCATATTTTTCGCCGATTTTGATGACTTTGCTTTCCGAGATGACTCGGCCTTTTGCCAATGGGCTGTAAGCCATGGTCACGATGTTGTTGTCGTAGCAGAAATCATCCACGACTTCCATGTTGTGGTAAGGGTTGATTTCGAATTGGTTTACTGCTGGTTTGATCCGGCAATTTTCCAGTAACTGCGTCAAATCGCCGCGCATGAAGTTGGAGACACCGATGCTGTTGACGCGTCCGGAGTCTTTGGCATCTTCCAGACGCTTTCCACGTTTCGCGTTGACATCGTCCTTTCGCTAGGGCGAGTGGATCAGGAACAAGTCGATTTGTTGCAGTCCGAGACGGTCATAGCTGGCTCGAATAGCGTCCGTTGCTTTCTCAAAACCCATGTCGTCTTTCCAGATTTTTGTGACGACAAAAATGTCATCTCTGGAAATGCCGCCATTGATTGCTTTATTGGATTCCGCGGCCTACGCCGGCTTCATTTCCGTACATGCTGGCTGTGTCGATCAGGCGGTAACCGCGCATGATGGCCATGAAGACCAATTCTTCCGCTTCATCATCGCTCACATCCCAAGTGCCGTATCCGATACCAGGGATTGTAAAACCATCATTCAAAGGCATTCTGTCCATTAAGCTCTTCACCATGATAACCCACACTCCTTCTACTTATTACCTTAAGTGTAACCCAATTCAGTCAGAAATACAAAAATTATTAATGCGCTTACATAACAAACTGGAGGGAAAGCTCTTCCCTCGCCGTCTAAGCGTAATTAGAGCACGCGCCTACAGTTTTTCGGAAACGGAGCCGTTCGTCAATGTCACTACAATCAATTCCGGACGGTTGTTGATGCGGAACGGGAAGGACGATCCGCCGATGCCGCGGCTGACGACCAGTTTCTTTTCCGGATCCGTGGGCAACAGATAGACCCCTTCGGTATGCTGCGGCATCCGGCCTTGTCCTGGTGCGATAGAGTCCGCCCAGTCTAGGGATGCGGATTTGACCGCCGTGCGCATGGCCGGCAAACGTGATGTCAGCTGATTTCTCCGGATTGATATGGTACTTCAGGAAATGTTCAGGCCGGTGCGCCAGCAAAAGGCGCGTCTGGCCTTGCCAATCTTTGCGGAGCTTAATTTTTTTCAGGAAATCCTTCGTAATTTTCTGGATGGCTGCGCTTTTGTCGCTCAGACCCATTATGACGACAGGCTTTCTGCCTTTCGCCAGGACGCTGATTGCTTCATCGTCCAGAAATCGGATCCCTGTTTTCTTGTACAGATCCAGCGCAATGTGGAACATCGGAGAGTGGCGGTCATGGTTGCCGTTGATGGCATAGGTCGGCGCAATCGCCGCCAATTTCCGGAACAGCTTTTCCGCCACCGAGGGATCAAAAGGATGATCCCCTTGAATCTGGTCGCCGGTCAGAAAGATGAAGTCCGGTTCCGCTTCTTTGGTCATGTCGATCAGCTTGTTCAGATCGATTTTCTCTTTCGGCAGATGGAGATCAGAAAGCTGGACGATCTTCAGCCCTTCGTTTTCCGGCGCAAGGTTCTTTACCGGAATCGTATACTCGGTCTTCTGGATCCAAGTGTTTTGGAGATGCAGATAGGCCGCCGCGCCCGCCAAAACGGCAGTCTTCAGCAAGCTTTTGTTTTTTATGTTCATATTAATCATCCTTCATGAAACCCTATTGTTTCCTTTATTCTAATGCTTTGGAGCGCTTCCGTCAAAATAAAACGGTTGGCTCTAGTTGGCCGTCGGATCCGGGCAAATTTCCTGAAAGCATCGGAAAATTGCCCAATGTCCTTCAACAGGGTGCGTTTTACTTCCTATTTAATAGTTGGCATGTTATGTTTTATGTATGAATATTACTCTTCAACATTATAATATCACTATGAAAGGAATGAATCTATGCGTATATTTACAGAAAAATTAAGGGAAGTCCTGCAGTCCGTGCTGCCGATCACGCTGCTTGTCGTCCTGCTCCACTTCACAGTGACGCCGCTCGAAACGATCGATCTGCAGCGGTTCCTGTTCGGGGCGTTTTTGATCATCATCGGCCTGTCCATCTTCCTTTTCGGAGTGGATCTCGGCATCACGCCGATCGGGAAATTTCTCGGGAAAGGCTTGGCCCGCAGCAACAGCATGAAATACGTGCTCGGGATGGGGCTTGTGCTCGGCTTCTTCATCTCGATCGCGGAACCGGACCTGCATATCTTGGCGACGCAGGTTTCCGAGGTCACGAACGGGATGTATCCGAAAAACCTGCTCCTGGTCGTCGTTTCCGTCGGCATCGCCGTGATGCTGACGCTCGGCCTGTTCCGGATCGTTTACCGCTATCCGCTGAACAAAGCCTTCACGTTCCTCTACCTCGCCATCTTCGGGTTGGCCTACTTCAGCACCAACGACCTGTTCGCCATCGCTTTCGATGCATCGGGATCGACGACCGGCGCTTTGACCGTGCCCTTCATGTTGGCGCTGGCTGTCGGGGTCGCATCCCTGAACCGGCGGACGCAATCAGCGGAAGAGGACAGCTTCGGCCTGGTGGGAATCGCCTCAGCCGGCGCCATTCTGGCCGTATTGATCCTGGGTTTGTTCGTCCGTTCCGATGAACCGCTCTCGGGCTCGATGCCTACCAGCTCGGCTACGGTGACCCACTGGCTTGCGCCTTTCCTGCACGAGTTGCCGAAAATCGCGGGCGAAATCCTGTTGGCCGTTTCGCCGATATTGATCATCTTCGTGCTCACCCATGTCTTCTTTGCGGATGAAAAACTCTCCAAACGCGCTTTCCGCCGTATTTTCTTGGGGATGGCTTATCTCTTTGTCGGGTTGGTGCTTTTCCTGACCGGCGTGAATGCCGGTTTCATGGAAGTCGGACGCAAACTCGGCATGCTGATCGCCGGGATGGACAGCTCCATTCCGGTCCTGATCGTCGGTTTTGTGCTGGGGGTATTGGTCATTTTGGCGGAACCTGCGGTATATGTATTGACGCATCAAATAGAAGATGTTACAACAGGGTATGTAAAGCGCGGTATTGTGCTGGGATTCCTGTCCATCGGAGTCGGGCTCGCCGTCCTCTTGTCGGTCGTGCGTGTACTCATCCCTTGGCTGCAACTGTGGCACTATCTCGTCCCCGGTTATCTGATCATCATTGCCCTCTCCTACAAAGTCCCGAAGCTGTTCGTCGGGATCGCCTTTGATGCGGGCGGCGTCGCTTCAGGGCCGATGACGGCCACTTTCATCCTGGCGTTCATCCAGGGTGTCGCGGAAATCACACCGGATGCCAATGTGCTCTTGGAAGGCTTCGGGATGATTGCGATGGTGGCGATGATGCCGATCATCTCGCTGCAATTGCTAGGCGCCATCTATCAGCGCAACAGTGTAAAGGAGGGTCTTTGATTGACCAAACAAGTTGAAAACACACGATTCTACGACGTCATTTTTGTCGTCGTCAACATCGGCAAAGCCAGCCGGGTGCTTGAGGAAGCGAAGAAATGCGGCATCACCGGAGGGACCATCATGCATGGTTCCGGCACGGTTTCCAGCGCTTTATTGCGCACGATCGGTTTTTATGAAGTAAAAAAAGAGATCCTCTTTATGGTCTGCGCGCGCGAAAAAACGCAGCCAGCCATCGACCACATCAGCTCACTCTTCCATTTCGAGTTGCCGAATCGCGGCATCTTGTTCACGAGTCCGGTTTCGCATCTGCTGGGCACGCACGGCGAACGTCTGCATCTGGACGAAAAGGAGACCCACACACTTACCGGTCACGAAGTCTTCTTCACGCTCGTCGCGGCCGGATTGGGTGACGAAGTCGTCGAAGCGGCTGCTGCGGCAGGCGCACGCGGCGGCACCCTCTTCCACGGGACCGGTGCCTTCGCGGAAAAATGCCGGAAAGTGTTCGGGATCGAAGTGGATGCCGGCAAGGACATCATCATGAATCTCGTCACTTCCGATGTCGCTCCGGCGGTGGAAACCGCCATCGTCGAGCGGATGCAACTGGATGTGCCGGGTAATGGCATCCTGTTCAGTTTCGATGCCGAAAATGTGCGCGGTGTGCGTTAAGGAAAATACAATTTGATAGACCCGGATTGGTGTTTGATGCCGATCCGGGTCTTTTGAGCGGTTGAGACGCTCCAACTGCGATGAGGGTCCGTTGGCCGGATGTGCGTGCTGCCAAGAGGAGCCCAACTCCGAGTAAGCACGGCTCCCCGGAGTTGGGCACACAGAATGCGGGACGAACTTCGGCGAAGCCTACGTTCACCGTAGGAAACTACAAAGCGGGCGCTCGTAGGAGGACGGCGGCCGTTCGGTGGACGAAATTGTCGGAAGCGGGACGAACATTCGACTATTTCGGCCCACTCTGCGGTAAAATTCCCGGATGCGTCTTCCGCTAGTTTTCAGTAACTTTCGTTGCATATTGCGGGGGCTGTTCCCCATTTCACAAACTGTTTTGCGAACTGTACCAACATCCAGAGCGAATGTTCGGAACTACGTCAGCAGATATGTTAATTTTGTTCAATCTTTTCATTGAAAATGATTTATAACAGCATCTGAAACTGTATTATTTTTATAGATAAAACGGTTGCTTTCGGCCCAGATACGTGCTATCTTATGTCTAGTTCTTATTCGAGGAAAAAGGAGAGGTTTCACGGATGGTTAAGAAAAAGAGAGTTTTATTTGGCGGTTTGACAGCATTACTAGGTTTGACTTTGGCGGCCTGCGGGAGCGGCGAAACAGCCGACAGCAGCGCTACTGATACAGCGGTGTTAACTGATTCAGAAACAGCATGGGACAAGATCGAGGAAGCCGGCGTTTTGAAGGCAGCCACTTCCGGAACGCTTTACCCTAATTCTTATCACGACAAAGAAACCGACGAATTGACCGGTTACGAGGTGGAAATCCTCCGTGAAATCGCTGAGCGCATCGGCGTGGAAGTGGAATTCACGGAAATGGGCGTGGACGGCATGCTTACTTCCGTCAACAGCGGCGCAGTGGATGTTGCAGCATTCGGGATCGACCGCAATGGCGAAAATGCCGACAAATACAATTACACAACTCCTTACAAATATTCATTCGGTGCCATGGTTGTCCGTGAATCCGATAATTCCGGCATCGAAACGCTGGAAGATTTGAAAGGCAAAATCGCTGCCGGTGCGGCAACGACAACTTACATGAAAGTCGCGCGTTACTTCGGCGCGGAAGAAAAAATCTACGACAACGCGACAAACGATATGTATCTTTCGGACGTTGCGAACGGACGGACCGACGTTATCCTGAACGACTATTACGCACAAAAATTGGCGACTGCCGCTTTGCCTGATATCCCGGTAAAAGTGCATGACATTTTCTACAACCCATCCGAAACCAATTTCTCCATCAAAAAAGGCAACGACGAATTGACCGAGAAATTCAACGAAGCCTTGGACGAAATGCGTGCTGACGGCACTTTGGCTGAATTGTCGAAACAGTTCTACGACGGCGCGGATGTAACCGTACAGATCGAATATGATTTCCCAGTAATTGACGTAAGCAACGTAGATAGACACATAGAATAAAGACGTAGAACAGAAAGGTGGGCAAGACATGTCAGGCATCCAATGGCAGTATATCTTCAATCCGGAATTGGCTCTCGACAGCCTCCCGTACGTCCTGAAAGGGATGGGCTATACACTTGGAATCGCGTTGACCAGCATGGTGAATGGCACGCTGCTTGGCTTTTTCCTTGCTCTCCTGCAGCTGGCCAAGTTGAAACCACTTCGCTGGCTGGCGCGGCTCTACATCTCCTTCATGAGGGGAACCCCTACTTTGGTCATTTTGTTCCTGCTCTACTTCGGCTTTCCGTTCATCGGCATCCAATTCACTGCCGTCACGGCGGCCATCATCGGCTTCAGCATGAGCTCGGCCGCCTACAGCGCGGAAATCATCCGCTCATCGTTGAATTCCGTCAATCACGGACAATGGGAAGCGGCCTATGCGCTGGGGCTGAAATGGTCGTTCATCATGCGGAAAGTGATCGTGCCGCAAGCGCTGCGGATCGCCATTCCGCCGATGAGCAACGTGCTGTTGGACCTGATCAAAGGTTCGTCTTTGGCGGCGATGATCACCGTTCCGGAAATGTTCCAGAACGCCAAGATCGTCGGCGGCCGCGAGTTCGACTACATGACCATGTACATCCTGGTCGCGCTCATCTACTGGGCGATCTGCAGCGTCTTCGCTGCCTTCCAGACACGCATCGAGAAGAAATTATCTTTGTATGTGGAATGACAAAAGAGGCAACCTCATTTTTTTGAGGTTGCCTCTTTTTCAGTTTAATACGCAAAAAGCAGGCTGTTACGGGCCTGCTTTTTGCGTATTCTGGAAGCCGGAGTCGGGGCCGGCTTCTTCTATTTATCGTTTACTCGGAATAGCATGTTAAGAAAAGCTTATTTGATCTTGTTTCTGAGCACCATCGGCAAAATACCTTTGTTGCGGTAGTAGTCGATTTCGATCTCAGAATCCAGTCTTGCGATTGCTTGGAATGTTTTTTCCGTTCCATCCGCAGCTTGAGCTGTCACAGTGATCACTTCATTCGGTTTTACCTCATCCGTGATTGCGATCGCGTATTCTTCCAATCCTGTCAATCCCAGTGTGTCCGCATCTTCACCTTTCAGGAATTCCAGCGGAAGCGCACCCACCATGATCAGGTTGGAGCGGTGGATCCGTTCGAAACTTTTCGCGATGACCGCATCGACGCCCAACAGTCTGGCGCCTTTTGCTGCCCAGTCACGGGAAGATCCCATCCCATAGTCGTCTCCGGCCAGGATGACCAAACCGGTGCCATCTTCTTTGTATTTCACGCTGGCATCGAAAATCGGCATGATTTCGTTGGTCGGGATGTATTTGGTGAATCCACCTTCCAACCCATCCGCCAAAGCGTTTCTGAGGCGGATATTGGAGAAAGTACCGCGCACCATCACTTCATGGTGTCCTCTTCGGCTTCCGTATGAGTTGAAATCTTTCGGTTTCACGCCATGCTCCATCAGATATTTTCCGGCTGGAGACTTCATTGCGATGGCTCCGACCGGTGAGATATGGTCGGTTGTGATGGAATCCTGGAATTTCCCTAAAACGCGCATTCCTTTCAGACTCGTAATCGGCTCTGTTTCCAATTGGAAGTTTTCGAAGTATGGCGGATTTGCGATATAGGTCGAATCGGCATCCCAGTCGTAGACCGGTTTATCTGCTGATTCGATTTTGTTCCACAAGTCGTTTGAATCGAATACGGAACGGTATTCTTCTTTGAACATATCCGCCAGAACGGATTCATTCACGACTTTTTGGACTTCTTCGTTGCTCGGCAAAATGTCCTTGAAATAGACAGGCTGCCCTTCTTTGTCCGTACCGATCGGATCGGTGGCCAGATTCACTTTGACATTGCCCGCTAAGGCGTAGGCGATGACCAAGTGCGGCGCTGCCAGGTAGCCAGCTTTCACTTCCGCATGGATGCGTCCTTCGAAGTTGCGGTTACCGCTCAATACAGCCGAAAGCAGGATGTTGCCCTCTTTGGCCGCTTCGCTGACTTCCGGTCTCAGCGGTCCGGAGTTACCCACGCATGTCATGCAGCCGTAGCCGATGATGTTGAAGCCCAATGCTTCCAGGTAAGGCAATAAGCCCGATTTTTCATAATAACGCGCCGTCACTTTCGATCCCGGCGACATGGAGGTTTTGACGTAGCGTTTGACTGACAGGCCTTTTTCCACTGCATTTTTGGCCAACAAAGCCGCGCTGAGCATCAGGTACGGGTTGCTTGTATTCGTGCAGCTTGTGATGGCTGCGATGGATACCGCTCCGTTTTCCATTTCTTCTTGATAGCCGTCTTCATAAGTGATGGTCACTTTATGGTCGATATCGGCTGCATCCAACCCGTAGCCTTGATTCCCCATCGGTGCGGAGTAGGCTTCGGTGAATTTTCCGCTGACATCGGACAGTTTCACTAAGTCCTGCGGTCTTTTCGGACCGGCCAAGCTTGGTTCCACTGTTGAAAGGTCGATTTCGATCAGCTCTGAATACTCCGGTTCGATTGCATCATTGTAGAAAAGGTTGTTCGCTTTGACATAGGCTTCGATCTTGTCCACTTTCGCATCTTCTCTGCCCGTGAAGCGCAGATAGCCCAATGTTTCGTCATCAACCGGGAAGAAACCGCAAGTCGCTCCGTATTCCGGTGCCATATTGGCAATGACCGATCTGTCGGCAATCGTCAAGTTTTTCAAGCCTTCACCGAAATATTCGACGAATTTCCCGACCACTTTTTGCTCACGCAATACTTGGGTCATTTTTAGAGCCAAGTCAGTTGCCGTTGCGCCATTTTGAAGCTTGCCTGTAAAGCGTACTCCAACGACATCCGGCATCTGCAGGTAGCACGGTTGACCCAACATGCCTGCCTCCGCTTCGATACCGCCGACGCCCCAACCAAGGACACCCAAAGCGTTGATCATCGTCGTGTGCGAATCGGTTCCTACCAAAGTATCCGGGTAGAGGATAGTTTCCCCATCGGCTTCGGCTTCCTTGACCACATCCGCCAAGTATTCCAAGTTCACCTGATGGACAATCCCTGTTGCTGGCGGCACGACACTGAAGGAATCAAATGATTTTTCCGCCCAGCTGAAGAATTCGTAACGCTCGCGATTCCGATCGAACTCAATTTCCGCGTTCATTCTGAAGGCATCATTGAATCCTGAGTAGTCGACTTGAACGGAATGGTCAATGACCAAATCCACCGGTATGTCCGGATTGATGATCGCGGAATCTTTACCCAATTTATCGGTCACATAACGCAAGGCCGCCAAGTCCACGATCGCCGCTCCGCCTGTCAAATCCTGCAGAATGACACGGGATGGTTTGAAGGGGATCTCCGTTTTCACTTCGTTGACAGGTTTCCAGTTGGCCAAGGACAGGACGTGTTGTTCGGTGATGACCTTGCCGTCCTCTTGTCGCAACAAGTTTTCCAGCAAGACACGGATGGAATATGGCAATTTGGCGATCGTCACTTTTCCATTTTCCAGTGATTTCAGATCGTAGTACTTATACTCCTTCCCATTCGTAGTGATGGTTTTGATTGATTTCTGCTTGCTGTTCATAGTATAGTACCTCTCCAATTTTTAAATTCTTGTATTTACTTAGTGTGATTGTATCCCTATAATAAACATAAATGAAATATATATTTTTTATGTATATCATAACCAAAACTTATGATAAGGGGATGATTCTATGGAAATGAAAGATATCGAATACGTGAAGGCGATCAACGACTGCGGCAGTTTGACAAGGGCAGCTGAGTCTCTTTACATCTCACAGCCCTCATTGAGCATGTACATCAAAAATATGCAGGCTCGATTGGGATTCCCAGTCTTCAATCAAATCGGAAAGAAATATGAACTGACTTTCCTTGGTGAACGTTTTTTGGCTGCCGGAATCGAGATTCTACGCATGCGCGAAAACTTTTACGATGAAGCTGCCCATATATTGGACAACAAAATCGGCCGTCTGCGCGTTTCCATTCCATTCATGCGCGGTTCCTACCTGGCTCCGGATATCTTGCCGAAGTTCAATGAAATCTACCCAAATATCGAAGTCGAGTTGCTCGAAGAATCCTCCAAAGTCGTTGAAGAAAAAATCAACAACGGTGAAGCGGATATCGCGATCATGAACATGCCGCACCACGCTTTGAATCTGGACTATGAAATCATCAAATCGGAAGAGATCCTGTTGGCTGTGCCCTCAGGACATCCTTGCATCAATCAAGGGAAGCCTAATCCGAAGAGCAGCTACCCTTCCATTGATCTGCATTTGTTCAAGAAGGATCGGTTCATTCTGCATTTCCCTGATCAGCGTACCGGCCAGATCGCCGAAGCGATTTTTGCGGAACATCATTTCGTCCCCAATAAAGTGACGCATACACGGAATATCGAGACAGCCGTCAATCTGACGATGACGGGATACGGCATCTCCTTCTTGAACGAGACCCATATCCGTCACTTGAAATTCGGCAATGCTCCGCGCTTTTTCTCTTTCGAGGGCAAGCCACATTATGCGGATATGATTGTGGCTTACCGAAAAGGGCGAAAACTGCCTCCTTACATCAGAACCTTGATTGATCTTTGCCGAGAAGTCGTTTGATGATTAATTAAACAAGAAAGGCAGCGGAATCGCACCGATCAGAATGGCGATAACCGTTTGGATCACAAAGCTTGGAAGACCCCATTTCAGGTATTCTTTTGAGTAATCACCAAAGCTGACTTCTGTTCTGTCAACCAAAACATAAAGGAAGGCCACTAAGGGACTTGCAAAACGGATGGCTTGACCCATCATGGAAGCGACACCGATTTCAGTCGGTGTTGCACCGTATTGATAAGCGATTGGTGCCAATACCGGCAGGATCCCGAAGTAGAAAGCGTCATTTGGCAAGAAGAACAAACCTGGTAAAGAAATCAAAGCCAGGAAGAATGGAATGTAGGCACCCATGTTTTCCGGAATCATGCCAGCCATCTGTTGTGCGATGGCTGCGCTCATGCCGCTGCCGTTCAGGACACCCATGATGATACCTGCACCATAAACCAAGCTCACTGGCCCTAATGCTTCTCCGCCATTTGCGATCAGACGGGAAGACTGCAGATTCAACTGTCTGTAGTTGACCAGCAACGCGATGGCTGTACCAAGCACGAATAGGATTCCGCCATTGATGACGTCCATGATCAACATTGTCATGATTGCCGCTGTAAGAATAAAGTTGAACCAAATCAATTTAGGGCGTTTCAAATACGCATCTTTTTCGTTGATTTCTTTAATGATGTGTTCCAAGTCGCTGTCATGGATGATGCCGCTGCCTTTTTCGTAGCCCAGACGAGCGCGCTCTTTTTTACCATAGTAGTAGCACATATACAATGCTAGGATTGTTGCACCGATCATACCTGGGATAACGGGTACGAAGAATTCTTTCGGTGTCAAGTTCAGCACCGGCATCGCACGCGCCATCGGGCCACTCCAAGGGACTAAGTTCATTACCGAGTTGCAGAATCCGATGATTACCGCCAAGTAAAGCTGGTTCATCTTCATTTTTTTGAAAAGCGTCAGAACTGCTGTCGTTACGATCAAAACAGTCGTTGTCCCGTCACCATCCAGTGACACGATTAAAGAGATAACACCAGTAGCGACACAAATCTTCATTGGATCGCCTTTTGCCCATTTGATCATCTTCGTAGCCAATGGATCGAATAGACCGACGTCCAACATAACCGAGAAGTAAAGGATGGCGAACAGCAATAATGTAATCGTTGGGGCTACACCTTTACCGATAAGTTTTCCATCCCCATCAAGCGAGTAATACAATCCACCAAAAATCCAGTCAAATACTTCCAAAAGTGGTGTTCCACTTATAAATGCTGCGGCTAAACCAAAAACAACGGGAACTAAAATTAATGCTGCAAAAGGTGACATTTTCTTGGTTAATAACAAAACCATGAAGGTAACGATCATTCCATAGCCTAACAATGCTAACATTTCAACACTTCCTATTCTTTGTGTTATTTCTATCCTTTATAGAAGACTTTACCGACCATGATTTTTCTTGCGGTCCGGTGACTTGATACGGATTCGATTTTTATCGTTCCATCTTCATTTTTGTACTTCATGGCTACCGAAATGAGGCCATCGCTGTGCCCAAGTACGAGCTCATTCTTCACATTTTCGTTCCCCAGCACTTCATTCGGGATGGTGCCCGGAATCGCGCAGGCAGCTGCTGTACACAAAGCCCCTGTCAAAGCGATGGTTTTGTGGGCTTTTTGCATGCTCATCATCCGGATGGAAAGGTCATATTCGGATACGTTTATTTCTTTCCCGCTGTCCGTAATGAAATCCTGCGCTGCTGACACGATCGTCATTTTGGGTACTCCCGGCGTCACTGTAGCGGCTTCTTCCCATTTATCGGCCAAGCCCATTTTGACTGCTGCTTCCCCCCTGATTTTTTCCAACAGCACCAGATTGGCCGGGTCTGCATCAATCATGGCCGCCGTCTCTGTTCCTGCAAAACCGATAGCTTCTGCTTTGACATACACCAGCGGGTTTGCCGCATCGACGATCGATACTTCGACATCTCCGTAATCTTCGATTTCCAGCACGTCTTTGGTTTGTCCTGTCGGCAACAGTTTGCCGGTGAAGGAACCTTCCGGATTCAAAAACTCCAGTTCGATCTTCGAGCCCGTTCCTGGAACACCTGAAATACTGAAGTCGCCTTCATAAGTGATCTCTCCGTTAGGCGTGGGTATATGCTCGTGAATGATTTTCTTTGTGTTTGTATTATATACTCTTACAGTCGTGATTGGGGAGGTAATATCCACCAGATTATTTTCAAGTGCGAAGACTCCTACAGCAGATGAAATGTTCCCGCAGTTTCCTGCATAGGAGACAAAAGGTTTATCGATCTGAACTTGCGCAAATGTATAGTTGATGTCCCAATTTTCTTTTGTTTCTTTTGAAATGATGGCGACTTTACTGGTCGTGGAGACTGCCCCACCCAAACCATCAATTTGGCGTTGATCAGGGCTACCCATGATTTTTAACAGGATCTGATCACGTTCCTCTTTATTTTCCGGTAAATCTTCTTCCATTACGAATGCACCTTTGCTTGTGCCGCCGCGAAAGATGCTGCATTGTAGCTCTCTTAACATATCGTCCCTCCAAATGTTTGCGTTTTCATATATCCATGGATTTGTGGTCATCCAGTTGAATCCTTTTAGTAACAAGTTCCCATAGACTGCAGTTCTATTGATTGCTCATTACTCAACTTGATATCTGAAGTATAGTTTCTGGCTAACCAAATATCCAATCAATCATTTTTATCCGAATCATAGGTTTAGCTTATGATGATAACGGATACAATTAACAGTATTGAATGACTAATTTTTTGCGCGCTTAAGTCTCTCCTTTCTCCAGTTCCGTTTGGACATTATATGCAGATCCGCAAAGAAAAAAGAGCCGGGAACCTATTGTTCCCGACTCTTTTTTGAATTTCCCGATTATTTTCTGATGGATTTCATTTCAAATTACTACTATACAGTGACTTTTTCCTTTTGCATTCAGGATTGCATCGATGCCTATTTTATACTCTTATTGAGAATGAGCATGGTAATTGAGAATCACTCTTCCCGGCAATTCAGACTTCGGCTTGGATTAAACCATTTTCGATTGCAACCTTTGTCTCATGATTCAGCAAATATTCCTTCAAATGCAGCCCGCCGGCATAGCCCACCAGTTTGCCGTTTGTGCCGATGACGCGGTGGCAAGGGGTGATGATCGATATCGGGTTGCGGTTGTTTGCCATGCCGATTGCGCGGACGCCTTTCGGATTTTCGACAGCGATGGCTATTTCCTTGTAGCTGCGCGTCTCGCCGTAAGGGATTTGGCGCAAAGCTTCCCACACTTTCAATTGGAAAGGTGTACCGGCTGCATCCAAAGGCAGATCGAACTCTTGACGTTCACCATTGAAGTACTCCTGCAATTGACGCTCCCCTTCAAGCAACAATGGTGTGTCCGCCTCCAACCATTTCTCCAGCCGCGATTTCCTTTTCGATCCGCGGATCCAATTCCAATGCAACATGCTCCAGAAACGTGATGCCCTTGCCGTTTTCGGCCAGCAAGTACTTCCCGAGCGGCGTTTGGATATATTTATATGCTTTCATACTGATCATCAGTCCTTTTTTCGTAATCACAAAATCTCTCTGCTCCATTATACACAGCGGTGGCGGCAACAGGAAGCATTCGCACAGTAACTAGGCTATGAAGGGTCTTTTGAAATGACTTTACAAACAGAGAAAAGTAATATATAATTTACATATATGGAATATATATATTACACAAAAAGGAGAGCGCCAAGTGGAAAATCATGTGAAAAAATTCAGAACAGAGAAAAATCTTTCACAAAAGGAACTTGCAGACTATGCGGGGATTACAAGGCAAACCTTAAGTCTTATCGAAAAATCCGAGTACAACCCCTCGCTCAAACTCTGTCTTCAACTCTGCTATGCACTCAATAAAACATTGGATGACGTTTTTTGGATCGAACAATCGGAAGGAGAAACAGAAGATGAAAAAAATTAAAGATGAACGGCTTATCCTGAGGAATTTGATGAACATACGCATTGCTTGGATAGTTCAAAACTTAGCGATCCTGATTTTTCTGGTTTATCAAGTTATCAAGTCACAAGATACAAGCGGTGTCTTTACTTATGGTAACCCGCTTTGGGCAGTCTTTACGATAGGCACATACACGCTAATTGTTCTATCTGTGAATGTCAGTGGTCCTATGGAGGACAAGGAAAAAATGACCCACAAAAAAATTACTTTCATTAGCTTGGGCGTTTTTCTTATCACGACTATTTTTTTCTATTTTGCTTTCCTGCAAGTCCATCCGATATTGGCTTTGATCAGTGGGACAGTAGTGGCAATGATCATTTACGGACTGCTGAGGTACGCTAATCGCTTCAGAGATCAATAAGCATTTATTTTGGACGAAATAAATATCCACCAGAATGTTTTGTCGCACGCACGCGCGCGGGGGCTGTCCCGCTGTATCGTTTGCGTGCGTTTTTTTGTTTCCTCCGGTGAACGCAGGCTTCGCCGGAGTTCGCCCTACATTCCGGGTGCTCACCTCCGGGGAGACGGTCTTCCCCGGAGGTGGGGCAATTTTTTTGAGCGCTCCTCCGACCAGCGGCCCCTCGTCGGAGCTGAAGCCCCCTCCGGCTGCTGTCCTCCGGCAAAGCACACGCCCGCAAACATTTCTTATGAAATTATTTCAATCATCTTCACGCTTTCTTCACACCTGGCTCTATAGTAGGTTCACAACATTCCTGCTGGGGATGATTCTTTAGGATTTACTTAAGAGTAAGTTGAACCGCTTGCACAAAGAATAGTTTTGATTTAGAATAGTTTTACATCACAACTATTATCCGGAAAAGGAGCGGATTTCAAAATGAAAATTGATTTTTTGAAAAAAGAGATCTGGGATCTGATGCGGACCATCCAAGTTTCCAAGGATACCGTGATGTGCCCGGTCGCTAAAGATTATTGCATCACCCCGCTGCAATTGCGGATATTGATGGAAATCAAGCTGAGCGAAGATCTGTCACTCAACCGTTTGGCGAAGGTGATGGATATGAACAACGGCAACGTCTCCACAATCTGCAAAAAGCTGGAACAGCAAGGCTATCTGACGCGAGAACGGCGCGCGGACGACGAGCGTTTCATTACGCTGAAACTCACTCCAAACGGACAAGCGATCCTTCAGAAAATGGAGCAGGATATCGAGAGCAAATACTGCTTGCTGATGGAAGGCGTGTCCGAAGAACGGCTTGAAAAAATTGCAGTCGGCATCAAGGAATTGCAGCTTTTGATACAGGAAATGAACGAACAACAACGAGAGGATTGAACAGACATAAATGGCAGATGACAAAAATAAAAACAACCGAAAATGGAATGTGAATTTGAATAACGACAACCCCGATAAACGCAGAACGACAGCCTATTACTTGTTGATGGCATTGAGCGCCCTGATGTTCCTGAACTATTTCGTATTGCCTAGCTACATGAACCGAAGCGTGGAGGAAGTGACTTACAGCACGTTCCTGAACCAAGTGTCGACTGGTGACGTATCCGAAGTCAAACTTGAAGAGAACCAAATCACCTTCGTCGCGACCGATGACGCAGGCGACAAACAAGTCTACATGACCGGCCTGATCGATGATCCGACACTCGTCACCCGCTTGGAAGAAGCCGACGTGACCTTCAGCAAGGATATCCCGACTGAAGCCTCCCCGATCCTTTCCATCTTGGTTTCTTGGGTCTTACCGCTCCTGTTGTTCTGGGGATTGGGCAGCCTGCTTGGGAAACAGCTGGCGAAACGGATGGGCGGCGGTGCCGGTGGCGCATTGTCGTTCGGCAAATCGAACGCCAAAGTCTACGTAAAGGCAGACGACGCCAAGACATTCAAGGATGTCGCCGGACAGGACGAAGCCAAAGAAGCGCTCAGCGAAGTCGTCGATTACCTGCATCAACCGAAAAAATACCAGGATATCGGTGCCAAGAATCCTAAAGGCATCCTGCTGGTCGGACCTCCCGGAACCGGTAAAACCCTCTTGGCCCGAGCCGTCGCCGGCGAAGCCGATGTGCCGTTCTTCAGCATTTCCGGTTCCGAATTCGTCGAAATGTTCGTCGGACGCGGTGCTGCCAAAGTACGGGACCTGTTCAAGGAAGCCAACGAAAAAGCACCATGTATCGTCTTCATCGATGAGATCGATACGATCGGAAAGAAACGCGATAACGGCAGCTTTGGCGGGGGTAACGATGAGCGTGAGCAGACATTGAATCAACTGCTGGCGGAAATGGACGGATTTGAAGCCAACAAAGGCATCATCCTTCTGGCCGCCACCAACCGTCCGGAATCCCTTGATGCTGCCCTACTGCGCCCGGGTCGTTTTGACCGTCGCGTACCGGTTGAACTGCCGGACTTGGCAGGACGCGAAGCCATCCTGAAAGTGCATGCAACGAACTACAAGATGGATCCTTCCATCAATTACAATACAATCGCACGCGCCACATCCGGTGCTTCCGGTGCCGAATTGGCGAACATCATAAACGAGGGTGGCCTGCGAGCCGTCCGTGAAGGCCGCACCGCCGTCACACAAAGTGATTTGGAAGAATCAGTGGAAACCGTCATCGCCGGTTACCAGCGCAAGAACGCGGTCATTTCACCGAAAGAAAAGGAAATCGTTTCTTACCATGAAATCGGCCATGCGTTGGTAGCAGCCAAACAGACAGAATCCGCGCCGGTCCACAAGATCACCATCATTCCGCGCACTTCCGGTGCTTTGGGCTACACGATGCAGATCGAAGAAGGCGAAAAATCGCTGATGACGAAACAGGAACTGTTCAACAAAATCGTCACCTTGGCAGGCGGCCGCGCCGCCGAAGAGATCGTCTTCGGCAGCATCACTACCGGGGCCTCGAACGATATCGAGCAGATGACCCGGATGGCGCGCGCCATGATCACGCGCTACGGGATGAGCGACACGTTCGACATGATGCAGATCGAAACCCAGACCAACAAATATTTGGGCGGCGACACTTCCATGAATGTGTCCGCCGGGATGGCCGAGCAGGTTGACCGCGAAGTGCTGGACATCATCAAGCAGGCCCATGAGAAAGCCATTGCCATATTGAACGAAAACAGCGAGAAGCTGCATGAGCTGTCCCACTTCCTGCTGGTCGAAGAGACCATCACCGGTGCGGAGTTCATGAAGATACTAGGGGAATAATGTCTTCAACTGATCCTAAACCACAAGAAACCGGGCTGCCTCGTTTGAGGCAGCCCGGTTTCTTGTGGTTTGATGATCTGAGTGTCTAATTGTTTGTTTTTGGGTTCGAGTTCGTGTCGAGATTCCCCGTGAAGATGGTTTTGATTGAGAATATTGAGGTTACTGTGGACAATTTCCCCATCAAGTCCGTTTTTGGCGGGTTTCCTGACTGTGATTCGAACTGATTTCCCTGCTGACATTGTTATTGCAGGTTATTCCTGAGCCTAAATTCAGTGCTGCATTCGCTATACTTCCAAGCTCAACACTTCCTGCATGGTCGGGATGGATTGCATGCCGCCCGGTCGCGTCGTCACCAATGCAGCTACACGATTGGCGAACAGGCCCATCTCGCGGATTTCATCCAAAGTGCAGTCTTCCCAAGCGGGCTTGGCGGCAATCTGATAGAGGAAGGAGCCGATGAACGAATCGCCTGCCCCTGTCGTATCAACCGCTTTGACGCTGATTCCTTCAATACTGGCTTTCTCGCCTTTGAAGTACAGGTCCGCTCCCTTGCTGCCTTTTGTAAGGATCAGCAATTTTGGCTCCGTCTTCAGCAATGCCGCTATCCCATCCGCTTCCGAATCCATGCCCGTAATGAAGGCCAATTCGTCATCGCTGATTTTCAGGATGTCGGCATACGGCAGGAATTGCTGGATCGTCTGCTTCAGCATTTCCGGATCCGGCCAGAGATTCAAGCGCACATTCGGGTCAAAAACGATCGTTCCGCCGGCCTGCTGCATTTTTTCCAAAGCGGCAAGATGCGCATACTTTACGGGTGCTTCGATCAAATCGACCGAGCAAAAATGCAGGATGTCTGCAGCCGTGAAAACAAGCTCATTCAGTTCTTCCTTGTCCAGCAGCATATCCGCGCTGGGATTGCGGTAGAAACTGAATTCGCGCTCCCCATTTTCCTGGAGCGACACAAACGCCAGCGCCGTGTTTGCCTCAGCGGTCCGGAACAGGTGACGGGTATCCACCTGATTCTGTTTGAGCACATCGGTCAGATAATCCCCGAAGGCATCCTGGCCCACTTTGCCGATGAAGCTCGCGTTCCCGCCCAGACGGCTGACCGTCACCGCGACATTCGCGGGCGCACCTCCCGGTTGTTTGGTGAAACCCTGGACCTCTTTCAAGGGCACCCCGATTTCACTCGGGAAAAAATCAATCAGTATTTCTCCAATAGTATAAACTCTCCGCATAACGTCTCCTTCATTCCTAAAATATTTGTCCGGCACAGCTAACTGCACACCCGATTAAATGAAGGGTGTAAAAGTCGCTTCCTCAAATACCGCTTTGCCGCTGCATTCAAAGGAGATGCCCGTCGCTTCCGCGGTTGGATATACGTTTGCAGTCATGACTACTTCACCGTTTTTCTCAAACACTTCAACCGACGAACGGTCCAGGTAAATGGCGAGTTCAAGATGATCGCTCTTTCCGGACAACGCGACTTTCCGGCTGACGGGTGGATGTGCTTCCTCCCCTTTCAGTTCGATGCCGCTTTCGGATCGGTCGATTCCCAATTCATTCTTTGCTTTATCATAGTAGACTATGGTTCTTTCGTTGTCGTTCTCACGAAGATGGATGGACAGTTTTTCCAATCCGGACGTGTCCACTTTCAACGTCAGCAATCCGCAATCCCCTGCGATGCCTGGAATTGTTTCTTTGGCATCTGCCATCGTGATCACCGGGCTGTTTTCTCCCTGATTGTCGGCAATGGCTTCAATGCCGATCGGATATTGCTTCAACTTGCCATCTTCCCATTTCAGCTCTCTCGGGATCGTCATCGATCCCGTCCAGCCGTGGCCTAGCTCATCTGTCGGGAAATTTCTTCCCCACATTTGCATCCAGCCGATGCAGATCCTTCTGCCTTTGTCATCCACCAGGCTTTGGGGAGCATAGTAATCCAAACCGTGATCCAACTCCTGGAAACTTTCCGGGTGGAACTGCTTCGTCGCCCAATCCACCTCGCCGACAGCCAGTATCGATGCATTCAGATTCTGATAATCATCCCCATCCTGCGGCCATTGCATCGGCGAGAAGATCAGGCAATCTTTCCCATCCAAGCGGAAGAAATCCGGGCATTCCCACATGATCCCTTGTTGCTTTGTTCCCCTTCAGGAAGACGGAGGCAAACTCCCATTCCACCAAGTCAGCAGATTGGTAAAGCAAAATCTGCCCTGTCTCGTCGCCAGCCTTGGAGGCGACTACCGTATAGTACATGCCTTCGTGTTCAAAAACTTTAGGATCCCGGAAATCGATCTGGGAAGCATCTGCCGGCAAAGCCGCAACCGGGATGACCGGATTTTGCTGCACTTTCTCGAAGTGCAGACCATCCTCCGACACCGCCAGGCACTGCACCTGGTGATGGACGCCTTCTTCATTGGCTTCGGTCACACCTGTATAAAGCAGATACAGTTTTCCGTCCCGCTCGATGGCGCTTCCTGAGAAACAACCAGACCGGTCATACGCTTGATCCGGCGCCAAGGCGACAGGCAAGTCTTCCCAATGGATCAAGTCCGTCGACTTCATGTGGCCCCAGTGCATCGGGCCCCATTTCGCATCATACGGGTGGAATTGATAAAACAGGTGGTACGCCCCTTGGTACTGGACGAAGCCGTTCGGATCATTCATCCAGCCCACTGGTGGTGATGCATGGTAGTGATTCCGGTAAAGAGGATTCACTGACCCTTTATTTTCTGCTATGTATCGGTTGGCCCTCTCTGTTGAATAGGCTGTTTGACTTTGGATACTCACGCTACCCCTCATTTCTTGGATTTGTTTTATTTTCTTTCTTGTTATTTATTGTTTGACAAGTATGTATCATAAGCATCTTGTTTGATTTGCATCCATTCTTCCAGTCCCAAACGGTTCAGCTCTTCTACATAGGCATCCCATTCTTCCGCAATTTTGCCGTTAGCGATCCATTCTGCACGTTTTCTGTTGACGAACGGCATCAAATCCGCTTCGATTTGAGCAATCCGGTCTGCCTGTTCCAATGACAAGAATACGCGTGGATAATTGAATTGATTATGAACATCTGCTAAGTACGTGTCTTTGAAGATATCCAAACGCCATTGTGCATCATCAGGCATTGTCGTCACAGTTCCGTAGTATTCATCCAAGATTGCCAAAGGTCCGCCGGCTTCGGTTTTTTGACGCAATTCGCCCGGTGCTGTGCCTTCCAAAGGCAAGTGTTTCAAAGAATTGGTTGCTTCTACATATTCAAAGATATTTTGTTGCGTTTCATCCCCGTATGTACCCCAGTTGTTCTGCACAGATTGGATCGGCACGTACATCTGATCTGCCCATTTGGCAGTCAGCTCCAGGTTTTTGTTGGCGCTTGTGATGACGAAACGGTCACGGCTGAAGCCGAAGCCATTCGTACGCGTAACGTGTTTTTCTCCGCTTGGACCAGCCAATGCAGGTAGTGGCTCGTAGGAATCGTTCGCTCCGGAGACATTAGCTTTATCCCATGTGAAGTACACGCCGAACAGTTGCTCTTTCCCTTTCGCCACGTAGGCATTCCAATCCTGTTCAAAAGCTTCCACATCGATCAGGTTTTTATTGTACAGCTCGTTGAAATAAGTAACGCCGTTTTTGAATTCTTCGTTGTCGGCAGTGAAGTCGACCGTACCGTCATCATTGACGACCAAGTGATCATCGTTGTCGCCGATCCCAAATGCGCCGAAGAGGAACTTCATGTCTTCATTTCCGCCATCGTTGATGAAGGACATCGGGATTTCATCCGCTTTGCCATTGCCGTTCGGGTCTTGGGTTTTGAATGCTTCCAATACAACCATCAATTCTTCCGTTGTTTGCGGCATCTCCAAGCCCAATGCTTCCAACCAATCCACATTGATCCACGGAATATCATTTACGGTATGGATGGACTCTTTATCCTGGCCCAATTCTTCGATCCATGGCAGCGAGTAGATATGGCCGTCCGGTGCTGTTATCATGGCCAGATATTCCGGATTTTCGTCCAATACTTTTTTGAAGTTCGGCATATGTTCATTGATCAAGTCTTCCAAGGGAATGATGATGCCGTCTTCCGCCCAGGAAAGCAGATCATAGTCGCTGGCGCCGGCATTCCACATGGCATCAGGCAAGTCGCCGCTGGAAATGTCCAGATTCCGTTTTTCAATGTAATCCGAAGAATAGTTTTTCCATTCGACTTGCACGCCCGATTGCTCCTGCAAACGCTGGAAGATCAACTTCTCATTCGGATCAGCCGGTGCCAACGGAGAACTGGAAGTGGACATCTTCAAGGTCACTTCTTCCTCCAAAGGGAACGAGACATTGGTCAATTCGTAATCGGGGGAAGAGGCCCCGCCGGAAGAACCGCATGCTGCTAAAGTCAGGACTGTTGCTGTGGATAATAGTGCTGTGCCAAGGTATTTTACTCTCATTTTGTATTTCTCCTTTATAGTGTATTTATTTTGTGTTGCGTATTGCCTAACCTTTGAGTGAACCTGCCATCATCCCTTTATCGAAGTACTTCTGGAAGAATGGATACATGATCAGAAGCGGTAAGCTGGAGATGACGATTGTTGAGTATTTGATCAGTTCGGCCAACTGGGCCATTTCCGCCATTTGAGTCGCCGATCCGATCATATCTTGTTGCGGTTGATTTTGAATCAGTATTTTTCGCAGCACAATTTGGAGTGGCTGCAGGTCCGCATCATTCAGGTAAATCATGGCATCGAAGTAAGAATTCCACTGACCCACGAAAGCGTAGAGGAACAGCACGAAAATGATTGGTTTCGCCAATGGCAGCATGATCTTAAAGAATATCTGCAGTTCATTCGCGCCATCAATGATGGCTGCCTCCTCCAACTCGGCGGGCAATTGTTGAAAGTACGTCCGGGCCAAGATAATGTTCCAAACATTGATCGAGCCTGGAAGGACAATTGCCCAGACGGTGTTCAACATGCCCAGGTTTTTCACTAATAAATAAGTAGGAACCAACCCGCCACCTATGAACATCGTGATTATAAAAAAGATTGTTAGCGGTCGTTTGCCTACCAGTTTTTTTCTTGATAAAGGATAGGCAGTCAAGATCGATACCCCCACGGTCAATGCACTGTAAGTGAACGAATAGAAAATCGAATTCACAAAACCTCTTATGATTGCCGGGTCCTTCAGCACCCGGTTATAGCCATCCAAACTCCAATTCGCAGGATTCAGACTCAGGCCTTGCGAGCGGAGAATGAAGGGATCCATGAAGGAAGCAATCAATACATACAGCAACGGCGATAGAGTGATCAATACCAGAAGCCCTATCAGAATGCGGTTCAGCAGCAGGACACTGCGGTCAAATTTTGTCAACGTTATCATTTTGTTCTCCTCTCTCTATAAAGCCGCGTCATCAGTGCTTACTTTGTTTGCTATCATGTTTACGGCCAACAGCAAGATGACATTGATGACTGTATTGAATAACCCGACTGCCGTTGAATATCCGTAATCCCCCATTTGCAACCCGACTTTGTAGACGTAGGTCGAGATGATCTCCGAAACAGGCAGGTTCATAGATGTTTGCATCAGGAAAGCTTTCTCATAACCAACGTTCATGATCCCCCCGACAGAAAGGATGAACTGGATGACCATGATCGGGCGCAGCGCCGGAAGATCGATGTACCAGATCCGGTACAAGATATTGGCGCCGTCCATGTGAGCTGCATCGATCAGATCTTGGCTGACGTTTGCCAGTGTGGCTGTGTAGAGGACCGATGCCCAGCCCATTCCTTGCCAAATGCCGGATAGGATGTACAAAGTCCGGAAATAATTCGGGTCGGTCATGAACGTGATCCGCGAACCGGTGATGGTTTCAATCAATCCGTTGATGGGGCCATCTGCGGCCAGGAACATGAACAGCATCCCCACAACAATGACCAAGGAAATGAAGTTCGGTGCATACAGAATCAGTTGGAATCGCTTCTTCCATTTTGTGCTGATCAGATGATTCAAGGATAATGCCAAGAGGATCGGCGGGAAGAATCCCAAGATCAGTCCGTATATGCTTATTTTGAGCGTGTTCTCCAACAGTATGCGAAGTTCGGAGAGTCGATGAACTGTACGAAGTTTTCCACTCCCACCCATTCGCTTCCCATGATCCCACGCAGCGGGTTGTAATCCTTGAAAGCCAAGAGAATGCCGTACATCGGGAAATACTTGAATACTAGCGTGAGTATCAGTCCCGGCAACAGCATATAGTAGAGCATTCGGTGCTGTTTGATGAATTCCCATTTTGTTTGTGTGCCCTTTGGTTTGATGCTTGTCTGGCTTTTTTTCATGACTGATCTAACTCCTCCTTTTGAAAATTGAAACGTTTCCACTTTGCTTCAAAAAAATGTGGAAAGGTTCATATTCGATAATTGAAACGTTTCCACTTTAGTTCAAAAAAATAAATTCTGAAGAATCGGCATGCTACTTTTGAAATCGGTGCGGTTGATCGATAACCAACCTGCCCGCGATTTCAGAAATAGGGAAACGTTTATTCGGTAATTGAAACGTTTCCACTTTGCTTCAAAAAAATATGTTTTTGATTTAAACATATAATAATTCAGTAACCGTTTTCTGTCAATACCAAAATCATATTATTTTAACATTTCATTTTTCGTCGTCGGCCCTTCTATGTAATGGACAGGCAAAGTGATCTTCGTTTTGACGGGTTCGCCGTCGATCACTTGGATGATTTTTTCGACTGCGGCTTTGGCCATCAAATCCACAGGCTGACGGATTGTCGATACGATCTGTTTGCGCCCTGCTTCCATCTTGATGCCATCACATCCGATGATCTGCACCTCTTCCGGCACTTTTCGATTCATTTCCTCCAAAATTTCCAGAATATCCAAAGCAATAAAATCTGTGTGGGCAAATACGCCATCCACATCCGGATTTTCTTCGAAAAAGGTTCGTATCTCCTGCTTGAATTCCACAACTGGGTCTTCACCATCGTAGATGGCATAAGGAACGCCCATAAGTTCAGTTTGCGCTTCAAAGCCGTCCCTTCTCTTTGTCGTCTCGCTAGGAAAGCGTGAATGCGTTCCGACATAGCCGAGTTTTTTACAGCCCTTCTCAACCAGCTTTTCTGCTGCTAACTCACCTGCATGAAAGTTGTCCGATGTGACGCAAACCGTTTCTTCCTTGAAATGACGGTCAATGGTGACGAAAGGCAAATGCGACGAAACAAAACTGTCCAAATCCGAATAGGTGATGCCGATGATGCCGTCCACTTTGTTTTCTTGAACCATTTGAATATATTCCAGTTCCTTGTCATTGCTGACATCAGAGTTGCATAAGAGCATCTTGTATTTATGTTCAGACAAATTCCGCTCCACATAGTAGGCGAATTCCGAAAAAAATGGATGCCAAATCGTTGGAATGATCAATGCGATTGTGTGTGTCTTGTTCATCTTCAGGCCACGCGCATAGGCATTCGGAATATAATTCAACTCTTTCATCGCCGCTTCCACTTTTCTGCGGGTCGATTCTTTTACGGCTCCGGAATTGTTCAGCACACGCGATACGGTACCGACACCTACCTTGGCTAAAGCAGCTACATCTTTCATTGTTCCCAATTGAAACACCTCCTTTTCTGTATACACTTACAATCTAATTATCATGATAGCAGAGTCCACAAAATAAGTATAGCTGTACTTTGGGAGCATTCCTTTCTCAAGGATCGTGCAATGCTTGATTCCGTTCTATTATTTTAGCGATTTTTTTGGGAGAATGGGTTAACTTTATTCGATTGCTGCCGACTATTATACAGGTATTTTAATTTTGGGTTTATAAGCTATTACATCAGCATTGTACGAACAGTTTGTTTGTACTGTATAAATGCATCACTACTCTAAGGAGGCTAATTATGAGGAAACGAACGCTTCTCAAAAGAAGCTTGCTGATAACTTTTATCGTCGGTACTTTATCCATCAGGCTGGCGCCCCCAGAAATTGCGTCTGTTCTGGAAGGTCAGGCGATCGTAACGGAAGCGCCCACGCAAGTTTTATTGGATGTCCCTCTATTGAACCAAATGGATTATCCAGTTTTATATAACGGCTGCGAGGTGACCTCGCTTACAATGATACTGCAGTACAACAACGTTGATGTATCGAAAAATGATGTCGCTGCTTGGCTCCCTTCTGTTCCGATCATTTATGAAAACGGCCTGCGCGGCAACCCAAACGATGCTTTCGTAGGAGACATTACCGGTTATGATTCTGGCTTCAGTGTCTACCATGGGCCGATAGCTGTCTTGGCTGCTAATTTCGTGTCATCGGATCGCATAAAGGATATCACCGGCAGCCCATTTGAGGCTGTGATTGCTGCCTTGAATCAGGGATACCCAGTCTGGACAATCACCAGTACAAGCTATGCCCCAGTAGCTGATATGGAAGTGTGGCAAACGCCTACCGGTGAGGTCAGCATCAGTTATAGTGAACACAGTGTCGTAGTAGTTGGCTATGATGATAATTATTTTTACGTAAATGATCCTTATGGCAAAAAAAACCAAGCTGTGGAAAAAAGTGCATTCATTGCCTCTTGGGAGCAATTCGGCAGTCAAGCCATCTATATCCAATAAATGAATGAATCATTCACAAAATAAAAACTCTCCAGTAAGCTTGAGCGGCTTACTGGAGAGTTTTCTGTTTTTTGGATTAAAATTTAAATTCTTTGACCAACAGATTCAGCAGATCTGCAAGGCCTGCGATTCTTTCGGAATTCATCGAAACTTCTTCCATGGAACTGCTGATTTCCTGGCTGGCAGCCGATGTCTCTTCGACTCCAGCAGCGGATTCTTCCGAGATTGAAGCAATCTCTTCGATGGACGTACTCATGTTATTTGTATTCTCAGCCAACAGCGCCAAATTATTGGTTACGCCAGAAATATTCGTCACCATACTGTCCAATTGCATTTTCATCTCACTGAATGTATGACTCGTCCTATCAATCTGGGCAGCACCCGACTTCACTTCGGTATAGCCCGATTGTAAGGATGAACTTACGTTTTTGGATTCTTTTTGGATAGTGTCCACAAAACCTGTTATGTCCATGACGGAAGTGGCGACTTGTTCAGACAGCTTTCTGACTTCATCGGCAACGACAGCAAAGCCTCGGCCATGTTCTCCAGCTCGCGCAGCCTCTATGGCAGCATTCAATGCCAGTAAATTCGTTTGATCCGCTACATTTTGGATAAGTCCGACCAATTTGTTGATTTCTTGGGTCTGATTTTCCAAAATATTCATCTTATCGACAGCCTCTTGCATGATGTCCTGAATTATGTTCATCTGCAGACTTGATTTTTGCATCAGTTCTTCGCCTTGATTTGTATTTGCAAGGATTTCTTTAGAACCTTCTGCAATTTGAATGGTGTTCTGATTAACAGCTTGGAACTCATCGTTGAAGACGTCGATGACAGTCGCCAAGTTGCTGGCGCTGCTTGCTTGGGTTTCAGATCCTGTCGCCAATTCCTGCATTGTGATAGCCACTTGTTCAGTGCCTAACTTCACTTCTTTTGAAGCATGGTGGAGGTCCCGACTGTTCTCCTCAAGTGTATGTGATGCTTCTGAAATGCTTACAATAATGGCTTTCAACTGTTGCTGCATTTGATTGATCGCATCACCCAGTTTGCCTAATTCGTCAAAATGTTTGATGTCGATAGGTTCTCCATTCAGTTTTCCTGTTGTCAGTTCGGTTGTTTTGTCCATCAATAGCTTGATACGCTTCATCAAATCGGAAGAAATCAATAATGCGATAGCGATACTCAGCAATAGTGCAATTATGGATATGATGAAGGTCACTCTCATTGCTCGATCTCCATGGGCAACAACATCTTCCCCCTCTTCATTAATGGAAAGCGATTCTGGCGTCAAGAGATCTTTCCATGGCACTGATGTTCTCATTGCCCAGTTGCTCTGATCTTTCAAATAATGCCTTTACTGCTTGTTCCTGATCACCTGCTAGGTAGACGTTGATGACTTCTTCGCGCGTGATCCGGGTCCATTCATTGATTCCTTCGAATAGATCCACAATCACCTGTTTGTTGCCGTTTGCCTCCAGAATTTCCGCTTGGATAGCTTCGCTTTGCTGCGTGTACAGATCAAACAATTCCACATAAGTTGTATCTCCGGATAACAGGTAGCTGCGGACGACTGACATGCGGCTTGCCACTAGATAGTTGATTTCGGCTCCCTGTTCCAAAATAGGAACACTGACATTCACAATATTTTCAGTGTCCGCATTGATTTCCTTGGATGTCTTGTAACTATTGTATCCCAACATGAATATGGCCAGAATGATTA
>CAWFEB010000034.1:0-33443 GCA_963814755.1 uncultured Carnobacteriaceae bacterium
ACTTTTTTCATGGCTGCGGCCAAACGGTCGATGACCGCTTGATCGGCATCCGTCAATGGCAGACGCATTGGTCCGACATTGAAGCCCAGCAGTTGCATTCCGGCTTTTACAGGAATCGGATTCGGCTCCACGAACAAGCAGTCGATCAGTTCTTTGTACTGTGCTTGCATCGCTGCGGCCTTTTTGATGTCGCCATCCAGGAAGGCATGCGTCATTTCCGATGTAGCTTTCGGTGCTATATTGGCAAGGACAGAGATGACGCCTTTTGCGCCCAAGCTCATCAACGGGATGATCGTGTCATCATTCCCGGAGTAGATGTCCAGGCGATCGCCCAAAAGACTCAGGTTGTCCACAGCCTGACTGAAGTTTCCGGTGGCGTCCTTCAACGAAACGATGTTATCGATTTTCGCCAGTTCCACCAGAGATTCAGGGGTAATGTTCTGGCCGGTGCGGCCCGGCACATTGTAAAGGACGATCGGAACTTTCACGCTGTTGGCGATGGCTTTGTAATGTTCAATCAAGCCTTTTTGGGATGTTTTGTTGTAATAAGGGGTGACGCTAAGGATCGCATCCACACCGGTTGCCTCTACAGCGCGCGTCAATCCGACTCCGTGGCGCGTGTCATTGCTCCCGGCACCGCCGATGACCGGGATCCGGCCGTTGACTTTTTCGACAGTGAAACGAATGAGATGAAGTTGTTCTTCATCCGTCAGCGTGGAAGCTTCCCCGGTTGTGCCCGCGATGATGATTGAATCGGTGCCGTTCGCGATATGGAACTCGATCAGCTCTTCCAACACCTCGTAGTTGATTTCTTGGTTCTCCGTGTCTTTAAACGGCGTAACAATCGCAACGCCTGATCCTTCAAAAATAGCCATGCTTATCTTCCTCCTGAATTCTGTTTTTATTTATGAATAGACAAAAAACGACTATGAGCAAATGGTCTCATAGTCGTTCAAAACAGGCTGCTTAAGTTGAAGCGTTGCATCCATATAGTGAATTCCACCAATTTGCCCCAACGTGAGAAGCTCACCGAACAAAGCTGGGCGGCTTTGTCCGACAGTGCCAGATTTATTTAACCTTGGCCCCAATACAGAGTATTTCGGCAGCAACACCTTTCAGGGAATCCCTTACTGATTGTTAACCGCGACCTCTTCATCACATCGAATCGTATTTTGTTACTTCCACACTATCAAATACAAATCAGTCTGTCAATCATATTCTGAGTGGATGCTGAGAAATTACTTTGAAAAAGATGGCAAAAAAGACACATATGGTGAGGTGCATCCGGATGCTTCAGGGAACGCATATGCGCCGGTGATGTGATAAAATCAAATTGAGGAAACGCTTTTAAGGCAAGTCCAGAAAGGGATTCCGGGATGTTTTGTTGCAGGCCATCCGCGCAGAGTTTGTCTCCAGCGCACCGGCAAGGATGATGAGAGGACGTGAATAACGATGAAGATTGAACATGTTGCAGTGTGGGTGGGCGATTTGGAGCTGATGCGCGATTTTTATGTTCGTTTTTTTGATGGAAAGGCCAATAAATTATACCGGAATCCTGAAAAAGACTTCCAATCTTACTTTATTACTTTCCGTGAAGGAGGGGCCCGTTTGGAGCTTATGAAAAGGATGGATGTCAACGAACGCCATCCCCTTGATATGCTGGGCTGGGCGCATCTGGCCGTCTCCGTCGGCAGCAAGCAGAACGTCGACTATTTCACCGACAGACTCATCAAAGCGGGGTACACATGCAAAAGCCAGCCGCGCATTACAGGGGATGGCTACTATGAAAGCATGTTCCTCGATCCGGAAAAAAACGTCATTGAAATCACCATCTAAAAGAACAGTCAGGCCGAAAAAGCAGGGGGCGGACAGCCATGAAGAAAAGAAGCCATTTATTTGCCGATCAAACGAAAGCCGGAAGGGATATGCGCAAAAAGAGGACGCGCTTCCTGATTGCCGGAGCGATCGGCACGGGCATCGGGTTGGCAGCCGGATTCTTGTTGCGTTGGGAATTGGCCCCTTTGATCGGTTGGGACAGTGCCGCAATTATTTTGTTGTATTTGCTGTGGAAGGATTTTCATCCGCATGATGGGACGGAAACCGAGCGGATTGCGCAAGAGGAAGATATTCAATATTCGACGATTGATTTTTTTGTCCTGATGGCATGTCTGATCAGCATCGGGGCTGTCGCGTTGATGTTGACGACTCATGAGCACAGTTTCGGGACGATCGGATTTGGTCTGTTCAGCATCGTGCTCTCCTGGACGACGGTGCACAGTCTCTACATGTTGCGGTATGCGGAACTCTATTACCGCGATGTGAACGGCGGCGTCATTTTCGAGGGTACCGAAAAGCCTAATTTTTGGGACTTTGCCTATCTGGCGTTTACGATCGGGATGACTTATCAAGTCTCCGACACGACCTTCACAACGCCGGAATTCAGGAAGGCCGCGCTGGGCCATGCGCTGTTGTCCTTCATTTTCGGGACGGCCATCATCGCCACGACCATCAATTTTGTCGCAAGCCTTAGCAGATGAATCATACTGAATTTTCGACAGGATAAAGGAGGAGTTCATGCATGTTTTTTAAATCATTTTTCGATCCCCAAGTAGCGCAATTTTCCTATTTGGTGGGTTGCCAAAAAACCGGAGAAGCCATCATAATCGATCCCTTGCGCAAGTTGGATGACTATATCTTGGCAGCCGAAGACGAAGGTCTGGTCATCACTGCGGCAACGGAAACGCATATCCATGCCGATTATGCATCCGGTCTGCGGGAGACCGAAAGGCGTTTAGGCGCCAAACTGTATGTCTCGGACATGGGCGGGGATGACTGGCGTTACCAGGATCTGCCGGAAGGAAGCGTGTTGCTGCAGGATAGGGACATCATCTCCGTAGGCAAGGTCAAACTGGAGGTGCTGCACACGCCTGGGCATACGCCGGAGAGTGTGTCCTTTCTGTTGACGGACATCGGCGGCGGTTCGGACATTCCGATGGGATTGTTCACCGGCGATTTTATCTTTGTGGGTGATGTCGGCCGACCGGACTTGCTGGAAGAAGCAGCGCATATGCAAGGCACCACCGAAATCGGAGCGAAAGAAATGTTCCGCTCTCTTCAGAGAATGGCTGACTATCCGGATCATCTGCAGATTTGGCCCGGGCACGGTGCCGGCAGCGCCTGCGGGAAGTCGTTGGGCGCCGTACCGATGACCACTTTGGGCTACGAAAAAGACAACAACTGGGCTTTCCAACATGACGAGGAAACGAGTTTCATCGAAGCTTTGACGGATGATCAGCCTGAGCCGCCGACCTACTTTGCCCAGATGAAGAAGATCAACAAACTGGACAGCGACGCCTACGTGCCTTATCCTGTCTTCCCGCTTCAGCAGGCCGGTCCAAATGATAGGCTGATCGATCTGCGCGTGAAAGAAATGTATCAAGCCGGGCACATCGAAAGGACGCTCAATATTCCGCTGAACAAAAAGTTTTTGACTTACGCGGGTTGGTTCCTGGATTACGAAGGGCAAGTGACGTTCATCGGAACCAAAGAAGATGCTGAAACGGCTGCCCGCCAACTGCAGCTGATCGGGTTCGACCAAGTCAGGGGCTACCTGGATGTTGGGCAAATCGCGGACTATAAGATGACCGAAACGATCACTGCAGCCGCCTTCATCGCATTGCGCCAAGAAAAGGATCTGCAGATATTGGATGTGCGTTCGAAGAGCGAATGGGATAAAGGGCATCTGTCCGATGCCAAACGCGTACTCCTGGGCAAAATTTTGGAGGACCCGTTGCCGTTCAATCGGGATGAACCTTTGTACGTCCATTGCCAATCCGGCGTACGTTCCGCCGTCGCCATCGGTGCATTGGAGGAGAGGGGATTCAAAAAGATCGTCAATATCCTGGGAGGATACACTGCGATCGAAAAGATCCTCAACGAATAGACACAAATGCGCCAGGACCTGTAAAACGCAATCCGAACAACAAAAACAGCCGGAAGGAAGAGCTGCAACAGGTCTTTCCTACCGGCTTTTTTTTGATTTGGAACGTTTTGATACAGGTACAAGGAATAGCCAGAATCCCTGTGCGATGGTATACTACTAATTGTCGCATTTAGTGGAGTAGACCGAATAGTCCAAGAGTTTTCTTAAGAGAGAGGTGTCATTTGGTTGCATAAAGATCTAACGAAAGAACAAGAACGTGTCCATCGCGTCATTAAAGTCATCAACGACGAAAAAACGCGATTGGCCGAGCAAGTAGAAGAAAAAAGTGAAAAGCAAAGACAGCAATTAAAGGAATCCAAAGAGATCAAAATCAGCCAAGGTTCTTCAGAGAGCGTCTGGGAATCGTCGGCTGAACTGCGGGCTTTTGAGCAGGAGCTGATGATCCGCAACAACGAATTGCAGAACAGCAACGAGCGTGTCGCTGTCTTGGAAAAAATGCAGGATGAGCCTTACTTCGGCCGTATCGATTATCACGATGATTTCGGCAATGAAACGATCTACATCGGGATCGGATCCTTGTTCGAGAAAGATGAGAACCTGATCGTTGACTGGCGTTCGCCGATTGCCTCGCTTTATTATGAAGGCAGCAAAGGCGAAAAAGTGAAGCTGATGATAGCCGATCAACCGATGTCATACGGCGTTGACCTGAAGAGGCAATTTCTGATCAGACAGGCGGAAATCATCCGCATGATGGACACGGACAATGTCATGGGCGATCCGTATTTGCTGGAAGTGTTGGAAGGACCTTCATCGTATCAGATGGGCACGGTCGTATCCACCTTGCAGAAAGAGCAGAACCAGATCGTCAGGGAAACCAAAGCAGCCGTCACGCTGATAGAAGGGGTTGCCGGATCAGGAAAAACGGTTGTCCTGATGCAGAAAATCGCCTATCTGCTGTATGCTTTCCGGGACCAATTGAAGTCGGAAGAAGTCGTCCTGTTTTCCCCGAACAAAATATTCCAGGAATACGTTTCCCAAGTGTTGCCTGCATTGGGCGAACTGAACGTTGGCAACACAACCTTCAGCGAATTCATGGAGCGGAAGGTGACCGGTTTTTCTTTGCGCGCCGATCAAGAGGACAGCTTAGCCAAGGTCACGGTACTGAAGGGCAGCTTGGCCTTTTATGAAGCGTTGCAGAAATACGGCACGCTCCTGAAGAAACGCTACCTGAAATTCTCGGATATCCGTTTCCGCGATGACATCATCCTCTCGGAGAAGGAGATCGAGTCGGCTTTCTACAGCATCGAAAGCCAAGGTTCATTGGCCAGCAAATTGGATATTCTCAAAAGACACTTGCTGCAGCGCGTGGAACGCATCCAACAGTCGCAAAAAGGCAAGCCATGGGTCGAAAAAGAAATGATCGCCATGTCCGATCTGGATCTGTACCGTTACGAGAAAGAGACCCACAACCAAAAAGCGATGGAAGAGGCCATGACGGCGGATATCCTGGAGGACGCTTTCGAACCGATCGTCGCGAGGATCGAAGCGCTGGCCTTTATCCGCTATAAGAACCAATACATCCATTTCCTGAGAGCTGTCCCTAAATTGCTTTCATTGGATGCTTTCGGCTTGGATGAGGATGAATGGCGCGCCCACATCGCTGTGGTTGCGGAACACATGGCAGAGAAGAGTGTGCTGCTGGAAGATCTGGATGCCTACTACAGTCTGCGTTTGTTGCTGAAGGGACCATCCAGCGACATGAAATACCAATACATCTGTCTGGATGAGGTGCAGGATTTTTCACCTTTCCAACTGCAGATGCTGCAGCATGCCTACCCGAGCGCACGCTTCATCCTGAGCGGCGACTTGAATCAGAATATCCTGAACAGACGTCTTTCCTTTGATGATCTCCGGACCATCTTTTCCGAAAGCACATTCCGTTCGTACCGTTTGCTGACCAGCTACCGATCGACGAATGAAATCGTCCGTTTCTCGGAAAGCTTCATCGAAGGCGAAAAACCGGAAGGGACCTATATCCGTTCCGGCAAAAAACCGGAAGTGCTGCTGACCGACGATGGCGGGCTCGATATGGACTACATCAAACAGAAGGTGGATGCGAGCGTCGCTGCCGGCATGCGCGTGGCTTTCATCAGCCGCAATGCGGAAGATGCGGAACGCATCAGCCAGGAACTGTCGGTTGCCGGCATTGACTTCAAACTCGTGCAGCAGGATACCGACAACAGCCACCATCCGGTATTGATCATGCCGGCCCGTTTGGCTAAAGGTCTGGAATTCGATGTCGTTTTTGCGATTTGCCACTATCCGGCAAAAGCTGCCCAGAACGAAATGCAGATCCTCTACACAATCTGCACCCGGGCGATGCACGAGCTCTATCTGACCGTTTCCGAGAAGGAAGCCGGTCTGATGGAACGCGTTGATCCGGATTATTATGACGTAAGAAAAATGTGAAACCTGAATCAATCTGAATAGCCCCGGCGGAATCTGCAGTTTACATGCAGATTCCACCGGGGTTGTTTTTTGTGTTGTGATTGTGTTGGCGGGTCAGACGATCTGATAGGTTCCGCGCAGTTCTTTTTCGTAAGGACCCATCTCGGCCAGATAATCCATCATGACTTCGACTGCATGCTTTTCCAGATTCTTGTGTTCTTTTCCGAATTTCTTCGGAACGCCCTGGTTGGTCACATAGCTGACGTTGTATTCTTTATCCGGGATGACTTCTTCGCCCGCGATGAAAAGTTTTTGGACACGGGTTCCTTTTGGATTTTCCAGTTTCAGAGTAAGCATGCAAGCCCATCGCCCTCTTCAGGTAGCCGCCCATCTGATTAAATGGGTCCGCTGCGTAGGTGCTCTCGAGATTTTCTTCCAGCAGAGTGACTATTTCCGAACCAGTCAGGATAGCAGTTGAAATCGGCGGATCCATCGGAATGATCTGATACAATTCCCTCAGCGTTACCGGGCCTTTCAGGATCGGAACCCCGTAGCGCCAGCCGTTGGAGAAGGCCAAATCCGTTTTCGTGTGGAAAAGGATCGCATCCAAGAGAAAGTTGTCCATCGTCGTTTCGACGCTCCAGCCGCGGTGCAGCACTTTTTTGGTTTCGCCGACTTGGCGACCCAGTTTTTCGCGGTAAGGGGCTAAAGCTTCATCGATCAAAGCTTTCATTTCGGCATCTTCGGGGATGTCCTCCGTTACCGGAATGAGTTGATGTTCGATGGTTTGGATCGCGCCGTCCTCAACGGTCAGTTCGAGCGCGCCGAGGAAAGAGCCGTGCGAACCGGACTGGATGACTGCCGTTTCGCCTACTGTGACGATGTGTTCCTGACGGTTATGGGTGTGGCCGCTCAGACAGATCGCCACGCCTTCGACTTCGCTCATCAATTTCAGGTCCTGCGGGAAACCGAGATGGGACAGGACGATGATCAGATCGACTGCTTTTTCCTTCAGTTCCGCCACATAGCCGGGCAGCTCCTCGCGGCCCAAAGTGAAAGAGAGGCCTTCGCTGAAATGGGGCGGCATCGTTTTGTCGATGATGTTGCAGGCGATGCCGATCACACCGATCGAAAGTTCCCCAACGGAGAGGATTTTGTAAGGCTCGAACGCCAACTTGCCGCTTTCTTTTTCGTAGGCATTGATTGCCAGAATCGGATAATCCAACTGCTGGCCTATTTTTTTCAGATTGGCCGGCCCGAAGCCAGTGTCCCAGTGGAATGTCATGGCATCAAAACCGACTTCGTTCAGCACCGGCAGCATGTGCCAGCCTTTCGAATCGATCGCTTCGTAGGTGCCATGGATCGTGTCGCCGTTATCGAAAACGAGTGTCGGATTTTTGCTGCGGAAATCTTTGATCAGGCTTTGGAGGCGGGCATAGCCGCCAGCTTTGCGGAACGCCAATTTTTCCTTTTCATAGAACAGTTCGTTGTGCAACTCCAAGTAGCTGTGGGTGTCGTTGATCTGAAGGATCGTCAATTTTTCCTGCATAGGGATCCACCTTTCTGGACGAAATGTGACAGTAGCATTCGTTATATTGTTGTTTCCATTCTAACACTCCGTGTGGAGGATACCGATTGATATGCCCTGGGAGGTAGAGGCTGAATCGTGAAACTGAATCGAAAACGCAATTTCAGCGCAGAACTGTGTTAGAATTTGGATATATAAATGGATGGGACAGGGAGGCGTTCGGGTTTTGGATGTTAGGGTTGTATTTGGTAGAATGATCATGCTGGTCTTGATTATGTTTGTGGGCTATCTCGCGACGGTTATGAAGGTTTTCGATAAGCACGCGAACGCCAATTTTGCGGCATTGATCACCTATGTCACGGTGCCGGCGCTCGTCATCGCATCGGTGGAAGGTGCAGGTGAAGTGGGTACGAAATCGGACACGCTCTTCGTCTTGTTGACCGCGACGCTGATGTATCTTTTCACGGTCGGATTGGCTAAGTTCAGTCCGAAACTGTTCCGCGCGGATAAAGAAACGGAAGGAATCATCGAGTTCCTGACCATCTTCACGAACAACGGCTTCATGGGGCTGCCGGTCGTTCAGGCCATTTTCGGCACCGGCGCGCTTTTTTATGCCTCGCTGTACGGCATCCCGAACAACCTGTTGATCTACTCTTTGGGTGTCTTTCTGATTGCGAAAGGCTCGAAAAAATCGCGGGCGAACTGGAAAGCGATCCTGCTGAATCCCGGCAACCTCGCTTCGCTGTTCGCGGTTTTCGTTTTCTTGTTCGACATCAAATTGCCGGCGTTGGTGATGGACACCGCCACCAGCATCGGAAACATTACGTCCCCCTTGGCGATGATCATCATCGGCGCGTCATTGGCCGACATCGATATCCTGGCGCCTTCAAGGAATGGAAAATCTATCTGTTTGCGTTCTATCGTATGATCGTGATTCCACTTTTCCTTTGGTGGGCTTTGAAGGGCATCCTGACGAACCCGACCATGCTGGGGATCCTCGTCATCATCGCCGCCATGCCCGGCCCAGCGATGGCTGTGGCGCTATCGATGCAGTACGGAGGCAACACGGCCTTCTCAACGCGCTATGTTTTCATTTCGACACTGCTATCGGTGTTCACATCCCGTTATTGGCGGCGCTGCTGTTTTTGAGCGGCATATATGCAGAAAGAACGCCCACTCCGCACGGTTCGCGGAATGGGCGTTCTTTCGGATTTTGCGTATTCACAATTTGACACAAGGAGCAAAAAACGCGCAAGCGATGAAATCCGATCGGATTTCTCGCTTGCGCGCACCTCGTTATTTCAATTTCTTCGTGATGTAAGGGTTCAACCAACGGTACAAGAGGGTGGACAAGAAAGCTCCCACGAGACCTTGCGCGATGTTCAACGGGAATGAGGCGATCGCGGCACCGAAGCCGAAAAGGATTGTGTCCCCAATGGCGTATCCGATCGCCATCCAGATACCGGCGATCACCGTGGCAACCAACGGCTTTTTGTGATCCATTTTCTGGAACAACCAGCCGGCAAAGAATCCTTCCAAACCTTTTACGACAAAAGTGATCGGCGCATAGAAGGCATAACCGGCGAACAGGTCGGCCAACATGCTGCCGAGTGAGCCGACGAAGAAGCCAGCGCTGCCTCCAAAGGATAGACCGGCCAACAAGAGCACCATGTCTCCCAAGTTAACGTAGCCGAAAGGAATCGGGATGCGGAACAACAAAGTCATGACGACGGTAAACGCCATAAATAAGGCCAAAATAACCAATCTGTAAGTACTGTTTTTTTCAGTTTTCATGCAACTCTCCTCCAAGCATTATTTTTTATTATAGCCCTTATGCAGAAGTTTGCACTCTTTTTCTCATCGTTTTCACAATAATTTCCAAAATGATGGAAAAATGAGAAAATCCAATGAAAAGATGATAGAATGGGAATAATTGAGTTTTTAAAGTTAAGGGGTGAAGCATTTGAGTCAACCAAGAGTATTGATTATCCAAGATATTTCCGCCAGTTGCCGCATTTCGATGAACGTGGCGGTTCCTGTAGTGAGCTGCCTGGACAATTGGGTGAGCATCCTGCCGACAGCACTGTTGTCCACCCATACGGGTAAAGAATTTGAAGGCTATACCTTTTTGGATCTGACCCAGGAAATGGGCGGCATCCTGCAGCATTGGCAGTCATTGGGCATCAAGTTCGACGGCATCCTGATCGGCTATCTGGGTTCGCGCCAGCAAATCAACATCGTACGCGAGATTATCCATACATTTGCGGCCGAAGATGCCCACATCATTCTTGATCCGGCGATGGGCGATCAAGGCGTGCTGTATCCGGGATTCACGCTGGAATATGTGGATGAGATGGCGGCACTCTGCAATGAAGCGACCGTGATCACGCCGAACGTGACCGAAGCCTGCTTTTTGACGAAACGTCCCATTTTGAAGAAACCCTACGCTGAATCGGAAGTGTCGGAACTTCTTGCTGACTTGCGGGCTTTGAATCCGAATAATGTTGTGCTGACGGGGATTTCCTTGGAATCGGAAACGATCGGTGCTGTCTGCGTCAGCCAAAACGAGCCTGAAGCGCATTATGCCTTCGCGAAACATTTTCCCGGCCATTATGACGGCGCGGGCGATCTTGTTCACAAGTGTCGTTGGCGGTTTGCTTTTCCAGAATCTGCCGCTGACCGTAGCCACCGAAACTGCCGTTCGATACAACAGCATGGTGATTGAGCGCACCCTGAAAAGCGGACGCGAATTGCACTATGGCGTCCAATTCGAGACGGATCTACCGTATCTGATCGAACAGTTGCGCAAATACAAACCAGCTGAATAGAGAAATTTTTTCAAGAATTTTTTCGGAAAGAGGCGTGAGAAAATGAAGATAGAAACTGTAGCCATCATCGGATTGGGTGCTTTAGGGATCCTCTACGGCAACCATTTCACGAAAGCCATCGGAAAGGACTCGCGTGCGCATCGTCGTCAACAAAGAGCGGATGGCGCGCTACCAGGAACAAGGCATTTCCTTCAACGGAGAGCCATGCGATTTCCAATACGTCGACGAAACGGATGCCAGTCTGGCACCTGCAGACCTGGTCATTCTGGCGGTGAAGGGAACCCAATTGGATGAAGCAATCGAAACCGCCCGCAACCAAGTCGGTCCGGAGACGACGATCATTTCGGTCCTGAACGGCATTGCCAGCGAGGAAGTCATCGGCGCGGCTTTCGGCGATGAGAAGGTCATCCACTGCGTAGCCCAAGGAATGGACGCACTGCGCATCGGCAACGATGTGAAATCTGTGCATATCGGCGAACTGCGCATCGGCCTCGACGCTCCGGAAAAACAGGCGCGTTTGGATGCGGTGGCGGCTTTCTTCGAAGAAACGGCCTTGCCGCACGTGGTCGAAGCGGATATCCTGCACCGCATGTGGGCGAAATTCATGCTGAATGTCGGCGTGAATCAAGTGCTGATGGTGAAGGAAGGCACTTTCCGCGACATCCACGAAGCAGGGCCAACTCGCGATCTGATGATCGCTGCCATGCGCGAAGTCCTGCCGATCGCCCAGAAGGAAGGCGTCAACCTGACGGAAACCGATCTGGAGAATGATTTGGCGATCATCGACGGACTGACGCCGCTGGGGATGCCGTCGATGCGCCAGGATGGCATTGCGAAACGGCCTTCAGAGGTCGAACTTTTTGCAGGCACCATTCTGAAAAAAGCCAAAAAATACGGATTGCCTGCCCCGACGAACCAGTACCTCTATGATCAGGTCCAAGCCATCGAAGCAACTTACTGAGAGAACGGATTAGCGGCCTTCGCGGGCGAAGGCATCAAGCCCTCGCTAGCGGGGGCTTTTGCATTGTTGCTGAAGGTTCATGCAGCGCCGGATGATTTTTGGCGAGCCCAACTCCGGCGGGGCCCTCCTCGCCGGAGCTGAGGCGAGCGCAAAAGCTTCACCTCCGACGAACTCTCGCTCGACGGAGGACAGCCTGCGATTTCGCGCCCAGCTCCGGTCAACATTCGCTCACAGGAGCAGAGCAGATTACCGGAACCCCACCTCCGTTGAGAAGGGCGCTCACCGGAGGAAAGCACCAGCTCCGGTGAGCAGACCGCTCATCGGAGCTAAATCCGACGCCGGCAGCATTTTTTTGTTATAATGGAAGCATTCATTCGACATTCGTCAAAAAGCACGAAAAAGGAGCAAAAATCATGACACAAGAACAACTGAAAAACCGCGCGGACGTCCCTGAGGCATTGACTTGGGATGTGACCGCACTCTATAAAACAAGAGCAGACTTCGAGGCAGCTTTGAATGGTCTTAAGGCAGCGACCGCAGCCTTCGCAACGACGTATGAAGGCAAACTCACGGACGCCAAAACGATCCTTGCCGCAATCAAGGAATACGAAAGGCTCATCGAAACCGCAACATTGGCGGATCACTATGCGATGATGCCGGAAGCGACCGACCTGACCGATCCGGACAACGTCGAGCTGTCCCGCCAAACGGCGAACGCGATGGCTGACATCAGCGCCCAACTGACATTCTTTGAATCGGAACTGATCGGCTGCGACGCCGCTATCCTTGATCAGGTCGTTTCGGAAGAAGCGCGTTTCGCTTCCTATATCCGCCACATCAAGAAAAACAAAAGCATCCAGCTGGCGCCTGAAGTCGAAAAGGCATTGGCCCAGTTGGCCCCTACCTTGGATGCGCCTAGCGCCATCTATGAACAGGCCCGCCTAGGCGATATGGACTTCGGCACATTTACGGCTGACGGGAAGGAATATCCGCTGAGCTTCGTGCTCTATGAGGATTATTATATGTATCACGACGATACGGCGATCCGTCGGGCAGCTTTCGACAAATTCTCGGCTGTCCTCAGCGATTACGAGAACGTGGTCGCGACTGCTTACTATACCCAACTGCAGAAGGAAAAGACGCTGGCGACGATGCGCGGTTTCGATTCCGTGATCGACTATCTGCTCTACGGGCAGGAAGTGACGCGCGATCTGTATGACCGCCAAATCGACACGATCATGAACGACCTAGCGCCGGTCATGCGGAAATACATCACCCATCTGAAAGAAATCCGCGGACTGGACAAAATGACTTATGCCGACTTGAAGATCGCGCTGGATCCGGAATATTCTCCGCAAGTGTCGATCGAAGAGTCGCAAGTGATGGTGCAGGATGCCATAGCGGTCTTGGGCGAGGATTATACGGATCGGATCATGAAGGCTTATCCGGAGCGTTGGATCGATTTCGCCCAGAATATCGGCAAATCGACAGGCGGATTCTGCACCAGCCCATACGGCACGCACCCTTACATCCTGATGTCATGGGCGAACCAACTTTCGGACGTCTATACGCTGATCCATGAATTGGGCCATGCCGGACAGATGATCCTGTCGAACGAAAACAACAGCATCCTCGGTTCGGAGCCATCGTTGTACCTGATCGAAGGCCCATCCACCTTCAATGAACTGCTGTTGACGGAGTCATTGGCGCGCAAGAGCACGGATGCGCGCATGCAGCGCTTCGCTTTGACGAAGATGCTTTCCGACACCTATTTCCACAATTTCGTCACACACTTGCTGGAAGCCGCCTATCAAAGGGAAGTCTACAACTTGATCGATGCGGGCAAGAGCTTCGATGCCGGCAAATTGAGCGAAATCAAACGGAGCGTGTTGGAGCGATTCTGGGGGGACGCTGTGGAAATCAACGCCGGAGCGGAGCTGACATGGATGCGCCAGATCCATTACTATATGGGGCTGTATTCCTATACCTATTCGGCCGGCCTGACGATTGCGACGCAAGCCTTCCTGCGCGTCAAAACGGAAGGCGAACCGGCTGTCGGAAAATGGTTGGAATTCTTGGCGCTAGGGGACCAATTGGAATCCGCAGAAGCCGCAGAATTGGCCGGTGTGGACATCAAAACGGACCAGGCGCTGCAGGATACGATCCATTATTTGGATGAAGCAGTCGATCAAATCATCACACTAAGCAAAGAGCTTGCTTAAGAAAGAGGAAACTATGGACGGAAAACTCAGAAAAAACATCAAAATCGGCGCTTTGGTCGATATCGTCTTGAAGAAAGACCAACGCACCGGGAAATTGACAAGAGGGCATGTGAAACGGCTGTTGACGAACAGCCCCAATCATCCGCACGGCATCAAAGTCATGTTGGTTGAAGGCGATCAGGTCGGACGCGTGCAACAGATCGTGGACGAGGCATAAATTGGAACGAAAAATGAGAAAAAAACCGATTGATCGCTACTTTTCTCAGAAAAAGGAATCATATGAAAATCCGATGATAGTTTTTTTGTTGACAGTTCTTTTCAAATCTTATATTATGATTTCATACCACAACTGAATAAAACAAAGTCAGTGATGAAGAGAGTAGATTTGAATATTTTCTCCAGCGAGCCGGGACAGAGTGGAAGCCCAGCAGTAAAATATCAGATTGAAGCGCACTTCGGATGACGAAAAGGTGAACATTGAGTAGCCTTTTACGCACTTTATGCGTTAATTTAATCGAGGTGGATTTGTTGTTTCACAGCAGATCAACTAGAGTGGTACCGCGGAATCAAACATTGACCCGTCTCTTGTAGCAATACAAGGGGCGGTTTTTTCATACCCAGAGTACCACCAGAAAAAACATAAAAAAGGGGATTATATACAAATGGATTCAACTTTCTTTGAGACCTACATGCCGATTTATTTCCAAGGCGCAGGTTATACGATTGGCCTTTCGATCAGCGCGATCGTACTGGGCGTCATATTGGGGACAGGATTGGCATTGATGAAAATGTCACCCAACAAGTTCCTCAGCATATTAGCGAACGGGTATATCCAAATTGTGCGGGGTACACCATTGTTGGTGCAATTATTCATCATTTATTACGGGTTGTACGTCATCAATATCGAATTGCCTGACTTCCTGTCAGGTGTCATCGCTGTATCATTGAACTCGGCAGCCTACATCGCCGAAATCATCCGTTCCGGAATTCAAGCTGTGGACAAAGGCCAGATGGAAGCCGCCCGTTCGATTGGGATGAGCAAATCAATGGCGATGCAAAAAATCATTTATCCACAAGCCATCAAGAATATCCTTCCGGCTTTGGGTAACGAATTCGTTACGCTGATCAAAGAAACATCCATCGTTTCCGTGTTGGGCTTGCGCGACTTGATGTTTGCCGCAAATACGGTCCGCGGTGCGACATTCTTGCCATTCGGCCCGCTAGTGGTCGCTGCTGTGATGTACTTCATCATGACATCAATCGTCTCTAAATTAGTGGACATTCTAGAAATGAGGTTGAAACAAAGTGATTAAAACAGAACAACTTACGAAATCTTTCGGTGACAAGCAAGTTCTGAAAGGCATAGATGAACAAATTAACTCCGGTGAAGTGGTTGTTATCATCGGACCATCCGGATCGGGCAAAAGCACGTTCTTGCGCTGCATGAATCTGCTTGAGGAACCGACATCCGGGAAAGTGATCTTTGAAGGTCAGGAAATCAACAAAAAAGGTGTGGATATCGATTCCATCCGCACCAAAATGGGCATGGTGTTCCAAAGCTTCAATCTTTTCCCACATCTGACGGTATTGGATAATATCATGATTGGACCGCAACAAGTCAAGAAAGTACCGAAAGACAAAGCTGAAGCGATCGCCAGAAAACTATTGACGCGTATGGGCATGTCCGAGAAAGCCGATGTCTATCCACAATCGTTATCGGGCGGACAGAAACAACGGATCGCAATCGCGCGGGCGTTGGCGATGGAGCCGGATATGATGCTGTTCGATGAACCGACATCTGCGCTTGACCCGGAAATGGTCGGCGAAGTGTTGCAGGTAATGAAAGACCTTGCGTTGGAAGGCATGACGATGGTAGTCGTGACCCACGAAATGGGCTTCGCGAAAGAAGTCGGCGACCGCATCCTTTTCATGGATGACGGCCAAGTGATGGAACAAGGAACACCGGATGAGATTTTCAATCATCCAAAAAGTGAGCGGACAAAGGATTTCTTATCGAAAGTCCTATAAAATAAAAAACATATTTGGAGGGGTTAGGATGAAAAAAGGATTATTGAAATTAGCTTTGGGTGCAATGAGCATTCTTGCTTTGGCGGCATGTGGAAATACAAGCGAGACAGCGGACAGTTCCGCAACAGATTCAGCAGCTACAACAACTGATAAATTGCAGGAAATCAAGGACAGCGGTAAATTGGTGATGGGTACATCCGCGGATTATCCTCCATACGAATGGCACCTTGTGAAAGACGGCAAAGATACAGTAGTCGGTTTCGACATCGATATCGCACAAGCAATCGCTGATGAATTAGGCGTTGAGTTGGAAGTCAAAGACATGGACTTCGACGGATTGATTCCGGCTTTATCAACTGGCAAGATCGACATGATCATCGCCGGCATGAACCCGACTGAAGAAAGAAAACAAAGCGTTGACTTCACTGACATCTACTACACACAAAAAGACGTATTGGTGATCAGAACAGAAGACGCTGCAACCATCACATCTGAAGATTCATTGAAAACAGCTGCATTATCGACGCAAAAAGCGACAATCCAAGAAGATTACCTGTTGGAAAACTTCCCGGATGCTGAAATCCAATCCGTACCAAAATGGAACACAGCAATCATGTCTTTGACAACCGGAAAAGTTGACGCTATCTTGATGGTTGAAACGGTTGCGAAGCAGTTCGTTTCCCAAAATGATACTTTGATGATCGCTGAATTTGATGTACAAAGCGACCCGAATGAATCAGCAATCGCAGTTGCTAAAAACGGCGGCGAATTCTTGAACACTGTCAATGATATTTTGACAGAAATGAAAGACAGCGGAAAAATCGAAGAATTGATCCAAGTCAATACACAATTGATGGAAGACAACACAGCAGAATAAAAAAGTAACATACCAATAAAAGTGCAAGGGTGCTCTGAAAAGGGCATCCTTTTTTTGAGACTATGAATGCGGAGGAATCACGATTGAAAAAAGGGTTTATGAAAATGGTTTTGGGAACGATGAGCCTCTTGGCTTTGGCAGCATGCGGAAACACGAGCGGAACAGCGAACAGCGCTGCGACGGATGGAAGCAGCGCCTTGCAGGAAATCAAGGACAGCGGCAAATTGGTCGTCGGAACTTGTGCGGATTATCCCCCGTATGAGTGGCATCTTGTGCAGGACGGAGAGGACAAAATCATCGGTTTCGACATCGATATCGCCCAAGCCATCGCGGATGAACTGGGGGTCGAGCTGGAAGTCATAGATATGGACTTCGACGGCCTGATTCCGGCATTGTCCACAGGCAAGGTCGATATGATCATCGCCGGCATGAACCCTACGGAAGAAAGAAAACAAAGCGTTGATTTCACGGACATTTACTATACTCAAAAGGATGCCCTGGTGATCAAGTCGGAGGATGCGAAGGATATCCGATCGGAAAACGACCTGAAGAAGGCCAGCCTGGCGACGCAAAAGGCGACGATCCAGGAAACGTATCTGCTGGAAAATTTCCCGGATGCTGAAATTCAGTCCGTACCGAAATTGAATACGGCCATCCTGTATTTGGTGACCGGCAAAGCGGATGCCGTATTGATGGTGGAGACTGTTGCGAGGCGATACGTCGAAGAGAACGAAGGCCTTGAAATCGCCGACTTCGACGTCGCCAGCACGCCGAACGAATCAGCCATCGCCGTCGCGAAAGACAGCGAAGATTTTCTGGATGCGGTGAACGACATTTTGGATGAGATGGAAGACAGCGGAAAAATCGAGGAACTTATCCGTACGAATATTGAGATTATGGATGAGAACACCGGGGTTTAGTTGGATAGCTGGATAGCAAAAAGAAGAGAAGGAACAGTCAGCCGCGGAGGTGATTGTTCCTTCTCTTCTTTTGTTTATTTTAGGAGGCTTTTTCAGCAGGTGCCTTTTTTTATTTTTTCTTCTTCAGATCCATGTAGCCGTTGTACACAGTTGCGAAGATCCCGAAGAGGATGCCGACGATCGGAAAGATGATCCAGGCGCTCGCCCAAGCGTAATACACGAAGCCGGCAATCAAATAGATTGCAGCCGCCAGCGGGAAGACGACACCCGCGACGATGCCGACCACTTTGTTCTTCTCGGCCTTATCCTTCGCAAACTCACCGATCGACAGCAGCTTTTCGTATGTCTCATCCTGGATGCCGTAAAAGATAAACAGGAAGACGCCGATTGCGATGAAGCTGAGCAGGAACACAAGCGACAGGCCGTTATCTTCCCCGAGAAAGACGACGGAAAGCAGCATGGAGACAGGAGCCAGGATGCAGAGCGCGACCCCGATCGCAACAGCGACGGCCAACCGCGGACGGAAGGCTTTGTGATCAGCTCTCAGTCTGGCGTAGGTTGTGGAGTCGAGCTGGACCCGTTTTTCCTCCAATTCAAATTGCTGCTCCTTCATGCCGTAAAGAATGAACAAGCGCGACGCCGGCTGCGACAAAGATGAACAGCGGCACGAGTGTCAGAATATCCATCAGGTCACTCGTACGGCCTCCTTGACCATCTCGGTATCCGGCAAGGTACTGACCGAGAAACAGGCTGGCTGGGCCCATGATGCACAGGAAAACACCTGTCGCCATCGCCCAGGCGAAGTGATGACGGTGATCGATGTATTCGTCGACTTGTTCGGAAGTAAGGTAGACTTCATTTTGGGGATTTTCTGCAGGTGATTTCGGCTTTGTACGATACGGTGAAGTCATCAACATTACCGTGAGCCGCTATGGCACCGCTGATCGCCTCGTGCTCGCTTTTGCCTTCTGACTTCAGTTGGTGGTACTTGTCCTGCATTTTCGTTAACATGGCGTTCTTTTGGTCCAACAGTTCCGGTGTTTTCGGCAATTTGCAAAGACGGAATCTACATAATTGCTGATTGTATCCATAATTTTCTCTCCCCATTCCTGATGATGATTCTGATTTGGAAGTTGTTGTGAATTCCCTATTTGGATTGTACATAAATGAAATTGATGATTGCTTTTATATCAACTAAAGTGTAGCACTTTTAGAGGGGATGGGGAAATGATAAGAGCGGAATCAAGGTGTGCAATGCCTGTAGATGAGACATTAAATTAATGGATCATGAAACAATCTAGAACATATGGGAATATACTCTGAAAACTTTAAAATTTCGTCTTTTTGCAACTTATTTCGCCCCATATTTTTCCATTTGATTTGAAGGCAAAGAGAAGTGCTCTTAATCTAGTCTGAATAGAACACGCGTTCTTGAATATGTGTCCCAATAGACGTATACTTAGGACGTATCTTTACAGTGACTTGGGAAGGGGGGACCGTCCAACATGTTCGAATTCATAAATAAAATATTCAAAAATAAACAAATAACCGAAGAAGAAAAGATATCGATCATCGAATTGGTGAATAACGAGGAGTCTTTCATCAATCCAAGAGATCTCATCACAGAGCAGAGCGCATCTAAAAAAAGCTGAAAAGAAAGCTGTGAAAGAATCATGGATCAGCTATGTTTCACCTCAAGTGAGAATGAATGACAATTTGACAGGACAATTGGAGGCAACGGTTGAGGCCTTATTTGAAACCCTATGCACAGTCGTTGATGTCGAATTGAAAAAGAAGCACAAAAATATCAAACATGTGAAATATGAACGCTACTATTATCATGTCACCATCTTTGACGAAATTCATCGGCTGTCCAGAGAAGTGGTTTTTTCATTTTACCGACAGGATAATATGCATCCGGATGCCTTTTTTTCCTATGACCTACAAGCCATGTTGTCCAGGGATATCCAAAAAATCCTTACCCGTGAGGTTGAGGAGTACCGCAAATATATGTCTGTTCCGGATGAGGAGACCAGAAGACGATTCGGGTTGACGGTGTTCGGAACCAAAATCGTCTGGTGGGATCCATCAGGAGTGCTTCGGGACAAACAACTCTTTGACAACAATGAAATGAATTATTTCAATCAGTTGTCAAAACGGGTGACGCGGTTTACGGAAATACCGGCTGTCATGAGCCTGTGCTTGTCGAAATACGTGGAGCTTTTGCAGCTCGTAGTGCGTGATCTGGAGGATGACTCCATCAAATGGAAGATCAAACCCAATAATTATTTCCGGAAATTTTTCCAGTTGCCGCTGGATGATGGCCGTATCTGGGCGGAAACGTTCCGGCTGCCGACGGACCTGTACGTCTTGGCAGAGAACACGGTCCGCCGCGAGGTAGAAGGGCTGCGTGTACTGCCCGAGGAGGAATACTTGCAGAATCTTAAACAGTATTTTCCGGATAAAACGTTCCGAAAGCTGCAAGACTGTCTGAATCAGAAAATTGAGTTAGAGCTGGATTATCCGACCATCGCAGCCTTGCGCAAAGTGAACAAGACCGTTTGGCATGAGGCTGCAAACTTGTTCATCCGTCAATCGGTCGAGCAAGGCGGCGCTTTACTTCTTGAAGTTGCAGAGGATCCGGACTTGAAAAAGGTAGCCGCGAAGGTGATCAAACAGAGCGAAGAGCCGGACAAGCGCATGCTGTTTATTTGCCTGATGGAACGTATGGAATTGCCGATTTCAAAAGCACTGCAAAAAGAGCGTGATGGCTTCATTCATCCAACCAGACAGGCCGATTATCAACAGTTGCTGCTTGATGCGAATCTGCCTATCGAGAGTTTGCCGGAGCTTCTAAATGACTGTACGCAACCGGTACGCAGAGAAATCAAGCTGGACACAGCCTTAATCACCGCATCACATTCTGCCCTGGATACCATTATTGATATGGTCGACACTTACCTGAGTGATGATGAAACCAGCGAAGGGCTGGATTCGGTTGTGAGCCTGAACATGTTTGCCGAAATTGAAATGTCATCGGTCGAGGAGCAAAGTGAAGCAGAAAGTGTTGTCTCTACATCGGTATCTGCTACCGTAACTATTATAGAAGAACCGGAAAATCCGGACAGCGAGCAGGAGTCTGAGCATATGCGATTCCTCAAACAGTTGGTGGCAAGCAACGGGATATCTTTGGATGGATTTTAAGGAACACGCAAAAACTAAAGGAAAACTCCATCAGGCATACCTAACAGAATTGAATGAAGTATTGTATGAAATATTTGATGATCAAGTGCTGGTGATCAGCCACCAGCAGGTCATCATTGAAGAGGATTTTATGGAAGAAATGAGGGAATGGATCTATGGCTGAAATCAAGCTGAGAAAGAAGGATGCCCAAACGATTATTGCCTCACTTGAGGCAGGTGTTGTTCCTGTAAAAGGGGTACAGCATGTGTTGGTGGGCAGGAGCAATGAAGTCAAGGAAATCATTGACACCTTGCAAAAATTGGAGGACGGCAACAGTGATTTGCGGTTTTGGGTAGGCGATTTCGGTTCAGGCAAAAGTTTTGTTTTGCGGACGATCGAATCGTTGGCGCTGCAAAAGAATTTCGTTGTTTCCACTATTGATTTGACCCCGACGCGTCGTTTCTATGATTCATCCGGGAAAGCGTTGGCGTTGTACAATGAAGTCGTCAATAAAATCGTCATCAAGAACAACCGCGACGGGAATGCCATCGAGACGATCGTCCAGCAATGGATCCAGGTTCTGCTCGAGCAGATTGCGGCGGAAAACAGCCTCACCGTTCCCGTTTTGATGGAAAAGACCCATTGGAAATTGGTGGAGAATGCCATTCTGAAGACGACGAATTCCTTCTATTCATCGGGGCTTTCCTATGAATTCGGGCAAGCGCTGATGAAGTATTTCGAGGGGATTGCGGGCGACAATATGTCCCTGCAGATTGAGGCGATTCGCTGGATCCGCGGGGATATCACGACGAAAACGGAAGCCTCCAAAGAGTTGGGCATCAAGAACGTCATCAACGACTCGAACTATCTCATCGCATTGAAAAATCTGGCGGAATTATTCCTTAAGATCGGCTACAAGGGATTTGTCATAAATTTTGATGAATCAGTCAATCTGTACAAATTGCCCCGTTCTTTGACCCGGGAAAAAAATTATGAAATGATCCTCAATCTGTACAACGAAACGAAAACCAATGAAGCTAAAGGCTTATTCATCAATTTTGGCGCAACGAAGCACACGGTTTATGACGAACGAAGAGGATTGGCCAGCTATGGCGCTTTGAAAACACGCTTCGGGAACGAATTGATGAAAAATAAGGACTATGTCAATGTGAACAGTACCGTCATCGATCTGAAGCCACTGACACCGGAAGAGATTTTTATCCTTTTGACCAAGTTATTGGAAATATACAATACAGCCTATCAAACGACGCTGACGGTGAAGGACAGCGAAATCAAGCAATATATGGAAGACCAGTTGAACCGTCCGGGAGCTGCGGCATTTTTGACGCCGCGGTCCGTCATCAAGGATTATATCGAAATTCTGTCCTTGCAGCGCCAGAACCCGGACTATTCTTTCAGCCACATACTTGCGGATCGTTTCGGAAGAAAGTCGTCCGTCGTAGCGAAGGACGCAGATGACCACGATGAAATAGAGGTTTACTGATGCAGGCATTTGACAGTCTCAGCAGAGACATCCAGCAGTACATCTATGATAAAGGGTGGCCAAGCTTGACGAGCATTCAAAATGCTGCCATCAAACAGGTTGCCAATACCGATCACAACCTTATTCTGTCCGCTCCGACGGCATCCGGGAAAACGGAAGCGGCATTCATCCCGGCGCTGAACAGTGTGGAAGATTGGGAAACGGGGCTGAAGGTGTTGTACATCTCTCCTTTGAAAGCCTTGATCAATGATCAATTTCAGCGCATCAGCGAACTCAGTGCGTATTTGGATATACCGATCACGCGCTGGCATGGCGAAGTTTCCCAAGCGCAGAAAAAGAAAGTTGTGAATCAACCAAAAGGCATTCTGTTGATCACACCGGAATCGATTGAGGGCATGCTGGTCAATCGTCCTGGAGAAGCGCAGCACCTCTTTAAAGGCGTGGAATGGATCATCATCGATGAACTGCACAGTTTTCTGGGGACGGAACGGGGAATTCACCTGCAATCGCTGCTGCAACGGATCAGCCAATTCATGCAAGCGCCACGTTTCATCGCGATGAGCGCAACCTTGAACAAGAAGGATTTCGGTTATGCGAAAGCCTTCTTCGGCAGCCATCGGGATACGGATATTCTCGTGGACCGTGATAAAAATGATCTGCTCATCACGATAGACTACACGAGTGGTGAGGCAGGCCCATTCGTCGCGCGGGAATCCTTGGCAGCGATCTATCAGTATTCCAAAACGGAAACGATGCTGATTTTTCCGAATTCCCGCAACAGAGTGGAAGAAATCACCCATAAATTGGATAAGATGGCAAAAAAAGAGAACGCGCCCATCCGCTATTTTGCCCATCACTCATCGGTGGACAAACTTTTGCGTGAAGAAGTGGAATTTTTTGCCAAAAATAATGAGGATCAGCTGTTCACAATCACCTGCACCTCCACCTTGGAATTGGGAATAGATATCGGATCGGTGGACAGTGTGGTGCAGTACGGTTCTCCTCCATCCACTTCTTCGCTGAGCCAAAGACTGGGGCGCAGCGGACGGAGAAGCCACCAAAGCATCCTTCACATTGTGGAAGATGACTCCTGGGAAATGCTTCAGACCTATGCCGCATTGGATTTGCTGGAACGGGGTGAAATGGATGCAACAGAAATGATCGAGACTCCCTACAATGCTTTGGCGCATCAGGTGATGGCGATCCTCTTCCAAAAGGTCAGTATACCGATGACGCAATTGTTTCAGCTGAATAAAATCTTTCCTGTCTGGAGAGCGATTCCGGATGCGGATTTGGCGCTGTTGATTGACTATATGGTGGAAAAGGATTTCATCGAAATCATGGATGATGAGGCGATTGTGGGCTTGGAGGGGGAACGACTGCTGCGTTCCAGGGATTTCTACGCACTGTTTTTTACGACCAGTGATTTTTCTGTCCATTACCAACATGAGCGCATCGGCAGTCTGCCGTTCACACCCGATATCCAAATCGAAAGCAAAATTCTGTTGGCGGGCAGGGTGTGGATCGTGAAAGATATCGATGTCAAGGCCAAGCGCATCATGGTGGAAATGACGAAAGAAGGAAGACCCCCGAAATTCATCAGCGACGAAGGCTTCGTCTCCAATGAAGTGCGTGAAAATATGGAAAAGCTCTTGCGGACGGGAGAGTATCTGACCCTGAACAATGACAAGATCACACGTGATTTTGATTTTCTGAAGAGTGCACTCTACTACGATGACGGGAACTATTGGTATGAGGACAACCAGACGAATATAGGTGTCGTGACATTCAGGGGGACTAAGTTCAATATCGCATTGCTGCTGCTCATCAAGAGCATCGCCGCTGAGGGAGAAAAATATCAACTGCATGACAAGCACTCTTTGATCACGGGTCCCGACATAAAAAGGATGGTGGAACGACTCGCTGGAGGAGATGTTTCTCTGGATACTGTCGTTGCGTATCTGGAGAAAAACGAAAAGGCCATCGAAGAGTTGACGGCCCATCAAAAATTCATGCAATTGGTTCCTACAAGCTTGAAAATCAAATGGATCCTGAACAATTTCTTTTCGATTTGAATGTGACAGACGACGAAAGAGGGCATACCATCGTTTTTGGTGTTGTGCTCTTTTTCGTGTCTAGGAAGACGGACTTGAAAATGGCCGATTTGAGATTCTACCAGCCAACGTAAAAAGGTGGAAGGAGCCCATTGATTTTCGACAGTATGAAGAAGAAATTATTGTCTTCAAGTCATATTTTGTGTATGCTAAAAATATAGACTTTTTAGAGATGATCTACTTAATTTGATCTTGCTGAAAGCTAGACATTAACGAGAGGTGCAGTGTTAAAATATGCAAAAATATGTCGTCATATCCAATGATATTCGGAATAAAATCGTAAACGGGGAGTACGTTGCCAATCAACAGATTCCTTTCGAAAAAGATATGTGCATTCATTACAATGCAAGCAAAATGACGGTCAAAAAAGCATTGGACATCTTGGTGGCGGAAGGGTTGGTCATCAAGAGGAGAGGCTCCGGTACTTTTGTGAAGGACCTGAACCTGGAAGAAATCGAGCGCGTGACGATGGCGAATCAATTCCGCGGCACGACTGCGCTCAATGCCGGGAAGAAGGTCCACAGCAAAATACTGAATTTTTCGATCGTGAAGGTGCCGGAAGAAGCAGCAAAAAAGTTGAATATTCCGCTTGGCAGTTTTGTTTATGACATCTATCGGGTACGTTATGTGGAAGATGAACCGAGTGTTATGGAAAAAATCTACATGCCGATTGATCTGATACCAAACATCAAGGAAAAAAATATCAACGGATCTATTTATGACTACATCGAAAAGGATCTTCATTTGAAAATACAAAGTGCGCATAGGACGGTTTCTGTTCGCAAAGCCACTGACTTTGAAGCGGAGGAGCTAGGACTGGAAAAGGGTGATCCGGTGGCGGTAGCCGAGCAGGTCGGCTATCTCGATACCGGAAATGCGTTTGAGTTCTCCACCTCTGTCCATCGCTACGATAAGTTTGCTGTCGAAATCATTTTGACGCGCAATTGAGCGGAAATATTGTAAGATCGGTTGCGATTTGGCGGCTCGGTGGCTTGAACTCCGGCGAAGCCGTCGTTCACCGGAGCAGCATACATTACTGAAATTTTGGAAGCAAAGAAGGGCCGCCTCATTTTGAGGCGACCCTTTTACGCTTTTCTTAGTTTTTCATGCCTTCGATGAAATCGATGGCGGACTGCAGGATGCTTTTGTCGTTGTCGTACGTGATAGCTTGCAAAGCTTCGTTGAACGACATCCAGGCGAAGTCGGTGACTTCGGCATCCTGTTTTTCAATCGTTTCCGTGTGGGCAAAGGCGATGAAGTAAACGACTTCTTTGATTACGTCGGGAGCCGGGGAGTAGCTGACGGATTTCCGGAAGGTGGTGCTTAGATCGGTGCTCAAGCCGGTTTCTTCCTTGATTTCCCTCAATGCCGTTTCGACTTCCGTTTCGCCTTCCTCAACGTGGCCTTTCGGGAATGCCCAATGGCCGCCGTTTTCATGTCGAGGCGGCCCTTCTTTGCTTTTATCAGTTTTTCATGCCTTCGATGAAATCGATGGCGGACTGCAGGATGCTTTTGTCGTTATCATAGGTGATGGCTTGCAAAGCTTCGTTGAACGGCATCCAAGCGAAGTCGGTGACTTCGGCATCCTGTTTTTCGATCGTTTCTGTGTGGGCGAAGGCGATGAAGTAGACGACTTCTTTGATTACGTCGGGAGCAGGGGAGTAGCTGACTGATTTCCGGAAGGTGGTGCTTAGATCGGTGCTCAAGCCTGTTTCTTCCTTGATTTCCCTCAATGCTGTTTCGACTTCCGTTTCGCCGTCCTCGACATGTCCTTTCGGGAATGCCCAATGGCCGCCGTTTTCGTGTTTGATCAATAATACTTTTCGGTTCGTGTTGTCTGGGGAGAGCACGATGGCTCCGCATGATTTTTCTGATTTCATTGCTTATGCTCCATTCATCTGTTTCGTTTAATACAGTATAACAAAAAATCAGACTACATCGCACCCGTATCTGACAATGATTTATAAACCATAATTCGTCATTTTCAATACAAATACCTAAAAAATATCCGAAATGTTCGCTTTTAAACCCGATTAAGCCCAAAGATGTGAAGATTCTCATAATGAAAGCCCTTATAATTCGGTATTTACACTTTACAATTGTATGTGATATCGATATAATTTTATTTGTCGTTAATAAACGAATTATATTTTGTTTTGCAATCATTAATGTTCGTTATCAGGAGGAGAAACATGGAAGAGAAAGTACATACAGGCCTGACTTACGGTGTGGAAGATAAACCGGATTTAGGCACGACAATCGTTTTAGGATTTCAGAACGTCATCACCGCTTTCGGTGGTTTAGTGGCAGTACCGCTTATCATTGCCGGGATCGCAGGTTTCGGGGTTGAGGATACTGCTTATATGGTCAGCGCGGCGCTTTTGGCTTCGGGCATCGTTTCAATCATTCAATCAAAAGGTTTCGGTCCGAAATGGTTCCGCGTCGGAGCAGGCTTGCCGACGATCATGGGAACTGACTTTGCTTTTGTGGCACCAGCTGCTGCCGTCATCGGTGCGGGCGGCATCACTGCCTATCTGGGCGGTACAATGTTGGGTGCTTTGTTGGAAATTATTTTGAGTTATTTCGTAAAACCGTTGTTGAAATTTTTCCCGCCGGTAGTGACTGGATCGGTAATCTCCTTGATGGGGATGACACTGATGTCCGTTGCGATGGGCTGGGCAGGCGGCGGTTTCGGATCTGAGGACTTCGGTAATCCGATGAATATCGGTATCGCAGTGCTTGTGTTCCTGATCATCGCTTTGATCAACCATTACGGACCAAGCAGAATCGCGCCAGCCGCTGTTCTGATCGGTGCCGCAATCGGTTATGTCGTCTGCATTCCGTTGGGGATGGTCGACTTCGGCCAAGTCGTTGCCGCTGAATGGTTCGCCTTACCACAATTCTTCAAATTCGGAGTTCCTGATTTCAAGCTTGAATACGCGATTCCTTTTGTATCCGGCTATCTGGTAACAGTCATTGAAACAGTCGGTGTTATGCAGACTTTAGGTGCCGTTACGGAAACGAAACTGACGGATGAAAGAATCGCTGCCGGTGTCCGTGCGGATGGTTTCGGCTCGTTCATCGCGCCTTTCATCGGTTCCGGTCCTGCCGCAACTTTCAGCCAAAATGCTGGATTGATTCCGTTGACCCGCAATGCTTCCCGTAAAGTAGCCATCATGGGCGGTATCATCATGATCGTGATGAGCCTGTTCCCTAAATTTGCTACCTTGATTTCAATCATGCCGCAACCTGTTTTGGGTGGTGCCGGCATCTTGATGTTCGGTACGGTTGCCGCTGCCGGTGTGCAATCACTGTCACGCGTTGAATTCAACAACCGCAACATGATCATCGTCGCTTCTGCATTGGGTGTCGGTCTGGGTGTTTCCTTTGTTCCGGATACAGTGGCGCAATTGCCAGGCATCTTGAGCGGATTGTTCTCTTCCGGTATCTCGGCAGGTACGATCGTTGCGTTGGTGTTGAACATCATTTTGAAAGAAAAAGTCTAAACATACGCTGCTTGAGCAGCTTGAATGAAAAGAAACACGTAAGCATCCGCTTGGCTGCTTGCGTGTTTCTTTTTGGATAAATGAAAGCATATTGAAAAGACGATATGCTTTCATTTAAAATTTTCGAAAAATTATTTTGCGCGCTTTACTTCAATTCGATAGCCATCAGGGTCCGTCACAAAGAAATAGGTGGGTGTGCCGCCTGAAAGTCCTTTTAACTCACCTGTTTCGTAAGCAGAAGCTTTACAAACTTCATGCATTTTTTCTAAGTCACTGACAGTCACACCTAAATGACTGAAGCCATTTCCTACATTATATGGCTCGGCATCGTAATTGTAAGTGAGTTCAATTTGTACAGAAGAACCGGGAGAATTCAGATAAACTAAATCAAACTTATCTTCAGGGAATTTTCTGTGGCTGGCAACTTCAAAATCAAATAGATTAGTATAGAAGTTTAAAGTAGCATCAATATCTCTGACACGCAGGCAAATCTCAACGAGTTTTTGGTTCATAATATCATCCTCCAATAGTTTCTTATTATAATTCTAACATGAATAGGTCATATAGGCATTTTATTCACCCGAAGCTTAGCTTCTAAAGGAGTTGAGGTACTATCGATATGAAAAAAGCAAAGATTAATCGATACGGAGGTTGTCCGATAATCCGAAAGAATCGGACAACCAGATCCGGACGATGATGCGGTTGTCCGATAACCCGAAAGAATCGGACAACCAGCCCCCGGACAACCACGTTACGAAAATACAAAAAACCTCCGAATCATCAATAATTCGGAGGCTAGCTGGAGTTGTCCGCGGCAGCAAACCAAATGCAGCACAATGTAAATTCGCATTGCGACTCAATTACGTCCGTTTGTGCACGCATTCGCCTTGGACCCAAACCTCACGGATGTTTTCCGGGTGGCTCAAAAAGAGGATTTTGTGCAACAGATTTTCCATGGAAATCTCTTCATCAACAAATCGGCAGCTTGGCGTTAGGCGCGTTGACGTCGATCATTTGGACATCCCAGATGTAGTTTTCTTCCAAGCGTCCGATTGGCAGGCTCAGGCTCTGTCCTCCGCCGGCAGTCGCATAGTAAAATGCCTCGTTGGCGGAAATCCGCGAATGCGGCAGGCCGCGTTCCGCAGCGGGTAACGACGGATCGACGCCTTCCTCCAGCATTCTCGATGAGATGACAGCCTGACGGATGTTGTCGAAAAGGCTGGGGGAGAAGCCTCCGGAGATGTCCGTGCCCAAGCCGATGTCTATCCCTTTCCGAGTGAAACGGGAAGCGGGAAGGACACCGTTTGAGAAGCAGACATTCGAAATCGGACAATGGGCGATTGCTGTGCCAGTTTCGGCAAATAAATCGGCATCCGCATCCGAAAGGAAGACGGCATGAGCCATGACCGCTTTGTCCTGCAGAAGCCCCATCTCATGGAGCGCAAACGTATCGCTCTTGTGCATCCGCTCGAGGACATAGTTGTGCTCCCAATCGCTTTCGCTGCAATGCGATTGGATATGTGTATCATACTTTTTCGCTAACTCGCCGAGTCCCGCCAGCGCTTCGTCCGTGCAGCTCGGGATGAAGCGGGGAGTCACGACCGGGTAGACGCCTTGTTTGGTCGTCTTGTTCAATTCCTGGACCAACTGGATGAAACTTTCCGTGTCCGCCAATGCGGTTTCAGTGCTTTCATCCCGGTAATACACCGGATTCTCTTCCTTATCGTCCATGACCACTTTCCCGACCAAACCGCGTTGACCCTTGTCGGCGCAAATCTGGGCCAACAGATAGCTGGATTCTTTGTGGACGGTCGCAAAATAGAGTGCAGTCGTCGTTCCATTCGCCAACAATGTAGCGACAAGATCCTGGTAGACTTTGCGGGCGAAATCCAGATCGGAGAATTTCGATTCCAGCGGGAAGGTATAGGTGTCCAGCCAATCATGCAAAGGGATGTCCATGGCTGTCCCTGCCTGTGCCCATTGCGGTGCATGGATGTGCAGATCGATGAAGCCCGGCAGAAAATACTGTCCCTCAGCAAGCTCGTGGAATTTTTCCGTTTCGCTGTAGGCAGCCAAAATCGTTCCGTAATCAGCATCCTGCGGCTTCAGAATGCGCCGGATCATGCCTTCCGCATCCAGACAAAACAGACAATCCTCCAATGCGCTCACTTCCTGTGGCGACCTGCTGGTGAAGGCCGTCCCCCGAAATACTTTAGCATATGCATGATCCATCTTAATTCCCCCTTATCCTGTTTCCTTGTCTCCATTATATCACTCCGGACGAAAGAGTAGATCACGAAAGCAAGGATATCTAAGCGACGATTATTCAGGTATACTTAGAGTAAGAGAACTATCAGGAAGGAATGAACCAATTGCCCGCCAAAATCATGGAACCCGTTCTGCCAAAGGATTTACCTGAAAAAAATTTCGCCAACTGTTTCGATCCGGATGAACCTTACATAGAGCATGCCCTCTTCAAAGATACTGCCATTGACCTCGGCGACAGACGAGGAGTGGAGTTCACCGAAGTCAGATTCCAGAACGTGACTTTCAGCGAAGCGACAGTGCCGCAATTGTACTTGCGGGATGTCATCTTCGAAAGCTGCGATTTCGCCAATGTGCAGCTGGATGAAGTGACGATGAAACGTGTCCGCTTCGTGAATTGCCGGCTCATCGGTACCTCGATGACCGAAGGGGTCTTTGAGGATGTACTTTTCCGGGAATGCAACTTGCAGATGGCGGCTTTGGGATTCAGCAAGCAGAAGAATGTCCGTTACGAGAACTGCCGCCTGAATGAAGCCGATTTTTATACATGCAAATTAAAGAAAGTCGATTTTTCGGAGTGCGAGCTGTCCGGAATCAATTTCACGGGAACTCCTTTGAAGGCGATCGACATCAGCAGTTGCCGATTCGAGCGCATCAGCGTCACGCTTGAGGATCTCAAAGGCGCAATCGTCAGCGAGGAACAGGCGTTGGACTTCGTTGTGATGCTTGGGTTGGTCATCAAAAAGTAAAAAATGCGAAAGATAGAAAAAGGAGGAAGATATGGAGAAAAAAGTGTTGGCAAGTGAACTTGCGTTGGCGATGGGCGTGCTGTGCAACGCCATTGCCGTGTCGTTGATGATCAAGAGTGAATTAGGGGTGTCGACGATTTCTTCCGTGCCGGTGGTGTTGAATGAAATGTTTGCGCACGTGACGATCGGCAGCTGGAACTTTCTCTTCCAAGTGGTCCTTGTGGTGGTGATGGCTCTGATTACGCGGAAGTTTTTGGGATATGTTTTTTCGATTGCATTGGCGTTGCTGTTCGGCTACTTGCTGGATTTCTTCGAATTGCTTTTTTCAGGCATCGACGCAAACATACCGTTGCGGATCGTGTTCTTTTTCACCGGATTTTTCATGTTGTCGCTTGGGATCAGTCTGATGCTGAATTGCCGTTTGCCGGCTCTTCCATTCGATTTGTTTGTGCGCGAGATGTCCGAGCATTTCGGACTAACCGTGAAGCAGATGAAGACGGGATTCGACGCCATTTGCGTCGGGTTGAGCGTAGTCTTCTCGTTGCTGTTCCTGGAAGGAATCGCTGGAGTCGGGCTCGGGACCGTGTTCGCCATGCTGTTCACCGGTACGGTGACGCAGCATTTCGCGAACCGATTGAACAGCCGCTTCGTTTTCCAGAAAATGATGACAATCAAAGAACGCGCGTAACGCAGTGGCTGCCTCCTAGCGAGGCAGCCACTTTTGTCATCAGAAGTCAGAATGTCGGCCACAAAGATGAATAAAAGCAAACAATCCATCTTTGTACCGCAGAATGCTGCTCCGCAGCACACTAGTCATAAAGCGAATAACATCCGTTTTCAAAAAAATGCTGATCCACCAACGTGCTAAATGAAAATGAGATTTTTTTATGGAAAGGGCTTGCATCTTTTTCTTGGAAGTGCTAACATGTTGTTCATAGGATTGTTACTGGTTGTGCAGGCAAAACCTAAATTGATACGAGATGATGTGCACATCATTTGGTGTTAGTTTAGGTTTTTTTTAATGGAAGGGGGAATGGGGATAATCGATGAAGATTGAAAAAGTCTACAATAACAACGTGGTCCTGGCGAAAGCCGGCGACTCATCCGAAGTCATTGTGATGGGAAAAGGGATCGGTTTCCAGAAAAGATCAGGGGACGTTTTCGACAAGTCTTTGATCGAGAAAACCTTCGTCATCCAGGAAAATGATTCAGCAGATCAATTAAAGGCCATTTATCAAGATTTACCGCAAGAAGAATCAGATGCCATTTTTAAGATCATCCAAGAGGCCGAGACGAGGCTGAATCATATCTTCCAAGCAAACGTCTACCTGACGCTTGCCGACCACATCCATTACGCCATCCAGCGGACAAAGGAAGGGATCGTCTTGACCAATCCTTTGGCCTTCGAAGTGAAGAAGTTCTATCGAAGGGAATACGAGCTCGGCAAAATTGGGCTTGAACTTATCGCGGAGCATACCGGTGTCATGATGGCACCTGACGAAGCGACATCCATCGCTCTTCATTTCGTGAATGCGCAGAAGGAAGGGCAACTGATCGAAGAGACAATGAAAGTGACCCGGATCGTTCAGGACATCCTGAACATCGTCCGCTTGCATTTCGGAGTCGCCTTCGATGAAGAATCGATTTCCTATAATCGTTTCTACACCCATCTGCAGTATTTTGCGCAGCGGGTCGTCATGGGAGAAGTTTTCCAGACGGCTCCGGACACCTTCTTGGTGGAGCAAGTGAAGGCAAACTATCCGGCTGCCTATACCTGTGCCAACAAAATATCGACCTATGTCGGAGCTGCCCACCATTTCCAAGTCGGGACCGACGAACTTGTTTACCTCACGATCCATATCCATCGGGTCGTGCAGCAAAAGTGAATACCTAAGATGCTCTCAAGAGGATTGTTACTGGTAAAGCAGGCAAAACCTAAGTAGACAGCAGCGGAAGAAATTCCCATGCTCTCTATTTAGGTTTTTTTTATAAAAAATAATAGAAAAAGAGGGATACAACATGAAATATGAAGAATTAGCAAAAGACATTTTGGCTCATGTGGGCGGCAAAGAAAACGTCCGCAGCCTGGCTCACTGCATCACGCGTCTGCGTTTCAAATTGGTTGACGAAAGCAAAGCGGACACGGAATACCTGAAAAAACTTGAAGGTATCGTTACCGTCATCCAAAGCGGCGGCCAGTATCAAGTCGTCATCGGCAACCATGTACCGGATGTCTACGCAGCAGTCAACGCTGTCGGCGGATTGAATGGCGGCGGCGAAGTTGAAGCGGAGGACGAAGGTCCAAAAGGCAGCCTGTTCAATCAGTTCATCGATATGATTTCGAAAATTTTCCAACCGATCCTGGG
>CAWFEB010000035.1:0-40914 GCA_963814755.1 uncultured Carnobacteriaceae bacterium
ACATGCTTTCATAGTAGCCATCCCCTGTAATGCGCGGCTGGCTTTTGCATGTATACCCCGCTTTAATGAGTCTGTCGGTGAAATAGTCGACGTTCTGCTTGCTGCCGACGGAGACGGCCAGATGCGCCCAGCCCAGCATATCAAGGGGATGGCGTTCGTTGACATCCATCCTTTTCATAAGCTCCAAACGGGCCCCTCCTTCACGGAAAGTAATAAAGTAAGATTGGAAGTCTTTTTCAGGATTCCGGTATAATTTATTGGCCTTTCCATCAAAAAAACGAACATAAAAATCGCGCATCAGCTCCAAATCGCCCACCCACACTGCAACATGTTCAATCTTCATCGTTATTCACGTCCTCTCATCATCCTTGCCGGTGCGCTGGAGACAAACTCTGCGCGGATGGCCTGCAACAAAACATCCCGGAATCCCTTTCTGGAATTGCCTTAAAAGCGTTTCCTCAATTTGATTTTATCACATCACCGGCGCATATGCGTTCCCTGAAGCATCCGGATGCACCTCACCATATGTGTCTTTTTTGCCATCTTTTTCAAAGTAATTTCTCAGCATCCACTCAGAATATGATTGACAGACTGATTTGTATTTGATAGTGTGGAAGTAACAAAATACGATTCGATGTGATGAAGAGGTCGCGGTTAACAATCAGTAAGGGATTCCCTGAAAGGTGTTGCTGCCGAAATACTCTGTATTGGGGCCAAGGTTAAATAAATCTGGCACTGTCGGACAAAGCCGCCCAGCTTTGTTCGGTGAGCTTCTCACGTTGGGGCAAATTGGTGGAATTCACTATATGGATGCAACGCTTCAACTTAAGCAGCCTGTTTTGAACGACTATGAGACCATTTGCTCATAGTCGTTTTTTGTCTATTCATAAATAAAAACAGAATTCAGGAGGAAGATAAGCATGGCTATTTTTGAAGGATCAGGCGTTGCGATTGTTACGCCGTTTAAAGACACGGAGAACCAAGAAATCAACTACGAGGTGTTGGAAGAGCTGATCGAGTTCCATATCGCGAACGGCACCGATTCAATCATCATCGCGGGCACAACCGGGGAAGCTTCCACGCTGACGGATGAAGAACAACTTCATCTCATTCGTTTCACTGTCGAAAAAGTCAACGGCCGGATCCCGGTCATCGGCGGTGCCGGGAGCAATGACACGCGCCACGGAGTCGGATTGACGCGCGCTGTAGAGGCAACCGGTGTGGATGCGATCCTTAGCGTCACCCCTTATTACAACAAAACATCCCAAAAAGGCTTGATTGAACATTACAAAGCCATCGCCAACAGCGTGAAAGTGCCGATCGTCCTTTACAATGTGCCGGGCCGCACCGGCCAGAACATTACCCCTGAATCTCTGGTGGAACTGGCGAAAATCGATAACATCGTTTCGTTGAAGGACGCCACCGGAAACTTCAGTCAGGCTGTGGACAACCTGAGTCTTTTGGGCGATCGCCTGGACATCTACTCCGGGAATGATGACACGATCATCCCGTTGATGAGCTTGGGCGCAAAAGGCGTCATCTCTGTCCTTGCCAATATAGCACCGAAAGCTACATCGGAAATGACGCATGCCTTCCTGGATGGCGACATCAAAAAGGCCGCAGCGATGCAAGCACAGTACAAAGAACTGATCGACTGCTTGTTCGTGGAGCCGAATCCGATTCCTGTAAAAGCCGGAATGCAACTGCTGGGCTTCAATGTCGGACCAATGCGTCTGCCATTGACGGATGCCGATCAAGCGGTCATCGACCGTTTGGCCGCAGCCATGAAAAAAGTCGGCCTGATCTAGAACAAACCCAAAAACCGCCATCGGAATTTTATATTTCCGGTGGCGGTTTTATATTTGTCAGAAAAGATGCAGGATATATTTATTGAGCAACAAAATAATCAGTACAAGAAGCATAACGATGACAAAACCGATGGCTCGTTTCACATAAAAATCTCTCAACTTCATGGCTTTTCCTTCCTTGGCTTCGTAAGTGGGACATTTATTTATTTCACGATTCCGAGTTTTTTGAAATGGGCCTTCGGAAAAGCGTTGATGCCGATGCCGTTCGCATCCCCCAACTTGATGGTGCCTCCTGTGAACAGCGGTCCGCCCTCATAAGCTTCGATTTTGTAGAACGACGGCCCAATGAGGTCGACCATCGTGATGCAGTTTTTGGCGGCTGCCAGATGGGCCGCTGCGCTGACCGAAATCTTGCTTTCCAGCATGCAACCGATCATGCAGTCCACCCCGTAGGTTTCCGCCACTGTACAGATTTTGAGTGCCTCGTGAATGCCACCCGTTTTCATCAGTTTGATGTTGATGAGGTCGGCTGATTGTGTCTGGATGATATGGAGGGCATCCTTCGTGGAGAAGACACTCTCGTCAGCCACTATTGGTGTTTGGACGTGTTGCGTCACAAATTTCAGGCCGGCCAGATCGTGCGCCTTCACCGGCTGTTCCACCAGCTCGGCCTGCACGCCCTTATCCTCCAGCATGCTGATGATGCGGACCGCCTCCTGGGGGTTCCAGCTTTGATTGGCCTCTACCCGGATGCGGATGCTCGGCCCGACTGCCTTGCGGATGGCAAGCAAGTTCTCCACATCATTGAACCCATTCCTCCCGATAGCCACATTCAGAATGCTGAAGCCGTCCTGGACAGCCTGCAGACTGTCTCGCACCATCTCATCGATGGGATGATTACTTACGGTCTGAGCAGTCTCGATTTTCCGTTTCGCTCCGCCCAACACTTTATACAAAGGTTGGCCGAGCTTTTTGGCATATAGGTCGTAGATCGCCATATCAACGGCGGCTTTCGCCGATGTGTTGTTAACGATGCTGGCATGCATCCTTTGCATGATAGTATCAAGGTCGAAAATTTCCATTCCGATGATGCTCGGAGCGATGTATTGCATGATGGCCTCGCGGATGGAAGCCTTTGTTTCGCCGGTGATCAAGGCGGTCGGTGGCGCCTCCCCATATCCAGCGGTCCCGTCATCGGTCACGATGCGGATCAAGATGTTATGCACAGCGTCAACCGTGCGCGATGCTGTTTGGAATGGCGTCCGCAGTGGGATGGCCACTTCCCCAATTTCAATTCTGTCGATTTTCATCATCAAAACCCCTCTCTTCACCGGCACGCTATCCATCCGGGCTAAGGTAGCGACTTTTTATGTTGTTTTGGTTCCACCACCCATTTGTATCTATTTTACCAAGAAAACGAGTTTGCACCAAACGGGAGAGCGTAGCCTGTCAGCTTCCGGATGCGGCACGCTAAAAAACGCACGAGCTGCCAGTAGGATGATACTGGTAGTTCGTGCGTTTTTTGGGGTTACAGGAGGTCGGTTAGATTTTCGGGTTTGATTTTCGGGTCGCGTTCTCCGGCTACGATGGGCTTCTCCGGAGGAAAGTGTCGGTTTCGGATTTCCTCCTCCGATGAAGATCGCTTCACCGGAGATCAGGAATTGATCTAAACATCTACTCCGGTCGCAATCCCCTCACCGGAGAAGAACTCGGATTCAACTGGATTTGGATCAGTTCCTCCGACCAGCTTCGCTTGCGCCAGCTAGCCTCCCGCATTCATTAGCCTTGCTTTTTCTTTTGCTGCCTGCTTGTCAAACGGACGACCAAATTGCGCGGCGCCAGCTTCGACGAGAAGAGCGCGCCCTTCAGCAACATCGTCGGAACGATGATTTTCTTGCGCTTGTACATTTTGTCCAAGGCATAATTGACGCAGTATTCCGAAGTGATGCCCTTCAGATTGAACTTCACATCCGCCACTTGGTTGAACTCCGTATCGACCGGTCCTGGACAAAGCGAACCGACATAAACGTTGCTCTTCTTCTCTTCCAACTCCTCAGCAATCGCGGAAGTGAAGCTCGTGACGTAGGCCTTTGTCGCATAATAGGTAGCCATGTAAGGACCCGCCGGCATCAGTCCGGCAACCGAAGCCACATTCAGGATGTAACCTTCATTCCTTGCGATCATATCCGGCAGAAATTTCTTGGTCAGGATATGGACCGCCTTGATGTTTACGTCGATCATCTCCAGTTCCTTGTCGAGACTGGTCGTCGTGAATGCGCCGAAATCACCGAAACCGGCACAGTTGATCAGCATGGAAATGTTTTTGTCCTTCGTTTCTTCGTACAGACGGTAGCATTCCTCTGTCTTCGCCAAGTCCGCTGTGATGATTTCGCTTTTGGTCGGCAACTGTTTGCTGATTTCAACAAGCCGATCCTCACGCCTCGCAACCAGAATCAGATCGTATCCTTGTTGGCTGAGCTTTTTGGCGAACTCTTTGCCTATGCCCGCACTGGCGCCTGTGATGAGCGCTATTTTGTTTGTCATTTTTGTCCCTCGCGTTTCGTCAATATGATTACTACCTTTAGCGTATCGCATTTGCGCATCAAGGGCAATCTTAAGGCGCATTTACCAAATGATATCATTATATTTATAGATGGATTCCAAATTTATGTCGTATTATATCAGTAAGCAAATATAAAGGAGTGATATTTTGCGCCATCATAATGATTCTTATTTCACCGGAACGCTTTTTGAATATTTCGGCATTCTTCTTATCTGCGGTATTGCGGGCTTTTTCACGTTTGGGCTGGCTGCACCTTGGGCTTTCTGCTATCGGGAAAAATGGGTCGCCAAGCATACCTACATAGAAGGACACCAGCTGCATTTTGTCGGCAAGGCTTTTGATCTATGGATTTACTTGCTGAAATGGACTGTCTTTTCAATCCTGACTTTAGGTCTGTATTCTTTTGTCGTGCCTATCCGCTTCCAACAGTGGCGTATCAAAAATACTTACTTGTACGGCTATTGGGATGAATATTACGCGACGGAATGAAAAATCTTTCCAAATCAAAAAAAGCTCAAATACCTCGGCAATCTGTTGCCGGATATTTGAGCTTTTTCTGATTTTCACAATACGCCGAACAGTAGCTGTTGCTATTCTGTTACTTCCACAGCATGAATGAAGAGCCGACCGTTTTCTGCGGAATCGTTACACGTCATCAGTGTGAGAATATGATTTTCCTCTGTCACCTCGACTTCTGACGGAAAGACGGAAAGGTCCTTGAGCATGGTCAGAAATTCGGTGTACTCGTTCCCCTCAAAATCAATATCCAGAAAAATAGTATCTGCTGGAGCCACATGGACGGAAAAAATCCTGTACCGTCTTTCCGCATAGGCATCACCGAATGTAAACTCCAAATTCTCCTGCAGGAAATCTTCGTTCAGGAATTTATCCAATTCCCCAAACATCTGGCCATTCTGGGTATAGTGGCCATAAATGATAGTATGCCTGTCTACTCCCATGCCGATATTCCGATAATCCATGAAGATGGCTCCGAAAATATCCGGTTCGCGATAGAAATTCTGATTGAGATACGTTTCATTGTCTTGCCCCCGGACGACCGGGTAATCAATAACGGTTCCATTAACAGAAAGCCAGCCTACATAATCCGGATTAATCTGATAATATTCCGTGGATGGATTAATCGTAAAAGTCAGTTCCTCCAAAGGAACAGCTACATCCGCTGCAGCGATGGTTTCCGAACGGAAGTCCGTGGAAGAAATCTTTTGTTGTGGGACGGCGTCCTTCTTCTCGGGTACCACCACGTCCTTTCTTTGCTCTACTTCTTGAACCCCATAGTGGATAATCTGCAGAAAGAGTAACCTGGAGAGGATCAGCACCCATATATTTTTTCGCACGACTTCTTCCCTCCCCTCTTTTACCCACGCAAATCCCCAAAATTGACAACGCTTACATCATAATGCTATTATAAACCCTGTAGTAGAGATTACAAAAGATTTCCCATTATTGAAAGGAGTAGGGTAAAATGAAAAAATTAACACGCCGCTTACTTTCACTCGCTACATTGCTGTTTCTCTCGTTCAGTATCGCTCCTCTGGCTTCTGCTGCTACCGGTGAACCTTCCGACGACATTGTAGGTATTGCACTCGGGAATGAAGATTTTAGTATCCTTGTTTCGGCACTCCAAAAGGCAGAACTTGTGGATGATCTCCAAGGGGATGGTCCTTTTACAGTGTTCGCACCTACTAATGCCGCTTTTGAAAAGTTGCTGGCCGAGTTGGACATTACCGCGGAAGAACTACTTGCACAGCCGGACTTGGCGAAAAGTCCTTACTTACCATGTCGTTTCTGGAAAAGTGTTGGCGGCTGATCTCACAGATGGAATGAAAGCAGACACCCTAAACGGAGAAGAATCTTACTTTCGATCTTTCAGATGAACCTATGGTCAATAAATCAAACATTACAACTACGGATATTGAGGCAACCAATGGGGTCATCCATGTCATTGACACTGTCATGGTTCCTTCCAACTTCAAGTTGGAAGAAACAGACTTAGAGGCAGACCAAGTGGCTCAGACAGGCGTTGAAGGGAATAACCTTCTTCTTGTTTCCATCCTGGTTACAGGCACGCTACTCCTTCTCGTTGTCTTCAAGAAAAAGACAGCTTAAGGCTTTGCTTCTTACGCTTCCAAATAATTAAACAAATAAAAAGCTTTGAGAATTCAAATTTCTCAAAGCTTTTTTGTTTGGCCAGATACAACTTTATCTCGGGTTTCTGCTTTTGTGACCATCATGGAAATTTTTGCAACATCACTTTTTAAACATGCATCCTTTTCTCCAGCTCGCGCCATATCTCTCCGCCGTGATAGAGCAGGATGATGACCAAGGTGACTGCACTCATCATGACCGACAGAGCTTGAAGGCAATGACGTCGTGACCCAGTCCAAGGTCAGGAACAGCGCCGGCAGAAGCCCCAGCAAGGCAGCTGTCAAAAGGTACAACACGTAGTCCCTGACGCCCAATTTGACGAGGCGCACCGCGATGTATAAGGATACAATCGCAAAACTGCAGATGATCGGCACCGCATAGGTGGTCGACCAACCGCTCCACCCGGACAGATAATCCAAATAAATGCACAGAAGCGACAAAGAGACGATCAGATAAACGATGCCCTTTGCGATGTTCCGTCGTTTTCGGATCAGGATCAAAACGGAAAGCCACATGCTCATGATCCCGAACAGGGCGAGCTGAACATTCTCCATCCGTCCGATCCAGATCAATTCGATCAGCAGAAAGGCAATGATCAGCACAAAGGAAATCAAGGTCAAATATTTCCAGACAATTTCCTTGTTGAAACGCAACGGAATCTTCGGGTAGGGATCGGGCAGCACCGGATCGGTGGCGTCATCCAAGGTCGTTTGGCACAAGGGACATTGTTCCCATTCTCCCTTGATGGTCGCATTGCAATGTTGGCAGTGTCTCATGATAACTCACCTTCCAAATCTTCACTCGTAACCTTGTTCGCTGCGACGGTGACGGCAACGCCCGCGTCGGTCAAAATCCTGACAAACTGCTCCTCGATCGTTGATTCGACAAAGGGAGAGGTGAAACTGACCGTCAGGTGTTCCCCATGGCTGATGGCGCAAAATTGTGGGCGGACCGCCGAAGTATGGAAATACATTTTCTCGATGTAGCCGTCGATTGGTTCAGGAAACGTGACCTTGCCCAGATTAGAGATCGCGATCGTCAAATTCCGGTTGCTGACGTAATTGACCAACTTCAGAATGAAGTCTTTGATCGGTCGGAAGACCATCCGCGTGAATGGGCTGTATTCGAAGGCGATCAACGTCCGCAGCTTTTCCTCCAGACTTTCCGGCGTAATCTGTTGTTGGAACTGCTCTTTCAGCGTACGGCCGATTGCGGCAATGTCATCCGCTTCTCCATTTTCATCTGTAGTATAAATCAGGCGGGTCGTGCTGAAAAAATTCCTGGCAGAATTGGACGGGAAGAATTGCCGTAAGTTGACCGGAACAGAAACAGCCATAGTCGAGCCTGGTTGGAAATCTTGACTGGCCTTGCGCACGGCGAGCATGTACACGGCGGTCAGATACAATGTCAAAGAAGTTTGTTGTTCCCGAGCCAGGGCAAGAACGTCCTTGACCGGCATCTCGAGTTCGATGACATGCGGCCGGTTGTCCGGCGTCTTTTTGCCGCGGAACTGGTGCACGCGGAGCTTCTGCTTCGGCTCATTTTCCTCAGGCAAGGCGCTCTTTTGCGCATGGCCTTTCCCTGTCAATTGGCTGACTTTCGCGACAGAACGGATTGCGGATTGCGCCGCATCCGTAAAATTCTGTTTCTTGTCCTTGCGGAAATAATGCGCAAAACTGTCTTCCAATTGGTGGTTCAAACGGTCGTGCGCAGCGGCATCCAAGCCTTCAAAAGCCTCAGGATGACGAAGCAGGATGTAGGCCTTCAGCAGATCCTCGAAAAACCAGAGCGCACCGGTGCCATCCGACAAGGCATGGAAGAGCTCCAAGTGAATCCGATTATGGTTATAGAAGACGCGGAATAACAGTTCTCTCCGATCAAAATGATAAATCTGCGCGCAAGGCGGCAACACGTCAGCCGTCACTTTCGGCTTCAGGTCGCTTTCTTCAAGATAGTACCAAAAAAATCCGCGCCGAAGCACACTGTGGTACAGCACATAATTCTCATAGACTTCATCGAGTGCCCGCTGCAACAACTGCGGATCCACGGAATCGGTCAATTCCGCACTCATGCGGAAGACTTTCGTATCGCTGTTCGTCATGGCCGCCAAAAATATATTGGAGGCATTATCCAAACGTACCCACTTTTTTCGGTTCACTCCTGTTCCCCCTTTCCTCTTGTTCTATTGAACAGCCCTTTCGGCTTATGCATTCAGAAACGCATTGATGGCTTCGTAGGCTTCCACAACCGATTCAGCCGTCTTCGGATAGGTGATGAAGCCATGGACGATGCCGTTCACGCGATGGACCTGCACCTTGTTGCCGGCTTTCTGCAACGCTTCCGCGTAGGCTTCGCCTTCATCCCGCAACGGATCGAATTCGGCCGTGATCACCAACGTTTCCGGCTGGTTCGACAGGTCTTCTGCCATCAAAGGTGCGACATAGCCATTCTTGCGCAGCTCGGGATCGGGTTGGTACAGCGCCATGTATTCTTCCATTTTTTTTGCAGTCAGTCCGTAATCATGCCCATTCGTGCGGATCGATTCGAATGGAGATGCTTCCGAATGATCCCAATAGGTGACAGGATACAACAAAATCTGTTTGATCGGTATCGCTTGGCCTCTGTCGCGGAGCAGCAAAGACACTGCTGCAGCCAAATTTCCGCCGGCTGAATCGCCGATCAGAATCAGATCTTTTTCATCCGAAAGACCGCTCATTTCCAGATGCTTCAGCAATACTTCCGCCACCCGGTAACAATCATAGAGGCCGGCCGGATACGGATGCTCCGGCGCCAAACGATAATCGACGGAATAGACCGTCCTGCCGGTCAGATCAGCCATATTGATGCAGGCATTCGTGTAAGTCTCGATGTCACCGATGACCCAGCCGCCGCCATGAAAAAACAGCAGACGGCTCTTTATACAGGCGCTCTTTCGGATAGAAGACGCGCACGGGAATATCATGGGAACGGTCCTCCGAATAGATTTTGTGGTCCATGATGATATAGCCCTTTTTCGGCTTGGGAGCCAGTATATGCTGCACTTTGCGGACACGGGCATAGTCTTCCTGCATGTTGATTTTCGGTGACGACATCAACTTAAGCATCAATTTAAAAAATGGATTCATCCTATTGTCCTTCCTCTGACAGCACTGGCTGTTCTGGTATCTTTGCTTCATTATAGCACAGGACAGCACCAGTCCCATATAGCCGTGAACCTTTGCATGGCCTCCTTGCGTGATAGGTTTCGCCACTCTTCCGACTTGCAAATCCCACCACCAGTGTTATACTTGTTATATAACGAACAGGAGGTTTGCGGTTGTGGAAAATCAATCGGACAAGTAAAATGAAGATATGAGAAAATAGGCGTAAAAAAGAAAGAAGGCGAGCTTTTATGATAGCTGATTTACAGCCATACTTACCCATCCTGATCCCTTTGGTCGTGATCCAGATCATTTTGTTGATCACGGCCCTGCTCCACCTGAACAAGCATCCCCAAGTAAAAATAGGCAGCAAAAATCTTTGGACCTTCATCATCATCTTCCTGAACATCGTCGGTCCGGTCCTGTATTTCCTGATCGGAAGGGGCGATGAGTGATGGATATCCTCACGATTGCCGGTTTGGGGAAATCCTTCGGGAGCCAACGCGTTCTCGAGGACTTGTCCTTCTCCGTCCCTGAAGGCTCGATTTACGGTTTCATCGGCAAAAACGGATCCGGAAAGACGACGACAATGAAGATCGTTTTGGGCTTGCTGCAGTCGAATACCGGCGAAATTTCTGTATGCGGCGAAAAAGTGCATTACGGAGACACCCGGACGAACCGCTTCATCGGCTACCTGCCGGATGTCCCGGAATTTTACAGTTTCATGACCGCAAAGGAATATCTGCGGCTGTGCGGCGAAATCACAGGCATGCCATCTGCGATCATCCAAACCAAGTCTGAAGAACTGCTGGAGCTGGTCGGGCTGGCGGATGTGAAAAAACGCATCGGAACGTTTTCCCGCGGCATGAAACAGCGCCTGGGGATCGCCCAGGCTTTGCTGAACGAACCGCGACTCTTGATTTGCGATGAACCCACTTCCGCCTTGGATCCGATCGGCCGCAGGGAAATATTGGATATCCTTCTGAAAGTGAAGGAACGGACAACCGTGCTCTTTTCGACGCATGTCCTGACCGATGTGGAAGCCATCTGTGATCGGGTGGGCATCCTTGATGGAGGGAAACTCGTCCTGACCGGCTCGGTATCGGAACTGAAACACACGCACTCCAGACATTCCTGTACGGTCACTTTCCGTACACAGACGGATGCCAATGTATTCCGGGCAGATCCGCGATTGAGCATGATGAATACTTCTTTGCGTGCAAATGATCCTTCCGTCACCATCCAAGCCGAGAATCCGGAACAGGCCATGGCGCTGATCATCCGGATCTTGGGTGATACCGGATTAGTTCCGCTCCGATTGGAAACGGCCGAACCCAAACTAGAAGATATTTTCCTGGAGGTGGTCCGATGAGAGCATATCTTGCCTTCACAAAAAAGGAACTGACCGAATATACGCGCAACTTCAAGCTGTTTCTGGCGATCGCCTTGTTTGCACTGTTGGGCATCATGAATCCGTTGACGGCCAAATTTTTGCCTGATCTGTTGGGTAATTTCATGCCGGAAGGGATCACGATCCTGATTGCGGAACCGACGAACCTCGATTCCTGGATTCAATTCTTCAAGAACGGCACCCAGACCGGCCTGTTCATCATCGTCATCCTCTTGAGCGGCATGATGGCGAAGGAATATGAAAAAGGCACGCTCATCAATATGGTCACGAAAGGCCTTCCGCGCCGGACCATCCTTTTTTCAAAATTCACTGGTGCCCTACTGCTCTGGACCGTCAGTTATTGGCTCTGCTTTTTCATCACTTTGGGGTATACACTTTATTACTTCCCTGAAGGCACGACCGAAAACTTGGCCCTGTCGGTCATCAGCCTCTACCTGTTCGGCGTGCTGTTGATTGCCGTCCTGCTGCTCGGGGCTGTCTTGTTCAAAAATGCCTACGGACCGCTACTGTTCACGGGTGCCTACCTGATGGTGCTGTTTTTGTGGAACCTGTTCCCGGAAGCGGCCGAGTGGAATCCGCTGGTGCTGGCCTCGCGCAACATGGACATGCTGCAAGGGACACTGCTGCTAGAGGAACTTCGGAATCCGCTGCTGACGACGGGACTGATGATCGGTTCAGCTCTTGTTGCGGCTGTGAATTTTTTCAACAAAACTGCACTATGACCATCAAAAAAACGCGCCATCAAGCCCTTTTTCGGCTGATGGCGCGTTTTTTGAGGTTTTCGGTAATAAGGATTTGTGGTGTTTTTCTTCAGCTCCGGTCAAGAGAGCCTTCGTCGGAGGTGGATGTCGGTTTCGGACCCTCTGCTCCGGCAGCGAGCGCTTGGCAGGAGCAGACTAATTGTTTAGGGCCGGCAGCTCCGGCCACACCGGCTTCGCCGGAGAAGAGCAATCGGTCCGGGCCGCAAAGGCCGAACCGTACTTAAATCGACTCAGCGCATCCTCCCCAACAGCAGATACAGGAAATAAGGCGCCCCGATCAGGGAAACGACGATACCGGTCGGAAAAGCGGTATCCATCACCGTGCGTCCGATCGCATCGGCGATCAACAGGATGATGCTGCCGATCAGCAGCGCAATCCAACTGTAGCGTTCATGCCGTTTGCCGACCAACTTTTTGGCGATGTGCGGGGACATCAGACCGATGAAACCGATGTTGCCCGTCAACGAGATCGCCGCTGAAGCGATGGCAACCGCGCAAAGCAGCAAGATCAGTTTTTCATTCCGGAGTTTCAATCCCAAGGCAGCAGCGGTCTCCTCGCCCAGCGCCAAAATATTCAGCGTCGGGGCTTTCAGGAAGAGGATTCCCACCGCCAACAGCCAACCGGGCAGGATCGTGAATACGAACGGCCAGGTCGATCCCCAGATGTTTCCCGACATCCAAGCGGTGATGAAGCTGACGTCGGTCCGGTCAGAAGCGGACATCAACAGTACGATCAGCCCCGAAAAGGCGGAGGAAATCCCCGCTCCGATGACCACCAACTGCATCGCATGCTGCTTGTGGCTGCGGCTGTAGCTGAGCAGATAAACCGCGGAGGCCGCCACCAGCGCGCTGATGAATGCGACAAGCGGCAAGACCGCCGAAAACTGCAGCATGCCTTCGCCCGCAAACAGATAGAAGATCGTCACGCCGAGACCGGCTCCGGAATTGATGCCCAGGAGGCCCGAATCGGCCAGGTCGTTGTTGCTCAAGGTCTGCAGGATGATGCCGGCACCTGCCAAGCAGGCGCCGGCCATCGTCAACACCAAAGCCCGGGGCAAGCGGATCTGGTAAAAGACGTAGTTTTCTTTAAAAACCCCGTTCCCTGACAGCACCTGCAGGATGCGGTCCAACGGAAGCGAAGAATAACCCATGGACAAGGCAGCGATGAAAGCCACCACGAACAAAAAGAGGAATAGCCACAATTTTTTCCGATAAGTCAGATTCCATTCATTAAACAGCTCGGATTCCCCCTTTTCTGGCGATCGTCACGTAAAAAGGCACGCCAATCACGGAAACGATCGCCACAACGGGAATTTCGAAAGGACTGACAACCGTGCGGCCGATGTAATCAGCCAGGATCATGAAAGTCCCGCCGACTGTGATGCACAACGGAATGATTTTGCGGTAATCCTGCCCGACCATTTTGCGCACGACATGCGGAATCATCAAACCGATCAGGGCCAGATTGCCGGCGATGGCGACCGCGCTGCCTGCAAGCAACGTGATCAACAGAATCAGGACGGTTCGGATCAGATTGGTCCGTTGCCCCATGCTGATCGCTGTTTCCTCGCCCAAACTCAGCACAGTCAACTGGCCGCTGAACACCAAGCTCAGCAGCAGCGCCAGCCCGATGACCGGCGTTATGCTCAGAATATTCCAATCCACGCCCATCAGGCCGCCGGAAGTCCACATCGAAACATCCTTCGAGATGCGGAACCAGATCGCGATTCCGTCCGCGATGGCCTGGAAAAAGAACGAGACGGCTGCTCCAATCAGGATCAGGTTCAAGGGTGATTGTCCGCTTCTGGTCGCATTACTGAGACCGTACACGAACAGCATCGCCAAACCCGCACCCACGAAGCAAGCAATTGAAACGAGCAGGTAGGAACTCTGCGGAGCCAGGGCATAGACCAAAGCCACCGCGATGTTCGCTCCGGAAGTCAGCCCCAAAAGTCCGGGGTCGGCCAACGGATTCCGCGTCAGCGCCTGCATGATCGCTCCGGCAACAGCCAAGGAACTGCCCACGAAGAAGGCACCCAGGATGCGCGGAAAACGGATGCCCCGCAGGACAAGATAATAATCTCCGCCGCCTTCCCCGATGAGCGCCTCAATCAAGTCCGACCAATCCGTGTCCGCCGCTCCTGTGTAAAGCGCCAGGACCGCTGCCGCAATCAACAGGGTGACCGTTACAGCCAGATAGATTCCGAAGGCGTTTCGTTTCCGTTTAGTCACTGTAATCGTCCCCTCTTATTCCGCTAAAAAGGATTCCTCGAAGAAGTCCAGTTGGTAATCCAAAGATAGCGAATCATTGAAATAAAATGTTTCGGCATCCGCCACAAACACTTGGTTGTTCTGCACAGCCGGAATGTTCTGGAACCACTCAGCATCCAAGAAGCTCGCTTCCGGATCGGTTGCGGCCAAGCTCAGGATCAGGTAGTCGCCGATGTAATCACCTAGCACTTCTTCAGAAATAGCATAATACCCTGCATCCAGGGCATTTTCTTTGACCGTTTCAGGCATGTTCAGGCCCATTTCCTGATAAAGGATTTCCGTGCCGCGTGCCCAATTGTCGCCGAAAATGTACATCTGTTTCTCGAAGTTCTCGGCAACCGTGACTGTTGCGTCCTCGCCGATGGCTGCCTTGATTTCCGCACCTACCGTTTGTGCTTCAGCTTGGAATGCCTCCACCCATGCGACAGCTTCCTCTTCCTTGTTCACCACTTTACCGATTTCCACAATCTGATCCAGGTAAGAAAGTTCACCGTATGTGAACAATACCGTAGGGGCGATTTCCGACAATTGGTCGGCATTTTCGATGTTGTCCAGGCCGATGATCAAATCCGGATCCAATTCGAGGATTTTTTCGACGTCGGCATTCGATACGACTGCGACGCCGCTGAGCCCTTCACTGAAATTTGGGTTACCGGCTGACCAAGCATCCACGCCGACGATGTTGACGTCGAAGTTGATGAGGTCCCCAGCATAGGATGACAGCACCACTACCCGTTCCGGATTGGCCGGAACCGCGATTTCTTCGCCGTCGCCTGTTGTGTACGTCACCGTTTCGGCAGCTGCGCTTTCGCTCGTCTCATCGGATGTGTCCGTTGCGGAGCAGGCTCCCAGAATCAATCCGGCACCCATCAGCATTGTCAACGATAGTTTATTCATTTTTTTCATGTTCATTCTCCTCTGTTTATCAATTCATACCCGATGATGACGGGTTTTTTTGTCTTTGCGTCCGGCTGGATGGTCGGGCGGATGTTGAAGATGGAGGCGATATTTTCTGCGGTGACCACTTCCTCCGCCGCACCTTGGCAGACGACTTCCCCATCCGAAAGCGCAACGATGTGGTCGGAATAGAGCGAAGCCTGATTGATGTCATGCAGCACCATCACGATTGTATAGCCTTCCTCTTCGTTGAGTTTCTTCAGCAGTTCCAAAATCTCCAACTGATAACTGATATCCAGATAGGTCGTCGGTTCATCCAAAAAGATGATATCCGTCTTTTGGGCCAACGCCATCGCCAACCAGACCCGTTGCCGCTGCCCGCCTGACAGTTCATCGATGTAGCGGTGACGCAGCTCGTCGATTTGCGTCTTCTTGATGGCCCAGTCGATGATTTCCTTGTCCTCGCTGCCCAATCCCCTCAAGCCTTTCCGGTGCGGGAACCTTCCGTACGAAACGATCTCTTCAACCGTGATGCCGGAAAGGTTTTCCTGACGCTGCAGCAGGATTGCGATCCGTTTCGCCAACCGTTTCGTATCCATCGTAAAGATAGAAACACCGTCCAGCAGAATGTTGCCGCTCGAGCAAGTAAGGATGCGCGACATCGCCTTCAACAAGGTCGATTTTCCGCACCCGTTCGGCCCGATGATTGTTGTGATTTTCTGCGGCGCGATGGTGACTGAGATATTTTTCACAATGATCTGCTTGTCGTATTTGATTTGCACCTCCTCAACCTTCAGGCTGCACATGCCTTCATTCCCCTTTCTTTATCCTTGCAGAAGCGATCCATTTCCGGATCGTTCTTGACATTTTCGAATAAAAATTATTTAATTGATAATGAGAATCATTCTCATTTATAATTTATTCTATTATCATTCATAACATACAATTAGTCAACAGAAAATGAGGTGGTCTTTTGAACGAAGTATTTGACGTAACGATAATCGGTGGTGGGCCTTCGGGTCTGTACAGTGCTTTCTACAGTGGTTTGCGCAATCTGAAGACGAAGCTGATCGAATCCCAGTCCGTCCTCGGAGGCAAAGTCAACCTGTACCCCGACAAAATATTATGGGATGTAGGCGGCCTGACGCCGATCACCGGTAAACAGTTCCTTTCCAATTGCATCACGCAAGGGCTGACGTTCCACCCGACCGTCTGTCTGAATACGGAAGTCAGCCAGATCACCAAAGTCGCCGGCATTTTCGACATCCGCGCCAGCAACGGCAACCACCATTACACGAAAGCGGTGATCCTTACTTACGGCAGCGGCATCATCACGCCGAACAAGCTGGCGGTGGACGGTGCGGAGCAGTTCGAAAGGACCAATCTGCATTACATCCCGAGCAGCCTGGATGCGTTCCGCAACAAGGAAGTTTTCCTTTCGGGAGGCGGAAACACAGCGATCGAGCAGGCAAACGAATTGCTGTCCATCGCAAACGGCGTGACACTGGCTTGCCGCAGCAATGAACTGCGTGCTCATGAGCACAGCGTAGAAAGCTTCCGCAACAACGGCGGCACGCTGCTTCTGGAAACGCAGATCCGCTCCTTCCGTTCCAACCGCCAAGGCGAAATCGAAGCCATTTCCCTTTCGGTTGGCGGCAAAGACCGGACTGTAGCCGTGGATGCGGTCATCGTCAACCACGGCTTCGCCAGCAAACAGGCGATTGCTTTTGGGGATACGATGGGACTCCGATTCAATGACAACCATTTCATCGAAGGCAGCCCTGACAGCACAATCGGCCACCCCGGCATCTTCGCGGCAGGTGACGCGATCGCCTACACCGGCAAAGTCAACCTGCTGGTCGGCACCTTCCAGGATGCCGTGAACGCTGTGAACAGCGTCAAACAATACCTGAACCCCACCGCTGAAAAACACGCGATGGTGTCCTCGCACAACGAAGCCTTCGTGGAGAAAAATAAACAGTACAGTCTGTAAATTTGTAGAAAACAGCAAGGATGCGGTGAAAGTTTTCACTGCATCCTTGCTGTTTTTACTTGTTGTTGTCCGATTCTTTCGGGTTATCGGACAATCCGCACGACGTTGGCTTTCCGGTTGTCCGATTCTTCCCGGTTATCGGACAATGCCCACAACGCTAGCTTTCCGGTTGTCCGATTCTTCCCGGTTATCGGACAATGCCCACAACATCCGAAGCCTACTGTTCAATAAAAACGCAGGCCAAGTCTCATCCCAAGAATGATCCCTGCCCTGCGCCACTATTTCACTATCAGATTTCGTACTCCACAGCCCGCCTGGCTTCGTCCTCAGTTGCTTCTTTGTACATTTTGCGGGTTTTCTTCTTGCCCACGCCTTCTACCCACCATTGCCAGAAATCGTCGTCCTTGTGATGGGAAATCCCACCCATCAGGATGCCCCGTTTGTAGACATTAAGTTCCGTGTATTCCGCATTTGTTTTGTCCGATTTCAGCCAAAAAATCATCTGCACGCCTTCTTTCGTTCGATTTTGTTGCTATGCTTTATAAGTGCTTGAAAAATCCCATAAAGCAACTCTACTCCTATTTCAAAAAGGTTTCAACAAAAAATAATTTTCATGTCAATTTTGAAGCTTAATACCGTCAAAATCTACAGGGCATTTCACTCAGAAATGCCTGGTATTAGTGCTATACTGACTTTAGAGATCCTCATTCCACGAAAAAGCAGCACCGGATCCGGATTTCGGAAATCTGAAAATCGAAGGGGTTTGAATCATGAACAGAGAGCAATTCGATATCATGAAAAATCGCAAAGGTTTCATTGCAGCGTTGGACCAAAGCGGCGGCAGCACGCCCAAGGCACTGGCGTTGTACGGCATTTCGGAAGACAGCTACAACGGCGAAGAAGAGATGTTCACGCTTGTCCATGAGATGCGCTCGCGCATCATCACTTCGCCTGCGTTCAGTTCGGAACACATCTTGGGAGCCATCCTGTTCGAGCAGACGATGGACCGCAAAGTCGAAGGCCTCTATACCGCTGACTACCTGTGGGAGAAAAAAGGTGTCGTGCCTTTCCTGAAAGTCGATAAAGGACTCGATACGGAAGCGGATGGCGTACAGTTGATGAAACCGAATCCGGATTTGGACGCCCTGCTTGCGCGCGCAAACGAGCGCCACATCTTCGGCACCAAGATGCGTTCCGTGATCAAATCGGCCAATCGTGAAGGCATCAAAAAAGTCGTCGCCCAGCAGTTCGAAGTCGCCATGCAGATCATTGCAGCCGGACTGATTCCGATCATCGAACCGGAAGTCGACATCCATAGCACGGACAAAGCTGAATCGGAAGCTATTCTCAAGGAAGAATTGTTGTTGGCGCTGGATGCGTTGAATCCGGACCAATTTGTGATGCTGAAACTCTCGATTCCGAGCGTCGATGATTTCTACAAGGAACTGATCGCTCATCCGCAAGTCGTGCGGGTCGTGGCACTATCAGGCGGCTATTCGCGTGAAGAAGCCAACGAAAAATTGACCCACAATCCCGGATTGATCGCCAGCTTCTCGCGGGCGTTGTCCGAAGGTCTGAGCGCCGGCATGACCGATGATGAGTTCCGGACCACCTTATCCGAATCGATCCAATCCATCTATGACGCATCCATCATTTGATGGATGCGCAAAAAAGCCCCCGCCTACAGCGTTATAAGCTGTAAGTCGGGGGCTATTCATATTGCTAAGCATGTTCTGCATTGCGCTTGTGCCAGCTTCGGACGACTGCCGAAAGCGTGAAACAGATGATGAAGTATACCAAAGCCAGGAAGCCATAGACCAAAAACACTTCTGAAGTTTTTGTCACTTTTCCGAGAATAACTTGCCCACTTCTTGTGAATTCCATGATCCCCAGCCCGGCAAGGAAAGACGTATCCTTGATGGTTGTGATCACTTGAGACAACAACGAAGGGATGATTTTCTTGAAAGCTTGCGGCAGAATGATGTATCTCAAAGTCTGCATGAATGAGAATCCTTGCGAATGCCCAGCTTCAAACTGCCCTTTTGGAATGGAATTCAAGCCTCCGCGCACGATTTCGGCAACAACGGCCGAGGTGTACAGGAACAGGGCGAAAGAACCTTTCAAGGTGATCGTGCTGCCTGGTATCAAGAATGAACATGAAAGCATCCATAATAATAACGGTGTATTCCGGAAGAGCTCGATGTAGGCACCGGCCAATTTTCCGAAGAATTTTTTTTCATAATTACGCAACAGGCCTAATACCGTACCGAAGATGATCGAAAGGATGACGACGCCGACCGAAATCAGCAATGCCAGTTTCAATCCTTCCATCATGAACGACACATTAGATGGTGTGAAGACTGTTCTGATCGATTCCATCATTCCATCACCTCCGGAATATCTATGACAACGTTGACGACAACCGAATCATTGTCTTTCAGTTTTTGCTCGTATTTCCGCGCAAATGTTGCAAGCGGGAAGCAAAGCAGGAAGTAAAGCAAACCGGCTACTGCGTAAGCAGGACCGTAGTTCAGACTTGAGGAAGCATAAGAATCGGCTACATACATCAGGTCCGCTCCGGCAATGATCGCCAATACGGAAGTATTCTTGATCAAGTTGACGGCTTGATTGGTCAAAGGCGGCAAAATAATTTTGACCATCTGCGGCAAGATGACGTAACGCATTGTTTGGATGTAGTTGAAGCCCTCTGAGTAAGCTGCCTCTTCTTGGCCTTTCGGAACAGCGAGTATACCTGCACGAACGACTTCAGCGATGTAGGCACCGTGATATATCCCTACGCCGACTACCCCGATAGTAAATTCACTCAACACTAAGCCTGCCATGGCAAGCCCGTTATACATGAAGAAGATTTGGATGAGCAACGGGATATTCTGAAACATTTCTACGTATATTCTGGCAACAGCACGAGGCAATCGGCCTTTTGCCGTGGACATGGTCCCCACAACAACCCCGATGACCAAAGCCAGCAATAACGCCAACACAGCGACTAGGAGCGTACGGATAAATCCGGCTCCAAAGTCGCTGCTGTTTTCAAGAAGGCTTTCCCAACGCCAGAGAGCGAATGGATTGGTACTTCTCATTATTCGCCCAATCCCCACTCTGTAGTCAGTGCATCAAGAGTGCCGTCTTCTCCCCATGCAGTGATTAAGTCATTAACAGCCGTTGCCAATTCTGTGTTTGATTTTTTGGTCGCAACACCATAATCTTGTGTAGCGAAACGATCTTTCAGGATTTGAGTTGAATCATCCAAGTAGCCAGCCAAGATGGATCTGTCCACGCTGAATGCGTCCACACGGCCAGAATCCAAAGCAGCTTTGATTTCTGGGTAAGTCGCGAATTCTGAATAGCTCAAAGTGATGCCGTATTGTTCAGCTTCAGCAGTAATCGCATCGGCTGTTGTCGAGCTTTGGGCAACCCCGACTGTAGCGCCGTCCATGTCAGCCAATCCTGTGTAGCCTTTCTCTTTCTTAACCAAAAGGCCAACTGCATCCACGTAATAAGCATCAGAGAAGTTATAGGTTTCTTTACGTTCTTCTGTTACAGTGAAAGTTGCGATGATCATATCCACTTCACCGTTATCCAATAATGGACCACGCGTTTTGGCGGTTACTGGTACCAATTCGATTGCTTCAGCATCGCCTAAGATTTCTTCAGCGAGTTTCTTAGCGATGTCGATTTCAAAACCTTCAATCTCGTTTGTTTCAGTGTTTCTTAAACCAAAATTCGGTACATCTTCTTTAACGCCGACTTTCAATACGCCAGCTTCTTTGATTGACTCTACAGTCACTTGACCGGAAGCATCTGTTGCAGATCCAGCTGCAGAATCTGCTGTATCCGTAGCGTCACTGCCGCATGCACCCAAGAACAATGCAGCTGATAAACATAATGAAACCCATAGATTTTTCTTTTTCATACCAAATTCCTCCTATAATGTTGTATTCCGAAAAGTTCGGTTATCTTAAAATTTTACCCAGGAATGCTTTCGTCCGCTCATGTGTCGGATTATCGAAGAAGTGCTCCGGAGTGCCTTCCTCTACGATCATGCCATCAGCCATAAAGATGACCCGATCGGCAACCTGTCTCGCAAAGCCCATTTCATGCGTCACGACAACCATCGTGATGTTCATGCTGGAAAGTTTGATCATGACATCCAATACTTCCTGAACCGTTTCAGGATCCAATGCTGAAGTAGGTTCATCGAAAAGAATGATTTTCCGCTGTGAGCAAAGCGCTCTTGCGATCGCTACCCTTTGTTGTTGACCGCCTGAAAGCGTTGAAGGATAAACATTCGCCTTTTCGCGCAAGCCAACGATATCCAAATATTCGTAAGCCATTTCTTCCGCTTCTTTTTTGGATTTGCCTTGCAGCTTCATAGGGCCGATTGTCAGGTTCCCTAACACTGTCATATGTGGATAAAGATTAAATTGTTGAAAAACCATTGCAGAGGAATGGCGCACAATGTCCAACTTGTTTTTAGTTGTGACTTCTATGCCGTCTATAAAAACTTTTCCGTCTGTAGGTTCTTCGAGGAAGTTCATACAACGGACTGTTGTACTCTTACCTGAACCAGAAGGCCCAATAATAACTACTTTTTCCCCTTCGGCAACTTCCAGGTTGATATCCTTCAACACATGGTTGGCGCCGAAATACTTATTTACGTGCTCTAACTTAATCAATTTTGCCTCAACCCCTTTTGTGCTCGTCATCATACTACTATTATTTCAAGAGCATGGATTGGATCCTTATCAAGAAAGGACCGCTTCTTATTATTATACCATTAATCAAAATTATAATGAAAGCATGATTAAAAATCAATTAAATTGTTCCGTGGAATTGTTAGGTTTTCTAACACGAATTTTCTGTATTCTTACTTAACTGTTAAAAACAGCCTATTTTATGCTCGTTATATTAGAAACCCTTCCACGGATGTCGCTTTCATAAAAATAAATCCGCGTAAATCAAGCGTATTGAGAAAAAATACTTCATTCGCAATAAATTGTCCGCTGGACAATTTATTGGTAATTCTCATTTCATTTCACCGTAATGGGATGGATCAACCGAAACGGGCACTTTTCAGTATCTCTTTCAGCCGTTTTTTGATAAAATGACTGCAGATGAAAATTCCATGATAAAGGGGTACTTACTTTGCCAGAAAAACATAATAAAATTCTTTCTTCCAAAAACTGGGCACCGCATACGCATCAAGCGCTGAATGCTGTCATCGCTGCCTACGGGAACCAAAACAGCTCATTCGACCCAGCTGACCCTCCATACGTTGTATTTGATTTCGACAATACTTCCGCCATCATGGATATAGAAGATACCTTGATGCTTTACATGTTGCTGCATTTGGATTACCGTTTGGCGCCCGATCAGTTCCATGCGATTTTGACCGATGGCCTCGAGAATGTCGGCGCAACAGAGGCGACGCTCCTCGATAAGACCAATCCGCTTGCAACTATCGGCAATATCGCTGACGATATCAAAACGGCCTATGCTTGGTTGTATAAGCACTATGAAGGTTTTATGCAAGGCGGTACACTTTCATTGGAAGAAGCTAAAAAAACTTCTTACTATGAAGAATTCGCCGCAAAAATACGTCTGTTCTACACGGTCATCAACGGCGATTTCAAAAGAAAAGCCGGCTATCCTTGGATGACTTACCTTTTCGCGCAACGCACAAGTGAAGACTTGCGCCAACTGGCTTACCAATCCATCTCTTATTGGTTGCAGTACGGCAAATTCGAACGCGTGACCTTGACCAGCCCGGCTGAATTGCCTAGCAAAGCCGGCGTCATCGTGTCCCATTACGATACAGGCTTGGCGTTCCCTACCGAATTGAAGGAACTCTATCACGTTCTGAAGGCGAACGGCATCGTCGTCTATGTCATTTCGGCTTCGCCTGTGGATGTCGTCCAGGTCGCCGCAACGCATCCGGACTTCGGTTACGGATTGGACAACGAGCACGTCATCGGCATGTATTACAACAAGGATGAAAACGGCCTGATCCAGCCTTGCATGCAGCCGGGCAAAAACATCACCAAAGGCCCCGGCAAAACAGCCGTCATCACGGAACAACTGATGCCGAAGCACAACGAAAAACAGCCGTTGATGCTCTTCGGGGACAGCACCGGCGACTACGATATGATGGTGGAATTGCAGGACGCCAAACTCTGCGTCCTCTTCAACCGCTACATGAACGATGACACCCAAAAATTGGCGCGCGAAGCCTTCCGCACAATTGAGGACGCAAACCCGCGCATCGTTCTGCAGGGACGTGACGAAAACAAAGGCCGCCTACGCCCTTCCGAGAAGACGATCCTTCTGGGAACCCAAGAAGAAGTACTCATCCACGAAGCATAGACAAAAAGAAGCCTCCGCACAATTGAACTTGTGCGGAGGCTTCTTTTGTTTGTTTATAAAATGATGCGTGATTCGAATTTCTGATGGCAGGTCGGACATTTGACTGTCTTCTTGCCGCGTTTGACAGGCAAACGCAGAGTCGTCTTACAGTTAGGGCACTTGCGGAAACGGGCCACTTTGATTTCCTTGAACCTTCTGAACAGCACCTTCAGCTTTTTCTGGTTTGGCTGCCACCACTTCAGGAATCTGCGGTTTTCTTCAGCGCGCTTATATATTTTTTTCGAATAGACCCTGAACAAGGCCCAAAAAATCAACAGTTGCGCCACGATAACCAACACACCAAAGTCTGTCATTGCACCCAAAAAGTACAGCACGATGCCGGAAATGACCAGCGCATTATAAAGCTGATCCGCGCCGTATCTTCCGCGCATAAAATTCATTATTTTTCTTTTTAATTTTTCCAATCGGCTATCCCCTTACTTCTTCGTTTGCCTGTTCCTAGAGCCGAAAAACGCTTCAGTAACAAGCACTATTGTTCCATTATAGCACAGCACTTGGTTCTAAAAGGTTAAGAATAATCGAATATGGATAGATGATATACGTTAATATGCGTTGGATTCTATCGCTGCGAGCAGGAGTGACAGTCCTAAGAAAAAAGATCATCTATATCCGATCGGTCTGTTTTCACATTTCTTTCCGCAATTCCGGACTTGGGAACGCTGTGATACAATGGAAGAAACTATTACCGAAATGAACGGAGATGTATCATGGGTATACGCGACTTTTTCAAAAAAAGGCCTAAAGAAAAGGCTCGGCCTATTGCCGACGCTTCAGAAAATGCAAACGACGGCGTTGGCCGAATACTGTTTCAGACACGCTGGAGAAGCAGTGCACTGTTCACGGATAACAGCCTTATCCAGAAAGTTGCGCAGTACATCATCCTGGAAGATCCCTTCTGCAAACCGTTCGGAGGTCTTGAGGATGAAGCGATTGCTCGGACAAATCGGCGGATCTATGAATACGAACAAGTCACGACGCTGAACGTGGCCATCAAAGACGGCAACCTTATGATTGAGGGCCTGTCCCTTGGGAAACTTCCTGCAGAACAGTGGAACGAAATAAGCCCTTATTACGGAAAAAAGGATTTCACCGCATTCGTCTATGTCACCGGAGGACGCTACAAAATCTATTCGGATGATTCAAAAACAGTCGAAACAGCCTATACACCTTATGATCTGGACATTTTTGTCCAGTTTGAATGAAGTAAAACAAACAAGGGGCTCTCTCAGTTGAGGGAACCTCTTGTTTGTTTTATGTGCGGGATGGCAGGCCGGTGTCAAAACCATTTCCTTCTCGACTATCGTTTCCATGGACTCTGTTCTTGTGTGCATTTGGATCATCAAATTTCCTCCCTTGGATAATTCTCTATTCACAACCACAAAAAGTGCCTCCGCTGTTTAGCAGTGGAAGGCACCTTTTGCATGAGTGTGACGGATTCTCAACGATGCTTCCACTCTTTTCAAGCGTTTCATCCTGTCTGCACCCCTTTCAGTTGGATGTAGGTCCAGGCTTTTCTGGTCGTGATGTTGTAGATATTTTGCTTTTCGTAATTTCCGATCGCATGCAAGTCGTTCACAGTCCACAAGGAAAACTCCAACGCCAACTGCTTACCTTTTTCCTGCACGGCATCCGTGAACAACTGATGATTGATGTTGATGACTTTTGCATGGCTTCGGGACAATTTGGCCAACGCTTCGAGCAACACATTTTCTCCCCATCGCCCGATGTGTTCGCCATGAAATGAATCATCCATGCCGTTTTCGATGTTCATCAATATCTGATTGCTCCACTTTGACAGATACTTGCAAGCCACCGTTCCGCTCAGTTCCACTTGTAGCCAAAGTGCGTACTTGTTGGCCAATCCGTACACGGCCTCTTCGAGACCGGTTTCCTTCAGGTCGCAATTGATGCGGATCGGGCTGTTTTCCCGGGCGATATACGCAAACACGTCTTCCAAAGCGACATAATACTGTCCCTCTTCCAATGTATCGTGGTGCAGAACAAGTTGATGTTCCTTGTTCATCCGAACATCAACTTTGATGGCTGAAATATCCTGTTTGTCGCAGAAGAACACAACAAACTCCATACTGTTGTCCGCCAATCCATCACTGCCGGATTGCGCTGTTAGATAGGACAATTCTGATGACACCTCCTTCATTTTGCTTATTAATTCACTATAACAAGGCATTGTAAATATCCCGTCAAAATACAATGAAATATACACGAAGTTTGTAGCATCTTCGTAAACGAAGTAATTTTTGTTCGAATGTAAATTTAGCGTTATCAAACGGATTGAGTTGTGGTAGTCACAGTGGTCGCCTTCTCCGGCCAAGGCTGTCTAGCCGGAGAAGCGGAAATGTTCAGGGGCCTCAGCACCTGTCAGCCGACGCTCACCGAAACTGGGGATGAAATAGGGTCATATTCTCCGGTGAAGGTTCTCTTGGCCGGAGCTGAGGTTTAGACACTCAAAAAAGATCAGCACACAAAAAGGGGCACCACCCTGATCAACAGGATGGTGCCCCTTTTACGAGCTGATTTAATTTTTTATTTTGCTGCTTGTTTACGGCGTTCTGACAAGATAGCCACGTTTTCGGCAACTTTTTCTTTAGTCAACGGATAGATGAACCATAGGCATAGCGCAACGCCAGTGTACCCGATCGCAGGCACGAGCGTAGCTACATCGTAGATGCTGTCAAGAACAGAAGCTTCTTGTGTTGCCGCAGCTGATGCATAACCGATAGCAGCCAGAGCGAATCCGCCCAAACCGCCAGCCAATGCTTGGCCAAGTTTTCTTGAGAAAGAGTAGACGGCGTATACTGTACCACTATCCGCACTTCCGGTTTTGACTTCTTGGTAGTCGATGATGTCCGTGATGAAAGCCCAGATGACTACGTTGAAGTAGTTCATTCCCAGACTTGCAAGAAACGCCATCGGTAAGAATAACATGACATTGTCTGTATGTAAGAAGTACAGAACTCCGTATACAGCTGCCGAGAAGAACAACGCTACAGTCGCTGATTCTTTTTTACCGAAACGGGAAGCGATTTTGTTTGCGAAAGGCGCAAGCATCAATGTTCCGACAGTTCCTAAGATACCGGCTACAGCCAATGTCTTGGAGCTCTTGAAATAATCAGCATAAAGATAAGCATTCATTGTGTTCACCAATAGCATGGACAACAACAGGAAGATTGCAGCTGCGATGATGCCGCCAAGTGCGCGGTTTGTTGATAAACCTTTGACTAGAACGGCCATTTCTTTACCGAAAGATTGTTTTTCAGTTTCCGGTTTTTGCGGAATCTGAACACGTTCGATCGTGAAGTGATAACAGAATTGATACAGTGCGAAAGCAAGAACAGCAAAAACACCGGCCAAGGAGCGTGAAGCGTTCAGGAATAACGATTTGTGCGCCGTTTGCGTCGGTTGTGTAGACGAACAACGGAACAAAGAAGGAAATGAAGATGCTGGCAAGGCTGGCTCCCATGCTGCGGAATACAGATAGTGAAGCACGGTCTTCAGGCTTTTCGCTGATGACGGATGCCATCGATCCGTAAGGGATGTTGATCGCTGTGTAGCAGATGCTGCCCCAGAACAGATAAGTCACGAAGATGTAGACGATTTTTGCAGTCATGGACCAGTTTTGAACGACTGACAAGAACATCAGGAAACCGGCGATAACAGCGAATGGTGCTACCCGTTTGATCCAAACGCGGAAGCGGCCGTCCTTAGAAGGCTTCAGCGTATCAACGAGACGTCCCATACCCATATCCGTAAAAGCATCAACAACCCGTGCCGACAAGAACAACGTACCTACAACGGCTCCGCTGATCCCCAATACTTTTGTATAGAACAACATCAAGAAAGAACTTGAAAAAATGAAGAACAAGTCATTTGCGATGTCTCCCGCCATATAGGCTAATTTATCGATCAGACCGAATTCCCTTACATTTTTTTTGTCATCGGTTACATTTTGTACTTTATTTGCGCTTGCGTGTTGCATTTCATGACCCCTTTTCTTATATTGATAAATCGACGCCGAACCAGTTGATAAAATGGATTGTAACAATATCACTATGCGATACTCGGTTGCGATTAAAAAACGATAAACGTTTTCAAATGAAACGACGTAACATTTACACACAAAATATACCACGCATTTTTTGCGCATACAACGGATTTATTATTAACAATTTGTGAACGTTTTTCAGAATATCTGTTAGGTTCTTGTTCTGCTAATTATGAAAACGATACCAAAAAGACCGACTGTCCGCATGTTAACATGGATAGTCGATCTGAAAATTAATGCTGTATTTTGACCTTTGTCACAATTGTTTCATTCCCCATCACCAGCACGTTCGTCAACACAAAGGCCAGGATGAAGGTTGCGATGTCAATCACCACATACATCGTCAATTGGTACGGCTCGTAGATATACATCAGTGGTGACAACAACACTGCCAATCCATAACTGTTCGCCTGAATCCCTAGCAACGACAGAGCCATGCCTCCTAGAGCGGAACTCGCCAACATCACGCCGATCGCTTTCATACCGGTGTGCAAAGCAATCATCAGATGCCTCCGTTCCTCTTTATGGAATTATTCTTAAAGATCGATCACGTCGCCGCCGGTCACGCCATAGATTTGCGCGGTCACATAGCTGGCGTTGTTGGATGCCAGGAAGACATAGACATGCGCCAGTTCGACCGGCTGCCCCGCCCTTCCCAACAACGTTTTCTGCCCGAATTCCGGCAAAGCGCCTTCGGGTTGCCCATGATCCAATTGCAACGGCGTCCAGATTGGTCCCGGCGCCACTCCGTTCACGCGGATGCCTTTCTTGGCGAACTGTTTCGCCAAGCTGATCGTGAAGCTGGCGATCGCTGACTTGGTGGCGGCATAATCCATCAAATGGGCACTTGGATCGTATGCCTGGATCGATGTTGTCGTGATGATGGCGCCTCCCGCCGGCAGATGCGGTTCAGCAGCTTTCACCAGCCCGAACATCGAGATGATGTTGACTGTGAACGTATCTTTGACCTGTTCCAACGGCAATTCCGAAATGGATTCCCGCGCAATCTGCTGGGCGGCATTCAATACAAGTGTGTCCAGACCGCCCAATGCTTCGACGGTTTTATCGATTATTTCTTGGTATTTGGATTCATCACGAAGGTCGTATGGAAGCAACACAGCCTTCCTGCCGGCCTTCTTTATATATTCAGCGACTTCTTCCGCATCGCGTTCTTCACCAGGGAAAAATTGGATCGCCACATCGGCGCCTTCTCTGGAATAAGCTATCGCTGCAGCCCGTCCGATTCCGGAATCCCCACCGGTAATCAGTACACGGCGATTCTCCAGTAAGTGGTTGCCTACGTAGCTTTCCTCCCCGCAATCGGGTTTCGGCAGCATCTTATCTTGCAAAGCCGGGGTGTCTTGATCCTGATCTGCAAATTTTCCAGTATGATACAACTCACGTGGATCCTTCAAAATAGGTTCAGTCATCTAACTCACTCCTTTGTCTTTGTAAGAATAGTCTAATACACTTACTTACAATTTGGAAATAATAAGCCTTCTCAGAAGACGTGATGCATCTTCCAACCATTCTTTTATATAATTTTTTATATATTCTATTGACCCTTATATTCAGTAAGCGTATAATTACTCATATAATCAATGTGAAACAAAGCACAATATCAACTCGAATCTCCGCTGCTGCCATCCGAGCCGCTTCGATTATTATGGAGGAAAAAATGAACATCGAACGATTTATTGAAGCCCGTAAAGCGTTGAACCTTTCGCAGATGGAGCTGGCAGAGGGCATCTGCACCCAAGCTACCTTGAGCCGATTTGAGAACAACGGTCAAGTCCCGAATCTTAAAATTCTGATCAAGCTGTGCAACCGACTGAATCTTCCCTTGGGGGAGCTGTTCCCTAAAGTAGGCGTCAAGTATACAGAAGCGACAGAAAAAATGAACAAAGCCGAATTCTTTCTGATCACAAGCGAATACGACCAAGCCTCGGACCTGCTGCAGAGCATCGCCGTGAGTGAAATCGAAGAAAACAGCCTGGCTCTGCGCTTCCATTATTTGAACGGCTTCATCATGATTGCGCAGCAGGTTCCAGTGACCGATGTATTGTTCACCTTCGATCAAATCTTGCTGTCTGATGAGGACGACGTGGAAATCTATCGCTTGCTGGCTTATACCGGTATCGGCATGGTCTACAGCCGTGAAAAAAAACTGGAAAAGGCAGAGTTTTATTTCAGTAAGGTCCTGGAAAAAATTTACGCTTATCCCATCAACACGATGGAAGATGTCTGGCGTGTACTGAATATTGTTTTCCAAAGCGGTACCTTCTATTCCCTCATCAATGAGGTCGAATTGAGCAATGCACTGCTTTCCTATGCTGTCTCCATTTGTTCAGACAATCACGTGACCTACTATCTTGCCCGTGCAGCCATCCAGTTGGCCAAAAATGCCATCATCCAGGAGAAGCCGCAGCAAGAGGTGCTGGAATTGATCTACGATGCCAGAGCCTATTCAAAAATCAACAAAAACACGATCGCGCTGAAAGAATTGGCGCAGTTAGAAAGCGAGATCCTTTCAGGGAATCCCGTAAAAGAATGACATGTTTATCCTGAAGGTGGGGGAAAAAATGGAACAAAAGAAGGCAACGGTCCGTCTGATGGGAACGATCATCGATCTGCTTGTGACACACACGCACCCTGATGCTATTTTGGAGGAGGCGATCCGACGCCTGCGAATATACGAACAGCGGTTCAGCGCCAATGATCCAACGTCGGAGCTGATGCAGATCAATCACTTGGCAGGTAAAGCCCCTCTTGTCGTCCACCCTGACTTGTTCCATTTGATAAAGCTAGGGAAATACCATAGTGTAGCTCCCGGCAGTCGTCTGAATATTGCGATCGGACCGTTGGTGCAGACTTGGCGGATCGGTTTCGGTGATGCCAAAGTCCCGAATGCCGAAGAGATTCAGCGGCTTCTCGCAATCACCGATCCCAACAAAATCCTCTTGTCCGAGAAGGACCAGACCGTTTTCCTTCAGCAAGAAGGCATGTCCATCGACTTGGGGGCCGTGGCAAAAGGCTATATCGCCGATCTGCTGACGGCATACTTCAAGGAAGCCGGCGTAGCTTCCGCTCTCATCAATTTGGGCGGAAATGTGGTCGTGTTCGGACCATCCCAGAATCATAAAGATCCCTATTGGCGCATCGGCATCCAAAACCCACTGCTCCCCCGCGCGCACTATAGCGCGGTATTGAAGATCCAGAACCAATCAGCGGTTACCTCCGGTGTATATGAAAGGCAACTGGAATCCCAAGGCAAGCACTATCACCACATTCTGGACCCAAAAACCGGATATCCGGCTGAAACGGATGTCATCAGCCTGACCGTGGTTGCCGATGACTCTGTCGAAGGGGAAATCTGGACGACCCGTTTGTTCGGCCAACCTGTCGACGTGATACTCGCCACATTGGACCGATCGGAAGCAATCGACGGCATCCTGATCATGAAAGACGGCAGCCTCATCTGCTCCAAAGGCTTGGAGAACCGGCTGAAACGCAAACATCCCGCCTAATCACGTGTTTAAATGAATCATAAAAAAAACTAAAATTTGGAAGGAAGTATTCACATGAATAAATTAATCGGCCTCGTCGGCACAAACTCGGACCACTCCACTAACCGTATGCTGCTGCAATACATCCAAAAACATTTTGCGGATAAGGCAGACATCGAAATCGTCGAAATCAAGGACCTGCCTATCTTCGACAAACCGGCAGACATGCAGATCCCGGCTGAGGCGAAAGCCTTGGCGGAAAAGATCGAAGCAGCTGACGGCGTCATCATCAGCACACCAGAATACGATCACGCAGTCCCCGCTTCCCTGATGAGCGCCTTGAGTTGGTTGTCCTACGGCATCTATCCCTTCGTCGACAAGCCCGTCATGATCACAGGGGCTTCCTATGGCGTACTGGGTTCCTCACGGGCGCAAGCGCATTTGCGTCAAATCTTGGATGCGCCGGAATTGAAAGCCCGCATCATGCCAAGTTCTGAGTTCCTGCTCAGCCATTCTTTGCAGGCTTTCGATGCAGACAACAACCTGAAGAATCCGGATCAGGTCCAAGAGCTGGAAGGCTTGTTCGAGGACTTCCTAATGTTTATCAACATCATGAAACAACTATCGCACACCCACGCCGCACACGTAAAAGCAGCTGAAAACTTTTCTTGGGAGAATAACTAGAGATCGGAGACAAACATTATGAAATTAGTCGGTATTGTAGGTTCCAACGCGGAAGTATCATATAACCGCATCTTGTTGAAATACATCAAAAAGCAATTCAGCCACTTGTTCGACCTGGAGATTTTAGAAATCAAGGACATCCCTTTGTTCAATCAGAGTGATGACCAAACGAACAGCGCTGCTGTGCAAAAGTTGAGCCAAAAAATCCTGCAGGCGGATGGCATCATCATCGCCACTCCTGAGCATAACCATACAATCCCTGCAAGCTTGAAGAGTGTGCTGGAGTGGTTGTCCTTCAAAATCCATCCATTGGAAAACAAACCGGTCATGATCGTGGGAGCTTCCTACTATGATCAAGGCTCTTCCCGTGCCCAACTGCACCTGCGCCAAATTCTCGATGCACCCGGCGTCAATGCCATCGTCCTTCCAGGAAATGAATTTTTGCTGGGCAAGGTCAAAGAAGCATTCGATGAACAGGAAAATCTGAAAGACAAACGCACCGTCGATTTTCTGGGCACCTGTCTGGAAAAATTCACCCAGTTCATCACGTTGGTCTCTGCTGTTGAAGGACCGAAAAAACCGGTGCTCGAACCGGAAGACCTGTACGCTACCGGAAAGATCGCAACAACGATTGAAGGCGTCGATAAAGAAGCCGACGACTGGCTGGAACAAGCCGCTGAGCTTGTGGGCGCTGTGGAAGGCAATACCTACGTCAAACTGGAACGCGGCTTGTTGACCGTTGATCAGCTGAATTACTTCCTGGCTTCGATGCCGATGGAATTGACGTATGCAGACAGCAACAACCAATTCCTCTACTATAACCATACGAAACCGGCAGAAGAAATGCTCGCTGCGCGCGTTCCCGGTCAAGTCGGCAACCCGCTCTCCAAATGCCACCCGGAAAGAGTACACAAAGGCGTGGAATGGGTGCTTCAACAATTGCGTTCCGGCACAATGGACGCCTTCCGCGTCAACGTTCCGACTCATGGTCCGGATAAATATGTCGTGCATAATTATCAAGCGCTGCATGACAAAGATGGCAACTATGCCGGCGTCAACGAATACATCCTGGACTTCAAACCGATCATTGACTGGTATCTGGCCCAAACCGGCCAAAAACTCGAGGGCGATGTCGATGCCGTTTCCAGTGCCTCAGTAAAAGACAACTACAGCAATGATGTGGATGCTGGTACAAGTGCATCGGTTAAAGCATAACACTCGTTACAGAGGCCTTTACAAATATTTTCCGCATGATAGCACAAGACGGGACTATCTCTTTTTCCAAGAGATAGTCTCGTTTTTTTCTGTCTTAAGAAGCATAGCCATTACTTTTCCGGTAAACACAAATATGTTTGTCCATTTTTAATTAAAAGTTGAAGATCATTTTGATAAATGTTTGTTTCGTGAAACGCTTGCTCAAGCTTAACTGGATTCAGTCGATGTTTGATCTTAATTTTTTAACTTTCCTCCCATTTAGTATACCGTCAGTCCTCATTGATCACCCCTGTAATATTGGCAACAACACCCTCAATCCCCTGCTTTTTGTGCCTGCTTGTATCCATGTCAATCGCATATTTTTCAATCAGTATTTTCTGCCACTCAATCAATTTATCGTTTAGCATTGAAGTCTGTTCTGCATAAGTTTGAAATAATGAAAAGCTGCTTCCCAGGAATGCTTTCCCATCTCCAAAGGCAAAATCTATATATCAAAAAGACCTCATTCTTTCTGGAAATGAGGTCTTTTTGGCTAAAGCTTAGTATAACTATTTTAAAGGAACGCAATTTTATCAAGCATCTTTTGGAATTCGGGTATTGAGAAGATTTCAATTAGTCTTTTACAAGACTAACCGTAATTTGAGGCGCCTTGCGACTATAATTAGGAACTTTCTTAGCGAAGTTTTGTAAGTGAGACATTGTATTATGCAACTCAATCGCTTGTGGGTTTTCCCATTTTTCAACCATTACAAAATTATTTTCATCTGTAATTGCTTGGTAAAGTTGATAAGACAAGCAGCCTTCTTCTTTTCTGGATGCCCTAATTAATTCTGAAATTTCATTTAAAAATTGTTGTTTTTGCTCAGGTATAATATAAAATTCTGCATTGATTACTATCATTTCTCCACCTACTTAAAGTTAGTTATTTTTTCTGGTGCAAACCTTACGGATTCGTAGCCTTGTTCCATTGCCTTACCTATGGATAAGATCATGACCGGCACATATCTTTCTTTGTCCAAATCAACAGCTTCTGCCAATTGATCAGCTTCAAAGCCTCCGATAGGGTTCGTGTCATAACCATGGGCACGGGCCACAAGCATGAACTGCATCGCTGCCAGACTTGAATCGATCTTGACAACATCATTCATCTGCTCTTTTGAAAAGTTCTTGTAGTAAGGAATGATTGCAGCCAATTGTTGGTCCCTGACCTCCGGGGACATTTTTCCTTGTTCGACGGCTGCGTTGTAGATTTCTTCCCCATGTTCATAGCATTGCATATCGCCGAATATCAGCACCATCGCTGACGAAGTGTCATTTTGTCTTGTGTTGAAACGGATCAGCGGTTTTAATTTGGCTTTTGCTTCCTCGCTCTCAACAACCACAAAACGCCAAGGTTGCATGTTTACGGATGATGGTGTGGTTGTAGCTTCCTGGATCATTTCCAGCATTTCTTCCTGACTGATTTTAAAATTTTCATCGTAAAGACGGATCGATTTTCTTCCGAATGCGATATCCGAAAAATCGTTGTTGATAAGTTTATTGGTCATGTTTGCAGCCTCTTTCTTTTTATCTTTTCAAGTATAGTTTGTTCAGCAAATCGGATAATTGTTCCGCTTCCTCATCACTTAATGAAAGCGATAGGGAAGATTTCCCCTGCTCATGTTCTTTTCCGCAAGCCTCCAAATCTTGGATCGCCTTGTCGGATAATTGAACAAAGACCTCTCTGTTGTTCTCTGCGTTCCGTTCCCGGATGACATAGCCTTTTTGTTCCAGGATTTTCAGATGGCGCGTAATTGCCGCACTGTCTATCTTCAGTTCTGTCTGGATCTGATTTTGGGAACAAGTCCCTTTTCCTTTCAGGAACATCAGCATCTCATACCGCGTCAAACTGAACCCTGTTTCTTTTTCGAACAGCGTATTGATTTCCTGATTTGTGAGTTTGATCTGATAAAGCAACCTGCTGATTTCTCTCAAGTTCATAAACATTCACCTCGATTATGCGGATTTCCCTGACTGATCAAACAATTGACTTGTCAACTGTTGATTAATCAATCATAAAACAGAAACTAACTTTTGTAAAGTAAGTTGCTTGATAAAGCTGCTATAAAAGTTCTCCGCTTTAAATTAGACAAATAAAAAAAGACCCCACTCTTTCGAATTGGACCTCCAAATTTGTACTATAAAAAATAGTGTGGATAACTACTTACTGATATCTTAAAAGACTTGCATATGAAGACGTTCAGCCTGTACCTGATTATACTCTTCTATCCAATCGATAAATTCTACTTTTGTCAAGGAATGTTCTTCATACTCATTTGCTATGCTCCATAATGTATCCCCTTCATGAATTAAGACTGTTTGATATTCGTTAGTAGAATCTTTTTCTAATGAAAGCGAGAATAAGACCGATAATATTAAAACCACAACTGATAAAATGATAGAATTGAAGTACTCCTCATAGATCATTTTCATATGAACCCCTCCAGCTCGAATGTTTGTTCTCATTTTTCATCAGTATAGTACGAACATATATTCTTGTCAACACTTTTTTCGAACTTATGTTTGTAGTAATACGACATCATGGTATAATTAAAAAAAAGATTGGGATGACAAGGTGTTCCAGGTGACGAAATTATCAAAACGCCAGCAGGATATTCTCGATTTCATTAAAGAAGAAGTTAGACAAAAAGGATATCCACCATCGTCAGAGAAATTGGTGAAGCCGTGGGTTAGCCTCCAGTTCTACTGTACATGGTCATTTATCACGATTAGAAAAAAAAGGATTTATTAGACGTGATCCTACGAAACCTCGTGCAATTGAAATTTTAGATATTGATGAAGAAAGTCAAGTTCCTCAAACCAATGTTATCAATGTTCCTGTTGTAGGTAAAGTTACTGCTGGATTCCAATACTGCCATTGAAAATATAGAAGAATATTTTCCTCTACCAGAAAGCATGGCTCTCATGATGATCAGGTATTTATGCTAGAAATTATCGGAGAAAGTATGATTGAAGCTGGTATTCTTAATGGGGATTACGTTATTGTTAAGCAACAACAAACGGCTCATAATGGTGATATTGTTGTAGCAATGACGGAGGATGATGAAGCGACCGTAAAACGATTCTTAAAGAAAAAAATTATATTAGACTTCAACCAGAAAATTCAAATATGGAGCCAATTATTTTACATGATGTTACAATTTTAGGTAAAGTTATTGGTCTATATCGCCATATACACTAAGTCATAATCTTTTGTTAAACTTAAAATAACACAGCAAAAATCGGAAGGCATTTTCACCTTCCGATTTTTTATTTTAATCCTTTTTTCTCTAGCTCTTCCTTTTGAATTCTGGCCTTTTTGGTTATTACATAGGTATTGTTGTAAACTGCATATAAATTAACCGCCAACGTAATAAAGGCTGCTAGCACCCAAATAAACGCATTAATGCTATCCTCAGTAAACCAACTAAACGAAATACCAATTGTACTAAAGAAAAATAATAGCGCCGATAAAAAACCACCCAAGAGCGTTAAAATATCTTTCATCATTCTTGATCCCCCACAATCTCGTCCACATTTTAGAAGTGACAATACTTAAAATATGTATATTCTAAACTCCTGAGAATGTGACAAGCTAAAGAAGATTTTAAAACCCATGACCTGAAATAGCGTCATGGGCTTTGTTCCTGTACCTTATATCGTAATTTTATTGAGCAGAAGCAGCAAAATGCTTCTCTAATTTACGTACAATTTCATCATTATCGGCTTTCACAACTTCTAGATGTTGTGATTTGTCAAATAATTGATTAATTTGTTCTGGGAATGTTTGTTCGATATCGCAAAGTGCAATGGATTCATTGAATTTTGCTGGATGAGCTGTTGCAAGTGCAACACATACTTCACCAGCACCATTGCGATTTTCATATGCCGCAACTCCACAAGAAGTGTGTGGATCAAGTAAATAACTTGTTTCAGCATAATATTTTTTAATTGTATCTAAACATTCTTGTCCTTGAACGCCGTATGCTGCAAAATCGTCTTGAACCTGGCTAAGAACTTGTCCATCCACAACAATTTTACCTTCAGACTTGAACTTGGCCATTAAGTCAGATACCGCACTTGAATTTTCATCAAGTAGGTAATATAGATAACGTTCGAAATTGCTTGCTACTTGAATATCCATCGAAGGGCTATATGTGCTATGGAACTCACCAGGCTGATACACGCCTTCTTTGATAAAACGTTCTAAAATATTATTTTCATTAGTCGCAACAATTAATTTGCCCGCTGGAAGTCCCATTCTTTTTGCAAGGTAGCCAGCAAAAATATCTCCAAAGTTACCAGTTGGTACACTAAAATTTACAGTCTTCGCATCCGTGTCTTTTGTCACTTTGAAATACGCATAAAAATAATATACAGTTTGCGCTAAAATACGAACAAAGTTAATAGAATTTATCGCACGCAAATGATATTTATCTTTGAAGTCCAAATCTGCAAATAATTCTTTAATGATTCTTTGACCGTCGTCAAATGTTCCTTCAATCGCTAAATTTAACACACTTGAATCATCAACAGTCGTCATTTGCAGTTCTTGAACCTTACTTACTCTACCATGTGGGTGCAAAATACAAATACGAATTCCTTCCTTACCTCTTACACCCTCAATAGCTGATGCACCTGTATCACCTGAAGTAGCACCAAGAATATTGATGGTTTCACCTGTTTTCTTTGCTACATAAGAATATAAATTACCTAGAAATTGTAGCGCAACATCCTTAAATGCAAAGGTAGGACCATGGAATAGTTCTAGCACATACATGTTATCCTTTAACTTTTGAACAGGAGTTACCTCTGGGTGACGGAAAGTAGCATAGCTTTTCTCGATTAATTCCTTAAGCTCATCAGCTGGAATTTCACCATCTACATAATAAGAAAAGATTTCATAGGCTAATTCCTGATATGTTAACTTTGACATTTCCTGTAGCTTTTCTGCAGGAATTTGCGGAATTTTTTCTGGGATTAATAGTCCCCCATCGTTTGCTAGTCCCATTAAGACTGTATCAATAAAACCAATTTCACTTACATTCCCGCGTGTATTAATAAATTTCATGATATCCTCCAAGTAAATAAAATAAGTATAGTGCTATCCTTACCTAGATTGAGCTTTAAGTCAATGCGAAATAGAATGAATAACTATTTTTTTACGATCAAAATGCATAAACAAAAGAATATTCAAAAAATTAAACATAGATAGCACCAAATAAGAATAAACAATCGCTATCATTTTACCTTATATTTAGTATTTTGTAAAAATAACAAAGACGATTTTTTACTAATAAAGTGAAACTTCCATCAGTGGGGTTTTAGAGGCTGTTTATCCCCCACCCTATCCAGTTTCTCTTTTCTTAAAGTCTTGAGATGGGGGGATTACAGCCTCTAAAACCGGGATAAATCTACTATTAAAAAAGCTAATCGATACGTTGTTCGATTAGCTTTCTGAATATTGTATATACTAGCTTACTTTCAGACTATTATTTTCCACTTGTTTCTTTCTGCCATGAAGTACATAGTACAAAAAGATGCTCGCAAATACGACAACTGCCAACGTAAGATATAATCCACGAAAACCAACGATTGGAATAATAAATCCTAATAGAAATGGTCCAATCCCTACCCCTGAGTCCATAAATATGAAAAAGGTTGAGGTGGCAAGCCCCACTCGATGCTGTGGTGATTGGTTTATAGCAATGGCTTGACAGCAAGACGACAGCGTTCCAAACCCAAGACCAATTAGCGCTCCTGCTAAAAGAAGAGTCCATCCCTGGTATGCTTGATTTAGCATAACTAATCCAATCACAAATAATAGTAATGCTGGATAAATTACAATGTTATCCCCTTTTCGATCTAATAACCTTCCAGTGAATGGTCTTGATATCAAAATAAATATAGCATATACAAGGAAGAAGAAGCTTGCTGTCTCCATTAAATCAATTTCTTTTGCATAAGAAGTGATAAAAGAAAGAATACGAGTATGCAAAACCCATAATTGCAATAATAATAGAGATCGGAACAGCCTTTATTTCGAAAAAATCTTTCAACTTAAAACCTTTCATTGCATTAATCTGTTCTTTTGTAATGTTCCCTTTAGGAATCTGTACAAACAATAAGATCATCGTACTAATGAATGAAAAAATCGTACAAACTACAAAAATCATCGTAAAACTTCCTTGTTGGCTAATATAAAGACCTAAGAATGGGCCAACTGCCATTGCAAGGGTTATACACCAATGAAAAATAGCTGATTCCTTCTCCTCGACGTTCATTCGGAATAATATCCATGACAACGGCTGATGAAGCTGTGGTAAATACCCCAAACGCTGCTCCATGAATAAAACGAATCAACAATAATACGTTCATATCCTCTACAAAAAAATAGAACAACATCATAATCAAAAATAACAGTAATCCGCCATAGAGCATTTTTTTACGTCCAATGATTTCAAGATATTTTCCAGCAAAAAGACGTGAAACTAATGCGCCGATTACAAATATACTAGACGCAAGACCCGCTATGCTTTGTGAGGCATTAAATTCTTCAATCGCATAAACGGATAAAGTCGTAATTAATAAATAAAAGGTTAACCCTCCAAAAAAAGTGGATATAGACATGATGATAAAATCTTTTGTCCATAATTTTGATACATTCATTTTGTTCTTCCTCCAAGTTCCTTAATGCGTCCCAGTTACATCTAACGTTTTGTTCGTTAATTCCTTTTCTCAAATGTAGAAGCGCTGATTTTTTATAAATAGATTTGTATATTGGCATATTGTCCCTATCCATTTAAGTACATGTGAACTACCGATATATTCCTATACCAATCACACCAACTTTACTAACTCCCATTTTTCTTCCTCTTCTAGTTTGATAAAATAACGTGATAATCGTAGATTTCTGACTCCAAACTCTTCAAGAGGAATAGAATGGTACTTTCACTTTACATCTAAATAGATTGACCAACCCTTTTAACCGTATTGTGGTACAAGTATTTCGTTATGTGGTTATTTTAACTATAAACATTTTCTACATCTCCGTCAACAGAATTGTAGAACCGTTTGCGCATTCTGTTTATACTCCGATTATATATATTCCATTATTAATATAAAACTTATGATTGCATTTCTTTAGTAGAATGCTTTCTTTAATATAATCCAAAACTGAAAAAAGATATAGAAAATGAGTTACATCTCCTATATCTATCTATTATCAAATATTATTTTATTGATTACCTAATTCAACTACTCTCTCGCTCATAAATTTAATTTCCTCTACAGAAGTGTTCACTTCTTCTGTTAATGAGGCTTGAGATTGGATTAAATCCGACAGCTTATTCATTTGTTTAAGAATTGCGTCAATCGAACCCTTCATATCATTCAGGCTTGTCTCGATTTTTCCTGTAGCCTCTTTGAATTCACAGCCAGCTTTCGCACTTGCTCTGCAACAACACCAAATCCCTTCCCTTGTTCGCCTGCACGTGCAGCCTCAATTGCAGCGTTTAGCCCAAGTAAATTTGTTTCTTCTGCAATACCACGAATGAAGTCTGAAATTTCCTTTGTTTTCTCAGAGGTATGTTGTACTTGTTTTGCTGCGACACTTGATTCTTCCTGTGTCTGAGCTAAATCCTGAGCTTGTAAATTGATGGCTGTAATACCATTAACCAGTTCTGATATAGAACTCGTCAGATCGAATACACGATTTTTTCATTTCTTGCGCATTGTGTTCCTTCAGTTTTTCATGATTTATATTACGAATTGTTCCAGCAACACGTACTGGATAACCACTTGCATCTCGTAAAGCCTTTCCTTCACTTTGGTACCAGCTATATACACCACTTTTATTTTTCATTCGAAAGGTTGAGTGATATTCTGCCCGTCCTGAGAAATCCATTAAATAATCCAACATATCTTGTTGTGCACGTTTTAGCATCATCAGGA
>CAWFEB010000036.1:0-21981 GCA_963814755.1 uncultured Carnobacteriaceae bacterium
TCCTAATTTTGATACTTGATTATTGACGATTTCCATATAGGTGTCTTTTGATCGGTAGTAGGAAATGTTTGATAAGTTTGCCTCCTGCCAACTCATCCTCCAGTTTTTGAATGTCATCCGGATTTCCCATACACAGTATCTTGTGGACAGGTAAATGCTCCTTCAGGAAATCTTCCATTGAGATGGATTCTGGATCCATTTTGGTGATTGCCGCTTCCTGCTTGACCCACTCATCTTCTTGTTCAACGTACCACCGCTCGCCGGAATAGATATTGAAGCTTATTTCCGGAAACTTTGTGGATACTGCTTGATAGAGTTGTAATGCGTCCAGTCGCTCTAAAGTCAGACTATACAGATCATCAAATGACCCTTCTGTATATTGTGTGATCAGCGCTCCATTAAAGCAAACGAGTGGTGAAGACAACTGAACTTCATCGGCAATTGAAATCATTGCTCCTGGCGGTCTGGCGGATGCCAGAATAATTTTCGTGCCTTGCTTCACCAAGTCTTGAATGATCTGGCTTGCTTCGGCTGTAACTTCATGCTTTGAATTCAACAACGTGCCATCTATATCGCTGAATACCAACTCAACCTTTGTCATATCGTTTCCTCCTCAAAGATGATCTCGGTTTGATCTCCGAAATAAGCCTGCTGTTTTGGTGTCAGAACTTTATCTGTAATGAAGCAATCGATGTCCTGGTAATTTGCGCCTTTATACTGCGCTTCTTTGTTGAATTTCTGATTTTCAGCAACCAGTACCACTTGCCGGCTTTGTTTTACCACTTTTTGCTTGATCAAGGCATTGTTCGCTTCTTTGAAAAAGATGCCCTCTTTCTCCAAACTTGCCGCTCCGATAAAACAGATATCGAATTTTATCGCATCCATTTCTTCCAAACTTCGGACCGAAAAGAAAAACCTGTCTTCAGGATTGAACTCTCCACCCAAAAGATGAACCTTGATTTTTGGATTCATCCCCAATGCAAAGGCATTGTCCAGAGAATGCGTATATACCGTACACTTTTTGTTTAGTTTCTGCGCTGCCAATAATAACGTAGTCGAGACATCCAAAAACAGCGTGCTGTTTTCTGGTATTTCTTCCAAAACTCTCTCAGCCATTTTTTCTTTTTCAGGTTTATGTATGCCTGTCCGCTCCCCAAAACTGAGTATCTTTGGGCTGTCTTCCGCTAACATAATGCCTCCATGCGTACGGACAGCCATTCCGGTTTTTAGGAATTCCAGGATATCACGACGCGCAGTGTCGGATGAAATCTGGAATTCTTCCATTATTTCTTTTTTGGAAAGTCTTTTTCTCTCCTCCAACAGCTGTTGAATCTGCTGGATGCGCTCTTCTTGGTACATCATCCCACCACCTTCAATTGAATTATATAAGCATTTATAATCATTTGCAAGTATTTTTAAGTGTTTTTGAAAACAGGGTAAAAAAACAGCACAAACGTTTTTTAGGCGTTTGTGCTGGTTTATTTTTAGATATTCAAATTAAGATTTTGTTTTTGAACGAAACGCTACTGCCAACCATGATTTTGTCTTCAAGTCCGCGGATCAGGCGGCCTTCTTTGTCATAGACATGGCTTCTGGCTTTTTGGATGTCGGCCATCGCCAGGATGAGTCTGTCGCGTATTGGTTCGGGCAATTCATCGAACAGGAACGATTCTTTGTTGAGATTGTATTTCCCACGCAGCGATTCCACTTCTCCGGCTTTCTTCAGTCGGTACGTTCGTTTGGGCAAGGCGCCTTCGATTGTGCGTTTCTCGATCCGATAGACATAGTTTTTGTCGTCGTAGACGATTTCGAGAGCGCCGCTGTTGGTGCGGTTGTACTGCACATTTTTATGATTTTCCTTATGCAGTTCCCACCAGGCTTTGATCCCCGCAATCGCCTCTTCCTCAGTTTTATAGCTGCCGTGTTCCTTCCGAATGTTGCCGATGCGATTCTGCCAATAGTTGGTATACACTGTTTGACTCATACAATCCGCCCTTTCGATAATGTTGTAATCGCTATCATTGTATGATTAATCCGGAAAATTTGCAAGGGAAGGAACTCGAAAAAAACACAACAGCCGATCCACCTCAATCAAAATCAGCCGGTTGCCCTCAAGTCGCCCACTTCTCCAGCGCATAGGCAACTCCGTCCTCATCGTTGGATTTTGTGATGAAATCAGCGGCCGCCTTCGCTTTTTCGGAACCATTACCCATCGCGACGCTGACGCCTGCGTAAGCTAGCATGGACACGTCATTGTCGTTGTCGCCGATTGCCATGACCTCTTCCGGAAGGATCCCGAGTCTATCCGCGACCACATTCAATGCGGTCCCTTTATTCGCCCGCTTGTCCAAAAATTCATAAAAGCAATCCAGACTTTTCATCAGGTTGTATTTCCTGCGGAAGTGATCGGGCACCTCAGCAATTTTTTGATCCAACCGGGCTGGTTCCGAGACAAACAGCACTTTGTTGATGGCAGTGCTGTGCAGCTCCTCAAGCTTCCTCACATTTATGCGCGATTTGTTCAGCCAACTGTCGAAGGCGGTATGCACGTTGATTTCGTGGTTTGTGGTGAAGATGCCGGCTGTGCTCTGGATGTGGTAATCCACGCCGATTGCGTGGCTGAGCCGGTCTATTTCCAATAAATCCTGAAAAGGCAGCGGACGGTTGTGGACGATTTCGTTACTGGCCAAATCATGGATCACCGAGCCATTAAAACTGACGGCATAGCCCTGTCCTTCCAACCCCAACGTTTCGATGATGGCTGTGATGCCGATAAACGGTCTGCCGGTGCAAAGCACGAATCTGCAGCCGCGCTTCTTGTAGGCACGTATCATTTCTTTGTTCGCTTCCGATATCCCATGGTCCGAATTCAGAAGCGTGCCATCCAGGTCCAATGCGATCAATTTTATCATGTTGCTCACCTGATCCTTCTTAACGCTCGTTCGGATGCTGTTGTGCCGTCAAGTAGGCGTAGACGGCGCCATAAATACCGGCATCATTGCCGAGTTCCGCTTTTTTCACACCGTAATTGCCTCTGATTTCCGGAAACACATGCCGATCGATGACCGTTTTCAACGGCTCCAGCAACAAGTCGCCAGCTTCGGAAAGCCCTCCGCCTACCACGATTTCTTCCACATCGATGGTGTTCATGATCCCCGCCAAAGCAAAGCCCAGATGCGTGACTGTTTTTTGGACAGCCTGTTCAGCCAATGCATTGCCTTCTTTGAGCCAGTCGAAAACATCGATGGTCGTGAAGCCATCCTTCGTCAGCTGCTTCTTTTCATCGAGCAGGCTCATCGTCTTCAGCAGTCCGTTTGCGGATGAATAGGTCTCCAGGCAGTTGATGTTGCCGCATCCGCAAACCCGCTGTTCTTCCGATTGGACAGGGATATGCCCGATTTCCCCGCCGGATGAATGGGTTCCGTTCAGGACCTCGCCGTTCAGGATGATTCCGCCGCCGACTCCGGTTCCCAAAGTCACAAACACCAGATTCGCTTTCCCTCTGGCCGCCCCCTTCCACATTTCACCCAAAGCCGCCGCATTGGCATCGTTGAGCAGAATGACCGGCAGCTGCAGTTCCTTCTCGATCACCAATTTCAATGGCATGTCCGACCATCCCAGATTGACGGCTTTCACGACCAATTCCCCGTTCTGGGAAATCGGACCCGGAACGCCGATGCCGATACCGATGATGTCTTTCGTGCCGTCCGTTCCGTTCAAAATCTCTTCGTTGATGGCGCGGATGATGGCATTCGGGATATGGTTGCCGTTGTCAGCCGTCTCCGTTTTGATTTTCCATTTTTTTGAGATGTTTCCGTACACGTCGATCAGGGCGAACTTGATTTCCGTTCCGCCGATGTCGATCCCGATCATTTTTTTAGCCATTTTATGTTCTCCTTTTAAAAAAAGGATGCGAAATACCCCTGAAGCCGAGTATTCCACATCACCTTTTTATTTTATTGGTTTATCCTTGTTTCAAATCAAGCAAGCAGGCTTACTGGACAAAATTCCTCAAATAGTGCGCGCTTTGTCGTACGGATGTCTTCACTGCGGCATAATCCTTTTCGAATGCCTTATCCTCGACTTCGATGCAGGTGTAGCCGGCATAGCCGATGTCCGTCAGAGCGGAGACATACTTGCCCCAATCAACGTCGCCCAAGCCAGGCAGTTTCGGGCTCATGTACTGCAAAGGTGTCGCCATGATGCCGACATCCGCCAATTTTTCCGGATAAACCTTGATGTCCTTGTAGTGGACATGGAATAATTTATCCTTGAATTCGTAGAGCGGTTTGATGTAATCCATCTGCTGCCAGACAAAGTGGGAAGGATCGAAGTTCAAGCCGATATGATCGCTGTCCAGCAGCTCGAATACTTTCCGGAACAATGCTGGAGTCGTCATGAGATTCTGTCCGCCCGGCCACTCGTCTTCCGTGAACAGCATCGGGCAATTCTCGATCGCGATTTTGACGTTCTTTTCCTCCGCATGCTTCACGATCGGTGTCCAAACTTTCGCGACTTCCGCCAAGTTTTCGCTGACGGTCTTTGAAGGCATGCGCCCGATGAAGGTCGTGACCATGTTGACTTCCAGCAACGCAGCCGCATCGATGACCGAGTAGAGATGATCGATGGCCAGTCGGCGTTTTTCGGGATCTTCGTCCAATGGGTTCGGATAGTAGGCCAAAGCAGAAATTTCCACACCTTTGCTGGAAGCATAAGCGTTCAATTCAGCGGCCTTTTCTTGGGTGAGGCTTTCGGTATCGATATGGGATACCCCGGCATAGCGGCGCTCCGCTTTGCCTGCGGGCCAGCAAGCGACTTCCACGCAATCCAGCCCGTTTTCAGCAACAATATCGATCATTTCCTTGAAATCACTTTGATCAAGGATCGAGGTAACCAGTCCTAGTTTCATACTTTTTCCTTCTTTCGACGATTTATCAATGTTTATTCGAATGATACGGATCTGTGCTCTTTCGCGGATACGCGGATGGCATCAAGCAGGCTCATCAAGCGCAGGATTTGCGCTGGTTGCACAACCAATGCTTCTTCACCGTTCACATATTTGTTGTAGTGCTCGAAAAACATGTCATGATTGACAGTGACTTCCGGAAGCGGCTCCGAAACAAGACGTCCTTCCGGGGCGGGACCGAATGAACGGGTCGGGCCGGCAGCGGTCATCGTGATTTTTCCGGGAACGTTCTTCAGCAACTCTGATGTCCGGACGATTTTGCCTTCCGGATGGAATCCATCGACATAGGCGCTGCCTTTGTTGCCTCCGACAAACCAGTGGCGTTCGAACCAAGTTTCCTTATCGGTCAGGTAATAAGTGCCCAGCTCGACTTGCCCGCTGATGCCGCTGTCAAAATGCAGCTGGATATTGAAGTAATCATCGACTTCTTTGTTGATCACATTGCGGACATCTGCATATACAGTCGTCAACTTCCCGGGAATCATCCAGAGCATCTGATCCAGCAGATGCACGCCCCAATCATAGAGCATGCCGCCACCGAACTCCGGATAAATATGCCAATCGTGCATATTGCCGTTGAAGCCGTACAAAGCATTCTTGATTGTGTAGACATCTCCGAGCGTACCGCTGTCGACCACTTCCTTGATCAGGCGGTAGTCTTTGTCCCAACGGCGCTGGTGATGGACCGTGAAGCGCACTTTGGCGGCTTCCGTTACGGCCATCATTTCCTTGAATTCTTCCGCATTCATCGCGGCCGGTTTCTCGACGATGATGTCTTTTCCTGCTTGCGCAGCTTTTTTGACCATTTCCAGGTGCAGATGGTTCGGTACCGCGATGATGACTGTGTTGATTTCGTCGTTCGCCAACAGCTCATCCGCCATCAGGTGCGTTTCGACACCTTCCGCTGCATGTCCGAGTTGATCCTTGTTGATGTCGCAGACTGCGATCAATTCCGCGAAATCAAATTTATTGATGGTTTCGGCATGGGTTTGACCCATGAACCCGAAACCGATGATGCCAAATTTCAACATATCTATTGCCCCTATCTTTCATGATCTTCAACGATCCTGTATTTTGCTTATATCGTGACTGTGCGCTCTTTCATTCCGACCAACGGCACCGGGATATAGGCCGTTCTTGTGGCGATCGTCAAAGCCACATCATGGTTGCCTTTCGCCAATCCGCCCTCTTTCATCACGCGGATATGCAGGGGTTCGCCGTATTCCCATTTGTAGGAAGAGACTGTCGCAGCTTCCTTCAGAGTGAACCAATCTTCCTCATCGATCGAAATCTGGATTGCGGTTGGTTCTTCCTCTACGCCATCGACAGCGACTTTTACGAATTCTACCATCGACAAAGGAATCCCACGGTAGTAAGTGATCAGTGTCTGCAGTCCGTAACCGATTGTCGTGCCGTTTTCTACGATATTTTTGCAGGTATCTTTTTTGAATACATTATTATCAAACATCTTTTCTTCCCCCTACCCTTGGATTTCTTTCAAACAAGCTTGCAGATATTGCTGGTTGGCGATGACTTGCTGGATTTCCTGCATCGGCTCACCAGGTAAGATGAAGCGGTTGCCTTCGTATTCAGTCGCTACATAGCCATCGTACTGGTGCTCATGGAGATATTCCAATAAGCCTTTGTAATCCATCGAGTATTCCGGTCCCTCAGGAGTCATTTCGAACATTTTGATATGGAAATGCTTGATGTACGGCATGTATTCATCCATCACTGAGAATGGATAGTTTTCATAGCCATCGCACAGCGGCGCAAACATGTGGTCCTCTTTGGTTTTGATGACTTGTTTGAAATCATCCGGATAAGTGCCGCCGTTCTCTTTGACGACGCGGTGCAGATCCGTACCCTTTTCGAACAAGCTATCCAGGTAATCGAACATTTCCGGGCTGGCGCCATTGTTGACCTCGTAGGCACGGACGACGCGTGGGAATCTGCTGCAGAAGATCCCGGTGTCGATGACCAGTCCGATGTACGGGGAGTCCAGACGTTTCATCTCTTCGATGAACGCAAGCGTTTCCGGTCCGTCGAAAGCCATGCCTGCATGGATTTCCAGGGCAATGGTAACGTCGTACTCTTTGCAGTAAGGCAGCAATGGTTCGCAGACCCAGTAAGGGACCATCGAAACCAAGCGGATCATTTTCATGCCCAAACGGTTTGCCTGCTTGATTTCTTGGATCAGCAAATCGATGCATTCTTTTTTCGTCAGCATGCGGTTGTTGTAGAGGTTGGAGTTCAAGAAGACATCGGCAATGACCGGTTTCACGCCGGTTTGATCAAGCAGCGCGTGCCAGTGATCAACTTCGTCCTGGGATGGATGCGGCGCATTTTTGATCATCTGATCCGGCAACATTTCCACGCCTTCGACTTTAAGATCTTTCAGTAAGTTCATCAGGTCTTCCAAGTTCATTCTTTTGTTCAGATATTCGTCCTGCAGGCTGTAAAGGCTGACAGCAGTTTTGATTCTTGCCATTATTTTTTCCTCCTAGTTGTTAGTGGTTAGTGGTTATAGGCTTGCTGTTTGCGGCAAGCTAAAATCAAACGGATCATTACGAAACTAACAGCAATTTCCTTTTATGATTCCCATAACTCAGTACTTCGTCCATATTAGGGGGCATATATGACGAACTGAATCTGTGATCGATTTCAATATCGTGATATCCTGTTGTTAAGCCGCCTAAGACATTTACATGGATGGAAGCTGGCTCCAAAACATTCCATTGGATATCCCCAATTTCCTTCAATTCATCTTGTTTGTATAGCTTTCCGTTTATTTCCCAGGAAATGTCCTCTAATCGGACTGCTTCTCCGTCAACCTTTATATGGATGGGTCTAAGCTGGGATAGCCATAATCCTCTATAATACATCAGGCGAATATCAAACTGAAAACCAATCACTTCCTGATCCACTACTGTATTTTTAAACCCTCTGGATTGAATGCATTCTTTTTCCAGCATATGCTATCCCTCACTTCCCTAATAAGTTTTTCAACATGATTTGATGCCGTTTAACCTGATCAGACGCATGCCCTGTCACTTCTGCTTTTGCACCTTCATACTCACTGATCAAGTAGCCTTCCCAGTTATGCTTAATGAGTGTTTGTGTGATCTCTTCATATGGAATAACAACCTCACGAAAATTTTCATCCATCCTTAAAAATTTTGCATGACAGCAATACACATACTTCAAAAGCGGTACCAGCTCTTCAACTTTGCTGTGTTCGCATGGAGGGCCCACAAAATCATTTTCACCGAATCCTACTAAAGCATTATCTCCTGTCTGAAAAATACCGAAGTCAATATTCAATCCAAAAAATTCAGTATTCTCTTTTTCGATGAATTCCACATAATCGTGAATCATTCTCGAATCTAAAATAGTTGGACTATGGATTTCAGGACACATGCGGACATCATATTTTTCTGCCAATCCCAGTGCACCTTTGATGAATTCACGCCAGTTGGATACAGGGGTAAGGGTATCATCAATAACGCCTAATTTTGTTCTTAAAACCTTAAATCCTAGCTTGTTTGCAATTTTGAAATCTCGCTCAAGCATAGCGATGCTTTCTTTAGTAGTGAGTTCCCTGCCTTTATATAACCTGGATTCAACCCAATGACCATATTCCGCTGGTTCCAATTTAAAGTGATTCAATTTTTGGTGCCAGTCATCAATCCAAGCATCCGTAACATCAGGATATTTAACGATATGAGAATTTGCCAAGATCTCAATTCCAGTAGCTCCCGTGTCGCAGATGTCTTGCATAATGTCGTCAAGATCCATTGAGACTCCGAACACCTTGTTGTAGCTATATGCAGAAACGCCACGCTTAATCTTATGCTCCATTACTGTTCCTCCCAAGCTTAATCAAATTCAACGACTTTTCCTGTCTCAGCTGATTTGTAGATTGCTTCCAGGATTTGGGTCACGACGATCGCCTGTTCAGGCTTCACCATTGGGTCCGTGTCATTCAGGATCGCTTCCACCCACTGTTTGGCTTCAGCATCACGTTGTTCCAACGTAGCCCCTTCGAATCCGAACACACCGCCGGCATCGGATGGTTGCGTCTGTTCCAATTGATTGTGGGCTGCTTTATTGAAGACAACATAGCCCTGATCGATGAAAGCTTTTCCGAACATTTCCGCTCCGCCTTCAGTTCCGCAAAGCGTAACCTGGGCTTCTTTCGGGTTGATCATGTTGAGCGCCCAAGCGGCTTCCAGGAAGATGGTCGCGCCGTTTTCCATTTTGATCAGTCCGAAAGCCGAGTCTTCCGTTTCGAAAGTATCCGGATTCCAAGGGCCGAACATGTTCGCCATCGGATTGTCCTTCAGTTTTTGATAAGTTGATCCTAGTACTGATTTTGGTTTGTAGTTATTCATGTACCAAAGCGTCAAGTCCAAGGCATGCGTGCCGATATCGATCAGCGGGCCACCGCCTTGTTTTGATTTATCAGGGAAGACTCCCCAGGTAGGAACGCCTTTACGGCGGATGGCATGTGCCTTAGCGAAGTAGATATCGCCCAATTCGCCTTTGCTGCAAGCATCGTAAGTAGCTAAGGAATCGGCACGGAAACGGTTCTGGTAGCCGATCGTCAATTTTTTGCCGGTGCGTTGAGCAGCATCCAGCATTTCTTTTGCCTCTGCATAGTTGATCGCCATCGGTTTTTCGCACATGACATGTTTCCCTGCCTCCAAGGCATCAACCGTGATGTATGAGTGGGAAATATTCGGTGTCAACACATGGATGACATCAATGTCTTCCCTAGCCAAAAGCGCTTTGTAGTCTTCCGTCACTAAAGCATCCGCTGTACCATATTCCTTGGCCGCTTTTTCAGCCCGTTCGATGACCGTGTCACAGAAAGCCACGATTTCCACTTTATCCGATAATTTAGCCAATGCTGGGAAATGCTTCCCGTTGGCGATTCCTCCGCAGCCGATGATTCCGAATTTTAATTTATTCATGTTATTTCCTCCTTTTGGTTATCGCTTACAAGATTATTCTATTATGAATTGCGCTTTTGCTCTCAACTTTATGAATAAAACTAAATCACACATTTTTATCACAAAATAAACCAAGTTAGCCTCCGATTAAATATGAATCACACATTTTTAATTTAAAGTGTAAAAAAAAAGATCCCACTGCAATTGCAATGAAATCTTACAGGTAAATATCCGCTTGCCTTCTTTTCTTTGACTAATTACTAGTGGATAGGATTATAGGAAAACCAATCGAATAAGACTTGCTTATTCTTCGGCTCGCTCACCCCGCTGCCAAACATACCAATATACGCTCCAACGAATCCACCTGCCGTCTCCGACCCCAAGAAACTACCATCGATATTTTCTGAAACTGTCGCCATGTTTTTTTCATCAGCTCCCGCATAGAAGCTGTATTTCGTTTCATCAGACGCTATTTTCAAGAACAATACATTGTCTAGGGAATTGTTAATTTCGATCGTATTGTGGCTGCTTTCTCTGTAATAGAGCTTCTTGTTCTCAACATAGGAATCAGCAGTGATGCAGCTAACGCAAGTATTCCCGGCATTATTTTGAAAAACTTCCAGTCGCAGCTGATGGGCATTGTTTTGTAGCACAACCAATCCCGCTGTTTCTTCCTGTTCGGGTTTGAATATCATTTTAGTGATTGCTTCAAACTTCAAATGCTGTTGTCTTTTTCCGATGAAACTGACACATTCTTTTGTCTTGCCGCTCTCTTGATATCGTTCCATCATATCAGCGCTGAGGCCCTGAAGCTCCCAAGGCGTGACTTGCTTTTGTAAAAGTTTCAATCTTAAGTGCCCATCTTTGACGTCAGCAAAATCTTCGTATGGTGTTCCCAGATAATTCCATTGGAATCCGATTTTTTCATCATTGAAGTCATCAAAGAATTCCTCAGTCCTTTTTGGTCCGACAGGGAGATCGGTGGGGTTCGGATAGGTAAATTCGACCTTACCGGTTCCGTAGCTCACAATCGGCCAGCCATCTTCCCATATGACTGGAGCAATAAACGTTTCCCGGCCCAATATTTTATGGTAACCACCCATCAGTCTTGAGCCCAGCATGACCATATACCAAGATCCATCTGCTAATTCCACAAGATCACCGTGCCCAACATTGCATATCGGATAGTTTTTGCCAAGGTGTCTGTGGGTTAAGATAGGATTGCCTTTGTACCCCTCATATTCCCCCATGACTTCCTTGCTCCTGCTGATTGTGATTGCATGAAAGTGTTCTGTTCCTCCTTCAGAGATCATAAGATAATACCAACCGTCTTTTTTATACAGGTGGGGGCCTTCGGGAGAAGCGGCATTCTTCAAAGCACCGCTCCATAACACTTTTCTTTCCCCAACAAGTTTCATGGTTTCTACATCAATTTCGCTGCACCAAATTCTGGGTTCTTCTCCGAAACCTGTAGTACCCGTATAATATGCCTTGCCGTCATCATCAAAAAATAATGAGGGGTCTATTCCGTCAGCCCCATGGATCACATTAATTTCAGACCAAGGCCCTTTTGGGTCCTTAGCCGTAACGATGAAGTTATTCCCTTGCATCGTTACGTTGGTGGTAATGACGTAGAACATCCCATCGTGGTAACGGATAGTGGGTGCAAAAATCCCCCCGGAAATCATTTCATAGGTCAAAGGAAGTTGACTTTTACGATCCAGAACATTGCCGATTTGTTCCCAGTTGACGAGATTTTTACTGTGAAAAATAGGAATTCCTGGGAAAAAACTGAAGCTGGATGAAATTAAATAAAAATCATCTTTCACACGCACTATTGATGGATCCGGATAACATCCCGGAAGTATAGGATTTTCAATCATATTTCCCACTCATTTCTTGGTATTGGTTCTCATGGTTCATGTTTCTGAAACAGATTTCCTTACAAAATGCCTTGCCTCAATTCATTAATCTTCTTCTAGTTCTCGGATTTCCAATTCGACTGCGATTTGATCCATTTGTTTTTTATCAAGTTTGTACCAATACAAGGGAAGAATGCTGAGTACCATTAAAATCGCAGGGACTAAGTTTACTACCACATTTATTCCTGTGATAGAGGCTTGTGACTGTACTGCTCCTGGTACATAACCGGTTGCTGAAAGCATCAGCACTCCCCCGGCTCCGGCTATCGCTGATGCAAGTTTTACACCAAATCCTAAGAACGAGAATGTCAATCCTTCATCTCGCACTCTATATTTCCAATCTCCATATTCCACACAATCAGATAACATTCCTGTGGAAACACTGCCAGCTGAGTTCGCAAGTCCAATAAATGCAGCAGTCGTCAGCAAGAAGGCGGTGTTACCGGACGGGAAAAGAAAAAGAACGAATATAGATATAATACTGATCACACTTAGTATCAGCAACCAATTTCTCTTACCAAATTTCTTTGTAGCCACTGGCAACAACATACTACCTATCAATTGAAAAACAGTCATACTTGTAAAAATTGGTGCAATCATTGTAAAAGATCCGACTACATAAATTACATAGTATGCAAGTAAGGTCATTCTTCCAATAACGGCCATTGCCCCCAAGAAAACACTCCAAACTGTGATCAACAGCATTTTGTTTTTAAATAGCGCTTTCAAAGATGTCGTAACAGAAATTTTTTGTTTCTCTCTCTTCCTTGAATCCGTTCTTGCTGTTTCCTTACAATGATATGCTGTTAGCCAAAAAGCTGGAATCATAATCAGGGAACAAATAACAGTGACCCAAAAGTAGCCTCGAGAATTAGCAACATCACTGTTACTGAAAAATAAGATGGCTGGCATTACTGCCATGGACAAAATCATCTGAATGACACTGCCACCAACTGCTCTTGCTGACGTATAATTCATTCGAACTTGTGAGTCTTTTGCAATTCGGTTCACTAAACTGGCATACCCAACCGAAAGTGCAGTATAAGACATTCCTGCTCCAATATATAAAACTAAGCAAAGAATTACTTTCGTTACACCTTCTACAGGGAATACAGTAAACGTAAGAATATTAAATATAGCTAGGAATGGTGGAGCAAAAATGAGATATGGCCTGAATTTACCCCATCTAGTATGTGTTCTATCAGCTATGATGCCCATCATCGGATCGTTCGCAGCATCCCAGATACGAGCAACAAGCATGATCATTGAAATCGCAGCAGCAGAAAGCCCAATAATATCAGTGTAAAAAATCATCAGATAGGTATTGATCATATACCAACTCAATTGACTTCCAACTTCACCGAAGCTGTAAAAAACAGCTATCTTTTTACTTGTTTTTTCTTGAATTTTCACTTTTTGACTAGCTACCTCAAAATTCATATCCACCTGTTTTTCCATTTGTCTTCCTCCTGATTGTAAATTATAAGACCGCTTGTAATCGATTACATACATAGTTTATACCGGGACGGAAGTTTCCTCTACTTTGATAGCGTTTAAATTCATGGTACTTCCATGACGAGAAAACGCTACCTTTTATTGTTGTGTAAATTTGTGTGGCACATTCTTAACTAATCTGATACTTTTTGGATGTCAAACAAGCAAATATCATACGGGGACAGATGGATTTCCAGTACTAATTTATCATCGCTGATGATTTGTGTCAGTATTTCGATCTTCGGAACGCATTTTTGCTTCAGGTATTGGATCATTTCTTTATCAAAATGATCGATTTGGCTGATCGCATTGACTTCTTCCAAAAAATTGCCGTTGTTCTTCCCGATGCTGTACTTGGTGATCCGGTATTTACCGGCTGCTTCAAAGCCATTCAGTTCAATTGTCCAATCGATCGGCTGTTCATTGTCAAAAATGGCGTAGGCATTGTTTTTGTGGAATCCTCCGATGGTGTCGTAGTAATAGGTCGCATTCAAATGGCTGTAGTGGTAGCACAGCAACTGATATTGCTTTTCTTTTCTGGTCACGATCAGATTTTCGGAAGCGAAGATTCTTTTCGGACCCAATTTCTTCAGAAATTTGAAAGCATAGTAACCGATTTTGGGGACTCCGTTTTTGGATAGGATACCGGCTCCGCCAAAGATTTCTTTTTTGGCTGTATCGAAACTGGTCACCGTCAAATCCGACAATTGCCAATACCCGATCAGATCGCAATAGGAAAGGATCGAAAGGATATTCTTCAGGATATAGGCGCCTTTGAAGGCCGTATCATTGACGATTTCCCTGTTCAGGATGGTCACGTTGAACTCCGTCACGTACAACTTCGTACCCAAATCCAATTCATCCAGTAAGGTGCGGATTTCCTTGATTTTATTCAGCATATAATCTTCATCATGGGAAATCGGATTCGCACGCTTCTCTACAACATAGCCATGTTTGATTTCATCGATCGGATAGATGCCGATGCTGATGAAGTCCGGTTTGACTTTTTCCTGTTTCCATTTGCGCAGAAAATTCCGCATGTCTCCCCGCTCGATGTCCAAACTCAATCCGCAGCCGCCTACTTGCATTCCCGGTACGATACGCTTGATCGATTCGCTGATTTTACTGAAGTAACGGATATAGTGCGGATACTGCGAAATATCCACCTGTCCGTCACCCATCTCGATCAGGGATAGCTGTTCCTGATCCGTGTTCTTAAGGACCAATGCGTTCGGTTTCCATATTTCGATGATCCATTTTGAGACTTCCTCATCGCCGTACTTATCGATGCAATGGTTGAGAAAGGTTGTGAACCTGAGCAAAATCCCGTCCATTCTGTTGGTCTTCAGCTCAAACGGTTCTTTCTTAATGATTTTTGTGTGGGTTTCATGTATCAGTTTGCCTTTGAATCCGAGTTCCAAAAACGGAATCATCCCGGCATCGAGAACCGTCTGCAAAATTTCATCAACTTTTGTGAAGTCGAATTCATCGCCAACTTGTTCAAACAAAACATTGTTGAACAAGCCCCAAATCCGGCCGTAGCGAAAAGCATTCTGCTCTTGCGTATATCGGATTTGTTGGGCGAACGACGTGTGGAGCAGGTCACCGGCGTAACCGAGATTGATCAGATATTTGTCGTAATCGAAATCTTCCGACTCTGAAACATCGATTTTCAGCTTGTCGGCACTATTGCCTTCCTCCTCTTCCACAAAGTACTTCTGCAGATCCGTCAATTCTTCATTCGGTATCGCAAAAGGTGAAGATTGGATTTCGATGCCTTTTTTTGATTCTCTGCGGTACTCGCTGGGAGTCAGCCCTTGATATTTTTTGAACAACCGGTTGAAGGAATTGATGTTGGAAAATCCGGCTGAGAATGCAATGTTGGTCACGGATTTTTCTGTTTCGAACAAATCTTTCCGCACTTTTTCCAGAGCGCTTTCTGATCAGATACTCGCTCAGTGACAAGCCGATTTCGTTCGAGAACAGTTTGGAAAGGTATTGTTCCGACACGAACAATTTCCCCGCCAAATCGGATAAGCGGATCTCTTTATCAAAGTTATTATCGATGTAAAATTTGACTTCCTCGACTTTTTGCTTGATGCTCCTGTCCGACTCAAGTTGCACTTTCACAAAATACTTCTTTTCCAACGTATTGATGAGGTTGAAGTACACCTCAAAGATTTCCGATATCCGTTTCTGTTCCTTAAAAATGTACAGTTCCACCAATTGGTTCAACAGATAGGTTACCTGCATATCCGAGCTGTGGGTATTTTTGACTGAATCGCCGGTAAAATAGTAGCTGTACGGGTCGGACTCATCCTCTTCGGAATAAAAATACTGCAGCGACAACTGAAAAACTTTTGAGTCGCCGGTATGGCATGTATACGATTTGGATTTATGCAGAATGAAAAAATCGTCCTTTTGCAAAGTCAAATAACTGCCTTCGGATTCTACCGACAGTTCCCCGACCAACACATACAGCAGATGGATATCATCATCAAAATTTTGGATGACTTCCTTGTTTCCGATTTTTTTGATCTTGATGTTTTCCCATGGATTGATGAGTTTCATCCAATCACCTCTTTCAGGTATTACTATATGCTATTCAGGCAGCTCCTCACAAGAGAATACAGCATAAAAACAGTGCTGCACTTAAAATAACAAACTGGATTTTAGAACAATATCAAAAAGTCCTTTATAATGGTTTGTCAGAATACTCATCCAAGACCACTAAAAAGGACTGACGCATAATCAATTCTAGTTCAATTCGAATGCTACCTTAATATTTAAACAATTCAATGAGGTAGCAACTTGGCATTGCATCAAAACTAACCGACATTTTTTCATCACCGTTCAGAACTCTACCGGCTATAAATTTCCCATCTTTTAAATCGCCTTCTTCAAATTTGATGACTTCTACTTTATAATTTTCACCTGGCTTAGCCCGGAAGCTAAGCTTGCTCATCATTCCTACAAGTAAGAATTTATTTTCTTCAAGTTCAAAAATCGCCCCTGAAGCAACAGGCTTCTTGTCCATTCTTGGTGCATAAGAAACAACTAGATCATAATTAGTCAGGCTGATGAAAGCCCCAAAATCGGTTTCGTGCTTTTTAACATAACTATGCACTCTACCCGTTCCTCGATACTCCATCAAGAGTGGTTTTATATTTTCGATTATTGAATATGTTTTGGCCAAATAGTTCTTACTGCCTTCGATATCAAAAGCGGATGGATCTATATTGAGAGCCAGCATCACATCCATTGGAGGCTTATTGATACTTTCTGGAGGGAGCACCAATTCTTCAATCCCAAATGGAGAATAACCAATCGCATTATGCTTCGTAAACGCATACAAACAGTAGGAAGAAGTGACTGCATCTTTTCTGACTTCCGGAACCAACAGCGGATTTCCTTCATACGCATACTCATCCAATACTTGTGGCACGTAGGGAACGTAGATGTCTGGGGCCAAAGTAAATAAAGAGGGTGCAATGGCTTTCCAAATTTTATGAACTTCTTTTACAGGGCCCCCGCTAGGATACGAACCAGGATACCATGGATACTGTTTTAGCCAAGCGTTTGTGAAATATGGAATTGGATATTCGTATTTTCCGGCTGAGGTAATTTTTTCAACCGCTCTTGCGTAGTGATAGGCCATAAAGCTCTCATTAGCATCTTTTCCGAAAGCCTCGTCCCATGTGCCAACTAAGTTTAGCTTATCCGCTAAATCTTTGGGGATCTCTTTGCTGATGAGGTCATTTGCTAGGGGACTATAGTCTCTGTCCGTCCCTAATAAACCGATTTCATTTTCGACCTGAACCATGATAACAGTTGAATGTTCTTGGTCTGTCTCCTTAATATGCTTCATCACTTTGGAAAAAGCGTAGGCATCTTTCTCGACAGCCAGTTCGCATAAAGGCGAAATGGAATGCAGCTTTTCTCCTTTAGCAGTTTGCACTCTGCTGTATTTGCTGGAGTCCTGCTTCATCCACTTGGGCGTATACATGCTCTCAGCATTTTTCCAAAGCCCAAACCAGATCAAGATGAGATGCATCTTTTGCTCTCTAGCTTGGTTGATCAGTCCATCCAACAAAGTAAAATCAAATTCCCCTTCTACAGGTTCTATCAACTCCCAATAGATTGGCGCAATTACAGAATTCATATTAAGCGGTTTCAAATTCGGCCACACGTTTTCCTCCATGTATTTTAGATCGCTGGTACTCGAATTATGAAGTTCACCGGCTAATGAAAAAAATGGTTCTCCCTTTACGTAAAGTGTTGGAAATCCCTTTTCGTTTCTGATTTCAGGTATTTTTGTCATTGATATTCCTCCTTTTCTATCTACGCTAAGTATAGTGTCTATTGACAATCAGCGTCCATCTTAATATATTTATAATCATAGTAAAATATTAAGATGAGGGGGAAAACACATGATAATCACCATAAATAATCTGGATTATCGTTCCACGAACATTCCGATGATGGTATTGACCCTAGGATTTAAACATAATCAAGAATCCATTAACCGGATAGAAGGCGTCTCCCATTTCCAATGGTTTTTTTGTGAAAAAGGCCAAGGAGAAGTAATCATTGATGAGAAAAAAATGATCATCAATGAGGGTCAAGGATTCCTGATTTATCCAAACACTGCTCACGAGTACCATGCACTATCCGATGAATGGCTGCTTGATTTTGTAGGATTCAATGGAGATATTTGTCTTGAACTCTTAACAAGTCTGGACATGACACAATCAGGCGCTTACCACTTATCTGATACGCAGATTTTTTCAACCTCTGTTCTTGAAATGATAAACACTTATAAGACTAGTGCGAATTTTAAAATTGAACTTTCGACCTATTGTTATAAACTTCTATTAAATTTGGCCAATGCAGTAAGGTTGATTATTGGAGAAAATCAATTTGGAACAAACAGAACAGTTAACAGTATCATTTCGTTTATCGAAGAGAATTATCACCAGCCTATCAACCTTGATGATATCGCTTCATCCTGCGGAATGACAAAGGAACATATTTGTGGGGTTTTCAAAAAAAATATGAACCAAACAATCAATCACTTTCTGACGAATGTAAGAATTATCCACGCCAGAGTGGAATTGTTGCAGTTCCCAGAAAAGAAAATCCACCAGATTGCAGACTCTTGCGGGTTCCAGGACTCGAGTTATTTCTGTAAAGTTTTCAAAAAGCATGTCGGGTATTCTCCAGAGCAGTTCAGAAAGGTAAAATATTGATGGGTATCCCCTCGGCAAATCCAGCATCATAGACAATAGGGCTGTATCAAAACCAGAATAGTACTTCCTGGTTTTGATACAGCTCCTTCTATTTGAGAAATGGATTTGTGCTCAGAAATAACCCGCCAAAAGCGGTTAGGCGGGGAAAATCAACTCAAATCACAGTCAAAAAACCCGCCAAAACCACCTTGGCGGGGAAAAACGTCCATGGACAACACGAGATTACCCGTCAAAACCATTTTGGCGGGTAATCTCGTTCACAATCAAAAACTCGAACCCAAGACCGGACAATCCTACCAGCAAACCACAAAGAAGGAGCTGCCTCATTTTGATATGCCCTATTATTGTCCGAAGTATCGCCAGCGGATCAATCAAATGTCAGGGTGATTTTCTCTTCTAAGTATTCCTGAGAGTTTTTGCCCAAACAAATCAAAAATTCCCCGTCTTCAAATTTGAAGTCACCTTTATTGTCATAGAATCCCAGTTTCTGCTTCGGAAGGTCAAAGCTGACCGTCCGCACTTCTCCTGGAAGCAGCGTTACTTTTTGGTAATCTTTCATTTCAAGCACAGGACGAACAATTGAGCCAACGATATCGCGGACATATAATTGAACAATCTCTGTTCCTGGTCTCTTTCCTGTATTTTGGATATCAGCGGACACACGGATGCTGTCAGTGAACCTTTCCAAAATAAGGTTGCTGTATGTATATTCGGTGTAAGATAGACCGAATCCGAATGGATACAACGGTCCGTTTTCTATATCCATGTATTTCGACGTAAACTTACTCTTTCCGCCGGGCCTTCCTGTATTCGGGTGATTGTAATAGATTGGGCATTGTCCAGTCACTCTTGGGAACGATACTGATAATTTGCCGCTGGGATTGGCGGAGCCAAAAATGACATTCGCGACAGCAGTCCCCATCTGAACCCCCAAGTGCCACGTTTCCAGGATAGCATCAACATTTTGGTGCTCCCATTCCAAGGCCAGTGGACGGCCATTCATCAAAACGGCAACGACAGTCTTTCCTGCTTCTTTGACCTTCTCAAGCATCCGTTTCTGAGAGCCTGGCAAAGTAATCGTCGCACGTGAAGCTGCTTCTCCGGACATCGACACTGTTTCCCCCACCACAGCGACGATAACATCACCGTATGCGAGGGCTTCTTTCAACTTATTTTCATCCAACGGAGACGTCAGACCACCTGTGGCAAAGTATTTGACCCGCTCCCCTTGTGCCGACAGGCCGGACAGCACCGATACACAATCTTCCGCTTTCCAACTTATCGACCAGGCACCGACAACTTCAGTCGCCATATCAGCGAGCTCGCCGATGACACTGATTTTAGCAGTTCTGTCCAAAGGCAAAAGATTATTCTCGTTCTTCAACAAAACAATGGATTTCTCGGCTGCTTCCAAAGCCAACTGGGTATTGTTCTGGGGAACTTCAGCCTCTTCCTCGATTTCCACATAAGGCTCAGCGAATAAGCCCAACCACATTTTGATCGTAAGAATGCGGCTTACAGCCTCATCAAGGAGACTTTCGTCCACTAGATTTTCCTCAATCAGCGTTTTCAGATGCGCACTGTACAAGCCTGTCCCCATATCCATGTCCAAGCCAGCTGTAGCTGCCTGCCTTGCTGCAGCTTTTTCATCTTCAGCAATTCCGTGAGTGACACATTCCCTGATGCCATTCGCATCACTGACGACAAAACCTTCGAAACCATAATCCTCTTTCAGCACCGCTCGCAGCATGTCTTGGTTCACTGTACAGGGGACGCCGTTCAAATCATTGAAGGCAGCCATAACCGTGGCAGCACCTTCTTCAATTGCGGCTTTAAAAGGCGCCAGATACACATTATGCAGCAAGGAATCCGCCATGGAAGTCGTGTTGTAGTCCTTGCCCCCTTCCGCTGCGCCGTAAGCAACGAAATGTTTCAGGCAGGCGGCGACATAATTCTCTGTGCTGCTCTGATCTCCCTGCAGTCCTTGGATTTTTGCTTTTGCAAATTGGGAAACTAAATACGGGTCTTCTCCCGGGCCTTCGGAAACTCTGCCCCATCTAGCGTCCCTCGATACATCAATCATCGGCGCAAAATGCCAGTTCACCCCTTGCTTGCGGGATTCTTTTGCCGCCATTCTTGCGGTTCTAACGAACAGCTCGTCTTCAAAGGAGCAAGCTTCGGCCAACGCGATCGGAAACACGGTGCGGAATCCATGAATCACATCCAAACCGATAATCAAGGGAATCCCTAATCTGCTTTCTTCGACTGCGATTTTCTGCAGCTCATTCGCCTTTTTTGCATCCTGCAACATCAAGGAACCGATTTTTCCCGCTCGGATTTCATCTTCGTGATAGTCCTGCTCCGCTGTCGACATGATTTTCTCAAATTCGGCATGGCTGATCCGGCCATCCGTAAGCATTTCAATCAATTCTTCAAAAGGTACTTCAAAACCTCCGACTATAGATACAGCGGCCTGATTCATCTGGCCGATTTTCTCATCAATGGTCATTGATTGGATCAATTGGGAAATGTGGTTCTTTTGTTCTTCTGTAATTGCTATGATGGTGATCACTTCATTTCTGTATAGTTTCTTTTTTCTTATGGCTTCATTATCACAGATGGGCCATCCGTCAACATTTCAATAAGCTCTTCAATGTGTTTAAGTTAAACATAAAAATCCTCCAATTTATTCAAGCAGCTGTTCAAAATTAAATATAGGTGTTTTCTCTACCAAATCTAAAGGGAATCGATTATTCAACCAAGTTTCTGCAAGTCCAATCCAATTATCTACTTCATGAATAATATCTTCCTTAGATTTAGCGGTAGCCTGTGTGGATAGCGAGAGACCATGATGTCCTTTTTCATATATATGTGTCTCAAAAGGAATCCCCTTCATCGCAAGAGCGTGAGCCATTCCTGTCGTTTGAGTAACGCTGACAACATTATCTTCACGTGTGGCCCAAAGAAACATTGGTGGTGTATCTTTGTCTACTAATTGAGCTGGGCTGCTGGATAATATTAAATCATCAGTCACCTTTGTTTTTCCAAAATACGCAAAGTTGAAGGCATCATTCAACTTTACTTGCCATTCATCAGCACTTTCAGTCTTAAAATCTTTCTGTAATTCAAAATCATAAACACCGTAACCTAGAATTGCGGCTGCTGGTTTAAGTCCCTCTTGAGGACTATTAAAATAGTCCGTTATGACTGGTTTATTCCAATTTACGCAGTAGAGGGCACAATTATGCGCCCCGGCAGAATAACCAGAGAGAACGATCTGATCACTACGAACTTTCCATTCTTCAGCATGTTCATTAATGATAAGGAGTGCTTTCCCGATTTCTCTGATAGGATTAGGGTACGTGCTATTCATATATATGTCATCTTTTTTGGGA
>CAWFEB010000037.1:0-9378 GCA_963814755.1 uncultured Carnobacteriaceae bacterium
GTTTTTCCGATCTCTTTCGCCGTAGATGACATCGATACAGAAAACACAGGGCTCATCATTAAGACGGCGGGAACCATAATAAACATTGCAGACATGAAAACCATCTTCGTACAGCTTCTGTAAATTCAGACGGGACTTCGACATTTCTGGCTCTTGCTTCTGCGCATCTTCTTTTTCCTTCGTAAGGAAATCGATCCGATCACGCAGATGCTGGTTCTCGATTTGAAGATTTGCGTTCTCTTCTATCAGGTCATCCATCTTCTCTTGAATCTCTTTAACATCTGCTCCCATCGATGAAATACGGCTTTCCACCCGATGGAATTGGTCATACAAGGCACGTTTATCCATTTTATCCACTCGCATTTTCCATACTTATTTTTCAATCTTATCGTGCAGATCCTTAAATCCTATAACTCTGAACTGGCAAACTCAACCGTCTTGTTGTGCTCGAACAGACGCACTTTGACGACTTGACTGAGCACATTCAATTCCACAACTTTCCCCTTGCCCTCGGGCGTCATCACTTCCTGCCCATAATCAGGCATCGCCTTTCTGAGGGAAACATACGTATCGTTCTCATAATTCAGGCAGCACATCAAACGGCCGCACAAACCGGATATTTTGGTAGGATTCAAGGACAAACCTTGATCCTTCGCCATCTTGATCGAAACCGGCACAAAGTCACCCAAGAAGGTCGAGCAGCAGAGCGTTCTTCCGCAAGGTCCGATTCCTCCAAGAATCTTGGCCTCATCGCGGACGCCGATCTGATGCAATTCGATCCTCGTGCGGAAAACAGCCGCCAACTCGCGGACCAATTCCCGAAAATCGATCCGGCCTTCCGAACTGAAATGGAAAGTCAAACGACTGCGATCGAAAGGTGTATTCCGCTTTGATCAGCTTCATCTCCAATTTCAGCTGCTTCATTTTCGTCTTGCACACGGCAAAGGCTTCTTTCGCCTCTGCGCGATTCTTTTCATCCTGCTCGAGATCCTTTTCGGTCGCAACGCGGATGATGTTTTTATGCGAAAGGATGCCGCCTTCTTCATTGCTTTTTTTATCGACAATGACGACTTGGCCAATATCGACAGCATTCCCATTATTTATGATCAATTTTTCGTCCATTCTGTACTTTGTCTGGCCTGCTTCATAATAAGAGATGGGCCCGACAGGCATAAAACGAACACCAATTACGTTTTTCATTTTCTTTCTCCTCCAGAAGCTTTATCTATAGGCTATTCCCGAGCGCGATCTCTTCCAGTACCCCTTGGAGCTGAACATTTGCTTCCAGATGTTTCTTTCCATTGAGGATATTTTCCATATGCCGGGTGATTTCCTGAGGATGCAGTTTTTCTGCAATGCGCTCGTACTCTTTTCCGTGATTTTTGTTGACGATAGCTTGCTTATTGCTGTACTTGGTATACAGTAAATCACGGTAATAGAATAATAGCAAGTCCAAAAAGAAGTGCCCATCATTTTTGTCCTTCAGACCGTCCATCAAGTCGGTCTGCACAAACACAAATGCTTGGGGATTTTTATCGGTCATCAGTTGGAACCAAGCCCACGTCCGCTTCTTGGATTCGTGGAAGCTTTCCTCTTGGTTCAGCAACAAGGCTGCTTCTTGGTTATTGGTGATGGCCGCCAACAACGCCGCATTTTCATGCTGAATCCCCTGCGCCTCCAAGGTTTCCCCTAACGCCTGCTTATTGACGACCTGGAAATGGACGATTTGGCACCGCGAGCGGATGGTCGGCAGGATATTCTCCTTGGCCGTGGTCATCAGAATCAGGTACGTGTCATTCTGCGGCTCCTCCAAGAACGTAAGCAGACTGTTCGAAGCACTGACCGTCATTTTTTCGGCGTCATAAATCAGATAGACCTTGCGGCTGCCTTCCATCCCGCTTTTGGAAAGCTCCGCCTTCAGTTCACGGACTTGGTTGACTTTGATGGTGTTGCCATCCGGACTGATTTCCGCCACATCGGGAAATTCACCTGCAGCAATCCGAAGGCAATGATTGCAGTGTCCGCAAGGCTGACCATCCTGCAACTCCTCGCAAAAGAGCGTCTGGGCTATCCAACGCGCCAATTCTTCTTTGCCGGTTCCACGTGCCCCTTCAAACAAGTAGGCATGGACCAGCCGTTTTTCCTGAATCGTCCGTTGGAACCTTTCGAGCAGTTCCGGTTGTTGCCTCATCAAAAGCTGTGTCACACCATCCATCCTTTCCTTCGTCATCAGAATCTGTGAAAACTATCTACCGGTAAAACAAACACGGTCGCTCCGCCTACATGCACTTCCATCGGATAGGCGATTGCGTTGTCCAACGGCACATCCATGCTTACTGGTGTCGCTACAAATTGCTCGCGCGCTTCGCAGTTGGTTTTGATGATCTGCAATACTTCATCAACCCGTTCGTCTTCCACACCGATCATGAAGGTGGTATTGCCGGCGCGCAGAAAACCGCCTGTAGAAGGCAATTTCGTAGCGCGGACGTTCGCTTCCACCAACTCATCGGACAGGATAGCACTGTCTTTATCTTGAATTATAGCCATAATTAATTTCATAACAAATCCCCACTTTCTGTATGTTGAAAAGGCTGATCAGTGATGCTTGGCAAATGATCTTGCACTAAAAATAGCTTGGATATCTGTTTTTGATGATGTGATAGCAAGCTTCCGCTACAGCTTCACGGCTCATCGTCCCATCGACGACCACTATCCGTTCCGGATTAGCCTTCGCCAATTGCTGATAGCCAGCTCGGACTTTTTCATGGAAATCGAGCTTTTCCTGGTCCAAACGGTTATATTCCCGTTCGTCCAGATTCGCATGGATTCTTTGAATGCCTACTTCCGCCGGGACATCGATGTACAACGTCACATCCGGCTCGAGACCTTCTGTTGCGAATTGGTTGATTTCACGGATACCCTCTTCACCGATGCCTCTTGCGTAGCCTTGATAAGCGATTGAACTATCGACAAAACGATCACAAAAAATGACGTCTCCACTTTCCAAAACGGGCAACACCTTTTCGATCAGATGCTGGCGGCGGCTTGCCGCATACAATAAAGCTTCTGTCCTAGAATCCATGTCCGTATGCGAAGGATCCAGTATCAACGAGCGGATCTTTTCCGCGATCGGGCTTCCACCCGGTTCTCTCGTCGCTACTACTTTACGGTTCATCTCTTGTTGCAGACGCGGCACTACTTGCTGCAACGCGGTTGTCTTCCCTGAGCCATCCGGCCCTTCGATTGTGATGAAAATCCCTCTCACTTTGCACACTCCTACGATTCTAATACTTCCATTATACGCTAAATGAAAGTTTTTTTATACAGATGAAACCGATATAGCTTTGTCAATTTTGCAACAATTAATTGCCGTTGTCGGCTTTTTCCGAAAACAGAACCCGAAAAGGACAACCTCGATTGCACATGGCCGCCCCTCTTCATACTGCTATGTTTGCTTCATCTGCGTTTCGTACAGCGTCGTGTAGATGCCGCCTTTTTTGACGAGTGTCTCGTGATCCCCTCGTTCAACGATTTTGCCTTTCTCCAGCACCAAGATTTCATCAGCCGACAGGATCGTCGAAAGCCGGTGCGCAATGATCAGGCTCGTGCTCTTGGCAAGAATCGGTTCTATCGCTTCCTGGATGGCATGCTCGGAGATGGAATCCAACGAGGAAGTGGCTTCGTCGAAGATGATCAGCCCCGGTTTCCGGAGGATGATCCGCGCAATCGAAAGCCGCTGTTTTTCGCCGCCGGAAAGCTTCATGCCGCGGTTACCCACTACGGTGTCGTAGCCTTTCGGCAGCCCGCTGATGAATGCGTGGATATTGGCTTCACTGCAAGCTTTCTCGATTTCGGCCTGCGTGGCATCCGGCTTGGCGTAGAGCAGATTCTCTCTGATCGTGCCGTTGAACAAGTACGTGTCCTGCGTCACCACTCCGATGTGCTGGCGCAGATAGGCCAAATCGAGTTTGCGGATGTCGACGCCGTCCAACAGGATCCTTCCGCCTGTCACATCATAGAGGCGCGGAATCAGGTTGATGATGGTGGACTTGCCCGCTCCCGAAGGCCCGACGATGGCGACGGACGATCCCGGCTTCAGTTCGAAGCTGACATTATTCAAGATTGGCTGTTCCGGATCATAGTGGAAGGAAACCTCTTCAAAAACCAACTCGCCTGTAAACGACTCAGGCTTGAGCGCCTCCGGATCGTTGTCGATTTCCACAGGCAGATCGAAATACTCGAAGATGCGATCGAAAAGCGCCATCGAACGGATCATATCGACCTGGATATTCAGCAAGGAATTGACCGGCCCGTACATCCTGCCCAGGAGCGCCACCATGACGGTGATGTCCCCGATCGTCAGATCCGTGTTGCCGTATTCGATGATGAGAATCCCGCCGACCAGATAGATCAGCATCGGGCCGATGTTCGTGAAGACGTTGATCACGACCCGGAACCATTTGCCCGCCATGCTTTCCTTGATGTTCAAGCGGATCATCTGTTTGTTGGCTTCCTGATAGCGGTCGAACTCGTAGTTTTCCGTGACGAAAAGCTTCGAAAGCAATTGCCCGCTGACGCTGAGGGTTTCATTCAGGATCTGGTTGATGTCGTCATTGTGCTTCCGCGAAGCCAAGGTGATTTCCCAACGCCTTTTGCCCACGCGCTTCGTCGGCAGGATGAACAACGGCACCACCACGATGCCGATTGTCGCCAGCAAAGGGCTTTTCGTGTACATCGTGACGAGCGCAACCGTCAACGTCGCAAAATTCTGCAGGATGCTCGTCCAAGTACCCGTCAGCACACTCTGCACGCCGCCGATATCGCTGGTCATGCGGGTGATGATGTCGCCCTGCTTGCTGGTCGTGAAGAACCGGTGCGACATCCGCTGCAGATGGCTGTACATCTTATTGCGCATATCATAGGTGATGTTTTCCGCCATCCAGACATTGACATAGCTCTCCACGACACTGATCAGATTGGCGATGATCAACACCCCGAACGAGAGGCCGATCAGACGGATCAGCACAGGCAGGTCCTGCTGCAGCAGGCCTTCGTCGATGATGCGGCCCGTCAGTATTGTCGGAAACACGCCGAATACCGATGAGGTGATGATCGCCAGCACGGAAACGATGAGTTGCTTCCAATAAGGCACGAGATAACTGAACATCCGCTTCAGTAACGGCGCCGTGATTTTAGGGCTGTTCTGTTTTTCCTCCTCCGTCAGGAAACCGCCGCGGCCCCCTTTGAACCCGTTGCCGCCCATCATTGCTCACCCGCTTGGTTTCTGAAGTCCTCCAAGGATTTTGTCAGTTTTTCGCAGAGCGCAACAAATTGTTCCTGCTCATCCAGCGTCAAGCTTTTATTGATGTGCTCCCTTTCCGTTTGGCGCACTGCCTTCATTTTTTTCAATAAAACAGACCCCTTTTCCTGGATAAAAATCCTGTTTCTGCGCTGATCGGCCGGGTCTGGCTGACGCGTCAAGATCCCGTCAGCCTCGAGCCGGTTCAGCATCTCCGTCAAGGAAGCCGGCCGGATCCCCATCCGGTCAGCCAATTCCCGCGAACTCATCCCGTCGTTTTCCTGCAATACCCGCAAAAGCCTTCCCGCTCCGCGCGATTCGTGCTTGGCGGGATTCTCCTTGCGCCGCAGCGTGCGCATCAGCTTCATCGCGCTGCCGATGACATCTTTATTTTGTTCTTCCATAATAATTTCCTCCTCCAGATAGTTAGGTACCTATCTATTCCCCTTCATTATATTAGGTACCTAACTATTTTGCAACAAAAATGCTGCGCTAGGTGTTCCGACAAGCGGAAAACATGGATATCTGTTGATTATCCATGTTTTCGATCACATTTCGGCGCAAAAAAACCAGACCGCCGCCGGTCTGGTTCTTTGTCATTCCGAATGGAAAATATCTTCCGCGCGGTTCGTGCGCTTGCGCCAACGGAATTGCTTGGCTTTTTTCGGTGCGGAAATGTCCGCTTGGATCTGTCTTTCTTTGGCTTCCCGCAGCAGGAACAGATATTTCGCTTCCGCTATCTTCTCGAAGATACGCAAATCTTCCGGCAAATCATAGGCATTCTGCTGCAGTTGAGCCAAAGTAGTGTAATGTTGATGGACATCGCTGATCAAGTCGACCAGTTTTTCGTCGTATTTCTGCTTTAAGTGTCCCTGCTTCTTGCTTGCGCTGTTCAAATGGAATGCCATTTTGTTTTCCGTTCCCCCCGTTGTTCCTACCCTTGTTACAGTTCCCGGCGCCCATCGATGGCACGGAAGAGGGTCATCTCATCCGCGTATTCGATATCGCTGCCGACCGCCAGCCCGTAAGCCAGACGCGTCACTTTGATGCCCGCCGGCTTGATCAGACGCGAAAGATACATTGCTGTCGCTTCCCCTTCGGCTGTCGCATTCGTCGCGATGATGATTTCCTTGACTGTCTCATCCTGCAGGCGTTTGATCAGACTGGCAATATTCAGATCTTCCGGGCCGGTCCCTTCCATCGGCGAAAGGACGCCATTCAACACATGGTACAAACCGTGGTATTCCCGGATTTTCTCCATCGACATGATGTCGCGGGGATTTTCGACCACCAGGATAATGGACTTGTCCCGGGTATTGTCCGCACAGATGTTGCATGGATCTGATTCGGTAATATTACCGCAGATGGCGCACTGGTGTAAATCCCTTTTTGAACGGATCAGCGCGTCCGCAAACGCCAACACAGCCTCCTCATCCATATCCAGACAGAAAAAGGCCAACCGGGCTGCCGTTTTTTGCCCGATGCCCGGCAATTTCATGAAACTTTCGATTAATTTCGCTATCGGTTCTGGGTATTGCATTTCGATAAATCCCCTTTTCTTCTCTCAAAAGAAAGGAGGCTGGGACTAAAGTCAACACTGCCCGACTTGTCTCACCCTCGCTCCCCTCATTCATTTCGCTTATTGCCTGTAGCCTGGCTTAGAAGCCCGGAATCGCACTGGCAAACTTGCCCAATTTCGCTTTCGTTGCTTCATCGATCTTGCTTAATGCGTCATTAGTCGCCATCAGGATCAGATCCTGCAGCATTTCCACATCTTCCGGATCGACCGCTTCAGGTGCGATGACAACATCTGTCACCTTCTTGTTGCCGGTCATCGTGATTTTGACCAAATCATTTGAAGCCGCACCGACAAACTCCGTTATATTGAGTTCTGCTTGTGTCTGCTCCATTTCTTTCTGCATTTTTTGCATTTGTTTCATCATGCCTTGCATATTTCCCATTCCGCCTCGCATTGTATGACTCCCTCTCTGTTTGTGTATTTTATTGTATTTATTTTTTCATTGCTTATTTGTTTCCGTCAGTCCTCGACGACGGTTACGACTTCGTCCCCGAAAAGGCTCAGCGCCTGATCGACGACTTCCTGTTCCTTTTGTTCCTCTATCACGATTGGATCGGTCTCGACCGAAAAATCATCGGCGAAATTCCCGGGGTGATAGTCGCCGCGATAGCCGTCTTCCATTTCCGGCATCGGTGGTTCCGGCGGCAGATCCAGATCGACAGGTTTATCCTTATCGACAGTTGCCGGAGCCGGCTGTTTAGACGCAGCCGATGGTGCCACCGCTTGCTTTGGCGCGGCTTTTTTCGGTTCACCACCGGATTCAGCAGCCGGGCTATCGTTGCGGTTCTGAATGTAGTTGCGTCGCACCGATGTCCATTGTTCTTCCGTCAAGCACACCAATTCACCGGGGCGCTGCAGCATCCGCTGCGTTGCCGCATCCACAGCCGCCTGCAGCTCAGCATCTTCCGTCGCTTTTTGGCAAAGGATATCATACTGGAACGACAGGATAAAGCTAGTCGGACTCGCCGCCACCGGATTGGCCTGCTTGAGCACGGCACGCTGGGTGACCGAGAGCACGTCCAGGATATCCGTCCAGAAATCCCGGACGCGGGCAAGATCCTGCTTCGTCGCCTCGCCCAAAATCTGGTAAGTCCGCCCCATGTTGGGTTTGAATCCGACTGACGTGTTCGATGAACGGACCGTTTCTTTTTTGACTGGTGCCGCTTTGGCCCCCTCCTGGGAAACTGCAAGATTCCCGGAAGCAATCAGTTCCTGCAGCTTCGCAAGTTCTTTTTTGACGAGCTCCAATTCGTGCGCCAGCTTCTGGATCTCTCCGTTCGGTGCCGCTTGTGCGCTCGGGGTTGCTGCCGGTGCATGCGCCTTGGATTGGGACAGCTTCACCGCCAACACTTCCAGATAGATGTCCGGTTGCGTCGAGAAGCGCATCTCCCCTTGGGTCTCGTTGAAGGCTTCAATCATCTCGTAGAGGAACGTTGCAGGTGCCTCTTGCGAGAAAGTCTGGAAAGCTTCACTGTATTGTTGCGTATTGTCCGCAAAGGCCTTGCCTTTTGTTTGCTGGTAGACCAGCACATCCCGCGCAAACAGGATCATCTCCTCAAGGAAACGACCGGCCTCTTTGCCGGCACTCAGAATTTCCTGCAGCAGTTGCAGCGCCGATTCCGTCTCTTCGTGCAGCAACGCGCTGGAGAAGGAAATCATCATTTCCTCCGTCAGACTGCCTGAAACTTTCACCGCATTTTCGAAAGTGACCGCATCCGAACCATAGGAAATGATCTGATCGAGCAAACTGAGCGCATCCCGCATCCCGCCGTTCGCGGAGCGCGCGATGACATGCAGCGCCTGATCATCATAGCCGATCTTCTCCTCCTGCAGGATATAGGCCATCCGGTTGATGATGTCCTGATAGGAAATCCTCTTGAAGTCGAATCGTTGCGTCCTGGAAATGATCGTCAACGGAATCTTGTGCGGTTCCGTCGTCGCCAAAATGAAGATGACATTTTCCGGCGGCTCCTCCAGCGTTTTCAAGAGCGCATTGAAGGCACCGGTCGAGAGCATGTGGACCTCATCGATGATGTAGACTTTGTAGTCGGCTTGGGTCGGCGCATAACGCGCTTTGTCGCGGATGTCCCGGATTTCCTCCACGCCGTTGTTGCTGGCGGCATCGATTTCGATGACGTCGTTCAAGCGTCCTTCGGTGATGGCCTTGCATGTTTCACATTCGTTGCACGGCTCCCCGTCGACGCGATGATGACAGTTGATGGCTTTCGCAAAAATCTTGGCTGCACTCGTCTTACCCGTTCCGCGCGGCCCGGTAAAAAGGTAAGCATGGCTCGTTTTCCCCTGTATTAAGGCATTCTTCAGCGTCTGCGTGACCGCTTCCTGACCTGCGATGTCTCCGAACCGCTGCGGGCGCCAAACCCGATATAGTGCTTGATAGCTCATCCTTTTCCCTCTTTCACTTTTGCTTCGTCCATCTATTATAAGGGAAAAACAGTAAAATAGAAAGGCATCGCTCTGTGGCTTTCCTGCTTAATATAAG
>CAWFEB010000038.1:0-36237 GCA_963814755.1 uncultured Carnobacteriaceae bacterium
CTTCAAGCACACTGAGCGTGGAATGCACCGAACTGTGCCGGGCACCGGAACGGTTCAGCCGGCAATTGAAGCCGCCATCGTCCAGCTGTTGGCTGATGACGAAATCCACCACCGTCCTGAGCTTGTCTTCTTCCGTCCCGAAATAGCAGGCATAGTTCAGGAACATGCCATTGACGCAGACATCGCTCTGCTCGATGCCTTTTGCCGGATTGACGCCGCCATCAGTCGCGATGACGGTCGCAAGGATGAGATCCAGCGCCTTTTTTATTTCCCGGGTCGCCGGCATGCAGAGGTTCCGCAGATCCAGCAAGGTGTAATGGCTGCTTGTCCATTTCGGCTGATAAAACCAACGTCCCCAGTGCCCATCAGGCTGTTGCCGTTCCAGAAAAGCGCGGCCCCATCCTTCCATTGCTATCCTGTTCCTCAGGTCAGCCAACGCAGCCGGGTCTTCATGCAACAGATCGCGTCTTGTCTGATATTGGATGGCTGGATCGCCTTCCAGAAGCCACGTGATGATTTCCTCCCTTTTCATTTCCATCTGCCCTTCCTTTTTCGGCTCAATCGTAATAAATGCTGCCGCCGATGAATTCCCTCAAAATGGAATTGAACGGCACTTTGGAGACGTCCAGCGGTTCGAAGAAACTCAGCAGATTCAGGAGCCGTTCGCGCGTATCGTAATAAGGGCTGTCGGCCGGAATCTTCTGCAACGCCGTTTCCGCGAAGGGACGCAGGGCGTTCATCTCGTAAATCATGCTGGAATTGAACATGACGTCGGCCTCTTCCTGGAATTTGAAGATGTTCTGGTATTCGCCGCGGCGCACGCTGTCCCATTGGTGGATCGTATTTTCCGGCGTTACGCCCCGATATTTGTCGTCCCTTACCAAGCGCCTGAGCAGCCGGATTTCCGAAGTCGGTACCCGGCTCATCAGGTCGATATTGAGGCCTCCAAGGGCACTGATGTAGATTTTGTAGATGAGATTGCGGTTGATCTTGGTGACTAATTCCGGATTCAGCGCATGGATGCCTTCAATGATAAGGATCTCCGATGGACCGACCTGCATCGGTTTGTATTCGGCCAGCCGCTGGCCGGTGATGAAATCGAATTGAGGAACGGATACGCGCTCGCCAGCGATCAGCTGCGCAATTTGTTGCTTCAGCAAGGGCAAATCCAACGCCTCCATGCTATCGAAGTCGTACTTTCCGTCTGCATCCCGAGGCGTATGTTCCCTGTCCACGAAATAATGGTCCAACGATAGCGCAATCGGTTTCAGCCCGTTTACTTCCAACTGAGTCGAAAGTCTTTGGGAAAATGATGTCTTCCCTGATGACGAGGGCCCCGAAACCAACAGCAGGCGCAAGGCGCGCCGATGCTGCAGGATGGCGTCCGCAATGATGGAGATTTCCTTTTCATGCAAAGCTTCGGCGATGCTGACCAACTTCATCGTGCGGCCGGATCGGATATAGTCATTCACGTCTTGGACCTGTTCAATGTTGATATTATCCATCCAGCGTTGATTCTTTTCGAACGCAGCTGATAGCTGCACCGGCGGAATCAGTGGTCTGTCGCTGCCTTTGTCGATGTCTCCGAAATCCACGATGAATCCATAGGAAAATGGCAGAATGGTAAAAGGTTCCACGAGGAAGGTATCCGTAAAAGCCGGATAGACGGCCTTCACAATGATGTCCCCCACCTGATAATGGTAATAGCCGCCTTCTTTCCGGAGCAACACGATGCTACTGTCTTTTTCGACCCACTCCCGCAGTTTCCGTTCGATCTGCTTCACTTCCCTTGTCGACAGAATCGATCCGTAAAGGTTGCAGAAGACCCCTTCCAGAATAGAGTAGGATGTCTTCAGTGTCTCTTCCGGAAAGAGGTCATGGACAACCTTGATCAAACCCAATTTGACAGTCTGGCGTCCTTTGTGCAGATGCGTCTCACTCATAAAAGTTCCCCCTTGCGCTCGCTTTGCGGCTGCCTATATCTTTGAAGCAGGCTGATGTCCCCGCGTTTCCGAGAATCGATACGCTTCCCGCAGCCAAGCATCGACGGCAGCCGTCAAATCCGCTTCCTCCGCAATGATGACATGATGCGTCCATCTTCCCGGGTACGGTTCGATAGCTTCGACAATCTGATCATGCACAATCTGGCGCCCGCAGCCGAAGCTCAGTACTAGGCTATGCATCGGCCGTTTTCTGTCTGTAGGCTGTGGCATCCAGACCCAAGCAAATTGTGTCCGCGTAGCGAAGGAAATCTGAGTCTTACTCACCTTGATGATGGCGGGTCCGATTGACCGGATTTTCCTGTCCACGGCCATGAACAACGCCTTGGCTTCAATTTTCCCGGCAAAGAATGCCTCAATTTCTTTGTTCGTCATTTCGTCTGTCATAAGTTTCGCCTCATTTTTTGTCGTCTCAGGGCTTCGCTTTTGGTTACTCCACAAGGAAGACGATTTTCGTCAACAGTTCGCTTTCGGGTACTTCCTCAGGCGAATTGTAATAATGTTCATAGACGGGACCAAGCGGCTTGTAGCCATTATCTTTGATCCATTTCTCAATTTCCTCATAAGCGGGCGGCATCTCCATATAAGGGCCTTTGTACATGCAACTGACCTGTTTGCCTGCCGGAATGCTCCCGGCAAGGATATCGCCTTTGCCCGGCAGCGCTTTGGACACTGGAAAACCGATTTCCAATTCGAGCCTTTCCATATCCATGTTGAAATAGCCGACGAAAGCTGGTCCAACCGGTTGTTCACCCAATTCCATGATGTGCGTGACGATGTCCATGAAGGCCTTCCCCAATATTTTCGGAAGCTCGCTTACCGGAGTAACCGTTTTCAAAACCAAAGTCGGTTGTTCCTGCGTTTCCACCATTTCAATCACAAAGCTCATTTTCTCCACGTCTCCTTTTCTGAAGCCCATTGTCTCATGCTTATTTTATCACTTCCGCATCCGCACGACCATCAATACGATAGCAGCATAAAGGGTCTGAAATGGCACAAAAACAAGTCCCGGCACCAATTCAGTTGAATCGTTGCCGGGACCTGTTTTAAGTCAATCAAACTATAACTTTATCAAAATTGTAATCATTTCAGGATGGGCGGCGCTTGTTTCTTCGCGAAGAGCACATAGCCGATCGCTACGCCCATCAGCACGATGCAGGCAATGACGGTCGTGATGATGCCCGAATATTGCCCGGCAAAGCCGTTCTGGGACATGTGTTTGATCAGGATTCCCGCATAAGCCCAGATGATCACAAGCCCGTAGGCGATATCATGGTTGCGGATCATCGTGACGGCTCCGATCGCTAGCCCGATAATGATGATAAGAATTGTCCAGATCGACTCGGAAATTCCGAAGCCATTCCAGCCGATGTCGACCAGCAGCGTCGTGATGTTTGCGATCGTCGCCACTGTGATCCAGCCGAAATAGACGCTGAACGGAAGACGGATGAACAGTTTTTCTTTCTGATCGAGTTTTTCCTTCAGGATCAACTGGTTGATGTAGATCAGGCTCAGCAGAAGCACCAGCATCAGGATTACCGACAGGCCTATCATGCGGTAATGCCAACTGAAGATCCAAGCCGCGTTGACCACTGAATTGGCCGAAAAGACGATACCGACTTTCCGCAACAATTCCGTCTTCACCTTGCTCTTATCCCCTTGGAAAACACCGAATTGGTAAAGCGTATAACCCAACAACAACAAATAGATGACGCCCCAAATCGAAAACGTCAATCCAGCGGGCGCAAACAGGTTCGGATAGGAATCCGATACCGCACCCGTGTCGATGCCGTTGATCGGTAGGATGTTTGCCAATGCATTGACGACGATCATGATCAGATAAGTCACGGCAACCGTGATTTTGATGGGTGTTTCCAGTTGTTTCGTTTCCATTTTTGTTTCCATCATCGTTTCCTCCTTTTCCAATATCCCAGATAAAAAATAATTGCCTATGGATAGCCTAGTGTACAGCATTTTGCACAATAAATAAATTATTCTCCTAAGTCAATAGTACTCAAAATGGCGTGCCTATGCAAATATTGCGATATCGTGGGAGAGGTTAATCTTTTCTTCCGCCTAGGTCCAATTTTTTGACATTTTTTCTAGTGAGGCGTACCTTTAATTTGACAAGTTCTTCGTTCATCCTTGCCATTCATCATTCAAAAACGTCAGCCACCTTCTCAAATTCCCTTCCCCATTCAATCGTGCAGCGTTTGTATGAAAGGACGAAAAAAATGAACAGTAAGAAGAAACTCTACGGTACGGCCGCGTTGTTGAGTCTGCTCCTGTTGGTCGGTTGTACCGCGGACGATGATACCGCGACAAATGATTCTTCAGCAGTCGGCTCATCGGAAATGATCGAAAGCAGTTCCGAACAAGATGACTCCATCATGGAAGACAGTGAAGATAGCGACATGGAAGATGACGAATCAATTGAAGCACCCTACAGCTACGGTGCGGTCGGTGCCTTGGCAGACGACGATCTGTCGATGGAAGAGATGTTCACCTATGCCATCCAGGATGAACAATTGGCCCACGAAGAATACGCCTACGTACTGGAAACCTTCGGAGATCAAGCTCCGTTCAACAACATCATTTCTTCTGAAGCTCAGCACATCACCGAAATGACTGTTCTGTTCGAAAAATACAATTTGGCGATTCCGGCTGACGAATCTGCAGATCACATCCAACGTGCGGCGGATGTAAGAGAGGCATTGGATAACTGCGCCACAGGAGAAGTTGACAACATCGCGATGTACAACAAATTCCTCGAACAGGACATCCCGGATGACGTTCGTGCAACCTTCACGGCTTTACGCAATGCTTCCGAAGGACATCTGCAGTCATTCCGAAAGAGCCTCGAGAAGTATTGAGAAGTCACACACCTAAAAAAGCCTTTCTCCAAAATTGGGGAAAGGCTTTTTTACATCGATCACTGTTGATGGGTAGCTGATGCTATTTGATGAATTCCGATAGTCTCGAAATGGAATGGCCAAATAAGCTGGATAAGTTCTTTCGTTCACAAGGTGTCTTGACACCTGTAAAGTTACGTGATATAGTCATTTTCATTAAACTATCACAAAAAAGGGGTCGCAACAATGGATGAACTTACGGAAAGAATATTGCAACTGAAAGCAGAAAAAGATGCCGTCATTCTCGCACACTACTACGTTCCTGGAGCCGTTCAAGATATCGCAGACTTTATCGGGGATTCGTACTATTTGAGCAAAATTGCAGCACATGTCACGGAAAAAGTGATCGTTTTCTGCGGCGTCGCCTTCATGGGCGAAAGCGCGAAGATGCTGAATCCGGATAAAGTCGTCCTGATGCCCGACCTGAAAGCGGATTGTCCGATGGCCCACATGGTCAAGATCCGCGACATCCAGAAAATCCGCGACACTTACGAAGACGTGGCTGTCGTCTGCTACATCAACTCCACCGCCGAAATCAAGGCGCACGCAGATGTCTGCGTAACGTCATCCAATGCGAAAAACGTCATCGCCGCCCTTCCCAACCGCTATATCTATTTCATTCCCGACGAGCACCTGGGCAGATACATTTCGCATCAGCTTCCCGAGAAAACGTTCCTCTTCAATGACGGCTACTGCCCGATCCACACAAGCATCCGCGTTGTCGATGTCCTGAAGATGAAACGCGACCTTCCGCAAGCCGAAATCTTGGCGCATCCGGAATGCAAGGAGGAAATCCTTGATTTGGCGGACTTCGTCGGCAGCACATCAGACCTCGTCGCCTATACCGAAAAGAGCCCATCACAGGATTTCATCATCTGCACGGAAATCGGCGTCATCCATGAAATGGAAAAACGTTCTCCGGGCAAAAGGTTCCATGCCCCTTCCGTCGGTCAGGTCTGTCCCGACATGAAACTGAACACCGTTGAGAAAATCATCTATGCTCTGGAAACTTTCGAACCTGCTGTGGAAATGGATGTATCTTTGCGCATCAAAGGACTGCAGCCGCTGGAACGGATGATGGAATTAGCCGAGGTGAAGACCCATGCGCAACTATGATGTCCTTATCATCGGAACGGGTGTAGCCGGACTTTTTGCAGCCCTCAACCTCAACAACGACAAAAAAATCCTGATCGTCACCAAGGGTACTTTGGAAGAGAATGATTCCTTCCTTGCCCAGGGCGGCATCTGCGTCCAGCGCGACGAAACGGATTTCGAGCCTTTCCTGGAGGACACTTTGCGTGCCGGCCACTACGAAAACAACGAAGCGGCGGTTTCAGCCATGATCCGGTCCTCGCGGGAAATCATCAATGATCTGATCGGTTTGGGCGTCGCCTTCGACAAAAAGGGAGCCGGTTTCTCCTACACCAAAGAAGGCGCCCACTCCAGAGCCAGGATCCTGCATTGCAAAGATATGACCGGCAAGGAAATCAACAGCAAACTGATTGCACGGGTGAAAGAGCTGAAAAATGTGAGCATCCTGGAAAACAGCACGCTTGTCGATCTTTTGGTTGCCGGCGACCGTTGCCATGGCGCGGTGCTCCGCGACCAGTCCGGAAAGTTATCCAACGTTTATGCACAGTCCACTCTGCTCGCCACCGGTGGCATCGGCGGCCTGTTCAGCAAAACGACCAACTTCGCGCATTTGACAGGCGACGCCATCGCCGTTGCGTTGAAGCACGGTATCCGCGTCAAGGACATGAATTATGTCCAGATTCACCCCACTTCGTTGTATACCGGACGTCCAGGGAGAGCTTTCCTGATGTCGGAATCGCTGCGTGGGGAAGGCGCCATCCTTGTCGGCAAGGACGGCAATCGCTTCGCTGATGAACTTTTGCCGCGCGACCTGCTGACGAAAGCAATATACGCCCAGATGGAGAAGGACCGCTTGCCCTATGTCCGGATGCTCCTGAAAGGCCACGTGGAGGGATCAATCTCCGAAAGGTTCCCGGGTATCCATGCCCACTGCCTACAGGAAGGTTATGATTTGGTTGAAGATTATATCCCAGTCGTGCCCGCCCAGCATTACTTCATGGGCGGCATCGAAGTCGATCTGCAGAGCAAAACTTCGTTGGCGAACCTATACGCAGCCGGAGAGACGAGCTGCAACGGCGTTCATGGGAAGAACCGCCTGGCGAGCAACTCGCTGTTGGAAAGCTTAGTCTTCAGCAAGCGCGCCGCCCAAGCCATCGATGCGGCATTCCAGCGCGCGCTTCCTTATCCTTTCCCGAACCGGATGCCCGCTCCGTCGACGGATGGCTTGGCGGAAGCACGCAGAAGACTATTGGAAGAAATCGGAATGGAGGCAGAGGCCCATGCAAAGTAATATGGATCGCCTGATTTTGGCGGCGCTGCAGGAAGATATCCCCACTGAGGATATCTCAATCAATGCCATCATCACAGGCTACACGAAAGGCAAAGCCGAGCTGTTGTGCAAACAGGACGGCATCATCGCGGGGCTGGATGTCTTCGCCAGGACCTTCGCTCTCCTTGATGATACGACCGAAGTGATTTTCCATTGTCAGGACGGAGACGCTGTCCAATCAGGAGAACTTGTTGGCTGAAGTCATCGGTGACATCCGCGTCATCCTGTCCGGCGAACGCACCGCCCTGAATTATCTCCAGCGCATGAGCGGCATCGCCACACATACCCGCAAGATCGTCGACTTACTGGAGGGCAGCGGCATCACGCTGCTCGACACGCGCAAGACGACACCAAACAACCGAATTTTCGAGAAGTATGCCGTAAAAGTCGGCGGCGGTCACAACCACCGCTTCAGCCTGTCCGACGGCGTTATGCTGAAGGACAACCACATCGCTGCGGCGGGCGGCATCAAGCAGGCTGTCGCTGCCGCGCGGGAATATGCCTCTTTTGTGCATAAGATCGAAGTCGAAGTGGAAAACCTGGATATGGTCAAAGAGGCGCTCGAGGCGAGGGCCGACATCATCATGCTGGACAATATGACCCCGGCGGATATGAAGGAAGCCGTCCGTTTGATTGACGGGCGCGCCTTGGTGGAGTGCTCCGGTAACCTCACCGCTGAAAACATCGCCGCCTTGCGCGATACCGGAGTGGATTACCTTTCATCAGGCGCCCTGACCCACTCTTCGGCGATCCTCGATTTGTCGCTGAAGAACCTGGAACGGATCTGACGGAAAGTTATACCCATTAAAACGCAGATAAGCTGTGGAAAAGCCATTAATAATGGTTTTCCACAGCTTATTTTTTTCGTTATCCACAAACAGAATGATTTTTAGTCCAGGTGATATCTTCAGAAACTGATGATCGGTTTCTTGAACAGGCCGTCGATCACGCATGGAGCAAGAGTCAGCGGCAGATAGACGATGATGCTCAGCATCATCGTTATTTCATACAACAGACTGCTCTTTTTGACAGCTTTGCCTTTCAAACGGCTCGCGAAAGCACTGAATGCGATGCCGTGCGCATTACCGACCATGATGGCTCGAATGGCACCCAAAATCCCTTTCGCCTTGTCTTCCCCATAAAGCGAAACGATCCGATCCCAGGATTCTTCGGTCGGATACCCTCTCCTGTCGGCATAATGCTGGGCAAAAAGGTACGCCGGCATTTCCTCAACAGGGATTTCGTGAGCGGATCCGGCCAACAATTGCTGGATTTCTTCCGCAGCCATCCCCTGCTCGAGGGCCATCTTCGTGTGGGCATAGGAACAAACTTCGCAGCCATTGACTTCCGTCACGCCAAGCATGATCCTTTCGATGAATTCCGGACTTAATTCTTTTTTCTTTTTGGCCTTGATCATGTATTTCATTGTGCGGACTCCGTCATACAAAATCGTGGATACAGGCGACCTTGCGTTTCTGCTTCTGGTAGTTCTTCGCCTCGACCAGCTTCTTGCCGTCCTTGCGGGCTTGATTCATACGGCGGGACAGTATTTTCTGTTCCTTCGCCAATTTCTTTTCCAGTGTTCGGAAAAACTTCGGATTCTCGAAGACGGTTTTGTCCTCATCCGATAGGATGGCAAAGTCTTTCAATCCGACATCCACGCCAACGGTAGTGTTTGTTTTGGGGGTGGGGTGGGTTTCGACTTCGCACAAGATGGACACGAAATATTTCCCGGACGGATTGCGCCGAATGGTGGCGTTCAGGATACGCCCTTCGGGTTCCCGGCTCTTGGCGAATGTGACCAGCCCCAATTTAGGGAGTTTCAACTTGTTCCCGACAATCGCGATGTTTCCGTTCGTATGCTTCGTAGTGTACGACTGCACCGGATTTTTCTTGCTCTTGTAGTGGGGGTAGCTGTTCTGTTTCTTGAAGAAGCGGTCGTAGCTGTCCGATTGAATAAAATTCCCGCACCGAGTATATTTTCTTGTAGAATTCCTGCGCCATTGTTATCTCCTTTACTCTGTAGGGCTTCACCAGATTTGTTAAAAACCATTATACCCCTATAGGTATCGTTTGGTAAAGAGGACGGTTTGGCTACACTATCGATTTCCCCAGTGCTACCGGTTCAAAACGCTCCCATAGTTCTTGCGGATCCTTGGCCCCCACGATTGCCGATAATGGCATTCTGACTAAAAACCGCAAAAAAAAACGGACAGGTTGGGCATCCATCAGAAGCGTTCTGGTGGACGCCCAACCTGTCCGGCTGAAGCATAATCATTCGAGTACAAGCAACACAGAAATATAGTCACATTTCCTCTACACATTCAATATACACCTTTACTGTAAATTGAATCGAAAAATACTGTATTGTTTTTGTAAAGGAAGGCGCCTGAAACCCCTCTGAATTATGGCTGCATCGCCCCGAAAAGCACAAGCCAGGCAAGGATCGATTTCGCAACCAAGCTCAGAACGATATAGACCCGCTCACCGTAGAGGTAGTCCGCCCATTTCCCGATTTTCTTGTACTGCAAAATCATGTTGATCGGGAAAGTGTTGAAAGCAACGAAATAAGTGCCGACGATTGCCCAGACAAACCAAGGCACTTCACCGAAATTGCCGGTCCCGAACATGTAGAGCAAGATGGCGATCCATGGTGCAATTCCAGCGATCGATCCCCAGATGAACGGTCCCCATTGGATGTTATCTTTTGAATGGCCAGCATTCAGCTGCTCCATCACGAGCCCAAAGAGATTCATGGTGGCATTCACAATGAAGATCAGAATGAGCGAAGCGATATCGTAGATGCCGAACAAAGTGGAGATCAAAACAATCATGATTGACGAACTGAGCGCGTATTCGAACCAACGAAATTTATTGATGCCCTTTTCCAAATCGGCATTGTAGATTGCGTTCAGATTTTTCGGAATGGAAATCAAGGCATGCGCGATAGCGGAAATGAACAAGAACGAAGCAACCAGGATACCGAACGGCAGGTCGAAAAGGACACGCGAGGCAGTTTCCAGCGAGCGCGTTTCTGGATTGAAAGCCAGATAGAACTGGCTGATTTCAGGACTGAACTCACCGATTTTCTGGATGACATTCGTTGCCAAAAACAGCATCGCAATCCCTTGGACCAGATGGAGTCCGCCCATGATCAAATTGAAGCGTCGCAGTTTTTCTGTCGTAATTTCTTTCATGATGATGCAGCTTCCTTTCTCTAATGAACAATGAAATAATATCAATTAAAACTCACTATCCCTATAGGTATACACAGTAAAGAAGATTATTTGGCGGACCTATTTATCCTTCCAATTCCACCATTTCAGCTTCTCGGGATCCGGATGCGGTTCGGTCGCGTAATAGACGGCGCAACGGAATGTGTACAGCACGCAAGGATCTTGCCGATGCCCGGTAATCCGGTTCAAACGCTCGTAAAGTTCCTGCGGATCCTTGTCGCGCAGGTCAGCAATTGTATTTATACCCAATGAGACAAGTGTTTCCGCCATCCTCGGCCCGATGCCAGGAATTTGCTGCAGTTCTTTCATAAAATCAGTCCTTTGCTAAGTCAATATTCACTTTTACCAAAACATCCCACCCGAAACCTTATACGGATCACATTGAATCGTTCCGATCAGATTTTCCGGAATGGCACGAGGGAAAAAATGATTCTTCCTTGGATAGCCCGTTCTGAGATGAAAGGCTCAAGAAAAGAACGACTATCATAAGAATGTGCTCTGTTATCCCCCATCAAAAAATACTTACCTGCAGGCACCCGATATTCCGACCTTCTCCCTTCCGTTTGCTTGAGATAGGGTTCATCCAGTCTTTTGCCGTTGACGTAAACGGCGCCATCCCGTTCACAGATGATATAATCATGCGGAAATCCGATGACCCTTTTTACCAACGTATCCTTAAGCTCAGCGGAATAAAAAACGAGGATGTCGCCTCTTTTTATTTCCCTTGCGTCATGGATGCGAAGTGTGAAGCCCCAATCCTTCGGCCGCAGAGCGGGATACATCGAATCGGATTGCACCTCAGTAAGGAAAAAAATATGTTTTCGGACGAGTCCAGCGGCGAAAATGGCGGCAATGATCATAGCAATATATAGAATGCCCTGTTCCAAATCAGTGCGGGTGGTGCGCAGCATGGCCAGGATCGTGTTTATGTGCATGGTGTTCACCTTCCACTGTCTTAAAGAAATCGACATAAGCCTCTATGTAAGCTCTCCCAGCTTCCACGTCATCAACATCGAATGTTTTCAGTGACAAAGCTTTTTCGAATTTCCCTTCCAGTTCATGGATTTCTTCATGGGACAGCAATCCCTCCAATGGGGATAAGTTCCCTACTTCTATGCATTTATCGGCTGCTGCAACTTTTTCATCGATGGGGGTTCCCGAAGGCTTCAGTCCTTCATAGAAGGCTCCTTCCCCGGCCCGATGAATTCTGACAAGATTCTCAAGGAAATATCTGTCCGCCAATTCCTTTGCATCCGGCCCGAGTGCCCTGACCTTACTGCTCAAGGCAAAGATTTCCTTCAGCTCTTCCTCGTGCTCCGGAAGAATCCATTTTAACGCATAATTAACGTTGCATGTCTCCAGTGCTCGTTTCCCGTCAACAGCTGTAGGTCCATCCATGGTATCGCAATGTGCTTTTGCTTTCACAGGTACAAAAAGAACGCTGAAAAATACAACGGCTGCCATTACCAGCATCAGTTCCATTTCATTTTCCTCCTTCTCGTAAATACAAAAAAACGACTGTCATCCTGCTTCAATCTCAGCTTCACCTTCATTATAGGTCAACAGCCAGGGTATGGCTAACAGGGCGGTCCATCGGGATCTCCCATCTTTTCCATTTGGCTGTCGTGAAACGGGCCGAACACAAACAACGCCAGACTCGCACCGATCAATGCCCAAATCATATCCCAAAGGCTGTCGAAGGCGTCCCCCTGCGTTCCCATCACGGTATCAGCGGGCACATCCATAATTTTGACGACCGCGAATTCGCTCAGCTCGTAGGCTGCGCTGAAGCCTAGACAGGACAGAATGACTATGAGAGTCAGCATTTTGCCCTTCTTGACATAACCGCCCCGCAGCAGAAACTCCTTGGCCAAAAAAGCCGGAACGAACCCTTGGGCGAAATGTCCCACCCGATCGAAGTAATTGCGCTCCCAACCGAACTGATCTTTCCATTGATTGAACAAAGGATTCTGGGAATAGGTAAAGTGCGCGCCGTAAACCAACAACAAAGCATGCAGAAAAGCCATCACATAGACGAAAGTGCTGAAACGGAACTTTCGATAGGTCAGAACCAGCAATAATACCAACAGAACTGCAGGCGTCATCTGACCCGTCCAAGCCAGCCGATCCAATGGACGGATAGCCGAAATAATGTACGCTATAACGAAAAGAACCAAAAGGATTATATGCAAGGGTTCTGCCTTTTTGCCATTTCCCGCCATCCGTTCCGCCCCCTTTTATTTAAGTGACCGTTCCGCAACCTGATCCATATACAGCTGCATGTCGAACTTGCGCTTCAGACCTTTGTCGTTCATGAAACGGACATTCCCGAAGATGGCCCGTTCCCCCCACGGCCGGTCGTGTTTGCCGAAACACCAACTCACTCCGGCGAAACCATTCGGATCGCGACCGTCCAACAGGTACTTATTGTTCAGATAAATGGCTTTGCGATAGGCTTCTTCAGGTGTGCTGCTCCACTCAAGGATTTTCTTGGCCCAATACATCCGCATATACCCATGCATTTTACCGGTCAGATTCATCTCCATCTGCGCGGCGTTCCAGTAGTCGTCGTGGGTCTGGGCCGCTTCCAATTCCTCCAAAGAATACAGATATTCCCGTTCATCCGCCAAGTGCTTGTCCAGCGTCTTCTTGGCCCAATCCGGCACGGCTGCATAGGAATCGTATTGATCATTGTAGTAAACGAAATTGACGGCCAATTCCCTTCTGACGACAAGTTCCTCGAGGAAACTCTGCTGACTTTCGCTGTCCATCCCCATCAGTCTGCGGTAGATATAGAGCGGCGAAATCTGGCCGAAATGGAGATAGGGACTCAGGTTGGAGGTGAAGGACTCGCCTGGACGGTTCTTCCGTTCGCTGTACCCGGCCAATTTATTTTCGATGAAATCCTCCAGCCAGCGCTTGGCTTCGCTGGTTCCACCGATATAATCGGAAACGCGCGGGACACTGCGGTCGATAGCCAACCCAGCCAAGGCCTTTTCAATATCCGAAACATCATACGCCTCGAAGGGAAGCTCCAATGAAACGGATGGACGATTGCAGACTGTCTCTTCCAATGGCGCCAAACAATGCGGCAGGATTTTTTTCAATTTTGAGCGCAGGGTCGCAGCGGAATACTCCTCTTTGGGAGAAGCCAGTTCGACCGGGACGACGACGTTGCTTTCAATCTGAACGACGGCGCATTCGGCACCATCTGCCAAAGCAGCGCGCCAGTGACGCTCGATCCGGAGATAGCCGCGGTCGACCACCAACAGGGCTGCCAATCCGGAAAGCTCCAAAGCACCTTGTTCCGGCGATATTTTCCGGATCAGCAATTGGATGCCGCGTTGCTCCAATGCGGCCTTCGTTTCCTTCAGCCCTTCCAGCATGAACGCATAGTGGCGCTCATTGGCTTCCGGAAAACCGTCCGTGATCCCGAAGTAGACGACCAGCGGTTTCTCGAGCCGGTTGGCCTGGCGGATCGCGTATTCCAAAGCATGGTTGTACTCCGCCCGCTGCGAACTCTGCATCCAGTAGATGACATACGGTCGCTCCACCGCTATATTTTTATCGTTCAATTGTTTGATTCTTTCGTCCAGTATCATCCGTTTTCCCCCGTATTTCTGTGCGTTTGTTGTCATACTTATTATAGAACATCGCACCCAATCCGACTATTTTTGTGAATCGGGAAGCATCCATGATTGTCGCTATTTGCACCCACAGATGGATTGAAATTCATGTATAATGGAACCTAGAATTTCTCTTCGGTTCAAAAATACAAATGTGGCTATCCACCCGAAAAATTAGTTCCATATTTTTTGCACCTTAATCAACGTGAAAGGAATGGTTGTAAAAATGGATAACGAAACAGCCAAAAATATCAGAAAAAGTTTAACTGCGGATTGTTCGCAGTGCTTTGGGCTTTGCTGCACAGCGCTCAACATTATAGCGTCGAGCGATTTTCCGATCAACAAACCGGCAGGCAGTCCTTGCGTCAATTTGCAATCCAATTATGGATGTAAAATTCACGCTAACTTACGGGAGAAAGGTTTTAAGGGCTGCACAGTGTTTGACTGCTTGGGTGCTGGACAAATTGTTTCCCAAGTTACGTTTAAAGGTCAAAGTTGGCGGGATAATCCTGAAATTGGAGCCAGAATGTTCCGAACGTTTCCGGTTATGGAACAAATCCATGAAATGATTGCTTATACTGCAGAGGCCTTGTCTTATGAATTACCCCAGGCTTTGTCAGAGAAATTGAACGTGCAGTTAACAGAGTTGCAGAACCTGACAAAACGCGATGCTGATCGACTGCTGTCTTTGGATATAGTGATGTACAGGTTTCCCTTAAATGAGTTGCTTTCGGAAACCAGTAAGTATATTCGGGAAAGCTTAATCGGAAAAATTTCTGGCACAAAAAAAGCTAAAGATTACAATCATGAAAGAGCCGACTGGATTGGGAAAAAATTAAGTGGGCAAGATCTGCAGGCAGTAAATTTAAGGGGAGCCTATTTGATTGCTGCCGATATGAGGAATGCAGATTTAAGAGGTGCGGATTTTATCGGGGCTGATTTGCGTGACGCTGATTTAAGGGGAGCAAACTTATCCACGAGTATGTTTTTGACTCAAATGCAAATTAATTCGGCCAAAGGTGATGAAAAGACATTGCTTCCCTTTTACATCCAAAGGCCCTCTCATTGGACTGCCTGATTTGTTGATAATTTGTGTATTGCAGCAGTTACTTTTCTTTTCCTTTGGGCAAAGCAAAAAGCTGACTCCGCCAGGAGCCAGCTTTTTAGTTCGGGTTCATCACGCTCTTACATGTTTGTGCGGATTTGTTCAGCCAATGCTTCGTACGCATCGTCCGTCAAGGTCACGCGGCCTGGGTTCATGTCGAAAGTCGAGCCCCATTCGAAGGAATCTTCTTTGTATTTTGGAACCAAGTGGAAGTGCAGGTGTTTGCCGGTATCGCCGTATGCACCGTAGTTTACTTTTTCAGGGCTGAAGGCTTTGTGCAATGCGTTCGCAACTGTAGCGATGTCCGCGAAGTAGCCGTTGCGCTCCTCATCCGTGATGTTCACCAATTCGCTCACGTGGTCTTTGTAGGCAACGATCACACGGCCTTTGTGGCTTTGTTCTTTAAAAACATAGACTTTACTGTAAGGCAATTCGCAGCAAGGATATCCGAAAGCCAACACCATTTCGCCTTCCATGCAATAAGCGCAATTTTCATCTTTCATCAACACAGACCTCCTAGAAATATATTTCCAGTTCATTATAGCATTTTTAAGCGCCTACATTTTGTCCGGAATCCAACAGTATTGCGTACAAAATGTGAACACACTGAATCCGTACTCAATCCAAGTGGCGCTCCTTGTCATGCTATTCAGCTTCCGGGGAGGCTATACAATAAAACGTATTGTTGCCCGACATGCCCATTTTTTCGGCATACTGCCTCTTTCAAAAATATCTTCTCGTTTTCTTCTGATAATCTGAATACTCCTTTCCAAATGCTATGGAAAGAAACTTTTCCTCTTCCAATATTTGAAGATGAAGGAGGACTAGCAGCATACAGGAAAAGATGACATTTAACGAATTGGAAAACAACAAAGCCATTCCGATAAAGAACAAATCAAATCCGACAAAGCCTGGATTTCTGCTGTACTTGTATATTCCCGTCGTTATCAATTCCGTTTTCTGCTTGTAATCAATACCGCCTCTCCAACTGTCGCCCAACGTTGCCATGGCTACAATCAGTACTATGATCCCCGCTACGGAAAGAATAGCCCCAAAGTATCTGACACCATCATGTTTTATGATGATAGGAAGTTTTTCGTCGAATAAAATAGTCAGGAATTGGGTCAATGCTGTTATCAACAGCGTGATCACCAGACTAACTTCGATGATACCTGTTTTTTTAGGTTTATGCCCTCTTCCGATTTGGATAGTTTTTATGCCGTGGCTGCCTTGCACAAACATTTTGATGTAGAAGCTTATGTAGAAGGAAAAATATAGTATCAAACCAATAATATTCACAGTCAGCACCTCAATATTTTCCGTATTGAACATAGAAGATAAAGTGCGGAAGTAACCCGTTCAGTCTTCTCATTCCTCTTTCTTTGCCGTAATCCCAGTGAAGAATGCTCTTAGATTATCCGGCAACATATACTCCTTTTTGGATTTTGGAGATTCTGAATGTCCTCCATAGACTTCTTTCAAAATTGCATTCACGATCATTTCTTTTGGTGGTTCAGGATGTTCAACACCTTCATAAACCCAGGACCTGCAATCTACAGAATCTCCGCAAATATCTCCGCAGTCCTTGCAAGCAGTTTCCGTAACATCCAAGGAGATGTCGTTACCGTTGATTCTGATAGTTGGCGAGCTAAGAAATTCATGTTTGATTGCCAACTCAGGTGATGAGATATTAACTTTATTCACGCTCACTTCATAGCCAGCGGATTTCAAAACCGTCGAAACTTCATTTATGGCCTGATCCAAATTACTTTCAGCTCCTTGACACCTTTTGCATGTATTTAGATCCAGATACAAGAAATCGATGTCAATTTTCTTTTCTACTTGCTTTTGTGCGCAGCAATCACCCCTGCAAGAACACCCATCTTTGTTATTACTCATAATTCCCTTCACCTTTCATGAGGACAGCGCGTTGAGTTGACTTTGTCCTATACTCAGAAATGACCTAAATCGTGAAGACATTCTTCATTCATCTGCATAGCCAAAGTAGACCAGAATTTTCTCCAGCACTTGGTATTCAGGGACATAGCCATAACCGGCTGATTGATCTTCACTGATGCTGAAAGGGGCTGATCCGATAAGGGTTTCCTCATGGATGATGGTGCTGGCAACCCTGTCCAGGATGGTTATTTGGACATAGCGCGTGTAGGCAATCCCTTCATTCGAGTAGGTTCCGGTTTCCATGTAATAGCTGCGCAGTTTCACCAACACGTTCATTTCGGCATCAGACTTCGCCTGCAATTCCTCCGGCAAATCAAAATAGTGCGTCGAATACACGTATTTTTCTCCGGCTCCTTCCTCAACAGATTCATCGTTTTCGATGATGAACACTTTGGCCGGCGTCGGAGCTGCCGATTCCGCAAGCACGCCTTGGATAGCCGCATACGCATCCACATTCCCGATCAGATCGCTGCTTTCCAGTTCGCTGATTTGGCTCTCCCTGATTGCTTCCGGATCCGAAGATGAGGCAGCTTCGTCGCTCGATGAACCGCAGCCTGAAAGGATAAACAACAACATGGTCATGATTAAAAAAAACTTGTTTTGGTGATTGTTATTTTTGATCATCTGAAGTCCCTCCTTGAACTGACAAAAGCCTATGGATTAAGGAAGACAATCGACTGTACTTCGCACTTTGTAACCGCTCTTTTTCGACCTCATTATAACATATCACCAGCCCCGGAATCGCGTACAGCTTCACCTGACACAACGCAAAAAAGACCACACAGAACTTCCATTCCAGGAAGTCTGTATGGTCTAACTAATTGCTTATTTTCCCAAACGGTCCGGCATCATGAATTCCATGAAACCCCAGACTCCGTTCGCAAGGAACAGTTCTTCGCGGTCGTAGCTGGATATTTCTTGGCGGATCAGATCATCCTTTTTGTCGAGGGCTTTCGCACCCCAATGCGGATCGATCAGCAATGCACGTCCAACGGCAACAAGCTCCGAATTTTCCAATACTTGCTCCGCGTCTTCGCTCGTGCGGACATCACCGACACCGACCAACGGCACACGTCCGTTGATTTGCTCATGGATGTACGCCATCATACTTTTCTCTTTATGATCCTCAGAAACGGAAACCAGTTGACGGTCTCTCAAGGAAATATGCAGATAATCCAAGCCTTTATCGGCCAATTGGTCCACAAGGAAGAGCGTATCCGAAAAACGGATTCCAGGATTTTCGTATTCTTCAGGGGAAAAGCGGTAGCCGACGATAAAGTTTTCGGCGCCCGATTCATCCACGGTTGCCGTCACTTCATCAACCAATTTATCGATGAAACTGAACCGTTTTTCCAGGGTACCACCCCATTCGTCGTCCCTGCGGTTGGAGTGCGGCGAGAAGAATTGTTGCAACAAATAAGTATTCGCACCATGCAGTTCCACACCGTCGAAGCCGGCTTCGATTGCGCGACGGGTCGCAGCTTTGAAGTTTTCGATCAGATCCAGTATTTCGTCACCTGCCAATGCTCTTGGCGTTTCGGCATTCGGTCTTTCGGCAGCGATGGCACTCGGCGCCACTGGCTGAACGCCTCTCAATACGCTTGAATCCGTCATGCGGCCACCGTGGAAAATCTGCAGGATGGCTTTAGTACCATTCTTTTTGATGGCGGCAGCCAGTTTACTCAAACCCGGAATGAACACATCGGAAGCGACGCTCAATTCGCCTTCCCAACCTTTGCCGTCGTTCTGAACATTCGCGGCGCCTGTGATGACCGCGCCGATTTCACCGGAACGAAGCGCATAGTAATTGATCTCGTCGGATGTCACTACCCCATCATAGAAACTCATCTTCGTCGTCATCGGTGCCATCATGATGCGGTTCTTCAGTTCTAGGCCGCGTTTGAAAGTCAGTTTGCTGTTCATTGTTGACATATTCTTCTCTCCTCTTGGATCGCTTTATTTCATTCTACCGAGCTTGCCGGAAATTCCCAAACAAAACGCTTGGTTTATTCGTAATGCATGCACATGCATATATTTTATTACAAGTTTCTTTCTTTTGCAAGAGGCGCGATTTTAAATCGTGTCATTCAGGAATCGAGCTCCAATAGTGTGTACAGGAAACCTCATCATCAGCAATACCCTTCAAGAAAAAAGACTGCGGAAAAGGCATCACGCAGCCTCCGCAGTCTTCATCATTTTTTACATTTCTAAGAAATCAGATCAGTAGTCCGTCTGTTTGCTGACGTCGCTCCAGTCCTCGATCTCCTGCAATCTTTCTTTCATCTCGGCGGACACGATTTTCACTGCATCCGATCCCAGCAACAACCGTTTCGGAAGGTTTTCTTTCTTCATAGTTTCGTAGATGACTTTCCCCGCCTTGTCCGGATCGCCGGGCTGGTCCTGGTTGTCGACGATGTTCTCTTTTCGGGTTTTCCAAGCGGTATCGGCATAATCTTCGATCTGCTTCTGGGTACCTTTCAGGGAAGTGTCGTAGAATTTGGTCCGGAAAGCGCCCGGTTCCACGGTCATCACTTTGATCCCCAACGGTGCGACTTCCTTCATCAAGCCGTCCGTCATCAATTCCAAAGCGGCCTTGGATGCGGCATAATAACCGGAACCGACACCTGAGCGGGCAGCAGCGATCGAGGAAACATTGATGATGGCGCCGTTTTTCTGTGCGCGCATGTACGGCAATACTTGCTTGATCAATGCAATCGGTCCGAAGAAGTTGGTGTCGAACAGCAGATTCACGCTTTCTTCCTCGCCTTCTTCAACGGAAGAACGATAGCCATAGCCTGCGTTGTTCACGAGGATGTCCACCCCGCCGAACTTGTCCGCTGCCGCTTTCACGGCATTGGCGATACTCTCTTTGTCTGTGATATCCAAAGCTACTGAAATGGCGGTATCAGGGTAATCTGCGACGATATCCGCCACCGTAGAAATATCCCTTGCAGTCACGACCGCGTTATCCCCATTTTTTAAAACTGCCTTTGCGATCCCTCTGCCGATGCCGCTGGAGCATCCTGTAATCAACCATGTTGTCATATTGTTTCCTTCCTTTCCGAAGCTGTTTATTTTGATCATTGCGCCTTTTAGCGAATCAAAATGGCGCCACTCGCATTACAAACAGAAGTATACACCTTGGAGTGCACTTCAAGGGAAGCGTTTTATTTTCCATATAGCAAAATAATTCAGAAATCATAGTTGCTCTTCAAAAAAGAAATTGATCTCATCCATGAAGTCCAGATCCAACTCACTCGTCCGGAATCTGTCGACACCCTCGTAATATTCTTCCTTGATTTCATCTGGGATTTCCCCGTCATAGCGATTATATATTTCCTTATATTCCAGATTTTTATCTTTTGCATATTCGCTTGCGGCATCGGATTCGAATAGATTGTTGTGTCCGTCATGATTTTTTGCACTGCTAGTTTTGTAAATAACGTTAGGATTGATTATTTCGTCCCGATGGGCAATGATGCTCGCTCCATCATATGCTATCGCTTCATCTTTGACGCCATGGATAATCATGACCGGAGTATCCGTACTATTTATGCCGCTCGTAGCTGTAACCCAGGCAGTGTTGCCGAAAAGCATGTTCTGATATATCCACAGGAAAGGATAGGCTATTGGGGAAAACGCCCCTAACAGGCTGTCCGACTGCTCTTTTAATAGTTCCATGGGCGAATTGAATCCAGCGATGCTGGCGACTGCAGCAATGTCAAAGTCGGAATCCAAAATTGCCGTGACCGCATAGCCTCCCCAGCTATGTCCATAGAGCATGACAGGTAAATTGTTTAATCGTTGATCGCCTTGAATGTAGGTCAAGGCAGCCTCCAAATCCAGCAAGGATTGCGAAGGACCCATCGTGCTCTCCCCTTCGCTTTCGTGTGTCCCGGTATTATCGAAGGTCAAAACGCGCCATCCGTTATCAACGAAATACATCGTTTCTGCCAGGTAGTTTTCCGCACCAAAACCCAAACCAGAAGAAATGACGACTAAGCCTTTGTCGTTTTCGCTGCCATAGACATGGCCTTTCAAAATATTTCCGCCTGATTCGAATGCGATTTCCGTGCGTTCATAGGCATCCGAAACATCGCTGTATCTAAGGTAGCCCGAATATTTCGGATTCGGTTTATCGACTCTGGAAAAACTTTCGTCGTAGTTCGTTTTGACGTAAACCATCGAGCCTATTGAAATAACGCTAATAAATAGCATCATGCTTATCAGCGCTTTTCTTATCGTTTTCCCTTTGATCTGTATGTTTTTCATACTTGGATGCTCCCAACCTTACTTTTGAAGAAATACGTCTTCCTCTCGATGACCACTAGCAATAGGCACAGAATACCAAACACTACACTCTCGACTGCAAATAACTGCAGGGTGAATCTGTCCCATAAGAACATATGCGAGGTCACATTGAAAGTAAAGTGCCAAACAGTCATGAGCACCAGATTCCCCTCGGTTTTGTTGTACAGCAAAGTCATCAAAATGGACATCTCTATGATGGTGACCGTATACAAAACGAAACCCAAAAGGCCACCGGTAAAATTCAAATGCCAAATACCCCAAAGGATTCCCACGATGACACTGCTGGTAAACGGTGTATACTTTTTTTGCAGGTTCGGCAACAGAAACCCGCGCCAGCCTATTTCTTCTGCAGCGCAACCGATCAGCATTGCAACAAAATTCAGTATATAGAACAATGCATCGCCTTCCCAAGAGACAAAGCCCACTTCATAATAAGACAGTATGAAACTGCTAATTATGATGCACATGGCCGGGACAGCAATAGCAGGTATCAGCCATTTCACAGTAGTCTTATCCACACGAAAATATTTTTTTATATCCTTGATGATCGTTTTGTCCTTTAACAGCAATGTCAGGGCAGCCACCGCAAAGGCGGGTGCCAATTGGGTAAAGGAAACAGAGTAGTTCCCTGCAGATCGGAATATAAAATGTAAGGTTAGCAATAGGATGCTGAATAGGAATGTAATAACATAAAAGGAACTCAAATAATATTTCCGAATCATCTTTTCCAATATTTCTCCTCCTTGGCTAGTTGCTACTGTGAGGGCAACGGGAAAATCTGTCTGTTTTTGAAGACGGTCGCCGTCCGTGACAACGACAGCGTTTTTCCATGTGGCGCTCATTATGATACGAAAAAAAGCTCTAGGACTGCGGAAACAGACTAGAGCAAACTGAACGATCATCTATTTTATATCTTTTTCCGGATCGGATGGCGGACGACTGTCTTCATCTTTTCCGGAGCGACTCTGCGCGGATCGTTCAGGTAAATTTCATGGTGCCTTCGGGTTATGCCGTCCGGACTTAATTCCGAAATGGCATTGACGTATCCATTGGCTGCAGCAAAGTCGTCGATAGCCTTGACCGTCACTGCTTCCGTATCGTAGGGACCCATGTGCAGCATCTGAACGCAAAGCCCTTCCGTGAACTCCGCCAACCTTGCTTTAGTGAGGTCAAGCTCCGGTTTCTTTTTCTTCAGCCCCTCAACGGCCCATCGGAATACTTCTTCGGTGACAAATTCCGGCTGCCGAATCATCGCTATCCAGATTAATTTGTCCTTTTGGCTCGTGTCAAAGGGACGATCAAGCTCCGTCCACCATAGACCCTCCAATGGCGGAACAACGTATTCAAAGAAATCCGCCGGGGCATTGCCACTTTTATTGCTCATTTTGATGGTGTAAGACAGTCCGTAAAGCATTTCGATTGCTTTCGCGTATTCCCCCGATTCATCATTGGGGTCTCCCTTGCCGTCAACCATGATGAACCTCATCTTCGGTACATCGACAATCATAGGTACAGTCTTTGGTTGGTATAGGTTCTTATCTTCCTTTTTGAAATCTAATGGACCGGACATTTCCTTTTTCCTCCCTTAGTTGAATCGGCTAAACAAAACGGAACAAAAATTATAGTTCGAATGGGTTATAAATAAAATAATGCGGCAATGATGGCAATTACAACAGCATAGTAGTGATACCATTTCTGCTTCGTTTTATGAAGCAGAAATACACTTGTTGCAGCAACCAATAACAGGACCAAACCCACTACAATGGGACTTTCATACATTTGCACACCAATGCCAACCATAAAAGTGGTCAGTGAAGCAGTCAGCATGCTGGCTTTGAGCCAATCGTATATCGTCGTACGGTATACGATCAAACCCAGGCCAAGCCAAAGAATTCCATACCCAACGCGCAATATTGACACAAACCCATAGGAACCATCCTGATCTGCAACGGTTTCAAAAAACATAAAAATCAGATAATAGAGCATAAATACAGCTGCCAAAGCAAGAAAGCTCGCTAGTGTAACCAGCATTCCTTCCTTAATAATTCCAGACTTTTTGCTCATATGTCATCCAGCTCCTATCCTTATATCCGCTTATAATACTCCCTGCGGTTTATCCAGAATAGACATGATATCCTTCACGAATGCCATCGTCTTTTTTTCAATCTGTTTCTTGAGTGCCTCAGGATGGTCAAAATCCGGCTTCTCAACCAGAGTTGATTCTATAATGGAATCAACTCCCGGAATAACCTGTGACAATTTATATTTACCAATATTTTCACTGCTCATCAACGCGATGTACTCAGCCTGAATTTTTCTGTTATTTCCAGCTAACCAAACCTCAAACATGCCTTTTTCATGCAAATATACTACGGCAATTTTCAGCTTCTTATTTTTCAAATCAGTGGGTGTAAAAGCAAAATACGTCATATCCATGTAGCCAAAATATAAGCTACCAGCAGTATAATCCGGGTACCCGCTTTCCAAATAGGAGCGAAGTTCTGACATAAATGTCAGGATTCCTTTATAAGCTTTCTGAATCTGCCCTTTTCTCAGCTGCGCAGTATATTCCATTATATATTCATTTATAGATTCCATCATATTGCTCCTCATTGCGATTCAGCAGACTGCAAATTGACCGAACGCACCTTTTTGTAACCGCTATTTTTCGGTCTCATTATACCATACCGCCCACTAGGGAATCTTTTACATCCCTCCCCCGTAAGAACATTATAAAGAGTCAAAAAAAAGACGTCCTGACCACGGACGTCTTTACTCGATAGGATTTTCGGATAACGATGCATCAGTGCGGAAAGGCAATTTCTGCCAGTGTCCATGCGATGATGATTATCCCAACCGGAATGGACAACAACGTCAGCAGGGCTCTATCCTTGTATTTGATGATTGCTACCAGCCCCATGATGAAACCGACCACTCCCATCAAGGCAAGAACGGGGGTCGGTAGAGGCAGCCTGATTGTAGCCCCAAGCCCAACCATTTTTAAAGCCATCAACACGATGAAAGCCAAAGTCAAACCCGCTGCCCATTTCCCAGTTGTCGTTTTGGACCAAAACTGCATTTTCATGATAGTTTCCTCCTTATTCTTCCGTTAGATAAAATGCTGCATCAGGCAGGCTTTCTACGGTTCCATCGGCTTCTGCTTCCAAAAATAGGCTCAGGTATTTTGCTACTGCTTGTTTGGCATTTGCTGCATCCAGATACTCCAGATTACTTCGGGAAATCACTCCTTCTGCCTGTTCTTTCGTGATCCCTACTTCATGTTTATCTAGCAGTTCCGCCGTTTCAGTTGGATTGCCGTTGACCCAATCGATGGAGTCCTTATAATCAGCGACAAATAAATCCCATTCTTCTGCTCTATCAATTGGGATCTCTTTTTTTACAATCAAGCAAGTCAAAGGCAATGGCATCCCATCCTCGTTAATCCCCATCCATTCTTCCTGGATATCCAAAGCGATGCTGAAGTCACTGTTTTCATTCAACAAATCCGTCACCCAAGGCTCAGATAAAACTAGAATGTCACTAGCTGCGACGTTTTCCATCACTGTCTCTGCACTTGCAGCATATGTCAGCGTCAAATCATTATCCGGATCGATGCCGTTTTGCACCAATAACTGCCTAATAACAATGTCAGCAGCCGATTTCTCCCCAACAATTGTGATAACTTTTCCTCTGAGGTCAGAAACAGCACTGATTGATTCATCGTCCGAAAGCAAATAGAGATATCCACCTGTATTAACAGCCGCTAATTGGTATGCGGCGCCCTCATTATACAGTTTCGCCGCAATTTCAGTCGGTACAACTGCCATATCAGCTTTCCCTTCCAACAGTTGTGCATAAAGGACCTCCTCATCCTCTTCGAAAGAGTAGTACACCGTGTCCCCCAACCTCACTTGAGGATCGATGTTAGGCTCCATCGCCTTGACGAATCCCAGCGCAGAAGGACCAGTAATCGACGTAACTGTAAAACTACCTGAGCCTGCTTCTTCATATGCTTTATCCCATGCATTGCATCCAGCCAAAAACAGACTCAGAAACAACAACCCGCTCATCAACAAACGTTTCATGTTTAGTCCCTCCACTGCATGACATGCCACTATTCAGCCATTAATGTGTCCACAATTTTCTATAGCTTAATTATACCACCGCCTAAAGAAATTGAGGCCCAATGCATTCCCAATTTTTAAAGATGATTTCAAGAAAGTTCACTTTGGAACATGGGGAATCATAATAAATACCCAAAAAGTTAGAATGTAATTGATTTTAAAGCGAAAAAAGAATACTAACTTTTTGGGCATCTGCTCTCGCTAAATTTCAATCACAATTAATTTAACAACGCTACACAAAACGTCAATTTTCCGGCAGAAAAATCTCCGCCACCGAATACAATGCAGCTTTCCCCGCAATCATTACGCGGTCCTTTTCCATGCGGCAAAACAATTCGCCTGTGCGTTGAGAAGCTTGGAAAGCGCGGAATTCGGTATTGTGCGTTTTTTCTGCCCACAATGGAATCACATGGCAGTGGCCGGATCCGCAAACGGGGTCTTCCCAAACGCCCAGTTTCGGCGCGAAGCTGCGCGTCACGCAGTCGTAGTCCTTGCCTTTTGCCGTTAGATGCAGCAGCAAACCATCCAGTTTTTTTACCTTCTCTTTATCAGGCGTTGCTTGGATGACCTGGTCCCTCATTTTCCAGCACGCACACCAAATCGCGGCCCATCCAGGCTTCCAACGGGCGGTATCCGATTGCGTCTTCCATTTCGGCAGTGACCGGAACCGGAGTCAGCTCGTAAGCCGGCATATCCATTTCATACAGACCATCTTTCCTAAGCACCTTCAGCACGCCGCTCAGGGTATGGAAGGACACCTCATCCCGGTTCGACTCCACAAACCGCATCAGGACATAAGCCGTAGCCAGGGTGGCGTGGCCGCACAAATCGATTTCCCCGCCTGGAGTGAACCAGCGCAGATCGTAATCCTCCCCGTTGCGAACCGTAAAGGCAGTCTCGGAAAGGTTGTTTTCCTTCGCGATTTCCTGCATGAGCGCATCGGGCAGCCATTCGTCCAGCACGCAAACCGCAGCCGGATTCCCCTTAAATACAGTATCCGTAAAAGCATCCACAACATAACATTTCATATCCAAAACCCCAATCCGATAGTATTTCCATGACAAGGCCCGCTCGTTTCGCTCGGCCTTGCGTTTTCTATGTATCCACTATATACTGCAGAAAAGCATCAAATTTAAAGGTATCCACCTCGTACAGCGCACCCCCTTCTTGGGGTGCTTTTTGCTTCACGATGCCGACCAACATAGCCGGCGCATGATAGCCGATGGACTTGCCATAGCGCCCCTTACGATTGAATCGTCCGTCCTTATTGACAGTGGTCTCTTTGGCCCGCTTCATCAATGCGCGGAAATCCATGTCCTCCACATAAACCTGATTACCCAGTGCCAGGATGGCATTGGCGGTTTTGTTGTGAGCTTCCTTTAAGCCCACCGCCCGGCGGCGGTAGCAGTCCTTCAAGCGAAACACGATTTTCATATAGTTCTTGCTCCGTACCCAAGTCAACTTGACACCCTGCTTGACGGTGCCGTCTCCATTAAAGTTGGCGGGGTTCGTTGCGCGGCGACTCCGGTCCATTTTTCGTTGCAACAGATGAATCGCGCGGTCATAGGACGCTCCTTCCGGAAACAATTCCTTCAAGATGACGCCGGCATCACCTGCCACCGCCACCGTAGAGGTGCCGATGTCGATGCCCACTTCCGCATTCGGAGCGGGTTGTCGGCGGGGCATACCCGTATTATGGTTGCGTTTTACCGGCGGAATGCCTTCCAGCACCAGTTGCAGGAAGTACTGATTGCCGCCACTGAACGCCTTGCGTACGATGCGGCAGTATTTCACCCGGTGCAAGGAAAGGGATTCCTGAACAAATAGGTCGTTGGCTCGGATAGTGACGGGCAGAACCAGCCCGTTCCACTCCAAACGGTCGCCTTTGAAGCGCATGCCCGTAGCGTTCGACTTGCCCTCCAACGATTCCAGCTGTCCGAACTTTTTGAAGCGTACCTTTTTGCCTTTGCCATACAGAAGGGAGGACACACTTGTCCAGACCGCAGAAGCGATTTTCTGTGCTGTGAAGCTGTCGATATGCTTCTTGTACGCCTCGCGCATCCGTCCGATGTAAGCATGCAAAGCGTATTCCGTCATACCGAAGGTCTTTTGGATAGTTCGCAATTCCTTGTTGCACGCGGTTTCGCATTTCTTGTCCTTTGCTTTGATAGCCAAGCGGCGTTCTGCCAACACATCTTGGTACCGACGGTTCTTATACAACTCTGTCAGCTGCGTCCGCGCATGGTATAAGACCTTGTTATACAGTTTTTCTGCGATTTTGAAACGCTTATCCAGTATTGCTTGTTCATTTTGATACGTGACCAGTCGCAGCTCTACGACAAATGAAGCTGTTTTACTTTTAGCCATACGTGTTCCTCCCTTCCTGATGATTCCTTTGCATTTACTGGCGTTGTGAGGTCTTTTGGCTTTGGATGTATTGCTGAATCATTTCAAACGGTGCCCCACCCACTGTGGAAACGAAATAGCTATTCGACCAAAGCGTTGGTAGCTTCGTCGTCAGTTCCTTAAACTCCTGTCTCAGTACGCGGGAAGAAACTCCCTTGATGCGTTTGACTGCTTTGTGAACCCCGAATTGTGGATCTATATCCAATAGGAGGTGAACGTGGTCTGGCATGATCTCCATTTCCTGAATTTCGACAGATATAGCGGTGCACGTTTCTACAATGAGCTCCTTTAAGCGTGCCGCTACTGGTCCGACAAGGACCTTTCGCCGATATTTTGGACACCAGACAACATGGTAGGTACAAGAAAAAGTGATGTTATTATTTGATTTATATTTATTATTTTCCATATATTCATTATACAGCGTATATACATATAATACAAATAAGTGCACGTCGTATATCCCCATAGCTAAAGCAAGGGGCTTTACGACGCTCTTTCGTAAAACAAATAGTTCTAATACCAATATAAGAAAGGGTTATGTGTGGAATGAAAAGATTGGTCGCACTCCAAAAAATCGTCGAACTTGGCAGCTTCACGAAAGCTGCGGAAAAACTCGGCTATACCCAATCGGCCGTCAGCCAGATGATCGCTTCCTTGGAAGATGAGTTGTCCATCAAGCTGCTGTATCGCTCCCGGATCGGCATCCGCCTGACGCTCGAGGGCGAAGAACTCTATCCTTTCATCCAACGGACCGTTCTGCAATACCAAGCCATGCAGGAAAAAGCGGATGAAATCAAAGGCCTGGAAACGGGCATCATCCGCATCGGCACCATCTCCAGCATCTCCTGCCACTGGCTGCCGGGGCTGATCAAGCATTTCCAGGAACTCTATCCGAAGGTCCGCTTCGTCCTGCATCAGGGCGACTACACCAGCATCCCGGAATGGGTGCGGACCGGGGAAGTCGACTTCGGGTTCGTGAATCCCGATGCCGTCTCCGGACTGGAAACGCAATTCATCAAAGAAGGCGAACTGCGCGCCGTCGTTCCGGCCGATCACAGATTGGCCAATCACGCTTCAGTCACACTGGAGGAATTGTCGAAGGAACCGTTCCTGCTTCTCGAGGAAGGCAACCTCAGCGAACCATTGGAGGCATTCCGCCAACTCGGCTTGGAGCCCGACATCACCTTGCGCGTCCACGACGACTACTCGATTTTGTCGATGATCGAAACAGGCCTGGGCATCAGCATTTTGCCGGAACTCGTTTTGCGCAAGACCAATTATGAGGTCGCCATTCTCCCAATCGAGCCCGTCGTCACGAGGAAAATCGGACTTGTCATGAAGGAAAAGCATTCCTTGCCGATTGCCTGCAAACACTTCATTGCTTTTTTGATGAGCAAGAGCGCTTCTCTGCCTTGACCCAAACAAAACAGCCTGCGGATCAATATTAGATCCGCAGGCTGTTTTGCTCTTCTATTATTCTTCAGCTTATTCTTATTAATCAATCAATGTGCGGATGACTTCGGAAATTTCCGTGTTATCCAAGTATGCTCCCCTTACAGGATCCGTTTCGTCGGCAACTTTCTTGAAGATTTCAGCGCCTGCACCCTTTGCAAAGAAAGGAACCAGTTGGTTGGTGTGGTTCCCGGAATTCCATGCCATCGTCGGCATCACGCCTGTTCCATTGTTCACAACTTCATCGTACACGCCTGCTGTTCCAGTCAGATAGCCGGTCTCGTGGTCGCCGGTAACGATCAGCACCGTTTCGCCCCAGTTACTGTTTTCTTCTACCCATTCGTAGACAGCTTCAACAGAATCATTGAAGGCTGCTTGTTCTTCGATCAGGCGTCCACTCTGATTGGCATGCCCTGCCCAGTCGATCGCTCCACCTTCGACCATCAGGAAGAAGCCGTCTTCGTCATTGTCCAGGACATTCAGGGCGCCTGTCGTCATCACATCAAGTCCAGGTACATTGCTGTTTTGCTCCACTGCGTAAGCATCGGCTTGACCATCTCCACCTCTTGCTTGCTGCAAAGTCGTATAGACTTCCGGCACGCCGATGACGCGGCTTGCTGTTTCACCAGTTTGAAGCGCTTCGAACTCCTCTTTGCTTTGGATCAGTGTCCAGGCATCATCAATCCCGTCGCCGTCCGCATCGGAAACGTCCAATGAACCGTCAACCAATCCGTTCCACGTAGCTGCTCCGCCCACATATTTGTAGTTCGGTACGGCTGCGGTGTCACCATTATTGTCATACAGAGGATTTCCGGCACCCATGATGACATCGGTCGCGCTGTCCTTGATCATTTCATTCGCCAGGATGCTGTAATCATTGCGGCTCTCGTGATGCGCCACGAAACTCGCTGGCGTCGCATGGCTGAATTCCACAGAACTGACCACACCAGTCGCCTTGCCTTGATCTTCAAAATCTTGTGTCATATGCGTCAAATCTTCTGGTTGCTCATCGACACCGATTGCGGCATCATAGGTTTTCACGCCAGTTGACATCGCTGTACCCGCAGCAGCAGAGTCAGTCGGGTTGTTCATCAATGTGTTGAAGTTTTCCCAAACAGTAGCAGGATCATATACACCGTCAGCATTGTCTGCAGTCGTCAAATCTCCCAGCGAATAAGTGCTCAAAGCCAATTGTGTCGGGAAGTTTTCGTATACTTGCGTGCCGGCTTTGCCTTCAGTATAATAGTTCGTCGCTAAAATTTGGTTGTATCCCCAGCCATCGGAAATCATCAGAATGACATTCTTGACATCTTTGCCGTTGCCGGTCAAATGCGCATCGTTGTTTGAGGCAGCCATAACCGGAGCAACCGTCGCTGTGCTCATAACTCCTGCCACCAAAGCTGCCGTAATTGATCTTCTGATTCTTTTGTTTACCATTTTCCAATTCCTCCTCGTATCGCATACCCAAAAATAGCTTGCTTGTTTCTTTCACTTTCCATTTCAGTGTACTCCTCGAATGTCATTTTCTTGTTAACAGTATTTATGTTTTCTGTAAACTTTGTGAAAAAATAGTTAATTTCAATATCGAGTTAGGTGGACGCAAAAAAGAAAGCCTGCAGATCAACTATTGATCCATAAGCTTTCCTTTTGGTTACTGACTTTTTGTCTTTTATGAACCGAACCCATTCCTCATACACCGAGAGCAGTTCCGCATCGAAGTAACCCAATGCCCGCTCTTTGATTTGTTCCGGAATGCCGTAATAGGCTTCCGCAATCGCACCGGCAATGGCAGCCAGCGTATCGCTGTCTCCGCCAAGCGATACCGCGTTGCGGATGGCATCCTCGAATGAATTGGATTCCAAGAAGGCCACTATCGCTTGAGGAACCGTCGCTTGGCAATCCGTTGTAAAGCGGTAGGAGTCCCTGATTCCATCCAATGTGAAGTCCAGATGATAGTAGTTTTCCCCAATCCTTTTTCTGATTTCGTCTTTGGATGAACCTGAACGCGCCATGTAGATGGCTGTAGCCGTAGCTTCTGCACCCTTTAGGCCTTCTTCATGGTTGTGCGACACACCAGTGACGGTTTCGGATAGGCGCTGTATCTCCTTTTCGGTTTTGCCTACATACGCAACCGGACTGACCCGCATGGCTGCACCGTTGCCGAAGCTGTTGTATGGCTGAGGATCATCGCTGATGATCCACTGGAAGAACGCGCGGCTGAAACCGCAATCTGGGTAGCGGCGCCCGAACGCTTGCATATAGCGGATGCTCAGCTTTTCTAGCAAGATATAATAGTCTGCGCTCCGTTCCTGCCCATCAGCCACGGATTTCATAACCTTCTCCGTTTCGATCAGCGCCTTGGCTACCGCTAGCGTCATAATGCTGTCGTCCGTCATCCGGCAATCTTCCGTGAACAATTCAAAATGTTTGTCCTTGCGATTATTCCACTCGAAACGGGAGCCGACGATGTCCCCGATGATTGCGCCCAACATAGGAAGTCCTCCTTCTCAAAATCTGTGCATTCATTAACATTGAGAAAATCACTATCTACATATCATCCACACATTGAAGGTGTATAACTATATTACTAAAAGTAAATAAGGAGATGACCATATGAATTGCTGCAAAAACAATAACCCAGAAGAAAAGAACCTCCCGAAAGAATCCGTCGATCAGCCGAAAACCCATGACCACAATGACGTAAGAGCATCGAAGCACAGCCACAAAAACCACTTTCTCCACTTGGCCTTGTGCTGTGGACTGCCGCTGTTTTTGCTGGTCGTCTTGCCGCTGATCGGCTATCAAGGAATCCTGCTGAGCATCGCGCCGTTCATCTGCCCGATCATGATGTTTGTGATGATGCCGATGATGATGAAAGGACACAATCACAAAGAGAAATAATCAGTAGACCTTCAAGTCCTTGAAAAAGCCTTCCGTTCCTTCTTCAACCCATAGTCCGATGGCACCTTCTTTGTCCGGTCCGTGTTTCAGGTCATTGACCACCAATACGGGATACTTCGAATTGTTCACGTAAAGTTCGGCATGTTCGCCGTCCACTTTGACTTTCAGATCGATCCATTCGTCCAGATCCATGTCAGCATAGGATTCGTATTCGCCTGGGCTTTCGGCTCTGAATCGGTCGAATTTGTAGTCAGGGTAAGAGAAATATTGTGTGGATCGGTTCCTTCTCAATTGGTTTTCATTCCTGCCGTTCGTCGGGCGAATATACAGTGATTCAAAACGCTCGTTGTTTTCATCGATGCGGAATGCAATACCAAGGAAGCCTCTGGCGAATTCCGGCGCGTCCGGCAAAAGACGGCTCAAAACCTTCACTTCGATCGTGCCGTTCTTGAAGTTAGTGCCGATTACTCTTGCATATGTCGGCTCATCAAAAGCTTTTATTTTCGGATCTTTTATGACCCTAAGCACTTCTGTTCCGTCAAAATCGAGGTTGCTGATAAAGGAACCCACTGCGATAAAGTTGTCTGCTTTCATAGCTATATTCATACTTTATTCCCCTTTAAATGAATGATTTGTGCTGTTCTTATCATCAGTCTAGCATGAATTTTGAGGTTGTAAATTACGCACAAAAAGGTAAGTATGGAAAATAGACGCAAAGACAGTCAGAAATTCAGATTGTCGTTGCGTCCTTAAGTCACATTTGCCTTCGTTGCTTTTTTTTTATGATTTATCATCCTTTTCGATGTTGTACAACATCCGTCTCAATGCGCCTATCAGGAATCAACCAGAGCAATGCCAAAATAACGTACAGTGCCTGGGCAATCCAAGGTTGGATGATTGCTAACCCGGCAGCGATCATGTAGGCCAGCATGGATATTTTCCCCTTTGTGTCATTACCGATGGCTTGCTTGAGCGTCGAACTGCCCTGTTCAGTATTGATGATCAGTTTTTGCAGCACATTATAGGCAATCGAAGCCATAAGCAACACTATGCCATAAAGTGCTGCGGGCACCGTTGCAGAAGGGTTTGCCCCCATCCAACCAGATGCGAATGGAACCAGCGACAACCAAAAAAGCAGATGATGGTTAGCCCAGAGAACAGGACCTGTCACCTTTTGAAGAGTGTGCAGCAGATGATGGTGATTGTTCCAATATATCCCGACATAAATAAAGCTAAGTATGTAGCTCAAAAACGTTGGAAGTATCAATAGAAGAGACATCTATCCCTTGCCCTTCCGGAATCTTCAATTCCAGGACCATGATGGTGATAATAATTGCCAACACACCATCGCTGAAAGCCTCAAGCCGATTTTTCCCCATAGCAATTCCCCTTCTGTATAAACTATCTTGAATGATTATTTCGTCGCTGCCTATAATCTTCATTTTAGCTGTGGATTCTTATACATTCATTTTACCACTTCTGTAATCAAATACTTAAGCCCTTGCATTTGATGTCATTGATTGAACTTTCCAAGCAATCCTACTACGATAGCTTCCAAATCAACCAGTGCCGCTCAATCAGTTCATCAGCATAAAAGTAAAAAAAGCACCTTCGCGAAGAAGATACTTTTCCCTTATATGCAGACATTCTTATCCCGTTAAGCTGCTAGTTCACTGTTGTCTTTCGCATCCTTAATCTGATGCAGCTTGAATAAAACTGTTCTGGCAATCGGTTGGGCGACCAACGCTTCTATCGCAAACGAAATGGCGAAGTTACGCGGCCATTTGTAGAAAAATGTCCGGATCGGTTCGATGCTGCATGTGTCTGCTGCCGATCCATGTGCCGACTACTGTCATGAATATCGACATCAAGAAAACTGTGCACAGGATATTCACAATGATATGCGCATTGAAGCTGTCGCCTTCTTTGACCAGCTTGCCGGTCATCAACTCAGCCGGTTTGTATGTGATCAAAACAAGTGCGATGACGCTGCACCAAATAAGCGGAATCACTTTCAATACATCCATCCATACGTCCATCCGGAATCCCATTTCAAAAAAAGTGATCAACGGCGCAATAGTATTTACTGAAATGATTGATATGATCGCCAAAAACAACGCAAACTCCTTCTTGTTTCTTGGCAACTTCATGTAAAACTCCATTTTTTGTTTCCCCATTTCTTTTATTTTGAAATTTCAGGCAAAAAAAATGCGTGAGATCACAAAAGTGATCTCACGCTGAACCATTATACGCGTTGAAATTTCTATAATTAATATTATAATGATTTTCCGAGCATTTTGTAAGTACATTTTCAAAAAAACTTTTTATTTATGCCTAAAAAAGACATACTAGAAGTCGAATATTTGCAATTTGTTGATTTATCTTGCCCAACTATCTTAGAAAGTAACGACCTTATCCGCCCATTCTACCATCTGGACGCAATCGATCATGGTGCTGATTGGGCAAACATCCGAGCCTTCCATGTTGCGTGACTTCAGGCACGTGCCGCAAGCCAAAATTTCTCCATCAAGTTCGTCAAAAGCTTGCACTTGTGCGGCTACATCGTATTTTTCGTGGGTCATGTTTTCGATTTCGACGGCTTCGCCCATCAGGAAAACTTTCACTTCATGTCCGGTCTTCTTCGCGGTTACGGCGAACCTCATGGCGTTCCAGGATTTTTCGTATTCTTTCGTTTCGATGATGATTCCTAATTTCATTGCAATTCCTCCAACTTTTATTTTTCCTTATTTTTTGACTTAGCGAATTTCCTAGCGTTCTTGATGCCGCCGAAGTCGGAAAACATGGTGCTGATTTTCTCTTTTTCAATCTGTTTGGAATTCATGCCCTCGTACTTGGCTTCCTTCTTGAGTTTCAGGTAGCTCTGCAGCCGTTCTTCGGTCAGAGTGCCTTCCTCTATGGCCTTCCTGACCATGCAGCCTGGCTCGTTTTCATGCTTGCAATCTTTGAATTTGCATTGTTCCGCCAATTCATCGATGTCGACAAACGTCCTCGCCAGGTTCGCGCTCTCCAAACCGAGTTCGCGCATGCCCGGCGTATCGATGATGCAACCGCCCGTCGGAATAAGGAACAGTTCCCGATTTGTGGTCGCATGCCGGCCTTTGTCATCTCTTCTGATTTCCCGCGTCTTATTCAGGTCTTCCCCAAGGATCCGGTTGATCAAGGTTGACTTTCCCACGCCGGATGAGCCGATGAAAACGACGGTCTGGCCCAGTGTGATGTATTTCAGGACGGCCGTGTATCCGTCCTCGCTCAGGCTCGAAGTGACCAGCACATCGACCCCGAAAGCGATCGTCTCGATTTCACGCAACTTTTCCGGGATATCCGCGCACAGATCCGCTTTCGTCAGCACGATCACCGGCGTTGCCCCGCTGTCCCACGCGATCGCCAGGTAGCGTTCCAGCCTCCGCAGATTGAAGTCATTGTTGAGCGACATGCAGATGAAGACAATATCGATGTTCGCTGCCACAACCTGGACGTCATGCGCTTTTCCGGCTGCTTTCCGGATAAACACGCTTTTCCTTGTCAGTGTGTGGTGGATGATGACATGGTCCTGGCTTCCCTTATTCCGGTCGATCATCACAAAGTCGCCGACTGCCGGATAATCCGACATTTCGACTGCAGCATGGCGCATTTTCCCGGATATTTCGGCCAACATCTCCGATTCAGCGGTCGCAACCCGATACAATTCCTTGTATTGCGCGATGACTCTTGCCGGATGCAGGTCCGGATAAAGGGTCGCCTCCTGCGCGAACCTGTCCGTGA
>CAWFEB010000039.1:0-63542 GCA_963814755.1 uncultured Carnobacteriaceae bacterium
ATCGATTTTCAGCTTGTCGGCACTATTGCCTTCCTCCTCTTCCACAAAGTACTTCTGCAGATCCGTCAATTCTTCATTCGGTATCGCAAAAGGTGAAGATTGGATTTCGATGCCTTTTTTTGATTCTCTGCGGTACTCGCTGGGAGTCAGCCCTTGATATTTTTTGAACAACCGGTTGAAGGAATTGATGTTGGAAAATCCGGCTGAGAATGCAATGTTGGTCACGGATTTTTCTGTTTCGAACAAATCTTTCCGCACTTTTTCCAAGCGCTTTCTGATCAGATACTCGCTCAGTGACAAGCCGATTTCGTTCGAGAACAGTTTGGAAAGGTATTGTTCCGACACGAACAATTTCCCCGCCAAATCGGATAAGCGGATCTCTTTATCAAAGTTATTGTCGATGTAAAATTTGACTTCCTCGACTTTTTGCTTGATGCTCCTGTCCGACTCAAGTTGCACTTTCACAAAATACTTCTTTTCCAACGTATTGATGAGGTTGAAGTACACCTCAAAGATTTCCGATATCCGTTTCTGTTCCTTAAAAATGTACAGTTCCACCAATTGGTTCAACAGATAGGTTACCTGCATATCCGAGCTGTGGGTATTTTTGACTGAATCGCCGGTAAAATAGTAGCTGTACGGGTCGGACTCATCCTCTTCGGAATAAAAATACTGCAGCGACAACTGAAAAACTTTTGAGTCGCCGGTATGGCATGTATACGATTTGGATTTATGCAGAATGAAAAAATCGTCCTTTTGCAAAGTCAAATAACTGCCTTCGGATTCTACCGACAGTTCCCCGACCAACACATACAGCAGATGGATATCATCATCAAAATTTTGGATGACTTCCTTGTTTCCGATTTTTTTAATCTTGATGTTTTCCCATGGATTGATGAGTTTCATCCAATCACCTCTTTCAGGTATTACTATATGCTATTCAGGCAGCTCCTCACAAGAGAATACAGAATAAAAACAGTGCTGCACTTAAAATAACAAACTGGATTTTAGAACAATATCAAAAAGTCCTTTATAATGGTTTGTCAGAATACTCATCCAAGACCACCAAAAAGGACTGACGCATAATCAATTCTAGTTCAATTCGAATGCTACCTTAATATTTAAACAATTCAATGAGGTAGCAACTTGGCATTGCATCAAAACTAACCGACATTTTTTCATCACCATTCAGAACTCTACCGGCTATAAATTTCCCATCTTTTAAATCGCCTTCTTCAAATTTGATGACTTCTACTTTATAATTTTCACCTGGCTTAGCCCGGAAGCTAAGCTTGCTCATCATTCCTACAAGTAAGAATTTATTTTCTTCAAGTTCAAAAATCGCCCCTGAAGCAACAGGCTTCTTGTCCATTCTCGGTGCATAAGAAACAACTAGATCATAATTAGTCAGGCTGATGAAAGCCCCAAAATCGGTTTCGTGCTTTTTAACATAACTATGCACTCTACCCGTTCCTCGATACTCCATCAAGAGTGGTTTTATATTTTCGATTATTGAATATGTTTTGGCTAAATAGTTCTTACTGCCTTCGATATCAAAAGCGGATGGATCTATATTGAGAGCCAGCATCACATCCATTGGAGGCTTATTGATACTTTCTGGAGGGAGCACCAATTCTTCAATCCCAAATGGAGAATAACCAATCGCATTATGCTTCGTAAACGCATACAAACAGTAGGAAGAAGTGACTGCATCTTTTCTGACTTCCGGAACCAACAGCGGATTTCCTTCATACGCATACTCATCCAATACTTGTGGCACGTAGGGAACGTAGATGTCTGGGGCCAAAGTAAATAAAGAGGGTGCAATGGCTTTCCAAATTTTATGAACTTCTTTTACAGGGCCCCCGCTAGGATACGAACCAGGATACCATGGATACTGCTTTAGCCAAGCGTTTGTGAAATATGGAATTGGATATTCGTATTTTCCGGCTGAGGTAATTTTTTCAACCGCTCTTGCGTAATGATAGGCCATAAAGCTCTCATTAGCATCTTTTCCGAAAGCCTCGTCCCAAGTACCAACTAAGTTTAGCTTATCCGCCAAATCTTGGGGGATCTCTTTGCTGATGAGGTCATTTGCTAGGGGACTATAGTCTCTGTCTGTCCCTAATAAACCGATTTCATTTTCGACCTGAACCATGATAACAGTTGAATGTTCTTGGTCTATCTCCTTAATATACTTCATCACTTTGGAAAAAGCGTAGGCATCTTTCTCGACAGCCAGTTCGCATAAAGGCGAAATGGAATGCAGCTTTTCTCCTTTAGCTGTTTGCACTCTGCTGTATTTGCGGGAGTCCTGCTTCATCCACTTGGGCGTATACATGCTCTCAGCATTTTTCCAAAGCCCAAACCAGATCAAGATGAGATGCATCTTTTGCCCTCTAGCTTGGTTGATGAGTCCATCCAACAAAGTAAAATCAAACTCCCCTTCTACAGGTTCAATCAACTCCCAATAGATTGGCGCAATTACAGAATTCATATTAAGCGGTTTCAAATTCGGCCACACGTTTTCCTCCATGTATTTTAGATCGCTGGTACTCGAATTATGAAGTTCACCGGCTAATGAAAAAAATGGTTCTCCCTTTACGTAAAGTGTTGGAAATCCCTTTTCGTTTCTGATTTCAGGTATTTTTGTCATTGATATTCCTCCTTTTCTATCTACGCTAAGTATAGTGTCTATTGACAATCAGCGTCCATCTTAATATATTTATAATCATAGTAAAATATTAAGATGAGGGAGAAAACACATGATAATCACCATAAATAATCTGGATTATCGTTCCACGAACATTCCAATGATGGTATTGACCCTAGGATTTAAACATAATCAAGAATCCATCAACCGGATAGAAGGCGTCTCCCATTTCCAATGGTTTTTTTGTGAAAAAGGCCAAGGAGAAGTAATCATTGATGAAAAAAAAATGATCATCAATGAGGGTCAAGGATTCCTGATTTATCCAAACACTGCTCACGAGTACCATGCACTATCCGATGAATGGCTGCTTGATTTTGTAGGATTCAATGGAGACATTTGTCTTGAACTCTTAACAAATCTGGACATGACACAATCAGGCGCTTACCACTTATCCGATACGCAGATTTTTTCAACATCTGTTCTTGAAATGATAAAAACTTATAAGACTAGTACGAATTTTAAAATTGAACTTTCGACCTATTGTTATAAACTTCTATTAAATTTGGCCAATGCAGTAAGGTTGATTATTGGCGAAAATCAATTTGGAACAAACAGAACCGTTAACAGTATTATTTCCTTCATCGAAGAGAATTATCACCAGCCTATCAACCTTGATGATATCGCTTCATCCTGCGGAATGACAAAGGAACATATTTGTGGGGTTTTCAAAAAAAATATGAACCAAACAATCAATCACTTTCTGACGAATGTAAGAATTATCCACGCCAGAGTGGAATTGTTGCAATTCCCCGAAAAGAAAATCCACCAGATTGCAGACTCTTGCGGGTTCCAGGACTCGAGTTATTTCTGTAAAGTTTTCAAAAAGAATGTCGGGTATTCTCCAGAACAGTTCAGAAAGGTAAAATATTGATGGGTATCTCCTCGGCAAATCCAGCATCATAGACAATAGGGCTGTATCAAAACCAGAATAGTACTTCCTGGTTTTGATACAGCTCTTTCTATTTGAGAAATGGATTTGTGCTCAGAAATAACCCGCCAAAACCACCTTGGCGGGGAAAAACGTCCATGGACAACACGAGATTACCCGTCAAAACCATTTTGGCGGGTAATCTCGTTCACAATCATAAACTCGAACCCAAGACCGGACAATCCTACCAGCAAACCACAAAGAAGGAGCTGTCTCATTTTGATATGCCCTATTATTGTCCGAAGTATCGCCAGCGGATCAATCAAATGTCAGGGTGATTTTCTCTTCTAAGTATTCCTGAGAGTTTTTGCCCAAACAAATCAAAAATTCCCCGTCTTCAAATTTGAAGTCACCTTTATTGTCATAGAATCCCAGTTTCTGCTTCGGAAGGTCAAAGCTGACCGTCCGCACTTCTCCTGGAAGCAGCGTTACTTTTTGGTAATCTTTCATTTCAAGTACAGGACGAACAATTGAGCCAACAATATCGCGGACATATAATTGAACAATCTCTGTTCCTGGTTTCTGGCCTGTATTTTGGACATCAACGGACACACAAATGCTGTCATTTTGCCTTCTCAAAACAAGGTTGCTGTATGTATATTCGGTGTAAGATAGACCGAATCCGAATGGATACAACGGTCCGTTTTCTATATCCATGTATTTCGACGTAAACTTACTCTTTCCGCCGGGCCTTCCTGTATTCGGATGATTGTAATAGATTGGGCATTGTCCAGTCACTCTTGGGAACGATACTGATAATTTGCCGCTGGGATTGGCGGAGCCAAAAATGACATTCGCGACAGCAGTCCCCATCTGAACCCCCAAGTGCCACGTTTCCAGGATAGCATCCACATTTTGGTGCTCCCATTCCAAGGCCAGTGGACGGCCATTCATCAAAACGGCAACGACAGTCTTTCCTGCTTCTTTGACCTTCTCAAGCATCCGTTTCTGAGAGCCTGGCAAAGTAATCGTCGCACGTGAAGCTGCTTCTCCGGACATCGACACTGTTTCCCCCACCACAGCGACGATAACATCACCGTATGCGAGAGCTTCTTTCAACTTATTTTCATCCAACGGAGACGTCAGACCACCTGTGGCAAAGTATTTGACCCGCTCCCCTTGTGCCGACAGGCCGGACAGCACCGATACACAATCTTCCGCTTTCCAACTAATCGACCAGGCACCGACAACTTCAGTCGCCATATCAGCGAGCTCGCCGATGACACTGATTTTAGCAGTTCTGTCCAAAGGCAAAAGATTATTCTCGTTCTTCAACAAAACAATGGATTTCTCGGCTGCTTCCAAAGCCAACTGGGTATTGTTCTGGGGAACTTCAGCCTCTTCCTCGATTTCCACATAAGGCTCAGCGAATAAGCCCAACCACATTTTGATCGTAAGAATGCGGCTTACAGCCTCATCAAGGAGACTTTCGTCCACTAGATTTTCCTCAATCAGCGTTTTCAGATGCGCACTGTACAAGCCTGTCCCCATATCCATGTCCAAGCCAGCTGCAGCTGCCTGCCTTGCTGAAGCTTTTTCATCTTCAGCAATTCCGTGAGTGACACATTCCCTGATGCCATTCGCATCACTGACGACAAAACCTTCGAAACCATACTCCTCTTTCAGCACCGTTCGCAGCATGTCTTGGTTCACTGTACAGGGGACGCCGTTCAAATCATTGAAGGCAGCCATAACCGTGGCAGCACCTTCTTCAATTGCGGCTTTAAAAGGCGCCAGATACACATTATGCAGCAAGGAATCCGCCATGGAAGTCGTGTTGTAGTCCTTGCCCCCTTCCGCTGCGCCGTAAGCAACGAAATGTTTCAGGCAGGCGGCGACATAATTCTCTGTGCTGCTCTGATCTCCCTGCAGTCCTTGGATTTTTGCTTTTGCAAATTGGGAAACTAAATACGGGTCTTCTCCCGGGCCTTCGGAAACTCTGCCCCATCTAGCGTCCCTCGATACATCGATCATCGGCGCAAAATGCCAGTTCACCCCTTGCTTGCGGGATTCTTTTGCCGCCATTCTTGCGGTTCTAACGAACAGCTCGTCTTCAAAGGAGCAAGCTTCGGCCAACGCGATCGGAAACACGGTGCGGAATCCATGAATCACATCCAACCCGATAATCAAGGGAATCCCTAATCTGCTTTCTTCGACCGCGATTTTCTGCAGCTCATTCGCCTTTTTTGCATCCTGCAACATCAAGGAACCGACTTTTCCCGCTCGGATTTCATCTTCGTGATAGTCCTGCTCCGCTGTTGACATGATTTTCTCAAATTCGGCATGGCTGATCCGGCCATCCGTAAGCATTTCAATCAATTCTTCAAAAGGTACTTCAAAACCTCCGACTATAGATACAGCGGCCTGATTCATCTGGCCGATTTTCTCATCAATGGTCATTGATTGGATCAACTGGGAAATGTGGTTCTTTTGTTCTTCTGTAATTGCTATGATGGTGATCACTTCATTTCTGTATAGATTCTTTTTTCTTATGGCTTCATTATCACAGATGGGCCATCCGTCAACATTTCAATAAGCTCTTCAATGTGTTTAAGTTAAACATAAAAACCCTCCAATTTATTATAGTAGCTGCTCAAAATTAAATATAGGTGTTTTCTCTACCAAATCTAAAGGGAATCGATTATTCAACCAAGTTTCTGCAAGTCCAATCCAATTATCTACTTCACGAATAATATCTTCTTTAGATTTAGCAGTAGCCTGTGTGGATAGCGAGAGACCATGATGTCCTTTTTCATATATATGTGTCTCAAAAGGAATCCCCTTCATCGCAAGAGCGTGAGCCATTCCTGTCGTTTGAGTAACGCTGACAACATTATCTTCACGTGTGGCCCAAAGAAACATTGGTGGTGTATCTTTGTCTACTAATTGAGCTGGGCTGCTGGATAATATTAAATCATCAGTCACCTTTGTTTTTCCAAAATACGCAAAGTTGAAGGCATCATTCAACTTTACTTGCCATTCATCAGCACTTTCAGTCTTAAAATCTTTCTGTAATTCAAAATCATAAACACCGTAACCTAGAATTGCGGCTGCTGGTTTAAGTCCCTCTTGAGGACTATTAAAATAGTCCGTTATGACTGGTTTATTCCAATTTACGCAGTAGAGGGCACAATTATGCGCCCCGGCAGAATAACCAGAGAGAACGATCTGATCACTACGAACTTTCCATTCTTCAGCATGTTCATTAATGATAAGGAGTGCTTTCCCGATTTCTCTGATAGGATTAGGGTACGTGCTATTCATATATATATCATCTTTTTTGGGATCAGGAAAAGCAAGGCCACTGTTACTGAATACCGAGTACCTTAAGACGAATGCATGATAGCCCATAGAAGCAAACCGTAAAGCAAGTGGCTCTGCTTCTCGATCAGAGGTAAACATATATCCACCGCCAGGACAGATTAAAACTGCGGGTCTGCTCTTTCCGATTAACATTTCTTCTGAGTCATCCAATAAATAAGTTGTTAATGTAACATTCGTATCATCTTCATTTAAATTAATTTTTTCGATTTTCATAATCGCTTTATTTCCTTTCTTCATCTTTCTTAATTGAGCTGAAAGCCAAGATAGTTATTTTCCGTATCAACTGATCAGATAAATTCTGACATTATCCCGCAGCTTCTTCGCTATTTGTAGTTTCATTTCTAAATTCAAGATTCCTCTATTTTCAATTTGTCTTTCTACTGATTGTAAATTATAAGACCTCTTGTAATCGGTTACACACGTAGTTTAAACCTGGACGGAAGTTTCCTCTACTTTTGTAGCGTTTAAATTCATGGTACTTCCATAACGAGAAAACGCCATCATTTATTTTTGCGTAAATTTGTATGGTACATTCTTAACAATCGTCAACGCCGGTGGGAAAAAACAGGATAACATTTGACTTGGAGTGCACTCCAAGGTTTAAAGTAGACTTATCAAATAAAGTGATGGAGGAAAATACTATGGAACAAACGTATATCACATTGAACGATGGAAACAAAATCCCACAATTCGGACTGGGTGTCTTCCAGATTCCAGGGGACGAGAAGACCAAAGAAGCTTGTTTGGAAGCCTTCAAATTAGGCTATCGCCACATCGATACCGCGCATGCCTACCAAAACGAGCGCGGAGTCGGGCAAGCAGTGAAAGAAAGCGGCATTCCGAGAGAAGAAATCTGGATCACGACGAAACTGTGGCCAAGCGAATACGGCGAAGGCAAGACGGCAAAAGCCATCGACAAAATGCTGGAGCGTCTGCAGACGGATTACATCGACCTTCTTGCTGTTGCATCAACAATTCGGCGATTACCTGGGTGCTTGGAAAGATATGGAAAAAGCTGTCGCTGAAGGCAAAGTGAAGAGCATCGGCTTGAGCAACTTCGAATCCGAGCGTTTGGAGGAAGTACTCGCTGCCGCAACGATCAATCCATCTGTTTTGCAGGTCGAATGCCACCCTTACTATCAACAAAACGATCTGAAGAAACGGATCGCCCCTTATAACACAGTCATCGAAAGCTGGTATCCGCTGGGACATGGGGATGCGGCTCTTGATCGAAGAGCCCGTTTTCACGAAATTGGCAGAAAAATACGGGAAAACGAACGCCCAGATCATCCTGCGTTGGCATATCCAGGAAGGCATCATTGTTTTCCCTAAATCATCAAATCCGGTGCACATCAAAGAGAACATCGACATCTTCGATTTCGAATTGACTGAAGAAGAAATGAACGAAATCCGCCAACTGGACAAAGGTTTCCGCTACTACACACGGACACTTGCGGAACAAGAAGAAGCGCTGAGCCAATTTGTGCCGGCTGATTAAGAATAAATGATTAGATGAAAGTTTATTAAACCCACTCCAGAAATGCTTGGTGTAAGCATTTCTGGAGTGGGTTCGTTTTTTCTCTTTTGATTCGAATTTCAAGTAGGTTCTGTGCGTTTAAATCTGACTTCGTGCCTGATTATGTTGTCATCATTTGACACATGCGCACTAAATGCGCATAATGCATATAAAGAGCAACAATTACAAAACCAATGATGATAAGGAGAGGATGAAAATGAAATTAGTCTATCCAGCTACATTCGAAAAAGATGGCAAGTATATCCTTGTTCAGTTCCCTGATATACCGGAAGCGATTACGCAAGGCGCTACTATCGAAGAAGCTTATGAGATGGCTGAAGAAGTATTAGGTCTCGCATTAGAGGACAAAAAAGATTTTCCCGTTGCTACACCCGTGGACATGATTCAAAAACAATATCCAAGCAAAACTGTCGCTCTGATCGGAATTGATCTGGCTGCATACAGACGGAAGTATCATTCCAAAACAATCAGAAAGAATGTGACCATTCCTGAATGGTTGGCTGATTTGGCATCTGAAGAGAACATTAATTTTTCTCAAACACTGACTGATGCTTTGAAGGAAAAATTGCGGGTATGACCACCCCACTCCTCAGCAAACAAAAAACCCATCATCCCATTATTTCATAAAGGATGATGGGTTTATTTTGTTATGTCTTATTCCGGCAAGCCGGATGATGCTATTTAAAGAACAGCAGCGAAGGTTTCCTTCAACAGCTTGATTTCTTTGGCTGATGTGCAGCAACAGCCGCCGATCCATTTGCATCCTGACTCATGCCATTTCAATGCTTCGTTTGAGAACACTTCGTCCACTGCATGACTGTGCGTCCATACTTTTGTGGTGGGATCGTAGATTGCTCCCGAGTTTGGATAAGCAACCAATGGCTTTGTCGCAATTCTCCTTCAGATATTCCAAGGCCGGCAAGACTAAATCAGGCTGCACGCAATTGACGCCGTAGGCAATGATTTGCTCGGACGACTCTGCCAATAGTTGGAATACACGCAGATCGGTCCCGTCACATAAATGGTGGGCGTCTTTCAAGGTGACCGTCAGCCAGGCTGTCGCCTTGGGATGTTGGGCCAGCAATTCAATCAGAGCCTGGATTTCCGTTATGTCCGGAATGGTTTCGATGGCCAGCAGATCAGCCCCTGCTTCCAGCAGCAACTCTAGCCTTTCGCGGTGGAAATCAACCAATTCGGTTTGCGACAGACCGTAATTGCCACGGTATTCAGAGCCGTCCGCCAAATACGCACCGTATGGCCCGACGGAAGCCGCCACCCATTTTTCTTGCGTACCTTGGCTTTTCGATTGTGCTTGTTTCGCAAGTTGAACCGTTTTTTTGATCAAAGCACGGCTTTCTTCGGTTGTATGGCCTAATCGCTCAAACCCGGCTACCGTCGCTTGATAGCTCGCTGGTGATGGCGATGTTTGCTCCTGCATCATAATAGTTCTGATGCACTTTTTCGATTTTATCCGGTTCATTCACCAATGCTTTTGCGGTCCATAACTTATCATTCAGGTCCAAGCCTTGTTCCTCCAGACCTAAGGACATCGAACCATCGATGAGGATCACTTTTTGATTCTTTTGCCACTCTTTAAAATTCATCGGAAAGCTCACCTACTTCTTGATTTTCGATTGCTACGGAAGCCTTTTTGCTGAAGAATAATTGGTAATAAAAGAAGCACAAAATCGTGAATGGGATGCCGATGATCAAGGCAATCCGCTGGTTCGGATCAAAAGCGATGCCGATGATCGAAACGGAGCAAAGGATAATGACGAGCCACGGAACGATTGGATAGAATGGTGTTTGGTAATCCAGTTCATCCAATTTATGCCCCGATTTCAGATAGTGCTTGCGGAAATTCAGTTGTGCCCACGCGATGCTCAACCAAACAGCCACGACCGCGAATGCAGAAATGGAAACCAAAGCCAGGTAAACGGTGTCCGCGGAATAGATGCTGGAAAACAGGGAGAGAAGTCCACCCAAAATGGTCAGCAACAACCCGTAGATCGGCAACCCGCGTTTGGATAATTTCGCGAAGCGTTTCGGCAAAGTTCCCGCATTGGCCAATGACCACAGCATTCTCGATGCTGCGTAGACCCCGGAGTTTGCGCCGGAAAGAACTACAGTGATCAGGACGAGATTCATGATGTCTGCGGCGTATGGGATACCCATCAAATTCAGGATGACAGTCACCGGACTTTCATCCAAATTAGCTGCAGAATCCGGAAGCAGCGCACCGATCACAACAATCGTCCCGATGAAAAGGACCACCAGAATGACGATTGTCTGCAAGATCGCTTTCGGGATATTTTTCTTAGGATTTGTCGTTTCTCCGGCGGCTACGCCGATCAATTCCGCACCTGAAAAGGCAAAGTTAGCCGACAGTATCGCCAAGAAAACGGAGCCTGCCCCTTTCGGGAACCAACCGTTTTCCGTCAAATGGCTGAAAAGTGGTGCTGACGAATTTCCCTGAATCGGTATAAATCCGAAAATGCCACCCAGACCCAGGATAAGGAAAATTGCCAGTGCGAGCACTTTGATCAATGACATCCAAAATTCGCTGACGGAAAACCAACGCACATCAATAATATTTGAAAGTAAAATAATGCCGATAAAAAAGATGCACCAAAGCCAAGTGGGAATGCCAGGAAACCAGCGTTGCGATAAAATCGCCAAAGTGATGAATTGTGAACCCAATGCCACTGTCCACGTTAACCAATAAAGCCACGCCACCACGAAACCTGCTCCGGGATGGATATATTTTGAAGCGTAGTTGTGGAACGAACTTGTGCTAGGCTCGTGGACCGACAATTCGCCCAAGCACATCATGACTAGCGTCACCAAAAACGCTCCGATCAGATACGCAATGATGGTTCCGATCGAACCTGTCGTTTGAATCAAATACCCCGAACTCAAAAAGATTCCGGTTCCTATTACTCCACCCAATGAAAGCATAACTAGATGCTTTGATGTCATTTCTCTTACAAATGATTGCTCCATATTATTCCCTCCAAAAATGTATTAAAAATATATAAAAAAAAGCACTCCCCCTATTGAAAGGGCGAATGCTCGCGTTACCACCTTTGTTCATAATCAAAAAGATTATCTCAGCAAGGGACTGTCATCCCTTCACGCGCTATCGGGCGTACCCGTCACCTGCTAAGTTTCCCTCACATGTGATAACTCAAAGACCATTTTCGCTGATTCCGAAACATCTGCTTTCACCATTCGCAGACTCTCTGTGGTTTCTTTCCTAACTACTTATCTCATCAAAGTTTCATATATTTTTAATAAATATACAAGAATGATGGAGGGTTGTCAATTAATTTGTGAAATATTTTGTGCTTACTTTCATTCTTGTGTTTGTCGGTTGGTGTTGTGTGACGACGGCCGGAGTTGGCTGTCCGTTTTGGTGCTGTCCTCCGGCCAAGCGGTTGTGGCCGGAGATACGATACCGGTCACGTCGCTCTGCTCCGGCGGGGAGACGCTGGACGGAGAACAGAGTCGTTTTTGACGCTCTCCTCCGTCCAAGCATTCTTTCACCGGAGGAGAGCTCCCCCGGTAACATTCGAAAAAAACTAAAAAGCAAGCCCGCTGCACCCCTTTCAGTTGGGCGCAGAAGGCTTGCTGTTACTGACTTTTATCACCAAGGTTGAATCGTCGGTCCGATAGTAAATTCGTTTACGTTCGTATCCTCCGGCTGATCGATTGCAAATGCGACCACATTGGCTACGCGATCCGGGCTGATGCCGTATTGTTTATAAATGATACCCATATCTTTGGCGATCTTATCGTCACTGATGGTTTCCAGCAATTCCGTGTTGATGGCGGCCGGATAGATCGTTGCCGTTCTGATGTTGGTTCCTTCCATCGCGGATTCCATGCGCAACACTTCCATCAGATCGCGCACTGCCCATTTAGTGGCGCCGTAAACGGCTCCGCCCGGATAGGCTTTAAGGCCCGCAACGGATGAGGTGGTGATCACGTGACCGGATTTTTGTTTCACGAATTCTGGAAGGACCGCTTCGATCCCGTTCAGTACGCCTTTGATGTTGACGTCCACCATCAGATGCCAGTCCTTCGTTTTCAGTTTAGATAAAGGCGAATTTGGCATCACGCCGGCATTCAGGAAAATGACATCCACTCTTCCGAATTTTTCTTTTGCCAGATCAACCAGTTTTTTATTATCTTCGATTTTGGTGACGTCCGTAACGTGATAAACAGCTTCCCCGCCAGCCTGGACGATTTCATCAACCAATTTCCGCAAATGCTCTTCTCTGCGCGCGCCCAAAACCAACTTGGCTCCTTTGCTTGCCAACAGTCGGGCTGTCGCCTCGCCAATTCCTGAAGAAGCTCCCGTGATGATTACTACTTTGTCTTTGATTGCCATTATCTTCATCCTTTCCATTCTGACCCGGAGTATCAATAAAGAATCGAAAAACGGTTTTCTGCATCTGACAACTGTTTGTCCATTTTTATTATACCACCGGGCACCCGTTATAGGCTTACCAGAACCTTACTCCTTAACGTTCAGGTGAAGTCAAGGTTGAGCAATCGGAAATCCAGAAAATTTGACTAACTTCAGAATGTTTTTTCTCCGGTGAAGCGGCTTTGATCGGAGCTGGGATCTTGTTCGCTGGCTGTTCTCCCGTTAACCGGTCCACACGGGAGAACAGCCCCGGTATCTCAGCTCTCCTCCGGCCAGCAGCTCCTCACCGGAGGAGAGCCCTCCAAACTCTCTATTGCAAAACCCCACCACATGCTACTTCCCCAAAAATTCTATCACTTCTTTTGTGAATTCTTCATAGTATTGAAAGATTGAGCCATGACCGGCATCTTCATAAATCACAAGTTTACTGTTTGGGAGGCGTTGAACCAAATCATAGGAATTCTCAGTCGGTACCATCCGATCCTCGTCACCATTTACGACAAGAGTCGGTTGCGTTATTTTTGACAGGTCCGCTGGCTTTGATTTCCCCCATTGATTGATTGCGCTCAGTTGTGTACGGTATCCCTTTAAGCTTATCATTTTATCTCGATCTTGTTTTCGTTCCTTAATTCTTTCAAGGAATTCTTTTGCTTTTCTTTTACCATTTGATGTGCGAGTAAAGAATAAGTATGTTTTTACATCTGTTAAGGTGAAAACAGCCCGCACTAAATCCTGGTTAGAAATTTTTGTTACATTCTCAATTCCTTTTCCACCACGAGGACCCGTTCCGGTTAAAATTACTTTTCTTACTAGAGATGGTTCCAGTTCCAAGAGTTCTTGAGCGATCATCCCACCCATCGAAAGGGACAGAATATCAATCTGTTTAAACCCTAGTGCCTTAATAAAAGCTATAGCATCTTCGGCCATTTCTTTTATCGTACCAGGAACCTGTCCACTGGATAGGCCTACCCCTTTGTTATCGAACGTAATCACCCAATGCTGTTTTGCGATACCGTCAATTATTCTTGGATCCCAGTTATCGAGATTCGCAGATAAATGCGTGAAGAAAACAATGGGAATCCCTGTTTTTTCCCCTAATTCCCGATACGCATACGTTATTCCATTAGCTGCTCTGATGCTTTTATTTGGCGCGTGAATATATGTCCCACTTTTTTCCATACCTGTACGTCCTCATTTCTGTTTTTGTCAATTGGAAACCTTGATGACAACTTTCCCTTTTGGATGTCCATTCGCTACCAGTCGCAAGGCTTCGTTTACTTGATTTAGGGTAAATTCAGTCGGATCGACAGCCGGGATAATATTATTTTCTTCAATGATTTTTGAGATTTCTTCCAGCTGTGAACCATCGGAACGAACAAATATAAAGCGATACTCAACGCCATGCTTTTTAGCTTTTCGATCAAATTTTGCCCCTGCTAGAGCGAATAGCAGTTGTTTCCACTTTGGAAACCCATGATCTTTTGCAAACTGTTTATTTGGCCCAGTTCGCAGGCTTAACAGTCTTCCTCCAGGTTTGATTATCGACAATTCCCGATCGAATTCATCAGCCCCGAGTGTATCAATGACAAAATCCACTCCCTTTAAAATTTCCCAATAATTTTCTTTCGTATAATCAATGTATTGAGTGGCACCGGCAGCGAGAATCTGTTCACGAGCAGAGGGATTCCCCGATACAATGACATTCAGTCCCATGGCTTTAGCTATGGGAACAGCCATTTGACCAAAACTCCCTGATCCACCTGGAATGAAGACCGTTTGCCCGGCTTTAGCATTCAGTTCTTCATGCAAGCCTTGATACGCTGTCAGGCCAGTTAAAGGAGCAGCTGCCCCTGTAACAAAGTCGAGATTCTTGGGTAAATGCCAAATTGCTTTAGCATCCACGGCGACATATTCAGCAAAAGCGCCTATTTTGTCCAACGGAAGTCTCGTATAGATCGCATCGCCTTTCTTGAATCCTGAAACAAGTTTTCCAACCTCAGAAATGACCCCAGTTAGCTCATTGCCGATCGTTAGAGGCATCTCGTAATCTTGAATTAGTTTGACGCTTCCTGTGATGTTCAGTATTTCCAAATGATTAACCGCGGCTACCTTTACTTTCACTAAAACCTCGTGATCACCAATCTCTGGGATAGGAATTTCTACAACTTGCGTTTCAATTTTTTTCGAGTATTTTTTGATTTGAACTGCTTTCATATTCAACTTCTCCTTTGCTTTACGTACTGGTGATGACTCCATTCGAGAACGAACATTCTCAAAAGAGCCAAAAAAAATGGATGATCGGTGATTACAAATTTATACGATTCTAGAAAATTTGTAATCACCATCATCATTGATCATTTTTCAATATCGATAGCGTCATATCAATCGTCGAATCGAACTCTTTTGGATCTGCTGTCATTTTCACTAATACTCTGACACCAATAAGCGCATTATGGATATAACGTGCGAGTTCGCTGATATCAAATGAACGGGCAACTTCCCCTCTTGCTTGTCCTCTAATCAATAGATCCGCTATCAAATTTTCAGTCTGCTTGAAAGCGGACTTTATTCTTTGAGAAACTTCATTATCAAGCAATGACAACTCTACTGCCGTGTTGACCATTAAACATCCCTTCGGATTGGTATTATCAGAGTAGACGGCCAGTTCAAATATTTTTCTGATGGATTCAACAGTGGTCATCTCTTCTGTTATCTGTTTCCTGATTTGAGCAGCGACAAGCGATTCATAGCGTTCCAAAGTTTGTACAAAAAGAGAATGCTTATCCCCAAACGTATCGTATAAACTCCTGCGATGGATCCCCATCTGATCCACCAAATCCTGGATCGAAGTTTTTTCATATCCTTGTTTCCAAAAGATTTCCATCGCTTTATCCAAAGCTTCTTCCTCATTAAATTCTTTACTTCTAGCCAAATTATTTCCTCCTTTCAAAATCCGATTCCATTTCTAGAATGAACGTTCTCAATACACAATACCACTTCACTGATTGATCAGTAAAGAAAATCAGCTTACCGAAAACCACAAAAAGGAGTGCTCAACTGGTTGGTGAGCACTCCTCTGATATTTGGTGAAACTCTTTTGCTTCGCTGTTCTCCGATGAAGCGGCTTTGGTCGGAGTTGGGATTCCGTTCGTTATGCTGTTCTCCGGTTAACCGGTCCACACCGGAGGACAGCACCGGTATCTTCAGCTCTCCTCCGGCCAGCAGCCCCTCACCGGAGGAGAGCCCGCCCCAGTCACAATACGCAAGAACGCAACACCGGATCTACCCCTCCAGCAATCCGCGTTCGCGGTACCATTCATCCGGTCTCCAGACCCACTCATGGTTTTCTTTTTTCAACAGATCAAAAGCTTCTTTTGGTCCCATTGTTCTTGCCGCATACTTCGGAATTTCTTCATTGTCGCGGTCCCACGTTTCTCGGATCGCATCGACGATTCTCCAGGATTGCGCGACTTCTTCCCAACGCGCAAAGTTGGTTGCATCGCCCAAAATCACATCATAGGTCAGACGTTCATAAGCTTCTGGCGTATTCTCCATCATTTCGCTGTCATGGCGGTACTCCAATTTGATCGGCTGCGTATTGAATCCTTGCCCGATTTCTTTCCGGTTCATGGTCAAAGCAAAGCCTTCTGTTGGCTGGATATAAATGGTCAGATCGTTTGCCGGGACATCTTTCTCAGCATCAAACGGATTGACGGGAACTTTTTTGAAAACGATATTGACGCGCGTTCCTTTTTCCGTCAGGCGTTTTCCGGTGCGCACATAAAAAGGCACTCCGTTCCAACGCGGATTGTCCACCATGAATTTGCCGGCTACAAACGTTTCCGTCTTCGAATCGCTTGCGACATTCGGCTCTTCTTGATAGGCAACAAATTCCTTATCACCCAAATCGACCTGCCGCATACTGCCCTCTGACGAAGTTTTCGCGGACTTCTTCCGGCGAATAGACACGCACATCATTCAGTGCTTTGATCTTGGCTGTCTGGATATTCGCTTCGGATACGGAAGCTAACGGCTCCATCGCCAGCAAGGACAACACTTGCAGAATATGGTTTTGGACCATATCTTTTAAAGCGCCGCTGTGATCATAGTAGCCGCCGCGCTCTTCCACGCCCAATTCCTCGGCAAAAGTGATCTGAACATTTTCGATGTAATCACGATTCCACGAGGATTCCAGGAACGGATTCGTCAAACGGACGGCCAAAATATTTTGGATCATCTCTTTGCCCAAATAGTGGTCGATCCTGAAAATATCCTCTTCCGGGAACACTTGGGTGATTTGATCATTCAATTTTTCGGCTGATGCATAATCCATCCCGAATGGCTTTTCGATGACGACGCGGTTGAAGCCTTTGTCCGTCACAATCTGCTGACCTTTCAGATGGGTCACGATCGGTCCGAAAAATTGCGGAGCCATCGCCAGATAGTACATCCGGTTCTGATCCAAATCATATTTCGCATCCAATCTGTCAGCCAACTCTTTGAGATGCACGTAATGCTCCACATCGGAAACATCATGCGCACGGTAATAAAAGTGGCTTAAAAAAGCAGCTTTTTCAGCTTCTGTCGGCTGGAATGATTGAATCGATTCCGAAACGACATCCCGAAAATGCTCGTCGCTCCACTCTCTTCTTGCCGTCCCGATCACTGCGAAACGTTCTGCCAACGCACCGCTTCGGAACAATCGGAAAAATGAAGGATATAACTTTCTTTGGGCTAAATCACCTGTCGCGCCGAATAATACAATCAATACTGGATTTGTTTTTACCACTTTATCGCCTCCTGCTTTACTTAATAACTCCATAATACCATGATTAGCGCAAAGTTCCTTCACTCTTAGAGAATTTGAACACCTGAAAAACCGAAAAGTTTAATATTTCTTTCGGATTTTTGGGTTTGGTCATTTTTCTCCGATGAGACGGTTCTTGCCGGAGAACAGCCCAGTTTTTCGGGGTCTGCTCCGGTTAAGAGATTTTCATCGGAGATCAGATTCCATTTTCCCCTTCTAACTCCGGCGAAGCGGCTCCCGTCGGAGATACAGCTTCATATCTACTTTCAGTAAAACGATGGTTTCGGAAAATCTGTATTGGGTTCGCTGACGCCGAGACTTTTGTTTGAATAGACAACCGGATTATCGATGATGTCCATGATCAGCCGCGCGACTGCTTGCCGGGACACTTGCGCGCCGATGAAAGGTTCGCCTTTTTGGCTGACCGTATAACTTTCGTTGCCTTCCTGATTGTAAAGCCAAGTCAAGGCGCAGCAAAGTATAATCAATCCCGGAATCTTCAATGATCTTCGCCGATTCTTTGTGACGGTTCGTACCCGTGCGGCCGACCATGCGGGCATTCCATTTCCCGAACTCGCCGATCACTTCATCATAAATCCCAAGAATGGTGGCGCCGATTATTTTCGTAACGCCTGATTTTTTAGCGGCATCAATAATGGTTTGGGTAGCTTCCGGAGAATTCATGTCATTCAGATAAACAACCTCGACACCTTCCATAGCTTCCAGCAACTTAGCGGAATCGTTGAAATCCCCATCGATGATTGTGATTCGGTTCGGGTCACTGTTGGCCATTCGTCTGTTCGCATTACGGGCATACAGTACTAATTCTGCATCGGTTTCCTGCAATAATCTGTTAGTTAACATTTTCGAGATTTGTCCTGCGGCTCCTAAAATCAATATTTTCATGTCAAAAATCCCCTTTTCTTCTATTCGATATCCTTAGTGTAGACCCTGAAGTTCACTCCAAGTCAATCCTAAACTTTTTTGCAGAATTTTCTCATTTCAAATCGGTCCACCTATTTAGAATGGTATAAAGAGAAAAACACCTCCTGATAATCAGGAAGTGCTTTTCTTATAGATGTTCCACTTCTTTCATATGGGCAGGCAGGGCAAGAAATACCGCAACCAACAGAACGCTGATCATCATCGCAGGCGGATAGACGGTAATGGCGATGATGAAGCCGATGCCTTTTATCAGCAGATCGATGGTCAGCCACCTTTTCCGGAAGGAAATTTTTCTCCGGAGCACCTCATTTTCAGCATTCGCCTTCACCAGCGAATCACTCAACAAAATATTGCTGAAAGTGGTCAGCACAACGATGACGCCATACAGCCCTTGGGCAAAGGAATCATCGAAATGGTTGCTGACGATTTTCGTCACATAAGGAAAGAGCGATGAGAAGAAGAGGATGGACAGGCTGTACCAAATGACCGGTATGGATATTTTTTCTAACGTTCTGCCATTCATTGTGCAAGCCGATCCACATCGTCCCAAGCCAAAAGAACGACAGCGTGTAGGCTGAATAACTGCCTTTCAGCGCCCACAACCCTTGTAAACTGAGGGTCTCCGGTTCCTGCAACTCCAAAACCAGAATAGTCATGATGATAGCCAGAATCGCATCCGTAAAAGCGATCAATCTGTCCTTATCCATATTCATTTCCCCTTTTGGTCATCTTGATGGATCCAATCTGCTGAAACGCAGCAGGCTTTAGTACGTGCTGGCTTCTTGCCGGACAATAATCCATTCCCCGTTCCGCTTTTCAAAAAAATTTTTGACCTGAAGTCTCCAAGTGTGCCGTGAGCCATAGATGCGCGCATCCACTCTGCTTTGCCCGATGAAACTAGCTTTATTGCCCTCAATCTTGATGTCCTTGATGTTCTCTTCTTTGGTTGAATAATAGCGCATCTGTTCGCTTCTGATTTGTGCAAACCATTCGTCTTTAGTCTGGTCATATCCGGTCATATGGATCAGATGCATGCCGTCTGCAAGAATCCGATCCAGCTTGTCTATGTCTTTTGCAACCATCGCTTGATTCACCGCGCGGTACAATTCAATAATTTGTTGTTCATCCATGTTCATGTCCTCTTCTCTTGTTTCTATAGTCGTCGAATCTTTTTGATTAATGCAAGTATAGGACTTGGAGTTGACTCCAAGTCAAGAGTAAACAATCAATGGCCATTTTTGATATAACGGGTCAGCGATTGCTAGAGTGAACTCTCCGCCTAAACTGGGTCTTGAAGAATAGATTTCACAGTACTTTTCAACTAGAATTATATCGCGATTTAGTGCAGGAACATAATTTTGGCAACGGGCCAAGCAGTTTCCACTTCCTGATCACCGAAACACGCGAGCTGGCATAAGAGAAATCGGTTTAACCACTAAAAAACAAGCAGAAACGCTTATCAACGTTTCTGCTTGTTTTTTTGCGATTCAGATGTTCGGGTTTGCTCATTTTTCTCCGGCGAGGCAGCCTTCATCGGAGATAAGGACACGTACTCCGTTTTGAAAAATATATGTTCTCACCAATTTTTCGCTACACCTTTATAAATCATCAGTAGTATATTCTGTATATCCCTCGTAATAGTAACTGACATCAATACCTTTCATATATACTTGCCTATCATCAATTGACGTAGTCAAGGCATTGCTGATCAAGTATCTGATTTCCAGATCGTTGACGGGGCTGCGTTCCATGGCAGACAGATAATTATCTTTGTCGATCAGGTTCCAGTCTACAACTTTCCCCAGTTCTTTCTTTAGAATCAAATCCAACCAGATGCGTGTACTGCGTCCATTTCCTTCACGAAAAGGATGCGCAATATTCATTTCAACATATTTCGCTACAATTTCCTCGATAGTGGATTGTGGCATACTGTCAATGTGATTCAAAGAAACTTCCAAGTACATGACGGGTGCAAATCTGAAGTTTCCCTTCGAAATATTCACGGCACGGGTCTTTCCCGCAAAATCATAAATGTCATCAAACAAATATTTATGAATATCTGTTAAACCTTTGTACGTAGCCGATTTCCAGATCATTGATATCGCCGGAATCATATAAACGTTTAGCGTTGGCTTTACTGATTCGTTCTTCCGCTTTCGCTAATTCAACTTGATTCGTGATTCCCAATTTGTTATCTAACACGGCTAAGCTCCTTTACTTGAAAATAAGCTATTCATCTATATACTATTATAGCCTATCGTTGGGTTGTCGTCTAAGGCAAGAAGGAAATACTGTTTTTCAACAAAGTGTCACCCATCACTGGCAATTCAATCTTAAACACACCAAAAGTTACCGTTGAACCGGCCCTCGCCGGTGAATCAAATCTGGTAACATTATTTTTTTCTTTGTGAGGCGAGCCTCTCTGAAAATTCGAATTCATTTGCTTGAACGGCACGCAGAGGATCGGTCTATTTTTCTTGCTCTTCTCCGGCGAAGCAGCCCTCGCCGGAGGACAGACTCCATTTCCCCGCCCATCTCCGGTGGAGCGGGCTTCATCGGAGATGAATGTCGATTTTCGGTATTGTTCTCCGGCCAGCTGGTCGCTCCCCGGAGGTACGGCTTCCCCCGCACACATCATTTTCCACCCCAAAAAAAATAAGCAAAAACGCCGAAAATGATTCTCGGCGTCTTTGCTTATTCGTTTATCTGGATTTGCAGGCCGCGGGGACCGACATTTGTTGAAAAGACAATATGCGTTTTGGTATCGCCAAAGCGTTGCAGGTCCGTAATGAATTCATCAAGCTCAATCGTATTTGTAAAGTAGACCTTCAATAACATCGAGTAATCACCAGTGATGCAGTCGCATTCCACGACATTGGGGATTTCTTCGATGTAACGGTAAAAATCTTTTTTGTCCTTTGCAGGGACTGCACAATTCACATATGCTTTTATCAAAAAACCCAATTTCTGATGGTCAAGAACAGCTTGATACGTACGAATATATCCTAGACCCTCCAAATTCTGCAAACGCACGGATACGGAAGGAGACGAAATGAAACACTCTTCAGCAATTTGTTTGACAGTGATCCTGCTGTTTTTTTGCATAATATTCAAAATTTTCCGATCTAATACATCCATAATGGCCCCTCCATCCTAACAATTCTCATCATTTTCTTAATTTTAGTAAGAAAGGATAAGAGTTGCAAGGCTGGGCTCACAAGATGTGTCATGCTTTATGACATTTACTTCTTCTTGCGATCAAACAGAAGGTAAGCAAACAGAGCTGCTAATCCAAATCCTCCACAAAAGAGGTACATGACTTGAAAGCCAAACAGACTGGCGATGACGCCCCAAAGCATTGCCCCGCCACCGTATGCTACGTCCAGAGCAGCCGAGAAAATCGCTATCGCGCGTCCGCGTTCTTGGTCTGAAATACTTTGCAAAACAATCGTATTCATGACCGGCAACAAACTGGCAAACCCGATTCCATAAAGGATAGCCGCTAAAAGAAGATGGACTAGATCATCGGCAAAAGCAAGCAGTCCGAACGCTGCACTGATGCTCAGTATGCTCCCGCAAATCAAAAACGTTTGATTGACGCGCTTTAACATTTGGGGGAAGAGAAAACGAATGAGAACTGTGACAACCGTCATCACGGTAAAGTAGTAGCCAGCTCCGCTTATTTTCTTTTCGATCGCAAACTGCGCGATAAATGCGATGACGCCTGAATTCGCAAAGCAAATCAGAAACATGATCAGGCTCGGAAACGTCACGCCCCGATTCTTCATGACGGACAATGCTTCCGTCGCTCCACCCTTCGTCTTTGGCTTTTCTCCGAAAAAAAGCGTTCTTGGCGACTCCGTACTTAAAAAAAAGCTTAATACAAAAGCGATGCTTGTCAACAAAAGCGCCACTCGAAACAACGCCTCAAATCCGTATGTTTCCACAACCGCCAACCCCAACAAAGGTCCGATTGCGCCAGGGACCGCCTGGGCGATGCTGAAGTAGCCCAAGCCGACGGATAACTGTTCCTTTGGGATCAAATCCGCCGCCATCGTCGCAGCGCTTGTCGCTTGGATGCTGTTGCCGATTCCTTGGATCAAACGTAAACAAAACAGCATCAAGAGCGTTTGCAACACATTCAATAATGCGAAATCGAGAAAAAGAATCCCTAACCCGATAGTGAGCAACAGCCTGCGACCGTATCGATCCAACAATATTCCGATCGGCAAGCGGAAAAATAAAGCCGAGATGCCTAAAATCCCTACGATACTGCCGGCAACCGCTTTAGACCCACCCAGTGCAGTCACATAGAGGGGCAACGTTCCCATTTGGGTCGTGATTGCCGTCATTGCCAAAAACGTGATGCAGTTCACCAAGAGGAAATCTTTGGTCCAAAGCTTACTTTTTACTTCTGTATATTCCACGTGTCATCCCTCTCAGACTGCTGTTTTGAAACGGACTTGCATTAAGAATTGTTTTGTCCGTTCTTGTTTAGGATCATCAAAGACTTCTGCAGGTGTGCCTGATTCAACAACTACCCCATCCGCCATAAAAACAACTTTATCCGCCACTTCTTGCGCAAACTGCATCTCATGGGTAACGATGATCATCGTTTGACCCGTGTCAGCCAATTGCCTCATCACATTCAACACATCCCCGACAAGTTCCGGATCAAGGGCCGATGTGGGTTCATCGAATAACAGAAGTTCTGGAGATAACGCCATCGCTCGGGCAATTCCGACCCGTTGCTGTTGTCCCACCGGATAGTTGAATCGGATACATCCCTGCTTTGTCCGCCATACCCACTTTTTCCAAGACGGAAGTGGCAATTTGTTTCTGCCAGCTTTTTAGGGACTTTCCGGGGTGTAACCAATCCTTCCATCACATTTTGCAGAACCGTCATATGGCTGAATAATTCATAAGATTGAAAAACCATCGCCGTTTTCCTGGCAATTTCCCGGCTCTGATGCGAACCGATACGACTGAGGTCATAGCGAAGGTCGCCGAGTTCATACATGCCTGCATCCGGCCGTTCCAAGAGATTCAAACAACGCAAGAAGGTGGTTTTGCCAGAGCCGCTCGGGCCGATAATGCAGACAACTTCGCCTTTATTGATGGTCAAACCTACGTTTTTCAATATTTCATTCTTACCGAAACTTTTTTTCAGTCCACTTATTTGCGCCTGGATCATCTTCATCTCCTCCTTCTTTTTGTTCTCAAAGTGAGATCGTGTTGCGCGAACTTCCTGCTATTATGATATCCCGCGCATTGTTTAACGAGGTCTCAACAATTTCTTGCACGGCCAATTCTGTATGGTAGGCAATATGTGGGGTGATCATCACATTCGGGAAGGCCATCAAGCGGGAATAATACGGGTTCTTTTCCCAACCGACGGAAAAATATTTTTCCTCGTCTTCCAACGCATCCAATGCTGCACCAGCCAGTTTTCCGGTTGCCAAAGCTTCGATCAGCGCTTCGGTATCGACAATTTTTCCGCGCGCTGTATTCACAAGACAACTGCCGGGTTTCATTTTTGCAAAAGTGTCTTCAGAAAAAAGATGCGTGGACTTTTCGGATAAGGGAATATGTATGGACAGAACATCCGATTCTTCCAACAGTTCCTCAAAAGAAACGTAGCTGACTTTCCCTTTCAAGCGCGGATTTTCTTTTGAACTTGAGGCGATCACGCGACCGCCCAAAGCATGGATCCCTTCTGCGACCACACAACCGATCCGACCAGTTCCTAAGATGCCGACAGTCACATCCTGCAGTTCTCTGCCGATTGTTGTTTTACGGGATGGATTTGTTTGCATCACGGTCGGGATATTCCGCAGAACCATCAAAATGGACATGATCGCAAAATGACCGACTGAAGTGGGACTGTAGGAAGGAACGTTCGTCACTGTCAATCCGTATTTTTCCGCCCATTCAAAGTTGATGCCATCCACCCCGGTCGATTTGACCGACAATTGGTGGATGCCTTGTTCCCGCAACTTCCGGTAGAGCAGCTCGCTTTGGCGCATTTCCGGACTTGGATACAGGCAGACCCCATCATGGGGGCCGGCGAAATGGACATTTTCGCTGGATATGCCTTCGTTGATGATGGTCACCGGTATCTTGTTGCTGAAACTCCAGCGCTTGATGAATTTTTCTTCGTCAGCACTGACCCCATAATAAATCAATCTCATAAATATCCTCCTCAAATCACTTGTTTGGATGATGCAGGTGTTGCTTGTTTCAAAGCTTCACCGATTACTTTTACCCCGTCCACGATTTCCGAAAGTGTAGGTTTGGTGAAATTCAAGCGGAAATAACGTTCATACCCTTCTTGCGCCACGCTCATCACATTTCCAGGGATAACGGCGACCTTGGCTTCGTCCAATGCCGTATAGAATGTTTCCGGATCCAATTCATCCGCCATTTTGCAGCAGATAAAATAGCCACCAGTCGGTTTGATGAACTGAATTTTGTCTTCAGGCAGCGCTTCAAGACCCGCAATCATCGCTTCAAATTTCCCCTTATAATACAGCTTCAACTCCGAGACATGTTCTTCAAACTGATGATTCTGCATGAATTCCGCCAGCATCACTTGCCAATAAAAATTGGTATGGGAATCAGATACTTGCTTGGCCAAAGCCAGTTTTTCCATGATTTCATCCGGCGCCATGATGAAGCCTAACCGTGCGCTGGGTGCCAAAATTTTGGAAAACGAACCCGCATACATGACGCGCCCATCCGTATCCATCTCTTTCAGTTTCATGATCGGCTCACCGTAGTACAAGAGATCGCCATAAGGGTCATCTTCGAAAATCAGCACATCATATTTTTGGGCCAAGCTGTAAATCGCTTGGCGTTTTTCCAGAGGAATCGATGTCCCCAATGGATTTTGAAACGTGGGAATGAGGTAGATGAACTTGATGCGTTGCTCGAAACGCAACAGTTCTTCCAGTGCTTCCAAATCGACGGATTCTTCTGCGACGTTCATCGGGATCGGTACGGGAATGGCTCCATAGCCTTTGATTGCATTCACCGCCCCTGAAAAGGTTTGTTCTTCGCAGAGAACGACGTCTCCCTCATCACAAAGGACTTTCACGGCGATATCCATCGCTTGGGTGGAACCCGATGTAATCAGCACCTGTTCCTCATTCTGAAGATTGGCGGTTGCCGCCAGCCTTTCTTTGACCAGCTTACGCAGCAAGGGATAGCCTTCGGACGCACCATATTGCAAAAACGTTTCCGGATCGACTTCTGTGTATAATTTTTGGGAAATTTTTTTCAGAGTCTCCATTGGAAAAGCTTCAACCGGCGGAAAGCCGTAAGCAAATGAGATCACATCTTTGAGTTCCATGTTTTTACTTGCATTTTCCCGTAAAGGAGATGTTTTCAATTCCTTCATACGATTTGCGAAACGATATGCCATCTTATTTCCTCCCCTATCTAGCCATTTGAGTTGTGAAACGGGCCAAAAAGGCTTTGGTCCGCTCTTCTTTTGTTTGTTCAAACACTGCTTTTGGTGATCCTTGTTCAACAATTTGGCCATTCTCCATAAAGATGATTTTGTCCGACACTTCATAAGCGAATTTCATCTCATGCGTCACCAGCACCATCGTTGCGCCGGTTTCTGCGATGTCCCGCAGGAGCGTCAGCGTTTGTCCGACTAATTCCGGATCCAATGCTGAGGTCGGTTCATCGAACAAGATCACTTTGGGATTCAACGCCAAGGCCCGCGCAATTCCGATCCGTTGCTGCTGGCCGCCGGATAATTGGCTGGGATAAAAATCTTTGCGTTCGGTCAGGCCCACTTGTTCCAACAAAGCATCCGCTACTTCATACGCTTCCTGTTTTGTCCTTTTTTTCGTCAGCAAAAGCGGCATCACAATATTTTCGCGCGCTGTCTTGTTATGGAACAACGCATAATTTTGAAAGACCATCGCGGTTTGGCGTTGGTGCGCCAAAATCTCTTTCGGATTGGCTTTATTTACGATCGTTTCGGTCTCTCCCAGGAGAATGCTGCCTTCATCTGCCCGTTCCAAAAAATTCAGACAGCGGAGAAAGGTTGTTTTGCCGGAACCGCTTGGCCCCAGAAGGGTGACAACTTCGCCTTTGGCAACATCCATATCGATGCCTTTGAGGACTTCCTGCTTGCCGAAGCGCTTGTGGATATTGCGTACTTCCATCATAAAATCGCCCTCCTCAATTTACGGGTCATGCGCTGTTCAAGGATTTGCGCACCTTTTTCGATCACCAGGCTGATTCCCCAATAGATGACCGCAACCGCCACATAGGCTTCCAGGAACCGATAGTTTTGCTGGGCTGTGATCTTCGCGGCTGCAAAGACATCGACGACACTGACCATCGAGGCTAAGGAAGAGGCCTTAACAAGGCCAATCAATAAATTACTGAACATCGGTAAAGAGATAGGGATTGCTTGCGGCAACAGAACCCGGCGAATCGTTTGAAGGTTGGTCATGCCCATCGATTTGGCTGCATCGAACTGGCCTTTTTTGATAGCCGCAAATGCCCCGCGAAAAATCTCGCTGCTGTTGATCGTGGCCAATAGCGTCAATGCGGAAATGGCGATCCATACCATGTTGAAATCTCTGAACCGAAGCGACCAATTCATGGATTCCGACCAAACATCAAACTGTTTGGAAGCGACCAGGTACAGAGCGAGAATGATCAATACCATCGGAATGCCTTTCAACAAAGTGACAACCACTTGGAAAAACTGGCTCAGTCCTTTGATGCGATAAAGCCGGATCAGCGCTATCCCTAACCCTAAAATAACGCCGATGACTATCGCTGTGATGGCCATGAATAATGTTGTGCCAATGTATTGGCTTGCTACTTTCAATGATTGGATCATCACCTCAAATTTGAAACTCATGGCCCTCATCCTTTCTTATTCTGGAACGTAATCACCATCTAAGTATTCTTCGGAAAGTTCTTTAATGGTTCCATCCGCTTTTAATTCCTCTAACGCTGTGTTCACGGCATCAATGAAGGCTTGATCGGCTTCTTTATTGAAGAGCAGGTAAGCATCCGAATTATGGACTGGTTCACTGCCGATCGCTAAGTTTTCATCAAAGGAACGGTTCCAGTTATCAACTTGATATTTTGGTGCTAATGATGCATCCACGGCTCCAGACGTAATCGCTTGAACGATCTGTTCGTTGTTGTATTCGCCATAAACTAATTCAAAAGCATCGGGATTTTCTTCTAAATAGGTTTCAGCCATTGCTGCCTGGTTCGTTGCAGTTGTGGCGTAGACTTTTTTCCCGGCAAGATCGTCAAAGGTCTCATAAACCGTTCCTGCATCCGGATCCGAGACAATGTACGTATCCCATACCACGTAGCCGACATCACCGTATACAAATTTTTCTTGGCGCTCTGCGTTTACTTCAAGTTCGAAGGCTGCCATCTGAACTTTATCGCTCTCTAAATTTGACAATGTTGTCGGGAAGTCCGCTCCTTCAAAAACAAACGTGTAATCCGTCAACTTTTCATCAATGGCTCTTACTACAGCGACATCATAGCCATCATATTCGCCATTTTCATCCAAATAAGCATATGGCAGAGCTTCATTCCCTGTACCTACTTTAATCTCTGTTGCGCCGCTGTCTGCTGCACTCTCGGTTTCAGCAGAGCCGCTGCCGCACCCAGCCAAGATAACCCCTGCCATCAATAAACTTGCTCCAAATCCCACTGTTGACTTTTTCATAATAATTCCTCCTTCAAATTTGTCTCGATTTTTTGAACCTTTTTCATTTGAACCTCTTTATTTTTAATAAGGAATAATCTTGGTAGTTGGAACGACGATTTTTTTGCTTCTGTGAAATTCATCCGTTTCTCCAACACGTCAAAGACTCTTTCAAGAATAACGCTCAACGTAATGAACAGAATTGCCGCGCCTACGTAGCCTTCCAACGTGTGGTAGGTCACGGCACCAATGGCCCGCGCTTTTCCTACCACATCCACGATCCCGATCGTAAATGCCAACGATGTATCCTGCAGCAACGCGACGGTCGTGGTACCGAATGATGGTAATGCCACGAGCACAACTTGCGGAAGAATGACACGCAGGTACATTTGCGACTTCGTCAGTCCACAAGCGATGCTTGCTTCTTTCTGCGTGATAGGTACACTCAAGATTGCGGCCCGAATGGTTTCTGATTGAAACGCTGCGGTATTCAATCCGTACGTAATGTAGATGAAAATAATTTTGTCCCATGATGACACATCAATTTGGATCGCCTGTAAGAGGCTGGGCACACCGTAATAAACGATGTATAACTGGACTAGAATCGGCGTCCCGCGAATAAAGGAAACAAATACTGCGGCTATCTGATTCAATATCGGTATTTTTTCCACCCGTATGAACGCAATAAAACTTCCTAACACCAAGCCTACAAAAGTCGCAATGCCTACAATCAACAAGGTCACGGGCAACGCACTGAGAATTTTTGGAAAAAACTCCCACACTAGATCCCAACTAAAGAAACTTGACATTTTATTCCCTCCTCTCACATTTCGTTAAATTCATTACTGTCAGAACTTTCTGAACTTCTTGAATTTCCAATAGAATACATCACTGTCCCGTTGCTTCCACAATATGTTGTGCCTTCTTGATACTTTAATTCGTAAATATCGTGCTTTTGATTATGAAAATAAAAAATGAAGCGTAACCATGGTTATATTATTTTGTGGGGAAAGTGGGACGGGATTGCTTTTTTTGATAGGGCAACCGGAGGAGCGGGCTCGTTTTTTGCTCTTCTCCGGTTGCGGTCCTCGCGGAGATCTTGCCGGGCCCTCGCCGGAGATCAGATCCTGTTGGTCACCTCCTCCGGCGAAGCGGTCTTCATCGAAGATAAAGACCCATTTTCGGTGTTGACCTCCGGCCGGATGGTTCTTGCCCGGATTCGTTCCGATACCAATTTTTCGGAGCTCATTGTTATGCGAGTTACGGAGAATAGCTTTTATGTGCTTTACATTATCAAGGAAAAAAGCCCCGTCCCGGATACTTGGAAAGGCTATAGAAGTCGTGTTTGATTTGTAAAGAATGGATAAATATATATTCTACAAATAAAATAATTTATTTTGTCCACAATATTTCTTGTTTATTAGAGTATAATGATAATAGATGGCAAGTGGTTGTTTTTTATATCTGCCATTGGACGTTGCTTTTCTCTATAAGAACCGAAAAATATGAGGGGGTAAAAAGAAATGAAAACGATTGGTAAATGGATTGGCGGCTTGATGATTTTCAGTATTTTAATTGCTTTATTTTCAATAATTTCACCTATTATTTTAGTTATTGGAGGACTTGGTATTTGGTACTATACAAAGAAAGAAAATGAAAACGATTGGTAAATGGATTGGCGGATTACTTGTGATTATTCAGTATTTTAATTGCTTTATTTTCAAATTGATTCCATATTATTTTAGTTATTGGAGACGGTATAGCCAAATCCTCAAAAAATGAAATATTCTGTAGTGGCTACTGTTATTGGCCTATTCGGCTGCATTATCCTGCTCGGTTCCGGCGGATCTGATTCCGAATCCAGCGCTGATAATAATGCCAATACTTCAACAGCTACAAAAACAGAGCAAGCTGAGTCTGTTGAATCAGAGGCCGTTTCTTCTGAGAGCATTATTCCTGAAGTTGTTGCACAAGAGGCAGCTTCTTCTGAGAGCGTTGTTGCTGAAGAACCTAGAATCGTTGAAGAGCCAGTAGCGATTGCACCAATCGAACCTGTTGTAGCGCCTGCTCCAGTGCCCGAAGTTTCAAGAGAATTTAGAAATGCACTAGGTAGCGCAAATGACTATCTCAATTATACGAGTTTTTCTAAGTCTGGGCTTTATGACCAACTGGTATATGAAGGATTTCCTGAAGATGCAGTACAATACGCTGTCGATAATGTGGTAACGGATTGGAATGCTAACGCTCTTCAAACTGCCATGGATTATTTAGACTACTCTTCTTTCTCCGAAACCAAGGTTTATATGACCAATTGATCTACGAGGGTTACTCAGCAGAACAAGCGCAATATGCAATTGACAATTTACCTGGGTAAATAAAAGAACCCCACTCATGTACATGAAACTACAGGGCGTGGGGAAATTTGTTGCAATACAAAAACCACCGCTGGGAATATGCAAAAAAAGAGGTTCAAAAACGTTGATATACAAACGTTTTTGAACCTCTTTTGTGTATTATCCTACGCTACCTTCCATCTCATACGCAATCAGTCTGTTCAACTCGACTGCATACTCCATCGGAAGTTCTTTGGTGAATGGCTCGACGAAGCCCATGACGATCATTTCGGTCGCTTGGGACTCGCTGAGGCCACGGCTCATCAGGTAGTAAAGCTGCTCTTCGGAGATTTTGGAAACTTTCGCTTCGTGCTCCAGGGAGACTCTGCCGTTGTGGATTTCGTTGAACGGAATCGTGTCGGAAGTGGAGATGTCGTCCATGATGATCGTGTCGCATTCGATATGCGAGATCGATCCTTCCGATTTCTTGCCGAACTTCACTTGTCCGCGGTAGTTCACTGCCCCGCCGTCTTTGGCGATCGACTTGGAGACGATCGAGCTGGACGTGTACGGTGCGTTGTGGATCATTTTCGCGCCGGTATCCTGCAGTTGGCCTTTGCCGGCGAAAGCTACGGAAAGCATCGTTCCTTTGGCACCGCGTCCGTTCAGGAAGATACTTGGGTATTTCATGGTCACTTTGGCACCCAAGTTGCCGTCGATCCATTCCATTGTCGCATTTTCCAGGGCTACTGCACGTTTCGTCACCAAGTTGTAGACATTGGCTGACCAGTTTTGGATGGTCGTGTAGCGGCAGTAAGCATCCTTCTTCACGATGATTTCAACGACTGCGGCATGCAGGCTGTCGGCCGAATAGGTCGGTGCGGTACAACCTTCAACATAGTGGACGCTGGCGCCTTCGTCGACGACGATCAGCGTGCGTTCGAATTGGCCGGAGCCTTCGTTGTTGATACGGAAGTAAGTCTGCAACGGCACATCGCATTGGACGCCTTTCGGCACATAGATGAACGTGCCACCGGACCAAACGGCCGAATTCAAGGCCGCTTCGAAGTTATCTGTCGGTGGTACAACAGTGGCGAAGTGTTCCTTGAAAATTTCCGGATATTCCTTCAGGGCTGTATCCGTATCGGTAAAGATGATGCCCAATTTCTCGAACTCGTCCTTCATGTTGTGGTAGACGGCTTCCGACTCGTACTGGACCGTTACGCCGGCCAGATATGCGCGCTCGGCTTCAGGTATCCCGATTTTTTCGAAGGTTTCCTTGATTTCGTCAGGCACATCATCCCAGGTTCTGGCGACTTTATCAGTGGCCTTCTGGAAATAGGTGATTTCGTCGAATTTCAGAGTGGATAGATCCGGTCCCCATTTCGGCAACCCTGCTTTTCTGTATGCTTCCAATGATTTCAGACGGAAATCCAACATCCATTGCGGTTCATCCTTTGATTCGGATACTTCTCTGACGATTTCTTCAGTCAGTCCTTTTCCGGTGGAATAGATGATTTTTGCGTCGTCATGAAAGCCAAATTTATAATCGTCAACTACTGGTACTTCGCTCATAAGATCTCTCCTTCATGCGGGGATTCCGCTTGTTCTTCCCCTTTTTCTTTTTTGTCTTGGAGAATCGCTCTTTCCAAAGCCTTCCAAGCCAAAGTGGCGCATTTGATGCGGGCCGGGAATTTCGCGACGCCGTTCAGGACGATCGCTTCGCCGAGGTGTTCTTCATTCGGCTCGATTTTGTCCTGGACCAGCAGGAAAAATTCTTCCGCCAAGGCCAATGCTTCTGCCTTCGTCTTGCCGATGACAACGTCCGTCATCATGCTGGCGCTGGCTGTGCTGATGCTGCAGCCGTGGCCGGAGAATTTGGCGGCCTTGATTGTGTCGCCATCCATCGCCAATTGCAGTGTGATGACGTCGCCGCAGGTCGGGTTGTTCAGTTCGATCTGTTCGTCGGCGTTTTCCAAGGTGCCGTAATTGTGCGGATGACTGGAGTGGTCAAGAATGACATGGCGGTATAGGTTTTCTAGTTTAGATAAAGCCATCTTTGAAAAACTCCTTTATTTTATGCAAGGAGGCGATGAATTGATCGGCCTCTTCGAATGTGTTGTAGAAATAGAAACTCGCTCTGGCTGTCGAAGATACGTCCAAATAACGCATCAACGGCTGCGCGCAGTGGTGGCCGGCGCGGACAGCGATGCCTTCCATGTCGAAAGCCGTAGCCAAGTCATGCGGATGGATCCCTTCCAGGTTGAAGGTGATGACGCCCGTATGCTTTTCCGGATCGGCAGGACCGTAGACAGTGATGCCTTCGATCGCCTGCAGTTTCGGCAGCACGTAGCGCACCATTTCCTTCTCGTAGGCTTCGATGGCATCCATGCCGATCGCTTCCAGATAGTCGACGGCAGCCCCAAGGCCGATTCCGCCGGCGATGTTCGGTGTGCCCGCTTCGAATTTCCAAGGCAGGACACTCCAGGTGCTTTCCTGATCATAGACGAAATCGATCATTTCGCCGCCGAATTCGACTGGCTCCATTTTTTCAAGCAAGGCTTCCTTGCCGTAAAGCACGCCGGATCCGGTAGGACCCAGCATCTTGTGGCCGCTGAAAGCGTAGAAGTCGGCATCCAATGCCTGCACATCGACTTTCATGTGCGGCGTCGATTGGGCGCCGTCCACGACGATGTAGCCGTTGTGCTGGTGGATCAATGCGGCCAGTTCCTTGATCGGGTTGGTGATTCCCAAGACGTTCGAGGAGTGGCAGACCGACATGATTTTGCCTTTTGCAGTGACGACTTCAGCCGATTTTTCGACATCGACGAAGCCGTCTGCAGTCAACGGCAGGTAGACCAATTTGGCCTTCTTGCGTTTCGCCAACTGTTGCCAAGGAACCACGTTGGAGTGGTGCTCCATCGGCGTGATGTAGATTTCGTCGCCCTCTTCGACGATCAGATCGCCGAAGCCGACAGCAACCCAGTTCAGGCCGGTCGTCGTGCCGCGGGTGAAGAGGACTTCCTTCGTCCGAAGCGGCATTGATGAAGCGGCGCAGCTTTTCGCGGGCGGCTTCATAGGCTGAAGTCGCGCGTTCCGCCAACGTATGCACGCCGCGGTGGATATTGGCGTTGTCAAACTCATAGTAATGTTGGATGGCTTCCAGCACCTGTTTCGGTTTTTGTGAAGTGGCCGCGTTGTCCAGATAGATCAGCGGCTCGTCGTTCACGGTCTGGAAAAGGATCGGGAAGTCTTGTTTGATTTTTTTTGCATCGATCAAAGCTTCATCAACTTCCTTTCGATCATCTCTACCAAGCCTTCACGGATTTCTTTGACCGGGATGGCCGCGATGACCGTACCCAGGAATCCGCGGATGACCAGACGCTCTGCTTCTGCCTTAGGGATACCGCGGGAAAGGAGATAGAACATCTCTTCCGGATCGACGCGTCCGACGCTGGCGGCATGGCCGGCTGTGACGTCGTTCTCGTCGATCAACAGGATCGGGTTCGCATCCCCTCTGGCGTTATCGGACAGCATCAGGACGCGGCTTTCTTGCTGCGCGTCAGCGCCCTTCGCGCCTTTGATGATGTGGCCGATGCCGTTGAAGGTCAAAGTCGAACGGTCCATGATGACCCCGTGCTGCAGGATATGGCCGATCGAGTGCTTGCCGTAGTTCGTGACGCGGGTATCGATGCCCTGCACTTGTCTGCCTGTGGAAACGGCAACGACTTTGATTTCGCTGTGGGAGCCGTCGCCGATCAGATCGGAATCGAAATCGGAGATGACATTGCCGTCGTTCATGACGCCGATCGCCCACTCGATGGAAGAATCCTTCAACAGGTGACCGCGGCGGTTGATGTAGACGGATGTGTTTTCGCCCATCGTGTCGACTGCAGAGAATTTGACTTGCGCGCCCGTTTTCGTGATGACTTCGACGATGATGTTGGCGCTGTTCTTTTCGTTGCCTTCGGTTTCGTAGCGCTCCACGTATTTGACTGAGCTGTTCACGTCAGCGACCAAAAGCACGTGTTTGACGAAGCTTTCCTTCACGTGGGAATTCTGGATGAACAGAGCTTCCAACGGTTCTTCGATGACGACGTTCTTCGGCACGTAAAGGAAGACGCCGCTGTTCATGAAGGCTGTGTGGAAAGCGGTGAAACGGTCTTCTTCCGGTTTCACGGCTGTCGTCATGTAGTATTCTTGGACCAATTCAGGATAATCCTGAGCGGCTGTATATAAGTCGGTGAAAATGACGCCTTGATCGATCAAATGCTGTGGCAATTGCTCCATCAGCGTCACATTTCCGTATTGTACGATTTTCGGTGTGTCGCCCAAGTCGTATTGGAGACCTTGGCTGTTCACCAATTCCTCGCCGTATGCACCGGCAGAGATGGTTGTGTCAAGGAGCGGCCAACGGTGGTAGCTGATGCGTTCCATCAATGGGAAAGCTTGCTCTTCGTATTTTTCCAGCCATTCCAAACGTTTCGTGCGCATCCATTCCGGTTCTTCCTTTTCAATGGAAAACAGGCGAACCGCATCCAACAAGGACGTTTTTTCTTCGTTCAGCATGTGACGTCCTCCTATTCTTCATCCAAATGGATATCTAGACCTAATTCGTCGCGGATGCCGCGGTAGCCTTCCGCTTCCAGACGTTTCGCCAAGCTGGCGTCGCCGGATTTCACGATGCGGCCGTCCATCATGACATGGACGAATGTAGGGTGTACATAATTCAAGAGACGTTGGTAGTGGGTGATGATCAGGACGCCGAAGTCAGGACCGGACATCAGGTTCACGCCTTTGGAAACGACTTTCAAAGCATCGATATCCAAACCGGAGTCGATTTCGTCAAGGATCGCGAATTTCGGTTCGATCATCATCAACTGCAGGATTTCGTTGCGTTTCTTTTCTCCGCCTGAGAAGCCTTCGTTCAAATAGCGTTCAGCCATTTCTTCCGGCATGTTCAGGATTTCCATTTTTTCGTCCAATTTCTTGATGAAGTTCATGACCGAAATTTTGTCGTCTTCCGGGCGGCGGGCATTGATGGCTGCGCGCATGAATTCAGCGTTCGTGATGCCGGCGATTTCGCTCGGATATTGCATCGCCAGGAACAGGCCTGCGCGTGCGCGTTCGTCGACTTCCATTTCCGTCACATCTTGGCCGTCCAACAGAACTTGGCCTTGTGTGATCGTGTAGCTCGGATGACCCATGATTGCTTGTGACAAAGTCGATTTACCTGTACCGTTCGGCCCCATGATGGCATGGATTTCACCGGTGTTCATCACCAGGTTGACACCCTTCAAAATTTGTTTATCCTCAATGGAGACATGCAGATCTATTATTTCTAAAGTAGACATAAATTAACTCCTCACAATCTATATATTTTAATCGAACCTTCATAATTAACACTACGACTATTTTAACCCAATTGAAAACCTTTCGCAATGGAATCATTATGAAAACCCCATTAATCAACGATAATTTTTTTCAATTTATAATCATTATAAACTATCGACCAGTTTTGTCCACTTATAAGAACGATTCTTTCCCATATTCTCAATTATGATGTAAAATGGTAAAAATCAGTCAAGAACGAAAGGAAGACAACATATATGAGACCATTGATCGGCATCACCGGCAACCAATTACTGGAAGCTGTCCCTGCTTTCTCAGGGATTTCCGTCGCCTACACACCCATCGGATTCGTGAAAGGGGTCCAGGCCGCTGGAGGCAATCCGCTGATCATTCCGATCGGCGCCCCCGAAACGGCAGCGGACTATATCGCCAAAATCGACGGGCTGTTGTTGACGGGCGGACAGGATGTTTCCCCGAACTTTTACGGCGAAGAACCGAGCCTGCACATCGGCGCGACCTTCCCTTTGCGCGATGACTTCGAAATGGCGCTTGTGGAGGAAGCCTTGAAACAGAAGAAACCGATTCTGGCCGTCTGCCGCGGCTTGCAGATTTTGAACGTCCAGATGGGCGGGAGCCTTTATCAGGACCTTGCGCATGAATATCCGGAAATGCGCATCCAGCATCAACAAAAGACCGACTTCAAATATGCGACCCACTCCGTCATCGTGACGGAAGGCAGCCACCTCCACGCCCTCGTCGGCGAAAAGCTGTCGGTGAATTCCTTCCACCACCAAGCGTTGAAAGTCGTCGCCAAAGGTTTGCAGCCGGTCGGATACAGCCCCGACGGTCTTGTTGAAGCCGTCGAAGCGACGGATCCGGAACAAAGCATCCTCGCCATCCAATGGCACCCGGAAACGATGATACCGGAAGCAAAAAACATGCGACTGTTCTTTGAGGATCTGGTCGCGCGGTCTGCGCGCTAGGAGCATATCGGGTTTCGGGCCTCAGCTCCGGCGAGGGGGCCTCGGCCGGAGTTGGGGACGGAAAAGTTTCGCGTCCTCCGGTGAGGAAACCCTCGCCGGAGGACGAACAGGATAATCGAGCTGTCCTCCGGCCAAAATCCTCTCGCCGGAGGACAGACCAATCCGCGGCCGGCTCCTCCGGCCAACCCGGCCTTCGCCGGAGCAAAATCAAAACAACAATAAAAGGCAAGCGCTCGGATGCAACATCCAGGCGCTTGCCTTTTTATCTTTTCACATTCTTTTACAGTCCGGATTCGTTCTGCAAAGCTTCGAAAGCTTCAGCGGATACGTCCGTCAGCTCGACGATCCAGTTCACTGTTGCATCGGTGCTGTTCAGGTTCTCGGGATTGTTTTCCAGCGCTTCGTTGACGGCTGTGATCGTGCCAGCCAATGGAGAAGCCAAGTCGGTCATCGCTTTGGCGGCTTCGACGCCGATCAGGGTGTCGGTCGTTTTGATCGCTCCAACTTCAGGAAGGTCGATGAAGCTGACTTCGCCCAGATCGTCATGGCCTTTTTCGGAAAGGCCGATGATGTACTTGTCCGCTTCCTTCTTGATCCAGAAGCCGTTCTCGCTGTATTTCACTGTGTTTTCAGTCATGTTGTTTTCCTCCTTCGCTTATTTCCAGGTAGTGGTTAATTTCTCTTCGTCGTGGCCGACCGTGATCTGCGTGCCGTCCGTGACGAATGGCCGGCGGATCAGCATGCCGTCCGATTCGAGCAAGTCCAGCGCTTCCTCAAGGTCCATGCTGTCGAGTTTGTCCTTCAGTTGCATTTCCTTGTACAGGTTGCCGCTCGTGTTGAAGATGCGGCGCAATGTCAGGTTGCCTGATGCGATCGCTTGGCGGATGCTTTCCCGGTCCGGACGCTCTTCGCGGATGTCCTTCAATTCATAGGCGATGCCCTCTTCGTCGAACCAAGCGCGCGTCTTTTTGCAGGTCGAGCATTGAGGATGTTGGTAAATGGTGATCATGCAGTTGCCTCCTTGAGTTAGGGTCAGATGCCGAAATGTTCGTCCTCGTCCGAGAACATGTAGCTGCGGTAATGGTAACGCATCGACATGACCAGTCCGATCCCGAGCATATTGCCGAGGAGCGCCGAGCCCCCTTGCGAGATGAACGGCAATGGGATACCGGTGATCGGCAACAGCCCGATCGTCATGCCAATATTTTCCAATACGTGGAACAGGATCATCATGATGACGCCCGTCGCCATGTAGGCATAAAATTCATTTTTCGTATCGAAACAGATGCGGATCATCTGGTAAATCAGCAGGAAATAGATGAAAATGAGAAAACACCCGCCGATGAAGCCGAAATTCTCGCCGATCGTGGAAAAAATCATATCGGAAACGCGAACCGGCACGTAGACTTCGGAAACGCCGAGGCCTTTGCCGAACAGTTTGCCTGATCCGATCGCTTTCATGCTTTGCGCCAGTTGATAGGCATCCCCGGTGCTGTCCCCGAACGGGTCGAGCCAGGAATCGATCCGGGCGAATTGGTAATTCTGGAAGCCGAAATTCAGGAGCACGTCGCGGTTGTAGACAACCAGGTAGATGAGCAGCGATCCGAGTGCACCGATCGTCCCGAATACGGGCAGCAGGATTTTCCAGGATACGCCGGAAAGGAACGTCATGCCGATGATGATCGCCAGGAATACGAGTGTCGTCCCGAGGTCATTCTGCAGGATGACCAGCAGCAGCGGCGGTGCCGACCACATGGCGATCTTCAGATAGCAGGTTCATGTCGGTCTTTTCGGTCCGGTCATCAATCTGCATATTGTGCTCGGTGATGACCCGCGCCAGCATGATGATGAGGGCGACCTTCACGACTTCAGACGGCTGGAAGGTGACGCCACCGAAGCGGAACCAACTTTTTGCCCCTTGCAGCGCATAAGTGTTGCGGTCATAGAAAATGAGGACCAGGAACAGTAATAGGATGCCGGCCCCGTATGCAATCGGCGCGACTTTCCAGAGTTGTTCGGAATCGAAATGCATCACGATGGCGGCGGCGATGATGCCGATGCCGTACCAGACGAGCTGCATGATGGTCGTACCGATGCCGCCGTCCGTCTGCAGGACAGTAGTTGAATAAATCGTCAGGACGCTGATGATGGCCAGAAGGAACACGGACAGGATAATGCCGTAATCGATCTTCGAAACATCCGCATTCTGCGTAGTTTGTTGATTTCGCATGATTAAATCCTTTCTTTCAAAAACAATAGGCGTGCTATCTATTCATTATATAGAAACTTCGCCCAAAAAAAAAGGCGAGGAGGTTTAAAAAAACCTAAACCTCTCTGCCTCGTCATTCCGGATTCAATCACTTGTCTGCTTGTTTGTTCCCTTGGATGCGCAGTTTTTTGCGGATCAGACGCCGTTTCAAAGATTGTTCGTTGACGGTCAACGCCAATGCGTTCTTCGAATAACGGATCGCATAGCGGCTCTCTTCCTTCAGGACAATCGGCAACGGCCGGAAATAATGGTACAGCATCACATTGAGGAAGCCACCCAGTATCAGCACCGTCCCCATCAGATACAGCCACAGCAGCAGCGTGATCACGACCCCGATCGCACTGTTTCCGATGGCCTGGCTGCCGGCGAGTCCGACATAAAAGGAGAACAGTTGCGAAATCAACAGGAAACCGATCGTTGCGAACGCCGCACCCGGCACCGAAAATTTGAATGACCAACGCACATTCGGCACCACGAAATAAATGACCGTCATGATGATGGAGATGATCAGGAAGGCCCCGATCCAACGGACATTTTCGAAAGCGGTGATGAAATCCAACTGGATGGATAAAAACTCTTCGAAGAAGTCACGGATATATCTGCCGAACATGAACAGGAAAGCGACAAGCGAAATCATGGCGACCAACAGGAATGCGATCACAAACGAAAAGATCCTGTGGACGATGATATTCTTCCGCATCTTCGTATTGTAAACTTGATTCAAAACGTTCTGAAAGACATTGAATGCTTTCGAAGCCGTCCAGATCGACAGAACCAGCCCGAATGAAACCACCCCACCACTGCCGCTGGACAAGTATTCTTCCAGTATTGGTGTGAGCGTATTGCTGACTTCAAGCGGCAAGGCCATCTCCACGTAGGCCAGCACCTGCTCCCGCGGCAACGGCAACAACGGAATGATGTTCCCCAGCAACAACATTGTCGGAAGCAGTGCCAACAGCACATAGTAGGCCATCTCAGCCGACTGCCGCCCGATTTCCATCCGGCCCCAATGTTGTTGGAACAAAACGATGATTTGGCGAATTTTTGGATTTTTGATGTATTTCCTTAGTGCGTTCATTGCTTTTTCCTCCCGCCAAACTCTATAGGTTAATCATAGCCAAAAGCGGCTGGAAATGCCACAGAAAAGCATTGATTGTGCGATTCTCCTGCTCCGGGGAAGGTGGTCCTCGCCGGAGCTGGAGATCCGCTAGAAAAATGTCACCTCCGGCCACGTCGGCTTCGCCGTAGTTCGGCCTGCCGCAAATCGCCTGTGCTCCGGCCAACATTCGCTCGCCGTAGTTGATCGTTGGCGCGCAAGCTGTTCTCCGGGCAGCGCCCTTCTCACCGGAGCTGACGCTCACCCCCGGCAGTCGCCAACTCAAAAAACAGCCCTCCTCCAGCACAAAGGCTGTGGGAGAACTGCTCTGCGTTCAATTAAATTAGTCTACTTTCACGATCCAACCTTCCGGCGCTTCTAAGTCGCCGAATTGGATGCCTGTCAGTTCTTCATACAATTTGCGTGTCACAGGTCCGACTTCTGTTTCGGAATTGAAGACGTGGAAATTGTCGCCGTACTGGATGCCACCGATCGGAGAGATGACTGCGGCTGTACCGCAGGCGCCGGCTTCGCTGAACTTATCCAACTGGTCGATGAAGACATCGCCTTCTTCGACTTCCATGCCCAAGTGGTGCTCAGCCAAATACAACAAGGAATACTTGGTGATGCTCGGCAAGATTGATGGTGATTTTGGAGTCACGAAACGGTTGTCCTTCGTGATGCCGAAGAAGTTTGCGGAGCCCACTTCTTCGATCTTCGTGTGCGTTGCTGGATCCAAGTAGATGCAGTCGCTGAAGTTGCGATCATGCGCTTCTTTACCAGGCAGCAAGCTGCTTGCGTAGTTTCCGCCGACCTTCGCTGCACCCGTACCATGCGGAGCGGCGCGGTCGTAGTCGGACACGATGAAGTTCGTCGGCGTCAAGCCGCCTTTGAAGTAAGGGCCAACCGGCATCGCGAAGATGGAGAAGATGTATTCGGTCGCCGGGCTGACGCCGATGTTGTCGCCGACACCCATCAAGTAAGGACGCAGATAGAGCGTGCTGCCGGTGTTGTATGGCGGCACCCATTTTTCATTGGCCTTGACGACCGCTTTAGCCGCTTCGACAAATTTTTCCACCGGAAACTCAGGCATCAACAGGCGTTGGCAGCTGTTGATCATCCGTTTGGCATTTTCGTCCGGACGGAACAGGTTGATGCTGCCGTCTTTTGTGCGATACGCCTTCATCCCCTCGAAGCAGGATTGGCCGTAGTGCAGAACCGGAGACCCTTCGCTGATGTGGACTTTGTTGTCGGTCGTCATTTCGCCATCGTCCCATTTTCCGTCTTTCCAATAAGAAATGAAGCGGTAATCAGTCTTGATGTAACTGAATCCTAGATTTTCCCAATCGATGTTCAACGCTTTTTGTTCTTCTGTCTGTGTCATTTCTGTCATCCAAACCACTCCATATCTATATTATTTATCAGAATTAACTGAATCGAAAAAAAAGAATGAGCCTATGTGATTAGGCTCATTCTTTAATGAGAGCCCAATGAAACGGAAAGAGGACTCTACTTGTAGTAAGTAAGAATCCTGGGCTAAATCACTTTTAGAATGACTAGGGCATCGAATGAGAATGACGCTTTCTTTTTGTTCTGTAGTGTGCACATTCCGCAAGTCGCATCCATTCTCATTCTCCCCCTTCTGTTTGTTAGATTATGATGTAATTCTATGCCTGTATCTAATGAATGTCAAATGCTTTTTTCATCATTTTGTAATAAAGAGGCTTTACGACACATCAGAAAATCATTTCGGCAAGCGGTACGATGCCGGGAAAGCTTGCTGGATCAAAGCGATGTCCTCTGCATCCAAACGGACTTCTGCGGCTTCGAGGTTCTCAAGCACTTGCTGCCGGTTGCGTGCGCCCGGAATGACGGCGTCGACGACATCCTTGGACAAGTAATAGGCCAAAACGACATTCTGCAACCCGGTCCGGTGCTTCTTAGCGAGCGGCCGGATCTGATCCACACGCTTCAGGATGTCTTTGTAGGTGTCGCCCTGGAACTGCGGACGCTGTTGTTGTTTCTCCGACAGGACCGAAGCTTCCGTGTACTTGCCGGCCAACAGACCGGATGCGAACGGGAAGTACGGGATGAAGGAGATGCCTTGTTCGCGGCAATAAGGGAAAAGCTTCTCTTCGGCCGACTGGTTCAGGAGGTTGTATTCATCCTGGACAACGTCGATGTAGCCGTTGGCGTTGCCTTCCTTCAGCTGCTCCAGATTGAAATTGGAGACGCCGATGGCACGGATTTTCCCTTGTTCCTTCAGTCGATGCAGCGCGCCGACAGCTTCGGCTTTGGGTGTCTTTTCATCCGGAAAATGGATGTAGTAAAGGTCGATATGATCGGTCTGCAGACGTCTCAGGCTGTTCTCGACCTGCTCCGTCAGAAAAGCTGGATTGTTGTTCAGGACGATGCCGGCTTCGGTCACCTCGTGTGCGCCTTTTGTGGCGATGACCACGTTGTTGCGCAGGTTGTGTTCCTTCAGCGTCTTGCCGATGATCGTTTCGGAAGTGCCCATTCCATACATAAATGCCGTGTCGATAAAGTTAAGTCCTTTATTGATCGCGCTCAAAAGCACATCGCCGCCGTATTCGGTGTTCGTTTCCGGATCGGCTGCGGCAATTTTGTTCGCCCCCAGCCCGATCGGATGGATCAGCAGGTCGGTTCTTCCCAATTTCACAAGTTCTGTCATATCGTTTCCCCTTTCCTTGCCCGTTCGTTTATTCATTCATTTATTTTTGGCCGAGATGGACCCGTTTGGACCAGAAGCCGCCGTGGATATATTTGGGATCGTACGAAACCATGAAGGCTTTTGGATCGATTTCCAACACTCTGCTCTGCAGGTGGCGTTCGGCTTTCCGCGTCAGCAGAATTTCGAGCACTAGACGCTCGCCGTCCCTTCCGTTGGCCCGATAACTGGAGACTCCGTAGCCAAAATCGCGCAGCAAGTTCGGCATCGGGCTGTCCACGTCCTGCGTCATGACGGTGATCATGGTGTAACCAAGCGCGAGCAAATCCTCGATTTTGATGCCGATAGCGATGCCGGCGCCGTACCCGAGCGCATAGGCCGCCAGATTGAGCGGATTGTCCAGACTGTTCATGACCATCGACAGACCCAAAACATAGATGACGATTTCCACAATACTCAATAGTGGCGCCAAAACGCGGTAGCCTTTTATAGTCAACATGAACCGGATCGTGTTCATCGTCACATAGCTCAGACTGATTGCGAATATTTTCGCCAATAATCCCAAATCGAAAATCATCATCATCACCCTCTTCCTTTTGATTCAAACCTATCCTCTTAGTATTGTGCAGGATGGCGGGTGTATTCCCCTGTTACGATATCCATTTCCAATAATTCTCCGGTCGTTCCGTTGTAACGGTAAAAACCGACGGAGCTGGCTACATCGGAGCCGTTTTCGCGGACGTTGATGGTGACTTCATTGGCTTCGACCGATTCCACGATGAACAGGTACACATCGCTTTCGACATAGCCTGTCAATTGCGTGATTGTTTGTTTCGCCTCGGTGATCAGCGTTGCCTCATCGGCGGTCTGGGCAGTTTCGGTGGTCGTTGCGGGATCCGTCGTGATGCTGCTTGCGGACGGCGTTTGTGCCTGCACGCTCTCAGCTGCTTCCAGACTGCTGGCTCTTGAAGCCGCTTGGTTGCTCGCTTCGGTCGTCGTTTCTGTATCTGATTGCACTTGCGACGTGCTCGTCGCCGCCTCGGTGGCTGTCGTGTCTGTTGCCGGGCTCTGGCACGCGACAAGCAGCCATGCTGTTGACCCTAAAAGAAATGCGGATAATCTTTTCTTATGCATAATTTCCCCTCTTTCATACAGTATATGATTCTATTGTACCTTTTTTGCGGAGAAAATGCTTTTCCCATCCATCAACTTAATCGAACCTTTACAATTTTATTGGATGCGGCGCAATATTGCGGCAGCTCATTCGGTTTGCCCGCTTCGATCAAATTTGGCAAAAAAACGGCTGCCGGAGAAGAGCAATGCAAACTGGCCTTCAGCTCCGGCGAGGGTTCGTTCGCCGGAGGAGACCGGTAATAAAAGGACTCTCCTCCGATGAGGCTTCTGCTGGTCGGAGGAGACAATCCAAATGCGGTCCTGTCCTCCGGCGAAACACCCCTCACCGGAGGACGACAATCGTTATGCGCCCCGAAAGCAAAAAGCACCCCGGTGAGGGTGCTTTTTGGTTGTGTGTTGTGTGTTCGGTGACTTGCTGTTGGCTTTCAGCCCTTCAGCCCTTCCTTTTCGAGGATCAGGTCGTAGCAGGCGATTCCCTGCAGCAGCACCTTCTCGTCGAAGTTGAAGCGGCTGCTGTGGAGCGGGTGCGTCCAACCCATGTCGGGACGGCCGGTCCCGAGCAGGATGAAGGCGCCGCGGATGCTTTCTTGGTAGAAAGCGAAGTCCTCGGCCAGCATCAATGGTTTGACGACTTCGTAGGCATCGGCCGGCAACGCGTCCATCAACGTGCCGATCATTTCCGCATCGTTGGTGACTTCCGGATAGAAATCGCGGATATCCAACGTGCAGATGACACCGCTCATGCGCTCGATGCCTGCACAGATGTCGGCAAGGCGTTCCTTGATGGAAGCATAGACCGCCTTATCGTAGCTCCGGATCGTCCCGGTCATCTCGGCTTTTCCGGCCACGATATTGCGGGCTTCCCCGGCATGCAGCGTGCCGATGTTCACGACAGCCGGTTGCAAGGGATCAAGATCGCGGGCCAGAATGTTCTGGACCGAGAGAAGAATCTGCGCGGCGGCGATCAAGGCATCCTTGCCGAAGTGCGGCTGCCCAGCATGCGAGCTGACGCCTTCAAGCGTGATGTCGAATTCGCCGTTGCGCGCCATCAAAGGTCCCTTTGCCAAGCCGAGAATGCCTTCAGGCAGGCTCGGATACAGGTGGTAGCCGTAGATCTTTTCGACCTGCAGCTCCTGCAGAATGCCGGAGTCCATGATCCATTTCGCGCCGCCCGGTCCCTCTTCAGCCGGCTGGAAAACCAAAACGACGGACTTTGCCAAAACCGGCAGGGACTTCAGGTATTTCGCGAAACCCAACAACAAGGCCATGTGACCATCGTGTCCGCACGCATGCATTTTGCCCGGGTGAAGGGAAGCGAAATCCGCTCCTGTTTCCTCGGTTACCTCAAGGGCGTCCATGTCCGCACGGAAAGCGACTGCTTCCGGGGACTTGCCCTTCAGGACGGCTACCCATCCCGTTTCGGCGGTACTGATCGGTTCATAACCGAACGATACCAACTTTTGGCGGACGTATTCCGAAGTCAACGGCAGATCGAAGCCGATCTCCGGAATCTGGTGGAGCTCCCTTCGGATCGTCTTCACCGTATCGTATAATTCTGCAATCTGCATGCTGTTCACCTGGTCCCTCTACATGTATTTATTAGTCTCTTAAGTCAGCCAATAATTGGGTTTTTTCGCTTGTCTGAGCGTCCTTCATCTTCACGATTTTAGCAGGGGATCCCGCAACAACCGCGTTAGCCGGTACGTCTTCCAATACGATTGCGCCAGCTGCGACAACAGCGCCTTCGCCGATGTGCACGCCTTCGATGATGACAGCGTTCGCGCCGACCAAAACACCGTCTTCGATGATGACTGGTGATTTCGAAGGTGGCTCAAGAACGCCGGCAACCACTGCGCCTGCTCCGATGTGGCAGTTTTTGCCGATCGTGCCGCGTGCGCCGACTACCGCGCCCATGTCGATCATTGTACCTTCGCCGATGATTGCGCCGATGTTGATGACCGCACCCATCATGATGACGGCACTCTTGCCGATCGTCACGTGATCACGGATGAATGAACCTGGCTCGATGCGCGCATCGATTTTGGTAGTGTCCAACAATGGAATCGCGGAATTGCGTCTGTCGTATTCCATGACATGATCTTTGATCTTATCTTTGTTTTCTTCCAAGAAAGGATAGATCGCTGCAGCGTCGCCGAAGACTGTATAGCTGTCTCCGCTTCCGAAGAACTTCAAGCCTTCATAGGCAGGATTTTCGAAATCCCCTTTGATGTATAGTTTTATAGGTGTTTGCTTTTCGGCAGCTTTGATGTAAGCCGCGATTTCGTAAGCATCTGTCAATAATAGTTCGCTCATTTTGATGTTTCCTCCCGATCATTTTTTTCTGTTCCAACATGCCCATTATAGCATGCCAGCCTGTGTTTGCCCTATGCGGCGGACGGCCGTTTTTTCCTGAAATGCAAAAAAAATAGCGGTAAGCGAGTGCTTACGGCTACGGAGACCTGCATTCGCCCAACCAAGCTAAAGCGCAATCCATTGTCATCGGGCAACGACAATGGAACAGCCCCACATTTGTTCAACCTGGGTCCAGCATCTGCATGCTTCGGCGACCGTCCCTTTCCCTTGCGGTACTCTTGACCAGCCGCGACCTCTTTTTGCTTGGCGATTCATTTATTTTTCTAATCGTACACTTATCCGGCAAACCTGTCAACCGATTCGGGGCAGAAGCTGAATTCCGCTTGGTTTTTCAGTGTTTCGGGATTGCACGACTAGTGCATAGGCTGTCCTCCGGATCGGAAAGTGCCGGGAAGGATCGGCGACTCCTATGTGAAAACGCTCATCAAACTCGCGGTTTTCTAATTTTCATCCAAGAGTGCGCAACTTTGCATAGAAATACGCCTGCAATCGTGTTATGTTATTTTCATGATATTAGACGTCAGCAATCGGCTGGCGCACGTTCGACTATACATTGATTAAGGATATTTCATCCGGAGGAGATAAATTATGAGCAGAGAAACGAACCGCTTTGTGAAGCAACTGAAAGGATCGCCCATCCGTAACTTCGACGCCGCCATCAGCGATGTGAAGGATCTAATCCGATTCACGATGGGGGAACCCGATTTCGATACGCCGGATTTCATCAAAGCGGCCGCCGTAGAGGCCCTGAACCAAAACCAAACCCACTACGCCCCTTCCGCCGGCGTTCTTGAGACCCGCAGAGAAATCGCGAAGTTCATGGAGCGGAAATACGACTTGCATTACAACGCGGAGACCGACATCATCCTGACTGTCGGCGCGACAGAAGCGATCACCGCAACAATGTTCGCTTTGATGAACCCAGGCGATAAGGTGATTATCCAATCGCCCGCTTTCCCGCAGTATGAATACGTCACTCTTTTGGCTGGCGGCGAAAGCGTCAAGATCGACACATCCGAGACTGGCTTCCTGATCACACCGGAAGACCTGACGGCAGCGCTGGATGCGAATCCGGAAACGAAAATGATCGTGCTGACCTATCCGAACAACCCGACCGGCGCCACTTATACGAAGGCGGAAGTCGAAGCTTTGGCCGAAGTCATCAGGAAATATGATGTCTTCGTGCTCAGCGATGAGATCTACAGCGAACTGACCTACGACGGCAATCATACATCCATCGCCAAGTACATCCCTGAGCAGTCCATCGTCATCAACGGCACTTCGAAAAGCTATGCGATGACCGGCTGGCGCGTCGGCTTTGTCGCTGCCCAAGCGGACCTGATCCGCGAAATTTTGAAATATCACCAAAGCCTCGTCACTTGCGGCTCCACGCCTGCGCAGACCGCGGCTGGTGTTGCGTTCCGCGACGGTGATGAAGCGACTGCCACGATGAAAGCTGCCTACCTCAAACGCCGGGACATCCTGCTGGAAGGTCTGACGTCTGCCGGTCTGAAGATGAACAATCCGGACGGCGCCTTCTACCTGTTCCCGCGCATTCCGGAGCAGTATGGCAACGATGACTGGAATTTCTGCATCGACCTCGCACGCAAAGCCGGCGTCGGCGTCATCCCTGGTTCGGCTTTCGGCGAATCCGGAGTCGGCTATTTCCGCATGAGCTATGCCGCCAGCGACGAGAACGTCATCGAAGGCTGCCGACGGATCGTTGCATTTCTGGAAGAACTGAATGCGAAATAAGTGAATGAATGTTTAACCGCACAATCGGGCGATTGTGCGGTTTTTCTGTTGGGTTTTGGGTTTTGATTGTTGGCCGGAGTTGCGGCCCACATTTTTGGGGTTTGCTCCGGCGAGAGCCGGCTTCGCCGGAGGTCCGGCTGACATTTGGATGTCTCCTCCGGGGAGGGCGGGCTCGTCGGAGGTGGCGTCAAAATTTTGGTTTGTCCTCCGGCCAAGGCCTCCTTCACCGGAGGAGCAGCCGCCCCGCCCACCACCACAACAAAAAGAAGCACCCGCCGGCAACAATCCGGCGCGCACTTCTCTCATTTTTATCTCATTATTCTCTTACTCAGCAGCCATCGCTTCGGCTTCCATCTCGCGGATCGATTCCGCGACCTTCACCATCATCGAGCATTCCACACGTTTGCGGAACAGGTCGCAACTGAATTCATAATTGCCTTTCAATGAACCGGTCGCATGCAGGGAGTTTGCAGGGCAACCGCCGCTGCAGTACAATTTAGCCCAGCAATCTTGGCATTCCGGTTTGGAATAGCAGTTGACTTCCTTGAACTGGCATTGCAATTCCGGTTTGGTTACGCCATCCCAGATATTGCCCAGACTGAATTCTTCATCACCCACAAATTGGTGGCAAGGGAATATTTCGCCCCAAGGAGTGACAGCCATGTATTCCGTTCCTGATCCGCAGCCGGAGATGCGTTTCTGGATGCACGGGCCTTCGGAAAGGTCCAGCATGTAGTGGTAGAAAGTGAAGTCGTTGCCCTCTTCGCCGCGCTTCAGCATTTCCTCAGCCAGGATTTCATACTGTCTGTACAATGCAGGAAGATGTTCCTCCGTCAAAGCGTAAGGTTCGGAAGGATCGCAGATGACCGGTTCCATCGACAGTTTGTCGAATCCGAGGTTAGCAACATGGAAAATATCGTTTGTGAAATCGACGTTATTGCCTGTGTAAGTGCCGCGGACGTAATATTCCTTGTCGCCGCGTCCTTCCACGAATTTTTGGAATTTCGGCAAAATGTAGTCATAGCTGCCTTTTCCGTTGACCGTGCGGCGCAGACGGTCATGGATTTCCTTGCGTCCGTCCAAGCTCAAAACGACGTTGTACATTTCTTTGTTCAGGAATTCATTGATTTCGTCGTTCAAAAGCATCCCGTTTGTTGTGAAAGTGAAACGGAAAGTCTTGTTGGACTCCTCTTCCTTGCTGCGCGCGTACTCGACGATCTGCTTCACGACGCGCCAAGCCATCAACGGCTCGCCGCCGAAGAAGTCGACGTCCAAGTTGCGGTGGAAACCGGAATTCTCAAGCAGGAAATCGATCGCTTGCTTGCCGACTTCAAATTTCATGATCGCTCTGTCGCCATTGTACTTGCCTTGGCTGGCGAAACAGTAATCGCAGGTCAGGTTACAAGTATGCGCAACGTTCAGGCAAAGAGCCTTCACGAATGTTTGGCGGTTCTTCAAGTCGATGGAAAGGTCTTGGTACAAGTCTTCCGTGAACAATTCCCCGTTGGCCTTCAATTCTTCGACATCCGACAGCGTATCGCGGATTTCTGTTTCGTTGATTTCAGGGTCATTCGCATATTGTTCCAGCATCATTGAAACGATCTCTTCGACCGGTGTTGCTTCGTACAGCGCGATGATGTCGAAGGCAAGGTCGTCCACGACATGCACGGCACCGCTGTAGGTATCCATTACGATATTGTATCCGTTCAGTTTATATTGATGAATCATTTCGGTTTCAAACTCCTTTTTTGTCCATAAAATTGCCGCCCAACTGGAATCAGTCAGGCGGACTCTTTTTTACTTCGCTGCTTGTCTAGGGTTCACACAGCTTTGGTTAGCGATTCCGCAAGAAGTTTTGCATGCGGATTGGCAAGATGTTTGGCATGCTCCGCAGCCGCCGTGTTTGGCAGTATCCTTCAGGTTGCGGGTGCTTAATGTTACGATTCTTTTCATAACGACATCTCCTCTGAAATAGGTTAAGGAAGCATATTGCTTGACAGAAAAATGCTCCCTTTGTGAATTATTTTACCAACAAATTGTTAGTCCGTCAATCTACCGTCCTATCAGCATAGTGACCGTTTTTATAAAAATCGTGATTCATCCAATAACTATCAAAATGTAAGTTAGTGAGCAAGGCTTTTGTGATGCATAATTCGGATATTTTTCGGAAGCCCATCGGCATCGCTGTAGACCTTTGTCCCCTTTTCCAATAGCGTATGGATTTGGCGGATAAACCCATTACTGATCCGTTCCCCAGGCACCAACAAAGGAATTCCGGGCGGGTAAGCCCAGACGTATTCGGCTGCCGTTTGCCCTATCGCGTTTTCAATCGGGCAATCTATTTTTTCCGATTCCAAGGCCTGCCAGATTTCGCATTGCTTTTCGGGTAAGGAGAAAAGCAACGTTCCGTTGTACAGCGTGTGCTCCCCAGCTTCAGAGTCGAGCGTGCCGTCGATGGCCAACAGCGCATCAGCAAAGACAGCCATAGCGGCTTCAGTATCGCAGACGCTGGTCATCGCCAACGCATGATCGCCGTAAGCCATCTCCATTTCGATATGGTATTCGCTCCGCAACGTTTCGGAAAGTTCCTGTCCGGTCAAGCCAGTTCCTTGCGCAGAAATCAGGATTTTACCTTTGTCGAAGGCGAAAAAGGTTTTGTGAGCGTCCAGACTGTCGTTCCCGTGGCAAAGCACCTTGAGATGCTGCAACTGTTTCATTTTTTCCGAGAAGTCGGTTAACCTTTGATTGTAGTTTTCGAATAACTGCTCCCCTTCATCCCGCAGCAAGCGGAAACAGCGGTCGATCGAAGCCATCAGCACATAGGACGGCGAACTGCTTTCGAAGATGGCGAGTTGCCGGGCCATTTCTTCAGGTCTGATCAGGTCGCCAGTAAGATGGGCCAACGACGTCATCGTCAACGAAGGCAACGTCTTGTGCAGACTCTGGATCACGATATCTGCGCCGAGTGCGGTCGCGCTGGTCGGAAAATGTTCCGAGTAATTGAAATGCGAGCCGTGCGCCTCATCGACCATCAATGGAATCCCTTGCGCATGACAGATATCAGCAATCGCTGCTATGTCACTGACCACCCCTTCGTACGTCGGCGAAGTCAAAACGACCAACTGCGTATCCGGATGCTTGGTCAGCGTATCAGCGATGCTTGCCGTCGAGATGCCGCCGTGGATGCCGAACGCTTCATCCATCTCAGGCATCAGATAGACGGCCTCCAATCCGAAAAGTTCGATGGCATGATAGACGGACTTGTGGCAATTCCGGGCGACCGCAATCTTGCCGCCGCGCCTCGTCGCAGCGCGGATTCCCGCCAGGATGCCGCAGGTGCTGCCGTTCACGAGGTAGAATGAACGCTTGGTGCCGTAGAAGTCTGCGATTTCTTCCATATATTCATTGAGGATGCCGCTCGCGCCGTGCAGATTGTCGAAGCCGTCTATCTCAGTGATGTCGATGTTGTAAGGCAAATCTGTGCCGAGCAGCGCAGTGTTTCGCTTATGTCCTGGCATGTGCATGGGGATGCTGTCGGACGCCGCATGTGCTTTCAGTCTGTCCAGCAAAGAAGGTTGCGTTGTATGTTTGTCCATTAGTTTGTCCTTTTCTTGGTGATATATGTCTGCTCTCATTATAGCAGAGGAAGAATGTCAAAAGATGAAAAAATTTGGATACGTTCCTTGGTGTAGGTTTTGGGATGTCCGTGTTTTAAATATGTCTTGCGGTTAGTGTCCAGACGTAAAAAAATGCCTCTCCTGACTTATTGTCGTTAGGAGAGGCATTATTGAACAGTTATTTATTTTGATTGTTTCGTGCTTTCAACCAATTGAACAAAGGCATCCACAATCGTTTGAAAAAATTTTGTATCCTTCTCTTCCTTAACGGACCCGTCTTCATTAAATATCGTATCGACATTTCCGATGTAAGCTTCAGGTTGCTGCAGCGGCATCATATTCAGAAATACAAGGACTTGTCTTAAGTGATGATTCGCACCGAAAGCACCTATCACTCCTGGAGAATTACTGATGACCGCAGCGGGTTTGCCATCCCACAAGTTAGCTTCATAAGGACGGGAACCAACATCCAAGGCATTCTTCAACACAGCAGGATAGGATCGGTTGTATTCCGGAGTTATAAGCACGAAGGCATCATAGCCCTTGATTTCTTCACGGAACGACGTGTAGGCTTCCGGAAGCATTCCTTCCACCTCATCGAAATCCTGGTTGTACAATGGCAATTGGCCAATCTCAATGAAAGAAACCTCGTATCCGTCCGGGAATAATTTTGAAAATGCTGCAGCTACTTTTTTACTGTAAGCCTCTTTCCGCAAGCTACCAACTAAGAATCCGATCTTTTTCACCATAACAATCATCGCCTCTCTTATTTTGGAATCCTCTTACACTTTCACAATAGCCTGATAAATATTTCCCTCATACAATTTGCTGATTTTGGCTGGAAGAGCTTCTCAATCCAGCTTGACGCGGAATAACCCGCCAGCCAGTTCCTCTTCCGTCTCGCCGTCCTTCGCGGTCGTGATGTACAGATACTCCAGATCCTTACCGCCCAGGCAGCAGGACGTCGCATTCTTCACCGGCATCCGGATTTCCTCCAACTTTTTACCGGTCTCCGGGTCCCATCTGCAGACTTTTCCGCCGCCGTATTGCGCCACCCAGATCATGCCGTCCTGATCCACGCACATGCCGTCCGGATTGCTGCCGTCGGTGATCTCGACAATGTATTTCTCGAAATTCGCTTCACCCGTTTTTGTGTCATAAGCATAGCGGCCCACTTTTTTGGTCGGCGTATCAATAAAATAGAGCGTCTTTCCATCCGGTGACCATCCCATACCGTTGGCCAACGTGAGGCCATCCAAAACCGTGCGGACCGTCCCGTCCTTTTCGATGGCATACAAAGCGGCTTCCCCTTCATAGGTGTCCCCATAACCCATCGTCCCGACAAGCAGGCGGCCTTTCGGATCCAACTTCCCGTCGTTGTAGCGCATCCGTTCGTCATCGTGAGCCTTTGCCACCAGTTGCTTATCCTTCGTCCGCGGATCGATCCGGAAAATCCCGGCCATTTCCGCTTCCAGAATCATCCCATCCTGATCGAGCACGGCGCATCCGACCGGCCCATCGGTCAAGTAGGTCCGCACCTCACCTGTTTCCGGGTCGATGGCGTAGATCATTTTGTTTTCGATCGAAACGCAATAAAGCAAGTTGTTCTCCGCATCCCAATGCGGCCCTTCCAACAATGTCGAACCCGCATAGAAAACCAGTTCCGGTTTCCTTACCTTAGCCTGTTCGGATTTCTTTTCCATCTTCATCCACCTCATATTCCTGTGTCATTCATACTTTCAGTATATAACAACGAAAATTCCATTCCAATTGATACGATTTTGTGGATAGTTTTTGATATTTGGATGCTCGCGATTTTTTGTTCTCCCCTGAAAAATGCTATACTTTATGTGACTGTTCGAAGAGAGCAATTCTTCTGAACACATCTCGTCAAAAGGAGAATGGCCATGGAAGATCGCAGTACGCTTCTGATCAATCAGAGCACCATCAAGGAATTATTGGATATTGCGGATTTCAACAATCTCGTGCATCAGACATTTCAGGGACTCGGTGACGGCACAGTCATCAACCCGACAAAATTGACGCTGGATCTGGGTGAAACTGGCGGTTACCCACCGTACGAAGGGTTCATGAACGCAATGCCGGCCTACATCGGCTCGCAGGATATCGCCGGCTTGAAATGGGTCGGGGGATTTTTAGGCGAACGCAAAGCTGCCGGACTGCCTTATATCACAGGGATGATTTTGCTGATCAATCCGCATCTCGGTACTTTCACTGCTGCACTTGAAGGCGCTTATATCACCAATATGCGCACCGGGGCCCAGACCGCAAACGCATTGCGGTATTTGCTCAAGAAACCGACCGTCACGATCGGCCTTTACGGAGCAGGGATGCAAGCCAGCACCAACATCCGGGCAATCGCGGATCTGTTCGACATCACCGAATTGACCGTCTGGAACCACAGACGCAGCACAGCGGAAGCATTTGCCGAAAAAATGCAGGAACACGTCAAAGGCGCCATCCGGATCGTCGATGATCCCCAGGAAGCCAGTCAGGCCGAGGTCCTCATCACCGTCACGTCAGCGCAGACTCCCCTCATCAAAGCGGAATGGATCAAAAAAGGCACCATCATCTTTCCGATGGGATCTTTCCAGGAAATCGAAGATGCACTTATCCTGAAGGCGGACAAGATCATCGTTGACCATGTGGAGCAGGCTCTCCATCGCGGTGCTTTGAAGAAACTGACGGGTGAAGGAAAACTGTCCGAAAAAGATGTTTTTGCGACTCTTGGCGAATTGGCGGTCGGAAAGAAAGATGCCGGCGACCTTTCGCAGGACATCACCCTCTGCATCCCGATTGGTACCGGAGCGATGGATGTCGCAATCGCCGGGGAAGTTTACCGAAGAGCACTGGAAAAAGGAATGGGCTACGCCTTTGATTTTGAAGCATAAAAATAGGAACGAACAGGAGGGATTTTTATGAATACCAACAACATCGAAAAACAAAACAGCCACTTGGACTTGCAGGATCAAGCGGTGCAGGATATTTTCGCGCTTTATCAGGATTACGCGGAAGTGCCTTACATTTCCAAAAAACGCGATAAGGAGGGTTGGCTGAATGCCGTCCGGATCGGATCGGAACAGCTCGTACCCAAACGCAACATGATCCGTTTTGAGGAAGATATCTTGCCGGGTCATCTGATCCTGTTGTGGCGCATCCAGTTCGGCACGTTCACGAACGAGAGCGGTTATCCGAAATATTTCGAATACAACTACGGCATCAACGGCCCTCAAGCGTTGGATGAGGTGATCGAAAAAGGCTATGCGGTAGAACTGTCGGCGACCGATTCGCTGGATCACCTGAACGCAGCCAGCCTAAAAGCCATCCTGAAACACTACGAAGTGGCCGGCTATTCCAAAATGAAGAAGCCGGAATTGATGGAGCTCGCGAAACAGGAATTGAGCGAGGAACAGCTCGCCTCCCAGTTCCCGCTGAGGGGTTACCGCATCACTCCTGCAGGAGAAGCGATCCTGGCAAAATATCCGGAAGTCGTCGACCGCCATCCCAAGAAGAAATATTGATGGAACACAAACAAGCATCCAGAATTCGATTTCTGGATGCTTGTTTTGTGTGCGTTTCTCCGCTGAGGACTGGCTTCATCGGAGGACAGCTGGCTGAATGGGTTCGGATCTCCGGCCAACGCAGCCAGACCGGAGATTCGCTACCTGATTATAGTTGCTGCTCCGATGAAAGCTGCCCAACCGGAGCTGGGATGACCCAAAAAATACCGAAAAAAAGAACCTGATCCGAAGACCAGGTTCCTATAAGTTTAATTTTGAATTAAGCTTTGTTTACGTTTGTTGCTTGAGGTCCACGGTTACCTTCTTCGACGCTGAAAGTTACTGCTTGTCCTTCTTCTAAAGATTTGAAACCTTCAGATTGGATAGCTGAGAAATGTACGAATACATCGTCTCCGTTTTCGCGTTCGATGAAGCCAAAACCTTTGTCTGCGTTAAACCATTTTACTGTACCTTGTTCCATAATTGAAAATCCTCCTCGTGCTATTGCACATATATCATACATTGTTGCTAACGCTACGGATCGGAATTTTCGTAATGCAATTCTTTTCTCTAACCCAACAAAATGTTAAATTCATTGTATCATGATTAATTCAATAATGCAAATCGAAATGGCAAACAAATTCGCAATACCGCTACAATACCACAAAAATTCTTTTTTCCAGCGCGCCACTCTTCAATTTTTCGTAAAAAAAAGAACCTGATCCGAAGATCAGGTTCCTATAAGTTTAATTTGAATTAAGCTTTAGTAACGTTTGTTGCTTGAGGTCCACGGTTACCTTCTTCTACGCTGAAAGTTACTGCTTGGCCTTCTTCTAAAGATTTGAAACCTTCAGATTGGATAGCTGAGAAATGTACGAATACATCGTCTCCGTTTTCGCGTTCGATAAAACCAAAACCTTTTTCTGCGTTAAACCATTTAACTGTACCTTGTTCCATAATTGAAAATCCTCCTCGTGCGTTTTGCACTATATGATACATTGTTGCTAACGTTACGAATCGGAATGTTTTGAAACAATTCTTTTCTGCGCTTCACAAAATGTTAAAGTCATTGTACCATGGATTTTTTGATTGTGCAAGCCCTATCCTCTTTTCTTGTGGCTTCAAAGTAAAATAAAGAGAAGCAATCTTTGTGGGATCGCTTCTCTCTTCTTCTTTATTTTTTTTCTTTATCAAGGATTTCGGATATTTTTCTGTCGACATAATTTAAGCCCATACCCATGAAATATTCAGCCAGATCTTCATCGCTGATATCTTTTACATCGTATCCGCCCTGTCTTCTTTTAGCGGCATACCCTTTTCTCATTTTTTCAAGCATGTCTTCGGGTAGCTCCACTTGGAATTTCTTCATTGTCATCGCAACCGCCTCCTATGTCGTTGTTAGCCTGAACGATTGGATAAGGTAATGTATTGTTTCTTCCGCACTGATCAGGTAACGCTTTCATTATACCCTTCTTTTCAAAATATATACAGAATTTTATGTCTGAAGTTGCAATATATTCGATAATTTGTTATTTGAATATGACAAAAACCCTTGAAGAGAGTGGATTTCCAACTCTTCATTCAAGGGCTTGCCCATTATTTTCCAATTTTAATCAGTGATAATATTTTTTCAACCGATCATTCTTCAGAGTTGTTGATGATCAGTTCGCCGTTCTCGGTATTTCTCTGATAATCTTGGAAGAAATCCCAGATGAATGCGGCTTCCGGTTTGTAGTTCCAATGCGCTAGGTCTTTTACGGCCGCCAATTTCATGACGACGCCATTTGCATTTGAGGCTGTCCCGACAAGCATTTGCTTTTCACCGAGGGTCGTCCATTCCTGATTGTCCAACGCCACGCCGTAGAATTCGTTCAACGACAGATCGTACTGCGAAGCTATCTCAAGCTGATTGATTTTTTGGTAAGCTTGGATGAACGGGAACATATCGACGTTCGGGTCATTTTGGAAAATACCCGGTGTACCAAATTGCCCGGAACCATCAACAGGTATCATCTGGAAATTATCGTGATCGCCGCAGATGTAGAGATAAGGAACTTCGGGACCTGAATAGGTTTCTACGATTGAGGTCAGTTCCTGCTTGTCGACACCCGGTGACGAAACAGCTGCCACTGCCGCGAAAACGCCAGGATATTTGACGCCCATCAAGGTAGCTTTGGATCCGCCTGCCGATAATCCGGTCAGATAGATCCGGGAAGGGTCGATCTGCGGATATTTCACCTTCAGATCCTCGATCAGATTCAGCACGCCCTCTTCACCCAATCCTTCGATGCCGCCGAAATTCACTTCTTTGTCTTGCCATTCCGGAGAAACGACGATCAGATTTTCTTCAGCCGCCAGCTCGGTCCAACCGCTTGTGTCTCCCTGCAGTCTCGGATCGTTCGCAAAACCGTGAAGTGTCACAATTAATGGCACGGTGCTTGCCTCCTGTTCCATTGTTGCTTCAGGAATGTATTCGTACCATGTATACGCACCCTCCCCATTGACGGGTTCAGCTATCATTTGGTTAAAAGTGATGCCCAGCCCCTCAAAATTTGGAACCGCAACAAGCTGATAAGGATCAGTGTATTTGCTGACATCAGCCATGTAAAACTCAGTCAGTTCGTTATGCATCCGGTAATTTTTCGAGAAGACATGCTCCCATGCATTGGCATAAGCTTCCTGCACGGTCTCTTCTTCCGCGTTCACAACGACTTGCTGGAACTCATTATCCTGATTTTGGTAAATGGCCAAATCATCCTCTTCCAGCTGCTCTGCGGCTGCATTGGCTGAAGTGTAGAAATCCGTTACAGCTTCTCCGGCATTGCTGAGGTACACAGGAACGGGGGTCGTCGAGATGCTTGCCGCATCAATTTCGCCGCCGTACAGCATCATCCCTGCAATCGGATAGCTTTTCTGCGCCAGGTAATTGTTTGCGAAAGTTGCGCCTTCATCCAGGGCGATCACTTTGACGTTCTTCACGGGCGCTTTCGCCAACAGTTTGATGAAGGCTTCCGCATCCTCCGCTTGATAGCCACCGTCATTCAGGGGATTGATTACGTAGGCTTGCCCTGCCCATTCCTGGACATCCGGCAACAGTCCGATTTCGGCCAACAATTCTTCTGCTTCCTCTTCGGTCTTTTGGCCTGCGTAAATATAGAAGGTCGGCGTCAGCACATCCGAGCGCGAACTTACGTAGCCGTCCTTCATGGCATCGTAGGCAAAGAAATGCAGTTGTGACGCTTCATCCGTTTCCGTCTCTTCTAAGGAGATGCTTGATTCCGCCGAACTTGCGGCAGATTCTGTCGTTTCGGATGGAGCCGCGCAGGCGCCGAGGTTCAACAGGGCCATCAGCATGGCAGCTTGTCCGATTTTTTTGATATTCATTATTTTGCCTCCATTATTTTTAAAATGGTTTTTCCAGCAACGAGGAAGAGGATAGTTTCAAACTTATCCCCGTCCAATTGCTTCGATCGGATCAGCAGTCTGGAGTATCAGCGTGATTGTTTGGCGATCGTCTCCAGAATCAGATATCTCTTTTTTGACGATTTGATACGTATCCTCTAATCGGAGATCGTAGTCCAACGATTCCGGAAGCGTCACACTGTATATGATCCCATTGTCATCAAGTCGTTCCCACTGCGCTTCGATTTCACCTTGCATCGCCCGGAGCGCTCCCTTGATTTCTGTAAGATTCTTTGCGAAGTAAGGGGCCAATTGAATGCTGCGATCCTTTTTGACGGAAATGCCAACCAGTTTTTCCATCATCCAAACCGAATACGAAGAAAACATCGCATGATTCAAGGAGCCTTGCACCGTGTTCGCTCCGTTCTTCACCGGGAAATATTCACTCAAAGTCTGATTGCCGTTCGCCAACATGCTCAGATAATTGGGTTCCTGGCGGCGGGACAGCCAATTGTAGATCAAATCGTCTTCTCCGATTTCGGATAGTATGGTGTATGCCCACGACATTCCGAAAATGCCGAAGCGGAAAATACCGGCATCATCATTTATGCGTTGAACCAGTTTTACTTCAAGGGAACATTGCTCCTCAGCATCCCGGAAAAGTCGCGCCTTCAAGGCGAAAATTGTGCTCGATTGCGTCCCCGAGGCAAAGCTGCCGTTCTCGTTGCGGAACAGTTCAATGATTCTGCTTCGCGCTTCCGCAATGCGCAATTCCAAGGTTTCCACCAGTGTTTCAGAACCATCGTGCGCAGCAAACAACGCTTTGTATTCCTCCAAAAGAATCAGATACATGCTGGCCGAACAGAACTCCTGATCCGGCGAGAAGATGCGGTTATTCTGGATGCCGGCATCGACGGATCCCCAGTCGCCGAGGCAACAGTAACGGATATAATCGAAATCGAAAGCCAGCAGATAATCCAAATGCTTAACCAAAGCCGGCAGGTGCTCTTGCACAAAGGCAGCATCTTGGTAATGCTGCTCGATTCTTGCGGCAAGCACTGGGAAAACCAGCTGCCAGCCCAAGGAACCGGCCCCGTTGGAAGTGCCGTTCGTCATGATTCCGACGTAAGGAGCCGTCTGCGGAATCCCGCCTTCCGGTGTCTGATCATAAGCGAAATCCATAAAGACTTTCTTCAGCAGATTGTGCACATCGTGGCTGTAAAGATGGGAATCCACCAATGCCACGATATCGCCTCCATAGCCGAAACGTTCCCTTGTGCAGTCTTCGAAGTAGGAATGGATATTGTTCAAGCGGGTGTTCCGTGCTGCTTCCCACAGACGATTCAACTCTTCTGAAGACGATTCAAACCGGCTCACTGACGCGAGGTCTGTGTACACGCTGTAAGCCTGGATGTTCGAAATCAGCTCCTCCACCAAATCTGTTTGCGGATCTGCCTTCACCAGCACATAGCGGAAGGAATGATAACAGTACTGATTTTCAAAATGGAAGATTTCTTGTTTGTTTTTCTTGATGACGTCTTTCTGGATGATTGGATCACCCATGTTTATACCATGTTCCTCATCCGTCACGCCGTAGGTTCCGCTGATGCTGGAATCAAAACTAAGGGTTCCGTTAGCATTCAGTTCCTCGGCGTACAGGAGCGTGACCTGTCCCAGAAAATCGGCGGCGATATCGCAAAGGAAATGCCCGGAAATGATTGTTCCGAAATCGATCAGGATGCCTCCGTTTACAGAATGGTTCGCGACCACGGCAGGAAGGTAATGCTTCTGCCGCTTGATTTTGGGGATAAAACCAGGCGTCAAACTGCCTCCCGGTCCAGCGATTTTTACCGTCTTCTGTTTTGTGGCTGCCTCCGGAATAGCATCCGTCACCACTTCCCCGATGTACAGATTATTGAACAAGTAGTTGCCCGGCTTGCTTTCCCAACTCGAATCCGAGGGGATCACAATTTTTTCACCTCCAGCAGTTGTGATCGTCAATTGACTGATCAGGCAAGGCTTTCCGACAGCTAGTTGCTTGCGCACATTGTATTTTCCCAAAATCGTGATGGGCGCTGCATTGTACCAACCGTTCGCCAATTCCACCGACAGCCTGTTGCTGCCTTGCTTCAAAAAATTTCTGATGTCATAGGTGTCGTAATAGACCGATTTATCGTAATTCGTCACATCGTTGTTCAGGTAAGAATCGCCTATACGACGCCCATTCACGTACAAGGTGTAATACCCCAAGCCGCAGATATCGATCAAGGCTTCTTCAATTTCATCTGAGACATCGAATTCCTTTTCCAAGATGATGTTGGGCCGTTCATTCAAAAATTCTGCTTCCTTTTCAAGCGGATTGTCCAACCGCGTAATCCAGCTGGCCTGACCCAAGCTGACGCTCAAAGGTTGGATCATCCCGTTAATCGTGCGCTGATACGTTGCAGTCATTTAACGGATTCCTTCTGCTTCCTGGACCGCCGCATCCGAACCCGTGCTGTCCATTTCATTTTCCTCTTTGTAATGCTGCTTATCGGCCATCCGTACAAACGGAATCCAAACCAATGTCGTGATTGCGATCAGGGCAATCTGCAGGAGTGAACCTCTGATGCTGCCGGTGACGAAGTAGCCGCTGATGATCGGTGGCGTAGTCCATGGAATCTGCGCCAATCCTGTCGGAAGCGGAACCAGTCCAAGCGCGAAAACGAAATAAGCGACGATAGTCGAAATGGCATTCGAGAAGATGAACGGGATGAAGTACAAGAAATTCAGCATCAACGGGATACCGAACAACGCTGGTTCGCCGATATTGAACATGTAAGGCACGCTTGAGATTTTGCCGACTTCTTTGTACTGTCTGCTCTTGGCTACGATCAGGATCGCGATGACGGCTCCTACGACACCGATCGATGCGAAATGATTACGGAAGCTCATGCTGATGATGTTCGGAGGAATTGCCCCTGCCAACGAGGCAACTTTATTCTGATCTTCCAAAACTTGGTGGATGGGATCCATTACGGCTTGGATGATCGATCCGCCGTGCAGGCCGAAGAACCACAGGAATTGTTCGAAAATCTTGACTACGACCAAGCCACCGATTGAGCCGCCTAGGTAAGTTAATGGTTTTCCTAATGTGCCGTTGATCAATGTCAACGCGTCACTCTTCAGCAGCAACTCGATGATCAAACGGATGATGAAGAATGTGGTGACGACGATGAAGGAAGGGATGACCGATTCGAATGGTCCGGCTACTGCTGGTGGTACAGATTCAGGCAGTTTGATTTTGATTCCTCTTTCTTCAATTTTTTTGTAGATGATGGTGCTGAACATGCCGACCAAGATGGACAGGAACATCGATTGTGCGCTGATTTTTGTGATGTTCAGAAAATCGACGCCTTCGATGTTATCCAGCGGCGTCAGCAATAGGAAGGAGACGACTGCTGTAATGATGCACTGTAGCACGTTTGTTTCCAGCTTATCCGCCAAAGATTTCGCCATGGAAATGACGACAATCAAGCCGCCTACTGCCAACGTTGCACTGTTCACGTATAATAATTTAGATTGCCACACGAATGCATTTTCAGTGCCTAAAATCATCGTTATAAAGTCAGTAACCTGGGTGATCGGGAAAAAGGCGATGATCAAAAAGATCGAAGCGATAAAAGTAAAGGGCATGTATGCCAACATGGCATCCCTAACGGAAGTCAGGTAAATGTTATTGTTCACCTTGGTGGCGAAAGGTCCAACTGTATTTTGAATCTTGTCGCTGAGGGACATTTTTTCAGTATTCATGAATTTTCCTCCTATATTTGATACTTCTGTGCAAAGAACAATGTCAGGCGAATCATATTGACTAAATTTATCATCCGGATTATCATTATGGTATCGCTAACAAGTACATCTTAACGGATAGACCGTTATTTATTAATATCATATTCTTACGACATGATTGACCATTTCTTACCTAAAGGAGATATTATGGATAAAGCACAGATTCGCGAAAAATTATTCACCCATACAGTGACAGAGAAACTTTATCTTCAGAATTCAGATGGTCCGCCGTCGGACTTCTTCGAAAATTTTGATTCCTATCTGAACGAGGACGCTGAACGCGTATACCGTTATACGTTTGAAAAGATTCTGAAAAGTGCCGAAGAGCGACAGAAAGAACGCGCCGCTTTTATAGAAGGCAGCCAACTGCTGCTTCTGAAACACGCGCGCTTTTCCTATACCCCGCTGCACGTCCATGATTTTATCGAAATGAACTACGTCTACTCAGGCAATATAGATATTATAATCGATGGGACAGAAATTTCATTAAAAGAGGGAGATTTTTGCATCCTGGACACCGGCGTTTGCCATCGGATCCTGGAAACGGGCGAAAATGATATTCTGATCAACTTCTTGATGAGGAAGGAGTACTTCTCTACCCACATGCTGAGCCGGCTGGCCTCAAACAGCATCATCACCCAGTTTGCGGTCAACGCGCTTTCCAAAACACAGAAACATGACCGCTATCTTCTTTTCAACACAACAAACAGCGAATTCCTGATCGACGCCATCGAGGGGATGCTCGTCAATTACTATGAACCGTCGTCCTATTCAAAAGATGTGACCGACGCCTACATG
>CAWFEB010000040.1:0-38838 GCA_963814755.1 uncultured Carnobacteriaceae bacterium
GACTTTATGTTTGCGATACTAAGTATCGTCTTCGTTTGCTTCGACCGAAGTCTAAGCTCCTTGCACATTTGGTTCGTTCATTCTTTATTCAGTTTTCAAAGGTCAATCGTGTATCACGTGTTACGTGATTGCTTATTTATAATACCACTTGACCAGCTCGTTGTCAACGTCTTTTTAAAATATTTTTTGAAGATATTTTAAACGTTTTCGAACTGCAGTAGCAACTCTTATATATTATCAAATCCAGAATCATCTGTCAACAACTATTTTTCATAGGGACAAAAGATTAATTTGACAACTTAAACAGTCTACCATCTGACGGACGCCCTGTCAACAATAAATAGAACATTTCTCAAAACGTTCTTCCAAATGTTTTTCGAATCCGCGCACAAAAAGATTCAACAGACTAGTTGCGGATATTATAGTCAGTTTGTTCGTCAAGGAGGAATTGTTTTGACCATCGTTGCTTACATATCCATCTTTTATTTCGGAGCCATTTTCGGATCTTTCTTCACCGTCCTGGGAACGCGCATCCCCATCAAAGAAAACTTCACAACCACACGTTCCCACTGCGTCGCTTGTCAGCATACACTGGAGGCCAAAGATCTTTTTCCGATTTTTTCTTACGTGTCGCACCGCGGGAAGTGTGCGTACTGCGCCGCAAAAATAGATGCGCTGTACTTCACTTCGGAAATCATTTCCGGTTTCGTGGCATGTCTGCTCTATTATTTCTACGCAACAGACTTGCTGCAGTTGGTCGCTCTCGCCTTTGTGTTCTCACTGTTGCTGGTCATAGCGATCGCCGACTATCTCTATCTGTTGATTCCCGATCGCTTCCAGCTCTTATTGCTGTTTCGGTGTCGTGTTTCGCCAAGCCGTGCTTCCGGTTGCGGATTGGCCGGCAGCCTTCATCAGTTTCTTTGTGATTTTTTGCTTGTTGTTTTTCACAAGCCTCGCTCTTCCGGACGGAATCGGGGGCGGCGATGTCAAACTGCTTTCGATCTTGAGCCTCACTTTCGGGTTGGAGCCCACCCTGTTCATCATCCTGTTGGCCAGCTTCTCCGCAGGCTCCTATTTTCTGCACACACACATGGCGAAAGGCAGCTCCTTACAGCGCAGATTGCCGTTCGGGCCCTTCCTCGCCGCTTCTGCTGTCGTGGTGCACTTCGCACAGATGCTACTGGTTCGTTAACATCCGGCCAGACTCTTTGATTCTATATGGGGATTGAATTTACGCACAGAAATAACCCGTCAAAACCATTTTGACGGGGAAAATCAGTTCAAATCACAGTCAGAAAACCCGCCGAAACCACATTGGCGGGGAAAAACGTCCGCGGACAACATGATACTCCCCGCCAAACCCATTTCGGCGGGGAATTCCACCCCCAAACTCGAACTCGAGCCCCGACACTTATACCACCAAACAACAAAAAAACGCCCTAGAAAAGCAAATTGCTTTCCCGGGGCGTTCATCATTTTACGCTTTGTAGTCAGATAGGTTTGAACCAGTTTCGGCTGTGTCAGTGATGCTATAGACGCTCTCACTTTCAGCTTCGACGGCTTTCGGCTCCATCTTACGGTAGCGGGCCATACCTGTACCAGCAGGGATGATCTTACCGATGATAACATTCTCTTTAAGACCCAACAAGGAGTCTTTCTTGCCGCGGATCGCAGCATCCGTCAAGACACGAGTCGTTTCTTGGAAGGAAGCAGCAGACAAGAAGCTGTTTGTTTCCAATGACGCTTTTGTGATCCCCAACAGGACTGGACGGGCTGTTGCTGGAACTTCCCCAGCGTTGATGACAGAACGGTTACGGTCTTCGAAATCAGAGATATCCATCAGTGTACCTGGCAGGATATCTGTTGAACCCGGATCCATAACGCGGACTTTACGCAACATTTGACGGACCATAACTTCGATATGCTTGTCGCCGATTTCTACCCCTTGCATACGGTATACTTTCTGAACTTCGCGCAGCAAGTAAGTCTCAACAGACAGTACGTCGCGGACGCGCAGCAAGCTCTTAGGTTCGATGGATCCTTCAGTCAATGGATCACCACGGTGAACGATGTCGCCTTCAGCCACTTTCGTACGTGCAGTGTAAGGGATCGTATACGTTCTTGTATCCGTGATACCTTTGACTGTTACTTCTTTGGAACGATCGGACGCACTTTCATCGATGGAGACAACTTCCCCTGTAACTTCTGTGATGATAGCTTGCCCTTTCGGATTACGCGCTTCAAAGATTTCTTGGATACGCGGCAAACCTTGTGTGATATCGTCTCCGGCAACCCCACCCGTATGGAATGTACGCATGGTCAATTGAGTACCAGGCTCACCGATGGATTGGGCAGCGATCGTACCGACTGCTTCACCGACTTCAACATTTGAACCAGTAGCCAAGTTACGGCCGTAGCAACGTTTGCAGACGCCGTGTCTAGTGTGGCACGTGAATACGGAACGGATCGTCACTTCTTCGATACCGGCATCAATGATTTCTTTCGCCATATCTTCTGTGATCAATTGGTTATGCACAGCAAGAACGTTGCCGTTCTCTGGATGGATAACTGTTTTTTGAGCATAACGGCCAATCAGACGCTCTTCCAAGTCCTCGATGACTTCATTGCCTTCTCGGATGGAACGGACTATCAGACCACGATCGGTTCCGCAATCGTCTTCACGGATGATGACATCTTGCGCCACGTCAACCAGACGACGAGTCAGGTAACCTGAATCGGCTGTCTTCAAGGCTGTATCGGTCATACCTTTACGAGCTCCATGGGTAGAGATAAACATTTCCAAAACGCTTAGTCCTTCACGGAAGTTCGAAGTGATCGGCAATTCCATGATCTTACCGTTTGGAGCAGCCATCAGACCACGCATACCCGCCAACTGGGTAAAGTTGGAGATGTTACCACGGGCTCCGGAATCACTCATCATGAAGATCGGGTTTTCTTGTCCCAATGTCTTCATCAGTTCGACTTGGATTTCGTCTTTAGCCATGTTCCAGGTCATGATGACGCTGGTGTATCTTTCGTCATCAGTGATCAGACCACGACGGAATTGTTTCATGATGTTATCGACTTTTTTGTGGGCTCTTTCCAAGATCTCTGCTTTGGATTCCAATACCAAGATATCGGCGATCCCTACAGTGATACCTGCACGAGTCGAGATTTTGTAACCCAGGTCCTTCATTTTGTCCAGCATCTTCGAAGTTTCCGTTACTTGGAACTTCTTGAATACGGCAGCAATGATGTTCCCAAGGTATTTCTTCTTGAACGGTCCGACAATTTCTTGTTTTTTGATGAACGCCGGAATATCTTCGCCGGGTTCAGCAAAATATTTATCCGGAGTAGCAACATCCAAGTTGAATTGGGTCGGTTCATTCAGGTACGGGAATTCATCAGGCATGATTTCGTTGAAGAAGATCTTACCGACTGTCGTTACCAACAGACGGCCTCTTTGCCATTCTGTCCACGGTTTCTTAGGCAACGAATTCGTGCTGATCGCTACTCTTGTATGCAGATGGACAAAGCCACCTTCATAAGCCAGACCAGCTTCTTCAGCATTGGAGAAGATCATTCCTTCGCCGACTTTATTTATTTCTTCCAGAGTCAGGTAATAGTTACCCAAGACCATATCCTGGGATGGTGTTACGACTGGTTTACCATCTTTCGGATTCAAGATGTTCTGTGCAGCCAGCATCAATAGACGCGCTTCTGCTTGTGCTTCTTCGCCCAGCGGTACGTGGACGGCCATTTGGTCACCATCGAAATCGGCATTGTAGGCTTCACATACCAACGGGTGAAGACGGATTGCTTTACCTTCGACAAGTACCGGTTCAAACGCTTGGATACCCAAACGGTGAAGCGTCGGTGCGCGGTTCAGCAATACTGGATGTTCTCTGATGACATCTTCCAATACATCCCATACATCATCGTCCATACGGTCGATTTTGCGTTTTGCATTTTTGATGTTGCTTGCGATATCACGGGCAACCAATTCTTTCATCAAGAACGGTTTGAACAACTCGATCGCCATTTCCTTCGGCAATCCGCATTGATACATTTTCAGGAAAGGTCCAACTACGATTACGGAACGTCCGGAGTAGTCAACACGTTTACCCAGCAAGTTTTGACGGAAACGTCCTTGTTTCCCTTTCAACATGTGCGAAAGTGATTTCAACGGACGGTTACCTGGTCCTGTTACAGGACGGCCACGACGACCGTTATCGATCAAAGCATCGACAGCTTCCTGCAGCATGCGTTTTTCATTCTGAACGATGATGTTCGGTGCGTTCAAGTCCAACAAGCGTTTCAGACGGTTGTTACGGTTGATGACACGACGGTAAAGGTCGTTCAAGTCACTTGTTGCGAAACGGCCGCCTTCCAATTGAACCATCGGACGCAAATCTGGAGGGATAACCGGGATTACATCCATGATCATCCAGCTAGGTTTGTTTCCTGAAGAACGGAAAGCATCCAAGATGTCCAAACGACGGATTGCACGCGTACGTTTTTGTCCAGTCGCGGATTTCAAGTCTTCTTTTAATTGTTCACATTCAGTATCGACATCGACGCGATCAAGCAATTGCTTGATGGCTTCCGCACCCATGGCCGCATGGAAACTGTTTCCGAATTGCGCCCGTTTGTCACGGTATTCTCTTTCCGTCAGCAACTGTTTCGATTCCAAAACAGTGTCACCTGGTTCGATGACAACGTATGAAGCGAAGTAAATGATTTCTTCCAATGCGCGCGGGCTCATATCCAATACAAGTCCCATACGGCTAGGAATCCCTTTGAAGTACCATACATGGGTTACAGGAGCAGCCAATTCGATATGGCCCATTCTTTCACGACGGACCTTAGCGCGGGTTACTTCAACGCCACAGCGATCGCAAACGATCCCTTTGTAACGGATACCATTGTATTTACCACATGAACATTTCCAGTCCTTTTGCGGTCCAAAAATTCTCTCACAGAACAAACCTTCTTTTTCAGGTTTCAGTGTTCTGTAGTTGATTGTTTCTGGTTTTTTAACTTCCCCGTAAGACCAGCTACGGATCTTATCAGGAGAAGCCAAAGAGATTTGCATACTTTCAAATTTATTAACGTCTATCAAGGGGCCAACCTCCCTTTATTCTTTGAGCTGCCCAAAATGCTCTATCTGCGTTTCTCGCGAGGCAATGCGCTTTGATCAAACATGCGCCCGAACGCCTCAGCAGCGCCCGGGAACACGAATTAGTCTCTCTTCATTGCTTCAGATTGTTTATTTAATCTTTCCATATTCACAACATCGTCTTCTTCGTCCATGTCGCGCAATTCGATTTCTTCTTCTGCTTCATCAAGCACTTTCATATCCAATCCGAGTGCTTGCAATTCTTTCACCAATACGCGGAATGATTCAGGTACACCTGGACGAGGAATTGTTTCGCCTTTGACGATCGCTTCGTATGTTTTCACACGACCGACAACATCATCTGATTTGTATGTCAAGATTTCTTGCAATGTATAGGCAGCACCATAAGCTTCCAGTGCCCAAACTTCCATCTCTCCGAAACGTTGTCCACCGAACTGAGCTTTACCACCCAACGGCTGTTGCGTAACTAAAGAGTATGGTCCAGTCGAACGCGCATGCAACTTATCATCGACCATGTGGGACAGTTTCAGATAGTACATGATGCCGACTGATACACGGTTATCGAATGGTTGACCTGTACGGCCATCATAAAGGATCGTTTTGGCATCGTTCGCCATACCGGCTTCAGCCACCGTACCCCAAACGTCATCTTCATCCGCACCATCGAATACTGGAGATGCGACGTAGATGCCTAATGAACGGGCAGCCATACCTAAGTGAAGTTCCAATACTTGTCCGATGTTCATACGCGATGGTACCCCTAGAGGGTTCAACATGATGTCAACAGGAGTGCCGTCTGGCATGTATGGCATATCTTCTTCAGGCATGATACGGGATACAACCCCTTTGTTACCATGACGTCCGGCCATTTTATCCCCTTCGTTGATCTTACGTTTTTGAACGATATAGACACGCACCAACAGATTCACGCCAGGTGACAGTTCATCCCCTGCTTCACGGGTAAAGATCTTCACATCGTGGACGATACCGCCGCCGCCGTGAGGAACACGTAGCGATGTATCGCGCACTTCGCGGGCTTTTTCACCGAAGATGGCATGCAACAGACGCTCTTCCGCAGACAGTTCCGTCATCCCTTTAGGAGTGACTTTACCGACCAGGATATCTCCGTCTTTGACTTCCGCACCGATGCGGATGATGCCGCGTTCGTCAAGATCTTTCAAAGCATCTTCGCCGACGTTAGGCAATTCGCGGGTGATTTCTTCAGGTCCAAGCTTCGTATCACGTGCTTCTGATTCATATTCTTCGATATGGATAGAAGTGTACACATCATCACGCACAAGACGTTCGTTCATGATAACAGCATCCTCGTAGTTGTAACCTTCCCAAGTCATGAAGGCAACCAAAACGTTCTGTCCAAGAGCCATTTCGCCTTTTTCCATAGATGGGCCATCCGCTAATGTCTCGCCGACATCGACACGGTCTCCCAAAGCTACGATTGGACGTTGGTTATAGCAAGTTCCTGAGTTGGAACGTTGGAACTTGATGATTTCGTATTTATCCAAAGCACCATTGTCGCGACGGACACGGATTTCTTTGGCATCCACGTATTCAACCACACCATCATTCTGGCACAACAGAGCTGCACCTGAGTCATGAGCGGCTTTGTATTCCATCCCGGTACCGACAAACGGTGCTTGCGGGTTGATCAACGGAACAGCTTGACGTTGCATGTTGGCACCCATCAAAGCACGGTTGGAGTCATCGTTTTCCAAGAACGGAATGCAGGCTGTAGCGACAGCAACTACTTGTTTTGGAGAAACGTCCATGTAATCGACGCGTTCGATCGGAACTTCCAAGTTGTCATGGATATAACGGGCCATGACGATATTGTTGGCGAAGCTTCCGTCTTCCAATAGGACCGAGTTGGCTTGCGCAACGGTGAAGTTATCTTCTTCGTCAGCGGTCAAGTAGTCGATGATATTGGTAACTTTATGCGTGTTCCAGTCGACACGACGGTAAGGTGTTTCGATGAAGCCATATTTGTTGATTTTTGCATAACTGGACAAGCTGTTGATCAGTCCGATATTCGGGCCCTCAGGCGTTTCGATCGGACACATACGGCCATAGTGGGAATAGTGAACGTCTCGGACTTCATATCCGGCACGGTCTCTCGTCAAACCGCCGGGTCCTAAGGCTGAAAGACGACGTTTGTGCGTCAATTCGCCCAATGGATTCGTTTGGTCCATGAACTGTGACAATTGGGAAGAACCAAAGAATTCTTTGATTGCAGCCACTACCGGGCGGATGTTGATCAATTGTTGCGGCGTTACGGTAGAAACATCCTGGATGGACATTCTTTCGCGCACGACACGCTCCATCCGTGACAAACCGATACGGAATTGGTTCTGCAACAACTCTCCGACTGAACGGATACGTCTGTTACCCAAGTGGTCGATGTCATCCGTTGTTCCCAATCCTTCAGTAAGGTTGAAGAAGTAGTTCATGGAAGCAAAGATGTCGGCAGTCGTCAGATGTTTGATATCGTCAGCAATTTCGGAATTTCCGATGATGTTGATGACTTTCTCAGGGTCTTTCTTAGAGTAGACTTTCACTACTTGCATAACAACAGGATCAGTCACAACGCCATCATCAGAAGGATACAACGTCACTTGGTTCAAGCCGTTATCCAAATAAGGCGTTAAGCGTTCCATCATGCCGCGGTCCAATTCAGTCCCTTTTTCTGCGATGATTTCACCTGTTTCAGGATCGACCAATGTTTCAGCCAATATCTGGTTGTACAAACGTGTTTTGACATTCAATTTTTTGTTTACTTTATAGCGTCCAACAGGAGCCATATCGTATCTTCTTGGGTCGAAGAAACGGGCATTCAGCAAGTTACGCGAGCTGTCGGCCGTTTTCGGTTCGCCTGGACGAAGTCTCTCGTAGACGTCTTTCAACGCTTCTTCTGTTCTGGAGTCCGATGCGTTTTTATGCACGTCTTTTTCCATAGTCAAACGTAAGCTTTCGTGGTCGCCGAAGATTTCAAGAATCTGGTCATCCGAACCGAAGCCCAATGCGCGGACCAAAACGGTCAACGGGATTTTTCTGGTGCGGTCGATACGGACGTAAGAGATGTCTTTCGCATCTGTTTCATATTCCAACCATGCGCCACGGTTAGGAATCAATGTGTTTCCGAAGCTTTCTTTTCCGTTTTTGTCCATCTTGTTATGGAAATAAACGCCTGGAGAACGAACCAATTGGGAGACGATAACACGTTCCGCTCCGTTGATGATGAAGGTACCCATGTCTGTCATTAATGGGAAATCACCGAAGAAAACTTCCTGGTCTTTGATTTCGCCTGTTTCTTTGTTGATCAAACGCAGTTTTACATAAATCGGTGCCGAGTAGTTGGCATCATGTGCACGTGCTTCTGAAACAGTGTATTTTGGATCATGGAATTCATAGTCGACAAATTCCAATGCTAAGTTCCCTGTGTGATCTTCGATCGGCGTGATGTCCTTGAACATCTCTTTGATCCCGGTTTCCAGGAACCATTCATAAGAATCCGATTGAATCTCAATCAGGTTAGGAAGCTCTAACACTTCACTGATACGCGAATAACTTCTGCGGGTACGTTGTTTCCCGAATTTTTCATTATGCCCTAACAACTTCTTCACCCCTACTTAAATTTAGACATTTAGCGACAACACACTCTTATGTTGCATTTTCGCAACAAGTGTTACGTTTTTGTTACATATACATTCCGCAACGTTTTTTTGGCAAAAAAAAACCAAAAGAAGGTTGCAATTTCTGAGAAAATTACTCTTTCTTTTGTTTTCTGCCTCGAAAAGCGCGTCTGGACAATATTTCAGTCGCGTTTTCTGAATTATCTTATGCGTCTATATTACCTTACTATTCTACACACATGGCTTTCATTTGTCAACAGCCTTCTGCCCGCATCCGGAGCGATCCGGGACGCGCATTAAGCCTTGACCGATTGGATGATCCAATACCCTTTGTCGCGTGCGATGATTTCGACATTACCGAAGACATCCAGCATTTTCTGTTCAGCACTAGGCGCGCCTTGCTTCTTTTGGATGACCACAGTCAGCGTGCCACCCGGCAAGAGATGGGCATGTGCTTCCGAGAGGATGCGATGGACGACCTGTTTCCCGGCGCGGATCGGCGGATTGCTGACGATTGCAGCGAATTGCCTTCCTTCGGGTACTTGATCGTAGGTATTCGATTCGTAGACTTTCACATTGCGGATGTTGTTGGCTTCCGCATTTCTGCTCGCCAAAGACAACGCCCGTTCGTTTACGTCCACCATCTCCACCAGTCTGGCAGGATAAGCATGCGCGAGCGCAAGCCCCATCGGACCGTAGCCGCAGCCGACATCCAGAATATCCCCAGCCACTTCCTCATTCAATTGGAAGCTTTCGATCAACAAGCGCGAACCGAAGTCGACCGTTTTTTTGGAGAAGACGCCGCTGTCCGAGATGAAACGGAATTCGCGATCCCGCAAAGGAAACGTCCAGGAAGTTTCCTTGCTTTCGGTTTCAGGGTTCTTTGTGTAGTAATGATTTGACATATTTCCAACTCCTTCTGACGGAAGTCCGATACCGCACGGAAAATATAAGAAAAGCCAGGATAATTGCTTATCCTGGCTAGTCTATGTACACAATCAAGAATTGTGTTTCTGTAGAAACAATCTTTTGGAAAAAGATTATTTAATTGTTACAGAAGCGCCAACTTCTTCTAATTGAGCTTTCAATGCTTCAGCATCTTCTTTAGATACAGCTTCTTTGATAACGCCAGGAGCGCCGTCAACTAGAGCTTTAGCTTCTTTCAAGCCTAGGCCTGTAGCTTCACGTACAACTTTGATTACTTTGATTTTTGAATCGCCAGTTGAAGTTAATTCAACGTTGAATTCAGTTTGCTCTTCTTCAGCTGCTGCTACTGCACCTGCTGCTGCTACTGGAGCTGCAGCTGTTACGCCGAATTCTTCTTCGATAGCTTTTACTAAGTCGTTTAATTCTAAAACTGTTGCTACTTTGATGTCAGCAATGATTGCTTCGATGTTTAATGACATTTTGTGTTCCTCCGTTTTTGGTTTAAGTTTTTTTGTGCCTCCGAAAGGAAGCTTGTGTTTGATTCTTCAGCAGAACTGCAGATTATGCAGCTGCGCCGTCTTTCTCAGATACAGCTTTAATAGCCAACGCAAAGTTGCGGACTGGAGCTTGTAGTACTGAAAGTAACATAGAAAGCATACCTTCGCGGTTTGGTAGTTTTGCCAAAGCTTCGATTTCTTCTTTAGAAGAAACGTTACCTTCAACGATACCACCTTTGATTTCTAGTTTATCAGCAGTTTTTGCGAATTCAGCCATGATTTTGGCTGGAGCAACAACATCTTCAGAACTGAATGCAACAGCAGTAGGTCCTTTGAAAATGCTTTCCATTCCTTCCAAACCTGCAGCGACAGCAGCACGTATCATTAGAGAGTTTTTGATAACTTTCATTTCTACGCCAGCTTCACGCAATTGTTTTCTTAATTCAGTCACCTGTTCAACAGTAAGACCTAAATAATCAACAACGACTACAGATGCGGATTCTTGGATTTTTGTTGTTAGTTCTTCAACCAACAGTTGTTTTTTTGCAATAGCAGCTTCACTCATCTTATATTTCACCCCCTGGATTTTATGATAGAATTTCTTGTAAAAACAAAAAACTCTATGTCACCTAGACATAGAGGATCCATAAATATCTCATTGGATTCTTCCTCGGCAGGTATATTAAGGCTCGCACCCCCTGCTGTCTTCGGTAAGCATATATTAACCTCAACGACTATACCAAAGATAGTCGTTCAGGTCAAGGTTTTTTTATAAAGAGCTTGCGTCCACTTTAACGCCAGGTCCAAATGTAGTTGTTACACTTACATTTTTAACGTATTGGCCTTTAGCAGTTGCTGGTTTAGCTTTCACGATTACATCGTGGATCGTACGGAAGTTTTCCAACAATTTAGCATCGTCGAATGATACTTTACCGATAGGAACGTGGATGTTACCAGCTTTGTCAGCACGGTATGTAACTTTACCAGCTTTGATTTCGTCAATAGCTTTTGTTACGTCCATTGTTACAGTACCTGTTTTAGGGTTTGGCATCAAGCCTTTAGGTCCCAATACACGACCCAAACGTCCAACTTCACCCATCATGTCAGGAGTTGCAACAACAACATCAAAGTCAAACCATCCGCCTTGGATTTTTTGAACCATGTCTGCGTCGCCTACGTAGTCTGCACCAGCAGCTTCAGCTTCTTTAGCTTTTTCGCCTTTAGCGAATACTAAAACGCGTTGTGTTTTACCAGTTCCGTTTGGAAGCACGACTGCTCCACGGATTTGTTGGTCATTTTTACGAGTGTCGATCCCTAAACGGTAAGCGACCTCAACAGTTGCGTCGAATTTTGCAAAATCGACTTCTTTCGCTAATGCTACTGCTTCTTCTACTGAATATGCTTTAGTAGAATCCACTTTTTTGGCAGCATCTTGGAATTTTTTACTTTTTTTAGCCATTGAATTTTCCTCCTAGATTGTGGTTTTAACGGATTAACCTCCCACGTGTGGCCAAAAACGTCTAACGAGCGTTCGGAAGGCCACATGAGAAGCTGCCTTTTGAATTAGTCTTGAACTGTAATACCCATTGAACGGGCAGTACCTTCGACCATACGCATAGCAGCTTCTACGTCTGCTGCATTTAAGTCTACCATTTTTGTTTCAGCGATTTCTTTAACTTGGTCACGTGTTACGGTACCAACTTTTTTCTTGTTCGGTTCGCCTGAACCTGATTCGATACCTGCAGCTTTTTTCAGTAATACTGGAGCTGGAGGAGTTTTAGTAATGAAGGTGAATGAACGATCTTCATATACAGAAATGACAACGGGAATGATCATACCTGCTTGGTCAGCTGTACGTGCATTGAATTCTTTACAGAATCCCATGATGTTTACTTGCGCTTGACCCAAAGCTGGACCTACTGGTGGAGCAGGAGATGCTTTACCTGCAGGAATTTGTAACTTAACTAATTTAACAACTTTTTTAGCCACGAGACATACCTCCTTGATTGTTCGTGATGTGGTTTAATGGGGTTAAGATTTCCCCTCCCACTCAATCCATACGCCTGAACGTACCGATATATTATATCAGTACACCCAAATAAATGCAATAGTTTTTTTAGCCTTTATCTACTTGATCGTAATCCAGCTCGGCAATCGTTTCGCGGCCGAACATTTCGATCATGACTTTCAACTTGCCTTTTTCGCTGTCCACTTCTTCAACGAACCCTGACAAGCCATTGAATGCGCCATCGGTGATGGTGACAGGCTCGCCTTTTTCGAATTTCACGTCATGCATGCGTGTGCTCATGCCCATGCGTTTCAGAATGACTTCGATTTCTTCATTCAATAAAGCGGACGGCTTGCTTCCTGCTCCATGCGATCCGACGAAACCGGTAACGCCTGGTGTATTACGGACAACGAACCATGCTTCATCAGACATGATCATTTCAACCAATACGTAACCAGGGAAGGTTTTTTGCGTAGTCGCCTTCTCTTTGCCGTCCTTCACTTCTACTTGCTCTTCTTCCGGGATGACAACGCGGAAGATATGGTCTTCCATATTCATGCTTTGCGCACGCGATTCGATGTTCAGCTTCACTTTGTTCTCATAACCTGAATAAGTGTGCAACACATACCATTGTTTTTCGTTTTCGATCGTTTCCATTTCTGCATCTTCTTTCTTGGTGGATTTTTATTTGACTTCGTTTCTTTGTAAACAAAAAAACCTTCCTGTCGTTGAAAGGTTCCTTCTGTACGGCGTTAACATTATAGCATCACGAAGACCGTATGGCTACAAATCTTCTTTTAATTTAAGATTAAATCCATCGCCTCTGTGATTCCAAAATCTACTACGGCAAAAAATATTCCGAATAGAATGGTTGTAACGACTACCGTATTTGTATATTTTGCTAATTCCTTACCAGTCGGCCAAGTCACTTGCTTCATTTCATCCGCTACGCTCTTCAGAAATTTCATGCTTATCCTCCTACTATATGTTGCCAGTTTCGTCTTTATTTCGTTTCTTTGTGCAAGGTATGCTTTCCGCAGTACCGGCAAAATTTCTTGACTTCCAAACGTTCTGTACGACCTTTTTCAGTAGGTGTGATGGTGTAGTTCCTTGATCCACATACGGTACAGGCTAATGCGGCTTTTCTGATAGCCATGTCGCTCACCTATTTTCTCTCTATTTGTGTACACAATACAAGCTAATATTAGAGCGACTGCCCCAAATAGTCAACCTTTTTATTTTTGCGGATACGCCCAGAAACACAAAAAGGCCTCCGGATCTGAGACCGGAAACCTTTTTGTTGCGCTATTCATTTCTGCATTACCTTATCCGCGTTGAATCTTACTTCTTATTGAACTGTAACGATTGCATCGCCAAGATCTACAGTACCTTCTGCAACAACTTCAATGTTTTTGTAATTGAAAGTGTTTGTGATTACGATAGGCGTAGTTGTCTTGTAACCGGAAGCTTTGATGAAGTCGATATCGAAATCAACCAATTTATCTCCGATTTCAACAAAATCCCCAGCCTTAACATAAGCAGTGAAACCTTCACCTTTCAGATTGACTGTATCCAATCCGATATGGATCAAAATTTCAACACCTTCGTCAGATTCAAGACCGATAGCATGCTTCGTGTCGAAAACCATGACGACTTTACCGTTGATCGGCGAAACAACTTCACCGACTGCAGGTTCGATTGCGATCCCTTTACCCAATGCTTCACTAGCGAAGGCAGCATCATCCACTTGCGTCAATGGAATGGCGATACCAGCGATAGGCGAACGCAAAGTAGTGGCAACTGTCGCTTTTTCTTCAGCAGCAGGCGCTGCTGCTTTTTCTGTTGCTTTTTCTTCTGTTTTTTCAACAGCCTTCAGACCATAGTAGTCTTCTTTCGAAGGCAGTTTTGCGGCACTGCCGCTGTCGATGAATTCTTCCAGGTTTGATTTGATGTTAGAAACTTTCGGTCCGTAGACAACTTGAACGCCGTTTCCTTTATGGATGACGCCGGATGCTCCCGTGCCCTTCAATAATTCTGCATCAACCAAATCTCCGTTTGCTACAGTTGTACGCAGACGTGTCGCACAGCTGTCGACGTCCACGATGTTCGCTGCGCCACCCAGACCATAAATGATGGAAGCAGACATTTCATCCGTTTCGTTTTTCACGATGGAGGCAATGTCCGAAGCGCCTTCTTGCGCTTTCGCATTCATGTCAGCACGTGTATATAGTTTCACTTCAGTCGAATCATCTTCACGACCTGGAGTCTTGTAGTTGAACTTCTTGATCAAGAACGAGAACAGGAAGTAGTAGACTACGAAGTAAACAAGACCGATGATGACGATCCAGATCCAGTTCGTTTTGGCATTCCCTTGCAGGATACCGTACAAGAACATATCGATGAATCCGCCTGAGAAAGTCATGCCGACACCTACGCTGAACATATGCATCAGCATGTAAGCAACACCGGCCAAAGCAGCATGGATGATATATAACGGTGTAGCAACAAACAAGAATGTGAATTCCAACGGCTCAGTGATACCTGTAAGCATGGAAGTCAAGGCAGCAGACAACAAAAGTCCGCCGGCTTCTTTTCTTTTTTCTGGTTTAGCTGTGCGGTACATCGCTAAAGCAGCACCAGGCAAGCCGAAGATCATCAACGGGAATTTACCTGACATGAAACGTGTAGCGGCAACACTGAAGACAGTTGTGTCAGGATCAGCTAATTGCGCGAAGAAGATGTTTTGTGCACCTTCGACCATTTTTCCGCCGACTTCCATCGTTCCGCCCACTGCTGTTTGCCAGAAAGGCAAGTAGAATACGTGGTGCAAACCGAAAGGAATCAACGCACGCTCCATGAAACCATAAAGCCATGTTCCAGCGTAACCGGAACCTTGTACCAAAGCACCGATCGCATTGATGCCTTCTTGCACTGGCGGCCAGATGTAAACCATCAGGATACCTACGAACAAGTAGACGATCGATGAAATGATCGGAACAAAACGAGTGCCTTCAAAGAATGAAAGAGCAGCTGGTAATTGAATTTTATAAAAGCGATTATGAAGTGCAGCAACACCCAAACCGACGATCATACCTCCAAAAACACCCATTTGCAATGACTCGATACCCAATACGTTTGAGATTGATCCTTCGATGAACTGATCTGCGCCGCCACGGGCTACGATCATAGCGCCAATGGATGAATGCATGATCAGGAAGGCGATAACAGCAGCCAAAGATGCAGTCGCTTTTTCAGCTTTCGCCATACCGATGGCACAGCCGACAGCGAAGATCAACGGCAAGTTCCCAAAGACAACCGATCCGGCCTGGTTCATTACGTTCAATACATCATAAATGAATGTCCCTTGACCCATCAGTTCCGTTAAACCATATGTTTCTAGTGTCGTAGCATTAGTAAATGACCCACCGATACCCAAAAAGAGTCCGGCTACTGGTAAAATGGCGATTGGCAACATGAACGAACGGCCAACACGCTGTAAAACACCAAAAAGTTTGTCCTTCATTTTTAATCCTCCAAATACGGACAAGGAAAATTACGCTGCGGAACAGGCGGACCCGCTCCGGTTGCAACTGACCTCGTTCTCTTTATTTAAGCGGACGGAAAATGCAGGGGATGAATATAGCGCTTTCTTGATCAATAAATGAAGATTCCGAAAGAAAAAACACTTCGAATCCATAGCCATTATAACGTAACTGGCTTTTCATTAAAAGCAAGAAGTAACATTTCCGACACAATTTTAAAAGCTTTTTTGAGAACGCCATTATGAAAACGTTTCCTTGTATAGTCATGTTAATCCCAGCAACATTGTGCAAGAATTCCGCTGGTTTTTCACGATGCGGAAGCCGTACCGTTCATAAAGGCCGCGCACCGGGTTGGAGCGGGCCACACTCAAGGAGACAGCCTCCAAATCCGTTGCCCGCAGCTGCGTCAGCATCCGCTCCAGCAGCGCCGTCCCGATGCCGCGCCCGCGGAAAGCCGGCAGCACCGCAAGCATGAGTTCCGGCACGTCCGCGCGGACGAATCCGTAACCTTTTGGGGCAGTCATCGCAAAACGGATCCACACCGCCCCGACCGCTTCACCATCGGACAGCGCTATGAAGGCCAGATCGCCATTCTTGCCGAAGTCCGCATAGTAGCGCCGGATTGCCGGCTCTTCCAACACCTTCCGCGGCAAAAAGCCCCCGCCTTTGGGCGAATAGATCGCCTGATAAGTCATTTCCTTCAGAAATAACTCATCCGCAGGGGCTCCGTGTCTGATCGTGATCATTTCAGGATGAGCGACACAATCAGCAGAATGATTTCCAAACCGTGATATAGGATCAGATTCTTGATCGCCAGATCGAAAGTCGTCGCTTTATCCTGTTTGGCTTTGAAGCGGTGGATGTTGCGCTGGATGATCGGGAAGATTGCCCAGATGAACAGCATCCAAACCGGATAGATCCCGAACAGCACCGAAATTGTCGTCGCGGCGAATGCCCCGTAATACAACCAAGCATACAGGCGCACAGCAACCGGCTTGCCGATGTAGAAAGTCAATGTGTAGCGGTGATTGGAAATATCCGTTTCATAGTCGCAGATATTGTTCGCCAGCATGATGTTGGCGATGCTGAATACAAGCGGCGCTGACTGCAGCAGGATAATCAGCAGCGTCGCGATGTTCCCCGCCAACGTAAAGTTCGGCCATTGAACCAGAAGCGACGCCAGCGTTCCGGCCGGCACGTTCACGAACACAGCGATGAAGAAGATGCCGAAGCCCATCGTCAGCCCCGACGCCACTTCGCCCAAAGGCATCCGGGAAATCGGAAACGGACCGAACGTATACAGGATCCCGATTGCAAAACAGAGCGCCCCGATCACCAACAGCAACAGATTGGTCCGCGCCGTCAGGATCAACCCGAGCAATGCCGCGAACGCGATCATCGAAACGATGATCGTCGCAGCTTTCTTGACGGAGATCGAGGCTTTCCCGAGGATATTTTCCTCGTCGCGGTAAACCAGATTCTTCGCCTTCACGTAGTCCATCGTGTTGTTGATGGCCGTCGTCGCCATGTCAAAAACGACCATGGCGATGAAGAACAGAATGGTGTTCAGCGCATTGATGCTGCCGAAATGGTAGAGCGTAAACAAGGTCCCAAGCACAAACGGAAACAGGCTGGCCAACTTCGTCTTGATTTCCACAAATTCCAAAAATACAGGTACATTCATTTCATTCACCCCTATTCATTTTCCCAAACATAATCGTCGTTCGTCAGTTCAAAATTATCCGCCAACCCGTCCGAAACGTAGACTTTCTTGTCTTTTGTGACAAAAACGGCTTCGATATCCTCGCGTTCGTTGACGTAGGCCAGACCCGCTTCCATTCCGAGACCGAAGACAAGCGTCGAGAGCGCATCCCCATCGATCGACTTATCGGACAGGATCGAAACGCCGGCGATGTCGTTATCGAACGGATAACCCGTTTCCGGATCCATCAGATGGTGGTAGCTGACGCCATCCACTTCGATGTAGCGTTCATAGATCCCTGAAGTCACGATCGAACGGTCTTTTTGCTTGGTCTTGCCGATTGTTTCCCCGCGCGCTGCCAACGGATCCTGGATGCCTACGTTCCAGGACTCCCCTTCACGCAACGGAGAACCGCCCAGCACATAGACGTTGCCGCCAAGGTCGATGATGGCGGTCGTCACACCCTCCTCCACCAACAGTTCTTTTACTTCGTCGGTAATGTAGCCCTTGGCGATGGCGCCGAGGTCCAACCGCATCCCCGCATCCGCCAATTGGACGGTCTGCGCAGAATCATCCAGCACAACGCGCTCGTAATCGACCAGCGTCAGCGCCGCATCGATTTCGCTCTGTTCCGGCTTTCTGGCGTCTTCGAAGCCGATGTGCCACAGTTCGGTGATCGGCCCGATCGACAGGTCAAAATCCCCACCGGAAGCCTCGCTGTATTCATAAGCACTCTGCACTAATGGGTAGACATCCTCCGACAGCTCCACCGCCGCCGTCCCGGCCGCGGCATTGACTGCATCGATTTCCGATCCGGGCTCATTCACCGTGATTTTGTCGGCCAGTTCGGCGACGCGGTCGAAGGCTTCTTCCAGAACGGCCTCTTTGCCTTCGTCATAGACGCGCACCGTCACATAGGTTCCCATCAGGAATTCCGTTTTCTCATACGGTTCTTTCCGTATCGCCGTTTCTTCCTGCGTGTCGCTATTGCCGCAGCCACCGAAGAGGAGAGCCGCTGACAAGAGACCCGCCAGGCCGGCCTTGTTCATATATTTTTTCATCTGCTCACCCCGTATCCACATTTAAAAAGACAGGCAGGAACAAGAACGCTGTCCCTACCTGTCTATGATAATCTTTTTTATTGCCGAATCCACCTAAAAAAGTGGGAAAACAGCTTATTCTTCTTCTACTACGTTGTCGATTTCGATCAGAGTTGTATCGCCTGCTTCTGCTGCTTCAACCAACATTGGAGCGTACTTTTTGAAAGTATCAGAAGAACCTGTTGCACCAGTAACGATTTCAACCGCATCTGGATCTTGTTTTTCAACTAACTGGTTGTTCAATGCTGGGAAGTAATCAGCAGGACCCACGCCAGCTTTTTCTGCCATTCTGGTTTGGTAGTCTGCATCTTCAGATTTTTTATCGCCGGCTTCGTTCACGTTCTCATATGCAGATTCCGTGATTTTGCCGTCCACTACAGTGATCGAGAATTCAGTTTTCCAGCCACGCGTGTCGAAGTTCTTTTCAACCAATGTGTAAGTGCCGTCCTGCAATTCAGCTGTTGCTGTTGAAGAAGCTTCAGACGAAGACTCAACCACAACTTCTGATGAAGCTGCTTCTGAAGATTCAGTTTCTGTGTCAGCACCGCCGCAAGCTGCTAATACGAAAGTTGATGCCAGCAAAAGAGTTGCCGTAGATAACGTTTTCTTTAATTCCATAATCTATCCCACCCTGTTCTTTTTATGGTAGCGGTTAGATATGTGATGCCAATCACAAGCCCCCTATATCTATCCACTTACTTATCATACCATTTGTTACATCTTTAGCCAAATAAAATCTATATATTTAACTAAAAACCATTATTTTCTAATGTTTTATCTTAAAATGAGATGCTATCAATCCGCATAACGCGTAGTAGAGGCTTTGCTACATATTGCGATAAAGCAATTGCTCAGTTAATTTCGTTAGCGTTTCCTTTACGGGATGGTTCGGCAATTTTTTGATCAGCTTCAGCGCTTTCGTCGTGTACTTTTTGGCCAAGGCCTGTGCAGCGCGATTGCCGCCATAGCGTTCCACCAAACCATGGATCTCCGCGAGCTCCTCAGCGGTCACATCCGCCCCTTTGGCGATATACGAAGCGAAGGCTTTGCGCTCGGCTTGCATCGCGTACAGCACAGGCGCTGTGTAGATGCCGTTGCGGAAGTCGCTCAGAGCCGGCTTGCCTAAGGTCTTATCGTCCTGAGTGTAGTCCAATACATCATCCATGACCTGGAAGGCCATGCCGATATTGTGGCCGATCCGATAGGCCAGCTGGGCCAACTTCTCGTCCTCATCCGCTCCATAGGCACCGGCATAGCAGCTCAACGCGAACAACTGCGCCGTCTTGCCTTGGATCTGGCGCAAATAATCGCGCATGCGCATATCCGGATTGTAGCGCATATCCATCTGGTTCAGTTCGCCGATCAGGATGCTTTCCATCCCGTTCGTGTCGATCTTCAGCACAGCCGCGTCGCCGGCATAATCGGACAGCAAGCGGAAACAGACCGTGAAGAGGTAATCCCCCGAATAGACGGCAATCTGATTGCCGAATGCCCGGTTCATCGTCTCCTGGCCGCGGCGGGTGCCGGCTTCATCGATGACGTCATCGTGCATCAACGTCGCCGTATGCAACAACTCCACCGCAGCCGCAATCGCCTGCGCCCGTTCCGCATCCCGTTGCGGGGAATAGTACGAAAACAACAGGCAATAGGCCGGCCGCAGCATTTTCCCGCCCGAAAGCAATCGCGAAAGGATCGCTTCCCTGACCGCCTGATTTTTGAGCGTTATGTTTTTTTCCAACAGCTCATTGGTGGCGACCAATTCCGCCTGCAACAGCGGATACTGGTCCCACATCGAATGAATTTTCATACTGAAACTCCTTTTGTTCTGCCCTTAAGTATTTGTCAGGAGATGATGTCGAGGGCCTCTTCATCGTCAGCGGTCGTCCCTTGGGCACCGCGTATTTCAACCAGCACGCGGTTCGGCAGACACATGATCGTCTCCCCGATGCCATCCTTCGCGCCCATGCGCACACACAATTGGTCGTCGCAATCGGCGGAAGTAATCCGGATTTGGGATCCTTCCCGCACGATCACGTTCTCATGACCATGGTCGTCCTGATAGACATAGGTTTCCGTCTTGCCGTCATCCTTCAGGACAAATTCCTTCACCACGTTGCCGTCCACACTGATGACTGCGATGTTATCCGCACTCTCCGCGTTGGCTTGATGATAGCTGAAGACCCCCAACGGCAGGAAGGAAGCCGCCATCAAAAAAAGGATGATGAGCAGATCGCCTCTGCGGATCATTTTCAGGTATTTTCTCATTTCCCGTCCCTCTCTTCTGAAAAGAAAAGGGCTAAGGCAAGTCTCCCCACCTTAACCCTGTTAGATCGTTATTATTGACCGACACCCGGTCTATAGATTGATTTTGTCTTACCATACCACCAGTTGTCAAGTTTCTTCTGGATCCACGGAATCACATAGTAGTCCAAACCGAAGGCTCTGCCTGAACCGTTCATCAAAGCGATGGCCACAGGAACGAACCACATGTTCACCCAGTAGAACATACCGGATAAGGCGAACGAGATCACCAATGCGATCGTTGCGGCATTCGCCAAGAAAGTGAACAAGCCCGCGATGATCGCCAAACCGATCAGCAACTCGACGATCGTCATGAATTTCTGGAAGAACAAAGCCATTTCCGGATTCGGGATCATGATTTGCATGATGCTGTTGAACCACTCAGGCGCTTCTTTGAAGATCATCATCGGCTCTTCCCCGTAGGCATAGCTCAAACCGAATACCGGATGGCTGACTGCAGCAGCCGTGTCGGTTACCGCTTCGGATGCCCCGGTTGTCGCTTCCTTCAACCAAGCGAAAGGCAGGACAATCTCATCGCCGAACCAAGAAGTCGTGCCGTACAGACCGAAGATCTTCTTGAGCGCTTCCCACGTCCACATGCTGCCGTAGAAGACACGCAATGGCAGTGCCCAGAGCACATTGCCCAAACGGGACAAGTGACCACGGAAGATGTTGCGTTTTTCTTTGATATGGAAGAATTCATGATAAATGTATTGCACGAAATAATAGCCCGATCCGATCGTCATGAAGTAGAACAAGTTCACCATGTGCTTCACAAGCATCGCTATGAAGCCGCTCAAATGGATTTTGTCCATCAAGTAGGCAACGCCGTAACGGGAACCGATTGAAATCATGAAGCCTTGATACGTGCCTTTGTGTTCGTGCTTCTCTGTGCCTTCTATAGAAGCGATGATGTTAGCTGCGGCTGTGTGACCCGTTTGTTCCGCGGATTGCACAATCTGCGGTACCGGCGCGTTGTTTTTGTCAGGCTCTTCGTAGTAGACCAAGTCCCCTGCCAAGATAGACGCCTTCGGAATCTTTCGCTTCCATGTATTTATTGGCTACCAAACGGCCCGCTCTTGCTTGCTCGATGCCGTAAGCAGCTGCATCCGTGTTGGCTTTTACCCCTGCCGTCCAGATCAGTGTATGTGTCGGAATGACGGTTCCATCAGACAACTCGACGCTATCCTTCTCGACGTTCGCGACCCCATTGCCTTTGATGATTTGGATGCCTTGCTTCAGCATGTATTTCTCAGCTTTTTGTTGTTCTTTTTCGGTTACGACACCCAAAATCTGCGGTGCAGCTTCCACCAGATAGAGGCTGAATTCAGCCGGATCCAATTTGTTGGCTTTAGCCAGATGGTCTTTCCATTCCATCAAGTCGCCGACCAATTCCACACCGGTAAAACCAGCGCCGCTGACTACTGCAGTCAACATCGCTTTGCGTTTTTCATCATCATGTTCATTCGACGCCGCTTCGACCGTATCCTGGATATGACGACGAATTTTGTTCGCATCTTCCCAAGACCACATCGTGAAGGCATGCTCGTCGACGCCCGGTACGTTGAACGTATTCGGCTCTCCGCCCATCGCCAGGATCAAATAGTCATAGTTGAAGCTGTGGCTGCTGGTCGTGACCACTTTCGCTTCACGGTCCACATGGGTCACTTCATCCGTAATGATATCCACGTTCCGGTTACGGCTGAACAGACGTTGCAGATCGTATTGGATCGCATCGGGCTGCACACGTCCCGCTGCCACCTCATGCAACTCGGTCATGTACGTTTGGTAGGAATGTTTATCAATCAAGGTGATCAAGACATCCGGATTTTTCTTGAAATGTCGGGACAATTTCTTCGCGGCGGCCACACCGGCGAAACCTGCTCCCACAACCACAATATTCTTTTTACTCATTTGGCAGTCTCCTTTTTATCTATGTTCAGCGCATCCCTGCGCCTAATCACTTATTTAAAATAACCACATTTATAAGTATAGTGTATTTGTGAATAATTGTCCATGCAAAACCTGAAAGTAGTATGAAAAAGTTCCTCTATGAGCATATTTTCATCTTTTTCACCTTGTTTTCTTCCTCACGCAGCGTCGTAAAACCTTTCGCATTAGAGAGGTTACCGCAATAAAATGTTAGTCATGCTCTTTCCGATAAACCAGTGAAGCCTCATACCACGCTTTCGTCAATTTACTTTTAGCGGCCTCCTCCGATTGGAATTGCCGGATCGTCGAAACGTGCTCCAACAAGTAATTCGCCGCCACCCCGACCGCGATCCCCGAGAAGATGCCCGTGATGGAAAGAATCGGCAAGTAGAGCATCACACTGAACGATTGCGCAATCAAACTCGCCATCGCCAGCTGGCCGACATTATGCAGAATCCCGCCGGCAGCACTGATGCCGATCATGCTGACCCGCTTCGGACCCAAAAGCCGGACCAAAAGCATCCCGCCATAACTCAAAAAAGCCCCCGCAAAACTGTAAAGGAAGGTCGATAACGTCCCGCCCAACAACGTCGAGATCAACAACCGCATCCACACGACCTTCAGACTGTCCTTATAAGGCAGCGTAAAGATCGCCAACAATGTAATGATGTTCGCCAAACCCAGCTTCGCACCCGGCGCAAACGCGAACGGAAACGGAATCGCCCGCTCCAGCATCGTGATGACCACACCCTGCGCAGCCAATAATGAAATATAGATCAAACGTTTATTTTTATTCATAGTTAGGTCCTTGCTTAATAAAATTCGTACCTAAAGTGTAGCACAATTGAGCCAAATAAATGAACTGCGGACCTGTTTTTTGGGAAAAGAAAAAATACCCCGCCGGAATTTATTTCCGGCGAGGCATTATTCGGATATCAATCTAACAAACGTTTCATTTTGCGGTGGCATCTATCATAGGCATTCTTAATAGAAGTCACTTCGCAGTCCAGATCATCGGCGATGGTCAGAAAATCCGATCCATTGATGAAACGAACGAACACAGCTTGTTCGAAATCAGACAGAATTTCAAAGTAACCCGATGTACTTTCCTTCACCATAACGATTTCTTCAGGAGAGAAGTTCATCGAGACTACGCCTTCAAACGAATGTTCCGTATGATTGCTGTACTGATTCTCAAGGATTGCATCCAAAGACACAGCGCCTTTGTCAATCTTTCTCTTTACGGCACTTTCTTTTCTGATCAAGCTGAAAATGTGGTGTTTGAGGGTCAACTTGTAGAAACTCGCAAACTGTAGGCCTTTTTCGGGAACATAAGACTGAACAGCCTTATGCAGCACCATGCGGGCTTCCTGCCAAAAATCCTCCTGTTCCAAAGAACGTAAGTAATAAGCTTTGTTGAACTTTTTGACTAGAGGCAAAAACCTATAGAAAAGTTCTTCAAAGTACATAGGGTGCCCTTGTTGGATCAGTGCCACCAATTGTTCCGGGCTGTGTTCCGATAGTTCCATTTCTTCATTCATTATTTAATCCCCCCAATTATATTTTGGCAATGTATTATGTATCTCCGGAAATACATGATATATTACCTAACACCTATTATACCGATAAAGAAAGCGCTGTCAAACATTTGTTTGATTTTTTATTCACTAAATTTCGTTCCCATATTTTAAAACTTTGAAATCCATATTAATTCCCGCATGCTCCCTCTTCGATTGAGCAAGTACGTGGTAGTGATACCAATCACCTTAATATCCTACATTCCTCTCGTAAGTCCATCCACCAACCGCAACAATTCCTCCGGTGTCTCCACCACATAAGTTGCCGAAACATTCTTGTCCGATTGCTTTGTGGTTCCGGAAATTAACCCAGATTGTCTTCCAACCAGCCGCCGTTGCCCCAATTACGTCATTATCGAAATTGTCCCCAATGTAATATACGTCGTTTTTCGAGAAACCCATTCTTCTTTCCATTGCTTCGAAGATTTCTTTACTGGGTTTGGAGACACCGGCTCCTTCCGAAACCAGCATATTTTCGGGAGCTATCCATTTTTCGAGACCCAATTGATTGATTTTCCTGAGTTGGTTGTCGTTGGCACCGTTTGTGATGATGCCGATCTTGGCGCCTCTTTGGAGCAGCAGTTCAAAAATCTGCGGAAATTCTTCGATCAGTTTGATTTCGTTCTGAAATGTTTCGTAGTCCAGTTGGAATTGCAATGCTTCCTCATCGCTTATCCGGATGCCCAGCTCCTCGAATGCCTTTGAGATGCGGTAAATGTGCATCTTTCTCATGTTTGTGATTTCATAGCCCGTCGATTCAAAAGCCTCATCGCTGTATTTCCTGCTCAGCTTATACAGTTCTTCTATCTTCACTTCATCCTCAAACCGGCTAAAATGCTTTTGGAAAGCCCGTCTGAAGGGTTCCAATTGGTCGTACAGTGTATCATCGACATCGAATATAAATGTTGTCACCATCTTGATGTATCCTCCCTAAGGTGTAATCCATTATCTTAACAATAGTACAAAAAGGGACAAAACTCCATCGAGTCTTATCCCTTTCGCTTTTCTACAATGCTATTAAAAACAGAAACGACATGTTCGACAGTAAATCCATATTCTCTGATGACCGTCTCTCCCGGTGCACTTGCTCCGAATGTATCGATTGCAATCATAGCACCGTGATCCCCTACATAGCGTTCCCAACCGAAGCTGGAGCCCATCTCAACCGACACGCGCTTCTTCACGTCTTTCGGCAACACGGATTCTTTGTATTCCGACGACTGGCGGTTGAACAGATCGAAGCTTGGGATAGACACGACAGAGACGTCCTTTCCTTGTTCCCGCAGGCTGTTCTGGGCTTTGATCGCAAGGTTCACTTCCGATCCGGTTGCGATAAGGATGCCGTCCGGTTTTTCGCCCTGTTGTTTGGAGAGGACGTAGCCGCCTTTTGCGACACCCGCCTCAGCCAGTTCCTTCGTTTGAGGAATGACCGGCAGATTTTGTCGGCTCAGCACCAAGACGGTAGGTGTCTCTTTCGACTGCATCGCGATTTTCCATGCTGCTACCGTCTCATTTCCATCGGCCGGTCTGATGACATGGACGTTCGGCACGCAACGCAGGCTTGCCAGTTGTTCGATCGGTTCATGAGTCGGACCATCCTCCCCGACCGCCACGGAATCATGGGTCATTACATAGGTAACCGGGACTTTTTGGATGGCACTCAGACGTACGGCCGCTTTCAGATAGTCGAGGAATACGAAAAATGTTCCTCCGTAAACTTTTGTTCCGCCATGCAGTTGGATTCCATTCATAGCGGCGGCCATGGCGAACTCGCGCACACCGAACCAGATGTTGCGTCCTGCAAACTGTTTCGGCTCAAAATCGGCTGCACCGGCTACCATTGTGTTGTTCGACGAGGACAGATCCGCGGATCCGCCCCATAAAAACGGTATCGTTTTCGCCAAGGCTTGGATGGTCTCCTTGCTGGTGACCCTACTCGCCGCACTCGAACCAACCTCATATACCGGGAGATCCTTGTCCCAATTCTCCGGCAGTTCACTTGAGTGGGCAACTACATACTGTTCGGCCAATTCAGGATAAGCCGCTTGATACTTAGCGAATAACGTCTTCCCATTCTTTTTGCGCCTTTTCTCCTCTGACGACTATCTCATTCCGGAAGTGTTCTTGCACTTCCGCGGATACAACGAATTTTTCATTCTTCTCAAACCCATAAAAGGCTTTGACGTTTTCAGCATCCTCTTTACCTAAAGGAGAACCATGTACTTTGGAAGTGCCTTGACTGATGGAACCATAACCGATGACTGTCTTCACTTCGATCAATGTCGGTTTGTCCTTTTCTGCTTTGGCAGTCTCGATGGCCGCGTAGATGGCATCCAGATCGTTGCCGTCTTCCACCAAAATGTGCTGCCAGTCGTATGCTTCAAATCTTTTACCTACATTTTCTGTAAAGGATTTATCAGTCGGCCCATCCAATGAGATATCATTTGAATCGTACAGTACGATCAATTTGCCCAACTTGAGGTGGCCAGCTAACGAGCTCGCCTCATGGGAGATGCCCTCCATCAAATCCCCATCGCCGCACAGACTGTATGTGTAATGGTCGACGATCGGAAAGTCCTCTTTATTATATGTAGCTGCCAGATGGGCTTCTGCCATTGCCATTCCGACGGCCATCGCTAGCCCTTGGCCTAACGGACCGGTAGTCGCTTCGACACCATCCGTATGATGGATTTCCGGATGCCCAGGCGTCTTTGAACCCCACTGGCGGAATTGTTTCAGATCCTCTATCGAAACTTGATAGCCGGACAAATGCAACAGGCTGTACAACATGGCAGATCCATGTCCAGCCGATAGTACAAACCGGTTCCTGTCCGTCCAATTTCTGGATGTGAGTGGATTGATTTTTAAAAATTTGGACCAAAGCACGTAGGCCATTGGGGCAGCACCCATAGGCAAGCCTGGGTGCCCTGAGTTGGCTGCTTCGACTGCATCGATACTTAAGGTACGGATTGTATTTATCGCTTTTGCATCTATTGTTTCAAACATTTTTTCACTCATCCTTTTTAAAAAAGAGTATCCAACCAAAGACCTTTCAGATCCCTGGTTAAGATACTCTTTTTGTTTTCTTTTAATAATTATTAAACGGATACGAACGGACTCTACTCAGCAAGCTTATGGATTGTTTAAGTTAGAACTTACTAGTTTTCATGTATTGACACTTCAGGAAAGTTCTCTCAATTTGTCTAAGAGCTCGGTATAGTCTACCTTAGAAAAATCAGACACGTCATACTCATACAACTGCCCTAACGAAAAATCGTTGTATTGTCGCACTTCAATAATATTCCTGAATCCTTCCTCAGTAATCAAACTATCTGCTTTTGAACGATCCTCCAGAACATCTCCAAAATGATAGTGCGACATGACGTGACTCAAATGCCTATCGTTTTCGATGTCCCGCACTTTTCTTCTGGCCCACAAAGCGTCAAAGTCGGCCACCAGTCTGATTGTTATAACTTTATATGAATATTTGTTTGCTAAACTTTCTAGGTTAGAGCGTTGTTTATCGGAGAACGGATACTCCGATAAAATGAATCGTTTGCCTGCGTTCATTTGTTTCATTCCAATTGACTCTGATTTCTCTTACACACTCCCACTAAGATTGCACCCATTCCTTTAAATTTATGTCTCTGTTTAGCCACTCCAGAAAAAGGTCTTTAAAAAAAGGTAAAAAGACTACATCAAAACCAGAGTTATACCCCCTCGTTTTGATGTAGCCTCTTGCATTTCATTTAGAGAATCATTGATAAAATAACCATCTTAGCAAACGTTTAGTAAATAGCCTAGTCTCCTCCAGCCGCAACTTTTGCTTTATTGTATATAGAAACTTTATTCTTTAGATCCTCTAGAGTTCCTACTTTAGAACCTTTCGAGTAGAATCCATCCATAATCCCTAGCGCTTGGAATATTGCTTGCTTATATGCAATTTCTGCATTCCATTCCACTGTATCCAATATCTGAAGGGCTTTGTGAATTGCTTCGCTCCCAGTTTTACCTTTCGCATTAATTAAAACACCATGACTATCCAAAAGTAGCATGTGCGGTAGCGACAAGTCATTCGCTCTAATATATCCACTAGTTAAATCAGCTAATTCTTCTGAACAATTCGGTTCAAAATCCATAACGTAAACAGGTCCAACTTTTTGTGTCGCTTCCGTTAAGTTAGGCATGGGAATGCCACTCGTAGCCCAAAACATTGCATTTGGGGCATGAGCATGTAGCACTGCTTTAATTTCTGGATTTGCATCATAGACCGCTTCATGCATGTTTATTTCACGTGTTAAGCTACCCACACCATCTATTATTTTCCGTGTATGTGGCTCTACAACCAGCACCTGTGCTGCTGAAACTTCTCCAAGATATGCTTCCGACATCATCGTTGGTGTCATAATTATGTATTCTTTACCAAACTCATCTGTTGTTTTAAATGAGAAGTTTCCACCTGCAACATTTGTATTTTTACGTTGAAAGATCACCTTAATAATTTTCGCCATATCTTGGCGCTCTCTCTCAAATAACATACGTCCATCAGACATTTTCATTCCCCCGTTTTTTAAATATTTTGTTGGATTCTAAAACAGTTTGAGTAGCTTCCCGAACTAATTTGACATCTTCTAGCTTTTTAATTTGTCTTTCTTCGTACTCTCTGAATAAAATCGAACTCCCATTTCTATAGATATGAAGAGACAACCCTATAACGATTATATTTATTGCATACAACTGTGTTGAAAGTGACACTAAAAATAGAGCAACTGCTAAAAACAATAGTGCAGTCCATTTTAGTTTCTCTTTTTCGCTACTTTTATAACCCAATCGAATTGCCTCCACCTCTATATTTTATTGATCTCAAGAATTACTACTTACCGCTTCTCTTAATGTTTCAGTCTCTTCAACGTAGCGTTCACTAGGAACTTTCGCATTGTTCATATATCTGTTTAATAAGAAGAATAGTCCAAGGAAAAGAACACATCCAGCTATTGCAAGTACATTCATATTGAATGCCTCCGCAAACAGGATACGGAACTCCGGCCCTTCAATTGATGACCATGTAATCAATTGTCCTTTTTTAAAGCCTTCAACCGCCCCAGTTTCTTCTGCTAATCCACTTAAAACAGGAGCTAGATAAGTAGCGCTATACAAATAGATCGGCATTGAAATGACACCTAGAACGAGCATACGCGCCAAGTTGCCACCAGTTAGCAATAATCCACCTACAGCAATTGAATAGTTGATGATTCCCGCTAATGGCAATACTTGATTTCCTGGTAGAATGATTGAATATCCGATGAACACAGGAACCAATAGAATTGCTGTAACCCACACTTCTGATCTACCCGCTAATATCGGCCAGTCTAATCCAATGTATACTTCACGATCCTTAAATCTCTTTTTAATAAACTCAGACATTGCATCCGCCAATGGAGAAAGCGACTGCATAAATAATTTTGAAATCATTGGGAACAGCGCTAAAGCGGTAGCAACTTGGATTGCCAAGTTTAGAGAACCAGAGACCCCATATGCCGCTGCAAAACCAAGACCTAATCCGATAATAAAGCCCATTACAGAGTTTTCAGAGAATATACCAATCTTTTTCTTCAATGCATTAGTGTCTGCACGTTTATTGAAGAATGGAATTTTATCCATCAACATATTCAGCGGCAACAACAATACTGCAGCTGAAGTCATAAAGTGAGTTACAGTTACTAAAGGAATGCCCGTTAAATCTTGAATATGTTTTTGGAACATATCCCCTAGTTTAAGTTCAAGAACTACTTGGATCCCTGCTGTAATGAATCCAGCTACAAGGCTTCCCGAAATATAATAAACCAGATAAGCAGTCAACGCTTTGCCCCATACATTCCACATATCTACGTTCAGAGTTTTCGTCCAGTTAAGGGCCAGCATCACAAAGTTAACACCGATAGTGACTGCGAAAAATACAAATGCATATGCCCATGACCAAGTAATACTCGCAGCACCAGTCCAGCCCAAATCAAGAGCAGGAAGATTAATTCCAGTATTTGTAGCTAAGGCTTCTGATGCAGGACTCACCGCATTGGACATGTATCCAATAACCATTGACATCCCACTGAATGCGATACCTAAAGTCAAAGCTGAGACGAAGGCTTTCTTAAATTTCATACCTGCGAGTAAGCCTAGTAATAAGATAATGAGTGGCACAAAAACCGCCGAACCTAAACCTAAAATATAATTAACAACATCTTGAAAGATTTGCATTTCTAAATACCTTCTTTCCATTTTCTTAGTTTATGAACTATCTTTTACTTCACTAACTCACAGATCTGCGAATATACATTATCTACGCCCATACCAGTCAAAAATGGAATCCCCGGGAAAACTGCTACTCCTAATTCATTCGCTTTTTCTAATACGTCTTCATCTGGTTGAGCCACATATACATAGATACCTGTTGACGGCAATTCACTTTGGATAGATTTATAATCTACGGCATCAACCAGAAAATTGATTCCATCATCCTCAAACATGCTTGCAATCTTGCTTGCTATTGTCTGACTCGTAGCTACTCCACTACCACATGCTACAATTAATCTTTTTTTCATAATAACAACCTCCTATTAGTTAGATATTTTCAACAAATAATTTATACACTTCTTCAGGTGATTCCGCTAATCGATATTGTTCCACAAATGTCTCGTTCATAAATAAGTTCATAATTGCCTGCAGCAGCCCGACTTGCTCTTTTCCATTTTTGATTCCTAAAAAGAATAAATCCTTAACCGACATCTCTTGGTTATCACCCATTTGCTTGCATGTAACGTCATTTTCCAAACGTGCAATGAAAATGAATGGCTTATTAACATATTCTGGATCAGAATGGGGTAATGCAATGTTTAAGTGCTGAGTAATTAACCCAGTAGGAAATTCCTTTTCTCGTGTGGTTATCCCTTTCAAATAATTATCATTTACCATACCCAATCCGCTTAACCGATTTGCAACAATTTCAAATGCCTCTTCTTCAGTAAAAACATTTACATTTAAATCTACCAAATCCAAACTAAACATGTCCTTGTAACTCATTTCGTCACCTCTCGTACTTTTGATGGCCTTTTTTGTTTTACAATGTTATTCTTTAGTTCTATAAAGTTTAACTTTGTTTACTCGCTTAGTATATACCGCTTGCAAAACCTTTGTCAACGTTTTCTTTTAATTTATTCCATTTTTTTGATTATCTTTTTTTCAATTTGTTATTCTTTTGATCATCTTTCCTCTCGATTCCTACGAGTTTAACATTAATTCACAACAAAAACGCTCTTAAATGTTAAAAAGAACAAAAAATCTTTAAGTTTACTATTGAAAAAGGAAAGGAGTATCTATATAATAAGTTAAAACGAACTTTTAGAACAAAGTCGAACACGCATTACTTAGAAAGAAGGGACCCTAATGTTAAAAAAAGAACGACAAAGTAGAATTCTAGATCTCCTTGATGAACATTCATACTTAAGTATTGTAGAAATTGCGGCTCCATTAGACGTTTCAGAGATGACAATTCGACGAGATATCACTGAGTTGGCTAAGGAAAATAAACTAAAAAAATTGTATGGCGGTGCTGAAAAACTTAGTGCCGAAAAAAAAGAGCTCAGTACTCAAGAAAAAATATACGCTAATATAGATGAAAAAAAATATATCGGAAAAGTAATGAATGAAATCATTAAAGACAATTCAACGATTTTTGTTGGAGCTGGTACTACTATCTTATATGCCCTTCAATTGATTAATCGTAAGAATTTATTTTTTATAACAAACAGTCTCATTGCCTTTATGTATTTAAAAGAAAACACCGATTACCGGATTATTCTTACAGGTGGAGAATTTTCGCATGTTACTGAGGAATTTGTCGGTGAGGTTGCAGTGAAATCATTTGAGAACTTAAACATCGATATCGCATTCGCTGCAACTAACGGGATAATAGATAACAATGTCACCACCGCGCAATTTGTTGAAGGCGCTGTTCAAAATGCTGCTTTAGCAAAAGCAAAAATTAAATGTATCGTTGCTGATAGTTCCAAACTCGATGTCTCTGACGTCTACACATTTTGTAATTTAAATGAATTTGATTATCTTATCACTGATGAAAAAATTTCAAAAGAAACTTTAAATCACTATAGCCAATACACTACTATTTTAAAGGAGCATGCAAAATGATTATTACAGTAACGATGAACCCCTCACTTGATCACGCTTATTTTATTGACCACTTCTCCCTGGGAAGAGTCAATAGATTCCTAACGCCAAAGAAATCTATTGGCGGTAAAGGTATCAACGCTGGTAGAACAGCATCTCTCTCTGGTTCAAAAGTAATATTGTCAGGATTTCTTGGCGGGGATCTCGGGGATTTAGTAGGAAGAGACCTAAAAGCAGAAAACTTATTTGAATTAATGATGCTATCTGTCCCCGAAGAAACAAGACGAGCCATTACTGTTATGCATGATGGTAATGTGCATACCGAACTCATTGAAAGCGGTCCCAAGGTCAGCGACGAATTAGCCTTTAACCTTATGAACGAAATTAAAGACAAACTAGAAAAAGAAAACGCATCAGTGATCACTATCAATGGTTCTGTAAATTCCAGCAACAAACATCTATATAAAGACCTTTTGAAATATATCAGATCCGAAATAAATCCCACTATCCCAGTGCTTATGGATATCTCTGGTGAGCAGTTGCTGTCGTTACTGGAAAGTCACGATTTTAAGCCGACTTTTATTAAGCCAAATATCCATGAGCTAGGGGAACTATTGGGTAAATCAATTTCTTCGAAAGAAGTCGCTATTAAGGAACTGTCTAATGAACTATTCGATGGAATTGAGTACATAATGATTTCATGTGGTTCTGAAGGTGCTCTTTTCAAAGCCGGTGATAAATACTACGATGTTACTATTCCAAAAATTAAAATTATTAATCCTACAGGTTCTGGGGATGCTACGGTAGGCGGTTTTGCATACGCTCTTGAACAGAAGTATTCAATTGTCGATACATTAAAGTATTCCATGGCTTGCGGAATGTCTAATGCTCAACATGCTGAAGTAGGTGTAATCAATAAAAAAGACGTTGAAATTTTCATGACTCAGATTGAAGTAAAACAACTTTGATGAATTTAAATTGCTGAAAAAAGATAACCACAAAAAATGACGAAAATCATTTATGGATTCTCGTCATTTTTCTATATTATATTTTTCATAATTATTTTCTAACTGTAGTCTGTACATTTTAACGTTTCAGCAACTCCACCATCATCTTCGCCCTTCCCAGGCGTGCTTTCAACGGTGATTGATCCCTCCACAGATTCACGAAGCAGCCAGTGTCGGTGATCTGGACGTAGACTTGATTCTGTTCGATGATGATTTTGTATTTGAGGATAGCCTCCGCCAATTGTCTGGAAAATTTATCAGATGGATCCACAATAAATTCTTTGGTTATGTGAAAAGCCTCGTTCTTAGATTCCATTTGATAATGTTCAGCAGTATTCCATCGCTATGCAAAAAGGACTGCCTTAAACCATTTTTGGTTTAGGGCAGTCCTTTTATGTTTGATTTTCTGTTCTATTTTATCCGTTGGCAACCCGTTCCTGAATCACATACACGTTCGTGCTGTATCTGCCGTTTGCCGCTGCATTTTTTCGAATCGTCAGATATCCTCTTTCAATCAAGTTGTTTCTGATGCTTCCGGAATCGTTCCTCGCACATGTTGAGATCCTTGCTGATTTCGCCGACCGTGGGGAAGCTTGTGTCCCCGGCCCCGATGCATGCGGCAAAGTACGCATAGATCGCCTTCGCCTCGACCGTCAGACTTCCGGTCACTCATAACGCTTGTCGGAACAGTTCCATACCCCATCGAAAGTACATCAATTATCTGTGTTGTCTTGTCCATCATTCTCCCTGCTTTCCTTTTGTTTGTTTCGACCGTACCGCTGACACCATGAAGGTGAATCGCTATCTTGGTCTCTACTTACAAAGACGTTACAGAGATTGAAAGTGTAACCCCCCTCAAGGCAAGAAATATATTAATAAGTAAATACTTGCTATGGTCCTGACTCCACAGTTTAGAATAGGCTTATGCTATACAATCAAGAATAAATACAACTCTTGATTCCTGATTATACTTATTAATGATAGGGGAAAATGATTATGACAACACACGATGTTCAACGCATTTCAACACAGATTTGGAATGCAAAGCTAGCAAATGATATGACCGCAGTTGCAGGATTCATTGCTGACAAAGCTCGCTTTGTTCATATGGGCATCACTTTTGATAAGGCCGGGGAACTGGAAGTCTTTAACGAAAAAATTTTTATTTTCAAAGCGGTTGATATTGCAGAGGAATACGTTGTGGATTACGGCAGCACTGCTATTATTTTCAAAAAAATGATCTTAACAGCTGTAATCGGGGGAAATGAAGTACAGAATCCTTTTGTCCTGTCGGAAGTCTACACAGATACTGAAGATGGCTGGAAATTAGCTGCCGAAACCTATACACGAGTAGCCACTGATTTTGATACATATAAAATGTGAGGAACTCGGATAGGCTTACGATGCTGTTCGTTACTGCGAAAGTGTTAAACTATGTGGAGGAGATGCGCAAAAGACCAATTTTTACTTTCAAGAATACATTTACAATATGCTCCCGCTATTTTTTGGAAAAATAGCGGCGCTTTTACTAAATAAGGAGGAACTCATGAAATACACAACTTTAAATAATAATGATAGTATTCCAACCCTTGGAATCGGGACTTATCGGATCAGTCCAACCGATGCAGAACGTTCCGTGGAACATGCTTTGAAAAACGGGTATCAATTGATTGATACGGCAAATATTTACATGAATGAAAAAGCTGTTGGTCGGGCTATCAAAAAATCAGGCATCAATCGAAGCGAGATTTTCCTGACCTCCAAAATCTGGCCGACAGAATATAAATATGAAAAAGCTAAGCAAGCTATTGAGGATACCCTAAACCGTTTAGGTGTCGATTACCTTGATCTCATGCTGTTGCATCAACCAGTAGGCGATTATCTAGGTGCTTGGAAAGCTCTGGAAGAGGCTGTAAGTACTGGGAAAATTAAAGTTATTGGTCTTTCTAACTTTACAGGACCTGAATTAGACAAGGTGATAGCTGAAGGAACCATCAAACCTGCTGTTGTGCAGGTAGAATGCCACCCTTATTTCCAACAAAAAGATTTGAAAGCAAAACTTGCTAAGGATAATATTGCGCTTGAAGCTTGGTATCCACTTGGCTCAGCTGACAAAGACTTGCTTGCCGAACCCATCTTTACAGAATTGGCAAGTAAATACAATAAATCCGTTGTTCAAATCATCTTGCATTGGCATGTTCAAACAGGAAATATTGTCATTCCAGGTTCGAAAAATCCAGCTCACATAGACAGTAATCTGGATATTTTTGATTTTGAACTGACAGCAGCTGACTTGGAGCAAATCGCCCAAATTGACAAAGATAAACGCTTCTTGAATCTACCAAAATGGATGCACCGTCTGTTTTTGCTGGCACGCATGAACTACGATAAGCAAGCATAACCGGAGGCGAAAAACGGAACGATGAGCATAAAGATGTATGAACGTTACAATTGCTAAAGCAGGAATTAAGAAAGACACGAGTTAGTGCTTTTTTTGATTCCTGTTTCACTATAAGCAGTGCGTGTTTAATCCACTGAGCAAGTCAGAAATCCGAATGTATTCTTCGAACATTTTTCTTTCATCAATCGAGTAGGGACGCATTTTCATCCTGACGATTCGTTTTGACGCATGAAACTGGAAGAATGGAAGGCAAAACAATCGGAATTAAGAAAGACACGAGTTAGTGCTTTTTTTGATTCCTGTTTCACTATAAGCAGTGCGTGTTTAATCCACTGAGCAAGTCAGAAATCCGAATGTATTCTTCGAACATTTTTCTTTCATCAATCGAGTAGGGACGCATTTTCATCCTGACGATTCGTCCTGACGAACGTCCATATCTCGGGAAGCAGTTGCCATTCAGCCAATACAATCGGATGTTCTTCTCTCAACATGATTTAAGGATCACCTTTCAGGAGCATCCGAGTGGCCTCGTTATCCAAGCTGAAGACGGTCTTCACTAGATGCGAACAAGTTTCTGTTTTTCCCACAGCTTTTGCTCCTTCTATCAAGATCGCCGGCAAATCCTCGAACTAGCTTTTTAAGGACTCGTCAATGATGCGTTTTTCATACATACGAATCACTCACTTTACTTTTTTGTAGGTCTTAACTTTACAAAAATGTTGTCATGAATTTTACGTTTGTACCGATTTAATTTTACAAATTTTCCGTTTCAATTTTACATTTTTACCATTTCAATTTTACAAATTTGCAGGCTTATGCTTTACGTTTTTGCCCAGCTTTCTCTACCCGGATATGACAATGAAAGAGATTTCTTCGAAAGGGCTTGACTTAAAGTCAAGGTTAACCTGTATAATGCCCTTATGTTCGGAATTATTCCGAAAGCGGCAGGATGACTAAAAATTTACCTGCCGAAAGATGTAACCGCAATCAACAATCACTTTCCGAAGGAGAATGAAATGAAAAAACCAAATCTTATGTTACTGGTCTTCAGTTTGATGAGCTTTGTCCTTGCCATGACGGCGTTTGTCTTCAGCGGCATCTTGGACAAGGTGGCCGTTTCGCTGGGCATCTCGGTGGCCGAGTCCGGGTTGCTGAACACGATGTATTCCTATGGGGCTGCGTTCGGGGTGCCGATCACTTTGATCCTGTTCCGGAAGGTCGAACGCAGCCGGATGCTGAAGCTCATGCTGTTTGCGACGATCTTGACGACATTCGCGCTTATCTATGCCCAAAATTTTGTGCAGCTGCTCATCGTCCGGCTGCTGATGGGGATTTCCGCCAACAGCTATGGTGTGTTGGCCATTTCGACGATCTTGGCGCTCTCTCCCAAAGATAGACAAGGGCGTTCCTTGGCTTTCTACATCATGGGCAGTTCCTTGGCGCTCGTTATCGGCATCCCATTGACGCGCGCCTTGTCCGCCGTCCTGGATTGGCGCAGCATTTTTTGGATATTGAATGCCATGATGCTGTTGTCCCTCGCTTATTTCCTGAAATATTTGCCGAAAGCGGACCACGAGGCCACAAAACTGGATCTGAAAAACGAGCTGCAGTTCTTTAAGGACGGAAAAACGTTGTTGCTGCTTGCCTATACGTTTGCCATGTTTATGGGGTACAATGCGTTCTACACCTATGCTACGCCGTACTTGCTGCTGCTTTTCCCTTCCATCGAACCGCTGATGAGCCTGATATTGGTTGCGCTTGGCCTCGCCAGTTTCACGGGCAATCTGATCGGCGGCCATGTATCGGATGCCATCGGATACGCCAAGTCACTGATGCTCGGGGCGGTACTCCAAACGGCAGCGATGCTGTTGATCCTTGTTTTCCAACCGTCGAAATGGTTAAGTGTGCTTTTCATTATCGTGTGGCTGATGAGCGCCTGGTTCACCGGGCTGCAGCTCAACACCGGCATCGCCCAAGTGACCGAAAACAAATCCAGCTTCATGCTCAGCATCAACAGCTCCTTGATCCAACTGGGCGGTGCGTTCGGCGCCAGCTTGGCCGCCGTCGTCATCAACCTCAGCGGTATCCAAAGTATTGCCTTTATTGCCCTCCTGACCAGTCTGGCGCTCGTGCTGATCCAAGTGGTTTCGATGAAAAAATATCCTTGAGATCGGTTTGATATACGTTGAAGATTCCGGGATCAAAAGACCGCTGGAAAAAGGCAGAAACTAACCTCAACTGGTAAGTTCCTGCCTTTTTTGGCTATTCTTATAGCTCCTTTGAGCAGCGGAAGCCGATGTGGTGCTCACTATTATTACTTTAAAGTATGTATCTGGAGAGTGGTCGGCCAAAATTGCCGAATACAGGCCACCTATTCGAGAAATTTACTCTTGTACAGTCCGCAGCCGGGATCGGTGAATTTCATGGCGTTCGACACGTAATTTGTCGAACGCATCAAAAAAGAACGCAAATGAAAGCTGTCATTTGCGTTCCTGAAAGTAACTTGTAGAGAAAATTGATAACTCCTTCGGCATGATTACCAAAAATATACGTTCCTATGCTGTTTTATTTAAATTTAACAGCGGTTCCATATGCGATCACTTCAGCTGCGCCTTGCATGATTGCAGAGGAAGCATACCGAATGTTTACAACTGCATCCGCCTCTAATGCAGTCGCTTCGTCGACCATCCGCTTTGTTGCTATAGCCCTGGCCTCATTCATCATTTCGTTATAGGCTTTGAGCTCTCCACCAATTAGCGTTTTAAGCCCTTGTGAAATATCGCGCCCTAAGTTTTTGGACTGAATCGTACTCCCCTTAACTAGTCCCAACATTTCGAATTCTTTTCCGCTTATATAATCAGTATTTACTAAGATCA